>NZ_JPRF03000017.1 GCF_001188955.3 Kitasatospora aureofaciens | reverse complement strand
CGGTGCGGGCGCGACGGGCGGTGCGGGCGCGACGGGCGGTGCGGGCGCGACGGGCGGTGCGGGCGGCAGGACCGGCGGCGGGGCATCGATGTAGCCGGTGACCGGGTCGACGGCCGGCTCCTCGACGGCCGGCGCGGCCGGGGCCTCCGACGCGGGGACCTTGGTGAAGGCGACGGTGGGCTTGTGCCCTCCCTCGGCCGGAGCGGCCTCCGGCGCGCCCGGTTCGGCGACCGGCTCGGCCGCCGGCTGCGGAACCCGGCTGAAGGCCATGGTCGGCTTGTGCCCGCCCTCGGCCGCAGGCGCACCGTCGACCGGAGCACCGTCGGCCGGAGCCTCGTCCGCCGCGGACGCTCCGGCCGCCGGCTCGGCCGCCGGCTGCGGAACCCGGCTGAAGGCCATGGTCGGCTTGTGACCGCCCTGAGCGGTGCTGTCGGAGGCGGCGCCTGCCGCCTCCTGGGCCCCGGCGGGCTGCTCCCCCTGCGGCCCGGTGGGCCCAACCTCGCGCTCGGTGCTCACGGACGACCTCCATAGCTGACAGAACCAAGGACCATAGTTTTTCGCACCGTCGATTCGATTGCCGTAAGGACCCCTCTGAAGAACTCATAAGAATCCTTAGCCGCCACCGACGGCCGGGGTTCCCCACCCCCCGCCGGCATCCCGCGATGCGGACCGCGCACCCGCGGCCTTTGGCGTTCGCACCCGTGCCGGTTAGCCTGTCGCTCCAAACTGACACGCGGGAGCTTGGACCCACCAGGCTGAGAGTGCGCATGTCGACGGTACGCCAGGCGAGCGACAGGCTGACCGTCGAGGGGGCGCTGACCGCCGGAACCTGTCCGGGTAATGCCGGCGTAGGGAGTATCGGCCATGCCGCCTGCTTCGTCATCCTCTTCTCCGGGCGCGCCCGGGTCCAAGGATTTCTCCGGCCTTCCGACCGTCTCGGCAGCGGCCACCGCGCTGCTCGACCACCGGGTCGAGGCGCCGCTGGTGCTGGACACCGAGCCGCCGCGCACGCTGCGTTTCCGGGACCACTTCGCACTCTGGATGAACCTCGGCGTCAGCCTGATCGGCTTCTCGACCGCGGCGACCGTGCTCGGCGAGAAGGGCAGCGAGCTGTCGCTGGCCGCCGCGGTGACCGCGATCGTGGCCGGTACGGCCGTCGGCACCGCGATGCTCGGCGTGGCCGCGCTGATCGGCGCCCGGACCGGCGCCCCGGCGATGGCCAACCTGCGCGGACTGTTCGGCACCCGGCTGTCCTACCTGCCGACCGTGCTGAACATCGTCCAGTGCATCGGCTGGGGCGTCTTCGAGCTGCTGACCATCGCGGCCGGAGCGCAGACCGTCGCCCACACCACCGGCTACCGCTGGCTGTTCGTGCTGCTCGCGGGCGTGCTGACCACCGCGCTGACGATCTGGCCGCTGGGCTCGATCGCGGTGCTGCGCCGCTTCGTGGCCGGGGCGGTGGCCGTCGCGATGGTGTACTTCACCGTCCAGCTGGGCCGGCAGGGCGTGCCGGACCCGGGCGCGGGCAACTGGCACGGCTTCCTGGGCGCCACCGACGCGATGATCGCGGTCTCGATCTCCTTCGTCCCGATGGCCGCCGACTACACCCGGCACTCGCGCACCCCGCGCTCCTCCTTCTGGGGCAGCTTCTCCGGCTACACCGTCGCCCAGGTCTGGTGCTACGTGCTCGGCCTGATGGCGCTGCTGCAGTCCGACGGCGACCCGAGCCGGATCTTCGACTCCTTCCTCGGCGTCTGGGCCGGCTGGCTGTTCCTGCTGGTGCTGGTGCTGCGCGAGACCGACCAGTCGTTCGCCAACGTGTACTCGACCGCGATGTCGCTGCAGAACCTGCTGCCGCGGGTCGACCGCCGGGTGCTGAGCGGCGGGATCGGCGTGCTGACCACCGTGCTGGCGCTGCGGATCGACCGGTTCACCGACACCTACAGCAACTTCCTCGGCCTGATCGGTTCGGTGTTCGTGCCGCTGCTGGCGGTGCTGGCGGTGGACTACTTCTTCGGCGCCGGCCGGCACGGCTGGGACCTCTCGGAGCGGGCGCCGTCCCGCTGGCTGATGCTGCTGCCGTGGGTGCTGGGCTTCGCCGTCTACCAGTTCATCGCGCCGACCGCGGTGGCCGGCTGGTGGGTGGACTTCTGGACCTCCGCCCAGGAGGCGCTGCACTTCACGCCGCAGGAGTGGACCTCCGCCTCGCTGTTCGCCTTCCTGGTCCCGGCGCTGGCCACCTGGGCGCTCACCCCGCTGACCCGCCGCACCGCGCAGGTCTGAGGCGGCGGCGCAGGCCCGGGGCGGCCGCGCCCTCCGGCGCCGACCCCGGCGGTCCGCGGAGGCGGAGCCGGCCCCACAGGTTGGGACCGTCTTCGCCTCCGCGACACCTGCGCCGCCTATCGTTGGGCCCGTGACCAGCCCAGACCTGCCCCTGGCGGCGGCGCGCACCGCGCCCTCCGTCCAGGTGATCGCCCACCGCGGTTCCTCCCACGCGCTGCCCGAGCACACCCTCGCGGCCTACCGGCGCGCGCTCGACGAGGGCGCGGACGCCGTCGAGTGCGACGTCCGGGTGACGGCCGACGGTCACCTGGTCTGCGTCCACGACCGCCGGATCGGCCGGGTCTCCAACGGCCGGGGCACCGTCTCGGCGATGACCCTCGCCGAGCTGGAGGCGTACGACTTCGGCGCCTGGAAGACCGGAAGGCCCAGCACCGACCCCGAGCTGCGCGGCGTGCTGCGGCTGGAGCGGCTGCTGGAGCTGGTGGCGGACTGCGGCCGCCCGGTGGACCTGGCGATCGAGACCAAGCACCCGGTGCGGTTCCGCGGCCGGGTCGAGGCCGAGCTGCTGCGGATGCTGGAGCGGTTCAAGATCGGCGCGACCCGGGAGGGCGACCGTCCGTCCGCCCGGATCATGAGCTTCTCCTCGATCGCGCTGGACCGGGTGGCCGCCGCCGCGCCCGAGTACGGGCGGGTGTTCCTGATCGAACGGATGCTGCCGCTGCTCGGTCAGCTGCGGCCGGGCCGTCCGCTGCCGGGCGGGGCGGGGATCGCCGGTCCGGGCATCGAGCTGATCAAGGCCAGGCCGCAGTTGGTGCCCCGGCTGCGCGAGCTGGGCCACGAGGTGCACGTGTGGACGGTGGACGAGCCGGCCGACGTCGAGCTCTGCCTGGAGCTCGGTGTCTCCGCGATCATCACCAACCGGCCCGCCGAGGTGCTGGCGCAGCTCGGGCGGTGATCCGGGCGCAGCTCGGGCGGTGATCCGGGGGCGGGAACCGCCGCCGTACCGGTGGGACCCGATCACTCTGGTCGGCAGTCAAACCTTCCGCGTACGGTATTGCCGGAAATTCCTGCGCGCGGGCGACGGAGGGTGAGCACGGAATGACCTCTCGTCGACCCTGGGTCGCGCTGCTCGAAATGGGACTCGCGGGATCCCCCGCCGGTCGTTTCCGACGCATTACCAAGGGGCATCCATCCCTCGGCATACGCTGAAGGAGGTCCGGGGGTGGCGTTGATGGTGGCGCGTGAAGTGCCTACTTCATCGACCATGGCAGTGCCGCACGGCCCATCGAGTGTCGGGGTCGCACGGCGCCGACTGCGTCGAGATCTGGGTGACCGGCAAATACCGGAACCGGTCATCGAGGATGCTGTACTGATCCTTTCCGAACTGTTGAGCAACGCCTGTCGCTACGCCCGTCCGCTCGGCCCGCTGCGGGCCCTGGGCCGCGGGGCCCGGGCCGAGGTGGTGGACCAGGTGCTGGTCGGCGTCCCCTCCGGGACGCACCCGGCGCCCGGCGGCCCGGAGCGCGAGGACGGGCCGGCCGAGCCGGACGGCGGAGTGCTGGTCCGCTGGCAGATGCACGCCGACGGCGTGCTGACCCTGGAGGTCACCGACGGCGGCGCGGCCACCCGGCCGGCGCCCGCCAGTCCCTCGCTGACCTCGCGCGGCGGCCGGGGCCTGGGCATCGTCGACCAGCTGGCCAGCGACTGGGGCGTGCGCGACGCGCCCGGCGAGGTGACGGTCTGGGCGGCGCTGCCCGCCCGCGCCCGGCACGCCCGACGCACCGGGGGCGACGCGCGCAGCGCGTAGCCACGGGCCGCGCGACGCCCGCCCGGCGCATGGCCACGGACGGCGCGACGCCCGCCCCGGCGCGTTCCCGCGCGCCGGGGGAACCTCAGTAGGCTTCCCGGTGAACAGGACCACCGTCCCCGGGAGAGCCGCAGCATGGGCAAGAAGGCCGCCAAGAAGGCGCCGCAGCGCCAGTCCACCACCGCCGTCACGGGCGAGATCCCCGTGGTCGGGGCCCGCGAGGACTGCCCCTGCGGCTCGGGCCGCCGCTACAAGGCCTGCCACGGCCGGGAGGCCTCGCACGCGGTGCAGGAGCTGGTGCACCGCCCGTTCGAGGGCCTGCCGGGCGAGGCCGACTGGGTGGCGCTGCGCGAGCTGGTGCCCGCCGCCACGGCGCCGCTGACGCTGGCCGCCGGGGTGGCCGCGAGCGCCGGGGGTGACGTCCCGTCGGTCACCCTGGCGACCGTGCTGCCGCTGGCCTGGCCGGCCCTGCGCCGCCCTGACGGCTCGATCCTGCTGGGCCTGCAGACCCAGTCCTCCTCCGGTGACCTCAGCCGCGACCTCGCGGACGCCCTGGAGCTGGCCCTGGCCACCGAGCCGGGCAGCCCCGTACCGGCCCGCCGGACCGTCCCCGGCGGCCGCCGCCTGCAGGACCTGCTGGACACCACCGCCGCCTTCACGCCCACCGTGCACTCCGGCTTCGAGTTCTGGCTGGAGGACGCCGAGGCCGCCACCGGCGAGGTCGCCGCCTCGCTGGAGCGCGCCAACGCCTCGGCCATCCCGACCGAGAAGCTCGACAGCGTCGACGCCGCCTACTGGTGCGGCACCCCGGACAAGAACCACCTGCGCTGGGTGATGACCGTGCCCGAGGAGCAGCTGCTGGACGCGCTGGCCCGGCTGAACGCGGCCGGCGAGGCCTCGCTCGGCCCGGACACCCGCCTGGTCGGCTCCTTCCGCGCGCACGGCCTGACCGTGCCGGTCTGGGACCTCCCGCTCGCCATGACCGCCGCCGACTGCGAGAAGCCGGCCGCCGAGTTCGGCGAGCGGCTCGCCGCCGTCCTCGCCGACGCCACCCCGCTGACCGCCGAGGAGCGGCGCGCCCGCGCGAACCTGGTGAACCGTCAGGTCACCCTGAACTAAAGCGCGCAGGATTCGGGTGATACGCGTCACATTGTCGCCCCGAAGCCGCAATTTCCGGGCCTGGAGGGCGTCTTGGAAATTGGCGCGGGCGCGGATCCTTGTTACTGTCTAAAGAGTCCGGCCGCTGGTGCATCCCCCGTCGCCAGCGGCCGGATCTTTTGTTTTTCCGGAACGCCCCGCACCACCGGGCCCGGAGTCCGGCACCACCCGGCGGTCCGTCAGTACGCCGAGCGGCCACTGTCCAGCCGGACCGTCGCATCCACCAACTCGCCGAGCAGCGGCCCGACCTGCGGCAACCGGACCCCGCCGCCCCCGGCCGGCCGCGGCGCCAGCACCCAGCGCACCCTCCCCCAGCCTCCGGCCGGGGGGAGCCCCATGGCCCCGCCGCCGGGCGGCAGCGGGAGGAAGCCGCCCGGCCCGTGGTAGCGCAACGTTCCCGGTACCCAAGGGAGTTGGGCGAGCATCTCGCCCAGCGCGTCGAGCGAGTACGGGGCCACCAGCAGCGCGTAGCGGCCCGGCATCGCGAGCACCGGCCCGAGCGGCAGCCGCAGCGCCCCCAGGTGGACCAGCGCCCGGGCCCCGGCCGCCGCGGGCAGGCTGACCGCCGACACCGCGGAGCCGGTCGCGGCCAGCACCGGCGCGTCCGGGCTCTGCCGCTCCCACCACCAGCGCACCATCCGGGCGTCCGTGGTGGCGGCCAGCAGCGAGGGGTCGTGCGGGTGGGCGCCGGGCGCCGGACAGTCCGGGTCACCACAGGAGCAGCGGCCTCCGCACAGCACGGTGCCCGGCACCACGGGCCAGCGGTGTTCGACGGCGGCCGTCAGGGCCGCGGCCAGCCGGGCGGACGACTCCTGCGACCGGCTCTTCGGGCTCTTCGGGTTCTCACGCATGGCGCTCGTTCCTTTCCCTGACCGCTCGGTTCGCTCCGCCCCGCCGACGTCCGTCGGAACTCGCCGCGCGGACCTGCGGCGGCACGGTCCCGGGAAGGCGCGAAGCGGGGCGGGCGGCACGGCGGACGGCGCGGCTACGACGTGGAGCACGGTGTGGAGCACGACATGAGAAGGGCCGCGCACTGGAACAGCCCTTGGAACGAGAATCCCGTACGCGACCGGATGGACGCCGCCCGGGCGCGCTTGGTTCCACCGTACGAGTGAGAGACTTCCGGCCAGCCGAGAACGCGGGCGGCGCGGACATACGATCCGGACGGCCGCCCGGTCCGTCCCCTCCGTTCTGCCCGCTCGCGGCTCGCTCCATGCCTGCGGGCACGACCGGCGCGCGCACCAGCCGTGCACGCCCTCCGACCGGGTCGAGCAGCCGTGGAACAGGCCACCGCGTCGCCCCGGATCTGGACATGCCCCGAATGGCCTGTGTAGAAGTGGTGGCATTGCTGTCGATCAATGACGAGTAGTAGCGAATCGAGGCGAAACACGCCCTTTGGCCGTGCTCGCTCCACATCGGCCGTATCTGGGGGTTCCGCATGGCACGTAGCACCGCGTCAGGAGTGGCGGCATGACCAACTCCCACCCGTCGACGTCCCACCCGGCGCCGACGACCGCCGAACCCGGTGAGCCCGGCTGCGCAGGCGGGCTCACCGTCCTCGACCCGCCCGGCCTGCTCGGCCCCGCCGACGCCCCGGAGGACGGCACCGACGGCACCGCGGCACCGTCCGCCACCGTGCAGGACCGTTTGGCCGGACGCCTGTCCGATATCACCAGCCTGCACGAGCACACCGAGCGCCTCGCCCACGCCCGCGGCCTCGCCGCCACCCTGGACGCCGTCCTCGCCTCCGGCGCCGCCCTGCTCGGCGCCGACCGCGGCGTCCTCGTCACCCTGATGCCGGGCGGCGGTCCCGGCCAGCCCGTCGGCCTCGGCCTCGACCGGGCCAGCCTCGGCGCCCTGGAGACCGTCCCGACCGAGCAGAGCCTGCTGGCCCGGCTGCTGGGCGAAGACGACCGGCCCGAGCAGCTGCACTCCCCGGACCTCGCCGAGGACCCCGCCGTCGGCGGCCGGCTGCGTGAACTCGCCGTCCAGCTCGGCCTCGGCGGCGCTGTCGGCCTGCCGCTCGCCACCGTCGAGGACGGCCCGCTCGCCGCCGTCGTCTGGTTCTACGACCGGCCCGCCGAACCCACCGGATGCCAGCGCGAACTGGCCCGCCGCTACTGTGAGTTCGCCGCGCCGCTACTCGCCAAGCAGCTGGAGGTCGAGCGCATCCGGCGCACCACCGAGGCGCTGCGCCGCGGCCTGCTGCCGGACCACCTCCCCCGCGCCGCCGGGCTGCGACTGGCCGCCCGGGTCGTCCCGGCCGGCCTGGACCACTCCAGCGGCAGCGACTGGTACGACGCCATCCCGCTGCCGGACGGCACCGTCGGCCTCACCGTCGGCTCGGTCTTCGGCGACGGCCCCGGCGCGGGACCCGGCTCCGCCCCCGGCGCGGCCGCCGCGATGGGCCGGATCCGGGCCGCCCTGCGGGCGTACGCGGTGCTGGAGGGCGAGGACCCGGTCTCCGTCCTCGGCGACCTGGAGCTGCTGCTCAAGACGACCGAGCCGACCCGCACCGCCACCGCCGTCTACGCCTGGGTGGAACCCGGGGAGCGCCGGGTCACCCTGGCCGGGGCCGGGCACTGCCCGCCGGTCCTGGTCGGCCGGCACGGCGCCGAGTTCGTGGAGACCTCGCTCTCCGCGCCGCTCGGCATGCTGGCCTGCTGGGAAGCCCCCGGGATCGAGTTCACCGCCGATCGCGGCGACACCCTGCTCCTCTACACCGAGGGACTGGCCCGCCGCTGCGGCCCGACCCTGCACGCCGGGCAGGCCAACCTGCGCCGGGCCGCCGCCGACGCCCCGCGCGACGTGCGGATCGACCCGGACCGGCTCTGCGCCCACCTGCTGGCCGTCTGCCCGGTTCCGGACGCCGCCCCGGCCACCGACGACCTGATGCTGCTGGCCGCGCGCTTCGAGTAGGCGCACGAACCCCGGAAATGCGGTCGGCCGGGCGTCCGTACCATGGACGCACGGCCGTCCGCGCGTGTCGCGACCCGACACCTCCCCCGAGGGCGGCGGTACCACCCCCAAGGAGGCGTTGCACGTGAGCGAGGACCGGACCCCCGCGGTGGCCGAGAACCCCGAGGCCGAGGGCGGCGAGGAGCCGCCGCAGTTCAAGGGCCGCAAGAACGGCCTCTACGGCGAGATCTCGGACGAGCTGTCCGCCTCGATGAAGTCCGGCTGGGCCGACACCGAGCTGCACGGCCTCGCCCCGATCGCCCAGGCCGGGTACGCGGCCGAGCGCCGCGCCGCGCTGTCCGCCGCCCACCCCGGCGTGCGCCTGGTCGTCCCCGCGGGCAACCTGCGGGTGCGCGCCAACGACACCGACTACAACTTCCGCGCCGCCAGCGAGTACGTGCACCTCACCGGTGACCAGACCGAGGACGCGGTGCTGGTCGGCGAGCCGACCGGCGACGCCGGCCACGAGTTCACGCTCTACCTGCTGCCCCGCTCCGACCGCGAGAACGGCGAGTTCTGGCTCGACGGCTACGGCGAGCTGTGGGTCGGCCGCCGGTACAGCCTGAGCGAGCAGGAGCAGCGGCTCGGCCTGCCGGCCCGCGACGTCCGCAAGGCCGCCGAGGAGCTGGCCGAGCGCGCCAAGGGTTCCGCCGTGCCGACCCGGATCGTCCGCGGCTACGACGCCGGCCTGGAGGCCGCGCTCGCCGAGGTGCTGGACGCCGACAAGGACGCCGAGCTCAAGGAGTTCCTGAGCGGCCTGCGGCTGGTCAAGGACGAGTGGGAGATCGGCGAGCTGCGCGCCGCCTGCGACGCCACCGTCAAGGGCTTCACCGACGTGGTCCGCGAGCTCGGCCAGGCCGTCGCCACCTCCGAGCGCTGGATCGAGGGCACCTTCTGGCGCCGCGCCCGGGTGGAGGGCAACGACGTCGGATACGGCACCATCGCCGCCGCCGGCCCGCACGCCACCACCCTGCACTGGGTCCGCAACGACGGCGACGTGCGCCCCGGCGAGCTGCTGCTGCTGGACGCGGGCGTGGAGACCCACACCCTCTACACCGCCGACGTCACCCGCACCCTGCCGATCAACGGCACCTTCACCGAGCTGCAGCGGAAGATCTACGACGCGGTGTACGACGCCCAGGAGGCCGGCATCGCCGCGGTCAGGCCGGGTGCCCGCTTCCGCGACTTCCACGAGGCCTCGCAGCGCGTCCTCGCCGAGCGGCTGCTCGCCTGGGGCCTGCTGGACGCCTCCGTCCACGACGTCGAGAAGGTCCTGGAGCTCGGCCTCCAGCGCCGCTGGACCCTCCACGGCACCGGCCACATGCTCGGCCTGGACGTCCACGACTGCGCCCACTCCCGCCGCGAGGAGCACGTCGACGCCCTGCTGGTGCCCGGCATGGTGCTCACCGTCGAGCCCGGCCTGTACTTCCAGCAGGACGACCTGACCGTGCCGGAGGAGTACCGCGGCATCGGCGTCCGGATCGAGGACGACATCCTGGTCACCGCGGACGGCAACGAGAACCTCTCGGCGGGGCTGCCGCGCCGCTCCGAGGACGTCGAGGCGTGGATGGCCTCGCTCGCCTGAACCGAGCGCCGAAGGGCCCGGCTCCCCGGTGACGGGGGCCGGGCCCTTGCGCACTACCAGACGAGCTTGACCGTGAGGTCCTGGCGGGCGATCACGGTCAGGTCACCACCGTGGTACGGGAGCACGGCCTGCGCCCGCAACGGCATGTCGCCTGGCCCGCTCCGAGGCCCCATGGTCAGCCGGTAGATCAGCGTCCTGCTCTGCCCCGGGGCCAGCGAGAACAGCTCCTCGTCCCGCGCCGTGGCGTAGGACGTGTCGCCGGCCGGGGACATCGGCTTGGTGATCCAGCCGCTGTCGGTCTGCAGCTCCAGCTTGCCGTCGTTGGGCAGCTGCTGGCCGGGCACGACCGGCGTGCCTGCGTAGCGGTCCGTGAAGACCAGCGGCTCCAGCTGGCCGGAGGCGCTCCGGCCGTCGTTCCGGAAGGTCACCGAGAAGGTGACGACCGCGCTTCCGACCCGCAGCTGCTGGCCGGTGGGGAGGCCGTCGATGCTGACCGCGACCTCGCTCGGGCCGGGCGGCGCCGTCGTCTGCGGAGCCTGGCTGTGGCCGCTCACGTCGAGGCTGTTGACGATCGACTGCAGCCCGGCCTGGTACTCGTCCCTGAGGCCGACCGCCGAGACGAACACCTGGTCCTTGGGCAGCGCCCAGACCTGCGCGGTGAAGGGCGACTGGCCGCAGGTCACCTGCCACTGCGACTTGAGCGCGGGACGGCCGGAGACGGTGGGCGCGCTCTTCGTCGGGCCCGTACTGCTGACGGACTCCCCCGCGGCGGGCGGATGCGGATCGCCCCAGACCGGACAGTTGGGCTGGTGGCTCCAACCGCTCTGCGCGTCGAGGTCGGCGGTCGACGGCCAGCCCGGCGACCCGGTGTCGAACACCGCCAGGTCCACCCCGTACGGCTGGCAGTTCTGCGCGGAGGCGCCCTGCGGGGCTCCCGGGCTCAGCACGCACAGGTGGAGGTCCGCCGGGTCGGCGGGCGCGACCCGCCAGCCGGCCGGCACCTTCAGCTTGACGCCCCGGAAGGTGTACGGCGTGGCCGGACCGGTCGGGGCACCGGTGGCCGAGCGGCTCGACGTCGGGGTGACGTCGGCCAGCGGGTCCGCGGTCTGCGCGTCACCGGTCGGGGCGGCACTCGCGCTGGTGCTCGGGGTCGGGGTGGGGGTCGGACCGGGCGAGGCCGTGAGGCTGGCGGCCGGGGGCGGGGGGACGTCCTGCTTGGCGACCGGACTGCCGTGCAGGGTGACCACGCCGATCGCCGCGGCGGCGGCGAGGCCGAGCAGCGGCACGGTGACCGCGTACACCGGGCGCAGCCGGCGCACCCGGGTCCTCGGGGGCGCGGCCGGACGCAGGTCGTGGGCGGTGATCAGGGACGTCCGGGCGTTCATCGCCTCGCGGAGCAGCCGTTCCGTCGGGGTCCCGGCCAGCCCGTCGTCGTCACCGCCGCCCGGGCGGGGGAGCTTGTCGGTCATCGAACCTTCTCCAGGTGCTTTTCCAACGCGTCCAGAGCGCGACTGGCGGTGGACTTCACGGCGCCCCGGGACAGGCCCAGGGTCTCGGATATCTGCGCCTCCGACATGTCGGACCAGTAGCGCAGCACCAGCACCTCGCGCTGGCGGGGGGTCAACTCCTGCAGGGCGACGAGCACCCGGCGGTGCTCGTCGTTGAGCACCGCGTGGTCCTCGGCGGAGGGGGCGTCGGCCTCGTGCGGGGGCACGTACTCCCGGGCGGTCCTGCGGCGGCGCAGCATCGAGCGGGCGCCGTTGACCACCGAGGTGCGCAGGTACCCGAGTGCGTTGTCGAGGTCGTCCAGGTGTTCGCCGTGGCGCTGGTAGAGCTGGGTGAAGGCCTCCTGCACGACGTCCTCGGCCAGGTCCTGGTGGTCGACCAGCAGGACGGCCATCCGGACCAGTCCCAGCCGGTGGGCGTGGTACAGGTCGGTCAGGGTGGGCCGGTCCTCCGCGGGCTTGCGGCCGCCGCGCAGCAGCCGGAAGCCGGAGCGGCGCTGGGCCGCCTGCTGGTCGGTGGAGAGCGCGTAGTCCGGCTCGCCGGCCTCCTGCGCGCCGAACAGCGCGACGACCACTCCGCGCAGTCCGCGAACTCCGCGAACTCCGCCGACGGAGATGCCGCGCCCCCGCCGTGACGCGGCGAACGGCCCGATGGCCATGGACATGTACGGTTCCGCTTTCCCCCGGGACGGTGACGGCGTGCACGCCGGACCGTCAGGCACTGATCAAGGTCCTGATCGCGGAGATCCTCGCAGCCGCCTGCGGCCCGGTTCCCTCCGCCCCCGTACTGATGGACGTGTGGGACGGGGGGAGGTTGCAGGGGAGTTCGCAGAAACCTCCGGGGTGGCCGCAACGGCTACACTCACCGGGATTCCGCCACCCGTGAGCAGGGGGTTCCGCATGGCCGAGCCGACCGCCGAGCAGATCGCAGGGCAGATCGCAGGACAGAGCGCCGAGCCGCCCGCCGGGCCGAGCGCCGAGGGCCGGGCCGCCCGGTCGCGCCCGGTGGCCGTCACCATCGGCCGGCGCCCGGAGCCCGTGCACGACGTCGCGGTGTACGCCTTCGAGGGCATGGCACCGTTCGAACTCGGCGTGGTGGTCGAGGTGTTCGGACTGGCGCGGCCCGAGCTGGGCGGGCTGCTGGCGGCGCCCTGGTACGGCCTGAAGGTGTGCGCCGACCGCCCCGGGGCGGCCCTGGACGCGGTCGGCGGCTTCGCGCTGACGGCCCGGCACGGCCTGGACGACCTCGCGGCGGCCGACACCGTCGTCATCCCCGGGGTGCGCAACGCCTTCAGCGGCGAGGTCTCCCCCGGTCTGGTCGAGGCGCTGCGGACGGCGCACGAGCGCGGCGCCCGGATCGTCTCGATCTGCTCCGGCGCCTTCGCGCTGGCCGCCGCCGGGCTGCTGGACGACAAGGAGGCGACCACCCACTGGCGGTACGCCGAACTGCTCCAGCAGCGCCACCCGCGGGTCCGCGTCAACCCGGACGTGCTGTACGTGGACAACGGCGACGTGCTGACCAGCGCGGGCAGCGCGGCCGGCATCGACCTGTGCCTGCACCTGGTCCGCCGGGACCACGGCGCGAAGGTGGCCAACAGCGTGGCCCGCCGTTTCGTGGTGGCGCCGCACCGGGACGGCGGGCAGGCCCAGTTCATCGAGGCGGCGGTCCGCCCGGTCGAGGAGGACGAGGACGGGATCGCCCGCAGCATGCAGTGGGCCCTGGACCACCTGTCCGACCCGCTGACCGTCTCGGTGCTGGCCCGGGCCGCCCGGATGTCGGACCGCTCGTACCTGCGGCACTTCACCGCCCGCAACGGCACCAGCCCGATGCGCTGGGTGGTCACCCAGCGCATCGCGGCCAGTCTGGCGCTGCTGGAGGCGCCGGAGGGGTCGGTGGAGGAGATCGCCGCGGCGGTCGGCTTCGAGAGCGCCGCGACCTTCCGCCACCACTTCGGCCGGGTGATGCGCACCTCGCCGACCGCCTACCGGCGCTCCTTCGGGCGCGGGGTGGCATGAGCCGCAACGCGACTCGTCCGAGCGGCTACGCCTGCTCGCGCCGGTCGGCGTTGGCCACGATGGCGTCGTGCAGCCACTGCGCCAGGCCGGGTGCGAGGTCCTCGTAGGTGGTGGTCCAGCGCGGGTCCGAGACGTACAGGCAGGCCAGGCCGCGGTGGATGGCGAAGGTGCAGTCGTAGAAGTTCCGGCAGATGTGCTGCCGGTGCGCCTCGGCGAGGTCCATGGCCACGGTGCCGTCGGCGGGCTCGCCGGCCGTGACCGCCTCGGCCAGGCGGGTGTTGAGCTCGGTCATCTCGGTCTGGATGCGCTGCCAGTCGGCCTTGGTGTAGCCGCCGGTGCGGCGCTGGGACTCGGCCCAGGCCGCGGTGTCGCCCCAGCGCTGTTCGGCCTCCTGCTCCCACTCCTCCTGGTAGCCCTCGCCGAAGATCTCGAACTTCTCCTCCGGGGTCAGCTGAATGCCCATCCTGCGTGCCTCCATGGCGTGTTCGACGGCGGCGGCGAGGTCCTGGAGGTGCCGGATCCGGTCGGTCAGCAGCCGGTGCTGCCGCCGGAGGTGCTCGCTCGGGCTGACCGAGTCGTCGTCCAGGATCGCCGCGATCTCCTCCAGGGGGAATCCGAGCTCGCGGTAGAACAGGATCTGCTGCAGCCGGTCGAGGTCGGCGTCCACGTAGCGGCGGTAGCCGGCCCGGGTGCGGCCCGCAGGGGACAGCAGGCCGATCTCGTCGTAGTGGTGCAGGGTGCGGACGGTCACCTTGGCGATCTTCGCCACGGCGCCGACCGAGTGGCCCTGGTCCTCGCTCATCCGGAAACTCCTCCCTGGTGCTGACCACCACCCTGCGCTCTCACGTCGCGTGAGGGTCAAGCCGTGGGGCCTGCGGGCGGGCCGGAGACACGCCCTACGCGCCGACCAGCTCCCGCTCGCGCCGCCGGGACGTCCGGCGGCGCCCGTCCCCGCCACCCCGGACCGGTGGCCGCGGTCGGCGGGTCTGCTGGGTGGGCCAGAGCAGCACGTACGCGGCGGAGACCACCACGAAGGCGAGCCGGACGAAGCCGCGGGCCGGGTCGGACGGCAGGAACAGCGTGCCGCCGTACAGCGCGACCAGCGCGATCCAGCTCCACCAGGGGACCAGCCGCTTCTGCCCGACCGCGTCCCAGAGCAGGGTGCCGAGCAGGATCGAGGCCGTGTAGTACGTGTAGACGCTCGGGTCGAGCAGGATCCGGGCGTCCGCGCCGAGCAGCACCACGGCCGGCCAGCGGCCGCGCCAAACCGCGACGCAGCCGAGGCCGATGCCGAGCGCGAACTGGGTCGGGCGGTCCCACCAGGGCGTGGACGGGTCGGTGACCCCGAACCAGCGCAGCGCGGAGGCGGGCTGGTTGGGGATGGTGAACTTGGCGGCCGCCAGGGTGTCCAGGTTGCCCAGGTAGAACGGCAGCCAGGCGATCGCGACCAGGAGCCAGAACCAGAGTGCGGTGCGCAGCCAGGCGGGCCGGGGCAGGGCCAGGATCAGCGGGGCGAAGGCGATCGCCCAGGGCTTGGAGTCGACCGCCAGGGCCAGGAAGACGGCGACCTGGACGGGCTTGCCGCGGGCCAGGGCGTGCGCGGCGAGGGCGGTGAAGAACAGCGCGAGGACGTCGTCCAGGTGCGCGAAGCGGACCGAGACCTCGACCCACATCGGGATGAACGCCAGCCCGGCGATCAGCAGGCGCTGCTGGAGCCGGCGGTGGTTGGTGCCGGTGCCGAGGTAGTACAGGGCGGCGGTGCGGCCGACCAGGACCAGCATCACCAGGCCGAGCCCGGCACTCACCGCCTCGGCGACCAGCTGGCCGACGTGCGGGGAGAACGGGGCGGTGAGCCGGGCGGCGGCCAGGCTGACCGGGCCGATCTGCAGCTCGGGGTGGTGGGCGTAGAGCGCGAGGCCGCCGTCGGGCTGCCCGCTGAAGAGCAGCTGCTCGCCCTGGCGCAGGTAGTGCCAGGAGAAGCCGCCGCTGGGCTCGACCAGGAAGAACCAGAGCACCGTCCACGCCGTCAGCAGCACGTGGTGTCTGCGGAGCGGCAGGCCCGCGATCCGGCCGGCCGCGGATTCGTAGTCGGTGGTGGCCCGTGTCGTGCGTTCTCCCCGCACCTGTCCCTCTCCCCGCCGTTCCGCCCCCCTCCGGCCGGACATCCTATGTGACGGAGGAGTACCGCCGGTGCCGCCCGGTGGTCGTCCGCGTGGACGGTCGGGCGGCACGGGGGTACTCGGGAAAGCCCCCGCTTCGACGGCCCCGGGCCGGCCCTGCCGGGCCCGGGACCGTCGGTCGGGGCTCAGCCCTGCTGGCCCGCCTTGCGGCGACGCAGCACCACGAGGGTGCCGACACCGGCGACCAGGACGGCGCCGCCGGCGGCCGCGATCGCGGTGGTGTCATCGCCGCCACCGGTGGTGGCCAGGCTCTTGTCCGCGTCGGAGGCGGCCGTCTTGGCCTTGGTCACGACGGCCGGGGTGATCTTCGGCGGGGCGACCTTCGGGACGTCCACCGGGAAGTCGATCGGCTGCTGGGCGTCGGTGCTGCCGCCGGACGGGGCCGGGGTGGTGGTCTCGCCGGAGCCGGAACCCGAGCCGGTCGGGGAGGCGGACGGCGAGGCGGTGCCGGTGGCCGGGGTGGTCGGCGCGGGGGTGGTCGGGGCCGGCGTGGTCGGGGCCGGCGTGGTCGGCGTGCTGGTGGCGGTCGCCGTCGCGGTGGTCGTGGGCGACGCGGTGGCGGTCGGGCTCGGCTTGCCGGTCTTGGTCGGGGTGGGGCTCGGGGTGGGCTTGCCACTGCCGCCACCGGCCTTGATGGTGAAGCCGGCGCCCTTGATCCCGTCGCAGCTGAAGTGGCCGTTGTCGGACTCGTCGTCGGCGTTGGCCTCGAAGGCCACCGGTACGACGCCGGCCTTGCCCAGCGGGGTGTCCTTGGTGAAGGAGACCCGGACGTCGATGTCGATCCGCTTGCCGGGGGCGACGAAGAGCAACGCGTCGTCGGCGGGGCCGCCGTCGGACACGCCACCGAGGAGGATCAGCACCGCGCTGTCGTCGCCGTCACCGCCACCGGGCGCGATCGAGCCGGCCTTCCAGGTGCCGCCGCCGGGCAGACCGGCCGGCAGCTGGTACTCGACCTTGAGGTCCTTGGCCTTGAGCGTGCCGGCCTTGTTCTTGAACTTCAGCAGCGGGAAGGCCACGAAGTCGTTCTTGGCCGAATTCTGGATCCGGTAGGAGAAGACCCGGGCGGGGCCGCCGGCGACGAAGGTGTCCGGGACACCGCGCACCGAGAGGTCGAGGCCCTGGTGCTTCGCCTGCTCGGCCTGAGCGGCGGCGGACGGGGCGGCGGCGGACGGGGCGGCGGCGGACGGGGTGCCGGGGGAACCGACGGCCATGGCGCCCTGGGCGCCGGTGAGCACCAGCGAGGACGTGAGCGCGGCGACGCCGGCCAGGGCAAGACTGCGACGTATGGACAAAGAGACCTCACGGAAGTGTCCGGGCGAGGCCCGGGCGCGAGGGGGCGGCCGCAGACGCCGCGAACCCCCCGCGAAGCTGAAAGTCCGACGGAGAGTACCGAACGATCCAGCCACTCCGGAAGGCAGGTGCCCCGCTGTGACGCACTATCGGGGCCAGGGCGCCCGAATCGTCCAACTCCGTCCTTCGACAGGGCTTTTGCTCTTCGCCGAAAGATGACCACAGAGTGACGGGTACACGCCCAGGGGGACGGTACCGCACGGCCCCCGATGGCCTGAATACGTCAGTCGGCCCCGGATCGGCGAAATGCCACCCGGGGCCGTGGCGTCGGTTCGGGGCCGTGGCGCCGGCTCAACCGGAGAAGAAGGACTTGGCCGCGATCAGCGCCCGCTCGTCGCGCAGGACGTCCCCTGGACGAGTGCCGTTGCCGATCAGCGCGCCACCCCAACGCATCCCCATGTACTCGGCGGTCAGCTTGAGCGTGCCGATCATGGGCTCGGCCTTGTCCTCGGTTCCGGCCAGGACGGTGACGTCCCACAGCGTGCCGCCGTTCATCCCGGCGCGGAAGTTCACCCCGGGCACCCGGAACCAGGCCGACCAGTAGTCGAGGTAGAGCTTGGCGGTGGTCGGCAGCGTGTACCAGTACACCGGCGCGACGAAGACCAGGTCGGTGGCCTCCAGGGTGGCCTCCAGCAGGGTCCGCTCGTGGCCGACCGGCTCCGGGTAGTTGCCGTCACCGGTGTGCCGCAGATCCTGGAAGGGCGGCAGCGGGTGGTCGGCGAGCCGCAGCCAGCGCTGCTCAGCACCCTCGGGCAGGCTCGACTCGGCGGCCAGTCGGGCGAGTTGTTCGGAGTTGCCGCCTGCGCGCGAGCTGGCGTCGAGGAACAGGAAACGACGTGGCGCCTCGGCGCCGGACGGCTGGACGGTCATCGGTACTCCCCCCGGTCGGGTGCTGCGGACAGAGGTGCGAGCACCCGCCGCGCGCCGGGTATTCCGCGCCCGCGCCCCGAACCGGGTCGGTTCGGGGCGCGGGCGGGGTGGGGATCGCGGGGCGGCGCTCAGTCCGGCAGTCCGGCCCGGCGGCGGGCGACCTCGGCGACGGCGGCCCAGTCCTTCTCCCCGTCGCCGTGCGCCAGCGCGTCCAGGAAGGCGTCCCGCAGGATCCCGCCGAACGGCAGCGGGACGTGGCGCGCGGCCCCCGCCTCCAGCGCCAGGCCGACGTCCTTGAGCCCCAGCGGCAGCCGGAACCCGGCGGGCTCGTAACGGCGTTCGGCCACCATCGAGCCGTAGCCGGAGTAGATCGGCCCCGGGAAGAGCGTGCCGGTGAGCATCTCCACCAGGTCGGTGGGCCGCACGCCGTGGGCCTCGGCCAGGCTGCACGCCTCGGCCATCGACTCGATCGCGCAGGCCAGCAGGAAGTTGGTGCTGATCTTGGCGGTGTTGGCCTGCCGGGGCGCGTCACCGAACCGCCAGGTACGGTCGCCCATCGCGGCGAACAGCGGCTCGGCCCGGTCCAGCAGTTCGGGCGCGCCCGCGGCCAGGATGTTGAGCTTCCCCGCCTCCGCGACCGGGGGCCGGCCGAGGACGGGCGCGGCGACGTAGCCGATGCCGTGCTCAGCGTGCAGTGCCTCGGCGCGCTCGGCCAGCGCCAGCGAGACCGTGGCCATGTTGACGTGCAGGGTCGCCTTCGCGCCCGCCAGCAGCTCCGGGTCCAGCAACAACCCTTCGACCGCCTGGTCGTTGGCCAGCATGGAGACCACCGTGTCGGCGGCGAACACCTCGGCGAGCGAACCGGCCGCCTCCGCCCCCTGGGACACCAGGGCGGCCACCGGCTCGGGCGAACGGTTCCAGACCCGTACGGCGTGGCCGGCCCGCAGCAGGCTGCCTGCCATACCCCGCCCCATCGCGCCCAGCCCCACGAAACCGACCGTCGCCCCGCTCATCCGCGCACTCCCGTCGTCGCCGCCACCCGTACGGTGGTCCGTCCGAGGCCGACTGTACGTCAGGGCAGCCCCCGGGGCCGGGTGGCTGGTGCCCGGCCTGCGCCAGGCGCCAGGACAGGCCCTAGGCGACCCGGGCCGGGCGGCGGATCCGGTTCGCGGCGGCCCCGCGCTCCAGCTCGGTGACCACGCGGTGGCGCAGCAGTTCGTACTGGGCCTGGAGCCGGCCGGGGCGGGCCGGGCGGGCGACCGGGCGACCGGGGCCGACCAGCTCGTCCGGGCCGAACTGCTCGCGGGTGAGGTCGATCTCGACACCGGTGGCGAAACGGTTCCACCAGTGGAGGTCCGTCCGGACCCCGTCGACGTGCACCTCGCCCATCATCAGCTCGCCGCCGAGCAGGTCGTGCACCACCATGGCCGTCACCCCGCACTGGCCGCGGGCGGGATTGTCGGGACGCCAGTGGGCCAGGTCCTCGGGCGCACAGGTGTCGACACCCCAGGAGGAGCGGATCGCACGTTCGATGTCGTTGAGGGTCCACGCCGTCATACCGGGAAGCCTGCCACGCGGCACTGACAACGACACCGGCTTTTCAAAGGGTCATCGCCTGTTCTGCGACGACCCCTCCCGCGTTCACCCGAACGAGGACACGGTGGGGTTGCGGGCGGGAGCACGGCGGCGGTTCGGGGAGTCACGCGCCCGGCCGGTCGGCCCCGGGGAGGCGGCCGACCGGCCGAATGGGTCACCGCGCCACGGTCACGCGGTCCGTGGTCAGTCCGTCGGGATCACTCGGTCGCGGTCACTCGGTCCGCGGTCACGCGGTCCGCGGTCACTTCGCCAGCGCGGCGACGCCCGCCTGCGCGAACTGCTCGTCCAGGTCGCCGCTGGGCGCGCCCGCGACGCCGATGCCCGCCACCGGGGCACCCTTGGACTGCGCCGGTGCACCGCCGGCCAGGAACAGCGTGCCCGGGATGTCCTTCAGGTTCGGGGCCTGGGCCAGTCGCTTGGCCAGCTCCGAGGTCGGGGCGTTCCAGGAGACCGCGGTGAAGGCCTTGCGCTCGGCCGACTCGGTCGCCTGCGGGCCGGCGCCGTCTCCCTTGAGCAGCACCCGGGTGACGCCGTCCCGGTCGACCACGGCGACCGAGACGTGCTGACCGGCCTTGTTCGCCGCGTCCAGGGCGGCCTGGGCGGCGCGAGTGGCGGCGTCGATGTTCAGACCGGTGCTCTGGGCGAGGTTCTTGTTCTGGGTGTCGACCTTGACGGCGGCCGGCGCGGCCGGGGTGTCGGTGGTCTCGGCGCTGGCCGAGACGGCGCCCACGCCGGCGGCGGCGAGCGCGGCGACGGCGGCGGTGCCGGTCAGCACCCGGGCGCGCACGGAGGTCTTCTTCATGGTCCAGCTCCTCAACGGGATCACGGTTACGGGCCTGCGGAGGTCCACCGGGATTCGTGGGGGTCCGTGGGAATCCGTGGCGGCCGCAGGGGTTCGGGGCCGGGCGGCGGGGGACCGCCCGGCTCTGCCTCGATCCTCCGGCCGGATCCGGGCGCGCGGCATCGACGGTCCGGCTCGACCGTCCGGGCACGTTGGGGGACGGCTCCGTCAACCGATCGGCTGATGCGGGACCGGGCCGGACGGGTCACCATCGAGGGATCGGCGCAGGTCCGTACCGGCGAGCACAGGCCGGTGCCGGCAAGCGCAGGCCGCGCGGTGCGCGCCGATCCGCCACCACAGTCGACGGTCGACCGAGCGCCGTCCGGAGCCCGTAGCGCCAGGAGCCAGCCGTGCAGCACACCCGCCCGTCCGGCGGCCCGCCCCTCGGCGGTCGCGATGCCGGGAACCCGGACGCCGGCCGGCTGGCGCTGCTGCTGGACTTCGCCTTCCTGCTGCTGCTCGCCGCCGCCCTCAGCCGCTACCTCACCCACCACGCCGACAGCCCCTGGATCCCGTGGGTGATCGGGCTGAGCACCGCCCTGGCCGTCGCCCAGCCGACCGCCTCCTGGCTGGAACACCGCCGTCCGGCCGCGCCGGACCGACCGCGCCGGTGGCCGGTCGCGCTGGTGGTCGCGCTCTGGGTGGTGCTGGTGCTGCTCGCGCCGAGCTTCGCCTGGTGCGCCGTCCCGCTGATCTACACCGGGCTGCGGGCGCTGCCCGCGAAGGCGGCGATCCCGCTGGTGGCGGCCCTGACGCTGCTGGTGGTGATCGCCGAGATCCGGCTGCCCGGCACGGCGGACGCCACACTCGTCCTGCTGCCGCCCGCGGTGGCCGCGCTGGCCACCGGGGTGTTCCTGTTCATGGCCCGGCAGGCCGCCCGGCAGCGCGCGCTGATCGCCGACCTGGTCCGCACCCGGCGCAAACTCGCCGCCACCGAACGGCGGGAGGGCACGCTCGCCGAGCGCGAGCGGCTGGCGATGGAGATCCACGACACCCTGGCGCAGGGCCTGTCCAGCCAGCAGATGCTGCTGCAGGCCGCCGACCGCACCTGGGACACCGACCCGGCGACCGCCCGTACCCACGTCCGCACCGCCGCCGAGGTGGCCGCCCGCAACCTGGCCGAGGCCCGCCGCTTCGTCCGCGACCTCGCCCCGGCCGAACTCGCCGACGGCGGCACCCTCGACGGGGCGCTGCGGGCGCTGGCCGGGCGGGAGTCCGCCGAGAGCGGGCTGCCGGTCCGGTTCCACCTGGACGGCACGCCCGTCCCGCTGCCGACGGCGGTCCAGTCCGCGCTGCTGCGGATCGCCCAGGGGGCGCTGGCCAACGTCCGCGAGCACGCCGGGGCTTCGGCGGCCGCGATCACGCTCTCCTTCCTCGGCGACCAGGCCGTGCTGGACATCGCCGACGACGGACAGGGCTTCGACCCCTCGGCCGGGGACCGGCGCGCCTCCGGCGGCGCCCGCGGGTACGGGCTGCCGGCCATGCGCGCCCGGCTGCGGCAGCTGGGTGGCACGCTGACGGTGGAGAGCACCCCCGGCGAGGGCACCGTGGTGTCCGCCGCGATCCCCCTGGAGCAGCGATGAACGCAGCGCGCAACACTCCGAACGACGCACCGGGCGGTGCGCCGAGCGGTGCCTCCGGTACGGCGCCGGGCCCGTCGGCCGTCCGGCTGCTGGTCTGCGACGACCACGCGGTGGTGCGGGCGGGCCTGCTGGCGCTGCTCGCCAGCGCGGGCGACATCGAGGTGGTCGGCGAGGCGAGCACCGGCGAGGAGGCCGTCGCGCTGGCCGCCGAACTGGCGCCGCAGGTCGTGCTGATGGACCTCCAACTCGGCGACGGCATCGACGGCGTGGAGGCCACCCGTCGGATCACCGCCGCCCCCGGCGGACCGCACGTCCTGGTGCTCACCACCTACGACACCGACGCCGACATCACCCGGGCCATCGCCGCGGGCGCCACCGGCTACCTGCTGAAGGCCGAACGGCCGGAGGAACTGTTCGCCGCCGTCCACGCGGCCGCGCAGGGCCGGACGGTGCTCTCGCCGCCGGTCGCCTCCCGGGTGATGGCGCAGATGCGGGCGCCCTCGCCGCAGCTCACCGAGCGCGAGCAGGACATCCTCGAACAGCTGGCACAGGGGCTGGGCAACCGGGAGATCGCCCGGACGCTGTTCATCAGCGAGGCGACGGTGAAGACCCATCTGGGGCGGATCTACGACAAGTTGGGCGTGGACACCCGGGCGGGAGCGGTGGCGGTGGCCAAGGAGCGCCGACTGCTGCGCTGAGCGCGCGGGCCGCCGGCGGGGCCCGTCCGACCTGTCGTCCACCCCGCCACTCACTGCGCTGGGCACTCGCGCGGTGTCACTCCGTGGTGACATGATGCATGGAATGTCGGATTCCAGGCCGCACGATCTTCCGTGCCCCAGGCGTGCGGCACTACCGCGAACGGCCTGACGAACCCCCAAATGCGTGGTGGGACGCCCATCACCCCGGCCCGACCGGACCGCCACGATTGTGGATTTTTCGTGGATCTCACTATTGACAAACCAACCACGCGGTTTGTTAGCGTGAGATCAACGACGCCCCCGGAGGTGGGGGCTCGCCGGGGTCTGTGCGGACGCTCTCGCCGGAGGGTAAGGCCAGGGGGGACGGCGGGGTTGGCCGGGGTGTCGGGGGGAGCGGCAGCGCCGAAGCCGCGCGACGAGGCGGCGTGGAGCGGGTCCGGGGGGACTCGCTCCACGCCTCCCCCGGTCACACCAGCGCGCTCCAGTACGAGCAGTGCACATGGGGCAGCGCCGCGGGGTCCGGCTCACCGGCACCCGGCAGTGCGGGCACCCGCTCCGAGCAGGCGACGCCGAGCAAGCTCGCGGTCAACCGGATCTCGCCGAACTCACCGAAACACAGCACCAGTTGGGAGCCGTACCGAGTGGTGGCCGCGACGCCCGGCCGGTCCCGCCCCGCATTCAGCGAGGTGATCGTCCACCCGCGCCGCCGCCACTGACGCTCCACCATCGCCGCCAACTCCCGCCGCCGGCCCGGCGATACGACGGTGAGCACATCCCGCCCCCGGGTGACGTACCAGAGCACCTCCGGCTCCCGCCGCCCCGGCGCGGACAGCCGCACCCCCGCCCGCGGCACCGTCTCCCGCCATACCGGAGCCGGCCTGACGGCGCCCATCGTGTCCCGGAGCAGCGCCTCGCAGTGCTCCGCCGCGTCGAGTTGATCGACCGTCACATCCGGGGCCAGCACCGGCCACCAGTCCGGCGCGGCCGACGCGCCGCTGCGGAAGCCGCCCGGACATCCGAGGTTCAGCTCGGCACCACCTGACTGCACAGGGCCCTCCGTACTCCTCCCGGCGTTCAACCCGGGCAGGCATTCCGTCACTCCTTGGACGGCGGTCGGGCACGGACAGTTCCGCCGATGCGACTCCCTGAATTGCACTGCACGGTGCAGTTGAACCACTGATCTGCACCGTGTAGTTTACTTCCCGAGCCGCCAAAGCCCCCGAGGCCCCGGCCCAGAGCCGATCCAGAACCAACCGGAGGAACCCCGCCATGCCCACCATCACCGTCGGCACCGCCTGCATCCCCTACCGCATCGTCGGCGACGGCCCCGACACCCTCCTCCTGGTCCACGGCACCGGCCCCGGCTCCGGCATGTGGGACGCCATGCTGGACGCCTTCACCGACCGCTACACCGTCCTGCTGCCCGACCTCTCCGGCAGCGAGGCCGCCGAGGACGACGGCGCCCCGCTCACCCTGGAAACCCTCGCCGAGCAGGTCAACGCCGTGATCGACGACGCGGGCCGCGGGCCCGTCGACCTCCTCGGCTTCTCACTCGGCGCGGTCGTCGCCACCGCGGCCGCCGCCCTACGGCCCGACCAGGTCCGCCGCCTGATCGCCACGGCCGGCTGGATCAGCGCCGAACAGGACGAGTACCTCCGGCTCTCCATGGCCACCTGGCTCTCCCTCGCCGACGACCCCACCGCCTTCGGCCGCTACGCCACCCTCACCGCCTTCAGCCGCGGCTTCCTGAACCGCATCGGCCGCGAGGCCGTCGAGGCCAACACCTCCTACATGCAGCCGACCCCCGGCACCCTGCGCCACATCGCCCTCGACCTCGCCCTGGACCTCGCCCCGCTCCTCCCCCGCGTCCAGGCCCCCACCCTGGTCATCGGCTGCACCCAGGACGCCACCGTCCCGGTGGAGAACACCCGCCGTCTCCACGCCGCGCTCCCCACCAGCACCTACGCCGAGTTCGACACCGGCCACATCGCCCCCGCCGAGGAGCCCGCCGCCTTCGTCAAGACCGTCCGCGACTTCCTCGCCGCCGCCTGACCTGCCTCGGCCGACCGCCAGCCGACCGCCGACCGCCGACCGCCGACCGCACAAAACAAAAAAGCCGCAGGTCAGATGACCTGCGGCTTTCGATAGTGGAGCGGGCGACGAGAATCGAACTCGCGCTCTAAGCTTGGGAAGCTCATGTTCTACCATTAAACTACGCCCGCCTGATGAGCCGTCAGAGACCGCTCGATCCAGTGTCACTGTACCCCATCCGCCGCCGTGGTTGCACGGCTGGTCCGAGCCGTGGCGGAGCCGGACGGGGGAAAGCGGGGGGCGTACTGTTTGGGCCGCGCGTGAGTGCTCCGGTGGGTGTGGGGTCGGGGCGGCGAGCCATGGTGTGGAATGTCCGGAACATCCCCTAATGTGACGCTGTCCCGAGGCCCGGCCGCCGGGGCGCGATGAGTACGGGTGAGTACTGGGTTAGGGATGGGAAGGGGATCGATGGAGCAGCGCACCGTCGTTCGTTGTGCCGAGGGGCACCTGTTCAGCACCACCACGTTTCCGATGCAGAACCTCGGTCCGGGCCGGCTCGGGCCCGGACGGTTGATCCGCTGTCCGCAGTGCGGACGGCTCCGGAGCTCGGTGCTGGCCGACGTGCGGGAGCTGTCCACGGCCCAACTGGCGCAGGCGATGCGGTTGGAGGCCGCCGAGTTCCTGGCCTGACGGCCGGCGGGAGGACACCCGGGGCCCCGGACGGATTCGTCCGGGGCCCCGTCGTGCACGTAACCTCGAGACGTGCTGCTCTCTGACAAGGACATCCGGACCGAAATCGACCTGGGCCGGGTCGTCATCGACCCGTTCGACCCGGCGATGATCCAGCCGTCGAGCATCGACGTGCGCCTCGACCGCTTCTTCCGCGTGTTCGAGAACCACAAGTACCCGCACATCGACCCCTCCGAGGAGCAGCCGGACCTGACCCGGCTGGTCGAGCCGGACGGCGACGAGGCGTTCATCCTGCACCCCGGCGAGTTCGTGCTGGCCTCGACGTACGAGGTCATCACGCTGCCCGAGGACGTGGCCTCCCGGCTGGAGGGCAAGTCGAGCCTGGGCCGGCTGGGCCTGCTCACCCACTCCACCGCGGGCTTCATCGACCCCGGCTTCAGCGGCCACGTGACGCTGGAGCTGTCGAACGTCGCGACCCTGCCGATCAAGCTCTACCCGGGGATGAAGATCGGGCAGCTGTGCCTGTTCCGGCTCTCCTCGCCGTCGGAGCACCCGTACGGCTCCGAGCGCTACGGCTCGCGCTACCAGGGCCAGCGCGGCCCGACGCCGTCCCGCTCGTACCTGAACTTCCACCGCAGCCAGGTCTGACCGCACCACGACTCGGCCCGCACCGCGACTCGGGCCGCACCACGACGGAGTGCACGCACGGCGGGCGGCCGTCCCCACGAACGAGGGGGACGGCCGCCCGCGGCGTTTCTCAGGCCCGCTTCGGGCTGGTGACCGCGACCAGCTCGGCGCCGTCCTCGGACAGCCGCAGCTCGGTGCGCAGCTCGGCGAGCTCGCCCAGGTGGTGCAGGTGGGTGCCGCCGCAGAAGATCTGCGCGCCGCCCTCGGGCAGCTCGCAGTGCCACTGGCGGCGGGCGGTCAGCTCGGGGCCCGGGACGTCGATCCGGACCGGGGCGTCGGCCGCGACCCAGGCGGCGAGCCGCGCGTTGACGGCCTCGGTGAGGGCGGGCAGGGCGTCGGCGAGGGCGGGGAAGTCCTCGGTGGCGTCGACGGTGAAGCCCTTCTTCTTGAGCGACTTGCCGAGCCGGTAGGTGTCCGTGCTGGCCTGGGTGTCCATCACCGAGGCGGCCATGGCGAGGCTGTCGAAGTCGGGGTTGCCGAAGGCGTCCGAGCGGCCCGGGTCCTTGCGCCAGCGCGGGGCGAGCGCGGCGTTGAGGGCGAGGGCGAGCAGGTGGCAGCCGCTGTGCGAGGCGCTCAGGGCGGCCCGGCGCTCGGCGTCGACCGAGAGGACGGCGGTGCGGCCGGTGAGGTCGCCGGGGTCGGCGGCCAGGACGTGCAGGACCAGCCAGGACCACTCCTCGTCGCCGCGCTTGACCGGGATCTCGGCGCCGACCAGCGGGGCGCCGCCGTCCGGGCCGACCGCGCCGGTGAGGCAGTCGACCACGGCCAGCTCGGTGCCGTCGACGGTGAGGGTGCCGTGGTCGGCCGGCTGGTCGGGCCAGGTGTGGTCGAGCGGGTGGAACGGGGTGGACTCGGTCACCACCGCGTACCGGCCGTCGGCCAGCGGGTGCACAGCCAGCACCTGGGACTCGCCGGTCACCGCCCCGGCCGGGAAGCTGACGTGGGTGGTGGGGAGGGTCATGGCGCACTCCGTGGCTGGGACTGGACGAGGGTGGGCGGGCCCAGCGCCTACCGGCCGGACCCGCCCACCATTGTGCCCTTCGCCCCTCAGCCCAGGGTCGGCAGCTTGATCAACACCAACAGCGCGACCAGCTGCACCGCCGCGGCACCCGCCGCCTTGCCCCAGGGCAGGTCGTGCACCCGCCGGACCATGCCGGTCAGCAGGTACGCGCAGAGCAGCCAGGTGGCCCAGCCGACGGCCTGGACCACCGCGCTGCCGGAGGGCAGCACCAGGTCGAGCAGCAGCCGGGGGGCGTCGGTCAGCCAGCCGATCAGCGCGGCCAGGCCGACCGTCGACTTCCACGGGCCGTCGCCGCCGAGCTGGCGGGCCAGCGCGTAGGTGACCGCGCCGAACACCGCCCCGGCCACGGTGAAGCCGACGGCCGCGGCGAACAGTCCGGTCAGCGCGACCGAGAAGGTCGAGTTGACGATGTCGTCGTGGGTCAGGCCGATGCCGAGCACCGCGAGCACGCCGTACAGCAGCGAGACGGTGAGGGCGGGCAGCCAGACCTGGTGGTCGCGGGTGCGGTCGAAGATCGCGGTCGGGGTGCGGAAGATGCCGACGAACAGCTCGCGCCACTGCGGCCGGGGCCCGCTGACGTGCGGGGCGGACTGGCCGCCGGCGCGGTAGGTGGTGACGTTGTCCTGACCGTACGGGGGGTGCTGGTCCTGGCCGCCGTAGGGCGGCGGGGGCTGGTGACCGTACGGCGGCTGCTGTCCGTAGCCACCGTCGTCGTCGTAGGGGCCCGGCGGCGGGGCGTAGTACGGCTGCTGCCGGTGGTACGGGTCGCGCTGCGGCTCGTACGGGTCGCCGAGCGGGAAGGCCCGGGTGTTGCCGGGCCGGTCGGCCGCGTACGGGTCGTACCCGTCGCCGACCGTGGCGCCCGGACCGCTGCCGTGACCGCCGGGGCCGCCTAGCCCGCCGACCGTCGGGTGCGCGGACGTGAAGTACTCCGGCCCGTCCACGGGCCCGTCCGTCCGCCCGTACCCCCCGGGCGGGGCCGGCCGTCCGCCGTGCGGACGGCCGGCACCCTGACCGCTGTCGTATCGATTACCAGCCACGCTCCGAAGGTACCCGTCCGGCCCAACGCGCGTCGGCCCCGGACGGAGCCGGGGCCGGTTTGCAGCGAGCCTGAGACGAACGGGTCCGAAAGCCGCCCCCGGAGCCCCACGGAGGAGGCCCGGCCGGAGGAACCGGACCGGAGGGGCCGAACCGGAGGAACCGGGCCGGAGGAGCCCGCTACCGCTGGGCGGTGACCGACGGCCCGTGCACCGCCGCGGCCGCCGTGGTGCCCGCCGGGCAGCCGCCCGGGCCGGCCGTGGTGCGTACGGCGCCGACCGGCAGCAGGGTGCCGCAGGCGATCCGGATGCCGCTCGGCAGCTCGTTGTCGGACTCCACGATCGCGCCGTCGCCGATCACCGCGCCGTCCAGCGCCGAGCGGTCGCCGACGGTGGCGAAGGCGCCCACGATCGAGTCCTTGACCAGGGTGTCCGGGCCGATCACCGCGCCGGGCAGGATGACGCTGCCCTCGACGATCGCGCCGGCCTCGACCACCGCGTCCGCGGAGACCACGGTGCCGCCGCTGAGCACCGCGCCCGGGTGGACGGTGGCGCCGGGCAGCAGCAGGGCGTCGCCGGTCGGGCCGGGGACGGCCGGGGAGTCGACCTTGCCGAGCACCAGGTCGGCCGAGCCGCGGACGAACGCGGCCGGGGTGCCGAGGTCCAGCCAGTACGAGGTGTCGACGACGCCGCGCAGCAGGGCGCCGGTGGCCAGCAGCTCGGGGAAGGTCTCGCGCTCGACGGACACCTCCCGGCCGGCCGGGATGCGGTCGATGACGGACCGGGTGAAGACGTAGCAGCCGGCGTTGATCTGGTCGGTGACGATCTGCTCCGGCGTCTCCGGCTTCTCCAGGAACTCCAGCACCCGCCCGTTCGCGTCGGTCGGGACGAGGCCGAAGGCCCGCGGGTCCTCGACCCGGGTGAGGTGCAGCGTGACGTCGGCCCCGACGGCCACGTGGCCGTCGCGCAGGGCGGCGATGTCGAGGCCGGAGAGGATGTCGCCGTTGAAGACCAGGACCGGCTCGTCCGGTCCGCAGGTCAGCCCGGAGGCGGCGTTGCGGATGGCCCCGCCGGTGCCCAGCGGCTCGCGCTCGGTCAGGTACACCAGCTCGATGCCGTACGGGGTGCCGTCCTGGAAGTGGTCCTCGAACACCTCGGCCAGGTAGGAGGTGGCCAGTACCACCCGGGTGACCCCGGCGGCGGCCGCGCGGGCCAGCTGGTGCGCGATGAACGGGACGCCTGCCACCGGCAGCATCGGCTTGGGGGTGTGGGTGGTCAGCGGACGCAGTCGCGTGCCCTTACCACCGACGAGCATGATCGCCTCGGTCATGGTCTGCGCTGTTCCCCTTGTGGTCTCTGCGGCCCGGCCCGGCGGGCCGATACCTCCGTCGGTGGTCCGTTCCCGTCCGGAACGGGTCGACCGGCTCGTCGCCGGTCCGGCGCCTACTGTATTTCCTTCCGACCGGATGCCCGTCCGGCGGTCGTGCGATTGACGTCACTCGCCGTCCGCCCGCCGTACCGCCGGCGGTCCCCGGGGCACCGAAAAGCCCGGCCCGGCGGGCGCCTTGGCGGCGTCCACCGGGCCGGGCGGTTGTAGCAGAACTGTCGAATCAGCGGCGCCGTTACGCGTCCACCGTCGCCGGCTCCTCGGCCTCGGTCGGCGGGGTCGCCTTCACCGAGTCGAGCAGCAGCTGGGCCACGTCGACCACCTTCAGGTGCTCCTTGGCCGCGCCCTCGTTCTTCTTGCCGTTGACCGAGTCGGAGAGCATCACCAGGCAGAACGGGCAGGCGGTGGAGACGATGTCCGGGTTGAGGGACAGCGCCTCGTCCACGCGCTCGGTGTTGATCCGCTTGCCGATGCGCTCCTCCATCCACATCCGGGCACCGCCGGCGCCGCAGCAGAAGCCGCGCTCCTTGTGGCGGTGCATCTCCTGCTGGCGCAGACCGGGGACCTTGTCCATGATCTCGCGCGGCGGGCTGTAGACCTTGTTGTGGCGGCCCAGGTAGCAGGGGTCGTGGTAGGTGATCAGGCCCTCGACCGGGTTGACCGGGACGAGCTTGCCCTCGTCGATCAGGTGCTGCAGCAGCTGGGTGTGGTGGATCACCTCGAAGTGCCCGCCGAGCTGCGGGTACTCGTTGGCGATGGTGTTGAAGCAGTGCGGGCAGGTGGCCACGATCCGCTTGGTCGGGGCGTCCTCCAGCGCGGCGTTCAGCGTCTCGACGTTCTGCGCGCCGAGCATCTGGAAGAGGAACTCGTTGCCCAGGCGGCGCGGGGAGTCACCGGTGCAGGTCTCCTCCTTGCCGAGGATCGCGAACTTGACGCCCGCCGTGTGCAGCAGCTCCGCGAAGGCCTTGGTGGTCTTCTTGGCGCGGTCCTCCAGGGCGCCGGCGCAGCCGACCCAGTAGAGGTACTCGACCTCGGCGGGGTCGATGTCCTCGCCGATCACCGGCACCTCGATGCCGGTCTCCTTCTTGAGCTCCTTGACCCAGTCCAGGCGGGCCTTGGTGGCCATGCCCCACGGGTTGCCCTTGTTCTCCAGGTTCTTGAGCATCGTCCCGGCCTCGGTCGGGAAGTTGCTCTCGATCATCACCTGGTAGCGGCGCATGTCGACGATGTGGTCGACGTGCTCGATGTCCACCGGGCACTGCTCGACGCAGGCGCCGCAGGTGGTGCAGGACCACAGCACGTCCGGGTCGATGACGCCGTTCTCCTCGGCGGTGCCGATCAGCGGGCGCTCGGCCTCGGCCAGCGCGGCCGCCGGGACGTCCTTCAGCTGCTCGGCGGTGGCCTTCTCGGTGCCCTCCATGTCCTTGCCGCCGCCGGCCAGCAGGTACGGCGCCTTGCCGTAGGCGTGCTCGCGCAGGCTCATGATCAGCAGCTTGGGCGAGAGCGGCTTGCCGGTGTTCCAGGCGGGGCACTGCGACTGGCAGCGACCGCACTCGGTGCAGGTGGAGAAGTCGAGGATGCCCTTCCAGGAGAAGTGCTCGACCTGGGAGACGCCGAAGACGGCGTCGTCGGCCGGGTCCTCGAAGTCGATCGGCTGGCCGTTGCTGGTCATCGGGCGGAGCCCGCCCAGCGCGGTGCCGCCGTCCTCCTCGCGCTTGAAGTAGATGTTGAAGAAGCCGAGGAAGCGGTGCCAGGCCACGCCCATCGAGGGGTTGAGGCCGATGGTGATCGCCCACGCGAACGAGATGCAGATCTTCAGCATCGCGAACAGGTAGACCAGGTTCTCCAGTGTGCCGTGCGACAGGCCGCTCAGCACGGAGGTGATCGGGTACGAGACCAGGTGCTCCGGGCCGTAGGAGTCGACGCCGGCCAGGGCGCCCTCCAGGGCGCGCAGCATCAGGATGCAGATGCCGATGCCGAGGATCGTGTACTCGACGTAGAACGCCTGCCAGGCGATCGAGCCGGCGAACCGGGACTTGCGGCCCGACCTGGACGGCAGGCTCATCAGGCGGATCACCATCAGGGTGGCGATGCCCAGGGTGGTCAGGGTGCCGACCAGCTCGACGAAGAGCTGCCAGATCATCCAGTTGCCGATGATCGGCAGTTCCCACTCGGCGTCGAACAGCTGGCCCATCGCGTTGACGATGGTCAGCACCAGGCTGAAGAAGCCGACCGCGACGAACCAGTGGGCGATGCCCACGATCCCCCAGCGGTTCATCCGGGTGTGTCCGAAGAACTCGGTCGCCACGGTGCCCACGCGCCGGGCGGGCTTCCCGAAGCGGGTGGAGTCCGGCGCGCCGGTCAGCACCACCCTGAAGATGTGCCACGCCGCACGGAGGGCGAGCGCGGTGCCGATCACGAAGGTGACCAGCGAGATGACGATCGCTGCTAGTTGCATCGCTCTCCGTCTCCTGCGGCTTGCGGTTGAGCAGTCTCTGCGGTTTTCCGAAGAGATTGTACTGGTCGGTAACTTGCCGGGCCGACGGCCCGGACATTACCGGTGGGCAACAGTTCTCCAGAAGGTTCCCAAGCTATGGCGGCAGTCACGTGACGGCGCGCGCGCCGCCCCGCCCCGCAGCCGCCGGTCGCCGCCCCGGCGGGACGGGGGGCGGCCTCAGCAAAGTTGAGCGGCTCGCACTCATACCTGTTGACGCCCCCGGCCGGGTCGTGCATCCTTGAGCCTGTAAAGCTCAACTCTTCCGTGGAGGTATCTACGATGGCACGCGCGGTCGGCATCGACCTCGGCACGACGAACTCGGTCGTCAGCGTTCTGGAGGGTGGCGAGCCCACCGTCATCACGAACGCCGAGGGCGCGCGGACCACGCCGTCCGTCGTCGCCTTCGCCAAGAACGGCGAGGTCCTCGTCGGCGAGGTGGCCAAGCGCCAGGCGGTCACCAACGTCGACCGGACCATCCGCTCGGTCAAGCGCCACATGGGCACCGGGTGGAAGATCAACATCGACGGCAAGGACTTCACGCCGCAGCAGATCTCGGCCTTCGTGCTGCAGAAGCTGAAGCGCGACGCCGAGGCGTACCTGGGCGAGACGGTCACCGACGCCGTCATCACCGTCCCGGCGTACTTCAACGACTCGGAGCGCCAGGCCACCAAGGAGGCCGGCGAGATCGCGGGCCTGAACGTCCTGCGCATCGTCAACGAGCCGACCGCGGCCGCCCTCGCGTACGGCCTCGACAAGGACGACCAGACCATCCTGGTCTTCGACCTCGGCGGCGGCACCTTCGACGTCTCCCTGCTGGAGATCGGCGACGGGGTCGTCGAGGTGAAGGCCACCAACGGTGACAACCACCTCGGTGGTGACGACTGGGACCAGCGCGTCGTCGACCACCTGGTCAAGGTCTTCCAGGCCGGCCACGGCGTCGACCTGTCCAAGGACAAGATGGCCCTGCAGCGTCTGCGCGAGGCCGCCGAGAAGGCCAAGATCGAGCTGTCCTCGTCCTCCGAGACCTCGATCAACCTGCCGTACATCACGGCCTCCGCCGAGGGCCCGCTGCACCTGGACGAGAAGCTCACCCGCGCCCAGTTCCAGCAGCTGACCGCGGACCTGCTGGAGCGCTGCAAGGTCCCGTTCAACAACGTCATCAAGGACGCCGGCATCTCGCTCGCCGAGATCGACCACGTCGTCCTGGTCGGCGGTTCCACCCGCATGCCGGCCGTCGCCGAGCTGGTCCGCGAGCTCACCGGTGGCAAGGACGCCAACAAGGGCGTCAACCCGGACGAGGTCGTCGCCATCGGCGCCTCGCTCCAGGCCGGTGTCCTCAAGGGCGAGGTCAAGGACGTCCTGCTGCTCGACGTCACCCCGCTGTCCCTCGGCATCGAGACCAAGGGCGGCATCATGACCAAGCTGATCGAGCGCAACACCACGATCCCGACCAAGCGCTCCGAGATCTTCACGACGGCCGAGGACAACCAGCCGTCCGTACAGATCCAGGTGTACCAGGGCGAGCGCGAGATCGCCGCGTACAACAAGAAGCTCGGGATGTTCGAGCTGACCGGCCTCCCGCCGGCGCCGCGCGGCCTGCCCCAGATCGAGGTCACCTTCGACATCGACGCCAACGGCATCATGCACGTCGCCGCCAAGGACCTCGGCACCGGCAAGGAGCAGAAGATGACCGTCACCGGCGGCTCCTCGCTGCCGAAGGACGAGGTCGACCGCATGCGCCGCGAGGCCGAGCAGTACGCCGAGGACGACCACAAGCGCCGCGAGGCCGTGGAGACCCGCAACTCCGCCGAGCAGCTCGTCTACTCGACCGAGAAGTTCATCGCGGACAACGCCGACAAGCTCCCGGGCGACGTCAAGACCGAGGTCGAGACCGCCATCGGCGAGCTCAAGGAGGCCCTGAAGGGCGAGGACATCGCGAAGATCCGCGAGGCCTCGGAGAAGGTCTCCACCACCGCCCAGAAGCTCGGCCAGGCGCTCTACGCCAACGCCGACGCCGCCGGTGCCGGTGCCGCCGCGGCCGGCGAGTCCACCCAGGCCAAGGAGGACGACGTCGTCGACGCCGAGATCGTCGACGACGAGAAGCCCAAGGGCGGTGCGTCGGCATGACGGACAAGCCGCAGGGCGGCAAGCCCGGCGACGACTCCGCCGCCGAGGAGGCCGTGATCAAGGCTGCCGAGGAGGCCGCCGCCGCCGGCGGTGCCGGCGAGGGCTCCGAGGAACTCGCCACGGCCAAGCGCGAGCTGGCCGAGCGCACCGCGGACCTGCAGCGCCTGCAGGCCGAGTACCAGAACTACCGCAAGCGGGTCGAGCGCGACCGGCTGACCGTCCGCGAGATCGCGGTCTCCAACATCCTGGAGTCCCTGATCCCCGTCCTGGACGACATCGGCCGCGCCCGCGAGCACGGCGAGGTGACGGGCGGCTTCAAGTCCGTCGCCGAGTCCCTGGAGACGGTCGTCGCCAAGCTGGGCCTGCAGCAGTTCGGCAAGGAGGGCGAGCCCTTCGACCCGACGCAGCACGAGGCACTGATGCACAGCTACTCCTCGGACGTCACCGAGGACACCTGCGTGCAGATCCTCCAGCCCGGCTACCGCATCGGCGAGCGGATCATCCGCCCGGCGATGGTCGCCGTGGCCGAGCCCCAGCCGGGCACCCAGACGACGCCCGGCCCGGACGCCGAGGCCGAGTCCGGCGAGGACAAGCCCGACGGTGGCTCGGACAGCTGACAACCTGTGACAGCTGACAACCAGTGCGCTGCGGAGTCGAGTGCCGGCCAGTACGGCGGCCGACTCCGCAGCGCGCTGTCAACGGCTCCTCTTTCGGCGGCTGTTGACAGCGCAGTGACGATGGACATCGGGAGGTGGCGGAAGCCGTGAGCGAGCGCAGCGAGCGAACCATGAAGAGGTGCGTGCCCCGCTCAGCGGCTGCCGAGCGCAGCGAGGTGGGCGCATGAGTGGCAAGGACTACGTGGAGAAGGACTACTACAAGGTCCTCGGCGTGCCCAAGGACGCCACCGCCACCGAGATCAAGAAGACCTACCGGAAACTGGCGCGCGAGTTCCACCCCGACGCGAACACGGGCGACGCCAAGGCCGAGGAACGCTTCAAGGACATCTCCGAGGCGTACGACGTCCTCTCCGACGAGAAGCGCCGCAAGGAGTACGACGAGGCGCGCAGCCTCTTCGCCAACGGCGGCTTCCGCACCGGCGGCCCCGGCACCGGCAGCTACAGCTTCGACTTCGGCGACCTCTTCAGCGGCGGCCAGGGCGGCGGTGGCGGCGGCGGGCTCGGCGACGTCTTCGGCGGCCTCTTCAACCGCGGCGGCCCCCGGCAGGCCCAGCCCCGGCGCGGAGCCGACGTCGAGACCGAGGTGACGCTCTCCTTCGAGGAGGCCGTGGACGGCGCCACCGTCCCCCTGCGGATGACCAGCCAGGCCCCCTGCCGCCTCTGCAACGGCACCGGCGCCAAGTCCGGCACCACCCCGCGGGTCTGCCCCACCTGCGTCGGCGCCGGCACCGTCAGCCGCGGTCAGGGTGCCTTCGCGCTCTCCGAGCCCTGCAAGGACTGCCGCGGCCGGGGCATGATCGTCGACGACCCGTGCCCCGACTGCCACGGCAGCGGCCGGGCCAGCTCCGCCCGCACCATGCAGGTCCGCATCCCCGCCGGCGTCCAGGCCGACCAGCGGATCCGGCTCAAGGGCAAGGGCGCCCAGGGCGAACGCGGCGGCCAGCCCGGCGACCTCTACGTCACCGTGCACGTCGACCCGCACCCGGTCTTCGGGCGCAAGGGCGACAACCTCACCGTCACCGTCCCGGTCACCTTCCCCGAGGCGACCCTCGGCGCCACCATCGAGGTGCCCACGCTCAACGGCCCCGCCGTCAAGCTCAAGCTGCCCCCGGGCAGCGCCAACGGCCTCACCATGCGCGCCCGCGGCAAGGGCGCCACCCGCAAGGACGGCACCCGCGGCGACCTCCTCGTCACCGTCGAGGTCGTGGTGCCCCAGCACGTCACCGGCGACGCGCTGAACGCCCTGGAGCAGTACCGCGAGGCCACCGCCTCCGACGACCCGCGAGCCGCCCTCTTCCGGGCGGCGAAGGGAGCGTGACGACCAGATGTCCCCGAACCCGATGAACCCGACCAACCCGATGGACGCCGGCGGCCCGATCGGCCCCGGGCTCGGCGAGGGCCTGCCCGGCAACGCCCCCCGCCGCCCCCGGCGCGCGGCCGCCCCGCCACAGTACGTACTCACCGAGGAAACCCCGGTGTACGTCATCTCGGTCGCCGCCGAACTCTCCGGCCTCCACCCGCAGACCCTGCGCCAGTACGACCGCCTCGGCCTGGTCAGCCCCGACCGCACCGCCGGCCGCGGCCGCCGCTACTCCGCCCGCGACATCCAGCAACTGCGCGAGGTCCAGCGGCTCTCCCAGGACGAGGGCATCAACCTGGCCGGCATCAAGCGGATCATCGAGCTGGAGAACCAGGTCGCCGCCCTCCAGGCCCGCATCACCGAACTGGCCGACTCCCTCGACAGCGCCGCCGCCGCCCTCCAGCAGCGCGAGGCCGCCGTCCACGCCTCCTACCGCCGCGACTTGGTGCCCTACCAGCCCCCCACCCCCCAGTCCAGCGCCCTCGTCGTCTGGCGCCCCAAGCGCTGACCCGAGGCACTGCCCGCCCCGCCAGCCGCCGGCTCCCTCCTGTTCGGGGGGTGCCGGCGGCTGGCGTGTGGTGAGAGAGTGCGTCACATTCCCTCTCCAGAGGACTCGGCGGATCTGGCATGCTGAAACGCCATCCAGCAGCAGCGCTGACGGGACACAGGTATCACGGTAACGGCAAGGAGTCGCGGATGAGTGAACGAGAACAGCCCGTTGCCGCCGGCTCGACGGTCCTGTCGGCCGAGGCAAGAGAGCTATATCTCACCGTCATCCGAGGAGACGGAAATCTGCCGACTGGGCCAAATGCCGCGCAGAATGATTCTGCGCGAGAAGAGCTGGTGAAGATTGGCCTCCTCGTGCCCGACAGTGATGACCCGACTACCTTCATAGCCGCCGACCCGACCCAGCTTTCGACAAGCCTCAGCAATTCATGGCAGCGTCAAGCGCTGGATCTCTTGTCCCGCGCCGTCTCCCTCCCTTCCGAACTGCAGGAGCTGGCACGGGAATTCCATGCCCCGAAGCAGCCGGGAGGCTCAATCGAGCACGTGCAGGGAAAGGCCCTTATTCGCCAGCGGGTGCAGCACTTCAGAGATTCCGGTATGGAGGAAGCTCTGGCGCTTCAACCCGGCGGCCCCCGCCTTCCGGAGATCCTCTCAGGAATGATCGAGCAGGACCTGGAAACGCTGCGCAGCGGTACGAAGATGCGGACGATCTACCATGCCAGCACCCGCTACCACCAGCCGACCAGGGATTACGTGGCCACACTCGCCCGCGCCGGCGGCCAGTACCGGACCCTGGACGAGCCCTATACGCGGCTCCTGGTGATGGATCGACGCGTGGCCGTCATCCCGATCGTCGATGACATGAGCCTCGCGGCCTTCATATATGACCCTGCAGTCATCGACTACCTCGTCGAGGAAGTGTTCGAGCGATGCTGGAGCCGTGCACTGGAGTTCGATGGAGCCCGTACGGTTCCCCAGCAGGTGGTGTCCCGTCTGCGTCAAACAATCATCGACCAGATGCTTGAGGGGACCAATCACCGCGTCATCGCACGACGCCTGGGCATAAGCGAGCGAACGCTGGCGCGGCATATCGCCGAAATGCGGGACGACTACAAAGTCGACTCGCTATTCCAGCTTGGATACGTTCTCGGCCGAAAAACTCAGGAGTCTGCCGACTGACGCCTCCGCCGACCCCGGACCGCCGGTCAGCGAATACTTCGCGGTCCTGACAAACCGCCAGGCGCTCGCCCTGACCGGACTCACTGCCAGGAGAGGTCGTCCGCGACAGTCACGGCAGCCTTAACGGTGGTCACATCGTGAGAGCAGGCAGCATTCGCGAGAGAACCGACGCCAAGCACAGCCGCGGCAATGGCAAAGCAAAGCATAACTTTACGGACAAATCGGCGCATGTCAGTCACGCCCCCACTCTCTCTCGAGAATCGCCACTAGAACCGCCAAGCAGGATAACGGCTCACATAGTGCCGCACGAGAGGGGGGCTGTCACCCGCCCCGCCTGTGGAGTGTGCGTCATCTCCCTGCCAGGCATACAGATGACACAGGCCAACCCTGGACGTGATGCCGCCCCCCGATGGACGATCAGTTCGCTCCCGATGGTCCGGCAAGGACCACACCTTGCCAATGTACCGTCAAATGCTAAGTCGTTCACCGTTCACCAGCGCACCACTCCAAAGAGCAGCCCACATCCAACGCATAGCCGACGCTCTCTCCCCTGGTCGGCCTTCCCCCGGAGTCGACATGACCGAGCCCTACCTGCGTCAGCACGACAGCCAGGCCCCTGAGGGTCGGCGTGCACGTGTGTTCCTGGCCGCGCCGCTGATGCGGCTGACCGGTCCCGCAGACAGTGTGGTGACGCTCGCCAGCCGGACGCGGCTGACGACGCTCCGCACCACCCTCCTCCGCAGCGGTGCCGCCGTGTACAGCGCGCACCACAGCGACGCCTGGACCGTCTCCGGCCGGGCCCCTGAGCCCCGGGTGCCGTCCGACTTCCGGGCGCTGCAGTCCGCGGACCTGGTGTTCGCCTACGTCGGAGCCCCGCTCTCGGCCGGAGTGAGCCTCGAACTCGGTTGGGCGTCGGCCCTGCGCAAGCCGATCGTCCTGCTCGTCGACGAGGCCATCACCCACAACCCGCTGATCGCCACCATCGAGCAGGTCGCCCCCGTCCTGCCGCTGGTCTTCGACGACACCTGGTCGCAGGAAGCCCTCCACCACACCGTGGAGACCGCCCTGGACTGGGCCGGCATGGCGCTCTCCCTCCGCGAGGGCTTCTGGACCGCCCCCGGCGACCGCTTCAACGTCCCCCGACAGCAGACCGCCGTCCCCGGCTACTGGCCGACCGGCGCCGCCACCGGCTGAGCAGAACTCACCCACCGGACTCGCCCGCCCGGGCTCCCCTCATCTGCCAACCGAGCTGGAAGAGCGTCTCGGCGTCGTACAGCTCACGCAGCCGGGCGATGTGGCTGGCGACCGTACGCTCGCTCAGGCCCAGGCGGCTCGCGACGGAGCGCTGGGTGAGGCCCTGGGCGAGCAGGCGGCCGACCTGCTCGTGGACGGGATAGGCGGAGGAACCAGCCGCCACTGCTGCCCAGTTGACGCCCTCGGCCTGCTGCCAGAGCGTCTCGAAGGTGTCGACCACGAAGGCGACCATCGCCGGATCGTCGACCACGGCGGCGCTGCTGTAGTCCGAGGCGGCGGGGATGAGGGCCACGGAGCATTCGAAGACCAGGAATCGCTTGAACGGGACGCCCAGGACGCGGGTGGTGGCGCCGAGCTGGGCCACCTGAGCGGCGAACCGGACGGTCGCCGGATCGTACTTGGCGGAGAGTTCGTAGAGGGAACGCACGGTGCCGCCGCGTTCGTGGAAGCGTCGGGCGCGCTCCAGCGAGTCCGGCAGTTCGACGGCAGGGCGGGGGCCGCCGGGCTGGGCGGCCATGCTCTCTCTCGGAAACTCCTGGCTCAACTGCTCGACCGTGTGCCGGATCTCCTCCTTGCCGGTGACGTATCGCAGCCCTCTCGACTCGCTCTGCCGTTTCGGACTGGCGTCGTACGCCCGGATCAGTTCGCCCATTGTTTCGGGAAGCTGCTCGGCGTCCGCGAGCAGGCGGGCGCTCTGCAGACGGATCTCGGTGCCGATTCGCTCGATGGCCCCACGCGGGTCGACAGCGCTGTACGCAGCGTCCTGCAACTGCGGCACCACCAGCCCGAGTTCCAACAGCCGTCCGAGCGCCGCCCGATCCGTCGGGCCGACCTCGGCGGATCGGATGCGGCCGCCCTCGCGGAGGATGGCGAGGTAGAGGGCGCGGGCGGCGGGGTCGGGGAGGGCGGCCGCGAGGAGGGCGGAGGGGTCAGCCATGGCGTTCTCCGTTCAGGTGCCAGCCGAGGTGGAAGAGGGTCTGGGCGCCGTAGCGGTCGCGCAGGCGGGAGATGTGGCCGGCGACGGTGCGTTCGCTGAGGCCGAGGCGGGTGGCGACGGCGCGTTGGGTGAGGCCGCGGGCGAGCAGACGGCCGATCCGGTCGGGGATGGTGCGGGCGGGCCCGCGGCCGAGGGCGGAGGCTGCTTCGGCGGTGTCGGCGCGGGTCCAGTCGCGTTCGAAGCCGCCGATCAGGAAGGTGAGGGCGGCCGGGTCGCTGATGAAGGCGGCGGCGCTGTTGTCGTCGTTGGCGGAGATGACGGCGACGCTGCGGTCGAAGACGATCAGGCGCTGGAAGGGCTCGTCGAGGATCCGGATCTGCGAGCCGTGCCGGGTGACCTCCTCGGCGTAGGCGATCGCGGGCGGGTCGGCGAGCGCGACGGGCTGGTAGATGGTGCGCAGCGAGCAGCCGCGCTGGAGGAGCCGGATGTCCTGGGCGAGGGCGACCTGCAGGGCGTCGGCGGGGCGTTGGCCGGGCTGCGCGGTGAGGACCTCGGAGCGGCAGTCGGAGACCAGCTGGGAGATCCGTTGGCGGATGTGGACGTGGCCCTCGACGTGGACGGCGCCGCCGGATCCGCCGGACGGGCGGGGCATCGCGTCGTAGGCGCGGGTGAGGCCGTCCAGGGCGCCGGGGAGGTTCTCGGCGCGGACCAGCAGCCGGGTGGCCTCGCTGCGGAGTTCCGCACCGAGGCGGTCGCTGACGGAGCGTGGGCTGACGGCGGTGTAGCAGCGGTCCATCCGGTTGACCATGATCAGGCCGATGTCGAGGAGTTGCCGGAGTGCGGCGCCGTCGTCGTCGGTGATGTCGGCGAACGGGATGCGGCCGCCTTCGGCGATGATCGCCAGGTACAACTGCCGGGCGGCCTCGTCGGGTTCACCGTTCTCGGGCACCTGGTGCGGCGTGACCGCCGGTTCCGCCGTCACGTCGCACTCTCCCTGCCGGACGCCTCTCCCCTGTTGCCCCCGAGCCGTACGCGCGGTCCCCGGTGGCCGGGGGCGTCCACGGTACCGGTCGGACGGTGGACCCCCGGGTCCGGGTGCCGTCGCACACCGGGATCCCGGGGGTCCCCATCAGTACGCCAGGACCTGGGCGCTTCCGTCGAGGCGGAGCAGCAACGCCTCGCCGGCTCCGGCTCCGGGGGCCATCACCACACATGGACCCCGGCCGGGGCTCTTCCCCCCCGTTCCACGGCTGCGGGATGTTGCACCCGTGGTCAGTCTGAAGAGCAAGTCGCCACCATCGGGCTGCGGTGCCCGGACGACCTGGCGTGCCTCCACCCTCACAGCGTGACGGCCGGTGAACAAGTGCCGTCCGAGTGCAGGTTCGCGCAATTGCAGTTTTCTGCATCCCGGCGAGGGTGCCGGGTCTCGGACGGCAGGTCGGATTCCGGTAAAGGCCGAGGCCAGCGGGGGGTGGCATCGGCGGCTGGCGGCCGGCTGTACACCGTCGTCCTGCACCTGCGCGTTCCTGCAACGGCGGCGTGCTCCTGACGGCGGGTGCCGACGGGGGGCATCCGACAGGAGCCCGGCCCCGCTCCCCCGCAGCTCAGCGCGCCAGCAGCCGCCCGCGCAGCAGCCCCGCGACCGTGCCGCCCGCCGCCAGCAGCCAGGCGGCGCCCAGCAGCAGGTAGAGGACGGCGGCCAGCCCGGTGAAGCCGCCGAAGCGGGTGTGCCCGGCGAGTGCGGAGGCACCGGTGACGCAGGTGCCGACCGGGAAGGTGAACGCCCACCAGGTCATCGCGAACGGCATCCCGGCCCGCCGGGCGCGCAGGTTGGCGGTGAGCGCGACGGCCAGCCAGAGCATCGCGACCCCGATCACCGCGACGCCGTACAGCTCGGCCAGCGGCAGCATGACGGGCGCCAGCGCGGGCAGCACCGGGCGGGCCGCGTCGGCGAGCTGGTGGATCGCGGTGACGGACTGGCCGAGCGGGCCGAGCACCAGGAACAGTGCGGGGGTGAGCGCCAGGGCGGGCACCTTGCTGTGGAACAGTCCGGTGAACACCACCGGCAGCAGCACCAGGGTGGCCAGCAGGCCGACCCCGAACAGCGCCCAGCAGCCGTACAGCATGGCCTGCTGCGGCAGGCCGGCGGGCAGGTGCGGGACGAGCGCCGGGCCGCAGGCGGAGGCGACCAGCGGGGCGACGACCGGCAGCAGCCAGGTCGGGTTGGCCTCCAGGGCGGAGACCGGGTGCCGGGTGATCATCAGGTACGGGATGCCGGCCGCGACGGCCAGCCCGTAGAGGGTGCCGACGCCCCACAGCACCGCGTCCAGGGCGACGGCCGGACCGGTGCCGATGACCCGTGAGCCGAGCAGCAGGGTGCCGAGCCCGACCGCGAGCAGCGCCATCGGCGGGCAGCCGTAGAAGACGGCGGTGGCCGGGTTGTCCAGCAGCTGGGTGCGGGCCGCCTCGCGGTGCCGGGTGAGGTGCACCAGCCGGGCCGCGGCCAGCACCAGCAGGGCGGCCGCGCCGAGGCCCCACATCGCCTCGCCGAAGCCGATCAGCCCGGGCACCCGGACCGGCAGCGCGGCGGCACCGTTGGCCACGATCGCGGTGCCCATCACGGCGGCGTACCAGTTGGGGCCCAGCTGGGCGAGGTCGAGGCGGGAGAGCGGGGAGCCGACGGCGGAGGCCGCAGGGAGGGCGGCGGAGCCGACAGCACCCGCAGCGACGGCGGGGACGGTGGCGGCAGCGGGGCTGGTGGCGGCAGCGGGGCTGGTGAGCGGGGGGACATCGGCCGAGGTGGACATGGTTCCACCGTCGCCCGGCGGCCCGGTGGCCGGTAGCGCCGCGGGTTCTATGAGGACATAGCCTGAACCTATGGCTCTCTCCCCGCACGTCCCCGAACTGGGCGCCCTGGAACTGCTGCTCGCGGTGGCCCGGCTGGGCAGCGTCGGCCGGGCGGCGGCCGAGGTGGGCGTCAGCCAGCCGACGGCGAGCGCCCGGATCAAGGGCATGGAGCGGCAGATCGGCGTCCCCCTGCTGGAGCGCTCGCCCCGGGGCAGCCGGCCGACCGAGGCCGGCCGGCTGGTGGTCGAGTGGGCCCGGCAGGTGGTGGAGGCCGCGCAGGCGCTGGACGCCGGGATCGACGCGCTGCGCGAGCGGCGGGACGCCAAGCTGCGGGTGGTGGCCAGCCTGACGGTCGCCGAGTACCTGATGCCGGGCTGGCTGCTGGCGCTGGCCGAGGCCAGTCCGGGGACAGCGGTGACGCTGCGGACGGCGAACTCGGCGGAGGTGGCCGGCCACGTGCTGGCCGGGGACGCCGACCTCGGCTTCGTCGAGGGCCCGACCACCCCGCCCGGTCTGGCCGGCGCGGTGGTGGCGGCGGACCGACTGGTGGTCGTGGTCGCGCCCGGCCACCGGTGGGCGCGCCGCCGCGCCCCGCTGACCGGGACGGAGCTGGCGTCCACCCCGCTGGTGCTGCGCGAGCCCGGCTCGGGCACCCGGGAGGTGCTGGAGATGGCGCTGACTCCGTACGGGGGCGCGGTGCCGCCCCGGATGGAGCTGGCCTCGTCCACCGCGCTGAAGGCGGCGGCGATGACCGGGGCGGGGCCGGTCTGCCTGAGCGAGCTGGCGGTGGTGGAGGAACTGGCCACCCGGCGGCTGGTCGAGGTGCCGCTGGCGGAGGAGCTGGATCTGCGGCGGCCGCTGCGCGCGGTGTGGCCGGCCGGGCAGCGGCCGGGCGGGCCGGCCCGGGAGCTGCTGGGGCTGACCCGCAGGAGCTCGGGCCGGCCGCCGAGGCGGAAGGGCTGAGGCCCGCCGGGACGGGGGACTCCCGGCGGACCGGCCGGAAGGCTCCCGAAAAAAACTTGAGTGGAATACACTCAACTTAGTGCATGCTGTACGCAGCAGCAGTGAAGGACGACGAGGGAGGATCCCCCACCAGTGGACGCGAGCAAGTTCACCACCAAGACGCAGGACGCCCTGTCCGCCGCGATCCGGCAGGCGGGCGCGGCCGGCAACCCGGACGTCAAGCCGGTGCACATCCTGATCGCTCTGCTGGAGCAGCCCGAGGGCATCGCCCGGCCCCTGCTGGAGGCGGTCGGGGCGAACGTCCCCCGGATCGACGCCGAGGCGCGCCGCCTGCTGACGGCGCTGCCCAGCGCGATGGGCTCGACGGTCGCCGCCCCGCAGCTGGCCCGGGACACCCTCGCCGTGCTCACCGAGGCCGGCAAGCGCGCGGACGACCTGGACGACCAGTACGTCTCCACCGAGCACCTGATGGTCGGCCTGGCCGCCGAGGGCGGGGCCGTCGCCGAGCTCCTGGTGCAGCACGGCGCGACGCCCAAGGCACTGCTGGCCGCCTTCAAGGACGTCCGGGGCACCGGCCGGGTCACCTCACCCGATCCGGAGGGCACCTACAAGGCCCTGGAGAAGTTCGGCACCGACCTCACCCAGGCCGCCCGGGACGGCAAGCTCGACCCGGTGATCGGACGTGACCACGAGATCCGCCGGGTGGTCCAGGTGCTCTCCCGCCGGACGAAGAACAACCCGGTGCTGATCGGCGAACCCGGCGTCGGCAAGACGGCCGTGGTCGAGGGCCTGGCCCAGCGCATCGTGGCCGGCGACGTGCCGGAGTCGCTGCGCGGCAAGCGGCTGGTCGCACTGGACCTCGGCGCGATGGTCGCGGGCGCCAAGTTCCGCGGCGAGTTCGAGGAGCGGCTGAAGGCCGTCCTGAACGACATCAAGGCCTCCGACGGCCAGGTGGTCACCTTCATCGACGAGCTGCACACCATGGTCGGCGCGGGCGCCGGCGGCGACTCCGCGATGGACGCGGGCAACATGCTCAAGCCGATGCTGGCCCGCGGCGAGCTGCGGATGGTCGGTGCCACCACGCTGGACGAGTACCGCGAGCGGATCGAGAAGGACCCGGCCCTGGAGCGCCGCTTCCAGCAGGTACTGGTCGGCGAGCCCAGCGTGGAGGACTCGATCGCCATCCTGCGCGGCCTCAAGGGCCGGTACGAGGCGCACCACAAGGTGCAGATCTCGGACGCCGCCCTGGTCGCCGCGGCCACCCTGTCCAATCGCTACATCACCTCCCGCTTCCTGCCCGACAAGGCCATCGACCTGGTCGACGAGGCGGCCTCCCGGCTGCGGATGGAGATCGACTCATCCCCGGTCGAGATCGACGAACTCCAGCGCGCCGTCGACCGGTTGCGGATGGAGGAGCTGGCCCTGGAGAAGGAGTCGGACCCGGCCTCGGTCGACCGGCTGGCCCGGCTGCGCCGCGATCTGGCCGACAAGAACGAGCAGTTGAGCGTGCTGACGGCGCGCTGGGAACAGGAGAAGAAGAGCCTCAACCGGGTCGGCGAGCTCAAGGAGCGGCTGGACGACCTGCACGGCGCGCTCGAACGGGCCCAGCGCGACGGGGACTTCGAGCGGGCGTCCAAGCTGATGTACGCCGAGATCCCGGCCGCCGAGAAGGAGCTCAGCGAGGCCCAGGAGCGCGCCGCCACTGCGAACGACGAGCCCGGGTCCGCCTCCCCCTCGATGGTCAAGGAGGAGGTCGGTCCGGACGACGTGGCCGACGTGGTCGCCTCCTGGACGGGCATCCCGGCCGGCCGGCTGCTGGAGGGCGAGAGCGCCAAACTCCTGCGCATGGAGGAGGAGTTGGGCAAGCGCCTGATCGGCCAGGCGGAGGCCGTGCAGGCCGTCTCGGACGCCGTGCGCCGCACCCGTTCGGGCATCGCCGACCCGGACCGGCCGACCGGCTCCTTCCTCTTCCTCGGCCCGACGGGCGTCGGCAAGACCGAACTCGCCAAGGCCCTGGCCGACTTCCTGTTCGACGACGAGCGGGCGATGGTCCGGATCGACATGAGCGAGTACGGCGAGAAGCACTCGGTCTCCCGCCTGGTCGGCGCCCCGCCCGGGTACGTCGGCTACGAGGAGGGCGGCCAGCTCACCGAGGCGGTCCGCCGCCGCCCGTACAGCGTGGTGCTGCTGGACGAGGTCGAGAAGGCCCACCCGGAGGTCTTCGACGTGCTGCTCCAGGTGCTCGACGACGGCCGGCTCACCGACGGCCAGGGCCGCACGGTGGACTTCCGCAACGCGATCCTGATCCTCACCTCCAACCTCGGCAGCCAGTACCTGGTGGACCCGACCACCCCGGAGGAGCGGAAGAAGGCCCTGGTGCTGGACTCCGTCCGGGCCGCGTTCAAGCCGGAGTTCCTCAACCGGCTGGACGACATCGTGGTCTTCGACCCGCTGGGCACCGTCGAGCTCAGCCGCATCGTCGACCTGCAGGTGGCCCGCCTCGGCGAGCGGCTGCGCGAGCGGCGGCTCACCCTGGACGTCTCCCCGGCCGCCCGCGACTGGCTGGCGCTCACCGGCTACGACCCGGCGTACGGCGCCCGCCCGCTGCGCCGACTGGTGCAGTCCGCGATCGGCGACCAGCTGGCCCGGGCGATCCTGTCCGGCCAGGTGCACGACGGGGACACCGTCCTGGTCGAGCGGGACGACGAGGGCGACCACCTCATCGTCCGCGGCCGGGGCCCGCTGGAGAAGTAGCAGCCGCGCCGTCGCACGGGCCGCTCCCTCGCACAGGCGAAGGGAGCGGCCCGTACCGCTTTCGCGGGACGGACGGCTTCCGTGTGGCGGACCGCTTCCGTGCGACGGACCGCTCTCGCGGGAGAGGCCGCTCCGGTGTGAGCGTCCGCTAGTCCGGCACTGCCCGCCGCTGCCGCCGCGAGCGGTCCCGCCACGCGCGCGCCAGCCGGTGCAGCTCGGCCCCCTGGGGCGCCGGCAGGTTCCACGTCTGGGTGAGCAGCCGCAGCGTGGACACCCGCGGGCAGCACACTCCCCGCTCCAGGTCGCGGATCGACCGCACGCTCAGCCCCGACGCCTCGCCCAACTGCTCCTGCGTCATCCCCCGGTCCAGTCGGATGTTCCGCAGCAGCGTCCCGAGCGAGGCGCCCTCCGCGGTCACCGTACGCTCCATCACTGCTCCCCCCTTCGGTTCGAACCACCTCAACTCGCCCGGTAAAAAAGAACTTTGCCTCCCGGTGAGTTCCGTCGCACGCTAACCGCATCCGGCCCGCACGGCAGGCGAAACCGTGCGCCGGGCACGTGACTTGGCTCACGCGAGCGCCGGGCGCGCGGCCGGGCGAGCGGTGAGCCGAGCGCCGGTCAGGCGTACGGGACGACGGGGTGGCGGAGGGGTGACGGCGGGCCGACGGCCGCCCGGACACCGTGGGTGACGAAGGCCCCCGCGCGCCCCGGCGGCGCCCCGGAACGAAGATCGACGCGCCCCTCGGCGCCCCTGTGAGCGGAGCCCCGAATGAGGCAGGATGGGAGGTGGAAAGGGCGGCCTCTCATTGCCGGCCACCACGTGCACTGAGGAAGAGGACCCCCATGAGCATCGACCCGTCGTCCATCCCCTCGTTCGGCGTGCCCCAGGGCGGCCAGCCCGGCGGCCAGGGCGGCCGGCCGGCCGGCCCTCCGCCGATCATCGTCCCGGACCAGGCCCTGGTCACCCAGCTGCTCGACCAGATGCAGCTCAAGCACGTCGTGGACGAGGAGGGCGACCTCACCGCCCCCTGGGAGGGCTTCCGCGTCTACTACATGTTCCGCGGCGAGCAGAAGGAGCTCTTCGCGGTGCGCGCCTTCTACGACCGCGCGTACCCGCTGGAGAAGAAGGGCGAGATCCTCGACCTGATCGACGAGTGGAACCGGGAGACCCTCTGGCCCAAGGTCTACACCCACACCCACGAGGACGGCGTGGTCCGCCTGATCGGCGAGGCCCAGATGATCGTCGGCACCGGCGTCAACCTGGACTACTTCGTCACCACCACGGCGAACTGGACCCAGGCCGCGGTCGGCTTCGAGCAGTGGATCGTCGAGCGCCTGGGCCTGCAGAACGAGATCGAGGGCGAGGACGGCGAGGGCGAGGACGGCGAGGAGGCCTGATCCCGGCCCCCGGCACGCACCCCGCGGCCCGACCCCCGGTACGTCCGGGCGGCCGGGCCGTCCTTGTCCCCGGCCCCCGGCTGCCCCAGGATGGCCCTGACGACGAGCCGTGAGGAGCCACCGATGGGTACCAGGCCGCTGCTGAACCGCCGACTGGCCGGGATGGGCACGACGATCTTCGCCGAGATGTCCGCCCTGGCCACGGCCACCGGCTCGATCAACCTCGGCCAGGGCTTCCCGGACACCGACGGCCCCGAGGAGGTCCGCGAGGCCGCCGTACGCGCCCTGCGCGAGGGCCGCGGCAACCAGTACCCGCCCGGCCCCGGCATCCCCGAACTGCGGCACGCCATCGCCGAGCACCAGCAGCGCTTCCACGGCCTGACCTACGACCCGGACACCGAGGTCCTGGTCACCGCCGGCGCCACCGAGGCCATCGCCGCCGCCCTGCTCGCCCTGCTGGAGCCCGGCGACGAGGTGATCGCCCTGGAGCCCTTCTACGACTCCTACGCCGCCTGCATCGCCATGGCCGGCGCCACCCGCCGCCCGCTCACCCTCCGGGCCCCGCACTTCCGCCCCGACCTGGACGAGCTGCGCGCCCTGATCACACCGCGCACCCGGTTGCTGCTGATCAACACCCCGCACAACCCCACCGGTACCGTCCTCGCCCCCGGGGAACTGGCCGCGATCGCCGCCCTCGCCGTCGAGCACGACCTGCTGGTGATCACCGACGAGGTCTACGAACACCTGGTCTTCGGCGCCACCCACCACCCGCTCGCCGCCCTCCCCGGCATGCGCGAGCGCACCGTCACCATCTCCTCCGCCGGCAAGACCTTCTCCTTCACCGGCTGGAAGGTCGGCTGGGTCACCGCGAGCCCCGCGCTGGTCTCCGCCGTCCGCACCGCCAAGCAGTACCTGACCTACGTCAGCGCCGGGCCCTTCCAGTACGCCGTCGCCGAAGCCCTCCGACTGCCCGACGACTACTTCCGCACCCTGCGCACCGACCTGCTCCGCAAGCGCGACCTGCTGCTCGACGGGCTCACCGCGGCCGGGTTCCGCGCCTTCACCCCCGAGGGCACCTACTTCATCACCACCGACATCACCCCGCTCGGCGAGAAGGACGGCATCGACTTCTGCCGCTCCCTGCCGGAACGCTGCGGCGTGGTCGCCATCCCCAACGCCGTCTTCTACGACAACACCGACGCGGGCCGCAGCCTCGTCCGCTTCACCTTCTGCAAGAAGGACGAGGTGCTGACCGAAGCGGTTACCCGCCTCCAACGGCTCTGAGGGGCGACCGCTGCGGCAAGTGCCTTACAAGCGACCGCACTTGGCGGTGCGGCCGCCTTCCGCGGGGCCGCGCTAGCCCAGCCGGGGCGGGTTTGTGCAGAGGGGCCGGGGGCTTCTGGAGCGGGTTGCGCGTCTACGGCGCTGGCGGAGGTTTCGCGCGCCCCCTCGAACGGGGGGGTCATGGTTCCGACGCCAGTTCTGATCAATACTCAACTCCCATGAGCGACATGCTTCTTTACTGCCAGTGAGGCAAATTCGGCGACCCGTCGGGCACGTCCGGCCGTCCTCCACGCCTGCGCGTGGCGGGCTGCGGCGCGTGGAGCGCGCGAAGAGTGCACAACCAGCGCGCACGGCGCACAGGCCGGTGACAGGGGCGCGCGCTGTGCAAAGTCGCACACCGGGTCGATCAGAGCCGGGAAGCAGGGGTGCTCGAAACGGTGAATGCTTCACAAAGTTGGGTAAATCCCCGACGGGCCCGGCGTATTCATGCTTCTCTGCTGCTGAATCTCCAGCCGGAATCCTTCCTTCCACGGTCGGCCGCGCCCAGGGCCGCACAGCCACGAACAGCCTCGCCATCGCCTAGGCCTACTCGCTGCTGCTCGGCGGGCGCGCACGGAGCTGAAACGCGGAGCCGAGCATGCTCACCACACTGCAGACCTCCTACACGGACACCCGCGCCGGTGACCTGGCCTGGTGCCTCGGCGGCGACCCGCTGCCCGCTCTCGCCGTCCGCGACCTGAGACTCGACGGCGGCCGCCCCGGCGCCTCCGGCACCCTCCAGCTGCGGCTGCTGGGCGCCTCGCACCAGGTGGTGATCTCGGCCGGCCCCGGCGACTGCCTGGAGACCGTCGCCTGCCTGCCCGGCCGCCGCACCCCGCTGCCCGCCCGGGTGGCCAAACAGGTCGGCGGCTGGGAGTACGAGTTCGCCGCCCGGATCGAGGCGCTGCCGCCGCACGACTTCGCGGCCCGCGCCCAGGAGCTGCTGGCCCTGGTCGAGGGCCATCCGCGCGGCCTCGCCGGGGTCTTCCCGGGCGACCCGAGCGCCTTCACCGCACTCGTCACCCAGGGCGGCCCTGACCGGCTGCTCTGGCGGACCTGGCACGCCTACCCGCAGGAGGGGCAGCTGGTCTGCACCCGATCCTCGCTGGTGGTGTCGGGGCCATGAGGGCCGACGAGCTGGGCGGGACCGTCTGCCCGGCCATACGCTACCCAGCACAAGCCGATGAATCGCACGCAGGAACGATTCGTCAATCGGACGGCACTCACTGTCCGTCGGATGGGCGCAGCTATCCGTCCCGCACGTCCCCTAGCGTTTGTTCGTGATCAACCATCCGGCCGGTCCGCCCGCACACCCGCAAGTGGACCTCGACGACGGCACCCCACCCCTGCCCGGGCGAAGCCTCATCCCCCTGCCCGCCCGCCGTCGCTCCCGGCTGCGCTCCCGCCCCCGGCTCGCCCGGCTCGCCGTCCTGCTGGCCGCGTTCGTCTGCGCGGCCTGCGGACTCGTCTACGAGCTCGAACTCGTGGCGCTCGGCGACTACCTCCTCGGGGACACCGTCACCCAAACGTCCGTCGTACTGTCCGTCATGGTGTTCGCGATGGGCCTCGGCTCACTGCTCGCCAAGCGGCTCACCCGCCGCCCCGCGACCGCCTTCGCCCTGGTCGAATGCGCCCTCGCGCTCACCGGCGGGCTCTCCGTCCTCGCCCTCTACTCCTGCTGGGCCTGGATCGGCCGCTACCAGGCCGCGATGGTCGGCCTCACCTGCCTCATCGGCATCCTCATCGGCGCCGAGATCCCGCTGCTGATGACCCTCATCCAACGGATCCGACGCGAGGACGCCGGACGCGCGGTCGCCGACCTGTTCGCCGCCGACTACGTGGGCGCGCTGATCGGCGGCCTCGCCTTCCCCTTCCTGATGCTCCCCCGGCTCGGCCCCGGCGACGGCGCGCTGCTCACCGGCGCGGTCAACGCCGTCGCCGGGGCCGCCGTGGTGCTCTGGCTCTTTCGCGAGGAACCCGCCCCCCGGATACGACGGCTGCTCTGGGGCGGCTGCACCCTCGTCCTCGCCGTGCTCGCGGCCGCCGCCGTGGGCTCCGACCGCATCGAACACGCCGCCCGGCACGCCCTCTACGGCGACCAGGTCCGCTACGCCACCCGCAGCCGGTACCAGGAGATCGTGCTCACCGGCCCCGCCGACGGCCCGCTCCGGCTCTACCTCGACGGACGGCTCGCGGTCTGCGGGCCCGACGAGTACCGGGGCAGCGAGGCGCTCGTCCACCCCGCCCTGGCCGCCGGGCCCGACTCCCGGGTCCTGCTGCTCGGCGGCGGCGACGGCCTCGCCCTGCGGGAGGTACTGCGGCACCGCGGCGTCCGCTCCGTCCGGCTGGTCGACGCCGACCCGGCCCTCCCCCGGCTCGCCGGCACCGACCCCGGGCTCGCCACCCTCAACGGCCACTCCCTGGACGACCCCCGGGTCCGTACCACCGCCGCCGACCCGATGGCCTGGCTGCGCAGCGCGCCCGCCGAGGAGTACGACGTGGTGCTCGCCGACCTGCCCGCGCCCTCCGACGGCGGGCCGGTCAAGTTCCACTCCGAGGAGTTCTACGGCCTCGCCGCCCGGCTGCTCGCCCCCGACGGCCGGATCGCCGTCCGCGGCGGAGAAGGCGGGAGCGGGGGTGCGGACGGGGACGCGGGCGGAAGCGGCCTGTGGCAGATCGAGGCGGGGCTGCGGGCCGCCGGACTGCGGACCACCCCGTACGCCGTCCAGGGCAGCGCGAGGGCAACCTGCCGCCCGGGCCCGCCGGACGCCACGCAGGACTTCCTGCTCGCCGCCGCCACCCCGCCCCCGCTCGCCCTCGCCGACGACGCCCCACCGCCACGCGCCCTCACCCCGGACACCCTCCGCAGCTCCACCATCCGCCTCACCACCCTCCGCCCGCCCCGCCCCCCGGCCCCGCTCACGCTCCTCGGGCCCCGCTGACGGGAGGAGGCGGGGGTGAAGGGGGCCGCCCCGACGGGAGGAGGCGGCAAGCAGGGAGCGAAGGCGGGGAGAAGACCACCCGGACGGGACGGCCCGGCGAGCAGCAGGCCAGGAGGAAGGCCACCCCGGCAGCGCGGTTCGGCGGGCGGAAGCGCCGGGAAGCGGGCCGCGCCGACGGAGAAGGGCGGCGGGCGCAGGCCGAGGGGGATGAGGGCCACGGTGGCGAGCCGGGCGGAGGGTGGTGAGGCGGGTGGTGACGGAAAGTCGGGCGGTGGTGGGTAGGGACCGGGCGGGGCCCAGTCGGTAGGCTCCGTGGCATGGAGCATGAGGTTGTCGTCCCGATGTCCGCAGAGCTGGTGCGGCAGGCCTTGCAGGATCCGGCGCTGCTGGCGCGGAGCGTGCCCGGGCTGAGCACCGAGCCGGCCGCGGTCGGGGCCGGGCCGGCCGAGGAGATCGGCGGGCGACTGAAGCTGCGGATCGGCGGCTCCACGATCACCTTCAAGGGCGTGCTGTCGCTGATCGAGGGCCGCAACGGGGTGCTCACCGTGCTCGCCGAGGGTCAGGAGGCCCGGGGCAGCGGTGAGGCGACCGCCACCGTACGGGTGAGCGTCACGGACGGCACCGAGGACGGCACCGCGGCCGTTCGTTTCACGGGCGATCTGAGCGCCACCGGCCGGCTGGCCGAGTTCGACGCCGAGACCCTCGACGCCGCCGGTCGCCGTCTGCTGGACCGCTTCGCCACCGCGCTCACCTCCCCGGACGCCCCCGACGCCCTGGACGCCCCGGAGGAGGGCGACGAGGAACTCACGGACGGGACCGGCGACGAGGGCCCGGACGACGCCGCAGCCGAGACCGGCACCGACGCCGAGATCGTCTTCATCGAGGAGCTTCAGGACCAGCCCGGCGACGACCTGGACGACGACCTCTCCGACCTGATCGCCTTCTCCGACGCCGACGCCGAGCGCTTCGGCCTCCCCACCGGCTCGTCCGACGACGACGCGGACGAGGAGGACGACGTCGACGACCACGACGACTCGGCCGACGCCGCCGGGAACGCCGGTGACGGCCCCCAGGACGGGGTCGCCGAGGAACTCCCCGCCGAGCCGCTGTTCGCCTACGAGGACGAGCCGGAGCTCACCGGCCCGGTGCGCCGCAGCATCGTCGGCCGCTCGGCCGAGGAGGTGGACCACGCCCCGCCGCGCGGCCGCTACGCCCCGGCGCTGCCGGCCCGCAGCGCGCGGGCCCGGGCGGCGTCCCGCTGGGGCGGCGAGGCCGGCGGCATCGTGGTGCCGGGCACGGGCGGTCGCAGTGCGGTGCCGTGGGTGATCGGTGGCTCGGTGGCCCTGCTGGGCGGGGCCGTGGTGCTGGTCAGGGCGCTGCGCCGCCGCTAGGACGTGTCCGGCCGCGTGGGTGCGCTTCACGGGCTGCCGGGGCGTGGCCCCGGCGGCGCCCCGCAGGCGGGAGGCCGAGGGCGGGGCCTAGACTGAACGCTCATGAGCAACGACCGCGACGCCCTGCTGGCACAGATCAAGGACAAGGCCGTCGTGCACGGCAAGGTCACCCTTTCCTCCGGCAAGGAGGCCGACTACTACGTCGACCTTCGCCGGATCACGCTGGACGGCGAGGCCGCCCCGCTGGTCGGCCGGGTGATGCTGGACGCGACCTCGCACCTGGAGTACGACGCCGTCGGCGGTCTGACCCTGGGTGCCGACCCGGTGGCCACCTCGATGCTGCACGCCGCCGCCGCGCGCGGGCAGAAGCTGGACGCCTTCGTGGTCCGCAAGACCGGCAAGGCGCACGGTCTGCAGCGCCGGATCGAGGGCCCGGAGGTGAAGGGCCGCCGGGTGCTGGCGGTCGAGGACACCTCCACCACCGGTGGCTCGGTGCTGCAGGCCGTCGAGGCGCTGCGTGAGGCGGGCGCCGACGTCGTCGGGGTCGCGGTGATCGTCGAGCGCGGTGGCGCGGGCGCCGTCGAGGAGCAGGGCCTGCCGTACGTGACCGCGTACACCCTGGACGACCTGGGCCTCTGACCGTACGGCCCCGGCCGATACGGCTCCCCGGACAAGACGAAGGGCCGGGTCCTGTTTCACGTGAAACCACGTGGAACGGGACCCGGCCCTCGAAGCATCCGCAGCGAGGCCGTGAACGGGGACCTCAGCCGCGCCGGTGCCGCCCGCTGCCGCTGCCGCTGCCGCTGCCCTGCATGGCGTCCGCGGCGGGGACCTCGACGAGGCCGGCCTTCTTCTTGCGGCGCTCGCGCACGACCTCGACCAGGATCGGCGAGATCGACAGCAGCACGATCAGCAGCACCGCCGGGATCAGGTACTTGTCGATCACCGGGGCGAGCGCGTCGCCGAAGAAGTAGCCGATCAGCAGCATGGACTCGGTCCAGAGCACGCCGCCGACGACGTTCCACACGAAGAAGGTCCTGGCGGGCATCTCCAGGGTGCCGGCGACCGGGTTCAGGAAAGTGCGGATGATCGGCATGAAGCGGGCCAGCACCACGGCCTTGCCGGAGCCGAACTTGTTGAAGTACTCCTCCGCCTTGACCACGTATTCGCGGCGGAAGATCTTCGACTCGGGCTTGTCGAACATCTTCGGCCCGACCTTGGCCCCGATCAGGTGTCCCAGCTGGGCACCGGCGATCGCCGCGACGGGGCAGCCGGTGAGCAGGACGGCGATCGGCAGCTTGGCGCCGTCTCCGAGCACCGAGGAGGCGGCGTTCGAGGCGGCGACACCTCCGATGATCAGCAGCGAGTCGCCCGGGAAGAAGAAGCCGACCAGCAGGCCGGTCTCCGCGAAGATGATCGCGATCAGCCCTATGGCGCCGAGGGACGAGATCAGGGATTTGGCGTCGAGCAGGTTGACGGCCAGCTGGTTGTAGTCCACGGGCGCAGGATAGCGGGCGTACCTTTCCGATGACTTCCGGCCGAGCCCAGCGGGTCGGGTCCCGGTCCGCCGTCGACTTCCGGCCGAGCCTCCCCGGGCGACGTCCCGACTGGCGGGCTCCTGCTGACCTGCGGGCACGAGTCTGGGAAGATGGCCCAGGCGTCCGGTCCGCGGCGGCCCACCACCCTCATGGCCGTACCGCGGAGGTCGCCTCGAACCTTGGTGCCGGAGAGCCACACCGCAGCGCCGCGCGTCGGCGGGCCGGCACGGAGTCGTCACGAAGGCGTACACAGCGTCGGACAGCACCGTCCGTACGCCGCAACCCGACAGGAGCGGATCGCATGCCCATCGCAACTCCCGAGGTCTACAACGAGATGCTCGACCGGGCCAAGGCGGGCAAGTTCGCCTACCCGGCCATCAACGTCACCTCGTCGCAGACCCTGCACGCCGCGCTGCGCGGTTTCGCCGAGGCCGAGAGCGACGGCATCATCCAGATCTCGACCGGTGGCGCGGAGTTCCTGGGCGGCCAGCACAACAAGGACATGGTGACCGGCGCGGTCGCGCTCGCCGAGTTCGCCCACATCGTCGCCGCCAAGTACGACATCACCGTCGCACTGCACACCGACCACTGCCCGAAGGACAAGCTGGACGGCTACGTGCGCCCGCTGCTGGCGATCTCCGCCGAGCGCGTGGCCAAGGGCGAGAACCCGCTGTTCCAGTCGCACATGTGGGACGGCTCGGCCGAGACCCTCGCCGACAACCTGTCCATCGCCCAGGAGCTGCTGGCCCAGGCCGCCGCCGCCAAGATCATCCTCGAGGTCGAGATCACCCCGACCGGTGGCGAGGAGGACGGCGTCTCGCACGAGATCAACGACGAGCTGTACACCACCGTCAACGACGCCGTGCGCACCGCCGAGGCCCTGGGCCTGGGCGAGAAGGGCCGCTACCTGCTGGCCGCCTCCTTCGGCAACGTGCACGGCGTGTACAAGCCGGGCAACGTCGTGCTGAAGCCGGAGCTGCTGCGCGAGCTGCAGGACGCGATCGGCAAGCAGTACGGCAAGACCGACCCGTTCGACTTCGTCTTCCACGGCGGCTCGGGCTCCACCGCCGAGGAGATCGCCACCGCGCTGGAGAACGGCGTCGTGAAGATGAACCTGGACACCGACACCCAGTACGCCTTCACCCGCCCGGTGGCCGGCCACATGTTCGCCAACTACGACGGCGTGCTGAAGGTCGACGGCGAGGTCGGCAAGAAGAACACCTACGACCCGCGCACCTGGGGCAAGCTGGCCGAGGCCGGCATGGCCGCCCGCGTGGTCGAGGCCGCCGAGCAGCTGCGTTCGGCCGGCAAGCGCCTGAAGTGAGCCCGCTGACGCGCGCGTGACGACGATCGCGCGTGACAACGGTCGTGCCCCCGGCGGTCTCCCGCCGGGGGCACGGTCATGTCCGGATGGTTCCCGGTCCGGACGGTTCGCGGTCCGGACGGTTCCGTGGTCCCTACTGCTTGAGCTCCGCGTACGCCTCCGCGCTGCTGTCCTGCAGGAACTGCCAGCAGCGCGCCTCCTCCTCCGTCTCCTTGATCGCGCCGGCCGCCCGGGCGAGCGCCGCGAGGCAGCGCAGGAAGCCGCGGTTGCCGCGGTGGTCCCACGGCACCGGCCCGTGGCCCTTCCAGCCGCTGCGCCGCAGCTGGTCGAGGCCGCGGTGGTAGCCGGTACGGGCGTAGGCGTAGGACTCGACGTAGCGGCCCGCCGCGTAGGCGTCGTCGGCGAGCATGGCCCAGGCGAGGCAGAAGGCCGGGAAGTCGGCGGCCACCTGGGTCGGTGAGGCCGACTCCTCCGCCAGCATCCGGTAGGGCTGCTCGTCCTCCGGCAGGAACGTCGGATCGGGGCCGTCGAGAAGATTCTTGTGAATCGCCATGCAGTGCAGTCTGCCACCCCGGGCCCGGGGTCAATCGCAGTGCGGTGATCGTCGCCCCTCGCGGGGTGCTCGGTGCCGGACGGTGACCGCGATCCTGCCGACCTGGGCCGTCGATCGGCTGAAGTCGTCCGGAGCTGCATACCAGGTATGTAGACATTCACCCGTTCGCATGCCAGGGTGTCGCTCGTGCCCGCAGCCAGATCCGCCCGCAGGCGAGCCGCTCCACCGGAGAACGCTCGCAGCGCCCGTCGCCGCCGCAGGTCACGTCGCCGGATCGGCCCTGGCATGCTCACGGCACTGGTTGCCTCCGTACTGCTGCTGGGCGTCGCCGCCTTCGCGCTGAACCGCCCCTCGGACGCCCCGGCCCCCGCCGCGACCGCCCAGGCCCGGGTCGCCCCGCCCGGCGAGCAGTCACCCGGCACGGCACCGGCGACGCCGACGCCCACCGGCACCCCCACCCCGACCGCGCCCCCGACGACGGCCCCCACGCCCACGCCCACCGCGCCCGATCCGGGCCCCACCAAGGGCTCCGGCACCTTCAGCACCGCCCCCGCCAGCGCCAAGGCCGTCGGCCGCGGCACCGTGCGCCGCTACCGGGTCGAGGTCGAGGACGGCATCGGCATCGACGCCGCCTCCGCCGCCGCGCAGATCCACGGCATCCTCGGCGACCGCCGCGGCTGGACCAACGACCACAAGAACGGCTTCCAGTTGGTGGCCGGCGGCTCGTACGACTTCACCGTCAAGATCGCCTCCCCGGCCACCGTGGACAAGATCTGCGGCGCCTCCGGGCTGGACACCCACGGCGAGGTCAACTGCAACGTCGGCAACCAGGTGCTCGTCAACTCCAAGCGCTGGAACACCGGTTCGCCGCAGTTCAGCGGCCCGATCGACGAGTACCGGGCACTGATCGTCAACCACGAGGTCGGCCACCGGATCGGCCACGGACACGAGACCTGCCCCGGCCCCGGCAAGCCCGCGCCCGCCATGATGCAGCAGATCTACGGCCTCAAGGGCTGCACGCCGAACGCCTGGCCGTACTCGGCGGACGGCACCTACCTGAGCGGCCCGGCCGTGCCGTAGCCGTGCCGCAGCCGTCCCGGAGCGCAACGGAGTTGAGACCTGGTGCTGGTGCTCGACCAGAACACCACCGGCGGGCAGGCGGCCCAGGACCCGGCCCTGGCCGGCGAACCGCTGCGCAAGGCCGCCGAAGCCCTGGCCGGGCAGCTCAAGGGCTGGTCGGCCGGCTCACGGACCAGCCGCTAGCCCAGGACCGGCAGGTACTCCCCCAGGTCGCTGCGCTCCCCCGAGGCGGCCACCGCGTGGTCCGCCACCGCCGCCGCCCAGGGCATCCGGCCGGTGGCCAGCCGGATCCAGGTCAGCGGGTCGGTCTCGACCACGTTCGGCGGGGTGCCCCGGGTGTGCTTGGGCCCCGGGACGGCCTGGACGACCGCGTACGGCGGGATCCGCAGCTCGACCGCGCCGCCGGGCACCCGGTCGGCGAAGGCGTCGGCCAGCATCCGGGTGACGGCGGCGAGGGCCTGGCGGTCGTGCGGGAAGGTGTCCAGGCCCAGCGCGTCGGCCAGGTCGTCGGCGTGCACCACGGCCTCGACCAGCCTGGTCACCAGGTAGTCGGTCAGGAGCATCCGCCGACCGACCACGACGGCGGTCGGCTCCCGCTCCGCCCCGGCAGGCCGGTCGAGCACGGCCCGTACGGCGTCGAGCGACCGGTCGAACGCGGCGGCCACCTCCGCGGGCGGGCCGGCGAACCCGGTCGCCGCGTGCTCCGTCACCGCGCTGTCGACGGCCGCGGCCATCGTCCCGCTCAACTCCGCGTAGCCGGCCAGCGAGAGCACCGGCCCGTCCGGTGCCGGGGTGCCCACCGCGGCGGCCAGGTGGCCCAGCGCCAGGCTCAGGTGCGTCAGCAACTCCCGGACCCGCCAGGTGCCGAGCCGGGTCGGCCGCTCCAACTGGTCGGCCGTGAGGCCGTGGACGACGGCACGGAGCGACTCGCTCTGGGCGGCCAGCGCGGCGCGGACCTTCTGCGGCTGGTACGTACGGGACTTGGGAGGCATGGGGCCCAACATACGACGGGGGCGGACGGTTCCAACGGAACCGTCCGCCCCCCGGAGCGGGCCGGTCAGGCCAGCAGGGCCTCGATGACGCCGGTGTGGGCGTCCTTCAGCTCGGCCAGCGAGACGGTGAACTGCCCCTGGACGTCCAGGGCGTCGCCGTCCACGACACCGATCCGGGTGGCCGGCAGGCCACGCGCGGTGCACATGTCGTTGAAGCGGAGCTCCTCGCTGCGCGGCACCGCCACGACGGCGCGGCCGGCCGACTCCGAGAACAGGAACACGAACGGGTCCGTGCCCTCGGGCACGACGATCCGCGCGCCGTGGCCGCCCTTGAGGCAGCTCTCCACGAGCGCCTGGCCGAGGCCGCCGTCGGACAGGTCGTGCGCGGCGTCGATCATGCCGTCGCGGGAGGCCGAGATGAGGATCTCGCCGAGCAGCCGCTCGCGCTCCAGGTCCACCTTGGGCGGCAGGCCGCCGAGGTGGTCGTGGACGACCTGCGACCAGGCCGAGCCGCCGAGCTCGTCCGCCGTGTCGCCGAGCAGGTAGAGCAGCTGCCCCTCCTCGGCGAAGGCGACCGGGGTGCGCCGGGTGACGTCGTCGATGACGCCGAGCACCGCGACCACCGGGGTCGGGTGGATGGCGACCTCGCCGGTCTGGTTGTAGAGCGAGACGTTGCCGCCGGTGACCGGGGTGCCGAGCACCAGGCAGGCGTCGGCCAGGCCGCGGGTCGCCTCGGCGAACTGCCACATCACGTCCGGGTCCTCGGGGGAGCCGAAGTTGAGGCAGTCGGAGACGGCGAGCGGCTTGGCGCCGCCGGCCGCGACGTTGCGGTACGCCTCGGCCAGGGCCAGCTGGGCGCCGGTGTACGGGTCCAGCTTGGCGTAGCGGCCGTTGCCGTCGGTGGCGACCGAGACGCCGAGGTTGGTCTCGTCGTCGATCCGGATCATGCCCGAGTCTTCGCCGTGCGAGAGCACGGTGTTGCCGAGCACGTAGCGGTCGTACTGGTCGGTGATCCAGGACTTGGAGGCCTGGTTCGGGTGGCTCGCGACCTTCAGCAGGTCGGCCTTGAGGCCCTCGCCGGTGGTCGGGCGGGCCAGCCGCTCGGCGGTGGGGGCGTCGGCCTGCAGCGCGTCCTGCCAGCTCGGGCGGGCGTAGGGGCGCTGGTAGGTCGGGCCCTCGTGGGCGACGGTGCGCGGGGGCACGTCCACCACGAGCTCGCCGTGCCAGAAGATCTCCAGGCGCTCGCCGTCGGTGACCTCACCGATGACGTTGGCGATGACGTCCCACTTCTCGCAGATCTCCAGGAAGCGGGCGACCTTGTCGGGCTCGACGATCGCGCACATGCGCTCCTGCGACTCGCTCATGAGGATCTCCTCCGGCGAGAGCGTGTGGTCGCGCAGGTGCACCGTGTCGAGGTCGATCCGCATGCCGCCGGAGCCGGCCGAGGCCAGCTCGCTGGTGGCGCAGGACAGACCGGCGCCGCCGAGGTCCTGGATGCCCTTGACGAGCTTCTCCCGGAAGATCTCCAGGGTGCACTCGATCAGGAGCTTCTCCTGGAACGGGTCGCCGACCTGGACGGCCGGGCGCTTGGTCGGCTTGGTGTCGTCGAAGGTCTCGGAGGCCAGCACCGAGACTCCGCCGATGCCGTCGCCGCCGGTGCGGGCGCCGTACAGGATGACCTTGTTGCCGGCGCCGGAGGCCTGCGCGAGGTGGATGTCCTCGTGCTTCATGACCCCCACGCACAGCGCGTTGACCAGCGGGTTGCCCTGGTAGCAGGAGTCGAAGACGACCTCGCCGCCGATGTTCGGCAGGCCCAGGCAGTTGCCGTAGCCGCCGATGCCCGCGACGATGCCGGGCAGCACGCGCCGGGTGTCCGGGTGGTCGGCCGCACCGAAGCGCAGCGGGTCCATCACGGCGACCGGACGGGCGCCCATCGCCAGGATGTCGCGCACGATGCCGCCGATACCGGTGGCCGCGCCCTGGTAGGGCTCGATGTACGACGGGTGGTTGTGCGACTCGACCTTGAAGGTCACCGCGTAGCCCTGGCCGACGTCGACCACACCGGCGTTCTCGCCGATGCCGACGAGCATCGCGTCCGAATCGGGCTTCTTCTCGCCGAACTGCTTCAGGTGGACCTTGCTGCTCTTGTACGAACAGTGCTCGGACCACATGACCGAGTACATCGCGAGTTCGGCGCCGGTCGGGCGGCGGCCGAGAATCTCCCGGATGCGCGCGTACTCGTCCTCCTTGAGGCCGAGCTCGGCCCACGGCTGGGCGGCGTCCGGGGTCTGCTCGGCGTTCTTGACGGTGTCGAGGCTCATCAGGCGTTCACCAGCTGCTTCAGTACGGAAGTGAAGAAGCCCAGGCCCTCGGTGGTCGGACCGGTGAGCGGCTCCACGGCGTGCTCCGGGTGCGGCATCAGGCCGACGACATTGCCGGCGGCGTTGGTGATGCCGGCGATGTCGCGGTACGAACCGTTCGGGTTGCCGTACCCGTCAGCGGCGTTGCCGCCGGCCAGGTACCGGGCCACGACCCGGCCCTCCGCCTCCAGTTCGTCCAGGACGTGAGCGTCCGCGACGAAGCGGCCCTCGCCGTTCTTCAGCGGGACGACGATTTCCTGGCCCGCCGAGTAATCCCCGGTCCAGGCCGTCTCCGCGTTCTCGATGCGCAGCTTCTGGTCGCGGCAGACGAAGTGCAGCGAGTCGTTCCGGGTGAGCGCGCCGGGCAGCAGGTGGGATTCGCACAGCACCTGGAAGCCGTTGCAGATACCCAGGACCGGCATTCCGAGCTTGGCCTGCTCGATGACGGTCTCCATCACCGGCGAGAAGCGGGAGATCGCGCCGCAGCGCAGATAGTCGCCGTAACTGAATCCGCCGGGCAGGACGACGGCGTCGACCTGGTGGAGATCCTTGTCACGGTGCCAGAGGGCGACCGGCTCCGCGCCGGCCAGGCGGACCGCGCGCTGGGCGTCGCGGTCGTCGAGCGAGCCGGGGAAAGTGACGACGCCGATGCGGGTGGTCACTTCGCCGCCTCCTCGACGCGGACGGTGAAGTCCTCGATCACGGTGTTGGCGAGAAAGGTCTCGGCGGCTTCACGGATACGGGCGAGCGCGGCGTCGTCGACCGGGCCCTCCAGCTCCAGCTCGAAACGCTTGCCCTGGCGGACGTCGGCGATCCCGGTGAATCCGAGACGGGGCAGTGCACGCTGCACCGCCTGTCCCTGGGGGTCGAGGATCTCCGGCTTGAGCATGACGTCGACTACGACGCGTGCCACTGGCACTCCCGGTGGTGTCTTCGGTGAGGCGGGGGAACTCCAGACTACCGGCCGTTCGGGGGAGGATTGCTGGCCGGGGAGAGTGACGCGCGTAGACCCAGGACCCTTACGCCACAAGGGATCCAGCGCCCCCACCCCCCGCCCGGACCGGCCCGTTTCCGGGGATTCGCGGCCCCGAAGGGGAACCCCCGGAGAACACCCGAATACGGCACTTGGGGACAGAACCGCCCGTCCCGCGCATCGGTATCCGGCAGTCCCGCGAAGACTCGTGAATATCCGGAAAAGAATGCCGGACTCTTCGATTTCGACCCCCTTCGGGTGCAGAATAGGGCCACCTGTCGCGGCAAGTGCTGCGTATCCGGCGGGCCACCAGGCCTGCCCGTGTGCGCTTGCGCGAGTTGGTGCACATCAGGCCACGGGGCACACTCCGTGAACCGGCGGCCGAATTGCCCGAGAGGATTGACACCCATGGCTCAGCGTGTAGTTGTCACGCTCTCCGACGACCTGGACGGCGGCGCCGCCGCAGAAACCGTCCACTTCGGCGTCGACGGGAAGTCGTACGAGATCGACCTGTCCGTGGACAACGCGGAAAAGCTGCGGGAGGCCCTCGCCCCGTTCGTCGCGGCCGGCCGGCGCCAGAGCCGTACCGGAAAGTCCTTCCGCCGCACCGCGCTCACCCCGGACCCGGCCGCCGTGCGCGCCTGGGCCCTGTCGCGCGGCATGGAACTGCCGGCCCGCGGCCGGATCCCCAAGCACGTGTACGAGGCCTTCGCCGAGGCGAACTGACCCCGTCGGGGCCCCGCCCCGGTCGCCCCGCCCGCCCGGACCGAAAGGGTGGGGCGACCACCCCGAACGATGCTGTAGAGTATTCCTCGTCGCCGCAACGGAGAGATCCGAAGAGGCGGCGGGTGCCCCACCAGGCACCATGCGGACGTGGCTCAGTTGGTAGAGCATCACCTTGCCAAGGTGAGGGTCGCGAGTTCGAATCTCGTCGTCCGCTCGCAGTGCGCGAGCACAGCACAACTCAATAGTTTGACCATGCGGACGTGGCTCAGTTGGTAGAGCATCACCTTGCCAAGGTGAGGGTCGCGAGTTCGAATCTCGTCGTCCGCTCCAGAGCGAAGGCCCCCTCGATCGAGGGGGCCTTCGACGTATTCCGGCTTCCCCCATTCCCCCTTCCCCCCATGACATTTGTCATCGCCGACCCGTGGATCCGCACTGCCGACCCGTGACGGCGCGCACTGCCCCCGGGCCCGGGGCGGCGGAAGGCTGGGGGCATGGAAACGAGCAAGCCCGGCCGCCCCGGCGACAGCGTGATCGAGGTCACCGACCTGCACCGCCACTACGGCACCGGCGCCACCGAGTACCACGCCGTCCGCGGCGTCGACCTCACCGTCGGCCGCGGCGAGCTGTTCGCCCTGCTCGGCACCAACGGCGCCGGCAAGACCTCCACCCTGGAGGTCATCGAAGGACTGGCCGCACCCAGCGGCGGCACCGTCCGGGTGCTCGGCCACGACCCCTTCGAGGAGCGCGCCACCGTCCGGCCGCGGATCGGCGTCATGCTCCAGGAGGGCGGCTTCCCCGGCGAGCTCACCGCCGCCGAGACCGGCCGCGCCTGGGCCGGGGTGACCAGCGGCGCCCGCCCGGTCGCGGAGGCCCTGGAGCTGGTCGGCCTCGGCCACCGGGCCGGCGTCCGGGTCAAGCAGCTGTCCGGCGGCGAACGGCGCCGGCTCGACCTCGCGATGGCCCTGCTCGGCCGCCCCGAGGTGCTCTTCCTGGACGAGCCCAGCACCGGCCTCGACCCGGAGGCCCGGACCGCCGTCTGGCGGCTGGTCCGCGAGCTGCGCGCCCAGGGCACCACGGTGCTGCTCACCACCCACTACCTGGAGGAGGCCGAGGAGCTCGCCGACCGGCTGGCCATCATGCACGGCGGCCGGGTCGTCACCACCGGCACCGTCGCCGAGGTGATCGCCGGACGGCCCTCCCGGATCACCTTCGAGCTCCCGGAGTTCACCGGGGCCGCACTGCCCGTCCTGCCCGGCGCCGAGGTCACCGTCGACGGCCGCAAGGTCACCGTGCAGAGCACCGGCCTCCAGGACACCCTGACCGACCTGCTCGGCTGGGCCCGGCACCACGGGATCGCACTCGGCGCCCTGGACGCCCGCAGCGCCTCGCTCGAGGAGGCCTTCCTCGCCATCGCCTCCGAGGCCGCCCACCAGGCCCCGCCGCAGACCCCCGCCGCCGCCCGTCCCGCCCGCCGCCGCCTGATCGGATCCGCCCGATGACCACCGCCGCTCCCGCCCCCGCCACCGTCACCGGCCCGCAGAGCACCACCGCCGGCCGGCTGCTCGCCCTCGGGCGGGCCGAGGCCACCCTGCTGCTGCGCAACCGCGCCGCGCTGTTCACCGCCGTGGTGCTGCCGGTGGTGCTGATCAGCACCCTCCACGGGCTGCTCAAGAAGCAGTCCGAGGACAACCCCGGGCTGGACGTCCACTCGCTGCTGGTCTACGGCTCGGTCGGGATGGTCCTGGCCTTCGTCGTGTACTACAACCTGACCGCCGCGTACGTGGGGCGGCGCGGCGAGCTGGTGCTCAAGCGGCTGCGCACCGGCGAGGCCAGGGACCTGGAGATCCTGCTCGGCACCGCCGTCCCCTCGCTCGTCCTCGGGCTGTTCATGGCCGCCCTGATCGGGATCGGCGGCAGCCTCGGCCTGCACCTGGCCGTCCCGGTCAACCCGGTGTTGATGCTGGTCGGCCTGCTGATGCTGCTGGCCACCATGATCGCCCTGGCCGCGCTGTCCAGTGCCTTCACCAAGACCGTGGAGAGCGCGGGCATCACCACCCTGCCCGTCATGCTGGTGATGCAGTTCGGCTCCGGCCTGTACTTCCCGCTGGAGGTCATGCCCTCACAGCTGGCCGACGTCTGCCGCCTGCTGCCGACCACCCCGGCCTTCCAGCTGATCCGGGTCGGCTGGTTCGGCACCGACGGCTCCGCCGCCGCGACCGACTTCCTCGGCAGCTGGGGCGCCGCCGCCCCGCACCTGGTCACCGGCGCCGTCTGGCTCGGCCTGGCGGTCTGGGGCGCGGTGCGCTACTTCCGCTGGGAGCCGCGCCGCTGACCGCAGTGGAAAGGAATCCGAAGGACCGCCCCCGCTTCGACCTCTGATATGAAGGCGGAAAGCATGATCATGGTCGAATGGGGGCGGAAGAATTGGGAATGCGGTCACCGCTGCGCAACTGGCGGCGTCTCAGCAAGCCGCAGCGCACCGAGTACTACCTCCGCTGGTCCCTCTACCTGATGGCCGTGTTCCTCATGCCCGGAGTGCTCTTCGCCATCGGCACCGGCAGCGGAGCGGCCGGACACTCCTCCGCGGTCCAGGTGTCCCTCCTGATCGGCCTTGCCACCACCCTGGTGCTGCTGCGGACCTTCCGGGTGACCCTCGACCACTACCTGCGGCGGCCCGCCGAGCACCGACGCTGGATCGTCCTCACCGTCGGTCTGGTGGTGGCCGGTTCCTGGGCGGTCATGCTGGTGGGACCGGCCGGCGACATGACGGCGAAGCCGGTGCAGTTCCCGTTCACCGCGCTCGTCGCCGGCTACCTGCTGATCTTCGGCTTCTGCCCGGTGTGCGTGGGACTGCCCCCGCGCTGGTCCGCCCCCGCCGGACTCGGCATGGTGGTGGCGGTCGTCCCGGCCATGGTGCTGGCCGGGGTCGGCGCGGCCACGGCCACCGGATTCCTGATGGTCATGACGGTCGCCATGGCCTTCCTCGGGGCCAGCTGCCGCAGCTTCGCCTGGCTCACCGCCATCGTCTGGGAACTGGACGCCGCCCGTGAGGCGCAGTCCCGGCTGGCCGTCGCCGAGGAACGGCTGCGCTTCTCCCGCGACCTGCACGACGTGATGGGCCGCAACCTCACCACCATCGCGCTGAAGAGCGAGCTCGCCGTCCAGCTCGCCCGGCGCGGACGCCCGGAGGCGGCCGAGCAGATGGCCGAGGTGCAGAAGATCGCCCAGGAGTCGCAGCGCGAGGTCCGGGACGTCATCCGTGGCTACCGCACCGCCGACCTGCACGCCGAGGCGATCGGTGCCCGGGCGGTGCTGCGTGCCGCCGACATCCACTGCGACATCGACCTCGGTGAGGAGCCCGACCGGCTGCCACCGCAGGTGCAGTCGGTGCTCGGCTGGGTGATCCGCGAGTCCACCACCAATGTGCTGCGGCACAGCGAGGCCGCCCGCTGCCTGATCCGGCTGCGGCAGGAGGACGGCCGGGCGGTGCTGGAGCTGGAGAACGACGGGGTGCCCGCCGTACCGCTCCCCTCCCAGGGCGGCGGCACCGGGCTGCACGGCCTGCGCGAGCGGCTGGCCGCCCACGACGGGGAGCTGACCGTCCCGACCACCGCACCCGGTACCTTCCGGATGCTCGCCACCGTCCCGCTGCCGGGCTGAGAGAGGCCTTCCGATGACCGAGAACACCGCGCCCGTCCGCGTCCTGCTCGCCGACGACGAGCACCTGATCCGCGGTGCGCTGGCCGCGCTGCTCTCCCTGGAGGACGACATCGAGGTGGTCGCCCAGGCCGGATCCGGCCCCGAGGCGCTGGCGATGGCCCGGGCCCAGCGGCCGGACATCGCGGTGCTGGACCTGCAGATGCCCGGCCAGGACGGCATCGAGGTGGCCACCGAGCTGCGCCGGCTGCTGCCGGACTGCCGCTGCATGATCGTCACCGGCCACGGCCGCCCCGGCTACCTCAAGCGGGCGCTGGAGGTCGGGGTCCGGGGCTTCCTGCCGAAGACCGTCTCGGCGGCCGACCTGGCCGGCATCATCCGCACCGTGCGCTCCGGCGGCCGGTACGTGGACCCGGAGCTGGCGGCGGACGCGATCAGCGCCGGGGAGACCCCGCTGACCCCGCGCGAGACGGACGTCCTGGAGCTGGCCGCGGACGGCACCCCGATCGCGGAGATCGCCGAACGGGCCGCGCTCTCCCAGGGCACCGTGCGCAACTACCTGTCCTCGGCGGCCACCAAGCTGGGCGCGGAGAACCGGCACGCGGCGGTGCGGATCGCCCGCGAGCACGGGTGGATCTAGCTCACGGGCGTCACGCGTGCGGCTCAGACCCAGCTGGTGCCGGTCAGCCGCTCGTACACCTCGATGTACTTGGCGCGGGTCTGCTCGACCACCTCGGCCGGCAGCTCCGGCGGCGGCTGCTCGCTGTAGCGGTCCCAGCCGGAGGCAGGGGAGACCAGCCAGTCGCGGATCAGCTGCTTGTCGAAGGAGGCCTGCGAGCGGCCCGGGTGGTACTCGTCCGCCGGCCAGTAGCGGGAGGAGTCCGGGGTGAGCACCTCGTCGCCGATCACCAGCTCGCCGTCCAGCAGGCCGAACTCGAACTTGGTGTCGGCCAGGATGATGCCGCGGTCGCGGGCGATGTCCCGGGCCCGGGCGTAGACGTCCAGGGTGGTGCGGCGCACCTGGGCGGCCAGCTCGGCCCCGATCCGGCGGGCGGTCTCCTCGTAGGGGACGTTCTCGTCGTGCTCGCCGACCTCGGCCTTGAGGGCCGGGGTGTAGATCGGGGCGGGCAGCTCGGAGCTGTTCTCCAGGCCCTCCGGCAGGGCGATGCCGCAGACCGTGCGGCTCTCCCGGTACTCGGTCAGGCCGGAGCCGGCCAGGTACCCGCGGGCGACCGCCTCGACCGGGATCATGTCCAGGCTCTTGCAGATCAGCGTGCGGCCCTTCCAGTCGGCGGGGGCGCCGGCCGGGACCTCGGTGGAGATCACGTGGTTGGGGACGATGTCGGCGATCCGCTCGAACCACCACAGCGAGAGCTGGGTGAGCACCCGGCCCTTGTCCGGGATCTCGTTCGGAAGCACCCAGTCGTGGGCGGACATCCGGTCGCTGGCGACCATCACCAGCTCGCCCGTTCCGGTGCGGTACAGGTCGCGCACCTTGCCGGTGTGCAGGTGGACCAGGCCGGGTACCTGTACCGGCTCGGGCTTGGTGACAAATCCGCTCAAGGTGTCTCAGTCCTCAGGGGTCGTTCACGGGCGTGGGGCACCGCGAAAGGGGAGGTCACTGCCCCCGCAGTCTTTCACGCCCGCCCGGCCCCGGTTCCTGCGGAGCCGGGGCTCAGTTCTTGCAGAGCCGGTCCAGCAGGTTGGCGGTGGCCCGCTGGACCCGTTCGTCGGTGAGGCCGGGGCGGCCGAGGGCGGGCGACCAGGCGAAGGTGCCGGCCGCGAAGACGTACGCGCCGCTGGGCGCCCGGTAGAGCGAGGTCTCCTGGTAGCGGGTGCGGCCGGCCAGGTCCCGGTACGGCGAGTGAGCCAGCAGCACCCGCTCGGTGTGCTCGGGCAGCGCGACCTTCGGGTAGTACCGGTCGGCCTCCCCGGCGACCAGGCCGGGCAGTTCGTCGCCCTCCTGCAGCCCGGTGCCGTCCCACAGCCAGTGCGCGGTGTGCCGGGCGACCAGCGGCACGGGCGCGGCGACCCGGCCCGAGTACTGCACGCCGAGCAGGTGCTGCTCGGGCTCGCCGGCGTCCCGCCAGAGCGCGCTGGCCGCGCCGGGCACCCCGGCGGCCGGAGTGCCCGGACCGGGCTTCTGCCGCTTGCGGCAGTTCAGCAGCCGGTTGGGCTCGCCGGAGGCGGCGGCGGACAGCTCGACCCGCCAGTACATGGTGTTGGCGGACAGGAAGACCAGTGAGGTGCCGCCGTCCCGGGCCCGCTCGACGGTCCGGCGCATCGGCTCGGACCAGTACTCGTCGTGCCCGGGGAAGACCAGCGCCCGGTGCTCGGACGGGTCCACCTGGCCGGCGTGCAGGTCGGTGGCGGTGGCGTAGGAGAGGTCGTAGCCGTAGCGCTCGGCCCAGCGGATGAAGTCGTACGCGTGGCCGACGTGCAGCGGCAGCCCGGCGGTGGCGTGCGGGCGGTCGAAGGAGACCGTGACGGCCGCCTCGGACTCGCCGACCAGGCCGCCCCGGCCGTCCCAGGCGTGGTAAAGGCTGGCGCCGGTGCGGCCGTCCTCGGGGAACAGGTTGTACGCCTGCCAGGTCACGTCCGGGAGCACCAGCAGCAGCTCGGCGGTGTGCCCCTGGTCGGCGAAGTCCCGTACGGTGAACGGGATGTGGCTGCGGTGCAGCATGTCCGCGGTGGTCAGCACGGCGACGTACGCGCCGGGCTTCCAGTGCAGCGGGACCTGCAACCGCCAGGAGTGCCACCAGTGGTGGCAGGAGACCGTCCGGTCCACGACCAGCGGGGCGGGCTGGGCCAGTCCCGCGATCAGCGGACTGGACGTCATGTGCCTGGCGCCGTCACCGCCGTAGTGGCCGATCCGGTAGACGTCCACAGTGAACTCGCGGGGCGGATTGACGGTGACCCGGAAGTCCACCGAGCCGCCGGGGCGGATCACCCCGGCCGAGGCGAAGCCCTTGATCTGCTGGTCCACGTCGTTGGAGCTCTGCGGGGTGCCGACCGGCGGCTTGGGCCGCACGCCCTCCGACAGCGGCTGCTGGCCGGGCGCGTCCACCGAGACGTACCAGGGCACGGCGCCCTCGGCGCCGGCCAGGTACTGGTCGGGGCTGCGCAGCCAGGGCAGCGGGCCCTGGCCGAAGGGGTCGGAGACGCTGTAAGCGTGCGTGCCCGACTCCCAGCGGCGGTTGAGTTCGGTCCCCACGCGCCCCTCCCAGGTGCACTTCCGTCCGGCTGGCACGTGCCCCCCGGATGTGCGTGCGGTCTAATACACCACACGGTGCTGGCGCTCCGTCACCCCACGGTAGCAATTGGTGTCGGGAATCTCGCACGCCTCCGGGACAGGGCCTCCGGCCTGCGGAGACGACCGGCGGCCGAGGCCCCCGGGGGCGCGTGCCGGACCGCCGAGCGCCGCCCGGAGGCCCGGGGACGCATGGGGCGCCAGGGACGCACAGGGGGGCCAGGGGACGCACGGAGGTCCGGTGACGCCCGGGGCGTCAGAGGCGCACGGGTTTCTCCAGCCGGACCTCCGCCGCGTCCAGCCAGGCGCGCAGCGGGCCGTCCTGGCCCTGCTCCACGGCCTGGGCGACCGGGGCGGCCAGGTCGGTGCGGCGGACCCCGCCGAGCAGCAGCACCGGACCGTCCAGCCAGTCCAGGCCGGGAACGCCGCCCGCGGTGTCCACGGCGGCGCAGCAGACCATCGCGGTGACGTGGTCGACCAGCAGGTCGCGGCCGGTGCGGTCGGGTTCGAGCAGCGGGGCCGGGGCGGTGGTGCGGGCGAGCTGGGCGGCCAGGGCTGCGGCCAGCTGCTCTCCGTCGCCCTCGGCGAGCCGGACCAGCAGCCGGGTGAGGGTCGGGGCACCCGGGCGGGACTGCGGGGCCAGCCGGTCCAGGGCGGCCTGCAGCGCGGCGGCCCTGGACCGCCAGCCGGCGTCCACCACCTCGGCCGGGTAGTCGGCCCACTCCAGCTCGTGCCAGGCGCCGGCCGCCGGGCGGCCGAAGAACAGGTCGGCCGCGAGCCGGGAGACCGCCCGGTCGACCGTGCCGGGCTCCTCCAGCAGGTCGCAGGCGGGGCGGTCGCCGAGCCGGGTGCCGTAGCCGTCGGCCAGCCGGTCGCGGCGGGACAGCTCGGTGAGCGCGGCGACCACGCCGGCGTTCAGGTGGGCGGGGTGGCGGCCGAGCCGCCAGGCGGGCAGCGCGACCCGGGTGAGTAGCCGGTCCCAGCCCGCATAGGCCAGGCCGACCTGCTCCTGGGCGGCGATCCGCAGGCCGTAGTCGACCGTCCTGGCTTCCTCGGAGGCCCAGCTCGCGACGGACCGCTCCAGTTCGGCGGAGTGGCCGCGGCAGGCGCCCAGCAACCGGCGGGTGATCCGCCGGGTGATCCGGTCGGCCAGCCCGGCCGGGCCGCCGCGCGGTGGGGCGGGCGGGGCCGCCAGGGTGGCGCCGCCGAGCCCGGGGGCCGAGCCCGGGCCGGAGTCCAGGCAGGCGTCCAGGCTGCGCAGGAAGCGGCGGGCGGCGGCGATCTCCGGGTCCGCGGAGGCGGCGGTGCCGGCCACCACCGGGGCGAGCAGGGCGCGCAGTTCGCCGGCCCGCATCCACCACAGGAAGGGCGAGCCGATCACCAGCACCGGCGCGGGCCCCCCGGGGTGCGGCCGCAGGGCGTGGGGGCGCCGCGGCGGCGGGACGTCCTCCAGCCAGCTGTCGCAGTCCGGGGTGAGGGCGACGGCGGAGGGCGCGGGGACGTCCAGCCGGTCGGCCAGTTCGTCGATCAGGCGGTACAGCTCGGGGGCGACGGCGCGCTCGACCGGCACGGCGGGGGTCTGCGGCGGGACGGCCCGGCGCAGGGCGCGGGTGGTCAGTCCGGCCACCAGCAGCGTGAGGGCGGCGAGCGCGCAGACCCCCCAGCGGGCGGCGTCCCACCCGGTGGCGTCGGAGGATCCGGCGGCCCCGATCCGGCCGGTGAACCGGCCCGCGAGCAGGACCACCGCGACGGCGGTGGGCAGCACTGCGGCGGCCAGGGCGAGGCCCCGGACCCGCAGGACCGCTTGGGCGTGAGCGCGCGCGGTGTCGACGGCCATACGGTGCGGCACCCCCTTCGGAGCCCTCGGGCGCCCGCCTACGGGCCCTGAGCCGACTCGAAACGATCAGTTCCGACCGGGAAGCGGAGGCGTCCGATCCCCGGCAGTGCATGCTGTGTGGCGCTACTGACATTTTCGACGCCCCGGTCCGAGCGGGTGTTCCGGATCGCCCCGGTTTCCACTCGTCCCGGTGACGCCGCCCGGTCGTGCCGGTGACGCCGCCCGGGCTCCCCGGGACCGGTCCGGTGCGAAGCACCGGGCGACCGCCCGGCCGATCGCCGTCCAGCATCCCCCCGCGGGCGCGCCGCTACCCGGCGGCGACCCCGGCGCACGGCCCGTCGCACGGCGATCCAGCGCACCATAAGGCCGGGCGCCCGGTTGCGTCAGCTGGATGCGGTTGCTGTCACCCGATGGGCTGGAATCGGGCCGCCGAACGGTGCGTCGGCCCCCGGAGCCGCTCCCGCCCCGGAAACGCCGGGAGCGCTGCGCCCTGCGGGTTGTTTCCCCTCCCCCGGGGGTCCGCAGGCTCGCGCCTTTCCAGCGGCTCGCTCGCCGAAAGTGCACGGCGGCCCCCGTGCGAGCGGTTCGCACGGGGGCCGCGGGGGCGTGGGTGCCTCAGGCGGTGGCCGCCTTCAGCGCGATGTCGGTGCGGTGCTGGCCGCCCTTGAGCGAGATCCGCGCCACGGCCGCGTACGCGCGGTCGCGCGCCTCGGCCAGGTCGGCGCCGGTCGCGGTGACCGACAGGACGCGGCCGCCGGCGCTCAGCACCCGGCCGTCCTCGTCCGCCTTCGTCCCGGCGTGCAGCACGTACGCGGTGCCGTCCGCCTCGGCCTCGGCCAGGCCCTCGATCGGGTCGCCGGTGCGCGGCGCGGCCGGGTAGCCCTCGGAGGCGATGACCACGGTGACGGCCGCCCCCTCGTCCCAGCGCAGCGGCTCCAGCTGGTCCAGGGTGCCGGTGGCGGAGGCCAGCAGGACACCGGCCAGCGGGGTGCGCAGCCGGGCCAGCACGACCTGGGTCTCCGGGTCGCCGAACCGGGCGTTGAACTCGATCACCCGGGTGCCGCGGGAGGTCAGCGCCAGACCCGCGTACAGCAGGCCGGAGAACTCGGTGCCGCGGCGGCGCAGCTCGTCCACGGTCGGCTGCAGGACGGTGTCCAGCACCTCCTGGACCAGCCCGGCCGGCGCCCACGGCAGCGGCGAGTAGGCTCCCATGCCGCCGGTGTTGGGGCCCTCGTCGCCGTCCAGCGCGCGCTTGAAGTCCTGCGCGGGCTGCAGCGGCAGCACGGTGGTGCCGTCGGTGATCGCGAACAGCGAGACCTCGGGGCCGTCGAGGTACTCCTCGATGACCACGCGCTCGCAGGAGGCGGCGTGGGCCAGCGCGGCCGCGCGGTCGGAGGTGACCACGACGCCCTTGCCGGCCGCCAGGCCGTCGTCCTTGACCACGTAGGGGGCGCCGAAGGCGTCCAGCGCCTCGGCGGCCTCCTCCGGGGTGGTGCAGACGTAGGAGCGGGCGGTGGGCACCCCGGCGCCGGCCATCACGTCCTTGGCGAAGGCCTTCGAGCCCTCCAGCTGCGCGGCCGCGCCGGAGGGGCCGAAGACCGGGATGCCGGCCGCGCGCACGGCGTCCGCGACGCCGGCCACCAGCGGGGCCTCTGGGCCGACCACGACGAGGTCGGCCCCGAGCTTCGCGGCCAGGTCGGCGACCAGGGCGCCGTCCAGCTGGTCGACCGGGTGGACCGTCGCCACCTGGGCGATCCCGGCGTTGCCCGGGGCACAGTGCAGCTCGGTCACGGAGGGATCTTGGGACAGGGAGCGGCACAGGGCGTGTTCGCGGGCGCCGCCGCCGATGACGAGGACCTTCACGCCAGGCAGCGTAGTCGGTGGCCGGTTCCGGCCGCTCTCCGGTCCCGTCGGATCGTCGTCGGATCCTCCAGGAGAAGCGGTCCGTGAGCCGACGAGATAGGAGGATCCTCCAATTCGGACGGGCCCGGGTGCGCGGTCGGTGTCCGGGTCAGGACGGCAGGTCACCGGGGCCTCGCTCGGACGGGTGAAATCTCGCCGCCCCCCGCAACCCTCCCACCTCGGGTTCCGGTGGCCGAAACCGGTAACGATCAGCGGGGAAGCGCCCCCATGGTCAGCCATTTGGCGGTAAGAAGTGCTGTTGGAGAACCACCGGCAGACGTCATGTCAGCCGATGCGCCGACAGACCAAGCCGCCCGCCCGCCACAGGGAGCCCCACAGGTGAGCCAGCCGGAAATGCAGCCCGAGGAGAGTGCCTGGGGCAAGGAGATCGGCGAGGAGGACCAGCCCGCCGCAGCCGTGGCCCGGCGGGCCACCACCCGCCGCCGGACCGATCTGAGCGCCCGCCAGTTCCCGCTCGGGGACTGGGGCGAGCCCGCCGAACGGCTGGAGGAGCTCTACCGCTGGTCCGAGGAGCGGGCGGTCGAGGCGATCGAGTGGTACCGCCGGGACCGGATCTGGAAGCGCCGCTGGGCACGCCTGCTGCGCTTCGGGTCGGCCGGCTTCGCCGTCGGCGGGGTGACCGCCCCGCTGGTGGACCTGACCGACGCCGTCGCCCACGGCACCAGCTGGGGGTACGTGGGCCTGGCGCTCTCCGCCGCCTGCTACGGCGCCGACCGGGTCTTCGGGCTCACCTCCGGCTGGATGCGGGACGTCTCCACCGGGCAGGCGCTGCAACGCCGCCTGGAGGCCTTCCAGTTCGACTGGGCCTCGGAGTGCGTGCGCGAGGTGCTCGGCCCGACCGAGGGAACCGCGGGCGAGGCCGCCGAACGCTGCCTGGGCGTGCTGCGCCGGTTCTGCGAGGACGTGTCGGACATGGTCCGCACCGAGACCTCGGAGTGGATGCTGGAGTTCCGCGCGTCGATGACCCGGCTGCCCACCCAGACCGCCGGGACGTGGGGAGGGCGCACCGAGCCCGGGGCCGGCGCCCAGGTGCGGGTGCTGCCACCGCCCGGTACCAGGCCCACCATGCCGCGCCAGCGGCCGCCGGAGGGGCCACTGCGATAGGCGGTCGGGACGGCGCTACGCGAAGACGATCATCGAGCCCTGGCTGACGCTCCTGGTCGCCGCCGCGTACAGGCCCGACCAGGCGTGCCGCTCCCGGGCGAACGGGTGCACGTCGTCGATCGGCGGTCCGAACGGCTGCTCCAGGCCGGTCGGGCCGAGCGGCCGGGTCGGGTCCGGCGGGTTGAGCGGGTCGATGCCCAGCGCCGGTGCCACCGCCTGCAGTTCGCGCAGCAGCCCGTGGCTGGAGCCGAGCGGGCCGCCGGAGGCGAGCAGCACCTCGTCCACCAGCGGGGTCTGGAACTCGACCGGCACGTACGCACCGGCGTGGTCGAAGTGCCAGACCAGATGGGACTGTTCGGCACTGCTCTCGAACATCTCCAGCAGTTGCTCGTAGTCGCCGCCGAGCGAGTCGACCGGGGTGATGTCCAGGCCGGTGAGACCCAACAGGTAGGCGCGGCGCAGGAAGTGCAGCGAGTCGTAGTCGAAGGCGGCTATCGGCTCGACCGCTCCGCTCAGCCCGGGGACGAACTGGTAGACCGGCACCTCGGGCAGCCCGCGCGAGGTCAGCACCGCGTTGTAGAGCGCGAGGTCGTCCCGGAAGGGGTTGTCGGGGCTGTGGCTCAGCACGTCCACCAGCGGGACGAGCCAGAGGTCGCAGGCCATGGCCGGCAGTTCCTCTCCGGACGGCGGGATCGCCCGCGGGGGCGGGGCGACGACGGGGGGCGGAGTCGGTACCCGGAGGGCCCGTGCGGGGCACCCGGTTCGACGACCGCCCACCCTACCGGCCCGGGGCCGGGTGCGGATCGGGCCGTCCCCTCGGGGCCTCGGGGGGCGGCTCGGGCAGCCGTCGGCCGAACCGGGTGTGCGGCACCCAGCGCGGTTGCGGCACCAGACCGAGGCCCAGCCCCAGTTCGCGGCCCAGCTCCCGGCCGATCTCGTCGCCCCGGCGGGGCCGCCCGGACCGGTCCCCGCCGGGCGCGGGGGCGGACCCGGCCCGGGACCCGGCCCCGGATGCGGACTCGGTTCCGGAGGCCGTCCGGGCCGGCGGCTGCGGCGCCCGCGGCTCGACCGGGACGGGCAGCGGCTCTCCGTCGGCCACCTCGGTGAGCAGCCCGAGCACCGGCACCGACTCCAGCGACTGCCCGGCCAGCCCCGCCAGCAGCCGGACGGTGAACAGGTTGTACTCGCAGATGATCCGGTGCGCACCGGCCAGGTCGTGGGCTCCGATCGCGTCGACCAGGTCCGGGTGGCGGTCCCAGCAGACCCCGCCCAGGGCGGGCATCGCCCGCAGGTAGGGCGCGGCGAACATCCAGGACTGCACCCGCAGCCAGTCCAGGTAGTCCCCGATCCGGCGGTTGCCGAGCAGGGCGGAGACCTCCTGCCAGAACCGGCGGTCACAGCCCACCATCACGTCGAGGTTCCCGGCCCGGGCGGCCCGCACCGCCGCGTCGGCCCGGCGGCGCAGCGAGGGCAGCCGGGTGAGGTCGGGCAGCGCCCGGCGGGTGGAGAACTGGCGGTAGAAGCTGTCGGTGAGCAGCACCCGGGCCTCGAAGACCTCCAGGAAGTCCTCCCAGCACAGCTCCGGCACGGTGAAGCCGCGGTGGTGCTCGGCCCGCAGCAGCCCCTGCGCACCGAGGTCGACCAGCGCCTCCCGGGCGGGGGTCGCGGAGACTCCGTACAGCTCCGCGATCTCCTTGACCGTGAAGTTGCGACCCGCCTCCAGCCGGCCGGCCATCATCTCCTCGCGCAGCGCGCCGGCGATCTGCTCGCGCAGGCTGTTGCGGTGGATGACCGGGTGGGGGGTGTCGCCGGCGCCGGTGCCGGACATGCGCGCGACCTCCTCGGGCAGGCCGCCGTACCGACCCGCGACGGACCGGCCGACCGGCGGCAGGGAACACGACGAGTGCTCATCTTCTCAAACCGGCCCGGGGCAGGTCCGAACCAACCCACCCGACGACCCTCCCGGCGGACAGGCCCTACCGCTGGACGGGCGCCGGAATGCCGAGCAGGCGGTCCCGCAGCACCGGGAAGTCCTCGCGCGCCCGGCCCACCTCGGCCGGGTCGAACTCCACGGTCAGCACCTCCTCCTCCGGCCCCGCCTCGGCCAGCACCCGGCCCCACGGGTCCACCACCACGCTGTGCCCGGCCTGCTCGACCCCGGCGTGCGTTCCGGCGGTGTTGCAGGCCAGTACGAAGGCCTGCTCCTCCAGCGCCCGGGCCCGGGCCAGCAGCGTCCAGTGCTCGCGCCGCTTGGCCGGCCAGGCCGCCGGGACCACCAGCAGCTGGGCGCCGGCATCCAGCAGCGCCCGGAACAGCTCCGGGAAGCGCAGGTCGTAGCAGGTCGCCAGGCCCAGGGTGCCGAACTCGGTCGGCGCCGTGACGATCTCCTGTCCGGCGCCCATCACCACCGCCTCGCCGCTGTCGAAGCCGAAGCGGTGGATCTTGCGGTAGGTGTGCACCAGCTCGCCGTCCGGGGCGAACACCATCGAGGTGTTGTAGATCGGCCCGTCCGGGTCGCGTTCGACGATCGAACCGGCGTGCAGCCAGACGCCGGCAGCCCGGGCAGCCGCCGCCATGGCGTCCGAGGTGGGTCCGTCCAGCGTCTCGGCGCCCTCCGACCAGAGGTCGTGGGCGAAGCCGCCCAACGGCCACAGCTCCGGCAGCACCACCAGGTCGGCGCCCTGCTGCGCCCGTACCAGCGACGCGGCCCGGGCCCGCCGTTCGGCGGGCGGCTCGGCGTCGGAGACCGCGAGTTGGATCAATGAAGCGCGCACAGTACCACCGTCCACGGCAAGAGACCTACGATCGTCACCCGAAAGCGCTGCCCAGCTGTCTCCCGGCAGCGTAACGTGCGGTTAGCGTGTGCGCCCGGAAGCCGGACATCCCGGCCGACCGCGACGGCCGGGCGCGGAGCGTAGGAAAGCTGACGGAGGGCCGGAGATTCCCGTGACGGACAACCAGACCGTGCAGGCTTACACCGAGGCGTGGACGCACAGCATCGAGTCCATATCGGAGCTGGTCGCCCCCCTCCCCGAAGGCTCCTGGAACCGGGCCACCGAGTGCCCCGGCTGGTCGGTCCGGGACGTCGTCTCGCACGTGATCGCGGTGGAGTCCGAACTGCTCGGCGACCCCCGCCCGATCCACTCGCTGCCGCGTGACCTTCGCCACGTCACCACCGAGTTCGCCCGCTACATCGAGCTGCCCGTCGACAAGCGCCGCTGCCACACGGCGCTGGAGATGACCAGCGAGCTGGAGTACACGATCATCCGCCGCTCCCGCGCGCTGCGGAACGCCAAGCAGACGCCCGGCGAGCTGGTCCGCTGGCCGGCCGGGCCGCTGGCCGGGGAGCTCCCGTACCACGAGTTGCTGCGGATGCGGGCCTTCGACGTCTGGGTGCACGAGCAGGACCTGCGCCGGGCCCTGGACACCCCCGGCAACCTGGCCGCCCCGGGCGCGCTGGTCGCCCGGGACTTCCTGCTGGAGCGGCTGCCCAAGGCCGTCGCCCACACCGCCGGCGCCCCGGCCGGGACGACCCTGGTGGTCGACGTGACCGGCCCGGTGGAGTTCCTGCGCACCGTGCGGGTGGACTCCACCGGCCGCGGCAGCGTGGACGAGTCGATCAGCCTGGCGCCCGACGTCCAGCTCACCATGGACTGGGAGACGTACGTCCGGCTCGCCTGCGGGCGCGGCCGGCCCGGGCCGGTGACCGTCGAGGGGGACAAGGAACTGGCCGAGCGAGTGCTGGCCAACTTCTCCGTCACCATCTGAGGTTCGTCGGCGCGCACCACCCGGCGTACACGCACGAACGTGCGCCGGGTCGGCACCACTCGTGCATCCATGCGTCAACGCCGCACCAGCAACCTCACCTGTTCGGCCTCGTTTCTCCGGGCAGTCATGCTGTCACCCGGTAGAAGGAGGAGCGTCCTGATGGACGACGAACAGGGGCAGCAGGAAGAGATGGTGCTGGTGCGGTCGAGCTTCCCGGTCACGGGGCAGCCGATCCGCGTCGTGATGATCGACGGGGAGCCGTGGTTCGTCACGGCGGACGTGTGCACGGTGCTGGACCGAGGCAGCGCGAGCCGCGCGACGAGGAACCTCGATCCCAGCGACACGCGGACTGTGGATATGCGCCTCGTATGCCTGCCCAAAAGTCAGGCATACGACGTTTCCGCAGGTCAGAAACTGTACAGCCGAGGAAATCCATTCCTGGCCCTGGTCAGCGAAGCAGGCCTCTACTCCCTGTTGATGCGGTCCAACAAGAAATCCTCCAAGCCCTTCAGGGACTGGGTCACCCGCGACCTCCTCCCCTCCGTCCGCCGTGGGGACACCGACGTCCCGACCCAGCAGCGGCGGATGGCGGAGACCCTGGCCCAGGCGATCGGCCAGCAGGTGCGGATCGTCGCGGAGATCGACCACGAGGACTGGCCCGGCCTGACCGTCCACTCGGACGGGACGGTCCACTGCCGGCACGGGGAGATGGTCCTCCACCTGCCGGGCCGGGAGGAGGACAGCGGACCACCGTTCGGCGCGTACTTCGCCTGCCCGGGCGGGGAGCGGGTCGGGATCCGGGGCAGCCGGGTCGTCCCGGGGTGCCGGAAGCTGAAGCTGCTGGACCTGCTCCGCCTCCGAGAGGCAGCGATCGAACGATCGCAGCCAGTGGCCCACTCGGCTCCCTCGCCGACGATGCCACCGGAGGGCATGGTCCTGTGCCTCATTGACCGGGCCCGGATCTACGGTCGCCCACCGGAGATCACCGAAGTCCTCCGCGGCATCGGGTCGTAACAGCGGCCAACTATCACTTTCAGTGATAGTTGGCCGAATTTCCCCAGGTCAGAAACGCTACGCATCGACCTTCCGCCGCAGGCGGAGGATCATCAGCGTCCCCACCGCCAGCGGCACGTACTGCCAGCAGAACGCCCAGCGGAAGGCGGTGGCCGAGTACGCCTCGGCGCCGGCCGGGGAGACCGCGTCCAGCAGCACCCCGATGCCGAAGAGGGTGATCATCGTGCCGATGAAGCCGCCCATGTTGACGATCCCGGAGGCGGTGCCGAGCCGTTCGGCCGGGTTGCGGGTGCGGGCGTAGTCCAGGCCGACGAGTGAGGCCGGGCCGTTGCTGCCCATGACCAGGATGATGCCAACCAGCAGCCACATCGGGGGGTGGCCGCCGGGCCAGGCCAGGACCAGGGCCCAGCCGAGGCCGGTGGTGGTGATGACGGTGAGCACGATGGGCATCCGGGCCCGCGCCGTGCGGGAGAGCAGTCGGCCGAAGAGGAAGCCGAAGCTCATGTTGGAGAGCACCAGCAGGGTCAGCAGCCCGCCCGCCTCGCCCCGGGACATGCCCTGGGCCTCGACCAGGTAGGGCATGCCCCAGAGCAGGCCGAAGGCGTTGCCGGGGAACTGGGTGGTGAAGTGGACCCACAGGCCCAGCCGGGTGCCCGGCTCCCGCCAGCAGTCCAGGACCTGCCGCCGGACCTTCGGGCGGGCGGCGGCGGTCGGCGGGTCGACGGGCCGTACGGCCGCCGGCGCCTCCCTGAGGAACAGCGCGACCAGCGCGAAAACCGCGACGCCGAGCAGCGCGACAGCGGTGAAGGTGGGCGTCCAGCCCTCGCTGTGCAGCGCCTGGGCGAGCACCACGGTGCTGACCAGGTTGCCGCCCATCCCGGCCAGGCCGGTCAGCTGGGCGACGAAGGGGTTCTTCGCCGCCGGGAACCACCGGGCGGCTATCCGCAGCACGCTGATGAAGGTCATCGCGTCGCCGCAGCCGAGCACCGCCCGGGAGGCCAGGGCCGGGGCGAAGGAGGAGCTGAAGGCGAAGGCCAGCTGCCCGGTGCTGAGCAGCAGTACGCCGAGCAGCAGGACCCGGCGCGGTCCGAACCGGTCGACCAGCAGGCCGACCGGGACCTGCATGGCCGCGTAGACCAGCACCTGGAGGATCGAGAAGGTGGACAGCGCGGAGGCGCCGATGCCGAAGCGCTCGGCGGCGTCCAGTCCGGCCACCCCGAGGCTGGTGCGGTGGACGACGGCCAGGACGTAGACGCTGACGCCGATGGACCAGGCCACCCAGGCCGCACGGCCGCCGGGCGGAGCAGCCTGGACAACGGTTACGGCCGGGGTCGCGGCGGCGGCCCGGGGAGCGGGTTCGGAGGAGGACGGGGACGGGGCTGCGGCTGAGCGGGCGGGCTCCACGGTCATAGTTCGTCCAGGTTAGTCATCCCATGATGGGAGGCCCAGCCTGGGGTGAGGGGGGCCTGCTCAGCCGGTGACCGTCCAGGACACCGACCGGGTCATGTAGCGGTCCCGGAAGGCCTCGTCCCGGACCCAGTCCGTGGTGTCCCGGACGGTCGCGGTGACGGTCGCGGTACGGCCCGGGACCAGGTTCAGCTGCGCGGTGTCCAGCACCCCGCCGTCCGCGACCGGCGGGCTCACCGGGACCCCGTCCACCTTCCACTCCACCTTCAGCTGCCGGGGGCCGGTCAGCGGCAGCGGCCGGGCGTCCAGCCGGGGCCGCCCGGTGACCTCGCCGGGCGGCGGAGAGGGGGCGTCGGTCGGCCGGACCCTGCGGTACAGCTCCTCGATGATCGCCTCGCGGGAGGGCAGGTTGTACGCACTGCCCAGCGTGCGCATCACCGAGTCGGGGGTGGGCCGGTAGAGGCCGTTGGCGCTGCGGTACGCCCCGACGGTGCCGGCGCCGTCCGGGGACACCGCGCCCAGCCAGCGCCACCACTTGGTCTGCTTCTTCTTCATGTCGTCGGCGTTGAGGGTGGAGAGGTTCGGGTAGTCGGCGTCGTCGGGGGCGCTGTCGTACTCGTCGCCGAGGTCCCCCACGGTGTGCCCGATCTCGTGCTGGATGATCCGCCCGGCGTCCGGGCTGCCTCCGGCCAGGGTGGTCACCCCGGTGCCCCCGGCACCGCCGTACTCCGTCGAGTTGGCCAGCGCGATCAGGTACTGCGGCCCGGCGCCGTCGCCGGCGTAGCGGGCGGTGGCGCTCTCGTCGGCGCAGAGCAGCCGGGCGGTCCCCTCGCACCAGAAGTGCATGCCCAGAGGGGTGGCGGGGTTCCGGCCGTGGCTCTCGGTCTCCGCTATCCCGGAGACCGGGGAGACCACCTCGACCCTCCGTATGTTGAAGAACCCCTGGTAGGTGCGGAACGGCTCGATGTCCATCAGGGCGTGCCAGGTCTTGTCGACCTGCTGCCGGAACAGCTCCTGTTCGTCCGCCGTGTAGCCGTCGCCGAGGAGGACCAGGGTGATCCGGTTGGACGGGTCCCCGGTCCGGCGTATGTCGAAGGTCGGGGCGGCCGCGGGTATCCGTTGGTCGGCGCGGATCGCGGTGTGCGGGGGCACGGCCCGGTCGAGGACGGCACCCGGTCCGATCACGACGAACGGCGACGGGCCGGCCAGTTCCAAAGCGGCCGGGAGCACGGCGGTGGACACCAGTACGAGGGCGGCCAGACTCCGGACGAGACGGCCAGGGTTGCCAGCAGGCATACGGGTGCGTCCTCGGGGTTCCGGTCACCCGGTGTCGCCCGGGTGGTGGAGCGGAGACGTACCCGGAGCGGCGTGTCGCCCCCACCGGCGGACGAAAAAGTCACCGACCTGGCCGAACGATCCGCATTGTCCCGGCCATACCAACCAATTCCGCCGATCAGTGCGGGGCGCGCTTCCCCAGGTCCAGCAGGAGGTGGGTGCCCAGCCCGAAGAGCAGCCCCCAGAAGGCCGAGCCGATGCCGAACAGGCTCATCCCCGATGCGCTGGCCAGGAAGGTGACCACCGCCGCGTCCCGCCCGCGCTCCTCGGCGACCGCCGCCGCCAGGCTGCCCTGCAGCGAGGCCAGCAGGGCGACCCCGGCGATCACCGCGATCAGTTCCTTCGGCAGCCCCGTGAACAGGCTGACCAGCACCCCGCCGAAGCTGCCCACCAGCACGTACCCCGCGCCCGAGGACATCCCCGCGACGTACCGGCGGCGCGGGTCCGGGTGCGCCTCCGGGCCCGAGCAGATCGCCGCGGTGATCGCCGCCAGGTTCACCCCCGGCGAGCCGAACGGCGCCACCAGCAGCGACACCAGACCGGTGGTGCCGATCAGCAGCCGGTCGTCCGCCCGGTAGCCGAAGGCCCGCATCACCCCGAGGCCCGGCGCGTTCTGCGAGGCGAGCACGACGATGGTGAGCGGCAGCGCCAGCCCCACCACGGCGGACCAGGAGAAGGCCGGCACCGTCAGCACCGGCACGGTCGGCCCGCCCGTCCCCAGGTGCAGCGGCAGTCCGACGGTGAGCGCCGCCAGCACCCCGCCGACCAGCAGCGCGACCGGTACGGCGTACCGCGGCGCGAGCCGCTTGGCCAGCAGGAAGGCGGCGAAGCTGCCCACCACCAGCACCGGCGCGCTGTGCACCGCGCCGAAGATCCCGGCACCGAAGGAGAACAGGATGCCCGCCAGCATCGCGTTCACGATCCCCACCGGCACGGCGGCGATCAGCCGGCCGAACCAGCCGGTCACCCCGAACAGCGTCACCACCGCCGCGCTCACCAGGAACGCCCCGACCGCCTCCCGGTACGGGTAGCCGCCCAGGCTGGTCACCAGCAGCGCCGCCCCCGGAGTGGACCAGGCGGTGACCACCGGCGTCCGGGTCCACCAGCTGAGCGCGAATCCGCTCACCCCGCTGCCGATCGCCACCGCCCAGATCCAGGACGCGGTGTGCGCCGGGTCCAGCCGCCCGGCGGCGGCCGCCGCGAGGACCACCACCAGCGGCCCGGAGAACGACACCGCGACGCAGACCAGCCCCGCCAGCAGCGCCGGCGCCGACGCGTCCCGCCGCAGCGACCGGCGTTCGCCGTCCCCGGCCGCCGTCTGTTCCGGTCGAATCGTCAGCTCATCCGTCATTCCGGCAGTATCCCGAAGCCCGGCCGAAGACTCCCGGAAAAACTTTTCGATCCACCTGCAACCCCCGACGGTGATGGACGTCTATCAGGGTGAAGGCACGGAGAGCGAGACCGGCGGAGCCGGGGGGCGCTTCCGCTCACCAGGAGCGGAGCCGGTCGTCTTCACCCAACACACCGTCAGGCCCATGACCTTGGGGAGTCACGTCATGCGTACGTCCGTTATCAACCGTTTTGCGAAGAACGACCGCGCCTTCTCCGGCCGCCGCCGCATCGCCGTCCTCGCCGCCACCGCCGTCCTCGCGGGCGGCGTCCAGGTCCTCGCGATGAGCGACACCGCCTGGGCCTGCGGCGACGCCCGGTTCGGCACCTCTCCGGTGTTCGACCCCTCCGTCCGCAAGCCGACCGTCCCGAACTCGGACTTCCGCGACCCCCTGTCCAACAGCCTTGCCGCCGACGGCAGCTGGACCGAGTTCGGAGTGGGGATGACCAACTTCACCGGAGCCGACGTCGCCAAGGCCGCGCCGAGCTTCAGCCTGTCGGGCACCTCCCTGCGTACCAGGGACGTACGGGTCGAGGTCGAGCAGAACGGCAGCTGGAAGCCGCTCGAGCTCAACGCGGGCTGCATCGGGATCGACGCCGACACCGACTCGCTGGCGCAGCCGCTGGCCAACGGCCGGGCCGCCGACTTCGTGTTCCGGGTCTCGCTCTCCCCCGCCTCGCCGAAGGACCTGAGCACGCTGACGCTGGTGACGGACGCCGTCACCGACAAGGCCACGCTGGAGTACTGGGGCAACCGCACCGTGAAGGTCACCCACCCCAGGACCGCGCCGACCACCGGGAAGCCGACCCCGGCCGCCAAGCCCGCACCCGCCAAGCCCGCACCCGCCGAGCAGACCGCCGCCAAGCAGGCCGCCGAGAAGACCGAGCAGCCCTCCGCCGGGTCCCCGGCTCCGCAGGCCACTCCTTCCGCGCCGGCGGCCACCGCACCGGCCGGCACCGCCGAGCTGGCCCACACCGGCTCCTCCGGCACCGACACCTTCCTCGCCACCTCGGCCGCCGCGCTGCTCGCGCTCGGCGCCGGCGTCCTGCTCGTCGTCCGCCGCCTCCGCCGCCTCCGCCGCCAGCGGTAGTCGACGGTCTGGTACGGCGAAGGGGCCCTCGCTCCGCACGGCGGTGCGGAGCGAGGGCCCCTTCGTCATGTCTCCGGAGGCGTCAGCCCCAGGTGATCAGGCGCTTCGGGAACTCCAGCAGGCCGGCGATGTCGGCCAGCACCTTGGAGCCCAACTCCCCGTCCACCAGCCGGTGGTCGAAGGAGAGCGCGAGCGTGGTCACCTGGCGCGGGACCACCTTGCCCTTGTGCACCCACGGCAGCTCCCGGACCGCGCCGAAGGCCAGGATGGCCGCCTCGCCCGGGTTGAGGATCGGGGTGCCGGTGTCGACGCCGAAGACGCCGACGTTGGTGATGGTGACCGTGCCGCCCTGCATGTCGGCCGGCGAGGTCTTGCCCTGACGTGCCGTCTCGACCAGCTCGCCGAGCGAAGTGGCCAGGCCCGCGAGGGTCTTGGACCCGGCGTCCTTGATGTTCGGGACGATCAGGCCGCGCGGGGTGGCCGCGGCGATGCCGAGGTTCACCTGGCCCTTGACCACGATCTCCTGGGCCGCCTCGTCCCACTGGGCGTTGATCTCCGGGTGCCGCTTGATCGCCACCAGCAGCGCCTTGGCGACCAGCAGCAGCGGGCTGACCCGGACGTCCCGGCCCAGCTCGCCGCTCTCCTTGAGCTTGCGGACGAACTTCATCGTGCGGGTCACGTCGACCTGGACGAACTCGGTGACGTGCGGGGCGGTGAAGGCCGAGGCCACCATCGCCTGCGCGGTCGCCTTGCGGACGCCCTTGATCGGCACCCGGACGTCGCCCGCGCCGGACACCGGCACCGGGGCCACGACGGCCTCGGCGGCCTCGACCACGACCGGCTCGACGGCCGGGGCCGCCGGAGCGGCCTGGGCCTCGGCATAGGCGTGCAGGTCCTCGCGGGTGATCACGCCGTCCCGGCCGGTCGGGGTGACGGCCCGCAGGTCGACGCCGAGGTCCTTGGCCAGCTTGCGCACCGGCGGCTTGGCCAACGGCCGCTCGCCGAGCTGCGGTTCGGCCACCGGTCCAGTCGGGACCGGGGCCGGGGCCGCGGGCGCGACCTGGGCCGGCTGCGGGGCGGCCGCCTTCGTCGTGGTGGTGGTCGTCCGCCGGGCCCGGCGCTGGGCGGTGCCGGTGCGCGGGCCGTAGCCCACCAGCACCTCCCGGCGCTCCGGCTCGGCCTCGGCGGCCGGCGCCGGCGCGGCAGCCGCGGCCGGCGCGGGTGCGGCGGCCGGCGCGGCCCCCGCCTCCCCGGCCACCGCGACCGAGATGATCACGGTGCCGACGTCGACCGTCGAGCCCTCGGGGAAGAAGAGCTGCTCGACGACCCCGTTGAACGGGATCGGCAGCTCCACCGCCGCCTTGGCGGTCTCCACCTCGCACACGACCTGCCCGTCGGTGACGGTGTCACCGGGCTTGACGTACCAGCTGAGGATCTCGGCCTCGGTGAGGCCCTCGCCCACGTCGGGCATCTTGAACTCGCGGAGCGAGCGAACTTCGGTGGTCATCTACGCTCCCCGGTATCAGTACGCGAGCGCGCGGTCGACGGCGTCGAGCACGCGGTCCAGGTCGGGGAGGAAGGCCTCCTCGACGCGGGACGGCGGGTACGGGGCGTAGTAGCCGCCGACCCGCAGGACCGGTGCCTCCAGGTGGTAGAAGCACCGCTCCGTGAGCCGGGCGGCCAACTCGGCGCCCATGCCCAGGAAGACCGGCGCCTCGTGCACCACGACGGCCCGACCGGTGCGCTTGACCGACTCCTCCAGGGTGGTGAAGTCCACCGGGGAGAGCGAGCGCAGGTCGACGACCTCCAGCCGGCGGCCGTCCTCCTCCGCGGCCGCGGCGGCTTCCAGGCAGACCTTGACCATCGGGCCGTACGCGATCAGCGTCGCGTCGGTGCCGGGGCGGACGATCCGGGCGTCGTGCAGCGCCAGGTCGGCGGTGGCGCCGACCTCGCCCTTGTCCCAGTAACGCCGCTTGGGCTCCAGGAAGATGACCGGGTCGTCGGACTCGATGGCCTGGCGCAGCATCCAGTGCGCGTCGTGCGCGTTGGACGGCGTGACCACCCGCAGACCGGCGGTGTGGGCGAAGTACGCCTCGTGCGACTCGCTGTGGTGCTCGACCGCGCCGATACCACCCGCGTAGGGGATGCGCACGGTCACCGGCATCTTGACGTGGCCCAGCGCACGGGCGTGCATCTTGGCCAGCTGGGAGACGATCTGGTCGAAGGCGGGGTAGACGAACCCGTCGAACTGGATCTCCACCACCGGGCGGTAGCCGCGCAGCGCGAGGCCGATCGCGGTGCCCATGATGCCGGACTCGGCCAGCGGGCTGTCGATCACCCGGTCCTCGCCGAAGTCCTTCTGCAGGCCGTCGGTGATCCGGAAGACGCCGCCGAGCTTGCCGATGTCCTCGCCCATCAGGACGGTCTTCGGGTCCTTCTCCAGCGACTTGCGCAGCGCGTCGTTGAGCGCCTTGGCGATGCTCAGCTGACCGGCCATCAGTGGTTCTCCCCCGCCTCGAAGGAGGCCGCGTACTCGACGTACTCGGCCCGTTCCTCATCGACCAGCGCGTGCGGCTCGCTGTACACGTGGTCGAAGATCAGCGTCGGGTCCGGGTCCGGCATGCTGCGCACGCCCTCGCGCACCCGCAGCCCCAGCTGCTCGCTCTCGGCGTCGACGGCGGTGAAGAACTCCTCGTCCGCCAGTCCCTCCTTCTCCAGGAGGGTGCGCAGCCGCAGGATCGGGTCCTTGGCCTTCCAGGCCTCGGTCTCCTCGGCGAGCCGGTAGCGGGTCGGGTCGTCGGAGGTGGTGTGCGCGCCCATCCGGTAGGTGAAGGCCTCGATCAGCACCGGGCCGTTGCCGCTGCGAGCGTGGTCGAGCGCCCAGCGGGTGACCGCGAGGCAGGCCAGCACGTCGTTGCCGTCGACCCGGACGCCCGGGAAGCCGAAGCCGGAGGCGCGGCGGTACAGCGGGATCTTGGTCTGGGTGGTGGTGGGCTCGGAGATCGCCCACTGGTTGTTCTGGCAGAAGAAGACCACCGGGGCGTTGTAGACCGAGGCGAAGGTGAAGGCCTCGTTGACGTCGCCCTGGCTGGAGGCGCCGTCGCCGAAGTACGCGATCACCGCGTCGTCGGCGCCGTCCTTGGTGATGCCCATCGCGTAGCCGGTGGCGTGCAGGGTCTGCGCGCCGATCACGATGGTGTACAGGTGGAAGTTCTTCTCGTTCGGGTCCCAGCCGCCGTGGTTCACACCGCGGAACATGCCGAGCAGGTTCAGCGGGTCGACGTCGCGGCACCAGGCCACGCCGTGCTCGCGGTAGGTCGGGAAGGCGTAGTCACCGGTGCGCATGGCCCGGCCGGAGCCGACCTGGGCGGCCTCCTGGCCGAGCAGCGAGGCCCACAGGCCCAGCTCGCCCTGGCGCTGGAGGGCGGTCGCCTCGCCGTCGAACCGGCGCACCAGCACCAGGTCGCGGTAGAGCGAGCGCAGTTCCTCCGGAGTGGTGGTCAGGGGGTAGTCCGGGTGCTCGACCCGCTCGCCTTCCGGCGTGAGCAGCTGTACGAGCTCCGGCTGGGCGTCCGTCCCCGTGGCGCGGAGGGTGTCAGGGACAGCGGGGGCCGCCTTCTTGCGAGCCCTCGCCGTGCTTTTGACGGTCACGTTCACTCCTCGGTCTGTCCGGCCGCCCGGGGTCGCCGGTGACCGGTCCGGTCACCGCCTCGCGGGGCGCGCGTGGGTGTGCGCACCTACTGCGTGGCAGGTGGTGATCCTGTTCCGACGGCGTCCCTCACGAGAACGTTACCCAGCGTCCGCCCTTGGCGCGCTTGCGCTAGGACGTCCTACTTGTTCAGGGCCTACAACCCCGAGGGTGCCGCGCCCGGCTCGCCGTCGGAAGGGTGGGGGTGACGGTCGGCGTGACGCAGCTCTCAATTCGAGCGCCTTCAGGACACCAGCGCACGTTATCCGGGCGGAAGCCCGTACGTAAGGGGGTTCTCGGTATCGGTTTCGGCGGCTGTGGCCGGATCACGCCTTTACGGCGCTGCGAACGATACGCCTTGCGTACGGTGATATGGGAGGCTTTGGGCGTGACTGATAACGGACAAATCAGGGTGTTCCTGCTCGACGACCACGAGGTCGTCCGCCGGGGGGTGCACGATCTGCTCTCGGTCGAGGACGACATCGAGATCGTCGGCGAGGCCGGCACGGCCGCCGAGGCGCTCACCCGGATTCCCGCGGTCCACCCCGACGTCGCCGTGCTCGACGTCCGGCTGCCGGACGGCAACGGGGTCGAGGTCTGCCGGGAGATCCGCTCCCGGCTGCCGGAGATCAAGTGCCTGATGCTGACCTCGTTCTCGGACGACGAGGCCCTGTTCGACTCGATCATGGCGGGCGCCGCCGGCTACGTCCTGAAGGCGATCCGCGGCACCGACCTGATCACCGCCGTCCGGGACGTCGCGGCGGGCCGCTCGCTGCTCGACCCGGTCGCCACCAGCCGGGTGCTCGCCCGGCTGCGCGACGGCGGCGAGAGGGAGGACGAACGGCTGGCGCAGCTCACCAAGCAGGAGCGGCGGATCCTGGACCTGATCGGCGAGGGGATGACCAACCGTCAGATCGGCAACGAGTTGCACCTCGCCGAGAAGACGGTGAAGAACTACGTCTCCAGTCTGCTCGCCAAGATGGGCATGGAGCGACGCACCCAGGCGGCGGCGTACGTGGCGCGGCACCAGGCCGACCACCAGCACTGAACCCTGGCCCTTTCACACTCCTGACGGTTTGTCAAGGGCCCCCACCAAGGGGCCATAACCTCTGCACGTGACTTTCAGCCAGACCCTCGCCTGCGCCCCGGCCCGCCCCGACCTCTCCGCCCCGCCGATGGGGACCCTCAGTCCACCCGTCCCCCGCAGCGCACTCGTCGAGGTCCTGGCCCGCTTCCGGGTGGGGCGGCTGCTGACCGCCGAACCGGTCGCCGAAGGCCTGCTCAACCGGGGTTACCGGGTCACGACCGAGGCCGGCGACTACTTCCTCAAGTGCTACGTCGACACCGCCACCGCCAGCCGCCCGAAGATCCTCGCCCACCACCGCGCCATGACCGACCTGAACGCCCTGGGGCTGCCGGTGGTACCCCCGCTGAGCTGCGCCGACCGCGGCGGGACGGTGGCCGCCCCGAACGGCCGGATGTTCGCGCTGTTCCCCTGGGTGGACGGCCGACACCGGCACGGTACGGAGCTCGAACCAGCGCGGTGCGACGCGCTCGGCACGCTGCTCGGCCGACTGCACGGCGCGCTCGACGACGTCTGCGCCCCCCTCGACCCGCCCGCCGGCTATCGCAGCGCCGACCCCCTCGACAGCGCCGAACTGGCCCGCGAGCTGCGGCGCCGCGCCCGCGAGCACCGCCCGTACGACGACCTGGACGCCCTGGTCGAACAACGGCTCGGCGAACGGCTGGAACTGCTCGCCGAGCACGCCCACCGCCGCCCCGACCCGCTCGACGCCCCGCCCACCGGCTGGACCCACGGCGACTTCCACGGCCTCAACCTGCTGTACGACGAGGGCCCGGACGGCGAGCGGGTCGCCGCCGTGCTCGACTGGGACAAGCTCGGCCCGCAGCCGCGCGCCGAGGAGGCCGTCCGCGCCGCCACCCTGCTCTTCAACGACCGGACCACCGGCACCCTCGACCTGGTCCGGGTCCGCCGTTACTCACAGGCCTACCGGGCCTCCGGCGCCGCCACCGCCGAGCACCTGGCTGCCGCCGTCCACCGGGTCTGGTGGGAACGGCTGAACGACTTCTGGATGCTGCAGTGGCGCTACCAGCGGGCCGACCACCGGGCCGACCCGCTGTACCCCGCCTCGGCGGGGCAGTTGGCGTGGTGGTGCCAGGAGTACGAGCAGGTCCTGGACGCCTTCGTCAACTGAACCGTCAGTTGGTGGCCGGCGGCGTCACCCCGCCCACGCCCCCGGCGCCGGCTCCGCCCGCGCCGCCGCTCCCGCCGCCGGTCGGCTTCGTGGTCGGCTTCTGGCTAGCGGTGCTGCCGCCGTCACCGCCCGCCGGCGCCGACGGCGTCGTGCTCGCCCCACTGGTCGCCGTCGCGGTGGAGGTCGCCGAGTGGGTCGGCGTCGGCGTCGGGGCCTGGGTGTGCTTGCCCGAACCCGGTGACGGAGACATGTTGTTGCCGCCGCTCCCGCCGCTCCAGCCGTACGACCCGCTGTCGGCCGGCTGGGTCGGCCGCCTGCTGCCGGCGCCCGACGACGACGGCGGCGGCGTCGGCTGCCCGTTCTGGGTGGGCGTGGTCGGCTCGGTGGTGTTGACCACCGGGGCGGGCGTCGGGGGCGTCGTGTGGTCCATGGCGCCGCCACCGCTGCTGAGCGCGAAGGCGATCCCGGCCCCGGCCGCGACCAGCACGGCGATCCCGCCGGCCACCCAGCCCCAAGGCCCGCGCCGCCGACCGCCGTCCCCGCCGTGGTCGTCCTCGCCGCCACCGCCGTACGGGCCGCCGCCGCCCTGGTAGGACGAGGGGCTGTGCTGGCCGCCCGCCGAGTACGGCAGGACCGAGGTCTGGTCGCCCGCCGCGACCGCGCCGAAGGCCTGGGTGGCCGCCGCGCGGTCCGGCCGGAGCACCTGGGTGGCCCCGGTGTCGCCGGGCATCCCGGTCGCGGCACCGACCCAGCCGGCCCCGGCCGCGCCGTGCATCTCGCGCAGCGCGTGCTGCAGGTGGGCGCGGAACTCGTCGGCGTCCTGGAAGCGGTCGTCCGGGTTCTTGGCGAGCGAGCGCAGCACCAGCCCGTCCAGGCCGACCGGCACCCGGCTGTTGGCCTGCGAGGGCGGCACCGGCGGGTCCTGGACGTGCTGGTAGACCACCGAGAGCGGGGTGTCGCCGGTGAACGGCGGGCGCAGCGTGAGCAGCTCGTAGAGCATGCAGCCGGCCGCGTACAGGTCGGAGCGGTGGTCGACCGGCTTGCCGAGCGCCTGCTCGGGCGACAGGTACTGCGGGGTGCCCATGACCATGCCGGTCTGGGTCATCGTGGTGGCCCCGCCGGTCAGCGCGCGGGCGATGCCGAAGTCCATCACCTTGACCGCGCCGGTCGTGGTGATGCTCACGTTGGCGGGCTTGATGTCGCGGTGCACGATGCCGTTGCGGTGGCTGTAGGCCAGTGCCTCCAGCACCCCGGCGATGATGATCAGCGCCTGGTCGACCGGCGGCGCCTCCTCGTCCACCAGCAGCTCGCGGACGGTCCGGCCCTCGACCAGCTCCATCACGATGTACGGCGTGGACTCGTCCCCGACGTACTCCTCGCCGGTGTCGTAGACCGAGACGATCGCGTGGTGGTTCAGCGCCGCGACGGCGTGTGCCTCGCGGGTGAAGCGCAGCCGGGCGACGTCGTCCTGCGCCAGCTCGCCGCGCAGCAGCTTGATCGCGACGGTGCGGCCCAGCCGCACGTCCTCGGCGGCGAACACCTCGGCCATGCCGCCGCGGCCGAGCCGGTGGGTCAGCCGGTAGCGGCCGTCGCCGACCGTGCCCAGCGGCACTCCGCGGCCCGGTGTCTGCGGTCCGCCGGCCCCGCCGAAGGGCGGCAGCGCGGATGTCGCGGCTTCGCTGCCCGGCTCGGGGATCCTCGGCGTGCCGCCGGTCCGTCCGACCGCTCGGGCACCCGCCTCGTCGTCCGGCTGCTGCGTCTGTGCCATCGCTCCTCGCCCCGGGCGTTCGCTCGGATCGCGGTGCCCTGTCGCTTACGTATCCCCGAACGCTACCGCTTCCGGCGCGCACCCGTGACACGCGCGAAGCGGCGGGAAACGGTCAGAGCAGACCGTTCCGGTCGGCCTGCGGACCCACCACCACGACCGCGGCGGGCCGCTCGGAGTGGAACTTGCCGTTGGTGTTCTTCTCCGCCTTGTTGACCACGATCGCGATGATGATGCCGGCCAGCACCAGCACGCCGACGATGATCGCGATCACCACGAAGGCCGTGGAGCAGCCGCCGCCGTTGGGCTTCGGCTGCTGGTACGGCGGCATCGGCTGCGGGCCCGGGGTGTGCATCGGCGGCCGCTGTCCCTGCTGGGGGAACGGGTGCGGCGTGTGCGGGGCCTGCGGGCGCGGGGTCTGGTAGGCGGGCGGCGGGGTCCGGTACTGCGGCTGCTGCTGCTGCGGGAACGGGTGCGGCGTCCGCGGCGCCTGCGGGTGCGGCGTCTGGTAGGCGGGCGGCGGGGTCTGGTACTGGGGCTGCCCGCCCTGCTGGAGGTACTGCGGGTGCGGGGTCTGCGGCGCCTGCGGACCGGCGTGCACCGAGCGCGGCCCCTCCTTGATCACCAGCGGGGAGCTGGCCTGCAGCGCGTGCCCGCTGCCGCCGCCCTTCAGCTCCGCGATCAGCCGCTCCGCCTCGTCCCGCATCGCGGCCGCGCTCTGGAACCGGTGCGCCGGGTCCTTGCGCAGCGCCTGGGCGACGTAGGCGTCCACCGCCGGGGTGATCGAGCGGTTGAGGCTGGAGGGCGCCGGCGGCTCCTCCTGGACGTGCTTGTAGGCGATCGAGAAGGCCGAGTCGCCGTCGAAGACCAGCTGGCCAGTGAGCATCTCGAAGAGCATCACACCGACCGAGTACAGGTCGGAACGGGCGTCCACCGGCTTGCCGAGCGCCTGCTCGGGCGACAGGTACTGCGGGGTGCCGACCACCATGCCGGTCTGCGTCATCGACGTGACGCCGGACTCCAGCGCCCGGGCGATGCCGAAGTCCATGACCTTGACATTGCCCTTGCGGTCGAACATGACGTTGCCGGGCTTGATGTCGCGGTGCACCAGGCCCATGTCGTGCGAGGCCTCCAGCGCGTTCAGCACGCCGACGGTGACCTTCAGGGCCTCCTCGGCGGGCACCGCGCCGTGCTGGGCGACCGCCTCGTTGATCGTCTCGCGCAGGCCCTTGCCGTCGATCAGCTGCATGACGATGTACGGCGTGCTGGAACCGTCCGGGGCGACGTCCTCGCCGCTGTCGTACACCGTGACGATGTTGGGGTGCTCCAGCCGGGCCACGGCCTGGGCCTCGCGGCGGAACCGCTCCTTGAACGAGTCGTCCCGGCCCAGCTCGCTGTGCATGCTCTTCAACGCGACCTGCCGGTCCAGCACGCTGTCGTACGCGAGGTGCACGGAGGCCATGCCGCCCTCGCCCAGCAGCCGCTGCAGCACATAGCGGCCGTTGCCCAGGGAGAAGCCCTCGACCGCGTTGCCGTGCTCGCTCATGGTCCTCTGCTCCCCCTCGGCGCGGTGGTGCTGCCGCGACCGTGACGTTCGGTCTCGTCCGTACGTGGTGGGCCCGGCCCACCGGCCCGGCGATCCCCTGCCGCGGCGGCTCGACCGGCCAGCGACAGGGGTCAGGGTATCGGCTTCCGCCGACGGTGACCGGTCCAGGGCCGATCCTGGCCCCGGACCGCCGGCGCCGTCCTGCGGCGGTGCGGTCCGGGGCGGATCGTCGTGGTACGTCCGGCCCCGGCGGCCCTACAGGTACGGGCCGGAACGGATCCCGCGGCCCTGGCCCGGGTCCTCCTCGTCCGGGTCGACACCGTGCGAACCGGGTGGCAGCGCGCGCCGCATCTGCTCCAGCTGCGCCCGCGCGGCCATCTGCTGGGCGAACAGGGCGGTCTGGATGCCGTGGAAGAGGCCCTCCAGCCAACCCACCAGCTGGGCCTGGGCGATCCGCAGCTCGGCCTCGGTCGGGATGCTGTCCTCGGTGAACGGCAGCGAGAGCCGCTCCAGCTCGGCGACCAGCTCCGGGGCCAGCCCGAGCTCCAGTTCCTTGATCGAACTGGCGTGGATGTCCTTCAGCCGAGCCCGGCTGGCCTCGTCGAGAGGCGCCGCCCGAACCTCCTCCAGCAGCTGCTTGATCATGCTGCCGATGCGCATGACCTTGGCGGGCTGCTCGACCATCTCGGTCACCGGGAGCTCGCGGGGCACGTCCGCCTCGTCGTCCCCCTCCATCGTCGCCCCGGCGAACCCCTGGCCCACGGGCAGCCCGTCCGGTCCGACGATCAGCACCTTCTGGCCGTCCTGCGGCTGCCCGCCGCCGGCCCGGAAGGGCTCCTGCGACGAGCGCTCGTTCATCGGATTCGTCATGAACAACATTCTCTCTCACTGGGGTTGGTCGGGCGGAAGCCCCCGTTCGTCCCGCCGTCCTGCGCCACCCCGTCACGACGGTACGCCCCCGCGGGCGGCCCGGGAATCCGTACGGATACTCAGTTCCCCGGCCGCTCCGGTCCGCCACGGCGGCGCGTCACCCGCCCCGGAAACCCCCACCGAATCTCCACGCCACCCGCCACCCGCGCACCGGCTCGACGGGGCCCGGCCCTTCCGCAGCCGCACCCCGGCCAGCCGCCCGGGGGCGGCGCCCCGGGCCCCACAGCCCTGCGACGCCGCCCCGCCACTCTGCGAGCCCCCGGCTCAGCCCTTCCGCAGCCGCACGCCGATCAGCCCCAGGCCGCAGCCGATCAGCCCCAGGCCCACGCCCAGCGGCAGCTGGAGGGTGGAGGGGTCCTGCCAGTGGGCCGGGAGGACGGCCGGGACGGTCCCGGCGGCCGCGGGCCGGCCGGAGGCCGCCGTGCCGGCACCCTGGTCGTCGGCGGGAGCCGAGGCGTCCGGGGCGTCCGCGTCGGAGTCCGAGCCGGACTGGTCGGCGGTGCCGCCCCGGTCCTGCTCGGGCGACTGCTCGACGGCCTGGCCCGGAGCCTGGTTCGACGGCTGGCCCGGAGCCTGACCGGGCGCTTGACCGCGCGCCCGGTCGGGCACCCGGTCCACGGTCGCGTCCGGGCGCCGCTCCGGCGCCGAGACCGGGCGGTGGTGGCGCGCCCATCTCTCGTAGAAGTCCGGACGCGACCGGTCGGGCACCATGTGCTGCTGCGGCGGCGCCGCGTTGGGTGACGGCCCGGAGGCCTCGGCCGGATCGGCCCGCCCGTCGGCCCCCGGCGCCGAGGCGTCCGGAGCCGAGACGTCGGGAGCCGGGGAGACCGGCACAGCGGAGTCCGGTACGGGGGAATCCGCAGCCGGGGAGTCGGGAGCCGGGGAGTCCGCCGCCGGGGCCGAGGCGCCCGGGGACGGCTCCGCCACCGCCGTGGTCACGGCGGCCAGCGGGAGCGTCAGTCCCAGCACGGCCGCCGCGAGCAGCCACCAGGAACGGCTGGTCCGGCGGGTACGACGGGGGTGGGGCGCGGCGGGCGGCGGCGCGGTCGGCAGCGGCCCGAGGACGTCGTGCGGAGTTGCAGCCACGGTCGGAGTCCTTCCGACGGCCGACCACGCCCGGGGGCGGGACCGGCGGCGAGACAGCTCCGGACCAGCCTCACACAATCCGGCAATCGCGGCATTTCGAACCCCTCACGCCACGCCGCTCAGGCCGTCAGCACGACCTTCCCGACCTGCTCCCCCGCCTCCAGCACCCGGTGCCCGGCGGCGGCGTCGGTCAACGGCAACACCCGGTCGACCACCGGCTTCACCACTCCGGACTCGACCAGCGGCCACACGTGCTCCCGCACCGCCGCCACGATCGCCGCCTTCTCCGCCAGCGGCCGCCCGCGCAGGTTGGTGGCGATCACCGCCGCCCGCTTGCGCAGCAGCGTGTTGAGGTCGAGCTCGCCCTTCACCCCGCCCTGCAGCCCGATGACCACCAGCCGCCCGTTGACCGCCAGCGCGTCCACGTTCCGCTGCAGGTACTTGGCGCCCATGATGTCCAGGATCACGTCCGCCCCGGCGCCGTCGGTGGCCTCCCGGAGCGCCTCGACGAAGTCCTGCTCGCGGTAGTCGATCACGATGTCGGCGCCCAGCTCGGTGCACCGGGCCAGCTTCTCCGGGCTGCCCGCCGTCACCGCGACCCGCGCACCGACCGCCTTGGCCAGCTGGATCGCCATCGTGCCGATCCCGCTCGCGCCGCCGTGCAGCAGCACCGTCTCGCCCGGCCGCAGGTGGGCCGTGAGGAAGACGTTGGACCACACCGTGCAGGCCACCTCCGGCAGCGCGGCGGCCTGCTCCGGGCTCAGCCCCTTCGGCAGCGGCAGCAGCTGCCCGCTCGGCACCGCGACCCGCTGCGCGTAACCGCCGCCGGACAGCAGCGCGCACACCTCGTCGCCGACGGCCCAGCCGGCCACGCCCGGCCCGAGCGCGACGATCCGCCCGGCGCACTCCAGCCCCGGGTAGGGCGAGGCGCCGGGCGGCGGGTTGTAGAAGCCCTGCCGCTGAAGCAGATCGGCACGGTTGACGGCGGTGGCCGCCACCTCGACCAGGACCTCGCCCTCGCCAGGCACCGGGTCGGGCACCTCGGCCCACACCAGTGCCTCGGGGCCGCCGGGTACGGGAATCGTCATCGCATGCATGCACCGAACCTACTGCGCCGCACGGTGGTCCGGCCGCCAGGGCCCGCCCTACGCCGTCGACTTGATGACGATCACCCGGTCGGTCAGCTGCAGCACCGCGGCCTTCGGCTCGTTGTAGTTGAGCACCCGTCGGCCGCGCACCACCGCGACCACCAGGTCCTCGCACTCGCGCGGGCCGTGCCCCGCCTCGGCCCGGGTGACCGGGCGGCACAGCCCACTCATGCGCCCGCCTCACTGCGCTCGGCAGGGGCATTCGCCCACACGCACCTCTCGACGATGACCTCGCTCCGCTCGCTCAAACGCCCACCCCGCCGCGCCCGGCAGGGGCACTCCCCCACACGCACCTCTCGACGATGGCCTCGCTCCGCTCGCTCAAACGCCCACCCCGACGGTGAGCTCGCTCACGGCGCCTCCACCAGCTCGACGACCTCCCCCGCCGCCGCCCCGCCGGGTGGGATCACCGCCAGCGCCTCGGCCCGGGCGAGGCCGCGCAGCATCGCGGGCCCGTCGAAGGCGAGCGGTACGACCCCCTCGGCGGTGCGTCGCACCGGCTGGAGCCGGGTGTCCACCGGGTGCCCGGGAAGCAGGACGGCCGCCGGGGCGGGTGCGGGGCCGAAGGCGGCCCGTCCGCTACGGGCGTGCAGCAGCGGCAGGGCGAGCGTGACCATCCCGGCGACGGCCGCCAGCGGGTTGCCGGGCAGGCCCACCAGGTGGCGCCCGCCGGGGAGTTCGGCCAGCAGCATGGGGTGCCCGGGACGGACGGCCACGCCGTCCACCAGTAGCCGGGCGCCGACCTCGGCGAGCGCCCGGTGCAGGAAGTCCACCGGTCCGGCGGCCGTCCCGCCGGTGGTGACCACCACGTCGGCGGTGGAGTACCGCAGGGCGTCCCGCAGCAGCCCGAAGTCGTCGCGCACGCGGCGCACTTCGGCCACCTCCGCACCGGCCGCGTGCAGCCAGGGCGGCAACAGCGGGCTCAGCGCGTCCCGTACCAGCCCCGGGCCGGGGGTCCCGCTGTCGAGCAACTCGTCCCCCAGTACCAGGACTTGGACCACCGGACGGCGGCGCACCGCGAGCCGGTCGTGCCCGCAGGCGGCGGCCAGGCCGAGCACGGCCGGACCGATCACCGTCCCGGCGGGCAGCAGTTCCTCACCCCGGCGGCACTCCTGGCCGCGCGGGCGCACGTCCTGACCGGTTGTCAGCTTCTCCGGGCCGCGCTCGCGCAGCAGCGTGCCCTCGGTCCTGCCGTGCTCCCGGCGCAGTACGGCGGTGGCTCCGGGTGGCAGTTGGGCGCCGGTGGCGATCTCGACCGCGCTGCCGTCGGCCAGCGGTGCGACCTCGGTGCGCCCGGCCAGCACCCGTCCGGCGACCCGCCAGGGCCCGGGTCCGGCGACCGCCCAGCCGTCCATCGCCGAGGTGTCGAAGGCGGGCAGGTCGGTCAGCGCGCCGAGCGGCTCGGCGAGGACGTGCCCGAGCGCCCCGGCCAGTGGCAGATCGACCACCGGCAGCGGGCGCAGCCCGGCCCGGCGCGCGGTTTCCCGGGCGCGCGACCAGCTCAGCACGCCGGGACGGGTCGGGGGAACGGTCACGGTGGTCCGTCCGACCGTGCTCACGGCTCCTCCGGGCCGTCAGCGGGTTGCCACCGCTCGGCGAGCGCCGTGGTCCGCCGGGACGCCTCGGCGACGGCGGCCGGTCCGCCGCCCTTCTGGGCGGCCGCGTAGCCGATCAGAAAGGCGGTCAGCGGCGCGGCCGGCCGGGCCACTCCGTGCGCGACCACCCGGGCCGTGTCGAGCAGTCCCCGGACGTCCACGTCCAGGTCGATGCCCAGGTCGGCCTTGACCTCGGCGATCCAGTCTTCCAGCGTGCGCTCCATGCGCCCATGCTGCCCGATCGGCGGTTTCCCCGGCGTGTTCGCCCCGTGTGCGGCGTGCGTCGTTTCCCTCACAGCCCGGGGGTGGCCGCGGTGAGGTTCCCTCCGCGGTGCCTGGTCATCGCCGCCCGGCAGCGGCCACCGGCAGCGCTGCGACCACCGGGCGCGCCCGGCCCCGTCCACGACGGCCGCGCTCGCCCGCGCGCCGGGGGCGCTCAGGACCGGTCGCGCTCCCTCGCCTGTTCCAGGTCCTCCCAGGTGTCGCAGTCGTACGCGACGTTGTCCGTGTCGGCCACCCGCAGCCGGTTCAGCCCGCCGACGAGGCGGCGCAGCGGCTGTCCGGCCGGGTCGCCGCCGAGGGCGGCCAGCGCGGCGCGCAGCGCGGCGGTGCGGTAAGCGGCGGTGAGCGGCTGGTCGCGTCCGCCCGCGTCGACCAGGACGGCGACGTCCGTGTACGGCCCGGCCTCTTCGAGGGCGGATGCCAGCCGTTCCACCGTCCGCCGGTCGAGGAAGGGCAGGTCGGCGGCGAGCAGCAGCACGGTGTCCGCGGTGACCAGGTCGAGTCCGGCCGCGACGGCGGCGACCGGCCCGCCGCCGGGCGGCTGCTCCCTGGTCCACCGGACGCCCGCGCGCGTGGTCGGCCGGGCCGGACCGACCACGACGGTGGTCCGGGCGCCGGCGCAGGCAGCGAGCACCCGGTCCAGCAGGGTGGTCTCCCCCACGGTCAGGCCGGGTTTGTCGGCCCCGTCGAACCTCCGGGCCGCGCCGCCCGCCGGAACGATCACGTCGTACGGCGTCGTCATGCGGCCAGTATCCCGCCCTACTCGCCGCCCCCGCCCTCGTCCTCGTCCCCGTCCGCCGCCTCCGATTCGGAGTCTCCGTCCTCCGCCTCCGGTCCGGACTCCGGGGAGGCGGCCCGGGCGGTGTTCGCGGCCGCGCCCAGCTGCAGGAAGGACGGCAGGGTCAGTTCCCCGTACCGCTCGTTCATCGCGGTGATCAGCGCCTCCGGATCGTCCGGGTGCTCGGCCAGCAGCCGGTCGAAGTCCCGCAGGTACTCCCCGGTGAAGGCGAGCACCCGGGCGGCGTCGTCGCCCTGTTCGGGGGCGCGGTGTCCGGCGATGACCCGGTCGACGCCGAGGTCGGCGATCCGGTCGAGGTTGTGGCCCCAGGTGATGCGCTGGGCCGGGGTGGTGTCGGCGGTCCACACGTGGGTGCCGTTGCTGACGAAGTCCCCGGCGATCACGGTCCGGATGCTCGGCACGTGGACGACCGAGGACTCCCCGCAGTCCGCCTGGCCGAGCAGCAGCACCGGGATCACCTGGCGGTCCAGCATCAGTGGCTGGGGCAGCAGCGGGGCGGGGACCGAGGGGTTGTCCGGGATGTCGTCGCCGTAGACGGGCTTCCACTGGGCGACCTTGGCCGCGACGGTGCGCCGGATGCCCTCGACCACCACCGGGGCGGCCAGCAGCTGGGCGTCCGGGAAGAGCTTCAGCACCTCCTCGGCGCCGAAGTAGTGGTCGGGGTGCTGGTGGGTGACCACGATGGCGAGCAGTCGGCGGCCCTTGCCCGCGACCCACTCGGCCAGTTCGCGTCCGGCGCTGCGGGTGAGCTGGGCGTCCACCAGGATCGCGGTCCGCTCACCGAGGATCAGCGTGGAGGTGGTGAAGAAGGCCGATTCGGGCCCGGTGAAGACGGCGACCTCCAGCGGCCGGGCGGTCCGCTCCGCGTCACCGGCACCGTCAGCACCATCGGCGACGGCCGTGACGGGCTCGGCGTCGGCCCGTTCCGCGCCGGAGCCCTCCTCGGGCGGGGACGACGTCACGGGTGGCTCCCTCTGCTCGGCGGTCGGACTTCCTGCGCCCTACAGCATGGGAGCACCGGCGGCCGATTGCGCGGAAGGCGCGCCCGTCGGGGCGAGCCTCGGGCGTGTCCGACGATCCGCGCCCGGCGGGATCGTCGGACGCGCCCTCCCGCACGTCACGCCGCGAAGCGCGCGGCCAGCTCCTTGCCCCGGCGGGCGGCCAGCTCCAGGGCCCGGGCCCTGGACTCGGCGGCGGCCGGGACGAACTCGGCCAGCGCCGGGACGGACGCCGCGAGGGTGAACTCCGGGACGATGAACTCGACCTCCAGCCCGAGGCCGCCACCCAGCACCTTCTCCAGGTAGGTGGTGACGAACTCGAACGGCTCGCGCGGGGCGCCGGGGCCGTACGAGCCGCCGCGGGAGGCGACGACGGTGACCGGGGTGCCCTTGGCGGAGGGCGACTCGCCGGCGGTGCGGCCCATCAGGATCACGTGGTCCAGCCAGGCCTTGAGGGTCGACGGGATCGTGAAGTTGTACATCGGGGCGCCGATCAGCACCGCGTCGGCGGATTCCAGCTCGGTTATCAGCCGCTCGCGCAGCGCGAAGGCGGCGGCCTGTTCGGCGTCGCGTGCCTCCGCCGGGGCGTACCCGGCGGTGATGCCGTGGGCGTCCAGGTGCGGGACGGGCTCGGCGGCGAGGTCCCGGTGGATCACCGTGCCTCCGGGGTGCTCGGCCTCCCAGGCGGCCCGGAAGGCGGCGGTGACCTCGCGGGAGACGGAGCCGTCGGTGATCGCCGAGGAGTCGATGTGCAGGAGCGTGGGCATGGCATGACCTCCAGAGAATAAGCAGCTGCTTTTTCCGCTGCAGCTGCAAGTACGGTAGCAGCTTACTTTTCTGCAGTCACTACGGACATATCGAGTACGCTTGATCCATGGCCGAGCACGAGGTAGTCACCGACGCAGTCCCGACCGCCGTCGACGACCCGTGCGCGGCCGCCGCGGGCCCCGGCGGCTGCGGCAACGTCGACCTGGCCCTCAACCGGGTGTTCACCCTGCTCGGCAAGCGCTGGACCGGCATGCTGCTGGGCGTGCTCAACAACGGCGGTCCGGCCTACTTCTCCGAGCTGCGCCGGGCCGTCCCGGGCATCAGCGAACGCATGCTCTCCGACCGGCTGACCGAGCTGGCCGAGGCCGGACTGGTCGTCCGCGAGGTCGACCCCGGCCCCCCGCTACGGGTCAGCTACCGGCTCACCGAGGGCGGCGTCGCGCTGAAGCCGGCCCTCACCGAACTGGCCGTCTGGGCGGACCGCTACCTGCCGGAGAGCGCCCTCCGGGGCGGCTGCTGACCGGCCCGCACCGGCCCCGGACACGCCGAAGGGCCCGTCCGCCGTTGCACGGCGGACGGGCCCTTCGGCACTGGGACTCAGCGCGTGGCGGCGCCACCACGGAAGCGGGCCACCCGGTCGGCGATGCCCCAGGTGGTCACCCGCCAGAGCGCCTCGACCACGATGTTGCGGCTCATCTTGGACGCGCCGAGCTCGCGCTCGACGAAGGTGATCGGCACCTCGGCCACCTTGAAGCCCGCCTTCACCGTGCGCCAGGCCAGGTCGACCTGGAAGCAGTACCCGGCCGAGGCCACCTCGTCCATGCCCAGGCCCAGCAGGGTCTCCTTGCGGAAGGCCCGGTAGCCGCCGGTGACGTCCCGGATCGGCACGCCCAGCATCAGCCTCGAGTACGTGGAGCCGCCGCGGGAGAGCAGCAGGCGCGACTTCGGCCAGTTCACCACCCGGCCGCCCGGCACCCAGCGCGAGCCGAGCACCAGGTCGGCGCCGCGCAGCGCGTTCAGCAGCCGGTCCAGCTCCTCGGGCTGGTGCGAGCCGTCCGCGTCCATCTCGACCAGGACGTCGTAGCCGTTGTCGATGCCCCAGCGGAAACCCGCGAGGTAGGCGGCGCCCAGGCCCTCCTTGCCCTTGCGGTGCATGACGTGGACGTGCTGGTCCTCGGCGGCCAGCTTGTCGGCCAGCTCGCCGGTGCCGTCGGGGCTGTTGTCGTCGGCGACCAGCACGTGCGCCTCGGGCACCGAGGCGCGGACCCGGCCGACGATCCGTTCGACGTTCTCCGCCTCGTTGTAGGTCGGGATGATCACCAGGACCCTGCCGAGATCAGCAAAACTCTGCTGGTTCACGGTCACGTACAAACCTCTCGGCCGATGGCGGGGAGTGTCAGAACACCGTCGCCCGCACTCTGGAGCGCGGCCCCGCCGACAGCCCGCCGACGGGATGACCACGGTGGAGGATGCTGCGGAGGGCGGAGACTACTGCGTCCTGGCATCCTACTACCGCGCCCGGGAACCGCTGGTAGGACCACCGCACTCCCACCTGGTGCCCACCGTTTCCCCGCGGACGACCGGGGTCGGCTAGGGTCGATGCCCTTGCTCGTGCCGGGACCCGCCCGTACCGCCGGGCCCGCCCCGGCGATCCGGACTCGGAACGTCCGGGGGCCGCCCCCGTCAGCGAAGGAGTAGGACCGCGCGCATGGACAGGCTCGTCAACACCGTCCGCCCGTACGCCTGGGGGTCGCTCACGGCCCTGCCCGAGCTGCTGGGGCAGGAGCCCACCGGTGAGCCGCAGGCCGAGCTGTGGATGGGCGCCCACCCCGGCGACCCGTCCCGCGCCGACCGCGGCGAGGGTCCGCGACGGCTGGACGAGCTGATCGCGGCCGACCCCGAGGGCGAACTCGGCGCGGCGAGCACGGCCCGCTTCGGTCCGAGCCTGCCCTTCCTGTTCAAGGTGCTCGCCGCGGGCCTGCCGCTGTCCATCCAGGCCCACCCCACGCTGGACCAGGCCCGGGCCGGCTTCGCCACCGAGAACGCCCTCGGACTCCCGCTGGACGCCCCCGAGCGCAGCTACCGCGATGCCAACCACAAGCCCGAAATGGTCTGCGCGCTGGGCGAGTTCGAGGGACTGTGCGGCTTCCGCCGGCCCGCCGCGGCGGCCGCGCTGCTGGCCGCCCTCGCGGTGCCCGGACTGGAGCCGCTGATCGAGCTGCTGTCGGTCGAGGACCCCGGGGACGACAAGGCCGAGGCCGAGGCGCTGCGCGGCGCCCTGGCCGCCGTGCTCACCATGGACGACGCGACCGCCGAGCGGACCGTCCGGGAGACCGTCGCGGCGCTCGCCGGGACGGACCCGGACGGCGAGCACGCCCCGTACGCCCGGATCGCCGAGGACTTCCCGGACGACCGCGGCGTGATCGTCGGCATGCTGCTCAACCACGTCCGACTGCGGGCCGGTGAGGCGCTCTACCTGGCCGCCGGCGTGCCGCACGCCTACCTGTCCGGCGTCTGCGTGGAGCTCCAGGCCAACTCGGACAACGTGCTGCGGGCCGGGCTGACCCCCAAGCACATCGACGTGCCGGAGCTGCTGAAGGTCGTGCTCTTCGAACCCGGCGCCCCCGAGGTGGTGCACCCCGTCCGGGTCGACTCCACCCCCGGCGAGCAGCTCTACCCCGTCCCGATCGACGAATTCCGGCTCTCCCGCTTCGAGTTGGACGGCGTCGACCGCGAGATCGACGGCCGCACCCCGCAGATCGTGCTCTGCACCGAGGGCGCCGTACGCCTCACCGCCGCCGACGGCGCCGTGCTCGACCTCGCCCGCGGCCAGTCCGCCTTCCTCCCGGCCACGGGCACCCCGACCCGCCTCGCCGGCACCGGCAGCACCCTCTTCCGCGCCACCGTCACGGTCTGACGGCCGCACCGCGAACGAGTGAGGGCCCGCCCCCCAGCGGGGGCGGGCCCTTGCTCGCAACTCTCAGCCGGTCAGCGGTCCCGTGAACCGGGCCCGCCCGCACCGACCTCGACCGGTACCGGCTCCACGGTCCGCTCCGGCGCAGCTGATGCCGGGCCGGGCACCGAAGGTGCGGCCGTGACCGGACCGGCCGGCACCGCGAACGCCAGCGCCGGAAGCTCGCCGCCCGGCCAGCGCCGGTCCGCCCACTTGCCCACCTTGCGGCCCAGCTTCTGGACCGGCAGCTCCACCAGCTTGTACATGAGCCAGCTCGCGATCATGATCACGGCCAGGTACTCGGCCGTCCAGATCACCTTGCCGCTGGTCGTCGGGGGCACCTTGGGCACGTCCAGCGCGTAGTGCAGGGTGTGCAGCACCGGGACGTGCAGCAGGTAGAGCGAGAAGCTGATCCCACCGAGCCAGGTCAGCGGCTTCGGGAAGCGGCGCTTGCGCAGCGCGAAGCCGATCCCGAAGGTGATCCAGGCCCCGACGAAGGAGCCGGCCCAGGCCCGCGGCCCGGCCGTCCAGGTGTTGTTCTCCATGCCGTTGCGGTTGTAGAACCACGCGACGGCCACGCCGGCGGCGAGCACGAAGCCGCAGCAGAGCACCGCCTGCAGCCGGTCGATCTGGCCCTTCTCGGCGCGGTAGACCACGGTGCCCGCGAACATCGTCGCGAAGATCATCAGGGTCTCGAACATCGGAGCCCGGCTGTTGTTGTACATCAGCACGAAGGCCAGCAGGCCGAGCGTGATCGCCCCGACCCGGGTCAGGTTCGCCCGGCCGCTCAGCACGCAGGCGAAGGCGAAGAGCACGATCAGCACCGCGCCCCACACCAGGTGACGGGTCGAGGCGGCGTCGACGGTCATCGTGTGGGAGGCGATCGAGGTGCCGAAGAGCACCGCGACCGCGGCGAAACCGACCGCGATCGGACCGCTGCGGCGGTGCTGACCGACCGCGAAGAGCGCGGTGACCATGTAGTAGAACGCCATCTCGTAGCTGAGCGTCCACATCACGCCCAGGCCGTTCCAGACGCCCATGAAGTCCTGCAGCATGGTCGCGTTGGCGGCCACGGCCACGTAGTTGTGGCCGGTCGCGAAGAGCGCGACCGAGCCGTCACCCTTCGGGATGATCGCCAGCGCCACCGCTATGCCGATGATCACCGGCGGCCAGAGCCGGAAGAACCGGCCGATCCAGAACGCCCGCACGTTCCCGCGGCGCTCCAGCGAGGCCGGGATGATGTAGCCGCTGACCAGGAAGAACAGCATGACGCCGTACAGGCCGAGGTCCGCGTGCCACCAGACGAAGGCGGCCAGGCGGTCCGGCAGCAGTTTCAGCACGTCGAAGTGGTGCAGGGCGACCACGAGGGCGGCCACGCCGCGCAGCGCGTCGAGCCAGCCGAGTCGGGCAGCCGCCCCAGCCGTCTGGGACTGCTCGCTCCCCCGGCCCCTGCGGGCGGACAGCTGTCGTATCGTCTTCACGGCAGGGACAGTAGTCCATTGCGCCCCCGCCCCTCTCCGAAGCCGGTGCGGACGTCGCCACCCTGTCCACCCGAGTCGCCACCCCGCCGCCTAATTCGGTTGACCCCCGTCCCGGCGCGGGGCTGGACTGTCGCGGGCGCCACGCACCGTGGGGCCGATACCCAGGGGAGGCAGCGGCAGCCATGGACATACGTTCCACGACCGATCAGGACCTCGACGTCTTCGTCGACACGCTCCACACCGCGTTCGGCCGCTTCCCTGAGACGCCGGCCGAGGACGGCGGCGGCGTCTGGTGGTCGGCGGTCGAACCGGACCGCGGCGTGCTGGCGGTGGCGGAGGACGGGCGGCCGGTCGGCACCGCCGCCGCGTACTCCTTCGAACTCACCCTGCCCGGCGGGGCCGTCGTCCCGGTCTCCGGCGTGAGCAACGTCGGCGTCCTGCCCACCCACCGCCGGCGGGGCGTGCTCACGGCGATGATGCGCCACCAGCTCGCTGGGCTGCGGGCCCGCGGGGAGTTCCTCTCCGTGCTGCTGGCCTCCGAGGCACCGATCTACGGCCGGTTCGGCTACGGCCCGGCGACCTACACCGGGAACCTGAAGGTCGCCCGCACCGGCGCCGCCCTCGACCTCCCCCGGGCGCGCGGCACCGCCGCCGACGCTCCGGACCGGGGCACGGTCGAGGTGCTGCGGCGCGCCGACTGCGGGGACCTCCTGGAGGAGCTCTACGACCGCTACCGCCGCGCCCAGCCCGGCGCGCTCTCCCGGCCGCCCCGCTGGTGGGCCCTGGGCGCGGGACAGCCGCCGGTCTCCCGGGCACCGCGCTACGTCGCCGTCCACCGGGACGCCGACGGCCACCCGGACGGGTACGCCACCTACACCGTCGACGGCGAGACCCTGAAGGTGGACGAGACGATCACCGTCGACGACGCCGTCACAACGGCCCTGGTCCGGTTCCTGCTCGCCCACGACCTGGTCACCCAGGTGCTCTTCAAGCACTTCCCGCCCGGGCACCCACTGCGCTGGCAGCTCGTGGACTTCCGCGCCGCCGAGGCGAGCTACGACACCGACTGGCTCTGGGTACGGCTGCTGGACGTCCCGCAGGCGCTGACCGCCCGCGGCTGGTCCGCCGACGGCGAGCTCGTGCTCGACGTCGACGATCCGTTCCTCGGCGAGCGGGCCCGCCACCTGCTGACCGTCCGGGACGGCAAGGCCGAGTGCGTCCCGACCGACCGGGAGCCCGACCTCTCGCTGGACGTGCGCGACCTCGGCTCGGTCTACCTCGGCGGCACCGCCCCGAGCACCCTGGTGCGGGCCGGACACGTCCGGGCCCACCGCCCGGAGGCGGCCGCCCTGGCCGACGCCCTGTTCCGCGCCGAGCGCGCCCCGCACTGCCTGCACTGGTTCTGACCGGCACCGACCGCGGTGGTCGCCCGTCGGGTGACCACCGCGGCGGGGTCAGTCCCTGGTCATGTCGACGAAGCGCGAGTAGTGGCCCTGGAAGGCGACCGTGATGGTGGCGGTCGGGCCGTTACGGTGCTTGGCGACGATCAGGTCGGCCTCGCCCGCGCGCGGGGACTCCTTCTCGTAGGCGTCCTCGCGGTGCAGCAGGATGACCATGTCGGCGTCCTGCTCGATGGAGCCGGACTCGCGCAGGTCGGAGACCATCGGCCGCTTGTCGGTGCGCTGTTCGGGACCACGGTTCAGCTGGGACAGCGCGATGACCGGGACTTCCAGCTCCTTGGCCAGCAGCTTCAGGTTCCGGGACATGTCCGAGACCTCCTGCTGGCGGTTCTCGGCCCGGCGGGAGCCGCCGGACTGCATCAGCTGGAGGTAGTCGATGACGATCAGCTTGATGTCGTTGCGCTGCTTGAGCCGGCGGCACTTGGCGCGGATCTCCATCATCGACAGGTTCGGCGAGTCGTCGATGAACAGCGGCGCCTCGCTGACGTCGGGCATCCGGCGGGCGACCCTGGTCCAGTCGTCGTCCGTCATGTTGCCCGACCGCATGTGGTGCAGCGCGACCCGGGCCTCGGCGGAGAGCAGGCGCATGGCGATCTCGTTGCGGCCCATTTCGAGCGAGAAGATCACGCTCGGCAGCTTGTGGTGGATCGAGCAGGCCCGGGCGAAGTCCAGCGCCAGGGTGGACTTGCCCATGGCGGGACGGGCCGCGATGACGATCATCTGGCCGGGGTGCAGGCCGTTGGTGAGCTGGTCGAAGTCGGCGAAGCCGGTCGGCACGCCGGACATCTGGCCGTTGCGGGAGCCGATCGCCTCGATCTCGTCGAGGGCGCCCTCCATGATGTCGGCCAGCGGCGCGTAGTCCTCGTTGGTGCGCTGCTCGGTGACGGCGTAGATCTCCGCCTGGGCGGCGTTGACGATCTCGTCCACGTCGCCCTCGGCCGCGTAGCCCATGCCGGCGATCCGGGTGCCGGCCTCGACCAGGCGGCGCAGCACGGCGCGCTCGTGGACGATCTGGGCGTAGTACTCCGCGTTGGCCGCGGTCGGGACGGAGTTGACCAGGGTGTGCAGGTAGGGGGCGCCGCCGACGCGCTGCAGCTCGCCGCGCTTGGTGAGCTCGCCGGCCACGGTGATCGGGTCGGCCGGCTCGCCGCGGGCGTACAGGTCGAGGATCGCGCCGTGGATCATTTCGTGCGCGGGCCGGTAGTAGTCGGCGGGCTTGAGCACCTCGACCACGTCGGCGATGGCGTCCTTGGACAGCAGCATGCCGCCCAGGACGGACTGCTCCGCGGCGAGGTCCTGCGGGGGGACCCGCTCGAAGCCGTCGACGCCGCCCTGGCCCCCGTCGTCCCGGTGGCCCCGGTCGTCCCGGCGGTCGCCCTTCTTGCCGTTGGGACTGAACCCGGCGCCGCCCTTGCGGAAGCCCTCGCCCCGACCACCGCCCTGGCCGTTGCCGCGGTTGCGGGAGACCGGGAGCCGGTCGCCGGGCCCGTCCGGGAAGGGTGCGTCGTCGAAGGCTCCGGCCGGGAAGGGGTCCTCGGCGTTCTGCCAGTCCTCCTCCGGCGGCGGGGCGTCGTGGTCGTCGTACTGGGGGCCGGTCACGCGTGTTCCCCGATCAGCGAGTGGTGCGAAGTTGGAGCGGGCCTTGCCGGTGGCTGGGGTGGAGCGGAGCCGCTCCTTTTGTACGCCACGGCACCGACAAATCGGACGCCGGGGCCGGTGGGAGTGTCGGGTGGAGAGCCCACGCTAAGGTGCCGGACGCCCTCGCGCCAAGACGGTTATCCACAGGGGGTGTGGACGAGTGGCCCCGGGCTGTGGAGAACTGCCGCAAAGCTGTGGACACCCCTGTGGAAGCTCCTGTGGATAACCGGACGATCGATCCACCGTCAACCTGTTGACCTGCGATTACCTCTTCCCGGGGCTGTGCATGAGAAATTCTTCACACACATCCGGGCGGCTGTGGGCGCGGACCGGACGGAGCCGGTCGCCCGGGCTTTCGAGTAATGATCAATATGGCCAGTGGACTATTACCTGTGGATGAGTACCCTGGAGCGCATGAGCACCGCCACCTCCGAGCCCTCCGGACGCAGCCACGACCGCGAGATCCTCGCCCTGGCGGTGCCCGCCTTCGGCGCGCTGGTCGCCGAGCCGCTGTTCCTGATGGCCGACTCCGCGATCGTCGGCCACCTCGGCACGCCCCAGCTCGCCGGCGTCGGCGTCGCCTCCGCCGCCCTCACCACCGCGACCGGGGTGTTCGTCTTCCTCGCCTACGCCACGACCGCCGCGGTGGCCCGCCGGATCGGCGCCGGGGACCGCCGGGGCGCCGTCCAACAGGGCGTCGACGGCCTCTGGCTCGCTCTCGGCCTGGCCGTCCCGGTGGTCCTGCTCACCCTGCTGCTGGCGCCCTGGGCCGCCGGGGTGCTGGGCGCCTCGCCGACCGCGGCGCCGTACGCCGTGACGTACCTGCGGATCAGTTCCCTGGGCATCCCGGCGATGCTCCTGGTGCTCGCCGCCACCGGCGTGCTGCGCGGCCTCCAGGACACCCGCACCCCGCTGGTGGTGGCCGTCGCGGGCTTCACCGCCAACATCGGCCTGAACGCCGGGCTGGTGTACGGCGCCGGGCTCGGGGTGGCCGGCTCGGCCTGGGGCACGGTGCTGGCCCAGACCGGGATGGCCGCCGTCTACCTGGTCGTGGTGGTCCGCGGCGCCCGGCGGGAGCAGGCCTCACTGCGGCCGGACCCGGCCGGCATCCGGGCCGGTGCCAGGGCGGGCGGCCCGCTGCTGGTCCGGACGGTCAGCCTGCGCGCGGTACTGATGATCGCCACCGCGGTGGCCGCCCGGCTCGGCGACGACCAGGTGGCCGCGCACCAGATCACCATGACGCTGTTCAGCTTCCTGGCCTTCGCACTGGACGCCATCGCGATCGCCGGGCAGGCCGTCATCGGCCGCTACCTGGGCGCCTCGGACGTTCCGGGGGCCCGCGCGGCCACCCGGCGGATGGTCGAGTGGGGCGTCGGCTCCGGAGTGGTGCTCGGTCTGCTGGTGGTGCTCGCCCGCCCGCTGTACGTCCCGCTGTTCACGCCCGATCCGGTCGTCCAGGGGCAGTTGCACACCGCCCTGCTGCTGCTCGCGCTCAGCCAGCCGGTGGCCGGACTGGTCTTCGTGCTGGACGGCGTGCTGATGGGCGCCGGGGACGGCCCGTACCTCGCCCGGGCGGCGCTCGCGACCCTGGCGGTGTTCACCCCGGCGGCCTTCGCGGTGCCGGCCACCGGCACCGGGCTGGCCGGGCTGTGGTGGGCGATGGACCTGTTCATGCTGGTCCGCGCGGTCTTCCTGGTCGCCCGCGCCCGGGGCGGCCGCTGGCTGGTCACCGGGGCCGTCCGGAGCTGAACGGCACGCCCGGCCCGGGAACGGAACCACCGCGGTCGATCCGGGGAACGACTGAGGGCCGGACTCCTCGCGGAGTCCGGCCCTCAGGCCACTGCTACGGAACTCAGGCAGCCACGACGGCGACGTCGAGGTTGGCCACGACGTCCGAGTGCAGCTTGACCGAGACCTTGTGGGTGCCCACGGTCTTGATCGGCGAGGCGATCGCGACGGCGCGCTTGTCCACGGCCGGGCCACCGGCGGCCTTGATGGCCTCGACGACGTCGGCCTGGGTCACCGAGCCGAACAGACGGCCGGCGTCACCCGAGCGAACGGCCAGCTTGACCTGGACGCCCTCGAGCTTGCCCTTGACGTCGTTGGCGGCGTCGAGGGTCTGGATCTCGTGGATCTTCCGGGCGCGACGGATGGCGTCGACGTCCTTCTGACCGCCCTTGGTCCAGCGGATGGCGTAGCCACGCGGGACCAGGTAGTTGCGGGCGTAGCCGTCCTTGACCTCGACGACCTCGCCGGCGGAGCCGAGACCCGGCACCTCGTGAGTGAGGATGATCTTCATTACTCGGTCACCCTCTCTTAGCGCGCGGTGCTGGTGTAGGGCAGCAGCGCCATCTCACGGCTGTTCTTCACGGCCGTGGCGACGTCACGCTGGTGCTGGGTGCAGTTGCCGGTGACCCGGCGGGCACGGATCTTGCCGCGGTCGGAGATGTACTTCCGCAGCAGGTTCGTGTCCTTGTAGTCAACGTAGTTGACCTTGTCCTTGCAGAAGACGCAAACCTTCTTCTTCGGCTTGCGAGCAGGCGGCTTCGCCATGGTGTGCTCCATTTGGGGTTCACGGCCCGACCGGCGTCCGGGGACGCCTGCGGCCGGGCCGCACGAAATCTGTCAGCTCTAGAACGGGGGCTCTTCCGAGTAGCCGCCGCCGGACGGGGCACCGCCCCAGCCGCCGCCACCCTGGTTACCACCGGACGGGGCGCTGGACGCCCACGGGTCGTCGGAGGGGCCGGACTGGCCGCCGCCGGAGTTTCCACCCCAGCCGCCGCCCTGCTGGCCGCCACCGCCGCTCCAACCGCCCTGGCCGCCGCCCTGCTGGCCGCCGAAGCCGCCACCGGGGGCGCCGGACCGGTTGGCCCGGGTGACCTTCGCGGTCGCCGAACGCAGGCTCGGGCCGACCTCGTCGACCTCGACCTCGAAGACCGTCCGCTTCTCGCCTTCCTTGGTCTCGTAAGACCGCTGGCGCAGTCGGCCCTGCACGATGACGCGCATGCCCCGCTGCAGCGACTCGGCCACGTTCTCCGCCGGCTGACGCCAGACGTTGCACGTAAGGAAGAGGCTCTCGCCGTCCTTCCACTCGTTCGTCTGACGGTCGAAGGTGCGGGGGGTGGACGCGATGCGGAACTTCGCGACCGCCGCACCCGACGGGGTGAAGCGCAGCTCGGGGTCGTCGACGAGATTGCCGACGAGGGTGATGACGGTCTCGCCTGCCATGGTGGTGATGACCTCTCGGGAAGATGTCCGTTCACCGCTGTTTCACGTGAAACAGCGGACGCGAGCTACCCGAGACCCGAAGGCCTCAGAGGTGGCTCAGTGGGTGTCCGGGCGCAGGACCTTGGTCCGCAGAACCGACTCGCTCAGGCCCAGCTGGCGGTCGAGCTCCTTGACGACCTCAGGCGTGGCCTTGAGGTCGATGACCGAGTAGATGCCCTCGGACTGCTTGTTGATCTCGTAAGCCAGACGGCGACGACCCCAGGTGTCGACCTTCTCGACCTTGCCACCGCCGTTGCGGACGACGGCGAGGAAGGACTCGATCAGGGGGGAGACAGCGCGCTCCTCGACCGAGGGGTCGAGGATGACCATCAGCTCGTAGTGACGCATGAGTAACCCACCTCCTTTGGACTCAGCGGCCACGGTCTCTCCGTGGCAGGAGGGTTGTGCGTAGCGTCGGCACCGGTGCGGTGACGACTCCGGGCCCACCGTAGCGGCCGGGTCGGACAGTCGGGCTCCGCACCCGGAAAGGGTGTCACCCGAAAGAGGGCGCAAGGGGGCACAACTACACCAGTGCAGACGGCACAGCCTACCTGCACCCGGACGGCCGAACAAAACGCATAGGGGTTGTGAGACGGACCCAACCGCCGCAATCTGGACGGAACGGGATTCCTGCTCGTTCGTCTCCACGCCAGGAGGTGGGACTCATGGCCCAGTCCGTCCACCGCATGCCCGCTCTCACCCTGAACACCGACGGCCACCCGCACCCCCGCGAGAACACCCTGGTGGCACTGACCACCGTGCTGGGCGTGATCGCCTTCACCAGCTCGTTCTTCCACAACCTGCACCTGCTGTCGTCGTGGACCGGCCTCGCCGGGATCGTCACCGGCCTGTGGGGCGTGTTCGTCTCGGTCACCACCGCCGAACGCTTCGTACTGATGATCACGCTCGGCGCCTCCGCGATCGGCTTCTACCTCGGGATCGCGCGCGGCGGCCTCTGGGGCTGACCGCACCACCCCAGGAACCCTCGGCGCCCCCGTCGCGTATCTGCAAGCAGACAGGTACCCGACGGGGGCGCCGTCGTGCCCGCGGCAGCGGACGCCCGGGCCCCGGACGATAAGGTCAGCCCGAGAACCTGGGGCCACCGCAGCCCGACCGACGAGGAGCACCGAGCAATGAGCCTGCGCCTGAGGACGATCACCCGCGAGGAGCACCTCGCCTTCATCAGGAGCCGCGCCTCGGCCAGCCACATGCAGGTGCCGGCCTGGGGTGACGTGAAGGCCGAGTGGCGCTCCGAGTCGATCGGCTGGTTCGACGAGCACAACCAGCTGGTCGGCGCCGGCCTGGTGCTCTACCGCCAGCTGCCGAAGCTCAAGCGCTACCTCGCCTACCTGCCCGAGGGCCCGGTGATCGACTGGTTCGACCGCGACCTCGACCGCTGGCTGTCCCCGATGCTGGCGCACCTGAAGGCGCAGGGCGCCTTCTCGGTGAAGATGGGCCCGCCGGTGGTCATCCGCCGCTGGAACGCCGCCACCATCAAGGAGGCCATCGCCGCCAAGCAGGCCAAGCGGCTGCGCGACGTCGAGGCCGACTGGTACGAGGCACGCGCCTTCGAGGTGGCCGACCGGCTGCGCAAGGCCGGCTGGCTGCAGGGCGAGGACGGCGGGGCCGGCTTCGGCGACGTCCAGCCGCGCTACGTGTACCAGGTGCCGCTGGCCAACCGCTCGCTGGACGACATCCAGAAGGGCTTCAACCAGCTCTGGCGCCGCAACATCAAGAAGGCCGAGAAGAGCGGCGTCGAGGTGGTCCAGGGCGGCTACGACGAGCTGCCGATCTTCCACCAGCTCTACCTGGTCACCGCCGAGCGCGACAAGTTCACCCCGCGCCCGCTGGCCTACTTCCAGCGCATGTGGAACGCCCTCAACTCCGAGGACCCGAACCGGATGCGGCTCTACATCGCCTACCACGAGGGCGAGCCGCTGGCCTCGACCACGATGCTGGTGGTCGGCGAGCACGTCTGGTACTCCTACGGCGCCTCGGCCAACCACAAGCGCGAGGTCAAGCCCTCCAACGCGATCCAGTGGCGGATGATGCGCGACGCCTATGCCCTCGGCGGCGGGGTGTACGACCTGCGCGGCATCAGCGACACCCTGGACGAGAACGACCACCTGTTCGGTCTGATCCAGTTCAAGGTCGGCACCGGCGGCCAGGCGGCCGAGTACCTCGGCGAGTGGGACTTCCCGCTCAACAAGCTGCTGCACAAGGCCCTCGACCTCTACATGTCCCGCCGCTGAGGAGGCTGACCCGATGACGCTGTCGCTCTACCTCGACACCGAACGCTGGCGCACCCACCAGCGCTCCGTCCTCGCCGAGTTCCCCGGCCTGGTGCCGGTCGCCAAGGGGAACGGCTACGGCCTGGGCAACCACCGGCTGGCCGAGGAGGCGACGCTGCTGGGTACCGGTGTGCTGGCCGTCGGCACCGCCTACGAGGCGGCCGACGCCGCCGAGTGGTACGGCGGCGAGCTGCTGGTGCTCACCCCCTACCGGGTCGGCGAGGAGGTGCTCCCGCTGCCGCACGCCCGGGTGATCCGGACGGTGGCCAGCGTGGACGCGCTGCGCTCGCTGCACGGCGCCCGGGTGGTGCTGGAGTGCATGACCACCATGCGCCGGCACGGCGTGAGCGCGGCCGACCTGCGCACGGTCGCCGCCGAGCTGGACGGCGTCGCCTTCGAGGGCCTCGCGCTGCACCTGCCGATGGACCGGCCGGACGGCTCCAGCCCGGTCGAGGAGGTCGTGTACTGGGTGGACACCGCGAAGGCGGCCGGCATCCCCGTGCACACCGTCTTCGTCAGCCACCTGGGCGCGGCCGGCATGGACCAGCTGTCCCAGCGCTACCCGGACACCGTCTTCCGGGCCCGGATCGGCACCCGGCTCTGGCTGGGCGACCACGGCGCACTGGAGGTCCGGGCCACGGTGCTGGACGTCACCCCGGTGCGGAAGGGCGACCGCTACGGCTACCGCCAGCACCCGGCGCCCGCCGACGGCCACATCCTGGTGGTCGCCGGCGGTACCGCGCACGGCATCGGTCTGGAGGCGCCCAAGTACGTGGCGAGCATGGGCGCCCGGGCCAAGGGCATCGCCCGGGCCGGCCTGGCGACCGTCAACAAGACCAAGTCGCCGTTCCACTGGGCGGGCAAGCAGCTCTGGTTCGCCGAGCCGCCGCACATGCAGGTCTCCCTGCTGTTCCTGGACGGGGAGACCGCGCCCCCGGCGATCGGCGAGGAGCTGGGCCTCCAGGTCCGGCACACCACCACCCACTTCGACCGCGTGGTGGACCGCTAGGACCGCCCCCCTGGCGCTCGGCTCGCGCTAGGGCTGCTCCCCGGCCGGCTCCGACAGCCGTGGCTCTTCCAGCCACTGCTCGAAGGAGCCGGCCGGCGCGTATCCGGCGTAGCTCTCGTCCTCGTGGAGGTGCCGGGCGGTGCCGAGGGTGAAGGCGTCGGGGGCCCGGTCGAGCACCCCGCCGGAGGGGTCGTCGCTGCCGTCCCAGCGGACCGGGTCCCGGTCCGGGTGGAGGGCGTCGCGGACCACCAGCATGACCAGGTAGAGCGTGCCGAGCAGGTGCAGCACGATCGCGAAGTGGTACCAGGGCTCGCCGATCCCGTGCTGCTTGGGCCCGGTCACGAAGCCCAGGTGGGACCAGATGCCGAGGGTGTACAGCACCTCGCAGGCCTGCCAGATCAGGATGTCGCGCCAGCGCGGCCGGGCCAGCGCCGCGAGCGGCAGCAGCCAGAGCGCGTACTGCGGCGAGTACACCTTGTTGACCAGCACGAACAGCGCGACGACCAGGAAGGCCAGCTGCGCGAACCGCGGCCGGCGGGGCGCCGAGAGGCCGAGCCACGCCGTGGCGGCGCAGCCCAGCACCATCAGCACGCCGATGTAGAGGTCGAGGTCGGCCAGCCCCACCCCGCGGTTCTGCATCAGGATCAGCCAGAACGAGCCGTAGTCCTCGCCGCGGTGCTCGCTGAAGACGTAGAAGGTCGACCAGCCCTGCCAGTTGGCCAGCATGATCGGCAGGTTGACCACCAGCCAGGCGCCCACCGCGCCGCCGAGCACCGCCCGGAACTCGCGCCACTTCCCGGCCCGCCAGCAGAGCACCAGCAGCGGGCCGAGCAGCAGCAGCGGATAGAGCTTGGCCGCGGTGGCCAGGCCGATGAAGACGCCGGCCCAGCCCGGCCGGGAGTGGGCCCACCAGGCCATCGCCACGGCCGCCAGGGCGACCGCGAGCAGGTCCCAGTTGACGGTGCCGTTGAGCAGCACGATCGGCGAGAGCGCGAACAGCATCGCGTCCCAGGGGCGGCGGCGGTGGGTGCGCGAGAGCGCGACCGCGGCGACCACCGCGCAGGCCATCAGCAGCCCGGCGTTGATCACCCAGAACCACTGCTCCTGGGACTGCTCGGTGCCGCCACCGGGCGTCAGCCAGGCCGCGACCTGCATGAACAGGCCGGTCAGCACCGGGTATTCGAGGTACTGCAGGTCCCCCGTGGTGCCGGGGATGCGGTCCACGTACGGGTGCAGCCCGGCCGAGAAGCCGCGGCCGGAGAACAGGTGCGGGATGTCGCTGTAGCAGGCGTGGATGTACTGCGGCGACCCCGGCTGGAACCAGGCCTGGTCGTAGCAGGGCAGGTCGTGCACCATGCCGAGCGCCGAGACCACGATCACCACGAGCGCCAGGACGCGCACCGGGATCCACCAGGAGACGCCGAGCAGCGCCCGCCGCCCCGGCGGGCCGCCGAACACCTCGCTGCCGGCCGCCGCCACCCGGTCCTCGTCGGCCGGGACGACCACGGTGTTGGCCGGTGGCGCGGCCGTGGCGACGGCTGCCGGGGTGGGCCCTGCGGCGGCGCCGGGCCCGTGCGGGCCGGCGGTTTCGTCACGATCGCTCGACGTCATGCCGGACATCCTGCCGCACCGGATGCGCCGGGACGAGGAGGACCCCGCGTGCTCCGGCGGTGCGGCCGGGGTGCGGGCGGCGAATCGTGACGAAACGGCGGTGGCGGCCCTCCGAGGAGGACCGCCACCGCCGTTTCACCGTCTCGTCACCGGTCGGACCGGGGCCGGGCTACTGTCCGGCCGCTCCGCCGCCCTGGGTGCCGCCGGCGGTGCTGGACGGGGTCGGCTTGCCGCCGCCGGTGCCGCCGCCGGCACCGCCCCCTCCGGCGCCCCCTCCGCTGCTCCCGGTCGGTGACGACGAGGGGCAGCCGAAGATGATGTTGCCGCAGGAGGTGTCCGTCGGCTTCGGGGTGTGCCCGCCGCCGTGGGTCGGCGTCTGGGTCGGCTGGCAGTCCACGCCCGGCACGCAGTTCCCGCCCTGGGTGGGCTGGGTCGGCTGCTGGGTCGGCTGCTGGACCGGCGCCTGGGTCTGGACCGGGGCCGACGGGGTCTCCGTCGCGGTCTGGGTGGGCGTCGCGGTGGCCGTGGACGGCGCGCCCGAGGAGTCCACCTCGGTGCCGACCGGCTGCGGGGTCGGGAAGTCCATGTTCTTCTCGTTGGCCAGCGCGGCCTTCATGTACCGGGTGAAGATGTCGGTGGGGATGTCACCACCGTGGATGGACTGCTTGCCGCCGGTGCCGTTGAGCGACTCCCGGTCGTGCTTGCTCGGGTCCTCGCGCCACATGGCGACGCTGGTGACCAACTGCGGCGTGTAGCCGACCCACCAGGCCGACTTGTTCTCGTCGGTGGTACCGGTCTTGCCGGCCACCGGGCGGCCCAGCGCGTTGGTCTTCGAGCCGGTGCCGTTCTTGGCCACGTTCACCAGCACGTCGGTGACGTTGTCGGCGACGGCCGGCTCCAGCGCCGCCTTGACGTCCTTCTTGCCGAAGCCCGGGCGCTCCTTGCCGTCCACCTCGACCTTGGTGACCGAGTAGGGCTCGGCCTCCTTGCCGCTGGCCGCCAGGGTGCCGTAACCGGTGGCCATCCGGATCGGGCTGATGGTGGAGGTGCCGAGCGGGAAGGTCGCGGTCTTCGGGTCGGCCAGGCTCTCCCGCTTGATGCCCATCTGCACGGCCATGTCGGCCACGGCGGGGCCGCCGACGTCCTGGTTGAGCTGGACGAAGGGCACGTTGTACGACCACTGCATGGCCTGCCGCAGCGAGACGTAGCCGCGCTTGCCGGAGTCCTCGTTCTTCTGCCGGTAGGGCTTGCCGTCGTCGCCGATCACCAGCGAACCGTCCGGCTTGCGGATCTCGGACATGTCGTCGGCGAGGTAGCGGCTGTCGGCGTTGATCCGCTTGGGCTTGCCGTCGCTGTCCTTCGCGGTCTGCACGCCGACCTGCATGGCGGTGGCCAGCACGAAGGGCTTGAAGGTCGAGCCGACCTGGACGCCGTTCGCGTTGGCGTTGTTGTCGAAGTGGCCGTTCTCCACGCCGTCGCCGCCGTAGATGGCGACCATCGCTCCGTCGCCCGGCTTGATGCTGGCGGCGCCGAACTGGACGAAGGTGTCGTTGTTGGGGCGCTTCTGCGGGTCGAGGTTCTCGCCCTTGACGTCGTCGACGGCCTTCTTCAGGGCGTCGACCTTGTCCTTCTCGAAGGTGGTGTAGATCTTCAGGCCGCCCTTGTCGATCATCTGCTGGGTGATCGACTTGTCGGTGGTCATCACGTACTGGTTGGCGGTGTCGACCAGGTAGCTGATCTCACCGTTCATGTTGGAGCTGGCCTTCACCGGGATCGGCTCGGGGAAGGTGGTGCACTTCGCCCGCTCCTCCGGCGTGGTGTTGTGGGTGGTCACCATCCGGTCCAGGATCCACTTCCAGCGCTCCACGGCGCGGTCGTGGTTGGCCGGCTTGGAGGGGTCGTAGTAGTTCGCGCCCTTCAGTAGACCGGCCAGCATGGCGCTCTGGCAGAGGTTCAGGTCCTTGGCGTTGACGCCGTAGTACGCCTGGGCGGCGGCCTGGGCGCCGTTGGCGTTGCGACCGAACCAGCTGGTGTTGAGGTACCCCTTGAGGATGTCGTCCTTGCTCTTCTGCTGATTGATCTTCAGCGTGATGAAGAACTCCTTCAGCTTGCGGCTGATGGTCTGTTCCTGGCTGAGGTAGGCGTTCTTGACGTACTGCTGGGTGATCGTCGAGGCGCCCTGGGTCTCGCCGCCCTTCGCCATGTTGTAGACGGCGCGCAGCATGCCCTTGGGGTCGATGCCGCTGTCGGTGCGGAAGGTCTCGTTCTCCGCCGAGATGACGGCGTTCTGCAGGTTGGGGCTGATGTCGCTGAGCTCGACGATCTGGCGGTTGGTGTCGCCCTTGCGGGTCATCTCCGTGTTGTCGGCCCAGTAGTAGATGGTGTTCTGCTCCTTCACCAGGTCCTTGAGGTCCGGAACCGTGGTGGTCTCGTAGAGGTAGAACACGACGCCCACGCCGGTGGCGAAGAACAGCAGGAAGGCGCTCAGCCACTGCTTCCAGGACGGCAGCCAGCGCCGGACGCCGGTCTTGCCGAACCGCGGGTAGTCGATGAAGCGCTTCTTGCCCGGCCCGGCGGCGGCCGCGGCGGAGGCGGCTCCGCCGCGCCGGCCACCGCCCTTGCCCTTCTTCTGCGCGGCCTTGCGCATCTCGGCACGGCCCATCCGGGGCTGCTGGGCGGTCTCCCGGACGCCCGGCTGGCGTCGGCGACCGAGCCCGTCCGAGGCCAGCTCGTCGGGACCGGGACCACCCCGACGACCTCCGCCTCCCGGGGGCTGCTGCCCGTCACCGCCCGGGTTGGGCGTCCTTCGCCGTCGCTCGCTCATGTTCTCAGCCGCTCCTCGCCAGGCCTTGTCGGCCTGAAGGCAGGGTTCCTGTCCGATGCCCGGACCGCCCTAACCCCGGAGGTTGGTCCTCGTGCACACGCGACAGCGTACGCAGCACCGAAATACAACTAATCGGGCATCAGACGCCAATAACCGCAAAACGGCGACAGATCATTACATGCCCGTTGCCAACCCCACCCGCGCGTCGGCTTGTGATCACATTCACGCGTGCCCCCCTTGCCCGTTCCGGGGGTCGGGTTTACTGTTCTCGATATATCGAGCCGATACATCGAAGCGGTATACCGCCGGTGCAGCGGCCGGAGCGAAGGCCGAGAGGGAGGAGGACGACGGCAGTGGGCAGACGCTCAGGAGTGCTGGAGTTCGCCGTTCTCGGCCTGCTCCATGACGCCCCGATGCACGGTTACGAGCTGCGCAAGCGGCTCAACATCCTGCTCGGGGCGCTGCGGGCACTCTCCTACGGAACGCTCTACCCGTGCCTGAAGAGCCTGGTCGCCCAGGGTTTCCTGGTCGAGGACAACCCGGACGTCGAGTACGTCCCGGCCACCGCGCTCAACGGCAAGCGGTCGAAGATCGTCTACCGGCTCTCCCCCGAGGGCAAGCAGCGCTTCGAGGAGCTACTCGCCGACTCCGGTCCGGACGCCTGGGAGGACGAGCGCTTCGGCGTCCACTTCGCCTTCTTCGGCCAGACCGACCGGGCCGTCCGGATGCGCGTCCTGGAGGGTCGCCGCAGCCGGCTGGAGGAGCGCCTGGAGCGGATGCGCAGCTCGCTGGCCCGCGCCCGCGAACGGTTCGACGACTACACCGTCGAACTCCAGCGGCACGGCCTGGAGTCGGTGGAACGCGAGGTCCGGTGGCTCAACGAGCTGATCGAGACCGAGCGGGCCAACCGCACCGGCCGGACCGGGCCCGCCGCCGGCGCCCCCACCGGGAGCACCGGCTCCACCGCCGCACCCCACACGACTTCGGACGGCCGTGGCCAGGAGACCGGGTCCCCCGACCCGTCCGGGCCACCGTACGACCGCCCGGGGCGCTCCGCCCAGGAGCGCTGACACCGCGTCAGCCCTGTGCCACGCGGCAGGAGTGGGCGCCTCGCGCCCGTACAAGCAGTCATTCGAAGAAGCAGGACGAGTGCCGTCGACCCCGACGGCCCTCATGAGATCACAGGGAGCAACCGGAATGGGTTCGGTTCGCGTAGCCATCGTGGGCGTGGGCAACTGCGCCGCGTCGCTGGTGCAGGGTGTCGAGTACTACAAGGACGCCGACCCGGCCGGCAAGGTCCCCGGGCTGATGCACGTCCAGTTCGGTGACTACCACGTCCGTGACGTGGAGTTCGTCGCCGCGTTCGACGTCGACGCCAAGAAGGTCGGTTTCGACCTGGCCGACGCCATCGGCAACAGCGAGAACAACACCATCAAGATCTGCGACGTCCCGCCGACCGGCGTGACCGTCCAGCGCGGCCACACCCTCGACGGCCTGGGCAAGTACTACCGGGAGACCATCGAGGAGTCGGACGAGGCCCCGGTCGACGTCGTCCAGGTCCTCAAGGACAAGCAGGTCGACGTCCTGGTCTGCTACCTGCCCGTCGGCTCCGAGGACGCGGCCAAGTTCTACGCCCAGTGCGCCATCGACGCCAAGGTCGCCTTCGTGAACGCCCTGCCGGTGTTCATCGCGGGCACCAAGGAGTGGGCGGACAAGTTCACCGAGGCCGGCGTGCCGATCGTCGGTGACGACATCAAGTCCCAGGTCGGCGCCACCATCACGCACCGCGTGATGGCCAAGCTGTTCGAGGACCGCGGTGTCATCCTCGAGCGCACCATGCAGCTGAACGTCGGCGGCAACATGGACTTCAAGAACATGCTCGAGCGCGAGCGCCTGGAGTCCAAGAAGATCTCCAAGACCCAGGCCGTGACCTCGCAGATCCGCGACCGCGAGCTGGGCGCCAAGAACGTCCACATCGGTCCCTCGGACTACGTGGCCTGGCTGGACGACCGCAAGTGGGCCTACGTCCGCCTCGAGGGCCGCGCGTTCGGCGACGTCCCGCTGAACCTGGAGTACAAGCTGGAGGTCTGGGACTCCCCGAACTCCGCCGGTGTCATCATCGACGCCGTGCGCGCTGCGAAGATCGCCAAGGACCGCGGCATCGGCGGCCCGATCCTGTCGGCGTCCTCGTACTTCATGAAGTCCCCGCCGGTGCAGTACTTCGACGACGAGGCCAAGGAGAACGTCGAGAAGTTCATCCGCGGCGAGGTCGAGCGCTGAGCGCAGCGAGGTTCGCGACTGTCGAGCGCCGAGCGCTGAGCGCAGCGAGGTTCGCGACTGTCGAGCGCCGAGCTGACCGCTCATAACGCGGCCGAAGGGCTCACGATCATCTGATCGTGAGCCCTTCGCGTTTCCGCAGCGAATGTTTCACGTGAAACGGCGACCGGTTCCATGGCACTCTGGGCGGGTGGCGATCACCGAGAACGGCAGCACCCACCAGTCCGCGCAACGCGCCACGCTCCTCGGTCTGCTCCGCGGCCGGAACTTCCGTCGGCTGCTCACCGCCCGGGTGCTCTCCCAGCTCTCGGACGGCGTCTTCCAGGTCTCGCTCGCCGCCTACGTGGTCTTCTCCCCCGAGAAGCAGTCCTCCCCCGCCGACATCGCCTCGGTGCTGGCCGTGATGCTGCTCCCGTTCTCGGTGATCGGCCCGTTCGCCGGGGTGCTGCTGGACCGCTGGCGCCGCCGCCAGGTGCTGTACTTCGGCAACCTGGCCCGCTTCGGGCTGGGTCTGGGAACCGGCGCGCTGCTCCTGGTCGAGGCGCCGACCTGGCTGTTCTTCGCTTCCGCGCTGCTGGTCACCGCGCTCAACCGGTTCATCCTGGCCGGCCTGTCCGCCGCCCTGCCGCGGGTGGTCGAGCAGGACACCCTGGTCACCGCCAACGCCCTCTCCCCCACCCTCGGGACGGTCGCCGCCGCCTCGGGCGGGGGGATCGGCTTCCTGCTGCACCAGGTGATGGCGCCCGGGCCGAAGGCGGACGCCGCGCTGGTCACCGTCGCCTCGCTGCTCTACCTGTCGGCCGCGCTGGCCGCCCGCCGGATGGACCGCGACCTGCTCGGCCCCGAGCAGCGCGACGACCACCCCGCGCTCGGCCAGGCGCTGAAGCGGGCCGCCGCCGAACTCGGCGCCGCGGTGCGCCACCTGGTGCGGGACCGCCGCCCCGCGGTGCACGCGCTGGCCGCCGTCACCGCGGCCCGGTTCTGCTACGGGGTGCTGATCGTGGTCGTGGTGATGCTCGCCCGGTACACCTTCAACGACCCGACCGACAGCGCGGCCGGACTGGCCACCCTCGGCCAGGCGGTCGGCCTGTCGGCCGCCGGGTTCTTCGTCGCCGCGGTGGTCAGCCCCTGGTGCACCCGCCGGCTCGGCCTGGCCGGCTGGATGACGGTCTGCCTGCTCGCCCCGGTGGTCTTCGTCCCCGCGCTGGGCCTGTCCTTCGCCCCGGTCCCCTGCCTGGCCGCCGCCCTGCTGCTCGGGGTGGTCACCCAGGGCACCAAGATCTGCGCCGACACCGTGGTGCAGGAGTCGGTCGAGGACGAGTTCCGCGGCCGGGTCTTCGCCATCTACGACGTGCTGTTCAACGTCGCCTTCGTGGCGGCCGCCCTGGTCACCGCGCTGGTGCTGCCGCTGTCCGGCCGTTCGGTCGCGGTGGTCGTCGGGGTGGCCGTGGTGTACGCGCTGACCGCCGTGCTCTACCTGCGGGCCGCCCGGCGGTCCGGACCGCTCCCCGGCGACGGCCACTGAAACCGTCCGGTAGCGGAATCGAAACCACCACGTCCCGATGTCCCTCGCGGGCTCGGGACCGATTGCGTCCGACCGAGTCGCTAAGGTACGTAAACCTGTCGGAACGACAGAACTCGGTCTCGGGGGACGAACTGATGAGCACACCGACAGGCCCGTACGGGCCGCCGCCGCCCGCCGCGCCCGGATACGGTCCGCCCCCGCCCGCGTACGGCGGCCAACCGCCGTACGGGCAGCAGCCGACCGCACCGCTGCCGTACCCGAACCCGTACGCCCAGAATCCCTACGCGCAGGCACCGCAGGCCCAGCCGCAGCCCCAGCCCCAGGCGCCGTACGGGCAGCAGGCGCCGTACGGGCAGCAGCCGCCCGCCGGGCCGTACGGCCACCCCCAGCCCGCCCCGGCGGCCGCGACGCCCCCCGCCAAGCGCGGCGTCCGGTCCAAGCTGAGGATCGCCGGGCTGGTCGGCGGCTGCGCCGTACTCGCGGGCGGCTACTTCCTGGCCGGCCCGAGCGTGAGCAGCGCCAAGCCCGGCGACTGCGTCCGGGTGAGCGGCTCGCGTGACGTCTCGATCGTCAACTGCAATGACTCCAAAGCCAACTACAAGGTGCTGTCGAAGTTCACCGGCACCACCGACGTGACCCGCTGCCGGCAGACGCCGCAGACCACCAGCGCCGTCTCGGGCAAGAGCGGACGCCGCTGGAACAAGACGCGGTACGTGCTCTGCCTGGGCCCGCTGACCCCCACCACCGGCGGCTACCCGCCGGTGAAGAAGTCCTGACCCTTCCGCCACCTTCCTGTTCCCGGGGGACCTCTTGTCCGCTCCGCCACCGCCCCAGATGCCCTACGGCCCGCCACCCGGTGACGGCAGTCCGTACGCCGGCGGCCCGTACGGCGCCCCGCCTCCGCCGGGGTACGGCTACCCGGGCGCCCCGCCCCCGGAGCAGCCCTACGGCGCCCAGCCTCCCGGCTACGGCTACGGCTACCCGCCGCCGGCCCCGATGGACGGGGAGCACTGCCGCTTCTGCGGCGGCTTCCCCGCCGTGCGCGCGACCGTCCGCGGCCACCAGGGCCTGATAGTCGCGTTCCGGATGCTGCGGATGCACGGACCGTTCTGCCACACCTGCGGCACGGCCACTGTGCGCGACATGTCCGCCCGGACGCTCGTCCAGGGCTGGTGGAGCTGGGTCTCCCCGCTGCTGACCCTGATCACCCTGCTGATGAACCTCGGCGCCCACGGCCGGATCAAGCGGCTGCCGCCGCCGATGCCGGGCACCCACGGCCCGCAGCTCGACCCCGGCGCCCCGCTGACCAGCCGCCCGCACCTGGCCATGCTGCTGGTGCCGGTCTCCCTGCTGACCACCGGAATCCTGCTCGCCACCGGCGTGATCGGTCCGAAGAACGACTCCGGCAACACGATCGCCTCGCCGACGCCGACCACGGTCACCTTCTCGCCGTCGCCGCTGCCCACCTTCAGCTACACCCCGCCGCCGCCGATGCCGTCCTTCACCATGCCGAGCATCACCCTGCCGCCGATCGCCACCCCGACCGACCCGAGCGACACGGTGGACGACGCCAAGACCGGCGACTGCCTGCGCAACGACGGGACGAGCGACGACCACCCGAAGATCACCGTGCTGCCCTGCACCGACTCCAAGGCGCAGTACAAGGTGGTCTACAAGTACGTCGCCACCTCGGACGAGACGGTCTGCAAGAAGCAGCCCAAGTCGGACAGCACGTACACCCGCACCTACTCGAACTGGCCCGCGCTGGACTACGTGCTCTGCCTCAAGCACCTCAAGTGATCCCGCGCACGGAGCGAGGGGCGGCCCGCACCGGGTCCGCCCCTCGTTCCGTCGTCCGGGCCTCAGCCCTGCTGCTGCCCGTCCCACCAGGCCCGCAGCGCCGCGACCGCCTCGTCGGGCTCCATCGGCCCGTGCTCCAGCCGCAGTTCGAGCATGTGCTTGTACGCCTTGCCGACCTGCGGGCCGGGCTTCAGCCCGAGCAGCTCCATGATCTGGTTGCCGTCCAGCGCCGGGCGGATGGAGTCCAGCTCCTCCTGCGCCTTCAGCTCGGCGATCCGGTGCTCCAGGCCGTCGTAGGTGCGCGACAGCGCGGCCGCCTTCTTCTTGTTGCGGGTGGTGCAGTCCGAGCGGGTCAGCTTGTGCAGGCGCTCCAGCAGCGGCCCGGCGTCGGTGACGTAGCGGCGCACCGCGGAGTCGGTCCACTCGCCGCCGCCGTAGCCGTGGAAGCGCAGGTGCAGCTCGACCAGGCGCGAGACGTCCTCGGTGAGCTCCTTGGAGTACTTGAGCTCGCGCATCCGCTTGCGGGTCATCTTGGCGCCGACCACCTCGTGGTGGTGGAAGGAGACCCGGCCGTCCGACTCGAAGCGGCGGGTGCGCGGCTTGCCGATGTCGTGCAGCAGCGCGGCGAGGCGCAGGGTGAGGTCCGGGCCGTCCTGCTCCAGGTCGATGGCCTGCTCCAGGACGGTCAGCGAGTGCTCGTAGACGTCCTTGTGCCGGTGGTGCTCGTCGCGCTCCAGCTTCAGCGCGGGCAGCTCCGGCAGCACGTGCCGGGCCAGGCCGGTGTCGACCAGCAGCCGCAGGCCCTTCACCGGGTGGTCGGCCAGCAGCAGCTTGTTCAGCTCGGCCTGCACCCGCTCGGCCGAGACGATGGTGATCCGCTCGGCCATCGCGGTCATCGCGGCGACCACCCCGGGCGCCGGGTCGAAGTCCAGCTGGGCGGCGAAGCGGGCGGCCCGCATCATCCGCAGCGGATCGTCGGAGAAGGACTCCTCGGGCGTGGCGGGGGTGCGCAGCACCCTGGCCTCCAGGTCCTCCAGGCCGTGGTGCGGGTCGACGAAGCCGCGGCCGGGCAGGTCGACGGCCATCGCGTTGACCGTGAAGTCCCGGCGGACCAGGTCCTGCTCGATGGTGTCGCCGTAGCTCACCTCGGGCTTGCGGGAGGTGCGGTCGTACGCCTCGGACCGGTAGGTGGTGATCTCGATCAGGAAGGAGCCCTCGGGGGTGTCCTTGCGGGCCCCGACGGTGCCGAAGGCGATGCCGACGTCCCAGACCGCGTCCGCCCAGCCCTTGACCAGCTTGAGCACCTGCTGCGGGCGGGCGTCGGTGGTGAAGTCCAGGTCGTTGCCGAGCCGGCCGAGCAGCGCGTCCCGCACCGAGCCGCCGACCAGGGCCAGCCGGTGACCGGCCGCCTGGAACCGGCGGGCGATCTCGTCGGCCACCGGAGACACCCGCAGCAGCTCTTGCAGCCCCAGGGCCTGGGCCTCGCTCAGGCCTGGGACGACCTGGGTGGCGGTGCTGGAACGATCGGTGCGCGCGGTGGGCTCATTGGCAGTGGACACGGCTCACAAGGGTACGTGCCCCGGAAGGTCAACCGCCCGCGCGTTTCGGGCGTCTCTTCCCACAGCCCGCAACACTGCTCGCCTGGCTGGATCGTTACCATGCCGGTGGACGGATCGCGGACACCGGAACCGGGGATGCGGTGTCGCGTACCGCCGCCGTGCCGACGGAACCCTCCGCGGCAGCAGGGTGGCGTACAGCGTCGAACGAAGAACGTCGAGCGGGGAACGTCCGGCAGCAGCGCCGGGCGGACAGCATCAGCAGCGAGCGATCGAACAGAACGGCGAGGGCGAAACGAGTGAGTGAGCCGGCACGGCACTCGGGCCTGGGGGCGCACCGACAGCCTGGACGGGCCACGGGCCCCCACGGACGTCCCGCCGACGGACGGAGTACGGGCCGCCTCGCCCGCCGCTTCGCCGCCGCCTGCGCGGCCGCCCTGACCCTGTTCACGGCCGTTCCCGCCATGGCGCTCCCGGCCGGCGGCAACATCAGCCCGGCCGCCGACGCCGCGGCCACCGCGGAGTACCCGGTCGTGCTGAGCATCGAGACGGTCACCCCGCAGCTGGCCGTGCCCAACGGCACCGTGTCCATCACCGGCCACGTCACCAACTCCGGCAAGTCGGCCCTCAAGGGCGCTCACGCGGCGGTCCGCAAGCCGGTCAGCAGCAAGCCCCTGCAGCGGCGCAGCGAGCTCCAGGGCGTGGCCTCCCGCACCACGCCGAGGGGCGACGACGGCACGGAGCTGGACAGCCCGCAGTACGCCCTGCCGGAGCTGAAGCCCGGCCAGAGCCTGCCGTACACCCTCAGCGTCGCGGTGAGCGACCTCGGGCTGTCCGAGAGCGGCGTCTACGAGCTCGCCGTGGACGCCTGGGGCTCGACCGCCGACAACCCGCGCGACCGTGCCCTGGGCATTGCCCGGACCTTCCTGCCCTTCTCCCAGGGCGGCACCGAGGCCCAGCCGACGAAGGTCACCACCCTCTGGCCGCTGGTGCACGCGCCGGTGCTGGCCGCGCAGACCACCGCCGACAACGACCAGACCCTCCCGGTGCTGCGCGACGACAGCCTGGCCACCGAGTTCGCGCCGGGCGGCCGGCTGTACGAGCTGGTCGACACCGGCTCCAAGCTGACCGGCCTGAGCTGGGTGATCGACCCCGACCTGCTGGACGCCGCGTTCGCGATGACCGGCAGGTACCGGGTCCAGAAGCCGGGCAGCGAGGCGGCGGGCAAGCCCGCCAAGGACGACAACACCGTCTCGCACGACGCCTCGCCCGCCGCCGAGGCCTGGCTGAACAAGCTGCGCGCGGCCGTCGCCAAGTCCGGCAACCAGGTCATCGCGCTGCCGTACGCCGACCCGGACCTCGCCTCGATCGCCCACAACGGCGCCGACCTGACCGGCATGGGCACCGCCCTGGACAAGGCGGCCACCGCCGGCCGGCTGACCGTCGAGGGCCGGCTCTTCGTGGACACCCGCTCCGACGTGGCCTGGCCGTACCAGGGCTACCTCGACCAGCAGATCGCCGGCATCGCCCGGCAGGCGGGCAGCAGCCTGGTGCTGGCCAACGGCGCGAGCATGCCCGACCCGGAGTCGGTGAACTACACCCCGACCGCCGTGCGCCCGATCGGCAACGGACAGAGCGCCGTGGTCGCCGACGACACGGTCTCCTCGCTCTTCCAGAAGGACCTGAGCTCCCCGCAGGACCAGACCGAGGCGGCCCAGCGCTTCCTGGCCGAGACCTTCACCATCACCCACGAGCAGCCGCAGAACCAGCGCGGCCTGCTGGTCATGCCGCCGCGCGAGATGACCGCCGCCACCGCCAAGGTGCTGGCCGGCGCGCTGCAGACGGCGACCGACAAGTGGCTGACCCCGGTGAAGCTGGACACGCTGACCGAGGTGGCGCCGGACCCGAAGGCCAACACCGCCGTCCCGTCGTCCGCCGACTACCCGACCCAGGTCCGGGCCACCGAACTGCCGGCCGACGCCCTGAGCGGCACCGACAAGGTCCAGCGGGATCTGGACACCCTGATGCGGGTGCTCACCCTGCCGCAGCGGGTGCGCGGCCCGTTCAGCGCCGCCATGGTCCGCTCGCTGTCCACCGAGTGGCGCACCCGGACGACGGCCGGCGACAACTACCGCCGGGGCGTCGACAAGTACCTGACGGAGCTCACGAACGCCGTCCAGGTGCCGAAGAAGACCGTGGTCACCCTGGCCGGGAACACCGGCCAGCTCCAGGTCAGCGTGCGCAACGACCTCACCCAGACGGTCACCAACCTGAAGCTGCGGCTGACCTCGAGCCAGCCGAACCGGCTGCGGGTGGGCAAGGACGAGGACCTGGTCCTCCCGGCCTCGCAGAGCGTCACGCTGCGCTTCAACGCCGAGGCCCGCAACAACGGCCCGGTCACCATGACCGCCCAGCTGTACACCACCGGCCCCGATCCGAGGCCCTACGGCGACCCCCAGGTGTTCAGGGTCGAGGTCACCTCGGTCACCAACGGGGTGCTGTACGTCTTCGCCGGCGCCGCCGTGCTGCTGGTGCTGGCCGCGCTGCGCTTCTTCCGCCAGCGCAAGCGGCGCGGCGGTCAGCCGCACGAGGACGGCGACCAGCCGGTCGGCGACGGCCCGGCGACGGACGGGCCGGACGGCGCCGCCGGGGCCGAGCCGGACGAGCCGGACGAACCGCAGGAAACGGAGGAGCCGGAGGAGCCGGAGGAGCCGGAGGCCTCCGAACCGGACCCCTCCGGGAGCGGTTCCACGGGCGGCAGTCTCGCGCAGACACCACGCGCCAGCAGCCCGGATGGCCTGGATCGGACCGCCGGTGATGAGAAGGTTGGTCCTTGATACCGCCGACCACCCGCGACGCCGGGCCGGCCACCCCCCACGACAGCGAAGAGGTGACATGACCGGGCGCAGCGAGGAGCGGCCGCCGGGCCGCGCTGAGAGCCGGCCGGGCGCCGAGTCGCCGTCCGGCGACTGGTACGTGGCCGACACCTACGCCCAGGACCCGTACGCGGCCGACGCGTACGGGTCCCAGCAGGACGGCCAGGACCCGTACGGACTGCAGGCCGGGCGGCCCGCCGCCACGCCGCCGCCGGCCACCGCGTACGACGTGCCGCCGCAGCTTCCGCCGCAGGGCGGCGGCTACCCGACCCCGGTGCCGTCGACGCCGTTCTCGCCCCCGGTGCCGCCCGTGCAGCCCGGCTGGGACACTCCCCCGGCGCAGGCCGGCTGGCCGCAGCAGGCCGATCCGGCCGCCCCGCAGTGGGGCGGTGCCGAGCAGCCCCGGCCGCAGTGGGAGCCGGGCCCGGCACACTCCGCCTGGGACACCGAGACCACCGAGTACGTGGGGGTGGACGCGCTGTTCGGCGGCGGCCACCAGCCCGAGGCCGCCGGCCCGCAGCCGGTGCCCCAGCCCGCCCCGGTCCAGCCGGTCCAGCCGGTCGCGCCGGTGCCCCAGGCCGCCCAGGTGCCTCCGGGCGCCCAGACGCCGCCGGGCGCCCCCGCGCCGTACCCGCCGGCGGGCGGCTACCCGGGGCAGCCGCAGTACGGCGGCCCGGACGGGCAGCGCCCCTTCGTGCCGCCGATCGAGTTCGACCCGCCGCTCTCCGAGGACGAGGCCACCATGCAGGTGGCCGCCGTCGCGGTGCCCCCGGCGGTCGAGCCGCGGGCGGACCTCGCCGAGGAGCGGACCGCCCGGCCCACAGCCGCGCCCGCCCCGGCGGCCGGCGGTGGCGGCAAGGTCGCCAGCCTGCTGAACTCCAGCGCGATCATGGCGGCCGGCACCCTGGTCTCCCGTGGCACCGGCTTCCTTCGGACCATGGTGATCGCCGGCGCGATCGGCATCGCGGTCATGGGTGACTCGTACAACGCGGCGAACACCCTGCCGACCCTGCTGTACATCCTGATCGGCGGCGGCGCGCTGAACGCGGTCTTCGTGCCGCAGCTGGTGCGCAGCATGAAGAACGACGAGGACGGCGGCACCGCCTACGCCAGTCGGCTGCTCACCCTGGTGATGGTCGGACTCGGCGGCGTGGTGTTCCTGGCGGTCCTCGGGGCGCCGTTGCTGGTCCAGCTGATCGCCCACCCGATGATGACCAACCCCGCCCGCGCGGACACCACGGTGGCGCTGGCCCGCTACTGCCTGCCGACCATCTTCTTCATGGGCGTCCACGTGGTGATGGGCCAGATCCTCAACGCCCGCGGCCGCTTCGGCGCGATGATGTGGACCCCGGTCCTCAACAACATCGTGGTGGTCTTCACCTTCGGCGCGTACATCTGGGTCTACGGCGGCTACAACGGCTCCCAGGTCACCCCGGAGAACATCTCCCCGGAGGGCGTCCGGCTGCTCGGCCTGGGCACCCTGCTCGGCCTGGTGGTCCAGTCGCTGGCGATGGTCCCGTACCTGCGGGCCGCGGACTTCCACTTCCGTCCGCGCTTCGACTGGCGCGGCCACGGCCTGGGCAAGGCGGCCCGGCTGGCCAAGTGGACCTTCTTCTTCGTGCTCGCCAACCAGGCCGGCTACCTGGTCATCACCCAGCTGGCCACCGCGGCCGGCAGCGCCGCCGAGCAGGGCGGCCACGGCGGCGTCGGCCTGTCGGCCTTCTCCAACGCCCTGCTGATCTGGCAGCTCCCGCAGGCCGTCATCACCGTCTCGATCATGAGCGCGGTGCTCCCCCGGCTCTCCCGGGCGGCGGCCGACGAGGACGCCGGCGCCGTCCGCGACGACCTGTCGTACGGGCTGCGCACCACCGCGGTGGCGGTCGTCCCGGCGGCCTTCCTGTTCCTGGCGCTCGGCCCGGCGATCGGCCGCTCGATCTACGCGGTCGGCGGCGGCAGCACGGCCCTGGACAACGCGACCAACGTCGGTCTGATGCTCTCCGCCTTCGCGCTCGGGCTGATCCCGTACTCGGCCCAGTACGTGATGCTGCGCGGCTTCTACGCCTACGAGGACACCAGGACGCCGTTCTCCAACACCGTCTGGGTGGCCGCCTGCCAGGCCGGCTTCTCGCTGATCTGCTGGGCCGCCCTGCCTCCGCAGTGGACGGTGACCGGCATGGCCTTCGGCTACGGCCTCGCCTACGCCGTCGGAGTGACGGTCGCGGTGCCGAAGCTGAAGAAGAAGATCGGCGGGCTGGACACCAAGCGGATCGGCAAGACGTACAGCCGGCTGGCCGCCGCCTGCGTCCCGGCCGCGGCGGTCGGCCTCGGCGTCAGCCTGGCGGTCCAGCAGGTGCTGGCCGGCTGGGCGGGCAGCGTGCTGTCGGTGGTTCTGGCCGGTGGCCTCCAGCTGCTGGTGTTCGTGTTCCTCGCGAAGCGCCTGCGCATCGAGGAGATGAACGCCATGCTGGGCATGGTCCGCGGCCGACTGGGCCGCTGACCGACCGGTCAACCGGCCGAACGGGCGGACGCCCTGACCGGGCGTCAACCGGGGCGACCACCGCCTCCGCCCGTCCGGCCGCATTCCGAGCCGCCCCCACTACCGGGAACGCCCGGGCCGCGACGTGGCGGCCCGGTGTCGGGTCTGCACGACATCTCTCCACCCGTGGGCAACCGAGCGGACGTCTCAGCGGTCGTACCCGGTGGAGAAGAGTGGGCACAATTGTCCTGGAGCACAGGGCGGCCTATCCGCGCGCTCCAGCGACTCTCTCGGCCGGGGCGACACAAGGGGAGGCAGGACCACGGTGGCTGATGGCACCAAGGCGGTCGTCGACACGTCAGCAGCTGACGCGGCGGCGGACGAGGCCGCGCTGGCTGCGGCGATCGACGAGCTCGGGGGCGGGAAGACCGCCCCGGCGGGCACCGCCGACGCCCCCTCCGCGGACGCCCCCAGGGCCGGGTCCACGGCCGGCTCCGAAGCCGGACCCGGGGCCGCTGCCGAGGCCGGACCGAAGGCGGCCTCCACGGACGGAGGGAAGGCCGCCTCCACAGCCGGAGGGAAGGCCACCTCCACGGACGGAGCGAAGGCCACCTCCACGGCCGCCTCCACAGCCGGCGACGAGGACGCTCCGGCCGACGACGACCGGGGCGCCGAGCCGGCCCCGGAGGCGTCCGTCAGCGAGGAGACCTCGGAGATCACCGCCCCGCTCTCGGTCCACGAGATCGCCGCCGAACTGGCGGCCGGCACCCCGCGGAAGAAGCCCTCCCCCGCGCCCGCGGCCGCCTCCGACAAGCGCCGCCCGACCGATCCCCAGCCCACGGTCGACCCGCGCGACACCGCCACCCTCCCGCGCACCCTCCCCGCCCCGATGCGGCACAGCGGCGACAAGATCGGCAACCGCTACCTGCTCGAGGAGTGCATCTCCCAGACGGAGACCTTCAGCAGCTGGCGCGCCGTCGACGAGAAGCTGCGCCGGGCCGTCGGCGTCCACCTGATGGCCTCCGGCCACCAGCGCGCCCGCAAGGTGCTGGCCGCCGCCAAGTCCGCCGCCCTGCTCGGCGACCCGCGCTTCGTCCAGGTGCTGGACGCCGTCCAGGAGGGCGAGCTGGTCTTCGTCGTGCGGGAGTGGCTGCCGCACGCCTCCGACCTCGCCAAGCTGCTCACCGACGGCCCGATGGAGCCGCACGAGGCGTACCAGATGGTGCGCCAGGTCGCCGACGCCGTCGCCGCCGCCCACCGCCGCGGCCAGGCCCACCTGCGGCTCACCCCGCGCTGCGTGCTGCGCACCGACAGCGGCCAGTACCGGATCAACGGCATCGCGGTGGACGCCGCCCTGCGCGGGCTGCCCCCGGAGGACTCCACCGAGGATGCCCCGCGCACCGACACCCGGGCGATCGGCGCTCTGCTGTTCGCCGCGCTCACCCACCGCTGGCCGTACCCCGAGGACCGCTACGACCTCAAGGGTCTGCCCAGAGGCCTGCAGAACGCCGCGCCGGACCAGGTCCGTGCGGGCGTCCACAAGGGCCTGTCCGAACTCGCGGCGCGCGCCCTGTTCGACCACCCGCCGCACCACGCCGAGCCGATCACCACCCCGGAGGAGCTGGTCCGGGTGATCGCGCAGATGCCCCGGATCCGACAGCCCGAGCCCGAGCTGCCGGCCTTCCCAGCGCCGCCCCGGCACAACACCCACGCCCTGCCCACCGCGCCCAACCCGACCCGGGTCGCCGACACGACGGTCGCCCCGCTGCCGGCCTCCTCCCGGCCGACCGCCGCCCGGCGCACCAGGCGCCGGCTGCGCCGGGTGGTCAAGGCCACCGCCTGGACGGTCGCACTGGGCGCGATCGGCGTCGCCTCCTGGCAGTTCGTCGGCAGTCTGCGCAACAACGGTCAGGCCGTCGCGACCCCGCAGCCCACGGTCAGCACCGCCGCGCCGAGCACGCACCCGCCGACGCACGCTCCGGCGCCGGTCACCATCAAGGGCGCGGAGTCGTACAACCCACTGGGCGACGGGCCCCAGGGCACCGAGAGCATCAAGAACGCCATCGACGGCGACCCGGGCACCGCCTGGACCACCGGCTGGTTCGTCGACCAGTTCGGCCCCAGGCCGCCCGCGCTCCAGTCGGGCACCGGCCTGATGATCGACCTCGGTTCGCCGCAGTCGGTCTCCTCGGTGACCGTGCAGTTCCAGGGCGGCGAGCAGACCGCAGAGCTGCGGGTGCCCCCTGCGGCCGTCGCCAACCCGTCGCAGCTCAGGCCGGACAGCTTCACCACCCTCGGCAAGAAGTCCGGCAACACCGTGGACTACACCCTCGACTCACCGGTCACCACGCGTTACCTCTTGATCTGGCTGACCGCTCTGGCGAAGGATGGCGACGGCAGGTACCGCGGCCACGTCGCCGAGGTCAAGGTCTCCGGCTGACCGCACCCCGGCGCACCGGAACGACGGCAAGGGGTCGAGGGGTGACAGTGGCGGACGACGACGCGGCGTTGCTCGCCCGGCACGTCGCCGGCGATCCGCAGGCTTTCGGGCAACTGGTGAACCGTCACCGCGACCGGCTCTGGGCGGTCGCCCTGCGCACCCTGGGGGACCGCGAGGAGGCCGCGGACGCCCTCCAGGACGCCCTGGTCTCCGCCTTCCGGGCCGCCCCCGGCTTCCAGGGCCGCTCGGCGGTCACCACCTGGCTGCACCGGATCGTGGTCAACGCCTGCCTGGACCGCGCCCGGCGCAGCGCCACCCGGCGCACCACCCCGCTGGACGACGACCCGCAGCGGCTGGACAGCCTGGTCGGCACGGCCGAACCGGCCGACTCCCCGGTGGTCCGGGCCGAGGTGCACCGGGAGCTGACCGCGGCCCTCGCCGAGCTGCCCGTCGAGCAGCGGGCCGCGCTGGTCCTGGTCGACATGCAGGGCTATCCCGTCGCCGAGGCCGCCGAACTGCTGGGCGTCCCGGTGGGCACGGTGAAGAGCCGCTGCGCCCGGGGCCGGGCCCGGCTGCTCCCGCTGGTCCGGCACCTGCGCGAGACGGACGGCGCGCGGCAGGATGTTTCACGTGAAACGCCGGGTCGCGGGGCGCCGGGCCGCGGGGCGTCCGGCTCACCCGGTACGGCCCCGCCGCCGCGCCACGACGCCCAGGGGAACCCGACCGGCCCCCGCACCGTCACAGGGACAGGCCCGAGCACCGGCCGCACGATGCTGGAAGGAGATGCGAGCACGCGATGACCGCCCCCCTCTCCTCCCCCGAGCCCGCCGACGCCCACCCCTCCGTCGAGGAGCTGGCCGACCTCGCCGAGGGTCTGGTCGAGCCCGCCGAGGCCGCCCGGACGCTGCACCGGCACCTGAACGGCTGCGCCGAGTGCCGGGAGACCGCCGACGCCCTGGCCGAGGTGCAGGCCCTGCTCGGCGCCGTCGAGCCCGAGCCGGTGCCCGCCGACGTCGCCGCCCGGCTGGACGCCGCCCTCGCCGAAGCCGCTCACACCGAAACCGCTCGCACCGAAGCGACCGGGGGCGCGGACCGCCCGCAGGAGAGCCCCCGGAGGTCCCCCGCCGACGCCCGCCGGACGGACGCCCCTGCCACGCCCGTACGGGCCGTTCCGGCACCCTCCGCGCCCCCGTCCCGCCCCGGTTCATCCTCCGGCCCTTCCTCCTCCGGCCCCGGCCGTCCCCGGCTCCGCCGCCGGCGCTTCGCCGTGCTGCTCGGCGCCGCCGCCGCGCTGGCCGCCTTCGGCCTCGGCGGAGCCCTGCTGCTGGACCACTCCGAGGGCTCCGGGACCTCGGCCGCTTCGGCCGCCTCGGCCGGCCTCCCCGAGGACCAGAGTGCCCGCACCCCGCACCTGGCGGGCCCCGGAACCGCCTACCGGGAGGACCAACTGGCCGCGCAGGTCCAGCAGTTGCTCGCCCGTTCCGGCGCCGAGCCCGGACTGCGCGCCACCGGACCGGCCAGGTCCGGTGCCGCCCCCGCCGAGGGCGCCCGGCCCGAGTTGTCCGGCCCGGACTCGCCCGCCGCCCCCGCCTCCCCGGCCGCCTGCCAGGCCCCCGCGCCGGGCACCCCGCTGGCCACCGACCGGGGCAGCTACCAGGGCTCCCCGGTCGAGGTGCTGGTCTACCCGGCCCCCGGCCGAGCCGGCTACGTGGACGTCTACCTGCGCTCCCCCGACTGCGGCCCGGTCGTCCTGCACCGGACCGTCCCCGGCCACTGAGCGACCGTTCCCAGCCACCGGCCGGCCGTTCCCATGCGATCGACGACCAGGACGCCACGCCGCTTCCGGAGTTCGGGCACCTGGTACTGATCCGCCTGGGAATGCGAGAGACTGGTCAGTCGTTGTCCCGGGCGGCGGAGCATGACCGCCCTCCCCGCAGCAAACGCGGGTCGCGATGCGAACCAGGAGAAGCAGTGAGCGACGTCCGTAACGTGATCATCATCGGTTCCGGCCCGGCCGGGTACACGGCTGCGCTCTACACGGCCCGTGCCTCCCTCAAGCCGCTGGTCTTCGAGGGGGCCGTCACCGCCGGTGGTGCGCTGATGAACACCACCGAGGTCGAGAACTTCCCGGGCTTCCGGGACGGCATCATGGGCCCCGAGCTGATGGACAACATGCGGGCGCAGGCCGAGCGCTTCGGCGCCGAGCTGATCCCGGACGACATCGTCGCGGTCGACCTCACCGGTGACATCAAGACCGTCACCGACTCCGAGGGCAACGTGCACAAGGCCCGCGCCGTGATCGTCACCACCGGCTCCCAGCACCGCAAGCTGGGCCTGCCGAACGAGGACAAGCTCTCCGGTCGCGGCGTCTCCTGGTGCGCGACCTGCGACGGCTTCTTCTTCCGCGACCAGGACATCGCGGTGGTCGGCGGCGGCGACACGGCCCTGGAGGAGGCGACCTTCCTCTCCCGCTTCGCCAAGAGCGTCACGATCATCCACCGCCGGGACAGCCTGCGCGCCTCCAAGGCGATGCAGGAGCGCGCCTTCGCCGACCCGAAGATCCGCTTCGAGTGGGACAGCGCGGTCGAGGCCATCCACGGCGACCCGAAGCTGACCGGCGTCACCCTCCGCGACACCACCACCGGTGAGACCCGCGAGCTCGCGGTCACCGGCCTGTTCATCGCGATCGGCCACGACCCGCGCACCGACCTGTTCAAGGGCCAGCTGGAGCTCGACGCCGAGGGCTACCTGAAGGTCGACGCCCCCTCCACCCGGACCAACGTCGAGGGCGTCTTCGGCGCCGGCGACGTCGTGGACCACACCTACCGCCAGGCCATCACCGCCTCCGGCACCGGCTGCTCCGCCGCGCTGGACGCCGAGCGCTACCTGGCCGCGCTGGACGACGCGGAGAACAAGGCCGCCGCCGTCGCGGTCTGACCCCCTCGCCCCGAGCGAACCCCGCGGGGGTGTTCCACGTGAAACACCCCCGCCCCCGGCCAGGCAGAAACAGAACGGGCCCGTCCGTTGTTCACCTGGCAGCAGCCCCCTCCGTCCTAACCCGAGGAGTTCCCGTGGCCGGCGCCACCACCACCGTCACCGACGCGACGTTCAAGTCCGACGTCCTGGAGAGCGACAAGCCCGTACTGGTCGACTTCTGGGCCACCTGGTGCGGCCCGTGCCGCCAGGTCGCCCCGATCCTGGAGGAGATCGCGGCCGAGCAGGGCGACAAGCTGACCGTTGCCAAGCTCGACGTGGACGCCAACCAGGTGACCGCCGCCGAGTACAACGTCATCTCGATCCCGACCCTGATCCTCTACAAGGGCGGCCAGCCGGTGAAGCAGATCACCGGTGCCCGTCCGAAGGCCGCGCTGCTGCGCGAGCTGGACGGCCTGATCTAGGTCTTCCGGCCACCGGTCGAACGGCGGCGGGGCTCTCCGGTCGGGGAGTCCCGCCGCTGCTTTTGCGGCACCGCTCAGAACGGCCGCAGCGCCGGTTCCTTCCGCCCGCCGCCGAGCAGCCGCTCCAGGGCCCCCTCCACGTCGCCGCGCCAGGACAGGGTGGTTCGGGCCTCCAGCCGCAGCCGCGGGTAGCGCGGGTGCGGCCGTACGGTCTTGAAGCCGACCGCGAGCAGGTGGTCGGCCGGCAGCACGCAGCTGGTCGACACCCGGCCCGCCGAGCCGAAGGCCTCGATCGCCCGCACCCCGCGCCCCAGCAGGTCCTTGGCGACGGTCTGCACCAGCACCCGGCCCAGCCCCTGCCGCTGGTATCCCGGCAGCACCCGGCTGACCATCAGCTGAACGGCGTCCGGCGAGACCGGGCTGGTCGGGAAGGACTGGGAGCGGGGCACGTAGGCGGGCGGCGCGTAGAGCACGAAACCGGCAGGCTGGTCGTCCACGTAGACGATCCGGCCGCAGGAACCCCACTCCAGCAGCACCGCGGAGATCCACCCCTCCTTCTCCAGCTCCGGCTTCCCCGACTCCACCGCCTCCTTGGCGCTGACCGGGTCCAGCTCCCAGAACACGCAGGAGCGGCAGCCCGTCGGCAGGTCCGCGAGGTTGTCCAGCGTCAGCGGAGCGATCCGGCGTCCCATGGCCCGTACCTCCTCCTCCCTTTCACGGTCGAGCATTCCCCCACGAACGCCGATGGGTGCATGTTTCACGTGAAACAGCGCTCACGTGGCACATGCACCCATCGGGTCGTCGCCCCCGGTCCGGACGGGCTCAGCCCTGCGACAGCCGCAGACCGTCCTCGCCCGGGGCCATGCTGTCCAGGATCCGGTTGAGGTCCTCCACCGAACCGAACTCCAGCACCACCTTGCCCTTGCCCAGCTTGCCGCCGCGCTGTGACACCTCGACCTTGACCCGGGTGTCGAAGCGGTCCGACAGCCGGCTCGCCAGGTCGTTGAAGGCCGGGGAGATGATCTTGCCCGCCTTCGGCGTCTGGCGCTTCGCCTCCCGCGGCTCCTCGGAGCGCATCAGGACGACGAGCTCCTCCACGCTGCGCACCGTGAGGCCCTCGGCGATGATCCGCGCGGCCAGCTTCTCCTGGGCCTCGGGGTCCGTCAGGGGGAGCAGCGCCCGCGCGTGCCCGGCCGTCAGCGTGCCGGCCGCCAGCCGCCGCTGGACGGACGCCGGGAGCTTCATCAGCCGCAGGGTGTTGGAGACGTGCGCGCGCGAGCGGCCGATCCGGTCGGCCAGCTCCTCGTGGGTGCAGGAGAAGTCCCGCAGCAGCTGGTCGTAGGCGGCCGCCTCCTCCAGCGGGTTCAGCTCGGCCCGGTGGAGGTTCTCCAGGAGGGCGTCCAGGAGGAGCTTGTCGTCCTCGGTGGCCCGGACGATCGCCGGGATCCGCTCCAGGCCCGCCTCACGGGATGCCCGCCAGCGGCGCTCGCCCATGATCAGCTCGTAGCGCCCCGCCTCGATCTGGCGCACCACGATCGGCTGGAGCAGGCCCACCTCCTTGATGGAGGCGACCAGCTCGGCGAGCTTGTCCTCGTCGAACACCTCGCGCGGCTGACGCGGATTGGGGGTGATCGCGTCCAGGGGCAGCTCGGCGAAGGAGGCACCGGGGACCGGCGCCGGCTGCTCCGGCCGCCGTCCGACGGCCGCCCGGGCCGCCACCGTGGCGCGACCGCCCGGCAGCACCGGCACCGAGGCCGGCGACGTCGTGCCGGTCGTCACCACCGGGGTCGGCGCGGGCGTGGCCGTGACCGGCTGCGCCGCCCCGCCGTCCGCCGGCGCGGCCGGGCCGATCAGCGCCCCCAGCCCTCGTCCCAGACCCCTGCGACCACTCACTGATGACCCTCCGTCGTACCGTGCTGTGCCACCGGGGCGCCGTGCCCCGTACTGCTGCCGCCCCGCTGCTGACCCACCAACGAGCCGCCGCCCGGGCCGACCGCGCGCTGCGCGAGCTCGCGGGCGGCCTCCAGGTACGAGAGCGCCCCGGTCGAGCCCGGGTCGTAGGTCAGCACCGTCTGCCCGTAGCTGGGCGCCTCCGAGATGCGGACCGAGCGCGGGATCGCCGTGCTCAGCACCTCGTTCCGGAAGTGGGTCCGGACCTCCTCGGCGACCTGGGCGGCCAGCCTCGTCCGGGCGTCGTACATGGTGAGCAGGATGGTCGAGACGTGCAGCGCGGGGTTGAGGTGCGCGCGCACCAGCTCGACGTTGCGCAGCAGCTGGCCGAGGCCCTCCAGCGCGTAGTACTCGCACTGGATCGGGATCAGCACCTCCCGACCGGCCACCAGGGCGTTGACCGTCAGCAGGCCCAGCGAGGGCGGACAGTCGATCAGGATGTAGTCCAGCGGCTGCTCGTAGGCGGCGATGGCGCGCTGCAGCCGGCTCTCCCGGGCCACCAGCGAGACCAGCTCGATCTCGGCGCCGGCCAGGTCGATGGTGGCCGGCACGCAGAAGAGCCCCTCGACGTCCACGACCGGCTGGACGACGTCGGCCATGGGCTTGCCCTCGACCAGGACGTCGTAGATGGACGGCACCTCGGCGTGGTGGTCGATGCCGAGGGCGGTGGAGGCGTTGCCCTGGGGGTCGAGGTCGACCACCAGGACGCGCAGCCCGTGCATGGCCAGCGAGGCGGCCATGTTCACGGTGGTGGTGGTCTTGCCCACCCCGCCCTTCTGGTTGGCGACCACGATCACCCGGGTGGCCGCGGGCCGGGGCAGCCCCTCCCCCGCTCGGCCGATCGCCTGAACCGCAGCCTGGGCAGCCCGTGCGATGGGCGTGTCATCGATCTGGTCGACGGTCTCCGAGTCCTGCATGGGGCTCAGTGTTTCACGTGAAACCGGAGCGGCAACAGTCGCCGCCCGGCTGCGGGCAAGGATTCCGGAGAGCAAGGAGCGACGTTTCACGCGAAACACCATGCCCGCTATGTCGGAAATCTGACGTTGCGACACTCCGATGTCCGGTTGTCGGCCCGCCCGTCACCCGAACGACGACGGGCGGACGGTTCCCCCCTCAGGAGGACCGTCCGCCCGTCGTCAGGGCCGTCCGGCGTCAGGGCCGTCCGGCGTCAGGGCCGTCCGGCGGTCAGCGGCTGCGGCGTCGACCGCCCCGGCCGGCGGTGGTGCCGTTCTTGGCGCCGGCGTTGCGACCGGCCCGGGCCACCTTGGCGCGCCGGGTCGCGGCCTTCACGCCGCCGGGGCTCTCCCCCGCCTTGACCTGGACCACCCGGGTCGAGGTCTCCAGGGTGCCCTCGCCGACCGAGATCACGCTCCACTCGACGGCGCCCAGCTTGGCCAGCCCGGCGCGCGAGTCGGCCAGCTCCTGTTCGGCGCTGTCGCCCTTGAGCGCCAGCATCTGCCCGTGCGGGCGCAGCAGCGGCATGCCCCAGCCGGCCAACCGGTCCAGCGGCGCCACCGCCCGGGCGGTCACCACGTCCACCGCGAGCTTGCCGACCATCTCCTCGGCGCGGCCGCGCAGCACCGTGACGTTCTCCAGTGCCAGCTCCCGGACGACCTCCTCCAGGAAGGTGGTCCGGCGCAGCAGCGGCTCCAGCAGGGTCACCGAGACGTCCGGCCGGGCCAGGGCCACCGGGATACCGGGCAGACCGGCACCAGAGCCCACGTCGCACACGGTGGAGCCGGAGGGCAGCAGCTCGGCCAGCACCGCGCAGTTGAGCACGTGCCGGTCCCACAGCCGGGGCACCTCGCGGGGCCCGATCAGCCCACGCCGGACACCGGCGGTCGCCAGCAGCTCGGTGTAGCGGACAGCGGCGTCGAAGCGGTCGCCGAACACCTCCCGGGCGGCGGCCGGCGCCTCGGCCAGCACGTCCAGCTCGGGCGCCTCGGACGTCTCGGCCGCCTCGGCGGTCCGCCCCTCGGCGTCAGGGTTCACGTCCGCCCCCGGACGGCCGGTGGCCGCGCTCTCCGTGTCCATCTCGACCTCTCCGATCTCCGGATCCACCGACCCGCTCAACGCACTGTTTCACGTGAAACATCCCAGAAGGAACAACGACCCCGCCCGCACGAGGCGGACGGGGTCGCGTCCGGTAAATCTCACCGGTCGCCGTGGCGACCGGTCATCGATCCGCCGGCCTCAGGCCGGCAGCACGACCACGCACCGCTGGGGCTCTTCGCCCTCCGACTCGCTGCGCAGACCGGCGGCCGCGACCGCGTCGTGGACGACCTTGCGCTCGAACGGCGTCATCGGCCGCAGCTTGACCTGCTCGCCGGTGCTCCTGACCTGCTCGGCGGCCTCGGCGCCCAGCGCGGCCAGCTCCTCGCGCTTGCGGGCCCGGAAGCCGGCAATGTCCAGCATGAGGCGGCTGCGCTCGCCGGTCTCCCGGTGGACAGCCAACCGGGTCAGCTCCTGCAGGGCCTCCAGCACCTCGCCGTCCTGGCCGACCAGTCGCTGCAGCGCGCGGTCGTTGCCGTCGCTGACGATGGACACCAGGGCGCGGTCGCCCTCGACGTCCATGTCGATGTCACCGTCGAGGTCCGCGATGTCGAGCAGACCCTCCAGGTAGTCGGCCGCGATGTCGCCCTCCTGCTCCAGGCGGGCGACGAGGCTCTCGTCGGCGCCGGCAGCGGCCTCGGTCTCGACGGCGGAGGTGGTGCCTTCCGTCACTGATGGACTCCTTCGGAGATGGGCCCGGCTGGCGGGCGGGGAACGAAGCTCTTCGCAGCTGCCACAACGAGGCCAGGGGCCGGTCAGGACTTCTTCTTCGGCCGCTGGCCGCCGCGCTTGGGCTGCTGCCGGGTGCCCTGCTTGGTGCCGGCGGGCTTGCCCGCGGTCTGCTTGGCGGCCGCCGGCTTGGTGCCGGGGTCGGCCGCGACGGCCTCCTCGGCAGGCTGCTCGACCGGGGTGTCCCCGCCCGGCTCGGCCGCCTGGGTGGCACCGCCGTGCTGGCGCTGGGCCTTGGTCTGGCGACGGGGCTGCTGGCGGCTCGCCCGGACCGACTCCTCGATCACGGCGGAGGCGGAGGCCGCCTCGGCGATGGCCGCCTTGGACGGGGGCAGCATGCCCCAGAGCGCGCCCTTGATCTCCGTGCCGTCCGCGCGCAGGCGCCCGGCCTTCTTCAGGCGCTCCTGGCGCTCCTGGAAGGCCTTGCTGCCCGGGGTCGGGTTGTTGTGGATGACGACCAGCTGCTGGCCCATCGACCAGACGTTGGTGGTCAGCCAGTAGACCAGGACACCGACCGGGAAGTTGATGCCCATCACGGCGAACATGACCGGGAAGACGTACATCAGCATCTTCTGCTGCTGCATGAACGGCGTCTTGACCGTGAGGTCGACGTTCTTGGTCATCAGCTGGCGCTGGGTGACGAACTGCGACAGCGACATCATCACGATCATCACCGCGGTGACGATCTTGACACTGGTCTCGGGGCTGCCGAGGAAGGTCGCGGAGAGCGGGGCACCGAAGATGTGCGCCTTGCCGGCGCTCACCAGCAGGGAGCCGTGGATCACGCCGATGTCCTGGCCCTTGGCGACCTTGGACAGCACGCCGTAGAGGGCGGTGAAGAACGGCGCCTGGACGATGATGGGCAGGCAGCTGGAGAACGGGTTGGTCCCCGCCTCCTTGTACAGCTTCATCATCTCTTCGGACTGGCGCTGCCGGTCGTTCTTGTAGCGCTCCTGGATGGCCTTCATCTTCGGCTGGATCGCCTGCATGGCCCGGGTCGCCTTGATCTGCTTCACGAAGAGCGGGATCAGGCAGATCCGGATGACGACCACCATCGAGGCGATGGCCAGACCCCAGGCCCAGCCGCCGTCCGGGTTGAAGACGTGGCTGTACAGCGAGTGGAACTGGACGATGATCCAGGACACCGCCGTGTAGAGGGGGTTAAGAAAACCGAAGGTCACCGGTCAGACTCCTTGGACAGGTGGATTGGCCGCTCCGGGCCAATGGTCGCCGGGCCCTCGGGGTCCGGACCGGCGGGGGTGGGGGTCACCGGCTCCTCGGCGGCGGACCGGCTGCTCAGCCAGTCTCGCAGCCGGCGGTGCCACACCGGGTGCTTGCGGGGCGGAACGTGGTCCACCCCACCGGGCGACCAGGGGTTGCAGCGCAGGATGCGCCAGACGGTCAGCCCGCCGCCCTTGACCGCTCCGTGCACCTTCACGGCCTCGTAGCCGTAGTGCGAGCAGGAGGGGTAGTAACGGCAGACCGGACCGAGCAGTGGGCTGATGGTCCACTGGTAGACCCTGATCAGACCCATCAGCAGGTACTTCATCGCCCTGCTCCCGTCGGCGCCGTCGCGGCGGGCTCGGCCCTCAGCAACCGCTTGAGCGCCGCGTCCAGGTCCCGTTCGAGGTCCTGGTACGAGGCGGTCGCGGCCTGGGGCAGCGCACGCACCACTATCAGGCTACCGGCGGGCAGCCTGGACAGACGATCACGGAGGAGATGGCGCAACCGGCGCTTGACCAGATTGCGAACGACCGCCGGGCCAACGGCCTTGCTCACGACGAAACCCGCACGCGCCGAAGGAGTCCCCTCGGCGACGTGCGGGCGGGAGTCGCTGGTCCGGTCGGTCTGCCCCTGCGGGTCACCGTCTCTGCTGAGATGGACGACCAGAAGGGGCCGGCCGGCCCGGCGACCGCGTTTCACCGCGGTCGCGAAGTCCTGGCGCCGCCGCAGCCGATTCTCGGAGGGCAGCACAACAGACTCTGGCGTGGATCAGGCGGACAGGCTGGCGCGGCCCTTGCCACGGCGGGCAGCCAGGATGGCGCGGCCGGCGCGGGTACGCATACGCAGCCGGAAGCCGTGGGTCTTCGCGCGACGACGGTTGTTCGGCTGGAAGGTGCGCTTGCTCACTCGGGGGCTCCTGAGGTGAATCGTAGGATGACGGGGGGTCGCTTGGCCGTCACCGTGCGTCCGCGTGATCTCCCCTGATTCGGAAATCCGGCCCATCGCCCCAGTTCGGCTGGGGTCTGAGGCAATCCACGGCGCCCGTGCTGCGCGCCTTATGGAGCGGGTGGACCCGCGGACATGCGGCAGCGGCCATCGACAACTCGACCTGGTTACGGTACGCGGGACGGGGCTCGAGGGTCAAACCAGCCGCCCGGAGGTGGTTTACCCACAGCCTGTGGACAACGACTTGATCCGTCCCTGTTCGCTGACTACCGTTGCAGAACTTGTCTGGTTTGTTCTTGGAAAGCGTGCACCAGTGGCTGATGTCAACAGCGACCTCGTCCCGGTCTGGGCGAGGGTCGTCGAGCGGCTGGTCAGCGACCCCGACGTCGGGGAGATGGACAAACAGTGGGTGCAGCGCACCCAGCCGATGTGGATGATGCACGACACCGCCCTGCTGGCGACCCCCAACGAGCGGGCCAAGCAGGTGCTGGAGGGTCGGCTGCTGCCCCAGCTGACCGATGCGCTCAGCCGCGAGCTCAGCCGGCCGGTCCGGATCGCCGTGATGGTCGACGCCAACGCCGTGCCGACCGCGCCCGTCGCCCAGCCCCCCGCCGAGCCGTACCCTGGCCCGGCCGAGGAGGACCAGGGCTACGGCGACCAGGGCTACCAGCAGCAGCCGTACGAACAGGACTACGAGCGCCCCCGCTACGACATCGGCGGCTACGAGCACCGCCCCGCGCCCTACGGCGGCCAGCCGGCCCAGCCGTGGTCCGGCTACCAGGAGCCCCAGGCGCCCTACCACGAGCCCGAGGAGCCCGAGCGCCGCCCGGCGCCGCGCCCCCTGCCCAGCCCGCCCTCCACCACCCAGGGCGACCTCTTCGGCGGCGCGTACGGCCCCGGCCCCGGCGAGCAGCCGCGCACCGGCGCGGGCCGCCGCGGCCACGGCTCCCGGCCCGCCGGCGGCCGCCCGGCCGAGAAGGCCGCCCCCGAGCGGTCCACCGAGCGCCCCGCCGTCCCCGGGGTGCCCGCCCCGCCCGGCGCTCCCCCGGCCGGCGGCTCGCGCAAGGACGAGCCGGCCGCCCGGCTGAACCCCAAGTACCTGTTCGACACCTTCGTCATCGGCGCCAGCAACCGCTTCGCGCACGCGGCGGCGGTGGCGGTCGCCGAGGCCCCGGCCAAGGCCTACAACCCGCTCTTCATCTACGGCGAGTCCGGGCTGGGCAAGACCCACCTGCTGCACGCCATCGGGCACTACTCGCGCAGCCTCTTCCCGGGCACCCGGGTGCGCTACGTGTCCTCGGAGGAGTTCACCAACGAGTTCATCAACTCGATCCGGGACGGCAAGGCGGACACCTTCCGCCGCCGCTACCGGGACATGGACATCCTGCTCGTGGACGACGTCCAGTTCCTGGCGAGCAAGGAGTCCACCCAGGAGGAGTTCTTCCACACCTTCAACACCCTCCACAACGCGAACAAGCAGATCGTCCTCTCGTCGGACCGGCCGCCCAAGCTGCTGACCACGCTGGAGGACCGGCTGCGCAACCGCTTCGAGTGGGGCCTGATCACCGACGTCACCCCGCCGGAGCTGGAGACCCGGATCGCGATCCTGCGCAAGAAGGCGATCCAGGAACAACTGAACGCTCCCGCCGACGTGTTGGAGTTCATCGCGTCCCGGATCACCCGCAACATCCGGGAGTTGGAGGGCGCGCTCATCCGGGTCACCGCCTTCGCCAACCTCAACCGGGCGCCGGTGGACCTGGAGTTGGCCGGGATCGTCCTCAAGGACCTGATCCCGGGCGGGGACGAGGACGCCGGCCCGGAGATCACCGCGCAGGTCATCATGCAGCAGACCGCCGCGTACTTCGGCCTTGGCGTGGACGACCTCTGCGGCTCCTCGCGCAGCCGGGTGCTGGTGACCGCCCGCCAGATCGCCATGTACCTGTGCCGGGAGCTCACCGACCTGTCGCTGCCGAAGATCGGCGCGCAGTTCGGCGGCCGCGACCACACCACGGTGATGCACGCGGACCGCAAGATCCGCTCGCTGATGGCCGAGCGGCGGTCCATCTACAACCAGGTCACCGAGCTCACCAACCGCATCAAGAGCTAGGGCGCACCGCGGAGTCGGGCCCGTCGGGCCCCGCCTTCCCCGCTGGCCGGAAAAGGGCGTCAGGAGCGATCCTGACGCCCTTTTCGCGTGTCCACAGGTGTGCGCCGGACGTCGGCCGGGCAGGGATCCGGGCGACGGACGGGCCACCAGTCCCCGGCGCGCGCCGAACAACTGACCGGTGATTCGAAAACCGCGGGCGCGCAGGGCGGTTGTCCACAGGGCGGGCCCCTTCTGCACGGTCCACAGGCTGGGGAGTCCGGAGTTATCCAGAATTCGTCCACAGGCCCGTCGCCGCTACGCTCTTCCGCGCAGGTCAGGTGCCTGTGGACTTGTGCACAACGGTTATCCACAGGGTGTGGACAATTGACGGGTCACCAGTGGGCCGTTCGGGTTATCCACCGGTTGTCCCCAGGCGCGGAGCGGTTATCCCCAGGTTGTCCACAGCGGGGTCCACAGTTCGACAACCGTGAGCTACCGTTCATACCCTGGTGTGAAAGGCGTCACGAAAAGTTGACCGGCGCCCGTGGATAACCGGGCCCGGATCTGGGGACAGCCCTGGGGATAACCTGTGGATACCCAGGGTGCCCTGTGGGTAACGCTCGGCTGTCCACAGCGCGGGCTGCCCGTCCACAGCCGCCGTCCACACCCACTGTGGACAAAATTCGGGTGCTGACCTGCGGAAACGGGGTTATCCACGGTTTCCACAGGCCCTACTACTACCGCTACACAGATAGACCGTGAACCTGCTTTCAAAGTGGGTGGCCCCGAAATCTGTGGACAACCGCTCCCGGGCATCCGTTCGGTTCGCTTCCGCCCGTCTGCCCCGTCTGTCGGTGGAGTACGTCAGACTGTCCTTGGCGACTGGAAGCGGAGTGGCAGAGCTCGGCGGACAGGCGGACCGACGATCAAGATCAGACGAACCAGAGTGCGAGCGGGAGCGCTCGAACCAGGAGGCGGTTACCGGTGAAGTTCCGTGTGGAGCGTGACGTCCTCGCGGAGGCGGTGGCCTGGGCTGCCCGCAGCCTCCCGGCACGGCCGCCGGTGCCGGTGCTGGCCGGCCTGCTGCTGACCGCGCAGGAGGGCAGCCTGGCGCTGTCCGGCTTCGACTACGAGGTCTCGGCCCGGGTCGAGCTGGAGGCGGACGTCGAGGAGGCCGGCACCGTCCTGGTCTCCGGTCGACTGCTCAACGACATCTCGCGCAACCTCCCCAACAGGCCTGTGGAGATCTCCACCGACGGCCAGCGGGTCAGCGTGGTCTGCGGCAGCTCCCGCTTCACCCTGCCGACCCTGCCCGTGGACGAGTACCCGGCGCTGCCCCAGATGCCGACCGCCACCGGCACCGTCTCCGGTGACGTCTTCGCCTCGGCCGTCAGCCAGGCCGCGGTCGCCGCCGGCCGGGACGACACCCTGCCGGTGCTCACCGGCGTCCGGGTCGAGATCGAGGGCGACCGGATCACCCTGGCCGCCACCGACCGCTACCGCTTCGCCGTCCGCGACCTGCTGTGGAAGCCCGAGCAGTCGGACATCTCCGCGGTCGCCCTGGTGCCCGCCAAGACCCTGCAGGACATCGCGAAGTCCCTGGGCAGCGGCGACACCGTCTCCATCGCGCTCTCCTCGGGCGGCGCGGGCGAGGGCCTGATCGGCTTCGAGGGCGCCGGCCGCCGCACCACCACCCGGCTGCTGGAGGGCGAGTTCCCCAAGTTCCGCAGCCTCTTCCCGACCGAGTTCAGCGCGGTCGCCGCGATCCAGACCCAGCCCTTCCTGGAGGCGCTCAAGCGCGTCTCGCTGGTCGCTGAGCGCAACACCCCGGTCCGACTCAACTTCGAGCAGGGCGTGCTGACCCTGGAGGCCGGTTCGGGCGACGACGCCCAGGCCACCGAGCGGATCGAGGCCGACCTGGAGGGCGACGACATCTCGATCGCCTTCAACCCGGGCTACCTGGAGGAGGGCCTCAAGGCCATCGACTCCCCGTTCGCCCAGCTGAGCTTCACCACCCCGACCAAGCCCGCGCTGCTCAGCGGCAAGGTCTCGGTGGACTCCGAGGAGGACAAGGCCTACCAGTACCTGATCATGCCGGTCCGCCTCTCTGGCTGATCCCTCCGCCAGGGCCGAGCGCCGAACCGGTCGGTCACCCACAGGCTGTGCACACCCGCTGTGCACAGCCTGTGGACGTCTCCCCCGGTCGGCCCGACCGCGCGGAGCCCGTAGCGGTCGGAAGCGTAGGCTCGGGGAGTGCGGCAACGGCGCCGCCGCCAGGCACGTCCCCACAGTAAGGATTTGGTCATGGAGCTCGGCCTCATCGGTCTCGGCAAGATGGGCGGCAACATGCGCGAGCGGATCCGCCGCGCCGGCCACACCGTCATCGGATACGACCGCAACCCGGAGATCTCCGACGTCGAGAGCCTGCAGGAGCTCGTCACCAAGCTCCAGGGCCCGCGCGTGGTCTGGGTGATGGTCCCTGCCGGTGCCGCGACCCAGGCGACCGTCGACGAGCTCGCCGAGCTGCTCTCCCCCGGCGACGTGGTGGTCGACGGCGGCAACTCCCGCTGGACCGACGACATCAAGCACGCCGAGGCGCTGGCGGCCAAGGGCATCGGCTTCGTCGACTGCGGCGTCTCGGGCGGCGTCTGGGGCCTGGAGAACGGCTACGCGCTGATGTACGGCGGCGACGCCGAGCACGTCGCCCGGGTCCAGCCGGTCTTCGACGCGCTCAAGCCCGAGGGCGACTTCGGCTCGGTGCACGCGGGCGCGGTGGGCGCCGGCCACTTCGCCAAGATGGTCCACAACGGCATCGAGTACGCGATGATGCAGGCCTTCGCCGAGGGCTGGGAGCTGCTGGAGGCCGCCCCCGAGGTCACCGACGTGCGCGAGGTCTTCCGCAGCTGGCAGGAGGGCACCGTCATCCGCTCCTGGCTGCTGGACCTCGCCGTCCGCGCCCTGGACGAGGACGAGCACCTGGCCAAGCTGCGCGGCTGGGCCGCCGACTCCGGCGAGGGCCGCTGGACCGTCGAGGCCGCGATCGACCACGCCGTGCCGCTGCCGGCGATCACCGCCTCGCTGTTCGCCCGCTTCGCCTCCCGCCAGGACGACTCGCCGCAGATGAAGATGATCGCCGCGCTGCGCAACCAGTTCGGCGGCCACGCGGTCGAGTCCAAGTAACCGAAGAGTTCTCCACAGAAGGCGAGCGCAGTCCACAGCCATGCACGTCGCGCACCTGTCGCTCGCCGACTTCCGGTCGTACGCCCGGGCCGAGGTTCCCCTCGACCCGGGCGTGACGGCCTTCGTCGGGCCCAACGGCCAGGGCAAGACCAACCTGGTCGAGGCGATCGGCTACGTCGCCACCCTGGGCAGCCACCGGGTCGCCACCGACGCCCCGCTGATCCGGCTGGGCGCCGAACGCGCGGTGATCCGCACCTCGGTGGTGGACCGCGGCCGCTCCACCCTGGTCGAGCTGGAGCTCACCCCGGGCAAGGCCAACCGGGCCCGGATCAACCGCTCCGACAACGTCCGCCCGCGCGACGTACTGGGCCTGCTGCGCACCGTGCTGTTCGCCCCCGAGGACCTCAGCCTGGTCAAGGGCGATCCGGGCGAGCGCCGGCGCTTCCTGGACGAGCTGCTGACCGCCCGCGCGCCCCGGCTGGCCGGGGTCCGGCAGGACTACGAGCGCGTGCTCAAGCAGCGCAACGCCCTGCTGAAGACCGCCGCGATGGCCCGCCGGGCCGGCGGCGGCAAGGGCGCCGACCTGTCCACCCTGGAGGTCTGGGACGGCCATCTGGCCCGCGCCGGAGCCGAGTTGACGGCCTTCCGGATCCAGCTGGTGGCCGCGCTGCAGCCGCTGGTGACGGCCGCGTACGGCCAACTGGCCCCGGGCGGCGGCGAGACCGCGCTGGAGTACCGCAGCTCCTTCGAGGGCGAGCTGCCGACCAGCCGCGAGCAGGCCGAGGAGCAGCTGCTGCAGGCGCTGCAGGCGGTCCGCAAGCAGGAGGTCGAGCGCGGGATCACCCTGGTCGGCCCGCACCGCGACGAGCTGGTGCTCAAGCTCGGCCCGCTGCCCGCCAAGGGCTACGCCAGCCACGGCGAGTCCTGGTCGTTCGCGCTCGCGCTGCGGCTGGCCTCGTACGAGCTGCTGCGTGCGGACGGCGGCGAGCCGGTGCTGATCCTGGACGACGTGTTCGCCGAGCTGGACGCCGCCCGCCGGGACCGGCTGGCCGAGCTGGTGGCCGACGGCGAGCAGGTGCTGGTGACCGCGGCGGTGGCCGAGGACGTGCCGAAGGCGCTGGCGGGCGCCCGGTTCGCGGTCTCCGACGGCGCCGTCCGCCGGATCGACGCCTGATCCCCGCCCGCCGACCCGCACTCGTACCGCATCCCTACCCGTACCGCAGCGCGGCACCCGCCGACGCCCGACGCCCCGGCGTTCGTGCGCTCCCGTAGGCTGGACGGCTCATCGGGTTGTCCACAGGCTGGGGAAAGGAGATCGCCGTGAGCGAGTCGGCGGAGACCTCCCCCGGCCCCGGCGCCGAGGGGCCCACCGGGGCCGACCTCGCCCGGTCCGCCCTGCGGGCCGCCCGCGCCCAGGCCCGCCAGCGCGGTGAGCAGGTCCAGCAGAAGCGCGAGGCGAAGCGGCACGGCCTGCGCAGCGGTGCCCGTTCGGACGGCCGGGACCCGGTCCCGCTGGGCGCGGCGCTGAACCGGCTGCTGACCGAACGCGGCTGGGAGTCCTCCGCCGCGGTCGGCGGGGTGATGGGCCGCTGGCCGCAGATCGTCGGCCCGGACATCTCCGCACACTGCCACCCCTCCTCCTACGACGAGGCGGCCGCGGTGCTCACCGTGCAGTGCGACTCCACCGCATGGGCCACCCAACTTCGGTGGCTGGCACGGCAGTTGGTGGCCCGCCTGAACCACGAGCTGGGCCACGGCACGGTCCGGACCATCAAGGTGCTCGGCCCGGCCGCGCCGGTCCGCGGCTACGGCCGGCTGCGCGCCCCGGGGAGCAAGGGCCCCGGCGACACCTGGGGCTGAGCCCCGCCGGCGCCCCTCGACCCCGGCCGGGATCGGACCACGATCTTCCGGAACCCCTGACGGCCCTTCCAGGCGCCTCCGGCCCCCGGGGCGAGTATCGGGACACGTGCAGAGGGGATTCAGGGCGGCGTATCTGCCTTCAAGGGCTGCCAAACGCCCATCTCTGTCAGTCGTACCGGTAGACTGAAAGCCAAACACTGTTGCTAGTGGCAACCGAGTCGAAACGCCGTGGTCGCACGCTCGCCCGCACGGGGTGGGATTGCGGCCCGCGCTGTGCCAGAGAGGGCGCTTCGTGGCCGATTCCGGCAACCCCAGCCAGACCCCAGACCAGACCACCGACCAGTCTTCCTACACCGGTAGCAACATCCAGGTGCTGGAAGGCCTCGACGCCGTCCGCAAGCGCCCCGGCATGTACATCGGTTCCACCGGTGAGCGCGGCCTGCACCACCTGGTGCAGGAGGTCGTGGACAACTCCGTCGACGAGGCGATGGCCGGGTACGCCGACACCATCGACGTCACGATCATGGCCGACGGCGCGATCCGCGTCGTCGACAACGGCCGCGGCATCCCGGTGGACATCGTCCCCGGCCAGGACAAGCCCGCCGTCGAGGTCGTGCTCACCGTCCTGCACGCGGGCGGCAAGTTCGGCGGTGGCGGCTACGCCGTCTCCGGCGGTCTGCACGGCGTCGGCGTCTCGGTCGTGAACGCGCTGTCCACCCGGCTCTCGGTGGAGATCCACAAGGACGGCAACGTCTGGACCCAGGACTACAAGATGGGCGCGCCGACCGCCGCCCTGGTCAAGGGCGCGGAGACCGACCGCACCGGCACCACGGTCACCTTCTGGGCCGACCCCGACATCTTCGAGACCACCGTCTACTCCTTCGAGACGCTCTCCCGGCGCTTCCAGGAGATGGCCTTCCTCAACAAGGGCCTGTCGATCTCGCTGACCGACGAGCGCCCCGAGCACGTGGACGAGGAGGGCAAGCCGCTCTCCGTCACGTACAAGTACGACGGCGGCATCGCCGACTTCGTCGCCCACCTCAACTCCCGCAAGGGCGAGGTCATCCACCCCTCGGTGATCGACTTCGAGGCGGAGGACAAGGACAAGGCGATCTCGGTGGAGGTCGCGATGCAGTGGAACTCCTCCTACACCGAGGGGGTTTACAGCTTCGCCAACACCATCCACACCCACGGCGGCGGTACCCACGAGGAGGGCTTCCGCGCCGCGCTGACCGGCCTGGTCAACCGCTACGCGCGGGACAAGAAGCTGCTCCGCGAGAAGGACGACAACCTCTCCGGCGAGGACATCCGCGAGGGCCTGACCGCGATCATCTCGGTCAAGCTCGGCGAGCCGCAGTTCGAGGGCCAGACCAAGGACAAGCTCGGCAACACCGAGGCGAAGACCTTCGTCCAGAAGGTCGTCCACGAGCAGCTCAACGACTGGCTGGACCGCAACCCCAACGAGGCCGCGGACATCATCCGCAAGTCCATCCAGGCCGCCACCGCGCGCGTCGCCGCCCGCAAGGCCCGCGACCTCACCCGTCGCAAGGGCCTGCTGGAGTCCGCCTCGCTGCCGGGCAAGCTCTCGGACTGCCAGTCCAAGGACCCGTCCGAGTGCGAGATCTTCATCGTCGAGGGTGACTCCGCCGGCGGCTCGGCCAAGCAGGGCCGCGACCCGCGCACCCAGGCCATCCTGCCGATCCGCGGCAAGATCCTGAACGTCGAGAAGGCCCGGATCGACAAGGTGCTGCAGAACACCGAGGTCCAGGCGCTGATCTCGGCCTTCGGCTGCGGCATCCAGGAGGACTACGACGACTCCAAGCTGCGGTACCACAAGATCGTCCTGATGGCCGACGCCGACGTCGACGGTCAGCACATCCGCACCCTGCTGCTGACCCTGCTGTTCCGCTTCATGCGGCCGCTGGTCGAGTCCGGGTACGTCTACCTCGCCATGCCGCCGCTGTACAAGATCAAGTGGGGCAAGGACGACTTCGAGTACGCCTACTCCGACCGCGAGCGCGACGCGCTGATCGCCGCAGGCGTGGAGGCCGGGCGCCGGCTGCCCAAGGATGACGCGATCCAGCGCTTCAAGGGTCTCGGCGAGATGAACGCCGAGGAGCTCCGCGTCACCACCATGGACGCCGAGCACCGGCTGCTGCTCCAGGTCACCCTGGAGGACGCCGCCCGCGCCGACGAGCTGTTCTCCGTGCTGATGGGCGAGGACGTCGAGGCCCGCCGCTCCTTCATCCAGCGCAACGCCAAGGACGTCCGCTTCCTGGACGTGTGACGCCTGCACCCCAGGCCCCGCACGTACCAGTCCGCGTGAAAGGAAACTGACCACCAGTGGTCGACGACAACCGTCCCGAAGGCGACCAGCCCGAGACCCCCGAGGCAGCCGAGGCCACCGCCCAGGCGACCATGCGGATCGAGCCGGTCGAGCTCGAGACCGAGATGCAGCGCTCGTACCTCGACTACGCGATGAGCGTGATCGTCAGCCGGGCGCTCCCCGAGGTCCGCGACGGCCTCAAGCCGGTGCACCGCCGCGTGCTCTACGCGATGTACGACGGCGGGTACCGGCCCGAGAAGGGCTACTACAAGTGCGCCCGCGTCGTCGGCGACGTGATGGGCAACTACCACCCGCACGGTGACACCTCGATCTACGACACCGTGGTCCGCCTCGCCCAGCCGTGGTCGATGCGGATGCCGCTGGTGGACGGCAACGGCAACTTCGGCTCCCCGGGCAACGACCCGGCCGCGGCCATGCGCTACACCGAGTGCAAGATGATGCCGCTGGCCATGGAGATGATGCGCGACATCGACGAGGAGACCGTCGACTTCGCGCCCAACTACGACGGCCGCTCGCAGGAGCCGACCGTCCTGCCCGCCCGCTTCCCCAACCTGCTGGTCAACGGTGCCACCGGCATCGCGGTCGGCATGGCCACCAACATCCCGCCGCACAACCTACGCGAGGTCGCCTCCGGCGCGCTCTGGTACCTGGAGAACCCGGAGGCCTCCGCCGAGGAGCTGCTGGAGGCCCTGATCGAGCGGATCAAGGGCCCCGACTTCCCCACCGGCGCGCTGATCGTCGGCCGCCGCGGGATCGACGACTACTACCGCACCGGCCGCGGCTCGGTCACCATGCGGGCCGTGGTCGAGGTCGAGGAGATCCAGGGCCGCCAGTGCCTGGTGATCACCGAGCTGCCGTACCAGGTCAACCCGGACAACCTCGCGCTGAAGATCGCCGACCTGGTCAAGGACGGCAAGATCGCCGGCATCGCCGACGTCCGCGACGAGTCCTCGTCCCGCACCGGCACCCGCCTGGTGGTCGTGCTCAAGCGCGACGCGGTCGCCAAGGTCGTGCTGAACAACCTGTACAAGCACACCGAGCTGCAGACCAACTTCGGCGCCAACATGCTGGCCCTGGTCGACGGCGTGCCGCGCACCCTGTCGCTCGACGCCTTCATCCGGCACTGGGTCAACCACCAGGTCGAGGTCATCGTCCGGCGCACCACCTTCCGGCTGCGCAAGGCCGAGGAGCGCGCCCACATCCTGCGCGCGCTGCTCAAGGCCCTGGACGTGATCGACGAGGTCATCGCGCTGATCCGGGCCTCGGCCAGCGCCGACGCCGCCCGCACCGGCCTGATGGGCCTGCTGGAGATCGACGAGCTCCAGGCCAACGCGATCCTGGAGATGCAGCTGCGCCGCCTGGCCGCCCTGGAGCGCCAGCGGATCACCGACGAGCACGACGAGCTGCAGCGCAAGATCGACGAGTACAACGCGATCCTCGCCTCGCCGGTCCGCCAGCGCGGGATCATCTCCGAGGAGCTCGCCGCGATCGTCGAGAAGTACGGCGACGACCGGCGCTCGACCCTCATCCCCTCGGACGGCGACCTCTCCATCGAGGACCTCATCGCCGAAGAGGACATCGTCGTCACGATCACCCGTGGCGGCTACGTCAAGCGGACCCGCTCCGACCTCTACCGCTCGCAGAAGCGCGGCGGCAAGGGCGTGCGCGGTGCCCAGCTCAAGCAGGACGACATCGTCGACCACTTCTTCGTGACGACGACCCACAACTGGATCCTGTTCTTCACCAACAAGGGCCGGGTCTACCGCGCCAAGGGCTACGAGCTGCCGGACGCCGGCCGCGACGCCCGCGGCCAGCACGTGGCCAACCTGCTGGCCTTCCAGCCGGAGGAGCACATCGCCCAGGTGATGGCCGTGCGCACCTACGAGGACAAGCCGTACCTGGTCCTCGCCACCCGGGCCGGCCTGGTGAAGAAGTCCCCGCTGAAGGACTACGACTCCCCGCGCTCCGGCGGCCTGATCGCGATCAACCTGCGCCAGGACGAGGAGGGCCGGGACGACGAGCTGATCGGCGCCGAGCTGGTCTCCGCCGAGGACGACCTGCTGCTGGTCTCCAAGAAGGCCCAGTCGATCCGCTTCACCGCGACCGACGACGCGCTGCGGTCCACCGGCCGCGCCACCTCCGGCGTCAAGGGGATGGCCTTCCGCGAGGACGACGAGCTGCTCTCGATGAACGTCGTCCGTCCGGGCACCTACGTCTTCACGGCCACGGACGGCGGGTACGCCAAGCGGACCGCCGTCGACGAGTACCGTGTCCAGGGACGCGGCGGCTACGGCACCAAGGCGGCGAAGATCGTCGAGGGCCGGGGCTCGCTGGTCGGCGCGCTCGTGGTCGACGACACCGACGAGATCATGGCGATCACCCTCTCGGGCGGGGTGATCCGCACGAGGGTTTCCGAGGTTCGTGAAACCGGACGTGACACCATGGGCGTCCAACTGATCAACCTCGGAAAGCGCGACGCGGTCGTGGGCATGGCCCGCAACGCGGAGGCCGAGGACGACGAGACGGCGGAGGACGAGGTCACCGAGTCCACCGAGACGGCCGAAGGTGCGGGGACGGCGGTCGGCGGCGACGCCGAGGACTGAACCGAACCGCGGACCGGTGCCGCCGCGTCCACAGGAGTGGGCGCGGCGGCACCGGACGCCGACCAGTACCGGGCAATCCCGCCGGGCGCTGGATGACGAGTGACGGACCAGGGCGGCGCCGCCCTGGTGGGAAGTGCGGGAGGACCAGGTGAGTGGAGCCACGGGTGCTGCGGGAGGACCCTCCGGCGGCCGTCCGGGCGCGCAGGGCGGGGGTACGTACGGCGGCGTGCCGGAACAGACCCCGACCGAGCACTCGGCCGCGTCCACCTCGCTGATGCCGCCGGTCGGCGGAGCCGGCCAGGGCGGCGGCGCCACCTACGGGGGCCAGACCCCGTCCGGCAGCCAGGGCGGCGGCCAGAGCGGCTTCTCGCAGCCGACCACCTACGCCAAGGGGCAGCCGACCCCGGCCCGGGGCACCCGGACCGGCGGCAACACCCCGCCCGGCGGCACCCCCGTCCCCGGGGCGGCGCGCCGCCCCTCCGGCGGGCCCGCGACCGTCGGGGGCGGCCTCGGCCGCACCCGCAAGGCCCGGCTGCGGGTCACCAAGGTCGACCCGTGGTCGGTGATGAAGGTCAGCTTCCTGCTGTCGCTGGCCGTCGGCATCATCGTCATCGTGGCCTCGGCCGTGCTGTGGATGACCCTGGACTCGCTCGGCGTCTTCGACTCGCTGACCAAGACGCTCAAGGACGTCACCGGCGGCGGTGCGGACAATGCCAGCAGCCAGCTCAACCTGATGGACTACATCGGCTTCGGCAAGGTCATGATGTTCACCACGCTGATCGCCGTGGTCGACGTCGTCCTGCTGACCGCGCTGTCCACGCTCTCGGCGTTCATCTACAACGCGGCGGCCGGCTTCACCGGCGGCGTCGAGCTGACCCTGGCCGAGGAGGACTGATCCCGGCCGGATCCTGACCCCGGGTCAGTTCGCCGCCCACGGGCGGAATGTACGGGCCCCGCAGGCTGTTGCAGCCTGCGGGGCCCGTCGGCATTTCGGGTGACAGCCGGCCCCCGCGGCGTGCCGCCCGGAAACGGGCCACCCGCCGTGGGATTAGCTGGACGCCGCCCGTTCCCACGCCTGGGAGTGCCGCAGGCCGCCCCGGTCGGTCGACCGGGTCAGGTGAGGTTCCGCAGGACGGCTGGACGGAGGCGCGCGGTGGCGAAGCTCGCAGGTCAACTGGTGGAGGCCCTGGACGGGCTGTTGGGCATCCCGGTCCCGTTGCGGGTGCAGGCGTGGGACGGCAGCGTCGCCGGGCCGCCCGGGGCGCCCACGGTGGTCCTGCGCAACCGCCGGGGGCTGCGCCGGCTGCTCTGGCAGCCGGACGAGCTGGGCCTGGCCCGGGCCTACGTCGCGGGGGACCTGGAGCTCGCCCCCGGCACCGACCTGTACGAGACGCTCTCCGCGGTCGCCCGCTTCGCCGAGCTGCCGGAGATCCGCACCATGGCCCTCGGGCCGCGCGACGTCCTCGGCGCCAAGGGCCGCCGGGTGCTCGCCGTCGCCCTGCGGGCCGGGGCGCTCGGCCCGGAGCCCACCCCGCCCCCGGAGGAGGTCCGCAAGGCCCGCGGGCGGCTGCACAGCCGCAGCCGGGACCGCGCGGCCATCAGCCACCACTACGACGTCGGGAACGACTTCTACGGCCTCGTGCTGGGCCCGTCCATGGTCTACTCGTGCGCCTACTGGACGCCCGAGGCGAAGAGCCTGGAGGCCGCCCAGGAGGCCAAGCTCGACCTGATCTGCCGGAAGCTCGGCCTGCGGCCCGGGATGCGGCTGCTGGACGTCGGCTGCGGCTGGGGCTCGCTGCTGCTGCACGCGGCCGAGCACTACGGCGTCACCGCGGTCGGGGTCTCGATCTCCAAGGAGCAGGTCGCGCTGGCCCGGGCACGGGTCGAGGAGGCCGGCCTGGCCGACCGGGTCGACGTCCGGCTCCAGGACTACCGGGAGATCGTCGACGGGCCCTTCGACGCGATCTCCAGCGTCGGCATGGCCGAGCACGTCGGTTCGGAGCAGTACCGGATCTACGCCGACGGGCTGTACCGGCTGCTGGCGCCCGGCGGCAGGCTGCTCAACCACCAGATCGCCCGCCGCCCCGACTACCCGGGTGAACCGCACCGCACCAGCCCCTTCATCGACCGCTACGTCTTCCCGGACGGCGAGCTCTCCCCGGTCGGTTCCACCGTGGCCCGGCTGGAGGAGGCGGGCTTCGAGGTCCGGGACGTCGAGGCGCTGCGCGAGCACTACGGGCTGACCCTGCGCGAGTGGGTGGCCAACCTGGAGGCGAACTGGACGGAGGCGGTCCGGCTGGTCGGCATCGGCCGTGCCCGGGTCTGGCGGCTGTACATGGCCGCCTCCGCGCTCGCCTTCGAGCAGAACCGGATCGGCATCAACCAGGTCCTCGCCGTGCGCAGCACCGAGGCGGGCGGGGCGGGCCTGCCGCCGACCCGCGAGGAGTGGCTGGTGCGCCCGGCCCCCGGGGCCACTGCCGCGACCCCGGCCGGAACGGATTTGGGGGATCGGCGGTCGGTCCGCTAATCTTTCAGTGCGGCAAGGGCCTATAGCTCAGACGGTTAGAGCGCTTCCCTGATAAGGAAGAGGCCACAGGTTCAAGTCCTGTTAGGCCCACCACCGCGAAGGGCCCGGAGTGATCCACTCCGGGCCCTTCGGCGTCGTTTTCGCAGATCGGGCGGCTTCCGGTACGCTCTGCTGTACAGCGAGGGCCTATAGCTCAGACGGTTAGAGCGCTTCCCTGATAAGGAAGAGGCCACAGGTTCAAGTCCTGTTAGGCCCACCGCCCCGAAGGGCCCGGAGTGATCCACTCCGGGCCCTTCGGCGTTCCCGGGCGAATTCCGGGTCCGCCGCGTGCGGACGATCCGGACGGAACGAGGTGCGCCGTCAATCCTCGGACCGGACCGCCGCGTTGACCGCGCCGGTGGCTGGTCACGATTGGGACACCGGTGTGTATCATCGGCCGCAAGGGCAGTCTGGCACCCGGCCGCCCGTTCGCGCTCGAAACACATCTGGACTCGTCGGCCCGGTCCTTCCGGCCGGAGCCCCGGCTCCTGAGTCCACCAACGCAAGAAGGACGAGGTCCCGCGGTGAAGAAGCTCCTCCTGGTCGCCCTGGTCGCCCTCGGCGGCTTCTTTGTCTACCGTCAGGTCCAGGCGGACCGCGCCGAGCAGGACCTGTGGACCGAGGCCACCGACCCGGTTCCGGCCGGTCGCTGAGTCCCGGGCGATCTGACGATCGACGAACTTCGGGGGCGCTGATCCGCGCCTCCCGGACCGGTCGGCCCGTTCACCCGAACGGACCGGCCGGTTCCCCCAGGGGGACGGCTCCCGGAATCGCGCCGGAACCCGGTACGCTAGTGCCCGTTGGCACGAGCCGTGCCGTCGAGGGGCATTAGCTCAGTTGGTAGAGCGCTGCCTTTGCAAGGCAGATGTCAGGAGTTCGAGTCTCCTATGCTCCACAACGCCCGGAGGGCGGCCGACCTGGAAGACAGGTCGGCCGCCCTCCGGCATTTCCGCGGCTGGGACCGCGGCGGCTGGGTCTGCGGCTAGGACTGCGGCCGGTCGTCCTCGGTGGGCTCCTCCGGGAGGAGGCCGTTCACCGGGGCGGTGGCGACGGGCGGTTCGACCAGCCACTCCGGGTTGCTGTGCCGGCGCCACCACTGCCAGGCGACGATGCCGCCGCCGATCGCCAGCACCCCGGCCAGCGCGAGGCCGGTGGTCCGCTTGCCGCAGCGCTGCCGGCGCTTGGCGTTCCGGGCGGCGAGTCGGCTGATCTCGGCCGAGCTGACGTTGCCATGGAGCGCGGTGAGCGCGGCGGCGCCGCGGGTCTGGGCCTCATGGGCGACCGGGGAGACCGCCTCGACGGCCTGGGAGACCCTGGGGCCGACCGTGGTGCGGGCCTGGTCGGCGGCGCGGCTCGCGGACAGGCGGGCCGCCAGCGCGGCTTCCTGGGCGCGGTGGAGGGCCTTCAGGACGTTCTGCTGGGCCTCGGGGGGCAGGCTGGCGAAGGCATGGCCGAACTGTGGGGCGAGGTGCCGGTCGTAGTGGACGCGGAGGTGGTGGGCAGCCTGGGTGGCCTTGGGCCCGAGGGCGTCCATGGCGGGCCCGAGGCGTTGCTTGGCGCCGTCCGCGAACTGTGCGGCGGTGTCCCGGGTCCGGGTGGCGGTCTCACGGGCCGAGTCCGAAAAGCTCACGAGTCTCTCCTCCTGGGTGGCGTCCTTTATGCACATATCCACCTGAATGCTGATCATGCATCCTGATTCGTCCTCCGGCACTTCGGAGTGGGCCGTCTGCGGGTCCCCGCGGAGGCCGGGCCCGGGAGGGGCGGGCACGGCTCGTTCCCGGGGTGTCGGGGCGGGGTGCCGCAGTAGGCTGGCGGCGCCGGTGGTGGGGTACGGAAGGGGAAACCGCTGATGCTCCCGGACGAGCCGCGACAGTCCACGGACCGTTCTCCCGAGGGCGGGCCGCCCGGCTGCTACCGGCACCCGCAGACGGCCACCGGAATCTCCTGCACCCGCTGCGAGCGGCCGATCTGCCCGCGGTGCATGGTGGGCGCCGCGGTGGGCTTCCAGTGCCCGGAGTGCGTGGGCGGGGGCCACGCCGGGACGCGGCGGGCGACCACCCGGTTCGGCGGGGCGCTGACCGTGGACGGCGGCGTGGTGACCCGGGCCCTGGTCGGGATCAACATCGTGGTCTGGGTGCTGGCCGCCTACGTCCTCAACCCCCGGCTGGGCGAGGTCTGGTCGCTGGCCAGTGCCGGCCGGGCGCACCCCGGCGGCCCGTACGGCGTCGCCGACGGCCCGGCCCAGTGGTACCGGCTGCTGACCGCCACCTTCCTGCACCTCCAGTGGTGGCACGTCGGGCTGAACATGCTGGTGCTGCTCTGGCTCGGCCCGCCGCTGGAGGAGGCGCTCGGCCGGCTGCGCTACCTGGCCCTCTACCTGCTCGCCGGACTGGGCGGCAGCACCTTCGCCTTCCTGGTGGCCGGCGACTGGATGAACTCGGTGGGGGCCTCCGGTGCGGTCTTCGGACTGATCGGCGCCACGATCGTGATGCAGCTGCGGAACCGGGGGCCACTGGCCCCCGCGGTGGCCTTCCTGGTCTTCAACCTGGTGGTCACCTTCTCCCGCCAGAACATCGACTGGCGGGCGCACATCGGCGGCCTGGTGGTCGGCGGACTGGTCGCCCTCGGTCTGATGTACGCCCCGCGCGAGCGGCGCGGCGCGGTCCAGGCGCTGACGGTGGTCGGAGCCGTGGCGGTGGAGGCGGCGATGCTGCTGAGCGGGATGGCCCTCTACGGGGCGTGACGCCCCAAGGCGTTTGTCCACAGCGGGTGCGGGGTTGTGCACAGCTCGTGTGCCCAGCCGGTTGTGGACTGCTGTTCTACGCGTGTCCTGCTGTGCGAATTCCGCGCTTGGGGGGAGTTGTGCACAGCTGTGGACGGACCGGCCGGGAAAAGTTATCCACAGGCTGTGGGGACTTTTCCCCAGTGTGGATAACCATGTGGATAAGCGTGACCGTCTGATCGTGGGACTGTCCGACGGCGGTCGGCCGGAAGCCTTCCCGACCGGTTCCCTCCGGCTCCCACCGGTTCCGGGCACGCCGAACCGCCGCTCCGGGTCCGGTCGGATCCGAAGCGGCGGGAAGGGCCCGAACCCGGGCCTCAGGACGCGCGGGGCGTCACTTCCACTGGGTGGAGACGCCGAACCCGGCCGCGATGAAGCCGAAGCCGACCAGGATGTTCCAGTTCCGCCAGCTCTCGACCGGGAAGCTGCCGCTGGTCACGTAGTAGGTGACGATCCACACCAGGCCGATCAGGAACAGTGCCAGCATCAGCGGCGCGACCCAACCGCGGCCCGAACTGATCTTCACCGCGGCCGTGGTCGGCGGGGTGTAGTCGGACTTCTTGCGGAGTCGAGACTTCGGCACGAGGAGCTCTCCTGTCGATGCGCTGTGAGACCGCGCAGAGGTGCAGCGGGTGAGACGCCGACGGTCGGTCGCGGAGAGCGCTCTGGGACCGCTCCCCGGCCTGCCACCGGCGTCCGTTAGCGTAGTGGCTCGGCGGGTCTCAAGGAGATAAGGGTACGGTGACTAATTTGTCGATTCCCCCCGGGAAGGCCGTCACCCGTCGGTCCGGCATCCGAATTGTCGGCCGTGCCCTGACCTGCGCCGTGTTCGCGCTCGCCGGTCTGCTCTTCTACATCAGCGCGCAGACCGCCCGCGGCACCGACCTGCGGACCGACAACTCGCTGCTGAGCCTCGGCGACGTGATCCGCCAGCGCAGCTCCCAGAACCAGCAGGCGCAGGCCCAGCTGGCCGACCTCCAGGCCCGGGCGCAGGAACTCACCGAGCAGCAGGGCCACGACCCCGCCGACGCGGCGCAGCTGGACGGCCTGCGGCGCGGCGCAGCCCTGGAGCCGGTGCAGGGCGGCGGACTGACCGTCACCCTCAACGACGCCCCGCCGAACGCCACCGCGCGCATCCCCGGGGTCCCCGAGCCGGGCGTCAACGACCTGGTCATCCACCAGCAGGACATCCAGGCGGTGGTCAACGCGCTGTGGCGGGGCGGTGCCGCGGGCGTGCAGGTGATGGACCAGCGGCTGGTCTCCACCAGCGCCGTCCGCTGCGTGGGCAACACCCTGCTGCTCCAGGGCCGGGTCTACTCCCCGCCCTACGTGATCAAGGCGGTGGGGAAGACGGACGCCCTGCGCTCGGCCGTCGAGGCGGACCCGACGATCCGCAACTACCTGCAGTACGTCCAGGCGTACGGCCTGGGCTGGAAGGTCCAGGAGAGCGGCGACCTGACGCTGCCCGGCTACTCCGGCACCACCGAACTGCGGTCGGCGGACTGACCGCGGCCGCGCCGGTGGCGGACCGGCCCCGCGGCCGTTGATCCCGGGTCTACTCTTGACCCCAGTCCGCTACCTAGAGGGAGCACCATGTACGGCTGGATCTGGCGTCATCTGCCGGGGAACACCCTGGTCCGGGCCGTCATCTCGCTGCTCCTGATCCTGGGGATCGTCTACCTCCTCTTCACCTACGTCTTCCCGTGGGCGGAACCGCTGCTCCCCTTCGGTGACGTCACAGTGGACGGTGGCGACGGCGCCTCGGCCGGCTGACCCGGCGGGCCCGGAACTTCCCCCCAGCACCGCATCCCACGGAGACCACGCGCGCATGACCACCCAGTCGACCCCGCCCCGCATCCTGGTCGTGGACAACTACGACAGCTTCGTCTTCAACCTGGTCCAGTACCTGTACCAGCTCGGTGCCACCTGCGAGGTGGTGCGCAACGACGAGGTGACCGTCGAGCACGCCGTCCGCCGCGCGGGGGAGGAGGGCTTCGACGGGGTGCTGCTCTCCCCCGGGCCCGGGGCGCCCGAGGAGGCCGGGGTCTGCATCGCGATGGTGCACCACTGCGCGGGGATCGGGCTGCCGGTGTTCGGCGTCTGCCTGGGCCTGCAGTCGATCGCGGTCGCCTACGGTGCGGTGGTCGGCCGGGCGCCGGAGCTGCTGCACGGCAAGACCTCGCCGGTCGAGCACGAGGACGGCGGGGTGTTCGAGGGCCTGCCCTCGCCGCTGACGGCGACCCGCTACCACTCGCTGGCCGTCGACCCGGCCACCGTGCCGGACGAGCTGGTGGTCACCGCCCGGACCGCCAGCGGTGTGGTCATGGGCCTTCGACACCGTGAACTGCCGGTCGAGGGCGTGCAGTTCCACCCCGAGTCGGTGCTGACCGAGGGCGGGCACCGGATGCTCGCCAACTGGCTGGCGGAGTGCGGCTTCCCGCAGGCCGTGGACCGGTCGGCCGGGCTCGCCCCGGTGATCGGCCGGGGCTGAGCGGCGTGACCGCGGTGCGTCCGGAGGGGCGTTACCAGTCGGGGGCCGACCCGTACGGGGGCGCGCAGCAGTACGGGGGCGCGCAGCCGTACGACGCGCCGTCGTACGGCGTCGGGAGCCCCCACCCGCAGGAGCACCCGGTCCAGAGCGCGTCCGAGGACGGCTGGGGCGTGTACGAGCAGGCCGAGCAGCCCGTCGAGGGCGGGCCCGAGTACCCGTGGCTGCCCGACCAGACCCTCCAGCTGAGACTGCCCGCCGACGGCGCCGAGCCGGTCACCGAGCCCGCCCCGCCGACCGGCGGCCGGGCCGAGCGCCGCCGGGCCGCCCAGGGCCGGACCTCTGTCCGCGCGGGAGGTGGACGGCGCCGGGCGAAGGGCCGGGGCGCCGGTGGACCGCGCCCCAAGGAGTCGGCGGCCGTGGTGGCCGCCCGTTTCGTCGGCGAGCTGTGCATCACCCTCGGTGTGGTGATGCTGCTGTTCGTCGCCTACCAGCTCTGGTGGACCAACGTGCAGGCCGACGAGGCCGCCAGCGGGGCCCGCAACCAGCTGGAGCAGCAGTGGGACGCCCAGCCGCCCGGGGCGGGGCAGCCGGCCCCGGACCCGAACAAGCCCGAGGTGTTCGAGCCCGGCAAGGGCTTCGCCATCATCTACCTGCCCAAGCTGGGGCTGAAGTTCCCGATCGCCGAGGGCACCTCCAAGTCGGCGGTGCTCGACAAGGGGCTGGTCGGTCACTACACCGGCACCGCGATGCCGGGCGACCAGTCGGGCAACTTCGCGCTGGCCGCCCACCGCAACACCCACGGCGAGCCGTTCCGGTACATCAACGAGCTCGGCAAGGGCGACAAGGTCGTGGTGGAGACCGCCTTCGGCTACTACACCTACGAGCTCACCGGCGGCATCCCGCAGACCTCCCCCAACAACGTGAGCGTGATCAAGCCGGTGCCGAACGGCTCCGGGTACACCGGCCCGGGCCGGTACATCACACTGACCACCTGCACCCCGGAGTTCACCTCGAAGTTCCGTCTCATCCTGTTTGGCAAACTGGTCGAGGAACGGCCGCGGAGCCAGGGCAAGCCGGCCGCGATCACGGGCGGATAGCCGCCCGGGGGCCAGGTTTCGGAGGGGGAGCAGCACAGATGCAGGACGACGGGACCGCGCGGTCGGCCGAGCCGGCCGAGGAGGACTTTCCCCCGCCCGGAGGGGCCGCCGGGAAGGCCCGCGGCGGGCGGGGCCGGGCACTGGCCGCACTGGGCGTCTTCGGTGAACTGCTGATCACCCTGGGCCTGGTGCTCGGCCTGTTCGTGGCCTACTCGCTGTGGTGGACCAACGTGCAGGCGGACCGCTCCGCGGCCGCCGCCTCGGACAGGCTGCGAAGTTCCTGGGCGGCCGGCCCGACCCCGGGCCCCGGCGGGTCCGGCGCCGCCCCCGGGCCGGGCGGGGCGGCCGCCGTGCCGCCGCCCGCGATCGGGGACGACGTGGGCTTCCTGCACGTCCCGGCGATGGGCCGGGACTACCAGGTGCTGATCCGGATGGGCACCTCCACCGCCGTCCTGGACGAGGGCGTGGCGGGTGTGTACGAGCAGCCCTACAGGGCCGCGATGCCGTGGGACCGGACCGGCAACTTCGCGCTGGCCGCCCACCGGGACGGCCACGGCGCCAGGTTCCACGACCTGGACGCCGTCCACAGGGGAGACGCGATCGTGGTCGAGACCAAGGACGAGTGGTACGTCTACAAGGTCGACAACACCCTGCCGGAGACGTCCAAGTACGACACCGGCATCGTCGCGCCCGTCCCGGCGAGCTCCGGGTACACCGCCCCCGGCCGTTACATCACCCTGACCACCTGCACGCCGGTGTACACCTCGCGGTACCGGATGGCCGTCTGGGGGAGCCTGGTGCGGGTGGACGCCATGGACGCCCGGCGCACCCCGCCGCCGGAGCTGCGGCACTCCTGAGGCCCCCTCAGCCCCTGACCCGGGAAACGCCCGAGGGCCCGTCGCGATCGACGCGACGGGCCCTCGGGTTCCCGGTGCTCGGAATGACCTGCCCTCAGAACCAGGGGAAGAAGGGCTTAGTGGTCGTTCCCCCCTTTGCCGGGGGGTGTGGTGAGGGGGTCGCCCCCTTTGGCCGGATCGGCGGGTCGGGTGAAGAGCTGCACCTGGGTGTTCGGGTCCAGCTGGGTGCCGGCGCCCGGGTTGCTCTGGATGACGACCGCGTTCAGGTCCTGCGGGCCGCTGACCACGGTGTAGCCCAGGCCGGCCTTGGACAGCGCGGCGATGGCGTCCGACAGCTTGGAGTTCTGCAGCGGCGGGACGGTGGACTTGTCCGGCGCCTTGTAGATCGTCAGGGAGATCTTCGTGTTGGCCGGGACCTTGCTGTTCGGGGCGACCGACTGCGAGGCGACGGTGTTGACCTTGGTCGGGTCGTTGGTCGGCGTGCTCTTCGACGTGTCGACCTGGAGGCCGAGGCCCTGCAGCTGGCTCTGCGCGTCCTCCTTCTGCGAACCCACCACGCTCGGGACGTTCACCTTGGTCTTGCCCTGCGAGACCGTCAGCTTGACCGGGGCGCTCGGGTCGACGGTCGCGCCTGCCGCCGGGTCCTGGGCGACGACGGTGTCCTGCGGGGCGGTGTCGTCGTCCTTGTAGTCGGGGGTGGCGACGTTGGTGAAACCGGCCGAGGCCAGCGCCTGCATCGCCTGGTCCTTGGTCTTGCCGGTCAGGGGCGGCATCTGCTGCTTGGCCGGACCGGAGGACAGCTGCACGGTGATGCGGGCGTCCTCGGCGACCTGGGTGCCGGCCGTCGGGGTCTGGGTGCAGACCTGGTCCTTCTTGACGTTGGTGTCCGGGCAGGCGATCTTGTCGCCCTCGGCGACGGTGAGCTTGGAGCCGGCCGCGGTCGCCGCGGTCCTGGCGTCCGCCAGGCCCTTGCCGACCAGGTTGGGTGCCGTCACCTTCGCGGTGTTGGTTCCGCCCTTGTCGCTGAACATCGCCTGGGCCACGAAGAAGGTGCCGACCAGGACCAGCACGGCGGCCACCGCCAGCACGATCCAGGAGGTGTTGCTCTTCTTCGGGCGGTCCTCGCCGCGCCGACCGCCGCCCTGGCCGTAGCCGTCGTCGTAGCCGTCGCGGCCGCCGCCCGGGGCGCCGGCGTAGGTCTGGCCGTAGCCGTCGTCCTGGTAGCCGTCGTGCCCCTGGGCGCCGGCCTGCGGCAGGAGGGTGGTCGGGCCGCCGCCGGGCTGCTGCGGCAGCATGTTGGTCTGGCCGTACGGATCGTGCTGCTGCGGGTAGCCGTTCTGGTCGTAGCCGTACCCGGCCGCGCCCATGCCGTAGGCGGCGGCCTGCTGCGCGGCGGCGACGGGGAGGCCGTCGAGGAAGCGCTCGATGTCGTCGCGCATCTCGTCGGCGCTCTGGTAGCGGTAGTCGCGCTCCTTGGCGAGCGCCTTCAGCACGATCGCGTCGATCTCGGGGCGCACCTCGGGGTCGAAGACCGACGGCGGCTGCGGCTCCTCCCGGACGTGCTGGTAGGCCACCGCGACCGGGGAGTCGCCGACGAAGGGCGGGCGGACGGTCAGCAGCTCGTAGAGCAGGCAGCCGGTGGAGTAGAGGTCGGAGCGGGCGTCGACCTGCTCGCCCTTGGCCTGCTCGGGGGAGAGGTACTGGGCGGTGCCGATCACGGCCGAGGTCTGGGTCATGGTCATCCCGGCGTCACCCATCGCACGGGCGATGCCGAAGTCCATCACCTTGACGTTGCCCTGCCGGGTCAGCATCACGTTGGCGGGCTTGATGTCGCGGTGCACGATGCCGGCCCGGTGCGAGTACTCCAGGGCCTGGAGGATGCCGATGGTCATCTCCAGGGCCCGCTCGGGCAGCAGCCGGCGGCCGGAGTGCAGCAGCTCGCGCAGCGTGGAGCCCTCGACGTACTCCATCACGATGTACGGGATGGAGATCCCGTCGATGTAGTCCTCGCCGGTGTCGTACACGGCGACGATCGCCGGGTGGTTCAGGGAGGCCGCGGACTGTGCCTCGCGGCGGAAGCGGGCCTGGAACGACGGATCCCGGGCCATGTCGGCCCGGAGCGTCTTCACTGCGACGGAACGGCCGAGCCGGGTGTCATGGCCGAGGTACACCTCGGCCATGCCGCCGCGTCCGAGGACGCCGCCGAGCTCGTACCTGCCGCCGAGGCGACGAGGCTCTTCCATAGTTCCGACCCTCTCCCTCACCCGCCGGTGAGGTTGTGACGTAGGTGTCCCCGCACGCTCTGGGTGACGCCGCGCGCGCCGCGACCGGTTCTCCGGCCGGGCCGTGCGCCGCCTCGCGGGCGGCAACGGGCACACCCGCTGCTGGCGGATACGCTACCGGTCGCACCGCACCGGACCGGAGTCAGCCGTCGGCCGATATCAGACCGGTATCCGGGCGCGGGTGGCGATCGTGACATTCACCTCACCCTCGGCCCTGGGGGCGGTGCCCTACTTGCCGAGCGCGGCCTGCATCACCGCCTTGGCGATCGGGGCGGCCAGCCGGCCGCCGCTGATGCCGTCGCGGTTGTCCGAGCCGTCCTCGACCACGACCGCGACCGCGACCGACTGGCCGTCCGGGGTCTTGGCCCAGGAGGTGAACCAGGCGTACGGGAGTGCGGAGTTGTTCTCGCCGTGCTGCGCGGTGCCGGTCTTGCCGCCGACCTGGACGCCCGGGATCTGGGCGTTCTTGCCGGTGCCGTCCTGGACCACCGAGACCATCAGGTCCTGCATCTTCTGCGCGGTGGCCGGGCTCATCGCCTGGGAGAACTGCTTCTCGGTGTGCTTGGAGATGGTGGTCAGCGAGGCCGAGCGCTCCTGGTCGACCAGGTACGGCTGCATCAGGCTGCCGTTGTTGGCGATCGCGGCGGAGACCATGGCGACCTGCAGCGGGGTGGCGCGGGTGTCGTGCTGGCCGATCGAGTCCTGGGCGGTGCCGTCCAGGCTGGCGCTGTTCGGGAAGACGCTCTTCTCGGCCCGGACCGGGGTGTCGATGGTGCTGTTGAAGCCGAACTTCTCGGCCTGCGCGCGCATCTTGTCCTTGCCCAGGTCCGCACCGATCTTGGCGAAGACCGTGTTGCAGGACTGGTCCAGCCCGGACTTCACGGTGGCGTTCTCGCAGCGCTCGTTCGGGCTCTCGTTCTTCAGCGGGGTCTGGGTGCCGGGCAGGATGTACGGCTCGGGTGTCGAGGTGGTGTCGTCGATGCTCTGGAACATGCCGTTCTCGAACGCGGCGGTCGCGGTGACCAGCTTGAACGTCGAGCCGGGCGGATAGGTGTACTTCAGCGCCCGGTTGTCCATCGGCTTGTTGGGGTCGGAGTTGAGGGCCTTCCAGGCGTCGCCGTCGTCGTTGCCCGCGATGGTGCCCGGGTCGTAGGACGGAGTGGAGACCAGGGCCAGGATCGCGCCGGTCTTCGGGTCGAGCGCGACCACCGCGCCCTTCTTGTCGCCCATCGCGTCGAAGGCGGCCTTCTGGACCTTGGCGTTGATGGTCGTGACGACGTCGCCGCCGCGCTGCTGCTCGCCGGTCAGCATGTCCAGGGTGTTGCGGAAGAACAGCCGGTCGTCGGTGCCGGAGAGGATGCCGTCCTCCAGGTTCTCCAGCCCGTTGGAGCCGTAGGCCTGCGAGGAGTAGCCGGTGACCGGGGCGTACATCGGACCGTTGATCCAGGAGCGCTTGTACTTGTAGCGCAGCCCGTTCACGAAGTCGGAGTTCGTCACCGGCTGGCCGCTGACGATGATGTTGCCGCGCGGGTGGGCGTAGCGGTCGTACAGCTGGCGCTTGTTGTTCTTGTTGGAGGCCCAGGCGTCGGCCTGGACGCCCTGCACCCAGTTGGTGCGCACCATCAGGGCCAGGATCAGCACGAGGCAGAAGATCGAGACCCGTCGGATCGGCTTGTTCATCGGGCGGGTCCTCCCTGGCCCTCGGTGGCCGGGGCCGGTTCGACCCCGGGACGGCGTGCGCTGTCGCTGATCTTCAGCAGGATCGCGACCAGCGCCCAGTTGGCGACCACGGACGAACCGCCCTGCGCGAGGAACGGCATGGTCATACCGGTCAGCGGGATCAGTCCGGTGACCCCGCCGGCCACGACGAACACCTGCAGTGCCATCGCCGAGGCGAGGCCCACGGCGAACAGCTTGCCGAAGGGGTCGCGGGCGGCGACGGCGGTGCGCAGGCCGCGCTGCACCAGCAGGGCGTACAGCAGGAAGATCGCCATCAGGCCGGTGAGTCCGAGCTCCTCGCCGAAGGAGCCCAGGATGAAGTCGCTCTTGGCGGCGAAGTTGATCAGCCAGGAGCGGCCCTGGCCCAGGCCGGAGCCGGTCACCCCGCCGGAGCCGAGCGCCATCAGCGACTGGCCGATCTGCTCGGTGGAGCCCTTGGGCGGGTTCGCGGAGAAGGCGGCCATCGGGTCGAGCCAGGCGTCGATGCGGACCTTGACGTGGCTGGTGGTGGTGGCGACCGCGACCGCGCCGCCGACCGACATCAGCAGGCCGAACAGGATCCAGCTGGTCCGCTCGGTGGCGACGTAGAGCATCACCACGAACAGGCCGAAGAACAGGAACGACGTGCCGAGGTCGTTCTCGAAGATCAGGATCAGCAGGCTGAGCAGCCAGATCACCACGATCGGGCCGAGGTCGCGGCCGCGCGGCAGGTACAGCCCCATGAAGCGGCGGCTGGCCAGGGCCAGCGCGTCGCGCTTGACCATCAGGTAGCCGGCGAAGAACACGGTGAGGACGATCTTGGCGAACTCGCCGGGCTGGATGGAGAAGCTGCCCATCCGGATCCAGATCTTCGCGCCGAAGTCCTCCGCCCGGGCTGGGAAGAAGGCCGGCGCGGCGAGCAGCACCAGCGCCACCACCATCGAGATGTAGGTGTAGCGCTGGAGCACCCGGTGGTCCTTCAGGAAGACCATGACGCCGATGAACAGCGTGATCCCGAGGGCCGACCACATCAGCTGGTTGCGGGCCGCCGGGAAGTTGCCGCTGAGCAGGTGGCCGGCCTTGTCCAGCCGCCAGATCATCACCACGCCCAGCCCGTTCAGCAGGGTGGCGATCGGCAGCATCAGCGGGTCCGCGTACGGCGCGAAGCGTCGCACCAGCAGGTGCGCGACCAGCGCCAGCGCGCCCATGCCCAGGCCGTAGCCGAGCATGCCGGCCGGCAGCCGGGAGTCCATCGCCAGGCCCACGTTGGCGTACGCCAGGATCGGCAGCAGGACCGCGAAGACCAGCAGGGCCAGCTCGGTGTTGCGCCGGTTCGGGGCGCCCTGGGGCGAGATGGTGGTGTTGCCCCGGCGCCTCGGCACGACGCGCCCGGCCGCCGCCCGGCGTCGGCCGCCGGCGCGGCCGGTGTCACCGCTCAGGTCGTAGCTGCTCACGTGGTGACCGCTCCCTGCCGGCCGGCGGACCCGCTCCGGGCGGACCAGTGTCGGATCGCGGACGTCACGGCTTCGGGCAGGATTCGGCCCGGGTGCGCTCGTCATCGCTCAGCGGCGCCTGCTGGGGCTGCTGGGCCTGCTCGCTCGGGGCGCCGGCCGCGGGGGGCGTGGCGGTCTGCGTCGGAGCGGGCGTGGCCGGGGCGCTCGCGGTCGGCGAGGTGCTGGGCGCGGCCGCGGGCGGGTTGCGCTTCTCCCGTTCGCCCGGGGTGACCGGCGTGGCGGCCACGAAGTCGGTCTTGGTGGCCTGGGCCGGCTGGCCCGGCTGGGCGGTCTGGGTGCCCTGCGGGGGCGCGGTGGCGGCCTTCTGGCACAGCTTGGCCCAGTCCGCGAGGTCGCTGACCGTCTTCTCGGCGTCCTTCAGGCTGCCGACCGAGATGGTCCGGTTCACCTGGGTGCGCTGGTCCTGCGGCAGCCACTTCAGCGGGGCGTCGCTGCGCGACTCGTGCACCGAGGAGAGGCTCAGCCCGGCCAGGTTCTGGTTGATGCCCTGGTAGATGGCGACGTGGTCGCCGTCCTCGCCGATGTAGTACTGGTCCTGGGTCCACTGGTAGCCGAAGTAGCCGGCGCCGCCGAGCAGGCCGAGCGTGATCAGGACGGCCAGCGGGACGGTCAGGCCCCGGCGCTTGCGCTTGGGGGGCTGCTCCTCGTCGAACTCGTCGGTGCCGTACACCGAAGGCTCTGCGGGGTAGCCGTAGCCTTCCTCGCCCTCGTAGCCCTCGGCCGGGCCGAAGCCGCCCTGGGCGGCGCCGTAGCCGTCCTGGTAGCCCTCGGCCGGGCCGAAGGCGCCCTGCGGGCCGCGGCCCAGGCCGGCCGCACGGCCCGCCGGGGTGTCCGCGATCGAGTGGTCGGCGGCGGTCGAGGACGGCGGGGTGTCGGCGACCGCGCCGACCACCACCGGGACGTCGTTGAACTGGCCGCTCATGGTGTCCGTGGCGCCGACGTCGATGACGTCCGCCACGATGCAGGTGATGTTGTCCGGACCGCCGCCGCGCAGGGCGAGCTGGATCAGCTCCTGCACGGTCTGCTCGGGCGAGTAGTAGCTGCCGAGGGTGTCCTGGAGGGTCTGGTGGCTGACCGGGCCGGAGAGGCCGTCGGAGCAGATCAGGTAGCGGTCGCCGGCCCGGACCTCGCGGATCGACAGGTCGGGCTCGACCTGGCCGCGGCCGTCCAGGGCCCGCATCAGCAGCGAGCGCTGAGGGTGGGTCTCGGCCTCCTCGGGCGTGATCCGGCCCTCGTCGACCAGGCGCTGCACCCAGGTGTGGTCCTGGGTGATCTGCACCAGCGACCCGTCGCGCAGCAGGTAGGCGCGGGAGTCGCCGACGTGCACCAGGCCCATCCGCTGGCCGGTCCACAGCATGGCGGTCAGGGTGCAGCCCATGCCCTCCAGCTGCGGGTCCTCCTCGACCATCTGCCGGAGCCGGTCGTTGGCGCCCTGGACGGCGTCGCCCAGCAGGGTCAGCAGGTCGGCGCCCGGCACGTCCTCGTCCAGGCGGACGATCGAGCCGAGCACCTCGGAGGACGCGACCTCGCCGGCCGCGGCGCCGCCCATGCCGTCGGCCACGGCCAGCAGCCGCGGCCCGGCGTAGCCGGAGTCCTCGTTCCCCTCCCGGATCAGTCCCTTGTGGGAGCCGGCGGCGAAGCGCAGCACCAGGGTCATGCGACCTGTGCCCCCCTCTGGGTCATGGACGGGATGCTGTCCCTCATGCGCTACTACTTCCGCAGTTCGATGACGGTCCTGCCGATACGGATCGGCATGCCCGGCTGGAGCGGGGTGGGCGCGGTCAGGCGCTGCCGGTCCAGATAGGTGCCGTTGGTGGAGCCTAGATCCTCGACCGTCCACTGCCCAGTCTGATCCGGATAGATCCTGGCATGCCGGGAGGACGCGTAGTCGTCGTCCAGCACGATGGTGGAGTCGTGCGCGCGGCCCAGGGTGATGGTCTGGCCCTGCAGCGCGACCGTGGTCCCGGCCAGCGAGCCCTGCACCACGACGAGCTGGGTCGGGGCGCCGCGACGGCGGCCGCCGCCCTGGGTCTGGCCCCCGCTGCCGGCGGGGGCGGCGGGTGCCGCGGGACGTCCGGCTGCCGCGGTGGTGGCCGCGCCGCCGCCGGACGCGGTTGCGGCGCCACGGCGGGAGGTGCGGGGGTTCACCTTGGTACCGAACAGGTCGCTGCGGATCACCTGGATCGCGACGATGACGAACAGCCACAGCACGGCCAGGAAGCCCAGCCGCATGACCGTGAGGGTCAGTTCTGACATGACCGTCCCGCCAGTCGGTGAGCGAGGCGCGCGAACAACTCGGACACTACCCTTCGACCTGCCGGTAGACGATGGTGGTGGAGCCCACGACGATTCGGGAGCCGTCGCGGAGCGTAGCGCGCTGGGTGTGCTGTCCGTCCACCACGATGCCGTTGGTCGAGCCCAGGTCGAGGACCATCGAAGGCGTACCGGGGCGGATCTCGGCGTGCTTGCGGGACACCCCGGGGTCGTCGATCCGCACGTCCGCCTCGGTCGAGCGGCCGAGGACGCAGGCCGCGCCGGTGATCTGGTGGCGGGCGCCGTTCACCTCGATCCAGCGGCGGACCGAGGCGCCGTGGCCGGCGCCCGGGAAGTTGCGGACGTTGCCGCCGGCCGGCGGGCCGGGGGGCATCGCCGGGGGCGGGGGCGCGTTGTACTGCCCGGCGCCGCCCTGCTGCCACGGTGCGCCGGGGGCCGGGGCGGCCGGCTGGCGGTCGTAGCCGGACTGCTGCTGCGGGGCCTGCGGCGGGGAGTACTGCTGGGGCTCCTCGGAGGCCAGGGTGCGGCTGCGCACCCGGTACAGGCCGGTGTCCAGGTCGTCGGCCTTCTCCAGGTTCACCTGGAGCGGGCCCATGAAGCTGTAGCGCTGGGCCTCGGCGTACTCGCGGACCATCCCGGCGAGCTCGGCGCCGAGCTGTCCCGAGTAGGGGCTGAGCCGCTCGTGGTCGTGCGGGCTGAGCTCGACGATGAAGTCGTTCGGCACGACGGTGCGGTCGCGGTTCCAGATGCTCGCGTTGTTGTCGCACTCGCGCTGCAGAGCGCCGGCGATCTCCACGGGTTGGACCTCGGACTTGAACACCTTGGCGAAGGTGCCGTTGACGAGACCCTCCAGCCGCTGCTCGAACTTCTTCAGCATCCCCATGGGGCACCCCCTTCCAGGGCTCGTTCGCCTGCCTGCCGTCCCGGCCCCCCGGTGGAGTGTTCCTCCGGGGATCCGGTCGTGCCTACTTGCGGTACTTCCGTACTGATCGTATCCACGCCGGGCCCTTCCGTACGGTTCCCGGACCGCGTGGTGCCGGGGGGTGGGCTCGGACACACAGGGTGACGCATCCAGGGTCCGGCACGCCAGGTGTGTCCATCGGAGCCGTCCGTGCCGTTCGCTCACCCGTTCGTCGTGCACCCGTTCGGGATGCGGTTGGTCTCCCCGGGGAACGGATTCGGAGCCGCCCCCCAGGTCGTGCTACTGTTTTCCACGTCGGAAGGGCCGCCCGGAAGGGAGCCGGACCGAGGAAACGCGAAGGGCCACATGGTACCGGCGGTTCCGAGGACCGGACGGCAAAGAAGACAACACCCATGCGCGGGTGGCGGAATAGGCAGACGCGCTGGATTCAGGTTCCAGTGCCCGAAAGGGCGTGGGGGTTCAACTCCCCCCTCGCGCACAGCGAAGCCCCGCAGATCTTCGGATCTGCGGGGCTTTCTCGTTCCCTGCGCCGGTCCGTTCCGTACGGGCGACGGCTCGGGCGCCCGGCCCGGAGGCTCGGGCGCGGGTGGTCAGGAGCGGCTCGCGGGGAGTTCGGCGCGGACCTCGAAGCCGCCGTCCTGGGTGGGGCCGGCCGTGAGGGTGCCGCCCAGCAGCTGGGCCCGCTCGCGCAGGCCGACCAGTCCGTGGCCGCCGCCCGGCAGGATCTCGGCCGGGTGGACCGGAGGCGCCTCGTTGCGGACCTCGACCCGCAGTCGGCGTCCCTTAGCCCGGACCCTCACGTGCACCACCGCCTCCGGCGCGTACTTGGTGATGTTGGTCAGCGCCTCCTGGACGGTGCGGTAGGCGGCCCGCTCGACCGCCTCGGGCCAGGGGCGGTCGCCGGGGTTCAGCTCGGTGTCGGCGGCCAGGCCGCTCTGCTCGATCAGCCGGGGCAGGTCGGTCAGCCGGGGCTGGGGGGCGAGCGGGGCGGCCGGGAACGGGCCGTTGGTGGTGCCGCGCAGCACCCCGACCATCTGGCGCAGCTCGTCCAGGGTCCGTACGGACAGCTCGCGGATGGTGCGGGCGACGCCGGCGGCGGCCGGGTCGGCGGTACTCACCTGGAGCGCCCCGGCCTGGATGCTGATCAGGCTGACCTGGTGCGAGACCACGTCGTGCATCTCCCGGGCCAGCCGGCCGCGCTCGCTGATCAGCACCCGCTCGGCGAGCAGCCTGCTCTCCCGCTCCTGGCCCCGGGTCAGCTCGTCCAGCCGGGCGGCCAGCTCCCGCCGGGTGCGGGAGAGCAGGCCGGTGGCGGCCGGGCCGGCGGCCAGCATCACGGCCTGGATGGCGTCCAGGGCGGTGTTCCGACTGAGGTCGATGACCGGGGTCGGCAGCGGCCAGTGGAAGAAGGAGACCAGGGTGAACAGGGTGGCGCAGGGGAACAGCACCCTCGCGCCGGGGCGCTCGGTGGCCACCGTGTAGACGGCGGTGATGGGGGCCAGCCAGATCGCCTCGACCCAGGTGCCGGGCATGGTGAGCAGCAACACGGTCACCGGGAAGCGGCGGCGCCAGAACAGCGCCACCGCGGCCAGCGTGGAGAGCGCCATCTGCCACCAGGTGGCGTCCCGGGCCACCAGCGCGGCGTCCATCAGGGAGTACAGGACGGGCAGCAGCAGCATCAGCCAGGGCGCGGTGCACCAGGCCGGCAGCCGTCGGGACGGCAGCTGGTCGGCGGGCGTCATGCCCCGTCGCCGGGCTTGGGTCGCACCAGGCCGGCCCGGTGGGCGAGCACGGCGGCCTGCACCCGGTTGGCGGCGCCGAGCTTGCCGAGGATCGCGCTGATGTGGTCCTTGACCGTGCCGGTGCCGAGGAAGAGCCGGTCGGCGATCTCGGCGTTGGACAGGCCCTCGCCGAGCAGGGCGAGCACGTCGAGCTCCCGGACGGTCAGGGTGCGGGCCAGCGCGGTGGCCTCGGCGTCCGGGCCGCCGCCGTCCACGTAGCCGCCGATCACGGTGCTGGTGACGGTCGGGGAGAGGATGTTGCCGCCCGCGGCGAGCACCCGGACCGCGTGCACCAGCTGCTCGGGGGCGGTGTCCTTGAGCAGGAAGCCGGCCGCCCCGGCCCGCAGCGCGGTGCCGATGTACTCGTCGGTGTCGAAGGTGGTGAGCATCGCCACGGCGGGCGGGTCGGGCAGGGCGCGCAGGCGGCGCAGCACCGAGATGCCGTCGAGGTCGGGCATCCGGATGTCGAGCAGCACCACGTGCGGGCGCAGGCGCTGGACGTGCTCCTCGGCCTGCCCGCCGGAGCAGTCGCCGACCACCTCCAGGTCGGGGGCGGAGCCGACGATCAGGCCGAGGCCCGAGCGGACCAGGATCTCGTCGTCGACGATCAGCACGCGGGTGGTGGTGATGGTGCCTCCTCGGTTCGGGCGGCCGGGTTCGGACGGTCCGCGGGGGTCGCTCTGAGAGTAGGGGTAGGCGGGGCGGGTCGCCGAACGCATGGGGGATATGGACCCCCGCCGTTCGGCGGGGGTGGGAATCCGCTACCCGGTTCACGTAATTCTCAGGAATGGTGCGGAACCATGGAGTTGGCTGCCCTTTCCGACCTGCCGCTCGATGCGGGCGGTCGGTGGGCATGGGCGGTCGGTCAGTCCGTCGGGCCCGTGCGGGCGCCCGGCGCCGGGCCGTTGCGGATGCGCCCCACCATCTGATCGTTTGGAATTGAGCTGTGTCGTCCACTGTGAAGTCGGAGCCGTCCGCCACGTCCGCCGGGCCCCGGCCCGTCGGCGTGCTCGACCGCTGGCGCCCGAGGGCCGCCGTCGCCTCCGTCTGGTACCTCAGGCTGCTGGCGCTGCTGAACGTGACCACGGTGCTGCTGGTGCCGTGGCGCAACCAGGTCTCCGAGCACAACGAGGGTGAGTACTTCACCCCGTACCTGATGACCTCCGGCCTGGCGGCCGCGGTGCTGTCGGTCTTCCTCGCGGTCGCGATGAGGCGGCGCAAGCGGGCCGCCTGGATCTTCAACACGGCTCTCGGCAGCGTCTTCGCCCTGCTGTACCTGGCGGTCATGGTGGTGCCCGGCGAGCACTTCAACAGGCACCCGCTCAACTACGTCTCCACCGTCCTGACCTGCCTGTTCGTGCTGGCGCTGCTGATCGGGCGCAAGGAGTTCACCTCCAAGGGCGACCGCTCCAACCCGAAGACCGCGGCGGCCACCTTCGTCGGCGGGCTGTTCTTCGGCGGCGCGGTCGGTGCACTGCTGGTCTGGCTGACCAACGAGCTGAACGGCGCCGGCTGGTGGGACCTCTTCCGCTACTCGGTCGGCCGGATGATCACCGTCACCCCGACCGAGCACCTGCGCTCGGTGATCGCCGCCCCGACCTGGGTCAACGCCGCGATCAACGCGATGGGCGCGGTGCTGTTCCTGCTGGTGCTGTACGTGGCCTTCCGCAGCCCGCGCGGCAAGGAGCTGCTCACCCCCGAGGACGAGGCGAAGCTGCGCGGCCTGCTGGACAAGCAGGGCGAGCGGGACTCGCTGGGGTACTTCGCGCTGCGCCGGGACAAGGCGGTGATCTTCTCCCCCAGCGGCAAGTCGGCGGTGACCTACCGGGTGATCGGCGGGGTCTCGCTGGCCTCGGGCGACCCGATCGGGGACCCGGAGGCCTGGCCGGGCGCGATCGAGGCCTGGCTGTCCGAGGCCCGCGAGCACGCCTGGGCGCCGGCCGTGATGGGCGCCTCCGAGGAGGCCGGGGTGATCTACGCCCGGCACGGCCTGGACGCGCTGGAACTGGGCGACGAGGCGATCGTCGAGCTGGACGAGTTCTCGCTGGACGGCCGCGCGATGCGGGTGGTCCGACAGGCGTACAACCGGGTCAAGCGGGCCGGGTACACGGTGCGGATCCGCCGACACGAGGACATCTCCGAGGCGGAGATGGCCGAGCTGGTGGCCAAGGCCGACGAGTGGCGCGACGGGGCGACCGAGCGCGGCTTCTCGATGGCGCTGGGCCGGCTCGGCGACCCGGGCGACGGCCGCTGCGTGATGCTGGAGTGCAGCGACGGCGAGGGCGAGCTCAAGGCGCTGCTGAGCTTCGTCCCGTGGGGCCCGGACGGGCTCTCGCTGGACCTGATGCGCCGGGCGCGGGACACCGAGAACGGCCTGATGGAGTTCATGGTGATCGAGCTGCTGCAGCGCGCCCACGAGGTGGGGCTGAAGCGGGTCTCGCTGAACTTCGCGATGTTCCGTTCGGTCTTCGAGCGCGGCTCGCGGCTCGGCGCCGGACCGGTGCTGCGGCTGTGGCGTTCCGTCCTCGGGTTCTTCTCGCGCTGGTGGCAGATCGAGTCGCTGTACCGCGCGAACGCCAAGTACCGGCCCATCTGGGAACCGCGCTACCTGCTGTTCGAGAAGAGCAGCGAGATTCCGCGGATCGGCATCGCCAGCGCGCGCGCCGAGGGTTTCATCGTCGCGCCGAGCCTGCCCGCCCTGTTCCGTCGTCGGCACGCGGGCGCCGCCGTGGTGGCGCCCCGGGTACCGGTGCCGGCGCGGGACGGGAAGGGGTAGCCCTCCGTCGGGGGGCGGAGGGGGGCCGACGGCCGGGGGGTGTACCTAGGGCCAGGGTCGTGGGGGACCTGGGGCCATCGGTCGTAAGGGGGGTCCGGAGGGGGGATTCGTCTCCCTCCTGAGGATGACCTCAATCCCCATCCATGCCGATGTGGATTTGTTAACGGGCTTCTAATGTTGGAGTAGCTGACAAGTTCGGGGATTCGGGAGAAACAGTTGTGATTCACAGGACCCACGCGGGGGGCGTGCGAAAGGGGCCGCTGGCATCAGCCGGAAAGGCCGCTGTCGCCGAGTGGGGAACGTTGTACCTGACGGTCCGGGGCGCGGTGGCGCGGAAGAGGTTCGCCGCATTCCCGCTGGCCACGATGGCGACGTTTCTGATCCTGCTGTTCAGCATCGTCCAGCACCTGCCGGGCGGCGAGCGCTTCGTCAACCACATCGGGGTGGTGCGGGCCTCGTTGCCGCTCGACCTCTCGCTGCTGCGGACCCCGCTGTCGCTGTACGTGCCGGCGCTGGACCTGCCGGTCTGGGGGGCGCTGGCCCAGGTGTTCGTGGTCTTCGCGATCGCCGAGGTCGTGCTCGGCCGGCGGATGACCCTGGTGGTCGCCTACGCGTGCACCCTGGCGGGCACGCTGTTCGCCCGGGTCGGGGTGGCGATCGGGCCGGGCCACCTGTTCGGCTTCCCGAAGTGGGTCGCCTACGTGCGGGACACCGGGCCGTCGGCCGCGGTGGTCGCGCTGGCGATCTGCATCGCGTTCCGCACCCGGGCCTGGTTCACCGCCACCCTGGTGGTGGTGCTGATGGTCGGCGAGGCCGTCGTGCTGCCGAACCTGGCCGGCCTGGAGCACGTGGTCGCGGTGATCACCGCGCTGCTGATCGCCGTCTCGGTCGAGGTGTTCGGGGACTTCTGGCCGCGGGTGCTGGCCGGGGTCGGCGCCGCCACCTCGGTGGCCACGGTCGCCTCCCTGGAGGTCGCGAAGGAGGCCCGGCGCCGTCCGGCGGGGGCCGTCATCCCCTGAGGGACGCTCCATCTGGCGTGTCGGCCGCGTACGGGGCGTTGCCCGTACGCGGCTGTCATGCGTGCGGGAGGGGCAGCTCGAACCAGACGACCTTGCCCACCGCCTTGCGGGCGGTGCCCCAGTGTTCGGCGAGCTTGGTGACCAGGGTGAGGCCGCGGCCGGTCTCGCCGAGCTGCTCGGCCGGCTCCAGCGAGGGCAGGTTGTGGTTGTCGTCGCTGACCTCGACCAGCAGCTTGTCCACCCGGATCAGCTGGAGCTGCACCCGGTCCCGGGCGACCCGGACGGCGTTCGTGACCAGCTCGCTGACCAGCAGCTCGGTGGTGTCGCTGAGCGCCTCCAGGTGCCAGGCGGCCAGCTGCTCGCGGACCAGCGAACGGGCCCGGCGGACCTCGCGGTGGTCCACGGTGAGGTCCCAGGTGGCCACCTCGGACGGGGCGACCCCGTCGAAGCGGGCCACCAGCAGGGCGACGTCGTCCTTGCGGTCGTCCGAGTGCAGCCGGCGCAGCACCTCGTCGCAGGCCTGCTCGGGGCTCTGCTGCGGGTCGATCAGGTTGCCGCACAGCGCCGCCAGGCCGGCTCCTATGTCCCCGCCCCGGACCTCGACCAGCCCGTCGGTGCACAGCACCAGCATCGAGCCGTCCGAGACGTCGATGGTCTTGGCGACGAACGGCACCCCGCCGACGCCGATCGGCGCGCCGGCCGGGATCTCCAGCAGCTCGCCGGTGCCGTCCGGGTGCACCAGGACGGGCGGGACGTGCCCTGCGCTGGCCAGCTCGCAGGTCCGGTTGATCGGGTCGTAGACCGCGTAGAGGCAGGTCGCCAGGTGGTCGTCGCCGAGCTTCTGGGCCAGGTTGTCCAGGTGCCGCAGCAGCTGGCCGGGCGGCAGGTCGAGGGCGGCGAGGGTCTGCATCGCCGTGCGGAAGCGGCCCATCGCGGCGGCCGAGTGGATGCCGTGGCCCATCACGTCGCCGACCACCAGGGCGACCCGGCTGCCGGGCAGCTGGATCGCGTCGAACCAGTCGCCGCCGACCTCGGCCTTCGGATCGCCCGGCAGGTAGCGGTGGGCGATCTGCACGCCGGGGATCTGCGGCGGGCGGGTCGGGATCATCGAGCGCTGCAGGGTGGTGGCGACCCGCGCCTCGGCGCGGTGCAGCCGGGCGTTGTCCAGCGACAGCGCGGCCCGTACCGCCAGCTCCTTGAGGGTGGCGGCGTCGCTCTCGTCGAAGGGGGCGCGGTCCGGCAGCCGGAGCAGCTTGAGGATGCCCAGCACGGTTCCCCGGGCGGACAGCGGGACCACCAGCATCGAGCGGCCGGAGACCACCGGGGCCAGCCGGGCGCCGCCGAGGGCGATCGCGTAGTCGACCGCGACGTCCGCGCTGACCACCGGGACCAGCACCGGCTGGTTGAGCTGCAGGGCCATCCCGGGCGGGGTCCGGCGCGGCATGCAGACCAGCGAGCCCTCGGCGAGCACGTGGTCCCAGGCACCGCCGGTCTGGTTGAAGACCAGGGCGACCCGGCGCAGCATCGTGTCGTCGTCGGGACGGGCGACCGGCAGTTCGGAGTCCGAGATCAGTCCGTCCACGAGGTCCACGCAGGCGAAGTCCGCGACCCGGGGGACCAGCACCTGGCACAGCTCTCGGGCGGTGAAGCCGAGGTCCAGGGTGGTGCCGACCTTGCCGCCGACCTCGTTCAGCAGGGCCAGCTGCTCGCCGGCCTGCCCGTTGGTGAGGAACGGGCTCAGCCGGCCGCTCGGCTGCCCCTCGGCGGGGGCGGGGGCGGGAGCGGGGACGGTGCCGGGCGGGGCCTGGTCGGCGCGGCGCGGCGGGACGCCGGGGGCGGACGACTCGACGGCGGCGGCCTGCTGCTCGATGGTGGCTCCTCCTCCGTGGGGGAACGGGACGGGCGGGGTGCCGACCGGTCCGCCCAGGACGGCGGCGGGGCGGACGGCGGGGGTGGCCTGTGCGGCCTCGCGTTGATCGTGCTGTTCGCGTTGTTCGCGTTGTTCACGTTGGGCGGGTTCGCGCGGGGCGGGTTCGCGCTGGGAGGGTAGCGGACCGGGTGGGCGGCGGCCCGGTGCGGACTGGTCGGGCTGCGGGGGCGGACCGAGCCGGGCGGCGCGCTGCTGGGGCGTCGGGTAGCGGCGGCCCAGGCCGGCAGCCGCGTGGGCGGTGCCGGTCTGCGGATCGGAGGGCAGCACCGGCAGCACGGTGGCCGCGTCCAGCCGCAGCGCGGGCAGCCCGCCGAGCGCCGCCGCCTC
>NZ_JPRF03000016.1 GCF_001188955.3 Kitasatospora aureofaciens | reverse complement strand
CTGGTGCGGACGATCGACCCGGGCACCCTGCCCGACCCGCGCCGCGGCGCCGACGGCGCCGAGCGCGCCCGCGCCGAAGGAGGCGCCGGCGCCGCGGCCGAAGGTGCCACCGGTGAGCCTGCTGCCGCCGAAGGTGCCGGCGGCGGGGACCCCGCCGCCGGGCAGGTCGTCGTCGTCGCGGCCGCGCCGGGGCGGCCAGTCGGCGTCCGCCGGGGCGTCCTCGGGCAGGCTGCCGACGGCCATCAGCCGGGCCATCAGCGCGGAGGACGGGCCGGGGGTGTCGGCGCGGGTCAGCAGGTGCTTGACGGACCGGCCCTCGTCGGCCTCGGCCTTGCACTGCGGGCAGGTCGCCAGGTGGGCCAGCACCCGCTCGCGGGAGTCGTGGCCGAGTTCGCCGTCCAGGAAGGAGGACAGCCGGTCCCCGAGGTGGTGCTCCTCGACCGCGGGTTCGACGGGCCGTACGGGCACCGCGCGCAGGGCCGTGTCGGCGGGCAGCGGAACGGCGGGCAGCACGGGGTCACCGGGTTCGCCGCCCGCCGGATCCCCGGCGCCGCGGCGGCCCGGCAGGGCCCAGCCCCGCCAGGTCGAGGACCGGTCGGACGCATCCGAACGGTCCGGACCGGACCGGCTGCTTCCGCTCACGATCGCCTCCGTCCGCGCCCGCCCGGTGCGGCCGCGACCTCGGCGACGGCGCCCACCGGCACCGGCTCCTCCGAGCCACCGCGGCGCTCGCGGCCCGGCGCCGAGCCGGGGGCGCGGTGCTTGAGCGCGGCGCGCAGGTGGGAGCGGCCGCGGTGGATGCGGCTGCGGACGGTGCCGAGCTTGACGCCCAGCGTGGCGGCGATCTCCTCGTAGGACAGGCCCTCGATGTCGCAGAGCACCACGGCGGCGCGGAACTCCGGGGCGAGGGTGTCCAGGGCCTGCTGCACGTCGGCGTCGAAGTGGGTGTCGCTGAAGTGCTGGGCCGGACTGGGCTCACGGGAGGCGAGCCGCTCGGCCGCGTCCTCGCCGAGCGCGTCGAAGCGGATGCGCTGGCGGCGGCGGACCATGTCCAGGAACAGGTTGGTGGTGATCCGGTGCAGCCAGCCCTCGAACGTGCCGGGGGTGTAGGTGGACAGCGAACGGAACACCCGGACGAAGACCTCCTGGGTGAGGTCCTCGGCGTCGTGCTGGTTGCCCGTCAGACGGTAGGCGAGGCGGTAGACGCGCGCGCTGTGGGCCTCGACGATCTCCTCCCACGTGGGCGGAGTCCAGGTCTGCGCGTCGGGACCCTCGGCGAAGGTCGCGAGGACAGGGGCCTCGGTGGTACCGGCGGCCGGCGTCTCGGCGGCGGGCTGGTCCAGGTCGGAGTGCGCAGGCTGGTTCATCACGGGCTTCGGCGTACGGGCCGACGAGGTGCCGCGGAAGTGCCGCCGCACAGGGACGTCGCCCTCGGCCACACCTCCTCGGTCGGCTCTTCTGCCCAGCAGGGCCACCACCATATCCACCTCACCCGTCAAGCCCGGATAAAAGTGCCCGGGAGGCCTTGTGCACCCGGTCCTGAGTGACAACGGCCCGCCGCCGTACGCGGTTCCCGCCCGGCCAGTAATCTGTGGCAGGAAATATCGACATCCCTCCGCGCCGGGCCGCCGCCCGGGGCTCCGAAAGAGGCAGCCATCAGCGAGTTCGGGCCCGCGCGCGCGGCCCTCGCCGACACCTACGTGGGCGAGGACGCGGTGCTGACCTACGCCCGGGCGCAGTCCGCGCGCACCGGCATACGGGCCATCGGGCCGAGCGGCGGGGCGTGCCTGCGGCTGCTGGCCGCGGCACTGGACGCCAAGGCGGTGGCCGAGATCGGCACCGGCACCGGGGTGTCCGGGGTCTACCTGCTGCGCGGGATGCGGCCGGACGGCGTGCTCACCACGGTGGACTCGGAGCCGGTGCGCCAGCAACTGGCCCGCGAGGCCTACCAGGCGGCCGGGTTCGCGGCCAACCGCTCACGGTTCATACCGGGCCGGGCCCTGGAGGTGCTCCCCCGGCTCGCCGACGGCCAGTACGACCTGGTGTTCTGCGACGGGGACCCGGCCGAGTCCCGCGAGTACCTGCTGGAGTCGCTGCGGCTGCTGCGGCCCGGCGGCATGGTCTGCTTCGAGGGGGTCTTCCAGGAGGGCCGCCTCGCCGAGCCCGAGCTGCAGGACCCGCAGACCGGCGCCGTGCGGGACCTGGTCCGCGACGTGCGGGAGAGCGACGCGCTGCTGCCCGCGCTGCTGCCGGTCTCGGACGGGCTGCTCTGCGCCGTCAAGCGCTAGGACCTGCCCCGGTTGTCCTGACCGCGGGGAACGCGCGGGCCCGGGCCGACGTGACGTCGTGCCCGGGCCCGGCGGTACGTCTCCAGGAGACGACGAGCACCCGCTGCGGTCAGCCGGTGACCTCCATCAGGGCATCGCCCAGGGCTTTGGCCTCGTCAGGCGTGAGCTCCACCACGAGGCGTCCGCCGCCTTCGAGCGGAACGCGCATGATGATGCCCCGCCCCTCTTTGGTGACTTCGAGCGGGCCGTCACCCGTCCGCGGCTTCATGGCCGCCATGCTCGTTCCCCTTCCTGCAACCGCTCAGCTACGCACCGGCAGTCCGTCCACCGCCGGTATCGAACGCATTGATCGGAAGCCATTATCCCGCATGCCACGGCCTGATGACCAACATCACTCTCGGTGCAACCAGGGCCGGACCGGCCGCAACCACCGCAATTGGCGTCATAAGCCCCGGCGTGGCGGCGGTACCGGTACGGCCGGAAGGTGCGATACCTCACACTCCCCACGCCGCCCCGTGCTCCGGCATCCTGGCACCACCACCCACGCGACGATCACCAGGGAGCCCTCGCCCATGTCGGATTCCGTGCTGTACGAGCTGGACGGCGGCCTGGCCGTCATCACCATCAACCGACCGGAGGCGATGAACGCCCTCGACGTCGCCACCAAGGTGGCGCTGCGCGACACCGTGATCGAGGCGGCCGGGGACCCGGCGGTGCGCGCGGTGCTGCTGACCGGCGCGGGCGAGCGGGCCTTCTGCGTCGGACAGGACCTCAACGAGCACCTGGCCCTGCTGAAGCGCTTCGAGGAGACCGGCGAGGGCGCGCTGCGCACCGTCGCCGAGCACTACAACCCGCTGACCCGCGCGCTGGCCGGGATGCCCAAGCCGACCGTCGCCGCGGTCGGCGGGGTGGCGGCCGGGGCGGGCGCCTCGCTCGCCTTCGCCTGCGACTTCCGGATCCTCTCCGACCGGGCCGGCTTCAACACCGCCTTCACCGGGATCGGCCTGACCGCCGACTCCGGCGCGTCCTGGACGCTGCCCCGGCTGGTCGGGCACGCCAAGGCCACCGAGCTGCTGATGCTGCCCCGGACGGTCAAGGCCGCCGAGGCGATGGAGCTGGGCCTGGCCACCAAGGTCGTGCCGGCCGAGGAACTCGCCGCCACCGCACGGGTCTTCGCCCGCGAGCTGGCCGAGGGCCCGACGGTGGCCTACGGAGCCGTCAAGGAGTCGCTGGCGTACGGCGCTTCGCACTCACTGGACGAACTGCTCGACAAGGAGGACGAGCTGCAGACCCTGGCCGGGGAGAGCGAGGACCACCGGATCGCGGTGCGCGCCTTCATCGCCAAGGAGAAGCCGAAGTACGTCGGGCGCTGAGAGCCGGCGCCCTACCGGTTCCCGCCGCCTACCGCTTCCCGCCGCCGGTGCGGACGTGGCAGTCCGCCAGGTGGTCGTCGACCAGGCCGCAGGCCTGCATCAGGGCGTAGGCGGTGGTCGGGCCGACGAAGCGGAAGCCCGCCTTCTTCAGCGCCTTCGCCAGCGCCGTCGACTCAGGGGTGACGGCCGGCACCTCGCCCAGCGTGCGGGGGGCCGGTCGGTCCGGGTCGGCGGCGAACTGCCAGATCAGCGCGTCCAGTCCGCCGTCCAGGTCGCGGGCGACCCTGGCGTTGGCGATCGCCGCGTCGATCTTGGCCCGGTTGCGGATGATGCCCGTGTCGGCGAGCAGCCGCTCCCTGTCGGCCTCGCCGAACTCGGCGACCTTGCCGATCTCGAAGCCGGCGAACGCGGCCCGGAAGCCCTCCCGGCGGCGCAGGATGGTCAGCCAGGACAGGCCGGACTGGAAGGCCTCCAGGCAGACCCGCTCGAACAGCGCGTCGTCGCCGTGCACCGGGCGGCCCCACTCGGTGTCGTGGTAGACGCGGTAGTCGTCGGTGGAGTCGCCCCAGCCGCAGCGGCGCAGGCCGTCCGCGCCCAGGACGGCACCGTCGAACGGCTCGGTCACTGGTCCTCCACCGGCTTCCCCGTCACCGGCTTCGCGTCCTCGGGGACCGGCTCCTTGGCGAGCGCGACGGCGGGCTTCTCGACGGCGGGCTCGACCACCTGGGCGAAGGACTCCAGGCCGGGCAGCGGTTCGGCGGCCGGGTCGGGGGCGGTGGTGGCCTCGACCGCGCCGCGCAGGTGGGCGGCGGCCTCCAGCTCGGCGATCCGCGAGTCGCGGTAGGCGAGTTCGGCGCCGAGGCGGTCCAGGACGTCGTCCACCTCGTCCATCCGGTAGCCGCGCACGGCCATCGGCAGGCGCAGGTCGTCGACGTCCGCCTTGTGCAGCGGGCGGTCCTGCGGCAGCCGCACGGCGATGCGGTCCGGCACCGCCTCCGGCATCGAGCCGCCCCCGCCGAGCGCCACCAGCGCGGCGCCGCCGACCACCACGGCCATGGCGACCACGATCACCCAGAACACGAGCTGTCCTCCCGAACTCCCGGTCGGCCTCCTCCGAGGTGCCAGGGAACCGGGCTGATCATGACAGCATGGTCCCTGGTGAGGCCGGGGGCCATCATCGCACCCGTAGGAGCTGTGGAGGAGACATCGGTGGCACTGCGCCTGGGACCGCGGGAATTCGGTGACGACGAGCTGGTGATCATGGCGATCGTGAACCGGACCCCGGACTCGTTCTTCGACAAGGGCTCGACCTTCGCCGACGAGGCCGCGTTCGCCGCCGCCGACCGCGCGATGGCCGAGGGCGCGGCGGTCCTGGACATCGGCGGGGTGAAGGCCGGCCCGGGCGACGAGGTCACGGTCGAGGAGGAGCTGCGGCGCACCGTGCCCTTCGTGGCCGAGTTGCGCAAGCGCCACCCCGAGGCGGTGATCAGCGTGGACACCTGGCGGCACGAGGTCGGCGAGGCGGTCTGCGAGGTGGGCGCGGACCTGCTGAACGACGCCTGGGGCGGGGTGGACCCGAAGCTCGCCGAGGTGGCCGCCCGCCACGACGTCGGACTGGTGTGCACCCACGCGGGCGGCGCCGAGCCGCGCACCCGGCCGCACCGGGTCGGGTACGAGGACGTGATGGCGGACATCCTGCGGGTCACCGTGGGCCTCGCCGAGCGGGCGGTGGAGCTGGGCGTCCGCCGGGACGCGGTGATCATCGACCCCGGGCACGACTTCGGCAAGAACACCCGGCACTCGCTGGAGGCCACCCGGCGGCTGCCGGAGATGACCGCGACCGGCTTCCCGGTGCTGGTCTCGCTCTCCAACAAGGACTTCGTCGGCGAGACCCTGGACCGCCCGGTGAACGAGCGGCTCCTCGGCACCCTGGCCACCACCGCGGTCTCGGCCTGGCTGGGCGCCCAGGTCTACCGGGTGCACCAGGTGGAGGAGACCCGCCAGGTGCTGGACATGGTCGCCTCGATCCGGGGCACCCGCCCCCCGGCGGTCGCCCGCCGGGGGCTGGCGTAGGGCCCCCTCTCGACGGCGCTCGGCTCGCCTCCGTCCCGCGGACGCGGGCTCGAAGACAGGTCCTAGATGTCGCTCACGGGCCGACGGGCTTCGGCGAGGATCTTCAGGACCTCGTCGACCTCGTCGGTGATGTGGAACAGCTCCAGGTCGTGCGGGGCCGCCTTGCCCTGCGCGACCAGGGTGTTCTTCAGCCACTCGTAGAGGCCGCCCCAGTACGCGCTGCCGTAGAGGATCACCGGGAATCGGGTGACCTTCTTCGTCTGCACCAGGGTGAGCGCCTCGAACAGTTCGTCCAGCGTGCCGAGTCCGCCGGGCAGGACGACGAAGCCCTGCGCGTACTTGACGAACATCGTCTTGCGGACGAAGAAGTAACGGAAGTTCAGTCCGAGGTCGACGAACTCGTTGAGGCCCTGTTCGAAGGGCAGCTCGATGCCGAGCCCGACACTGAGGCCGCCGGCCTCCGAGGCGCCGCGGTTGGCGGCCTCCATCGCGCCCGGGCCGCCGCCGGTGATCACCGCGTAGCCGGCCTCGGCGAGGGCCCGGCCGATGGCCGCTCCGGCCTCGTACTCGGGCGAGCCGACCGGGGTCCTGGCCGAGCCGAAGACGCTGACGGCGGGCGGGAGTTCGGCGAGGGCGCCGAAGCCCTCGACGAACTCGGAGGTGATCCGCAGCACCCGCCAGGGATCGGTGTGCAGCCAGTCGGTGGGACCGGTGGTGTCCAGCAGGCGCTGGTCCGTGGTGCTGGTGCCGACCTGGTCCCGGCGCACCAGCACCGGGCCCTTCTGCTTCTCGGGCCAGGCCTTCTTCTTCCGCGGCACGCCGACCTGCTCGGGGCCGTGTCCGTAGTGCTTGTCGTCTCCTGTGCCTGTCATGACGAAACCCTACGCCCGCCCTCCCCCGTTTTCAGGCAACGGGAGAAGGTCGGTTGGGCAACCGGAAGGTGGAGTTCGACCGCCGGTTCGGTCGGCCCCGAACGTTTCGGTTCAGCTGGTCAGCCAGGCGCGCAGCCGGTCCTCCGTCTCGGCGATGGCGGTCAGCGAGCAGTGCTCGTCCCGCTTGTGGGCGAAGTTCGGGTCGCCGGGACCGTAGTTGACCGCCGGGATGCCGAGGGCGCTGAACCGGGCGACGTCGGTCCAGCCGAACTTGGCGCGGGCCTGGCCGCCGGTGGCCGCCAGGAAGGCCTTGGCTGCGGGCTGGGCCAGACCGGGGAGGGCGCCGGGGGCGAAGTCGGTGACGGTCAGCTCGAAGCCGTCGAAGACCTCGCGGACGTGCTTCTCCGCCTCGGCCTCGCTGCGGTCGGGCGCGTAGCGGAAGTTGACGGTGATCACGCACTCGTCCGGGATCACGTTGCCGGCCACGCCGCCGTCGATCCGCACCGCGTTGAGGCCCTCCCGGTACTCCAGGCCGTCGATCTCCACCCGGCGCGGCCGGTAGTCCGCGAGCCGGGTGAGCACCTCGGCGGCGCGGTGGATGGCGTTGTCGCCGAGCCAGCTGCGGGCCGCGTGGGCGCGCACGCCGGTGAGCCGGACCTGCGCCCGCAGGGTGCCCTGGCAGCCGCCCTCGACCATGGCGTCGCTGGGCTCCATCAGCACCGCGAAGTCGGCGGCCAGCCACTCCGGGCGGTCCTTGGCGAGGTGGCCGAGGCCGTTGCGGTGGGCCTCCACCTCCTCGCAGTCGTAGAACACGTAGGTGAGGTCGCGGTTGGGCTCGGGCAGGGTGGCGGCGAGCCGCAGCGCGACGGCCACGCCGGACTTCATGTCCGAGGTGCCGCAGCCGTAGAGCAGGTCGCCCTCGACGTACGACGGCAGGTTGTCGGCGATCGGTACGGTGTCCAGGTGACCGGCCAGTACGACGCGCTCGGCGCGGCCCAGGTTCGTCCGGGCCACCACGTTGTTGCCGTAGCGGTCCACGGTCAGGTGCGGGTAGCCGCGCAGGGCTGCCTCGACGGCGTCGGCGAGCGCCTGCTCGTCGCCGCTCACCGAGGGGAAGTCGACGAGGCGGGCGGTCAGCGTGCCGCCGTCGAGGGTCAGGTCCAGGGGCGTCGGGTTCGGGCTGCTCATGGCGTCAGCCTAGCCTCGCCGCCATGTGCCCTGGGTGGTCGTGCTGTGACACGGAACGCCACCTGATCGGAAACCGGAGTGCGCCGTACACCCGTCCGAGTGGGTACGGTGTCGGATCAAGACGGCGGGCGCGAGAGGGGCGACGGTGGCCAGGAGAAGGCACAGCGAGAAGCTGGGCGAGGAGCCGGGCGACGATGTGGCGCCCCGGCGCCGCGGTCCGGTGCGCGCGCTGCTGCTCGTGCTGGTCGGACTGCTCGGCCTGGCGATGGTCGCGGGTCTGGCGGTGGTCGGGATCTGGTGGTTCGGGTTCCGGCAGGGCGCCTCGGAGGAGTGCTCGGTGAAGACCGCGGCGGGCAGCGGCACGCTCGAGCTGCCGCAGGCCGCCAACGCCGCGACGATCGCCGCGGTGGCGCGCTCGCGCGGGCTGCCGGACCGGGCGACCGCGATCTCGCTGGCGACCGCCATGCAGGAGTCCAAGCTGCGCAACCTCGCGGGCGGTGACCGGGACTCGATCGGCCTGTTCCAGCAGCGGCCCTCGATGGGCTGGGGCACCCCGGAGCAGATCGCAGACCCGGTGTACGCGACCAACAAGTTCCTGGACGGTCTGGTCAAGGTGCCCGGCTACACCCGGATGCCGCTGACCGACGCGGCCCAGGCGGTGCAGAAGAGCGGCTACCCGCAGGCGTACGCCAAGCACGAGACCAAGGCGACGCTGCTCACCTCGGCGCTGGCCGGCCGTGAGCCCGCCTCGTTCAGCTGCGTGGTGCACGACTACGCCAAGCCGGACCCGGCCGACTCGCCGTCGCCGACCGCGGGCGCCTCGGCGACCCCGGTCGCGCTGCCGGACCGCACCCAGGTGCTGTCGGACCGGGTACGCCGGGAGTTCGGCCGGACCGTCACCTCGGCCGCCGGCTACAGCTCGACGATCAAGGGCGCCGAGCACGCCGTCGCGCTGACCCCCGACCCGGCCACCACCGCTCTGACCTCCTCGGCGGACTCCGGGGCCGACGCCGGGGCGAGCGCCGAGCGGACCAGCGGCTGGGAGGTGGCCCACTGGGCGGTCGCCCAGGCGCAGCAGCTGGGCATCGCGACGGTCGCCTACGACGGGAAGATCTGGCGCAAGACCGAGTCCGAGGACGGCTGGCAGACCCAGACCTCGGGGACGTCGACCAAGCTCGTCCAGGTCACCCTGGCGCCGTCCGGCCAGGGCTGACGCACATTCGTTCGGGTTGCCGCCGGACGGGTGATTCCGGTCAACCCCGGTGGACCGACCGCCCGTTCCGGCGAACCCCGGTGGGGAACCGTCACTCCCCTTGTTGGGGCCGGTTCGACGGCGTCCGGCAGGGCCCGGTGAGCTCCCCTGCTGCGGTCATACGATCCGATGTTCGGCCAGGCGCTTTCGCGCCCAGGCCGAAACCTTCTGGCTCCTCAAGCGGTAACAACGTCGTCCGCCAGGTCCCGTCCACGCTCGGATCGTCCACCCGGCGGACGGGACGGACCCAGACCCCTTCGAGGAGCCCCATGTCTCACCCCCTCACGCGCCGGATCGCCCAGGCCGCGCTCGTCGTGGCGGCCGGAGCGACCCCGCTGGTCGCGGCCGGCTCCGCGTCCGCCCTGGGCGGGGACGCCCTGCTTCCCAAGAGCGACCTCGCGGCGCCGCTGGGCCAGCTGACCAACACCGACACCGGTTCCACCCTGCAGCACACCACCCACCAGCTCGGCCAGGCGGCCGGCACCACCGGCGCGGCCACCGTCGCCGCGGGCGTGCCGGCCTCCGCCGACGCCGCGGGCAACATCGTCGCCCACCAGCTCCCCGAGGCGAACGAGAAGGCCGGCTCGCTGACCGCTCCGGTCGACCAGACCGCCGCCACCACCGGCCAGCTCTCCGCCGTCACCCCGAGGGTCGCCTCCACCCTGGCCGGCAAGCTCGGCGAGGCCGTCACCGGCAAGGGCACGGGCACGGGCACCCGCAGCGCCACCGCCGGCACCAACCCGGTCGGCGGGCTCTCCCAGGCCCTGCCCGGCGCCGACCGGCTCTCCAGCGCCGTCCCCGGCACCAGCACCGTCACCGACGCGCTGCCGACCGGCGCCGTGGAGCGCGCCCTGCCGCTCGGCTCGGTCGAGCACGCGGTGCCCGGCGGCCTGCCCGCCACCGACGTCCTGGGCCTCGCGGAGCACGGCTCGGCCAACCGGCTCGGCGGCGCCGACCTGGGCCCGAACAGCCCGCTGTCCGGCCTGTCCGGCGTGACCAACACGCTCGGCCCGCTCGGCGGCCTGCTGCACGGCATCAACGGCGGCAACCTCAACGGCCTGCCGCTGTAGTCCTCCCGGCGAGCCGAAGGGGGCCGGTGCCGAACAGCACCGGCCCCCTTCGACGTCCCGTCAGCGCGCCGCGGCCAACCGCTCCACGGCCGCGGCGACCCGCTCGTCGGTCGCGGTGAACGCGACCCGCACGAAGCGGTCGCCGGACGGCCCGTAGAAGTCGCCGGGCGCCACCAGGATGCCCAGCGCGGCCAACTCGGCCACCGTCTCCCAGCACGGGCGGTCCTGGGTCGCCCACAGGTACAGGCTCGCCTCGGAGTGCTCGACCCGGAAGCCGTACGCCTCCAGCGCCGCCCGCAGCGCCGAGCGCCGGGCCGCGTACCGCTCCCGCTGCTCGGCCACGTGGGCGTCGTCCGTCAGCGCCGCGATCGTCGCCGCCTGGACGGGCGCCGGCACGATCATGCCGCCGTGCTTGCGCAGCCCCAGCAGCTCCGCCACCACCACCGGGTCGCCCGCCACGAAGGAGGCACGGTAGCCGGCCAGGTTGGAGCGCTTGGAGAGCGAGTGGACGGCCAACAGGCCCTCGTGGTCGCCCCCGCAGACGTCCGGGTGCAGCACGGAGACCGGCTCGGCCTCCCAGCCCAGCTCGAAGTAGCACTCGTCGCTGACCAGCAGCACCCGGTGCTCCCGGGCCCACTCGACGGCGCGGCGCAGCTCGTCCGTGCCGAGCACCCGGCCGGTCGGGTTGGACGGCGAGTTCACCCAGAGCAGGCGCACTCGGGAGCCGTCCAGCTCGTCCACCGAGTCGTACTCGACCGGCTCGGCGCCGCACAGCCGTGCGCCCACCTCGTAGGTCGGGTAGGCCAGCCGCGGATAGGCGACCTGGTCGCCGGGGCCGAGGCCGAGCTGGGTGGGCAGCGAGGCCACCAGCTCCTTGGAGCCGACCGTCGGCAGGACGGCCCGGGGGCCGATCTCGGCGCCGCAGCGGCGGTGCAGCCAGCCGGCGATCGCCTCGCGCAGCTCCAGCGGGCCCCAGACGGTCGGGTAGCCGGGGGTGTCGGTGTGGGCGGCCAGCGCCTTCTGGATCACCTCGGGGACCGGGTCGACGGGGGTGCCGACGGAGAAGTCGCAGAGGCCACCGGGGTGGGCGAGGGCGGTGGCCTTGTAGGGCTCCAGCTTGTCCCAGGGGAAGACGGGCAGCCGGTCGGAAACGCGGCGCGCCGCCCCCGGGTGGCCCGGGAACGGCGCGCGCGTGCTGTTCGTGCTCACAGCTCAGTAGCCACCGATCGTCAGTGGTCGGCGTTCTGCGGCGGCAGGGCCGCGATGAACGGGTGGTCCCGCTCGATCAGGCCGAGCTTCGAGGCGCCACCGGGCGAACCCAGGTCGTCGAAGAACTCGACGTTCGCCTTGTAGTAGTCCTTCCACTCCTCCGGAGTGTCGTCCTCGTAGAAGATCGCCTCGACCGGGCAGACCGGCTCGCAAGCGCCACAGTCGACACACTCATCCGGGTGGATGTAGAGGGAACGCTGGCCCTCGTAGATGCAGTCAACCGGGCACTCTTCGATGCACGCCTTGTCCTTCACGTCGACACAAGGCTGCGCGATGACGTAGGTCACGCTGTCGTTCCTCCTCGGAAGGGCCTGGCGGCCCGTTCTGTTCTGCTCGCGTGCGCGGTGAGCGCGGCGTCGTCGATGCCCGCCCCTAGTATCGCGGGTCGGGGACCGCAAATGCACAGGAGGTGGCCGGATCATGACCCGAGACTCGCTGGAGAGCCGTCCAGAAGTCCGGATAGATCGCTCTGACGTGGGACTTCGCGTGTCCGTGCGACGCCTCTCGGAGTTCGTGGACGACCGCCCGGTGTTCCGCGATGCGATCGGCGTTCTCACATCATGGGACGATCACGGACTGGTGGTCGAGCCGCGCGCGGGCGGGCCGGTCGCCTTCCCGGAGAAACTGCTGGTCGCGGGCAAGGTCGTGCCGCCGTTCCCGGCCCGGCGGGCGCCGCTGCCCACCGCCACCGCGGTCGAACTGCAGCGGATCGCCGGGCGCGGCTGGCCGGCCGTCGAACAGGAACGGCTCGGCGAGTGGACACTGCGCGCCGCGGCCGGATTCACCCGGCGGGCCAACTCCGTCCAGGCGCTCGGCGACCCGGGACTGCCGCTGCCCCAGGCCCTGGCCGCCGTGCGGGCCTGGTACGCGGAGCGGGCACTGCCCGCGTACGTCGAGGTGATCTCCCCCGGATCGCCCGAGGACCTGCGCGCCGAACTCGACCGGCTGGGCGCCGGCTACGCGCCCACCCTGGTGCTCACCGCGCCGCTGGCCGCGGTCGCCCGGTCCGGCGCAGGGCACGAGAGGGTGCGGCTCTCCCGGACGGCGGACGCCGGCTGGATGTCGCTCTACCGCCGGGTGAGCGCGGACCCGGGCGTGGAGGAGGCCGCCCGGCAGGTCCTGCACGGCGGCCCCTCGGTCTGGTTCGCCACCGTCCCCGGCGCCGAGGGGCAGCCTCCGCTGGCGATCGGGCGCTGCGTCGTCGACGGCCCGTGGGCCTGCTTCGGCGCGGTCGAGGTGCAGCCGTACGCCCGGCGGGCCGGACTGGCGACGGCGGTCATGGCGGTGCTCGCCGCCCGCGCGGCGGAGGAGGGGGCGAGCGGCGCGTACCTGCAGGTCGAGGCGGAGAACGGCGGTGCGATCGCGCTCTATGACGGACTCGGCTTCACGACCAGTCACACTTACCACTACGCGCTTCTTCCCCAGGAGTAGCCGCCCGACCGTTCCGCCCTGGTATGTCCGCTTGTCCGCCCGTCGTACGAAGGCCGCCGCCGTCACCGTGACCGAGCAGAGCAGAGACCGCTTCCGGACCGCCGCCCGCGCCGAGCAGCCCGACCCGGTGCTGCTCTGCCTACTCGCCGCCGCCGAGCACGACCCCGCGCTCGACCCGGGCGATCCGGGCGAACCGCCCGGCGTGGACACCCTGCTGGCCGCCTGCGAGGCCGCCTTCGACCGGCACGCGGCGGCCGTCCGGGCCGCCGTCGCCGAACGCTCGCCCGCCGGACCGGAGGAGACCGCCGCCCTGCTCGCCGCCGTGCTCGGCGGGCGGGAGCGGTTCCACGGACGCCAGTCCGACTACCGCCGGCTGGAGTCCTCGCTGCTGCCCGACGTGCTGAGACGGCGGCGCGGACTGCCGATCACGCTCTCCCTGGTGTGGATGGAGGTCGGGCGGCGCGCCGGGCTCACCGTCCACGGCATCGCGCTGCCCGGGCACTTCATCGTCGCGGTCGGCGGACCGGCCGGCGGCGAGGAGTACGTCCTCGCCGACCCCTTCCACGGCGGACGGCTGCTCGACCCGGCCGACGCCGAACGCCTGGTCGCCGCCGCCGGGCACGACTTCGCCCCCGCCCTGCTCACCCCGGCACAGCCACTGGACATCGTGCTGCGGGTGCTCGGCAACATCCGGGTCTGGGCCTCCGACCGGCCCGAGCACGCCCGCACCCAGCTGTGGGCCACCGAACTCGCCCTGCTGCTCCCCCGCCACCCGGCCCAGCTCCGGCTGGAACGGGCCGAACTCCTGGTGCGGATGGGCGACTTCCTCCGCGGCTCGGCGGAGATGGACTCCTACGCCCAGATCCTGGACGCCTTCGACCCGGACACCGCCGCCAAGGTCCGCCAGGAGGCCCGGGCGGCCCGCCACCGGCTCAACTAGCCGCTAGAGCCAGCCCTTCTCGCGGGCGATCCGGACCGCCTCGGTGCGGTTGCGCGCCTCGGTCTTCTGGATCGCCATCGAGAGGTAGTTGCGGACCGTCCCCTCCGACAGGTGCAGCCGCCTGGCGATGTCCGCGTTCACCGCGCCGTCCGCGGCCGCGCCCAGCACGTCCCGCTCGCGCGCCGTCAGCGGGTTGGCGCCCTCGGCCAGCGCGGCCGCCGCCAGCGCCGGGTCGATCACCCGCTCCCCGCGCAGCACCCGGCGGATCGCCTCGGCCAGCTCGGAGGCGGGCGCGTCCTTCACCAGGAAGGCGTCCGCCCCGGACTCCATCGCCCGGCGCAGGTAGCCGGGACGTCCGAAGGTCGTCGCGATCACCACCTTCGTCCCGGGCGCCTGCCGGTGCAGCTCGGCGGCCGCCTCGATGCCCGTCATGCCCGGCATCTCGATGTCCAGCACGGCGACCTGCACGTCGTTCGCCAGCACCGCCGCCACCACCTCGTCCCCGCGACCCACCTGCGCGACGACGTCGATGTCCCCCTCCAGCCCGAGCAACGCCGCCAGCGCCTCCCGGACCATCCCCTGGTCCTCGGCGAGCAGCACGCGGATCGAGGGACTGTTCTCTGCGTTACCCATGGCCACGACCTTAGAGGGGGCCGGGCCTGACCCTCCGCCAGGGGCCGGGCGGTCGGCCCGGGGGCGGAATTGGATGGTGCACCGAGTCGGTGGGCGCGAGACTGGCCGGATGCTGACCCTGGAGCCGCTGCGCCCCGACCACGCCGACGCCGTGTTCGCCTTCGAACTGGCCAACCGGGCCTGGTTCGCCCGTACCGTGCCCGACCGCGGCGACGCCTACTTCGCCGGGTTCGCCGAGCGCCACGCCGCGCTGCTCGCCGAACAGGCCGCGGGCGTCTGCCGGTTCCACGTGGTCCTCGATCCGACCGGAACCCTCGTCGGTCGCATCAACCTGATGGACCTCGTGGACGGCAGCGCCGAACTCGGCTACCGGATCGCCGAGTCCGCAGCCGGGCGGGGCGTCGCCAAGGCGGCCGTCGCCCAGGTCCGCCGGCTCGCCGCCCACAGCTACGGTCTGCGCTCCCTGACCGCCGTCACCACGCTCGACAACCCCGCCTCGATGGCTGTCCTCGCCCACAACGGGTTCGCCGTCATCGCCGAGTTCCTGCTGGACGGCCGCCCGGCCGTCCGGTACCACCGTGGCCTGGAAGGCAGTTGAGGGGCCGGACGGCTAGGAGACCACCTTGGGCGGCTCGGACGGGGCCGACACCGTGCGCAGCGGTACGCAGGCCCGCAGGCGGAAGCCCTTGCCGCGCTCGCCCGGGCCGGTCTCCAGGCGTCCGCCGACCAGGGCGAGGCGCTCGTCCAGGCCCGAGAGGCCGTTGCCCGGCTGGGACTTGCCCGGTCCGCGCCCGTTGTCGGTGATCTCCAGGACGGCGTAGCGCTCGCCGCTGCCCTCCCATGTCTCGTCCGCCGTCACCGTGCAGACGGTGGCACCCTCGCCGTGCCGGACGATGTTGGTGACGGCCTCGCGCAGCGCCCAGGCCAGTGCGCCCGCCTCCTCGTTGGCCAGCGACGGCCAGGCGTCCACCAGCTCCGGCGCGGCCTCCAGCCGGACCTGCGCGGCGGACAGGGCGGTCCGGGCGGCGGCGAGTTCGACCGGCAGGGTGGGGCGGCGGAAGCCGGTCACGGCCTCCCGCACGTCGATCAGCGACTGCCGGGCGACCTGCTCGATGTCGGCGACCTGGGCCCGCGCCGCCTCGTCCTTGCCGGCGTCCATGAACCGCCCGGCCAGCTCGCTCTTCAGGGTGATCAGCGAGAGCGAGTGCCCGAGCAGGTCGTGCAGGTCGCGGGCGAGCCGCAGCCGCTCCTCGGAGGCGGCCAGGTGGGCCACCGCGGCCCGGGCCTCGCGCAGTTCCTTCATGGTCTCGACCAGCCGCTGCAGGCCGGTCATCGCGACGCCGGAGAGGAAGGCGCTGAGCGCGAAGGTGGAGATGTTGTCGTTCCCGGCGTGGACCAGCAGGCCGGTCGCGGCGGTCAGCGCGGCCATGACGACCAGCGCGCGCAACGCGTGCTTCGGCGGGCTGATGACCGCCAGGCACACCGAGGCGTAGATGAACATGGTCAGGAAGGCGCCGCCGAGCGCGAACGAGGACACCACCGCGAGCACGATCATCGTCCCGACGATCACCCGGCAGGCCCGCGGCTTCATCCCCGCCTGCGAGCGGAAGATCACCAGCAGGACGTAGGAGACCACGAAGACCGCCAGGCAGCCCCAGCCGAGCACCTGGCCGACCAGGCTGTGGCCGCCGTTGATCAGGTCGCCCGCGGGGTAGGCCAGGTAGGTCATCCACAGCAGCATCCAGGCGACCTTGACCAGCAGCTGCCGCCTGGTCTCCACCGGGGAGCCGGGGGAGTTCATGAACGACGCGCGCGCCGCACCCGCCTCCGGCTGCTCGTCGGTGCGGTGGGTCCGGCGCGCGTCACTCATGTGGATCATCATGCCCGGCGGGTGTCGCGCCGGTACAGCGCTGCGGCGGCGGCGGTGAACACCGCGAAGAAGGCGGCCAGCCCGGCGACCGCGACCAGGTCCAGGGAGTGCCCGGGCTGGGTGAAGGTGGCCAGCTTGTTGTACAGGAACACCGGGTTGAACCGGGCGAACTTCTCCAGCGAGCCGCTCACCGGGAACCAGGTGCCGCCGAGCAGCGCCATCGCCATGTACGTGATCATCACGATCGGCTGCACCGCGTCCGGCGCCGCCGCGTAGCCGAGCGCCACTCCGAGCGCGGCGAAGACGAAACTGCCCAGCCACAGCGCGGCCGCCAGCCCGATCCACTGCGGCGCGCTCAGCGAGACGCCCTGGGTGGCACCGACCACGAAGACAACCAGGATCGCCGGCAGCGTGGTCACCGCCGTCGACGCGATCTTGCCGACGGTGTACGCCCGGCCGGGCAGCGCGGTCAGCCGCAGCTGCCGCACCCAGCCGCTCTTGCGCTCCAGCGAGATCCGCTGGGCGCTACCGGAGAGCACCGCGCCGACCGCGCCGAAGGTGGCCATCGACACCATGAAGTAGGTCTTCACGGGCAGTCCGCCGGCCTGGTTGCCGGAGCCGTAGGCGTTGATGAAGAAGACGTACATCAGCGCCGGGTAGACGACGGTGAAGAACAGGTAGCGCCGGTTGCGGAGGGTCCGCAGGATCTCCAGCTTGATCAGGGTGGTCATCGCGCGCTCTCCTCCGCCAGGTCCTGCTTGTCCAGCTCGCCGGTGATGGTCAGGAAGGCCTGCTCCAAACCGACCCCGGTGACCTCCAGGCCGCGCGGGTACAGGCCCGCCCGATAGATCCCGGCCACGCCCGCGTCGGCGTCGGCGGTCCGGATCCGCACCGTCCGCACCCCCGGGACGCGGGCGGTGACGTCCAGCGACTGCACGCCCGGCAGGGCGCGCAGCACGGTCTCGTCGAACGGGACGGCGGCCGAGGAGAGGTCGACGTCATGGATCTCGAAGGCGATCCGGCGGGCCCCGGCTCGCGCCTTGATCTCCGCGGAGCTGCCGTCGGCGATCAGCCGGCCCCGGTGCAGCACCAGGACGCGGTCGGCGATCGAGTCGGCCTCCTCCAGGTAGTGGGTGGCGAACAGGACCGTGCGGCCGGCGTCGGCCTGGGCGCGCATGCTCGCCCAGAACCCCTGCCGGACGCTGACGTCCATGCCGGTGGTGGGCTCGTCCAGCACGATCAGGTCGCTGTCGCCGGCGATCGCCAGGGCGAAGCGGACCCGCTGCTCCTGGCCGCCGGACAGCTTGTCCACCCGGCGTTCGGCGATCTCGGTGATCCCGGCGTCGGTCAGCACCCCCGTGACCGACCGACCGCGCGGGTGCACCTTGCAGGCGAGCTCGACCAGCTCGCGGACCTTGACGTCGGTCATCAGCCCGCCGCTCTGCAGCATCGCGCCGACCCGCCCGTCCGCGATCGCCGCCCGCGGGGTGCCGCCGAACAGCGTGACGCTGCCCTGGTCGGGCTCGCGCAGGCCGAGCAGCAGGTCCAGGCTGGTGGACTTCCCGGCGCCGTTCGGGCCGAGCAGGGCGACGGTCTCGCCCGGCCGGAGCACCAGGTCCAGCCCGTCCACGGCGCGCACCCGCCCGTAGCTCTTGCCGACGCCGCGGAAGGCGGCCACCTCGGAAGCCATCGCCCGGCTCCTCTCCCCTGACGGTTGTCGCGTGCGGTCCTGTCCGCACCACCTCAGAGTCCCGCGCGGGCGGGGGCCGGCGGCAGTGTCGGCCGTCGTGCCTTCGGTATGACGGATGTCATGCCGGCGGCCGGCGCCCCGCTCGGGGGTGCCGGCCGCCGTTCGCGCCGGTCGGGGGCCCTTACAGCCCCAGCGAGCGCTTGACGAAGTCGACCTGGAGCAGCAGCAGGTTCTCCGCGACCTCCTCCTGCGGGGTCATGTGGGTGACACCGGACAGCGGCAGCACGGTGTGCGGGCGCCCGGCGGCCAGCAGGGCCGAGGACAGCCGCAGGGTGTGGGCGGCCACCACGTTGTCGTCCGCGAGGCCGTGGATGATCATCAGCGGGCGCTCCAGCCCGGCCGCGTAGCCGGTCAGCGAGTTGGCCTCGTACACCTCGGGCCGCTCGGCCGGGTGGCCCAGGTAGCGCTCGGTGTAGTGGGTGTCGTACAGCGCCCACTCGGCCACCGGCGCTCCGGCCACCGCCGCGTGGAACACGTCGGGGCGGCGCAGCACGGCGAGGGCCGAGAGGTAGCCGCCGTACGACCAGCCGCGGATGGCGACCCGGCCGAGGTCCAGCGGGAACTCCTCGGCGAGCGCCCGCAGCGCCTCCACCTGGTCGTCCAGGGTGGCCCCGGCGAAGTCGAAGGCGATGGACTTCTCCCAGGCCGGCCCGCGCCCGGGGGTGCCGCGCCCATCGGCGACGACCACCGCGAAGCCCTGGTCGGCGAACCACTGCGAGTTGAGGTGCGGGTTGTGCGCCTGGACGACGCGCTGGCCGTGCGGGCCGCCGTACGGGTCCATCAGGACGGGCAGCAGGCCGTCGCGCTCGCGGTCGTAGCCGGTGGGCAGGAAGACGGCGGAGGGGATGCGGCGCTCGCCGGCGAAGCGGAACACCGGGCGGGCGGTGATGACCGGGGTCTCGGCGTACGAGGCGACGGTGGCGACGTCGTCGACCACCACGCCCTCCGGCAGGTCACGGGCGACCTGCACCAGGGTGCCGGGCAGGTCGGGCTCGGCGGTGGCCCGGACGGTGATGCCGCCCGCGTGCACCGCGCTGGTGACGGAGGTGAACGGGCGGCCGTTGGCGGACTCCCAGGACAGCTGCTTGCCGTCGTGGCTGATCCGGCCGACGGCGATCCAGCCGGGCTCGGGGTCGGTCTCCCCGGCGCCGCCGGAGGCGCTGAAGAACACCTCCCGCTCGGTGACCGCGACGACCGAGCGGAGGTGCAGGTCGGCCCCGGTGACGGCCTGGTCGCCGACCACCAGTGCCCGCACCCCTCCCTCGTCGGAGATCCGCACCAGCTTGCCGTCCGGGGTCCAGGCCGGTACGCCCGGGAAGGCCTCCAGCCAGGCCTCGTCGCGCTCCTCGAGCAGCACCTCGGTGCCGCCGGTGGCCACGTCCAGGCCGAGCACCCGCTGGGCGCGCTGGTCGCGGGACTGGACCAGCAGCAGCGGCACACCGCCCTTGGACCAGTGCACCCGGGCCAGGTACGGGAAGGCCTCGTGGTCCCAGGACACCTGGGTGCGCCCGCCCTGCAGGTCGATCAGCCAGAGGCCGACCTCGGCGTTGGGGGTACCGGCGGCCGGGTAGGCGACCTCGGCGGGCTCGCGGTCAGGGTTGGCCGGGTCGGCGATCCACCAGCGGCGCACGGGGCTGTCGTCGGCGCGCTCGACCAGCAGCCGCTCGCCGTCCGGGGACCACCAGAAGCCGCGGTCGCGGTCGATCTCCTCCTGGGCGATGAACTCGGCCTGCCCCCAGGTGACGTTGGGGCCCTCCGGCTCGGCGAGCGTCCGGTCGCCGGTGCCGTCGGTACGGGTCAGCCGCAGCTCGCCTGCCGTGTTGGCGTAGGCGACGTGGGCGCCGTCCGGGGAGATCCGCGGGTCCAGCAGCGGGCCCTGGGCGGGCAGTTCGCGGGCGTCGCCGGTGAGCAGATCGGCGGTGAACAGCCGGCCGGACAGCGCGAAGGCCGCCTGCCGGCCCTCCGCGTCCAGGGCGTAGCCGACGACGCCGGCCGAGCCCTCCCGGCTGCGCTCGCGGCGGGCCCTCTCGGCCGGGGAGAGGTCCTCCTCGCCGCCGCCGAGCAGGACGGCCGGGTCGGCGGCGATCCGCTCCTCGCCGGTGGCGGTGTCGAGGGTCCAGAGCAGGTTGGCCCGGTCGCTGCCGGAGCGCGAGCGGAGGAAGACGACCCGCGAGCCGTCCGGTGCGACGGAGAAGGAGCGGGGGGCGCCGACCGTGTAGCGCAGGGTCCGCGCGTACTGCCGGGGGAAGGTGTCCGCAGGGGTGTGGGAGGTCATGGCACCAGACCCTACGACGGCTGACTCCGACTGCCGGGTGACTGACGATCACTCGTTCGGAGCATCGTCTCCAGGTACACCCCAAAGGGCCCCAAACCGCCTCCGACCGGCCCGTGCGCCCCTCGGACGGCCGAGTGCCCGGCACGCGTGGACTCACTGAATGTAATGCTCCCCTTACCCATCGGGTATGACTGGTCGCGCGAGTGATCGTCGGCCCCGTCCCGGGCCCCGGTCACCCGACCCCGGTTCCCGTACGCTCCCACCGCCGCCCACCCCAGGGGCGGCGCCCGAGAAGGGGTATGCGCCGACATGGCCATGAACGTCTCCGCAGCCGTGCTGATGCTCGTCATCGTGGTGGTGATGGTCCGCCGCGCCGGCCTCAAGCTCTCGCACGCCATCGTCTGCGCGCTGCTGGGCTTCTACCTGGCCTCCAGCTCGATCGCCCCGTCGATCACCCAGGTCACCAGCAACCTCGCCGGGATGATCAACGGTCTGAAGCTCTGAACCCCCCGCGAGCGTGGACGAGGGTCTACCGCCGGACTCCCGCCTGCGGGCGGACGAGGCGAGTTCCGCGGCAGGCCCTAGGCTTCCTCCCATGACCGCGACTACCGGCCGCCGCCTCCTCCTGGTGCACGCCCACCCCGACGACGAGTCGATCGGCAACGGCGCCACCATGGCGCGGTACGCCGCCGAGGGCGCCCGGGTGACGCTGGTGACCTGCACCCTCGGCGAGGGCGGCGAGGTGATCCAGCCGGAGCTGGCCCACCTGACGGCCGATCGGGACGACACCCTCGGCGCGCACCGGATCGGCGAGCTGACCGAGGCGATGCGCGCCCTCGGCGTCACCGACTTCCGCTTCCTCGGCGGCCCGGGGCGCTACCGCGACTCCGGGATGATGGGCGTGCCCGACAACGACGCCCCCGGCTGCTTCTGGCAGGCCGACGTGGACGAGGCGGCGGACCACCTGGTCGCGGTGGTCCGCGAGGTGCGGCCGCAGGTGCTGGTCACGTACGACGAGAACGGCGGCTACGGGCACCCCGACCACATCCAGGCGCACCGGGTCGCGATGCGCGCGTACGAGCTGGCCGCCGACCCGGCGCACCGCCCGGAGCTGGGCGCGCCCTGGCGGATCGCCAAGGTGTACTGGAACCGGATGCCCCGCTCGGTGCTCGACGCCGGGCTCGCCGCGACCGCCGCCGAGGCGGCCTTCCCGGGCACCGCCCAACCCGCCGACGTGCCGGGGGTGGTGGCCGACGAGGTGGTCACCACCGTGCTGGACGGCACGGCGCACGCCGGGCGCAAGGCCGCCGCGATGGCCGCGCACGCCACCCAGATCACCGTGAACGGCTCCTCGTTCGCGCTCTCCAACCACCTCGGCCAGCCGCTGTTCGCCACCGAGTACTACCAGCTGGTGCACGGCCAGGCCGGGCCTGGGCGGCCCGAACGCGACCTGTTCGCGGGCCTCGACACCACCGCCCCGACTCCCAGCGAGGGGAACACCCGATGACCGCGTCCGCCGCCAAGCCGAAGCGCCGTTCGATCGCGGTGACCGCCTTCGGCACCCGTGACCAGCGGCTGGCCGAGCCCCAACCCCCGCGCCTCGCCCGGATCGCGGCGTATGTCCTGTTCTTCCTGCTGGGCGTCGTGGTGTCCGCCTGCGGATCCTTTGTGCAGGCCCTGTGGCCGCCCGTGGGAGTTCTGCTGGCGCTCGCCGCCACCGCCGCGACCTTCTACGCGGGCCTGCGGGTCACCGGCACCCGGCTGGGCGCCGCGGCGCCGGCCGCCGGCTGGTTCCTCGCGATGGTGCTGCTGATGGTGCCCCGGCCGGAGGGCGACAACGTGCTGTGGTCCAACGCCACCTCGCTGGCCTGGCTGTTCGTCGGCTCGATCCTGGGCGTGATCTGCGCCACCCTGCCCACCCGGAGCAGCTGGTTCCCCGGAGTGCCCAACCCCCCTCGCTGACCCCGGTGGGCAGCCGCGTACGGTAGCGCGCACAACGCGCAGTCAGGACCACTCCGCCGTACTCTCATACCGGAGGAACCGGACGTATCAGGATCTGTCCGAAGCCGTTCACCGCTCAGTTCTTCCCAGTATGGTGGTCCCGCAGTACGTCGTACCCGACCGCCGTTTGCCCCAGGCCCGGCGACCACGAACCGCGGTCGCGCCGCACGGCCCGCCCGCGAACCCGGAGCAGAGCAGCATTGAGCAGCCGCGAATCTGACAACGCCAACCCGACGCCCCGGCGCACGGGTCCGGACGCCTACCCGTCGGGCACGCCGCCCTACGGCACCCCGGGCCTCCCCGGCGGCGACCGGGCCGCGGCCGGCACCGACGCCGGGTCGGGCGGCGAGGACGACGGTCCCAGGACCGAGACCACCCTGACCACCCGGGTCCGGATCAACATCCCCGGCTCGCGCCCGATCCCGCCGGTCGTCGTCCGCAGCACCGTCAAGAACGAGACTGCCAAGGGCGACGAAGGACCGGCCGAGCAGGCACCCCCCGGCGAACCGGGCGGCCCCCGGCACCGCTCCGCGCCCGCCTCGCCCGTCCTCGGCGTGATGGAGGGCGGCCGCTCCGCCACCCCGCCGAACCTGCCGCCGGAGTGGCAGATCCCGCCGATCCCGCCGGCCACCTCGGAGTCCGAGTCCACCGGCGCCTGGTTCCGGCCGCGGCAGAAGAAGGCCCCCGCCGCCGAGCCCGCCCCGGCCACGGTGGCGTCCGGCGCACCGAGCGCGCCGGAGGCCCCGGCCGTGCCCGGCGCCGCCGAGGCCCGTCCGCAGGGCGCCCCGAACGGCACCCGCCCGACCCCGGCCACCGACGCGCCCCGCCCCAACGGCCGTCCGGTGCCCGCCCAGGGCAAGGCGCCCAAGCCGGGCGCCGCACCCTCCCCCGCTTCGCCGTACGGCGCCGGGCCCGCGGGCGAGGAACCCGGGGTGTACGAGGCCGCCGCCCCGTTCGCACCGGTTGCCGACCCCTTCGCGCCGGTTGCCGACCCCTTCGCCCACGTCCGGCACCAGCTCAGCGCCGAGCCCGACGGCCACCCCGAGCGGCAACCCCACCTCCGCGCAGGCCACCGCCACCATCGCCCACACCCCGGCGCCGGGCAGCCCGGAGGCCGCGACGGCCTCGCTGCCGGTCGGCTGCGGGGGGACGCTCTACCGGGGCGGCGTGCAGCAGGTCGGCGGCGCCGCGGCCCAGCCGACCGGGGCCCCCGCGGCGGGCTGAGCGCCCGCCCGGGCCGGACCGGCGTGCGGCGACGGACCCTGTGGTCCGCAGAGGTGTGAGGAATGGTTACCGTGGGGGGTGTGTACCGGTTCCTCCTGACTCCGCGCTGGCTGGGCGGCACCGCCCTGGCGATGGCGGCCGTGGTGGTGTGCGTCTGGCTGGGCTCCTGGCAGCTCGGCCGGTTCGAGGACCGCGTCTCCACCCACCAGGACACCAAGGCGTCCCTCACAGCTTCGGGTGATGCCCGGCCGATCGACGCACTGCTCGGCCAGGCCACCCCGCAGGTGACCACGGAGACCGTCGGCAAGCCCGTCACGGTGACCGGCAGCTTCGACGCGGAGCACCAACTCCTCGTTCCCAACCGGGTGCTGGACGGCAAGCAGGGCTACTACGTGCTCACCCCCCTGCGCACCGCCGACGGACACGCCGTCGCCGTGGTGCGGGGCTGGGCGCCCGGTGCCCCGTCCGGCTCCGCCTCCGCCGCCGAGGCCGCGCCCGCCGGGCAGGTGACCGTCACCGGGCGGCTGCAGGCCAACGAGTCGGTCGGCAGCAACGGCGCGGTCGCGGGCGGCCTGCCCGCCGGGCAGCTCGGCATGATCAACCGGGCCTCGCTGCTGAACGTGCTGGAGTACGACGGCTGGTACGACGGCTGGGTGGCCGCCGACCAGGTGCCCGCCGGGCTGACCGCGGTCCCGACCGTGCAGCCGCAGGGCGGGGACGGGCTCACCCTGCGGGCGTTCCAGAACCTGGGCTACACCCTGGAGTGGTTCGTCTTCGCGGGCTTCGTGATCTTCATGTGGTTCCGTCTGATGCGCCGGGAGGCGGAGGCCGAGCAGGACCGGGCCCTGGGGCTGGACCCGGTCCTGGACTGACCGGCTCGCGACAGGCGGGCTCGCGACAGGCGGGCTATGGGCGGGCTCGCGACCGACCGGCCGCGACCGACCGGCTCATCTGGACGGCTTGCCGGTCGGACTGGGCAGTGGCTTGGCCGGGGGCGCGACGGGCGTCGGCACCACGGTCGGTGTCGGGGACTGCGACGGGGCCGGCGTGTTCACCCCGCCGCCGAACGGCGCCCCGGTGTCCTCGTTCACCGGCGCGGAGCCACCGCTGCAGTGGCCGTGGCCGCCGACCACGTCGTTCGAGTCGTGGTGGTCGACGTGGTGGTGGACGGTGCCGCCGCTCTTCGAGCCGGACGAGCCCTTCGAGCCGGACGAGCCCTTGGAACCGCTGGACCCGTGCGAACCGCTCGACCCGTGCGACCCGCCGCGCTCGGCGGTGTCCTCCTCCGCACCCGTGGAGGCGGCGGCCGTCGGTGTGGCCGCCGCCGGGCTCGCCGGCCGGGGAGCGACCGGCGGCGGACAGTCCGCCTCGTCGCCGTGCGAGCCCGAGCAGCCACTGAGCGCCAGCGCCCCGGCCAGCACCGCCCCCGCGAACGCAGGCAGGCGTCTCACCCGGCCCCTCCGGAGCTCCCGCCCGGAACGCCGAGGTGCCGCCGGACGAAGTCGATCTCCAGCCGCAGCTGCTTGATCCGCTCCTCCACCACCAGCGAGCCGTGCCCGGCGTCGAACCGGTACACCTCGTGCGTCTTGCCGAGCTGCTCCAGCCGCTCGACGTAGTTGTCGATCTGCCGGATCGGGCAGCGCGGGTCGTTGACCCCGGCGCTGATGTACACCGGCACCCGCACCTGCTCGACGTAGGTCAGCGGCGAGGAGGCGGTGAAGCGCTCCGGGACCTCCTCCGGGGTGCCGCCGAAGAGCGTGCGGTCCAGCGACTTGAGCGCCTCCATTTCGTCGGCGTACGCGGTGTGGTAGTCCGCGACCGGCACGGCGGCGACGCCCAGCGACCAGCTGTCGGGCTGCACGCCCAGGCCGAGCAGGGTCAGGTAGCCGCCCCAGCTGCCGCCGGTGAGCACCAGCCGCCGCGGGTCGGCCAGGCCGCTGGAGAGCGCCCACTCCCGGACGGCCGCGATGTCCTCCAGCTCGATCAGACCGACCCGCTCGTGCAGCGCGTCGGTCCAGGCCTGGCCGTAGCCCGTCGAGCCGCGGTAGTTGACCCGGACCACCGCGAAGCCGTGGTCCAGCCAGGCGGCCGGGCCGGCCGTGAAGGAGTCGCTGTCGTGGTGGGTGGGGCCGCCGTGGATCTCGAACACGGTGGGGTAAGGGCCGGGGCCGGCCGTGCGCGGACGCTGCACCAGGGCGTGCACCCGCCCGCCGGGCCCGTCCACCCAGACGTCCTCGACCGGGACGGAGCCGGGCGGCACCGGGCCGGGCGCCCGCAGCACGACCGCCCCGGCGGTGGAGCGGACGGCGGAGGGCTCGGCGGCGGAGGACCACAGGTACTCCACCGTGCCGTCCGGACGGGCGGTGGCGCCGCCGACGGTGCCGCGAGGGGTCTCCAGCCTGGTCAGCCGGCCGTCCGCGAGCGTGTAGGTGAACAGCTCGCTGCGCGCCTCGTACTCGTGCTCGACCAGCAGCTCCGCGGCACCCGGGCGCCACTGCGCGGAGACGTCGCCGGGCAGTTCGCGGCCCTGCTCGTCGCGCAGCGGCAAGGCGGTCTCGGCGCCGGTGGCGACGTCCCAGATCATCGGCTCCCAGCGGCCGGTGCGCTGGTGGGCGACCAGCAGCCGGGTGTCGCCCTCGACCGGGGCGAAGCCCAGGCAGGCGACGCCGCGCGGCTCGTCCCGGCCGGTCACCTCGTCCAGCTCGGCGACGGTCTCGACCCCGTCACCGGTGAGCCGGAGCACCCGGATCGCGGAGTGCATCGCGTCGCCGTGCTCGGTGTGGTCGATGGCGAGCAGGGTGGCGTCGTGGCTCAGGTCGCCGACGCCGCCGTACTCCTCGTGCCGGTAGATCTCGACCGGCTCGGCCGCGCCCGGGCGGCGCAGGTGCAGGGTGGTGCCGTCCTCGTCGGTGGACCGGCCGACGACCACCGTGCCGTCGCGGCCGAGGGCCAGTCCGGCCGAGTAGGAGGGGGCGAGGCCGGGCACGGCCTCCTCGTCCGGGCCGCCCGCGAAGGGCTGGCGGCGCCAGATGCCGAACTCGTCGCCGTCGTGGTCGTCGAACCACCAGACCCAGTCGCCGTCCGGGGACAGCTCGGCGTCGGTGGTGCCGTTCGGGCGGTCGGTGACCCGTCGGTGGGTGCCGGTGGCCCGGTCCCAGGCGTAGACCTCGTAGGTGCCGGTCGCGTTGGACACGTACAGCGCCCGGTCGGGGGCGTCCTCGGCCCAGTCGGGCAGTGACACGCGCGCCGCCCGGAACCGCTGCTCCCACGCCGGCAGGGCGCTCTTCTCCTCGCTCATCCGACCATCCAACCCGATCGGGGGGACGGAACGGAACGGGCGGGTGGGGTTCACCCCCACCCGCCCGCGGCTGTCACGGCGTTCACGAACGGCGCGGCAGCAGCCCGACCAGTCCCACCAGCACCAGCTCCAGCACCGCCAGCGCCGTCACGCTGCGGCCGAAGGCGGCGGCCGGGTCACCGGCGCCGTAGTAGACCAGGCCGATCAGCGCGATCCCGACGGCTCCACCGACCTGCTGCACGGTGGCCACCACCCCGGCCGCCGCGCCGGCCAGCCCGGGCTCGACGGCCGCCAGGGAGACGGTGGTCACCGGGGCGATGACCAGGCCCATGCCGAAGCCGTCGACGAACAGCCCGGGCGCCAGCCACCAGACGCTCGCGTCCCCCGCGTCGTACGCGGCGAGGGCGAGCAGGCCCAGCCCCACGGCCATCAGCAGCCCGCCGACGGTGATCGTGCGGCGCTCCCCGAGGCGGGCGGTGACCAGGTGGGTGGCGTTCGAGGTGAGCAGGTAGCCGAGGCCGATAGCGGTGAACACCAGCCCGGAGCCCAGCGCGTCCAGCCCGCGGCCCAGCTGCAGGTGCAACGCGAGGACGAGGAAGAAGGAGGCCTGGCCGAGCCAGAAGGCGAGTTGGGCGAGCAGCCCGGTGCGGAAGGCGCCGCTGCGGAACAGCCGGGTGTCGACCAGGGGAGTGCCCTGGGCGGTCGTGGCCCGGTGCTGGTGGACGGCGAAGACGGCGAGCAGGACGGCGGCGGTGGCGAGGCAGAGCACCGTCCACAGCGGCCAGTGGAGCCCGGGGCCCTGGATCAGCGGCAGCACCAGGGCGGTCAGCGCGACGGACACCAGCAGCACCCCGACCGGGTCCAGGCCCGGCCGCTGCGGGGCGCGCGACTCCGGCAGGCAGCGGCGGACGGCGGCCAGGGCGGCCAGGCCGATCGGCAGGTTGATCAGGAAGCAGCTGCGCCAGCCGAGGCCCAGCAGGTCCGCGCGGATCAGCAGCCCGCCGATCAGCTGGCCGAACACCGCGCCGATGCCCATGGTCAGTCCGTACCGGGCGAAGGCCCGGGCCTGCGCGGGGCCACTGAACGCGGTCCGCAGGATCGCCAGCACCTGCGGGCCCATCAGTGCGGCCGCCAGACCCTGGGCGACCCGGCCGCCGACCAGCGCGGTGGCGGTGGGGGCCAGGCCGCAGGCCGCCGAGGCGAGGGTGAACAGCGCCAGGCCGAGCGCGAACACCCGGCGGCGGCCGTACCGGTCGCCGAGCCGTCCGGCGGTGACCAGGCCGACGGCGATCGCCAGGCCGAACCCGGCCATCACCCACTGGACGACCGCCGGGCCGGCGCCCAGGTCGGCCTGGACGGAGGGGACGGCGACGTTGACGACGAAGGTGTCGAGGGCGGTCATGAAGGTGGCGGTCAGGACGACCGGCAGCAGGCCCCTGGGGGCGGGTGCCTGCTCCGTCGGGGCGGGCGACTGTCCCGTCGGGCCGGGTGCCTGCTCCGTCGGGGCCGCCGCTCCGGTCGGCGGTGGGGTGTCCAGGGCGGTGCTCATGTGGGGCTCTCCTCCGGGGTGGGGGCGCCGCCGTGGGGGTGCGGCGCCCCTGTGGTGGGGTGTCCGGGTTGCTCAGGCGCCCGGCACGCGGTCCAGGAAGCCGTGCACGGTGGCGATCCGGCCCTCCGGGGTGGCCGCCAGCACGTCGAAGCCGATCACCACCGGCTCGGCGCCCGCCGGGCCGAGGTTCCAGGTGAACCGGGCGATGTCGTGGTGTGCGTCCACCGGGCCGAGGGTGAACTCCAGCCCCGGGAACTGGGCCTGGGCTGCGCCGATCAGCGCGTCGATCGCGTCCCGGCCGACGACGGCGGCCAGCGGGTCGGTGTAGCGGCCGTCCTCGGCCCACACCTCGTCGATCAGCTTGCGGCGGGCCGCCGGGTCGGTCTCGTTCCACACCGCGAGGTAGCGCTCGGCGAGCTGCTGGAGGGTGGCGGCGGTGATCTCGGTCATGGTCATCTCCCGTGTTCCGGTCAGTGGTTGGCGGGTCGTTCCCGCGTCGTCGGCGGGTCGTTCCCGCTGCTCACAAAGGTAGGGACGGGCGGCCGCGGGCGAATCCGTCACGTATCCGTACGTGCCTACGTAGGTATTGCTCCCGGGTACCGGCGGCCGGCTCGGTAGGGTCGGGGCATGCTGTACGGGAGGGAACACGAACAGGCCGCCGTCGACGACCTGTTGGCGCAGGCCCGGGACGGGCGCAGCGGGGCGCTGCTGCTCCGCGGCGAGGCGGGGATCGGCAAGACCGCCCTGCTGGACGACGCCGTCGAACGGGCCGGGAAGGCGTTCCGGGTGATCCGGGCGGCGGGCGTCGAGTACGAGGCCGAACTGCCCTTCGCCGGGCTCAGCCTGCTGCTGGCGTCCGGCCTGGACCGGCTGGACGTGCTGCCCGGGCCGCAACGGCGGGCCCTGGAGACGGCGTTCGGGCTCGGCGACGGCTCGGCCGAGCCGGGAACGGCACCGGCCGCCGGGGCCGCCGACCGGCTGCTGGTCGGCCTCGCCACCCTGGGGCTGCTCGCCGAACTGGCCGCCGAGCGGCCCCTGTTGTGCGTGATCGACGACGTGCAGTGGCTCGACAAGGCCTCCCTGGACGCCCTGCTGCTGGCCGCCCGCCGCCTCCAGGCCGAAGGCGTCGCCCTGCTTCTCGCCGCCCGCACCGAGGGCGGCGCCGCCCCGTTCGATCGCCGACTCGGCCTGCCCGAACTGCGGGTGGCGGCCCTCGCCGACGCCGACGCCACCCGGGTGCTGACCGAGCGGGCCGGCCCCGACCTGCCCGCCGCCGTCCGCGACCGACTGCTCGCCGAAGCCGCCGGGAACCCGCTCGCGCTCACCGAACTCCCCGTCGCCAGCGGCCCGCAGGCCCACACCGCGGCCGGGCTGCCGCTCACCAGCCGGCTGCTGATCGCCTTCCACGGCCAGGTCACCGGCCTGCCCCCGGCCACCCAGACCCTGCTGCTGGTCGCCGCCGCCGAGGAGAGCGGCGAACTCGACGTCGTGCTGCCCGCCGCGGCCGCGCTCGGCATCGGTGCCGAACACCTCACCCCCGCCGAGGAAACCGGCCTGGTCACCGTCGCCCCCGACCGCCGGATCGCCTTCCGCCACCCGCTGCTGCGCTCCGCCATCCTCCAGCGAGCCCCGCACCACCAGCGGCTGACGGTCCACCGCACCATCGCCGAGGCCCTGCCCGAGGGCGACCGGCGCACCTGGCACCTCGCCCTCGCCGCCACCGCCCCCGACGCCGCCCTCGCCGACGCGCTGGAGCGCACCGCCGTCCGCACCGGGCGGCGCGGCGGCCACGGCGGCGCGGCCGCCTACGAACGGGCCGCCCGGCTCACCCCCGACCGCGACGGCGCCACCCGCCGCCTCGTCCTGGCCGCCGAAGCCGCCACCGAGGAAGGCGAGTTGACCCGGGCCGAAGCCCTCGCCGACGAGGCCGCCGCCCGTACCGACAGCCCCTTCGCCCACGCCCTGCTGGACCACGTCCGGGCCACCGCGCACTTCTGGCGCGGCTCGTACCCGACGGCCTACCGGCTGCTGCTCGACGCCGCTCTCGCCGTCGACCACTCCACCGCGGACGGTACGGCGGGCGGCGCTGCGGACGGCGCTGCGGACGGCGCTGCGGACGGCGCTGCGGACGACACCGAGGGCGGCGCCGCGATCGAGCCCGCCCACGCCGCCCGGATGCTGTTCCAGGCCTTCCACGCCGCCTGGTACGCGGGGGAGGAGCCGGTGGCCGACGTGCTCGACCGGCTCGCCGCCCTCCCCCTGGCCGCCGACGACCCCGTCGCCCCGCTCGCCCGCTACCTGCCCGCTGCGGTGCTCCCCGCCCTCGGCCGGCCCGCCGCCGCGCTTCCGGCCGCCCGCGAGGCCGTCGAAGCCGCCCGCCGGGCCGGCGCCGAGAGCCCCGCCGACCTGGTCCAACTCTGCGGCGCCACCCTCATCCTCGGCCGCGACGAGGAGACCGTCGACCTCGGCGGCGAACTGGTCGCCGAGGCCCGCGCCAAGGGCGCCCTCGGGGTGATGCCCACCCTGCAGTTCTTCCTCGCCGAGGCCGAACTCTTCCACGGCCGCCACGCCGACGCCGAACTCACCGCCACCGAGGCGCTCGCCCTCGCCCAGGACACCGGCCAGCACCAGTGGGTCAGCCAACTCAGCGCACTGCTCGCCTATCTGGCCGCCCTCGACGGCCGCACCGACCGCTGCACCGACCTGGCCGCCACCTCCCTCGCCACCACCGGCCCGCAGACCGCCGCCCCCGCCGCCGGCCACCCCTGGGCCCAGTGGGCACTCGCCCTGCACGACCTCGGCCAGGGCCGGGCCGCCGGCGCCGCCGACCGCCTCCACGCCCTCACCACCGGCCCGCACCGCCACCACGTCAGCGCCACCCGGGCCGTCCCCGACCTGGTCGAGGCCGCCGTCCGCCTCGGCACCCCGGACCGCGCCGCCGAACCCTACGAACGCTTCGCCCGCTGGACCGCCGCCGCCGACCGCCCCTGGGCCGAAGCCCTACGGCTGCGCTGCCAGGCCCTGCTCGGCCCCGACGAACTCGCCGAACCCGCCTACCTCGCCGCCCTCGACCTCCACGCCACCGCCCACCGCCCCTTCGAACACGCCCGCACCGCCCTCCTCTACGGCGAATGGCTCCGCCGCACCCGCCGCCGCACCGACGCCCGCCCCCACCTCACCGCCGCCCTGGAAACCTTCGACCGCCTCGCCGCCCACCCCTGGTCCACTCGCGCCCGCACCGAACTCTCCGCCACCGGCACCCCCCCCCCAGGCCCCCTCACCCCCCTGAACTCCCTCACCCCTCAGGAACTCCAGATCGCCCGCCTGGCCGCCCAGGGCCTCACCAACCGCGACATCGCCGCCCAACTCTTCCTCAGCCCCCGCACCGTCGCCCACCACCTCTACAAGGCCTATCCCAAACTCGGCATCACCTCCCGCACCGCCCTCCTTACCGTGCTCTGACCGATCAGCCGGAGCGCACCAGCCGGTAGCGGCAGATGAGGAAGCCCGACCGCCCCTTCTCGCACCAGCACTCCTCGACCCGGAACAGCCCGCCGTACCGGTACCCGGGCGCCCGCCCGCCCCCTTCGAACCGGACGAGCCGTACCGGCCTCGCGGTGGTCATGCTGGTCACCAGGGCGGCGTTGCCCCGTTCGAACCTCCGGTGCTCGACCTGCCGCCCCGCGTCGAGGGCGCGGCCGCCCCGGCCGGTGAAGACGATCTCGTCGCCGTGGTCCCGGTCGTCTTCGTTCCAGCCGACCCAGCCGACGACGACGGACTCGGCCCCGCGTTCCCGTATGCCGCTGGTGCCCGCCTGAAGCGGGCGGTGCACCTGGGCATCGGAGAGCGCCCGCCGATTCGCGAAAACCTGCCCGACCTCCACCCGCGCCGGGCGCGGGGATTCTTCCGGATGCAACGTCAGAGGGCCTATCGGATCTCTCCGACGGGCCCTCTGCACCGGGTCGGGGTGGCGGGATGTGAATCCACGGCCTCTTCGTCCCGAATGGCTCGCCGCCGTCTACGAGACCATGCTCGCCTGCCCCGCCCGCGGGGTGGCCGAGCTGAGCGCCCGGCTGTCCATGCCGGAGTCCCAGGTCCGCGACGCGCTCGACCAATTGGCCGACAGTGAGCTGCTGCGGCCTTCCCGCGACGCACCGGGCACCTTCCGGGTGGTCAGTCCGGAGCTGGCCCTGGAGGCCGCTCTGCGTCGACAGGAGCAGGAACTGCTCCGCCGCCAGCAGGAGCTGGTCGCACAGCGGGCCGCCGCTGCCCGCGCGGTCTCCGAATACGCCGACCAGCGCCCGCTCGCCGAGCACGAGGGCAGTGTGCGCCTGGTCGGACTGGACGCCATCCAGGCCCAGTTGGAGGCGCTGGCGCGGGAGCTCAGCACCGAGTGCCTGAGCGTGATGCCGGGCGGTGCCCAGTCGCAGGCCAGCCTGGACGCCTCCCGCCCGCTGGACGAGGACGCGATGAGGCGGGGAATCTCACTGCTGACCCTGTATCAAAACAGCGTCCGCAATGACGCGGCCACCTTCGGCTACGCGCGCTGGATGACCGGGCTGGGCGGGCAGGTGCGGACCGCCCCCGTGCTCCCGCCCCGGCTGCTGGTCTTCGACCGGAAGGTCGCCGTCGTCCCCATCGACCCCGCGAACACCCGGCGGGGCGCGCTGTGCACCCGCGAGCCGGCCATCGTCGCCAATCTCGTCGCACTGTTCGAGCAGGCTTGGGAAACCGCCGTCCCACTCGGCGCCGACACCCCCTCCGGCTCCGATGCCGAGCCCGGGCTCAGCCCGGTCGAGAAGGAACTGCTCAAACTGCTCGCGACCGGCCTCACCGATGAGACCGCCGCCAAGCGCCTGGGCGTCTCGCTGCGCACCGTCCGACGGCAGATGGCCGCGCTGATGGAGCGCCTCGACGCCAGCAGCCGCTTCGAGGCCGGCCTGAAGGCGGCCCGGCTGGGCTGGCTCTGACCACTCCCCGAAGGCTTGCCGCCGTCGCCGACCGACTCAGCCGCCACCCTCGCCGGGCGCTCGGCCGGGAAGTCCCGGCCGAGCGTCCGGCCAGGCCTTCGCCGCCAGGGCCGGGCGGTGAACCGGAAGGATCTCGGTGATGTTCCGGTGCGGAGAAGACCGACGAGCGCGAGCCCGGATCGGGGGTGGGCCAAGGCGGAGCGGGAGCGCGGCTGCGCGGTGAGCAGCATCAAAATCTGGCGCAGCACGCTGCACCTGGTCCTCGGGGATCAACGGAGTACGTCCGGACCACGAGCGTGCGGATCGAGTGGCAGTTGTACGAGCTGGACAACGGGGAGCTCCACCGTTGCCCGCCCAAGGACGACTCGTACCGCACGATCGACACCCCGCCCTTCCTCTCGGCCCTGCTGACCAGGCAGATCGAGCGGAACCGGCCGAAGCCCTGCGCTTGCCACGGACGGACCTACGTCTTCAGCGGCCACGGAGCCGCCAACGGCGCAGCCCGTGGCTGTGCTCGACGCCCTGCTGAAGGGGGGTCAGTAGAAGCCGCGCCGGAGGGGCCTTCCATGATCCACTCCCAGCTCACTCCCCAGCGGCCCCCAAGGGAGTCGAAAAACCAGTCAGGGCCGGTCTCCCTTGCGGGATACCGGCCCTGAGCTGGTCCTACTGGGTCGGGGTGGCGGGATTTGAACCCACGGCCTCTTCGTCCCGAACGAAGCGCGCTACCAAGCTGCGCCACACCCCGGTCTTTCTGTTTGTCGCTCCGTCTCCTTCGCGACGAGTAGAACTCTACCGGACGCTCGCCGAGACACGAAATCCGGTTTCGGGCGGGCGTCCGGTCGGGGTCAGCGGGGGGCGGGGGTGAGGGTGAGGAGGGTGGCTTCCGGGGGGCAGGCGAAGCGGACCGGGGTGTAGCGGTTGGTGCCGCAGCCGGCGGAGACGTGGAGGTAGGAGCGGTGGCCGCCGGCCTGGTGGGTGGAGAGGCCCTTGACCCGGCGGGTGTCGAGGTCGCAGTTGGTGACCAGGGCGCCGTAGAAGGGGATGCAGAGCTGGCCGCCGTGGGTGTGGCCGGCCAGGATCAGGGGGTAGCGGTCGGCGGTGAAGGCGTCGAGGACGCGCAGGTAGGGCGCGTGGACGACGGCGAGGGAGAGGTCGGCGTCGGCGGAGGGGCCGCCGGAGACCTCGGCGTAGCGGTCGCGGCGGATGTGGGGGTCGTCGAGGCCGGTGAACTCCATGTCGAGGCCGTTGACGGTGAGGCGGCCGCGGGTGTTGGTCAGGTCGAGCCAGCCGGCCGCGTCGAAGCCGTCGCGGAGCTTCTCCCAGGGGTTGTGGACGGCCCCGCTGATGCCGCGGTTGCCGGTGCCGTCGGGGTTGTTCATGCCGTGGACGCCGCTGCGCATGGCCTGGAGGTAGCGGGCCGGGTTCTTGCGGGCCGGGCCGTAGTAGTCGTTGGACCCGAAGACGTAGACGCCGGGGAAGTCCATGAGCGGCCCGAGCGCGTCGAGGGTGGCCGGGACGCCGAGCGGGTCGGAGAGGTTGTCGCCGGTGTTGACCACCAGGTCGGGGCGCAGGCCGGCCAGGCTCTTCAGCCAGCGCTGCTTCTTGCCCTGCCCGGTCACCATGTGGATGTCGGACACCTGCAGGATCCGGACGGGCTTGGCGCCGTGCGGCAGGACGGGGACCTCGATCCGGCGGAGCCGGAAGGCACGCACCTCGTACCCGACGGAGTAGGCGAGGCAGGCGGCGCCGGCGGCGGCGACACCGAGGGGAACGGAGTACAGCGGTCGCATCAGCCCATGCTCTCAGACGGTGGATCAGCTGGTGAACGTCCGGTGGCCCGCTGCGGGCACGGCCCCTGCTGTGGGCGCGGTCCCCGCTGCGGGCACGACCCCCGCTGCGGAATCCTCGGAGTCCCGGCGGGCGCGCAGGGCCCGGACCTTGTTGCGGTTGCCGCACCGCTCCATCGAGCACCAGCGCCGCCGCCCGGGCCGCGAGGTGTCGACGAAGAGCAGCCGGCAGTTGTGTGCCCCGCACTCCCGGATCCGGTCCGCGTACGGGCCGGCGAGCAGGGCGATGGCGTCCCGGGCGAGGGTGGAGACCAGCTGGGCCCCGTCGGCGGGCAGCGGGGCGGCCGCGGTGCCGTCGGGGCCGATCTGCGGGACGAGCGGCGGGTGGGCGGCGGCCCGGTTGAGGGCCGCGTGGTCGGCCGCGTGGTCGGCCACGGTGCCGGTCGTGCCGTGGGCGCGGGCGGTGGCCAGCCGCCAGAGGGCGTCGCGCAGGGTGCGGGCGTCGGTGAGCTGCTCGGCGGTGATCCGTACGGCTCCGGCGGGCAGCCGCAGCCGGGAGCGGGGGAGCCAGTCGGTGAGGTCGGACGGGCGGTGCAGGGCCTCGAACCGGGAGAGGTCGCCGGGGCCGCCGGTGGTGAGCAGTTCGAGGCAGAGGGCACCGGGGTCGAAGAGGAAGCTTCTGCCGCCCGGAGTGGTGAGGACCAGGCCGGGCGCGGGGTGTTCGGGGTCCGGCGCTCCGTCTCGATCGGTCATGTAACCAGGGTAAGTGGTTACAGGCCGGGCCAGGGGACACCCGGCGCTTAATGGCAAGCGACCGAACGGCGCAGGTGGGAGACTCGTGGCCATGACGACGCTCAAGGAGCAGCTGCAGGAGGACCTCACGGCTGCCATCAAGGACCGGGACGAGCTGCGCTCGTCCACCATCCGGCTCACGCTGTCCGCCGTCACCAGCGAGGAGGTGGCGGGCAAGGAGAAGCGCGAGCTGTCCGACGCCGAGGTGCTCAAGGTGATCACCCGCGAGGCGAAGAAGCGCCGCGAGGCGGCCGAGGCCTTCGACCAGGGTGGCCGGGTCGACCAGGCCGCGCGGGAGCGCGCCGAGGGCGAGGTGCTGGCGGGTTACCTGCCCAAGCAGCTGTCGGACGAGGAACTGGCCGCGATCGTGGCCGCCGCCGTGGCCGAGAGCGGGGCGAGCGGGCCGCAGGCGATGGGCGCCGTGATGAAGCTGGTGAAGCCGAAGGTCGACGGACTGGCCGAGGGCGGCCGGGTGGCCGCGGCGGTGAAGGCCGCGCTGGCCTGAGCGGGACGCACGGCACGGCGCACGGCACGACGAACGCCGAAGGGGCGCCTTCCGGATCTTCCGGAGGGCGCCCCTTCGGCGTTCGTACGGGCGGGAGAGCCGGAGAGCCCCGGTCAGCCGTTGCCGCCGCCGTGCTTGCCGCCGTTGCCGTTCCCGTTGCCGTTCCCGCCGCCGATCATGCCCGGCGGGAGGGTGAACCCTCCTCCTATCACCCCACCGGGGCCGTTCCCGTTCCCCGGACCGGCCGGCGGCGGGTTCTGGGCACCCGGCTGCTGCTGCGGCGGCTGGGCGTTCGGGTCGGCTGCCGGGGGAGCGGCCGGCGGGGGCGTGGTCGCCTGGGGGTCCGGGATGTTGGTGGTCTGGATGGGCTCCAGGGGCGTGCCCTTGAGCGCCTGGTTCATCGCCATCTGCCAGATCGGACCGGGGCCGTCGGCGCCGAACACCTCGTCGAAGTGCTTGCCGCCGATGTTGATGTTCTTCATCTTGACGCCGCCGGCCGGGCCGCCGAGCCAGACCGCGGTGGCCAGCGACGGGGTGTAGCCGTCGAACCAGGCGGCCTTCTTCTCGTCGGTGGTACCGGTCTTACCGGCGATCTTGCGGCCGTCGTCGAGACCGAGGGCGGCCGCGGTGCCCTTCTCGGTCACGTTGAGCAGGACGGTGTTGAGCGAGTCCGCGGTCTGCTCGGAGAAGACCTGGTTGCACTGGGACTGCGGGACCTTGAGTTCCTTGCCGTCGACCGTGGTGATCTTGTTGATCGCGATCGGGGTGCAGTACTTGCCGCGCGCGGCGAAGGTCGCGTAGACGTTCGCCATGGTCAGCGGGGAGAGCTCCAGGGTGCCGAGGACCATCGAGGGCACTTCCTGGAAGGCGTCGCCCTTGGCGGACTGGGTGATGCCCAGCTTGTTCGCCATCTGCTTCATCGCGCAGAGGCCGACCTGCTGCTCCATCTCGACGAAGTAGGTGTTGACCGAGAGCGCCATGGCCTGCTTGAGCTCGTACGGCCCGACCTCGCCGGCCGACTCGTTCTTCACCGTGGCCTTGGGCTTGTCGGTGTTCTTCCAGGTGCCGTTGCAGGTCGACACCTGGGGGTAGTCGATCTTGTTCTCGGACGGGAACGACTGGGTGTTCGACATGCCCGCCTCCAGCGCCGCCGCGGCGAGGATCGGCTTGAAGGTCGAACCGGTCTGGAAGCCGTTGCCGCCGCCCATCGAGGCGTCGACGTTGAGGTTGACGACGGTCTGGTTCTTGTTCTGGTCCAGGCCGTACGGGCGGGTCTGGGCCATCGCCAGGATCTTGCCGGTGCCGGGCTCCATCATGGTCGCCGCGGCCGACACCTGGTCGGTCACGTTGACCTTCTTGGTGACGGCGTTCTGGGCGGCGGCCTGCTTGTCCGGGTCCAGCGTGGTGTAGATGTTCAGGCCACCGGTGTCCCACAGCTTCTTGCGGTCGTCGGCGGTCTTGCCGAAGGCCGGGTCCTGCTTGACCACGTGGCGGACGTAGTCGCAGAAGAAGCCCATGCCGGCCTGGGCGGTGATGCAGCCGTTCTGCGGGTCCTTGTACTTCAGACCCAGCGGGGCGGCCTTCGCCTCCTTCGCCTGGTCGGCGGTGATGTGCTTGTTCTCGAGCATCTTGTCGATGACCGTGTTGCGCCGCTTGATGGTGTTGTCCGGGTAGCGCACCGGGTCGTACTGTGACGGGTTCTGGACCAGGCCGGCGAGGGTGGCGGCCTCGGCGATGGTCAGGTCCTTGTTGCTCTTGCTGAAGTAGCGCTGGGACGCGGCCTCGACCCCGTAGGCCTGGTGGCCGTAGAAGGTGATGTTGAGGTAGTTGGTGAGGATCTGATCCTTGGTCAGGTCCTCCTCCAGCTTGATGGCGACCTTGAGCTCCTGGATCTTGCGGCCCAGGGTCTTGCGCTGCGCCTCCAGGACGGCGGCCTGGTCGTCACCGGCCTTCTCCACGTTGACGTTCTTCACGTACTGCTGGGTCAGCGTGGAGGCGCCCTGGGCGGCCGTGCCACTCTCCGCGTTCTTGCCGACCGCGCGCAGGACGCCCTTGAGGTCGACGGCGCCGTGCTCGTAGAAGCGGGCGTCCTCGATGTCGACCTGGGCGTGGCGCATGTACGGCGACATCTGGTCGGCGCTGAGGACCGTGCGGTCGCGCTCGTAGACCTTCGCGATCAGGCCGCCCTTGGCGTCGAAGATCTGGGTGGCCTGGGTGAGCGGCGGGGTCTTGAAGTCGTCGGGGATGTTCTGGAAGCTCTCCGCCGTGTCCTTGGCGGTCAGCCCCATGGCGCCGACGGCCGGCAGGGCGAGGCCTGCCAGCAGGACTCCGGAGAGCACGCTGACGCCCAGGAACTTCACGCCGTTGCCGACGTGGTCCATCGGTGATCCGCTGCTCCTGCGGCGCGGAGCTCCGGGGTTGCCTGGGGGCTGGGGTGCCAGTGGGCGCTTCGGTGCCATGGGGAGAACCCTACGTCCCCAATTCCCGCACATGGGGGCAGGTGTTCGCCTAGGCTTGTCACAAGCTTGCGACAGCTTCGGTGCGTCAACATCATTCACTCTTGTGAGTGCGGAGACTTGCCCGGATTGCCCGGTATCGCACGGGTTTTGGGGCGGCTGGGACCTGCCGCGCTCGAGTGAACGACTGCGCTCCGTGACGGCGTTTGCGGCGAGAGTGGGGGCCTGCGGGTTGGCAAGGCTCGCGACCTGCGATCACTCCAACGAGTGAGATGACCGATACCCATAGTCCGATCGGGTCATTCGAGATTGAGCCCGAAGGGGCTGTTGCAAGCTGTCCATCTTCCGTAACGTCCTCAACTGGCAACGGTGAATATGCCGTTGCCGCCGTGGGGGAGCCTCGAATCATCGGGAGAGGACGGCGCCGGCATGGGCTGGGTTGACGACTGGAGTGCGCAGGCCGCCTGCCGCACGAGTGATCCGGACGAACTGTTCGTCCAGGGGGCGGCACAGAACCGGGCGAAGGCGGTGTGCAGCGGCTGCCCCGTCCGTACGGAGTGCCTCGCGGACGCGCTGGACAACCGGGTGGAGTTCGGGGTGTGGGGCGGGATGACGGAGCGCGAGCGCCGGGCGCTGCTGCGCCGCCGCCCGACGGTCATCTCGTGGCGCAGGCTGCTGGAGACGGCCCGCACCGAGTACGAGGAGTCCCTCGCGACCGGCGTGATACTGACGGACTACGCCCAGGCGGGCTGAGCCCGGCGGCGGTGCGCCGTCGGCACGGCCCCCCGGGGGGGTGCTCATGCCGCGCCGCTGAGCCGCTCCCCGATGGCCCGCAGCCCGTCCAGGTCGTGCACATCGCCCGGCAGCGCGGCCACCTCCACGATCGGCACGTCCGGGTACACCGAGACGAAGCGGTCCCGGGTGCGCCGCTCGCGCCCCATGATCTGCATCCGCTCGGCGTGCAGCCGCAGCAGCCCGGCAGCGAGCAGCTCCGCCTCGGGCGAGGAGTGCTCCGAGCCGTTGTCGTCCAGGGCCTCGGCGGCCGCCAGCGCCCGCTCCGCGGTGAGCTGCGGCGCGCCCGTGCTGTGCACCCGGTTGAGTACCAGCCCGGCCAGTGGCATCCGGTCCGCGGCGAGCCGGTCCACGAAGTAGGCCGCCTCGCGCAGCGCGTCCCGCTCGGGCGCCGCCACCACCAGGAACGCCGTGCCCGGCGCCTTGAGCAGCTGGTAGGTGCGGTCGGCGCGCTCGCGGAAGCCGCCGAACATCGAGTCCGTCGCGCTCACGAAGGTCTGCACGTCGGTGAGCAGCTGGGCGCCGAAGATCTTGCCCAGGGTGCCGGTGAGCAGGCCCATCCCGGCGTTGAGGAACCGCATCGCGCTGCGACCGCCGACCTTGGCCGGCGCGGTCAGGATCCGGATCACCCGGCCGTCCAGGAAGGACCCGAGCCGGTTGGGCGCGTCCAGGAAGTCCAGCGCCGAGCGGGACGGCGGGGTGTCCACGACGATCAGGTCCCACTCCTCGGCGGCGCGCAGCTGTCCGAGCTTCTCCATCGCCATGTACTCCTGCGTGCCCGCGAAGCCGGCCGACAGGGACTGGTAGAACGGGTTCTCCATGATCGCCCTGGCCCGTTCGGGCTCGGCGTGGGCCAGCACGACCTCGTCGAAGGTCCGCTTCATGTCGAGCATCATGGCCTGCAGCTCGCCGTTGCCGGTGACGCCCTTGACCACCCGGGGGGTGTTGTCGAGTTCGGTCAGGCCCATCGACTGGGCCAGCCGCCGGGCCGGGTCGATGGTCAGCACCACGACCTTGCGGCCGCGCTCGGCGGCCCGCAGGCCGATCGCCGCGGCGGTGGTGGTCTTGCCGACGCCGCCGGAGCCGCAGCAGACGATGATCCTGGTTCCCGGGTCGTCGATCAGCCCGTCCACCGCGAGCCGGCTGCCGGTCGAGGCCATGCCGCTGTTCGCCGAGGCCATGCCGCTGTTCGTCGAGGTCATGCCGCCCCCTGCCGCTTCAGTTCGCCCGCCAGCCGGTACAGCCCGCCGAGGTCCACGCCCTCGCCCAGCAGCGGCAGTTCGTACGTCGGGAGCCGCAGCTGCTGCAGGTCGGCGCGCTGTTCGCGCTCCAGCTCGACCCGCTCGGCGTGCTCCCTGGCCTGTTCCAGCAGCGGGTCGAGCAGCGGCTCCACCGCCGCCCGGACCGTCTCCGTCCGGCGTGAGCGGCCCCCCAGCCCGGCCTCGCCGAGGGCCAGCGCCACCTCCTCGCGGTGGTCCCCGTCCACCGCGGCGACCGCGGCCGCGTCCAGCACCGGCGGCCGGACCATGTTGACCATCACCCCGCCCACCGGGAGCTTCGCCTCGCGCAGCTCCGCGATGCCGTCGACCGTCTCCTGCACCGGCATCTCCTCCAGCAGGGTGACCAGGTGCACGGCCGTCTCCGGCGACCTCAGCACCCGCATCACGGCCTGCGCCTGGGTGTGTATCGGGCCGATCCGGGCCAGCCCGGCGACCTCGGAGTTGACGTTCAGGAACCGGGTGATCCGCCCGGTCGGCGGGGCGTCCATCACCACCGCGTCGTACCGGCGCCGCCCGTCCGGGCCCTTGCGGCGGGCCGCCTCGCAGGCCTTGCCGGTGAGCAGCACGTCCCGCACGCCGGGGGCGATGGTGGTGGCGAAGTCGACGAAGCCGACCTTCTGCAGGGCCTTGCCGGCCCGGCCGAGCTTGTAGAACATCTCCAGGTACTCGAGCAGCGCCTGCTCGGTGTCGATCGCCAGCGCGAGCACCTCACCGGCGCGCGCCCCGCCCGCGGGCACCTCCCCGGCCGGCAGCCCCAGCTGGGAGGGGGAGACCGAGGCGATCCGGCGCTCCTCGTACGGGAGCGCGGCGATCCCGAACAGCTCGGCGATGCCCTGCCGCCCCTCGACCTCGATCAGCAGCACCCGTCCGCCGTCGGCGGCCAGGGCCAGGGCCAGCGCGGCGGCCAGCGTGGTCTTCCCGGTGCCGCCCTTGCCGCTGACCACGTGCAGCCGGACCCCCTCCCAGTCGGGGTCGCGCCGGGCCGCCTGGCCGGGGGTGCGTGCCACGCTGCGTCTCCGTCCGTCTCCGTCCCTACGGGCTCCCCTCCCGCGGGGCGCCCCTGCCGGGGCCCGCACGGGTGGGGCCTTCCTCCATGAGGGTGCCCTCTCGCGAGGGTAACCAGGGAGCGCTGCCGATGCCCGGAGCACCCGGGGTGCCAGGACTGAATCATGCCCCCTTTGTGCCCCACCTCACACGCCGGTCGGCGGGCGGCGGCGATCGCCGGGACGGCTCGTCTAGAGTCTGGCCATGACCAAGTGGGAATACATGACGGCGCCCCTGCTCGTGCACGCCACCAAGCAGATCCTGGACAACTTCGGCGAGGACGGCTGGGAGCTCGTCCAGGTCGTGCCGGGCCCGAACCCCGAGCAGCTGGTGGCCTACTTCAAGCGGGAGAAGAACGCATGAGCCAGGTCGAGTCGAAGCTCGCCGAGCTGGGTCTGACCCTGCCGCCGGTGGCCGCCCCGGTCGCCGCGTACGTGCCGGCCGTGCAGTCCGGCGAGTTCGTGTTCACCTCCGGCCAGCTGCCGGTCGTCGGCGGCAAGCTGCCGACGACCGGCAAGGTCGGCGCCGAGGTGTCCCCGGAGGAGGCCAAGGAGCTCGCGCAGACCTGCGCGCTGAACGCCCTGGCCGCCGTGAAGTCCGTGATCGGTGACCTGGACCGGATCGAGCGGGTCGTGAAGGTCGTCGGGTTCGTCGCCTCCGCCCCCGACTTCCACGGCCAGCCCGCCGTGATCAACGGCGTCAGCGAGCTGCTCGGCCAGGTGCTGGGCGACGCCGGTGTGCACGCCCGCAGCGCCGTCGGCGTCGCGGTGCTGCCGCTGGACGCCCCGGTCGAGGTCGAGCTCCAGGTGCGCGTCAAGAACGCCTGAGTGTGATCGCGGAGGCGGGGTCGGGCCTGTCCAACCCCGCCTCCGTGCGCTTAGCATCCGGGCATGGACCATCGAGCAACGACGCTCCCGATGCCGCCCGGCTGGCCCGCCCGCATCCGGGCGGTCGACTCCGGCCTGCTCACCCCCGCGGTGCCCAGGCCCGCCGCGACGGTCGTGCTGCTGCGCGACGGCGCCGACGGGCCGGAGGCCTACCTGCTGCGCCGTCGCACCTCGATGGCCTTCGCGGCCGGGATGTACGCCTACCCGGGCGGCGGGGTGGACCCGCGCGACGCCGAGGTCGAGCCGGGCTGGGCCGGGCCGTCGCCCGAGGAGTGGGCGCGCCGCCTCGGGGTGGACGCCCGGACGGCGCGGGCGGTGGTGTGCGCGGCCGTGCGCGAGACCTTCGAGGAGGCCGGCGTGCTGCTGGCCGGCCCGGACGCGCACAGCGTCGCCGCGCCGCGTGACTGGACCGCGGAGCGGGCCGCGCTGGAGGCGCACGAGCTGTCCCTCGCCGAGTTCCTGCGGGACCACGGCCTGGTGCTGCGCAGCGACCTGCTGGGCGGCTGGGCCCGCTGGATCACCCCGGAGTTCGAGGAGCGGCGCTACGACACCTGGTTCTTCGTCGCCGCCCTGCCGGCCGGTCAGCGCGCGGCACTGGAGGTCGGCGAGGCCGACCGGGTCGCCTGGCTGACGCCGGTCGAGGCGGTCCGGGGCTACCACGAGGGCCGGTTCGGCATGCTGCCGCCGACCGTGACGGTGCTGCGCGAGCTGTCGCCGGTGCGGACCGCCGCCGAGGCGCTGGCCGCGGCCGCCGGACGGACGCTGGAGCCGGTACTGGGCCGCGCCGAGGTGCGCGGTGACCGGATGACGGTCCGCTGGCCCGGGTACGACGAACTGACCATCGACGGGGAGTTCCCCGAGAGCTCCTGAGCCGGGTGCCGCCGAGCCCGGTACCGATGACCACCGCTGAAGAGATGCCGATCAGACGAACCAGAAAGGACCGACGACCGATGGACCACAACGACGTGGCTCGCCGGACCACCCCCGAGCTGCCCGCCCGCCGACTGCCCTCCCGTTCCCCGGCCTGCACCAGCCAGGTCCCGTTCGTCGAGGTCGCCCAGCGCGCGCTCGTCCGGGCCCTGCCGCTGCGGGCCCTGCATCGCGACGGCGAGGGCGGCCGGTGAACGAGCGGAGCGAGCGAACCGTCGAGGAGTGCGCATGAGCGGGCTCCTGCCGGGTGACCCCGCCGCCGTGGTCGGCGGCGAGGCCACCCCCCGGGCGTTGTGCGTACTGGCGCCGAACCCGTCGCCGATGACGCTGGACGGCACCAACACCTGGCTGCTCTCCGAGCCGGGCTCGGACCTCGCGGTGGTGATCGACCCGGGCCCGCTGCACGAGGGCCACCTGCGCCGGGTGCTCGACCTCGCCGAGGAGCGCGGCAAGCGGATCGCACTCACCCTGCTGACCCACGGCCACGCCGACCACTCCGAGGGCGCGGCCCGCTTCGCCGAGCTCACCGGCACCGAGGTGCGGGCCCTGGACCCGGCGCACCGGCTGGGCGCGGAGGGCCTGGTCGGCGGGCAGCGGCTGGACGTCGGCGGCCTCGACCTGCGGGTCGTCGCCACCCCGGGGCACACCTCGGACTCGCTGACCTTCCACCTGCCGGACGACGGCGCGGTCCTCACCGGGGACACCGTGCTCGGCCGCGGCACCACGATGGTCGCCCACCCCGACGGCCGGCTCGGGGACTACCTGGACTCGCTGCGCCACCTGCACACCATGGCCTCCGCGCACGGCGTCCGCACCGTGCTGCCCGGCCACGGGCCGGTGCTCGCGGACGCGCTCGGCGCCGTGGACTACTACCTGGCGCACCGGGCCACCCGGCTCGCCCAGGTCGAGACCGCGGTCGAGGCGGGCTGCCGGACGGCCGCCGACGTGGTCGCCCGGGTCTACGCCGACGTCGACCGGGCGCTCTGGCCGGCCGCCGAGCTGTCGGTGCGCGCCCAGCTGGAGTACCTGGAGGAGCACGGGCTGATCCCGGACCAGGACTGATCCCGGGCCCGGACCGTTCCTGCCCGAGGCCTGGTGGGGACCGGGCCGGGGAACGACGAAGGGCCCGTCCGGATCGGACGGGCCCTTCGCGGTGCTCGGAGCGCTCGGAGTGCTCGGCGCGTCAGCGCGAGCGGCGGGACAGCCGCTCGACGTCGAGCAGGACCACCGCGCGCGCCTCCAGCTTCAGCCAGCCGCGGCCGGCGAAGTCGGCGAGCGCCTTGTTGACGGTCTCGCGGGAGGCGCCGACCAGCTGGGCCAGCTCCTCCTGGGTGAGGTCGTGGGCGACGTGGATGCCCTCCTCGGACTGGACGCCGAAGCGGCGGGAGAGGTCCAGCAGGGCCTTGGCGACGCGGCCGGGCACGTCCGAGAAGACCAGGTCGGACATCACGTCGTTGGTCCGGCGCAGTCGGCGGGCGATGGCCCGCAGCAGCGCGATGGAGACCTCGGGGCGGGCGTGCAGCCAGGGCTGCAGGTCGCCGTGGCCGAGGCCGAGCAGCTTGACCTCGGTCAGCGCGCTGGCGGTGGCGGTGCGCGGGCCCGGGTCGAACAGCGACAGCTCGCCGATCATCTCGCTGGGGCCGAGCACGGCCAGCATGTTCTCGCGGCCGTCCGGGGAGGCGCGGTGCAGCTTCACCTTGCCCTCGGCGACGACGTACAGCCGGTCGCCCGGGTCGCCCTCGTGGAACAGCGACTCACCACGGGCGAGGGTGACCTCGGTCATGGAAGCGCGCAGCTCGCCGGCCTGTTCGTCGTCGAGTGCCGCGAAGAGTGCGGCGCGCCGCAGAACGTCGTCCACGTGCTTCCTCCTTCTCGGCCGTCCGGCGGGTGGGCCGTCCGGCGCAAGTTCCGTTCAGTGTTCTGCATCACCAAGCATGGCGCATGTCGCTCCGATCATATGAGGAGGGGGTGTGTCCGGGTGTGCGGTGCGGGGCCATTCGCACCGGCGGGTCATCGGGCGGGGCGCCCCGCGGGCGTCGCCCGGTCGAGCGACTGTCCGTCGGTGTCGAACAGGGAGTCGCCCACTCCCGTACGGGCCGAGAGGACGGTGTGGCCGGCCCGGTGGGCGCTGGTCAGGCCCGCCGCGCGCAGTGCGGTGAGGTGCTGGGAGACGGCGGCCGGGGACAGTCCGGTCCGGCGGGCCAGTTCGGTGGTCGAGGCGGGGGAGTCCAGCTCGGCCAGCAACTGGGCCCGGGACCGGCCGAGGACGGCGGCCAGTGCGTCGGTGCGCGCCGCCGAGCCGGGCCGCTCCTCCCACAGCGCGGCCGTACCGCGCGCCGGGTAGACCAGCTGCGGCGGGTCCGGCGGCAGCACCCGGGTGAGCACCCGCGGCCAGGCGAAGGCCGAGGGCACGAGCAGCAGGCCGGCCCCGGCGGTCAGCCGGGTGACGGCGCAGTGCCGCCGCTCCAGCCGCAGCGCGGTGCCGTCCCAGCGGACCGTTTCGTGCAGGTCGTCCAGCATCCGCGCGGGGCCGTGCTCGGCCGCCTGCCGGGAGCGGTGGAAGACGTCCGCCGCCAGCAGCGCCCGGATCCGCGCCCAGTACGGGGCGAGCGCCAGCTCCCAGTACGCCTCGATCTCGGCCGCCAGCCGGGGCAGCTGGCCGGACGGGTCCCGGTGCAGCGCCGTCAGTGCGGCGGGCAGCCGGCCGCCGGCCTCGGCGGCCAGGACGTCGAGATCGGCCCGGACCTGCTCGGCGCCGGTCGCGGTGATCACGGCCAGCTCCTCGGCGAGCGTGGTCGAGCAACCCGCCGGGGCGGGGTTGAGGAAGTCGGGCAGGTGGCCGTCGGGCGGGACCATCGCGGCCAGCCGGCCCCGGTCCAGCCCGGCGGCGGCCAGCCGGGCGCGCACCTGCCCGGCCCAGCGGCGGTGCAGCGCCGGGACGGGGGAGCAGGCGAGCGCCCGCAGGCTGGTCACCACCTCCTGCATCGGGCTGACGGCGAACCGGGTCAGCGCCAAGTCCTGGGTGGAGAACTGGAGTTCCGTCCGCATCCGCGGTCCCCCTTCGGAAGATTCGGCCCCAGCTTAATCACTGGTGGCGGCCTACGGCCGGGGCGCAGGATGCCTGCGTCCCCACCGATCCGTACGAAAGCCGGTGACCCGATATGTCCACCACCCCCGAGACCCGCGAGCGGGCGCTGCGGCTGCGCGAGCTCGTCGCGGAGGGCGTGCTCGTCCTGCCCAACGCCTGGGACGCGGGCAGCGCCGCGGTGATCGCCTCGGCCGGCGCCCGGGCGATCGCCACCACCAGCGGCGGCGTCTCCTGGTCGCTGGGCCACGGCGACGGCCAGCGGATGGACCGGGCGGCGGCGGTCGAGGCGGCCCGCCGGGTCGTCGCCGCGGTGGACCTGCCGGTCACCGTCGACGCCGAGGGAGGGTACGGGCCGCTGGCCGCCGACGTGGCCGCGACCGTCACCGCACTGGTCGGCGTCGGCGCGGCCGGGGTCAACCTGGAGGACTCGACGGCCGTCGGCGGGCCGCTGTTCCCGGTGGCCGAGCAGGCCGGGCGGCTGCGCGCGGCCCGTACCGCGGCAGCGGCGGCCGGACTGCCCGAACTGCTGGTCAACGCCCGGACCGACGTGTTCCTGTTCGGACTGGGCGGGCTCGACGACGTGCTGGTCCGGGCCGAGGCCTACGCCGAGGCGGGCGCCGACGGCCTGTTCGTCCCCGGGCTGCTGGACCTCGACGTCCTCACCGAGCTGTGCCGGCGCTCCCCGCTGCCGGTGAACGCGATGGCCGGGGCGGGCGGGCCGGGTGTCGCCGAACTCGCCGCCACCGGGGTGCGGCGGGTCAGCGTCGGCACCGGGCTCGCCCAGGCCGCGTACACCACGGCCCACCGGGCCGCCGTCGAACTGCTCGGCGCCGGGACGCTGACGGAGCTCGACGGGGCGCTCGGCTTCGGGGAGCTGAACGGACTGTACTGACGCGCTGCGCCGGCGCGTCGTACCGGCGGTTCCGGGAGGCGTCAACCGGTGAAGCCCAGCTCGGCCAGGCTCTGCTCGATCCGGGCGTGGTGGGCGGCCTGCCAGTCGTCCAGGGTCTCGGCGGACTCCTTGGCCAGCTTCACCCGGGCCGCTTCCAGGGCCGTCACCCGCTCAGTGGCGGGCACCACCACGACACCCTCCTCGTCGGCCACCACGATGTCGCCGGCCGCCACCAGCACGCCGCCGCAGCGCACCGGGGCGCCGTGGGTGCCCAGCTGCTTCTTCGCCCCCGGGATCGGGATGACGCCCCGGGCGACCACCGGGAAGCCCAACTCCCGCACCTCGCCGAGGTCCCGGATCAGGCCGTCGGCCACGAAGGCGGCGACGCCCCGGCGCTGCGCCACGGCGCAGACGTTGCCGCCGGCCAGCGCGTGGTCCAGGTCGCCGGACTCCACCACGATCACCGAGCCGGGCTCGGCCCGGTAGATCGCCGCGTGCAGCATCAGGTTGTCGCCGGGCGGGCACTGCACGGTGAAGGCCGGTCCGGCCACCCGGGGCATGCCCGACCAGAGCGGGCGCAGGCCGATGTCCATGACCTGGGCGCGGCCCAGGACATCGGCCAGGGTGGTGGTGGGAATGTCCGCGAAGTCCTTGAAGTCCCCGTCCATGCTTCCTCTTTCCTCGATTCCATCGGTGATTTCCCTGATGGTCGGACCGTGGGAAGACTAGGACGCGGCGGTGGACGGGGGTTCAGCGGCTCGGGACGGGCGTCCGTCAGGCGTAGAACTTCAGCAGCTCCGGGACCAGCGCCTCGGCCGCCACCTCGTGGGTCTGGTCGGCCAGCGTCCGGTACTCGGCGCCCGGCACCGCCCCGGCCACCGCGCGGGCGGGGGCCCGCAGCAGCTCCGGGCTGGCGCCGCCGTCCAGGACCAGGGTGGGCACGGCGACGGTGGCCAGCAGCTCGACCGGCACGGTCGCACCGGTCCGTGCGCCGAGCGCCGCCGCGTCGTACGCCAGGGTCGGCGCGACCGCCTCGAACACCGGCCAGACCGGGGCGGAACGCATGCCCTCCAGCATCTCCCCGGGCAGCCCCACGAAGGTCAGGAAGGCCGCGACAGCGTCCCCGCGCCGTCCCTCGGCGAGCGCCGCCTCCAGCTCGGTGACGTACCCGACGAAGCGTTCGGCCTGCCCCTCCTCGGTGCTGAACGGCGGCTCGTAGACGGCCAGTCGGGCCATCCCGACGCCCGCGGCGGCGGCCCGCAGCGCGAGCGCGGCGCCGGAGGAGATGGCGAAGACGGCCGCCGAGCCGCCGGCCGCCGCGATGACGGCGGCCAGGTCCTCGATCTCGCGCTCCACGGCGAACGGCGCGGTGTCCCCGCTGCCGCCGCGGCCGCGGCGGTCGTAGGCCCACACGGTGTGGTGGGCGGAGAGCTGCTCGGCGACCGCGACGCCCGGGTCGAAGGCGCGGTGGCCGATCGCCCCGTCGACCAGCACGACGGCCGGGCCGGAGCCGGTGACGGTGCAGGCGATGGTGGTGCCGTCGGCGGAGATCACGGTGCTCATGGGGTGTTCCTTCTGTCGGGCGAGTCGGTCATGGGGGTAGACCGGGGCTCGTCGCAGAACTCATCGCTCCGGGGAGAAATATTTTTCCCGACCTGTCATGGCAGATGATTCACAGGTAAATTACCTGCTAATCTTTTTCCATGGCCACAGCCCTCCAGTTCCGACAGGCACTCCGGGTCGGCCCGCCCGGGGACATCTGGCACAAACCCGCGCTCAGCGCCGTGGCGACCCTCGGCGTCCTCAACCTCACCCTGCTCGCCCTCGGCCGGCTCGACCTCGCGCTCTACACCTCGGCCGGCGGCCTCGGCGCGCTGTACGGCCACGGCCTGCCCTACCGCGCCCGGGCCCGGACCCTGGCCGGCGTGCTGCTCGGCACCGTGCTCAGCACCGCCGCCGCCCTCACCGCCGCCGCACTGACCCGGGACGCCGTGGTGCTGGTCGCGGTGGCGGCCGGGCTCGCCGCGCTGCACAAGCTGGGCTGCGACGCCGCCCGGATCGGCCCGCCCGGCAGCCTGATCATCACCTTCACCAGCGCCAGCTGCGCCTTCGTCCCCCAGCGCCCCGCCGACCTCCCGCCGCACCTGGCGCTCACCGCACTCGGCGCCGCACTCGCCTGGCTGGTCGGGATGGCCCCCGCGCTGCTGCGCCCGTACGGGCCCGAGCGGATCGCCACGGCCCGCGCGCTGGAGGCCGCCGCCCGGCTGGCCCGCAGCGCGCCCGGCACCCCCGACGCGGCCGCCCGCACCGCCCTGGTCGGCGCGGTCGACGCGGCCCGGCAGAGCCTCGCCCTCTCCTCCCCGGCCCGGTGGCGCGCGCTCGGCGACGCGCCCGAGCGGCTGCTCGTCCACGCGGAGTCGGCCCTGGCCGCGCCCGCCGGTCCGGCCGCCGAATCGGTGACCGAATCGACGACCGAATCGACGACCGAATCGACGACCGAATCGGCCGCCGAATCCGCTGCCGCTGCCGCCGAGCGGTACACGGCCTGGGCCCGTGACCTGCGCCGGGGCCGCCCGCTGCCGCTGCTCGACCTCACCGAGGCCGAGGCCGCCGAACTGCGCGCCCACCGCCCCGGCCCCCGCCCCTCGCTGCGCCAGGCCCTGCGCCCCGGCTCCGCGCTGCTGCCGATCGGCCTGAGGGTCGCGGTCGGTTGTGCCGCCGCCGGGTGGCTCTCGCTGGCGTTCGGCGTCGGCCGTCCGTACTGGGCGGTGGTCACCGCGGCCTCGGTGTTCCAGGCCAACAGCACGCTCTCCTGGCATCGCGCGCTGCAGCGGGTGCTGGGCAACCTGATCGGCCTGGCGGTGTTCACCGCCGTACTGCCCCTCGCCCACTCGGGACAGCCGGCCATGATCGGGCTGGGGCTGCTGTGCCAGTTCGGCGCCGAGGCGACGATCGCCCGCAGCTACTGGCTGGCCACCGTCTTCGTCACCCCGATGGCCCTGCTGATGACCGAGTTCGCGGGCCTCCAGCCCGCCCGGACCCTGGTCGCCGACCGGTGGCTGGACACCTGCGTGGGCGCGCTCACCGGCCTCGCCGCCTGTCTTCTGGTCACCAACCGCCGCGCCGCCACCCGGCTGTCCCGCGCCCTGACCGGAGCCGAGACCGCCACCCGCGAGGCCCGGGTGGCCGCAGCCGACGCGGCCGTCGGTTCCGAGGCCGCGGCGGTCCGCAGTGGACTGGCCACCGCCCTGCTGGAGCTGCGCGAGGCCGCCGACGCCGCCACCGGCGAGTGGCGCCGTCCAGCCCTCCCGCACCAGCGCACCGCCGACACCGAACAGCACGCCCACCACCTCCTGGCGGCCCTTCTGGAGCGGCGCGGCGCCAGACCCTAGGATCGACGGACGGTCGGTCGCGGAACGGGAGCAGCGCACGTGGAGGACGTCGTCGCAGGTGTGCTGCGCCAGTGGGAGCGCGCCTATCCGGGCCTGGACACCGGCCCGATCGCCGTCCTCGGCCGGATCAACCGCTGCGCCGCGCTCCTCCAGCAGACCCCCGACCCGCTCACCCGGGCCGGCCTCACCCGCGCCGAGTTCGACATCCTCGGCGCCCTGCGCCGGGTTGACGCCGAGCTGACGCCCACCCAGCTGGCCCGGGAGAGCTTCGCCTCCGGTGCCGCCGTCACCAAGCGCCTGCGGCTGCTGGAGGAGCGCGGACTGGTCAGCCGCCGCACCGACGAACGGGACCGCCGGGTCGCCCACCTCTCGCTCACCGACGCCGGGCGGGAGCTGGTCGACGGCCTGGTCCAGGAGCTCGTCGCCTACGACCGCGTCCTGCTCTCCGGGCTCACCCCCGACGAGCAGGACCGCCTCGCCGAGGCCCTGGCGGGCCTGCTCAACACCCTTGAGGGCACCATCGGCCGCTCGCTGCGGTGAACACCCGCCGACCGGATCCGATGGCCCGCGGCACCCGGGGCATCGCCCTCCTGCCGGCGGTCGGCTCCTTCGCCGCCTCGGTGCCGGCCACAGGCCGGACCACCGCCGGTTGATCCCGCCCGGCTCCCCGGCGATCCGGACCGCGTCCAACCCGGCTGCGCCCGCCGGGCTCGGCCACCGCGGCCGCCAGGTGGTTGCGCGCGGTGCCGGTGGAGAGGACCAACCGGGCGGCGATCTGGGTGACGGTCGCGCCCTGCGCCGCCGGCCGCAGAACCTCGGCCTCACGGGGCGTCAGCGGGTTCTCCCGCACCCCGGCGCGGCCACGGCGAGTTCCGGGTCGACGACCCGCTCCCCGGCGGCCCCCCGTCGGGTCGCGGCCGCCAACTCCTCGGCCGGCACGTCCTTCCCGAGGAGGCCGGGCACCCCGGCCGCCAGCGCCCGGCGCAGTTCGGCGGGCCGCGGCTGTCCGGCGAGGAGTGCGGCACGCCGGGAGCCGCTCGCGCAGCTCGGCCGCCGCGCGAAGCCCGTCCGGTCCGGGCAGATCGATGTCGATCACCGCGACGTCCGGCCCGGTCCGCAGCGCGGCCGGCACCACTTCGTCCCCGCGCTCGACGTCGGCGACGACCACCAGGTCGGCCTCGTACCCGAGCAGGGCGACCAGCCCCTGTCGCACGATGGTCACGTCCTCGGCCGACAGGACCCTGATCATCCGCTCTCCCACCAGCCGGACCGCCCCCACTACACAACAGCCGCCCCGGCAGGCCCTTTTTACGTCCTTGATCGGTCCCGAGCGGTCCGCCGCTCGGCGTAGCCTTCGTGCATGGCAGAGAGCAAGGCCCGGAAGACCGCGACCGAGCCGGCCGCGAAGCAGGCCGTGACGTCGGCCGCGAAGCCGGACGTGAAGCCGGACGTGAAGCAGGCTGCGAAACCGGACGTGAAGGCGACTGCGAAGCCGACTGCGAAGGCGGCCGCGAAGCCGCCCGTGAAGCCGAGGAAACCGGAGTCGCACCTGGCGATGGTGCGGCGGGCCCGGCGGATCAATCGCGAGCTGGCGGAGCTGTACCCGTACGCCCACCCGGAGCTGGACTTCGAGAACCCGTTCCAGCTGCTGGTGGCCACCGTGCTGTCGGCGCAGACCACCGACCTGCGGGTGAACCAGACCACCCCGGCGCTGTTCGCGAAGTACCCGACGCCCGAGGACATGGCGGCGGCGAACCCGGAGGAGCTGGAGGAGGTCATCCGCCCCACCGGCTTCTTCCGGAACAAGGCGAAGGCGCTGATCGGCCTCTCCACCGCGCTGCGCGACGAGTTCGGCGGCGAGGTCCCCGGCCGGCTGGCCGACCTGGTGACCCTGCCCGGCGTCGGCCGCAAGACCGCCAACGTGGTGCTCGGCAACGCCTTCGGTGTTCCCGGCATCACCGTGGACACCCACTTCGGGCGGCTGGCCCGCCGGTTCGGCTGGACCACCGAGGAGGATCCGGTGAAGGTCGAGCTGGCCGTCGCCGAGATCTTCCCGAAGTCGGAGTGGACGATGCTCTCGCACCGCGTGGTCTTCCACGGCCGCCGGATCTGCCACTCCCAGAAGCCCGCCTGCGGGGCCTGCCCGATCGCCCCGCTCTGCCCCGCGTACGGGGAGGGCGAGCTGGACCCGGAGAAGGCCCGCAAGCTGCTCAAGTACGAGATGGGCGGTCAGCCCGGCCAGCGGTTGAAGCCGCCGTCGGACTTCCCCGGCGAGGCCGCCGCCCGCGCCGACGCGGCCGCCCACCAAGGCCGGGTCGCCGACCTGGGGGTGGACACGTGATCAAGGGAGCCATCGAGCGGAGCGGCCTGCCGGGCTGGCTGGAGCCGGTCCGGGACGCGGCCGAGCGGGTGCTGCCGGAGCAGCTGAGCCGTTTCCTGCCGCCGCGCGAGGGCGGCCGGGCGGCGGCCGTGCTGATGCTGTTCGGCGAGGGCCCGGACGGGCCGGACCTGCTGCTGATCGAGCGGGCCCGCTCGCTGCGCTCGCACGCCGGCCAGCCGTCCTTCCCGGGCGGCGCGCTGGATCCGGAGGACGGCGACCCGGACGGTCCCGGCCCGATCGCGGCGGCGCTGCGCGAGGCCTGGGAGGAGACCGGCCTGGACCCGGCCGGGGTGCAGGTCTTCGCCGCGCTGCCCCGGCTGTACATCCCGGTGAGCAGCTTCGTGGTGACCCCGGTGCTGGGCTGGTGGCGCGAGGAGTCGCCGGTCCACCCCGTGGACCAGGGCGAGACCGGCGCGGTGTTCCGGGTGACGATCGCCGACCTCGCCGACCCGGCGAACCGGGTCCGGCTGCGGCACCCGTCCGGGCACGTCGGTCCGGCCTTCGCGGTCGCCGGGCGGCTGGTCTGGGGGTTCACCGCCGGGGTGATCGACCGGGTGCTGCACCACAGCGGGCTGGAGCTGCCCTGGGACCCGTCCCGGATCGTCGACCTCTCGGACGACGCGCTCGCGCTCGTCCAGGGTGACCTCGAGCACTCCCGTGCCCTGCCGGGCGGCGACGCCGGCAGCTCGTGACGCACCGTCGGCGCGACACGGTCGCGAAGCGTGGGAGGGTGTCGGGGTGAACGTCCTGGATGTGCTGCTGATCCTCGCCGCTGTCGGATTCGCCGTTTCGGGCTACCGGCAGGGCTTCGTGGTGGGCGTCCTCTCACTCGTCGGCTTCCTCGGCGGCGGCCTGCTGGCCGTCCAGCTGCTGCCGCTGCTGCTCGACCACCTCAGCCCCGGCACCACCGCCTCGGTGGTGGCCGTCGTGGTGGTGATCGTCTGCGCCGCGATCGGCCAGGCGGTCACCGCCCACTTCGGCTGGAAGCTGCGCGGCCACATCGACCGCCGCCCGGCCCGGCTGCTGGACGCCTCCGGCGGTGCGGTGGTCAACGTGATCTCGATGCTGCTGGTGGCCTGGCTGATCGGCTCCGCGCTGGCCGGGACGTCCCTGCCGACGGTCTCCAAGCAGGTCCGGACCTCGGCGATCCTCGGCGGCGTCCAGGACGCGCTGCCCGGCGACGCGCCGAACTGGTTCTCCGACTTCTCCAAGGTGCTCGCCCGCAACGGCTTCCCCCAGGTCTTCAACCCCTTCGAGCACGAGCCGATCACCCAGGTCGACACCCCCGACCCGGCGCTGGCCAACAGCCCGGCGGTGGCCAAGGCCCGGCAGAGCCTGGTCAAGGTGGTCGGCACCGCGACCTCCTGCGGCAAGACCCTGGAGGGCAGCGGCTTCGTCTTCGCCCCGCACCGGGTGATGACCAACGCCCACGTGGTGGGCGGCGTCGACGAGCCGACCGTGCAGATCGGCGGCGTCGGCCAGCTCTACGACGCCACGGTGGTCCGCTACGACTGGCAGCGCGACATCGCCGTCCTGGACGTGCCCAAGCTGAACGCGCCCCCGCTGACCTTCGCGGGCGAGGCGCGGACCAACGACAGCGCGATCGTCGCGGGCTTCCCGGAGAACGGGGCCTTCAACGTCCAGCCCGCCCGCATCCGCGGCCGTATCCAGGCCAACGGCCCGGACATCTACCACCGCGGCCAGGTGGTGCGCGACGTCTACTCGGTCCGCTCGCTGGTCCGCCAGGGCAACAGCGGCGGCCCGCTGCTCACCCCGGACGGCCAGGTGTACGGCGTGGTCTTCGCCAAGTCCCTGGACAGCGCCGACACCGGGTACGTGCTGACCTCGGCCGAGGTGCGCGAGGACGCGACGGCGGGCGGGAGTGCGAGCGCCAGGGTGGACACCCAGGGTTGCGCGCTCTGACCTCTCGTCGACTCGCGGCGGCGGCCGGTGCGGGATCCGTCGTACCGTCAGTCCGCCCTGGTAGCCTCGGCCGCGCTCACCCGTTCGGCTCAACCGGGTTGCCGTCCCGGAGTGAGTCAACGGGAGGTCGTGGCAGTCCGATGATGGGTCATTCACATGCGGTGAGCGGGGCGATGCTGTACGCGGCCTCGGCTCCGTTCCTGCCCCCGCTGCTGCTGCACACCACGCTGCAGCCGGCGGACATACTGATGGGCACGGTGCTGTGCGCGGGCGCGGCGCTGCTGCCGGACCTCGACCACCACGACGGTTCGATCGCCAACTTCCTCGGCCCGGTCTCGAAGGCGCTCTGCCGCTTCGTGGCCTGGGCCTCCGGCGGCCACCGGCACGCCACCCACTCGCTGCTCTTCGTCGCGCTGATGGGCGGCGGCACCTGGGCGGGCGTCACCTTCCTGGGCCGCTACTTCACCCTTTCGGTGACGTTCTTCCTACTGGCGCTGGCGATCCGCGCACTGCGGCTCTGCCCGCCGAGCAACGGGCCGGAGGCGTGGATCACCGTCATAGGCCTGGCCGCGCTCGGCACCTTCGGGATGAACACCTGGATGCCCAACTCGCCCGGCTGGCTGCCGTACGCGGTCGGACTGGGCACGCTGGCGCACCTGCTGGGCGACTGCCTGACCAAGAAGGGCGCGCCGCTGCTGTGGCCGCACAAGGAGCGCTACGAGATCGTGCTGATCAAGCGCAGCGGCAACAGCGTCGAGACCAAGGTGCTGGTGCCGATCATGTCGGTGGCGACCTTCGTCCTGCTCTGGTTCACCGCGCTGTCGCCGCAGATCGTGAACTGACCGGCTGACCGGCTGACCGGCCGTCGTCCGACTGACCGGCCGGCTGGCTGATCGGCCGTCGTCCGGACCGCCGGAGCGGCGCGGGGCCTCAGGTCTCGCGCCGCAGTCGTGCGCCCACCCACCGGGCGCGCCGGCCGAGGATGCGCCGGATGCCCATCTGCCGTTGCACCCCGCGCTGACGGCGGTCGAGGCCGTCGAAGCCGAGGTCGTCCGCCCGGTCGGGGCGGTGTGCGGAGCGCTGGGGACTGTTGTGGCGTCGGCCGCGCGGGGCGTCGTCGCGATCGGGCATCCAGGTCATACCGGAATGGATGCCCCTGGGCCGGTGGGAGTAACCGCCCGGGCTCGCCAGAACTGGCCTATGCGTTTGTCATATGAGCACAACATTAAGGGAGTTGGGCCGTCCGATCCCGTCGCGGAGACCGTCCGGCGGACCCTCCGGGCGTCACTCCTTGTGGCGGCCGACCCAGTCCAGCAGCTCGGCGGTGAACTCCTCCGGCGCCTCCTCGTGCGGGAAGTGCCCCACCCCCGGCATCAGCCGCCAGCGGTACGGCGCCGCCACGTACTCGCCGCCGCCCAGCGCGGTGTGCGGCAGCAGCACCGGGTCCGAGGCGCCCTGGACGTGCAGGGTCGGCGCGGTGATCGGCTTCTTCATCCGCCGGGCGAACTGGATGCCGTCCGGGCGCGCCATCGAGCGCAGCAGCCAGCGGTACGGCTCGATCGAGCAGTGCGCGGTGCTGGGGATCTGGATGGCCTGCCGGTACGCGTGCACGGCCGCCTCGTCCAGCTTGTTCGGCCCGGTCCACTCGTCCAGGTAGCGGCCGACCAGCGCGGCGTCGTCGGCGACCAGGCGGCGTTCCGGTATCCACGGCCGTTGGAAGCCCAGCACGTGGTCGAAGGCGGCCATCTGCTTGCGGTCCGTCAGCAGCGCCCGGCGCAGGTCCCGGGGGTGCGCCGCGGAGACCACGGTGAGGCTCTGGATCACCGACGGGCGCATCACCGCCGCCACCCAGGCCAGGGTGCCACCGGAGGCGTGCCCGACCAGGTGTGCCCGGCGCTCGCCGAGCGAGCGGATCACGCCGGTGATGTCCAGGGCGAGGTTGCCCGGGTCGTACCCGCGCGGGGTGCGGTCGCTGCCGCCGATGCCCCGCAGGTCGAGCGCCACCGCGCGGTAGCCGGCCGCGGCCAGCGCGGTCAGTTGGTGGCGCCAGGCCCACCAGTACTCGGGCCAGCCGTGCACTAGCAGCACCAGCGGGCCGGAACCCAGCTCGGTGATGTGGAAACGGGCGCCGTTGGCCGCGAGGTCGCGGTGCCCCCACGGGCCGGACTGCCGGATGTTCCAGGCCTCGGCAGCGCCCTCGCCGTGCCGCTCGGCGGCCGGCCCGGGGACGGTGCCGGGGACGGTGCCGGGGACGGTGCCGGGGCCGACGTCGGGGACGGAGTCGGCGGACGGCTGCGCGGTCACGGGCGTCTGGTCGAGCGGCATACCGAGAGCGTGTCACATCCGCGAGCCGGACACGTGCCCGGCACTCGCTCTCGGCGGGTTCGAGCGCCCCTCCCGCGGTTACGGGATACGGCCCAGACCCCGGTCGATCTCCTCCTGGGTGGCCGGCCGCGGCCGGGCGTTCTTCAGCACCTCGGCGGTCTTCTGGACGCCCTCGATGGTGCGCTCCGGCTTGGTCACCTTCTTGAAGATGCGCACGGCCACGAAGCCGACCAGCGCCGCGACGAACACGTGGAGGGCGAACGAGATCGCGAACGACCAGCCCAGCGGCACACCCAGCCAGTGGAAGAAGAAGGCGATCGCGATGCTCGCCATCGGAATGCCTGCCAGGCCGATCACGCCGGCCACGACGAAGAAGATGCTGCCGGCGGCGCCGCGCTTGACATCCGTCTTGATCTCGGCCTTGGCGAGCGCGATCTCGTCGTGGACCAGCGAGGACAGGTCGGCGGTGGCCGCCGCGAACAGCTGCCCCACCGAACGCTCACCCTCGTAGGGCGCCCGGCCGTTGCTGGACGGGTCTGCGGCTCCTGTGGGCATCAGCGGTTCTCCTCTGCAGCTGTTGCGGCGTGACGCCGTCGCGGTGTGCGGTTTCCGGTGCCGGTGGGGGATCCGGAGGCGTCAGTGGTGTGTCGACAGCTCAGAATCATGCCCCTACCGGTCAGTCGGACACCACTCCGGGGCCCCGGCGGAGGGACGTGTCCTGGCTTCGGAAGGCGTGCTGGACCCCTCCGGAAGGGCTTCAGCCGTCGCCTCCGAACCCCTCGCGGGGCAGGCGCCGGGCCGGTTCGTCCTGCTGGCGGACATCCGGCACGCCGTCGCCGTCCACGCTGCCGCCCACGCCGCCGTCCGCGTCCTGGTCCTCCTCCTCGCACAGCGTGCGGTAGTGCCGGGTGCGCAGCTTCAGCAGCACGGTGGCGATCGTCGCGCAGAGCAGCGAGCCGACCAGGACGGCGGTCTTGGAGCGGTCGGCGAGCGCCAGGTCGTGGGGGAAGGCCAGTTCGCTGATCAGCAGCGAGACGGTGAAGCCGATCCCGGCGAGCACCGAGACGGCGAACAGGTCGGCCCACTTGAGCCGCGGGTTCAGCTCGGCCCGGGTGAACCGGGCAGCCAGCCAGGTGCCGCCGAAGATGCCCACCGTCTTGCCGACCAGCAGACCGGTCACGATGCCGAGCGGAGTGGCCTGGGTGAAGACCTCGCGCAGCGCCGGGACGGAGATCGTCACCCCGGCCGAGAACAGCGCGAACACCGGGACGGCCAGCCCGGCCGAGAGCGGGCGGACCAGGTGCTCGATGTGCTCGCCGGGGGAGTGCTTCTCGTCGCCCTCCCGGTGGCAGCGCAGCATCAGGCCCATCGCGACGCCCGCCACGGTGGCGTGGACGCCGCTCTCGTGCATCAGCGCCCAGACCACGACGGCCAGCGGTACGAACAGGTACCAGCCCTTCACCCCGCGCCGGTGCAGGAACCAGAACAGGACCAGGCCGGCGAAGGCCAGGCCGAGCGCCCAGAACTTGATCCCGGAGCTGTAGAAGATCGCGATGATCAGGATCGCGATCAGGTCGTCCACCACGGCCAGGGTGAGCAGGAAGGCGCGCAGCGCCGAGGGGAGGTGGCTGCCGACCACGGCGAGCACACCGAGCGCGAAGGCGATGTCGGTGGCGGTCGGGATGGCCCAGCCGCCTGGGTGTCCGCCGCTGCCGGAGTTCACCAGGGCGAACAGGACCGCGGGCATGGCGACGCCGCAGACGGCGGCGACCACCGGCAGCAGTGCGGCGCTCGGGGTGCGCAGCTCGCCCGCGACGAACTCGCGCTTGAGTTCGATGCCGGCCACGAAGAAGAAGATCGTCAGCAGGCCGTCCTTGGCCCAGGTGGCCAGGGTGAGGTCGAGATGGAGTGGGGCGGACGGGCCGATCCGGTAGTCGAGCACGCTCTCGTACGAGTGCGGCCAGACGTTGGCCCAGATCAGGGCGACCACGGCGGCGGTCAGCAGCAGCATGCCGCCGACCGTCTCGGTGCGCAGGGCGTCGGTGATGAAGGTGCGCTCGGGCAGTGACAGCCGGCCGAGGAACTGCTGGCGGCGGGTCGTCGGCTCGTGGACGGGCGGCTGGTCGGTCACGTGGGACCTCCTGGGGCGGGGAGCGGCGACGGATGCACGGGTGGTGCAGTTGCCGACCAGACTTCCCGGCGCGCCCTCTGACGCCCGCGACTCCTGCTCAAGGATCTTGATGCGTCCTTAGCAGTCTAACGGGACTTTTCGGGTGACATCGGGATCGTCCTGTTAAAGGACTTAAGCCCTGCGGGACGGTTCTGCACTCCCGAGTAGCAGTGGACCGTCGCCCGAACAGCCCGGGCCGCGCGCAGTCGGGTGAACGCCCCCCTGTCATCGGCCGCAGCCGCCGCCCCCGTCCGGGAGACGCCGGGCCTCCAGGTGCGCTACTCCAAGCCCGGCTGCGGACCGCTCGGACCGCGGTCGCCCAACGCGGTCGGGCACCGCGGTCGGGCGGCGCAGCTGGGCCGCGCAGCTGGGCCGCGCTACGACGACCTGCCCGTCGCCCGGGTGTCACACCGTCTGCGGGCATGACGAAGGGGCCCGGGCGGTGAACACCGCCCGGGCCCCGTCACGGCTTCAGCGCGCCGAGCCCGCTGCGCGCTCCGTCGTCAGCGCCGCACTCAGCCGTTGTCGCCGTTCGGCGGCAGCTGGGCCTGGATCTGGCTCATCACCGTACTGTCGGCGAGGGTGGTGGTGTCACCGACCTCGCGGCCCTCGGCGATGTCGCGCAGCAGGCGGCGCATGATCTTGCCGGAGCGGGTCTTCGGCAGCTCGCCGACCACCTTGATCTGCTTCGGCTTGGCGATCGGGCCGAGCGTGCGGCCGACGTGCGCCCGCAGCTCCTCGACCAGCTCGGGGCTCTCGGCGATGCCGCCGCGCAGGATCACGAAGGCGACGATGGCCTGGCCGGTGGTGACGTCAGCGGCGCCGACCACGGCGGACTCGGCCACGGACGGGTGGCCGACCAGGGCGGACTCGACCTCGGTGGTGGAGATGTTGTGGCCCGAGACCAGCATGACGTCGTCCACCCGGCCGAGCAGCCAGATGTCGCCGTCCTCGTCCTTCTTGGCGCCGTCACCGGCGAAGTAACGGCCCTGGAAGCGCGACCAGTAGGTGTCGATGTAGCGCTGGTCGTCGCCCCAGATGGTGCGGAGCATGGACGGCCACGGCTCGGTGAGCACGAGGTAGCCGCCGGAGCCGTTGGGGACCTCGTTGGCCTCGTCGTCCACCACGGTGGCCGCGATGCCCGGCAGGGCGCGCTGGGCCGAGCCCGGCTTGGTCTCGGTGACGCCCGGAAGCGGGCTGATCATGACGGCGCCGGTCTCGGTCTGCCACCAGGTGTCCACGATCGGGCACTTGCCGCCGCCGATGTGCTCGCGGTACCAGATCCACGCCTCGGGGTTGATCGGCTCGCCGACGCTGCCCAGCACCCGCAGCGAGGACAGGTCGAACTTCGCGGGGATGTCGTCACCCCACTTCATGAAGGTACGGATCGCGGTCGGTGCGGTGTAGAGGATCGTCACTCCGTACTTCTGGACGATCTCCCAGAACCGGCCCTGGTGCGGGGTGTCCGGGGTGCCCTCGTAGATGACCTGGGTGGCGCCGTTGGAGAGCGGGCCGTAGACGATGTACGAGTGGCCGGTGACCCAGCCGATGTCGGCGGTGCACCAGTAGACGTCGGTCTCCGGCTTGAGGTCGAAGACCGCGTGGTGGGTGTAGCTGGTCTGGGTGAGGTAGCCGCCCGAGGTGTGCAGGATGCCCTTGGGCTTACCGGTGGTGCCCGAGGTGTAGAGGATGAACAGCGGGTGCTCGGCCTCGTGCGCCTCGGGGGTGTGCTCGGTGGACTGGCGCGCGGTGATCTCGTGCCACCAGACGTCGCGGCCCTCGGTCCAGGGGATCTCCTGCTCGGTGCGGCGGATCACCAGGACGTGGTCGACGCCCTCGACCTTGGTGAGCGCCTCGTCGATGGCCGGCTTGAGGGCGGAGGGCTTGCCGCGCCGGTAGCCGCCGTCGGCGGTGATGACGAGCTTGGCCTGGGCGTCCTGGATGCGGGAGGCGACGGCGTCGGAGGAGAAGCCGCCGAAGACCACCGAGTGGGTGGCGCCGATCCGGGCGCAGGCGAGCATCGCGACGACCGCCTCGGCGATCATCGGCAGGTAGACCGCCACCCGGTCGCCCTTGCGGACGCCGAGCTCCAGCAGCGCGTTGGCGGCCTGCGAGACCTCGTCCTTGAGCTGGGCGTAGGTGATCGAGCGGCTGTCGCCGGGCTCGCCCTCGAAGTGGATGGCGACCCGGTCGCCGAGGCCGTTCTCGACGTGGCGGTCCACGCAGTTGTAGGCCACGTTGAGCTTGCCGTCGGCGAACCACTTGGCGAAGGGCGGGTTGGACCAGTCGAGCGTCTCGGTCGGCTCGACGGCCCAGCTGAGGCGGCGGGCCTGCTCGGCCCAGAAGCCCAGCCGGTCCTCGGAGGCCTGAGCGTACGCGGCCGCGGTGACGTTGGCGGCCGCGGCGAGCTCTGTCGGCGGGGCGAAACGCCGCTCCTCCTTGAGCAGGTTGGCCAGGCTCTCGTTGCTCAACGCGCACTCCTCATCGAGTCATGATCTGGGGCGATCCCGTGCGTGGGGATTGTCCCGTGTGTCCCAGCGCACAAGCTCACCAGGCGAACGGGTCAGTTGACAAGAGGCTCCTTGGAATTGGTGTAGACCTATGACCGAAGATCGAACGACCGGCCGTGCGGTCCGCCGCGCGGGGCGGCGGACCGCACGGCGGCCGGGGGGCCCGCGCCCCGGCCCGCCCGGCGGGGACACGGGCCCGGCTCTCAGGCGGCCAGCTGGGGCCCGTCCTCGCCGCCGTCGACGGGAACCCGGCCGTCCTTTCCCGCTCGTTCGGCCGACTTCTCGTCAGGTCGCCCGTCCGGCCGGGCTTCGGCACAGGCGCCGGCGTGGGCTTCGGTGCGGGCCTCGACCGGACTGAACGTCCCGGCGGCGCGGTCGAGGACGTAGGCCTGGGCGGTGGCGAAGTCGAAGTACATCCCGACCAGTCGCAGGCTGCCCTCCTCTACCCGGCGCTCCACCGCCGGATTCGCCATCAGCTGGTCCAGCTGCTGCACCACGTTGGTGATGCAGAGCTGCTCGACGAGGTCCACCACCGGCCGGTCGGCGAACTCGGCCGGGACCCGTCGCAGCCGGTCCAGTGAGCCGCGGCCGTTGCGCAGCCAGCGGGCCAGCGGGGTGGGCGGCCCGGTGCGCTCGTCGTGCACGCCGTCCAGCAGGGCCTTCATCGCGCCGCAGCCGGAGTGGCCGCAGACCGTGATCGAGCGCACTTCCAGCACCTCGACCGCGTACTGGACCGCGGCGGCCACCGAGTCGTCCGCCGCGCCGGGCTCGAACGGGGCTGGTACGAGGTTCCCCACGTTCCGGACGGCGAACAGGTCGCCGGGGCCGCTGTTGGTGATCATGCTGGTCACCATCCGCGAGTCCGAGCAGGTCAGGAAGAGCTGGGAGGGCGTCTGCCCCTCTCGGGCCAGCCTGGCGAGTTCGGGCCTGATCAACGGGGCGGTGTGCTGTTGGAACACCCGGACGCCGTCCAGCAGCCGGCCGTGCGGGTCCTCCTGCTGCTCGATGCAGTGGTGGCCGACCCAGGGCGTCCAGGCCCGGCAGCGGTGCGGGCCCGGCGAGCTGCCCGTGCGGACCGTGCCGTCGGGATCGAGCACCTCGTCGTCCTGGCGCCGCGTCACCAGCGAGACCCGGCCGCCCGCGGCCTGGTGTCCCGTCCGCCAGTCGTGCAGCGTCTCGTACGCGGCGTGGTCCAGGAAGGAGCCGTCGTGCACCACGGTGACCTCGGTGGCCTCGGGGATTCCGGCCAGCGCCCGGCTCAGCCGGGGGACGGCGGTGAAGGTGAGCGGCCCATGGGTGTGGACGGTGACCGAGCCGTCGGGGCCGGTCTCGACGTCCACGTGGGCACGGGTCAGCCGGTAGAGCGCGAGCAGTACGGCGGTGGCGGCGCCGAGGCCGACACCCCACAGCACGCCGAAGGCGACCACGGCGAGCATGGTGATCAGGTAGACCGGGAACTCGCGGTGCCGGTGCACGTTGCGGATGTGCGCGAAGCTCACCATCTGCAGCCCGACCACCAGCACCAGGGCGGCCAGGGCGGCCAGCGGGATCCGGCGCAGCCCACCGGCCAGCGCCAGTGCGGCCGCGAGTACCCAGACGCCGTGCAGCACCGAGGCCCACCTGGTCTGCCCGCCGGCCCGGACGTTGGCGGTGCTGCGCACGGCGCCGCCGGCGATCGGCAGTCCGCCGACCAGCCCGCTGACCAGGTTGGCGAGGCCCTGTCCGCGCAGCTCGCGGTCGAGGTCACCGGTGCGCTGGGACATCCGGTCCACCGCCACGGCGGACAGCAGCGACTCCACGCTCGCGACGGCGGTGACGGTGAGGGCGGCGGCGAGCACCCCGGCGAGCGAACCGTGCGGGAGTGCGGGCACGAGAGACTGCGGCTGCCAGGAGGGCAGTTCGATGTGGGCGAGTCGCAGGTCCAGCGCGAGGGCGAGCGCGGTGGCGGTCGCCACGGCGGCCAGCGGGCCGGGCACCTTGGCCAGACGGGCACCGAACTCGCCCGCACGGCCTGGGAGTCGGTCGAGCCGGGGCCAGCCCAGCAGCACGGCCACGGTCACCGCGCCGACCAGCACCGCCGGTGGGTGCGGACCGGACAACTGCTCGGGCAGCGCCAGGAGGTTGGCGACCGCCGAGCTCTGCGGGGAGCCGCCGAGGACGACGTGCAGCTGCGCGAGGGCGATGGTGAGTCCGACTCCGGCCAGCATGCCGTGCACGATCGCGGGCGAGACGGCGAGTGCCGTCCGGGCCACCCGGCGTGCGCCGAGCAGGAGTTGCAGCAGTCCGGCGGCGACGGTGACGGCGCAGGTGGCCCGCCAGCCGTACTGGGCGATCAGCCCGGCGGTGATCACGGTCAGCGCGGCGGAGGGACCGCTGACCATGAGCGGGGTGCCGCCGGACAGCCCGACCACGATGCCGCCCACGGCCGCGGCGGCCAGACCGGCGGTGAGCGGGGCGCCGGTGGCGAGCGCGATGCCGAGGGAGAACGGCACGGCGATCAGGAAGACCACCAGGGAGGCGGAGAGGTCCTGGGTCCAGCGGATCCGGGGGCCGGGGTCCGGTGGCGCGTGGTCGGTGGTGTCTGAGGCGATGGGGGCACTGGAGATGTCGAGGGTCATGGTCTTCCCGTCTGTCCGGGGGAACGAACGCAGTCAGGTCCGGTGGTGAGCCCGGGGTCGGGCTCCGGGGCGGATCGGCTGTCGTGGGCGCGACGGTGTGGCGGGATGGCGTGGGCGCGGCGGGGAGTGCGGGTGTCACCGGCCGGCGTCGACCATCCGGCCCGCCGAGGGCCAGGGCGAGGCGCGGGATGTCTCGCCGAGGGCCGCGGGAGGGCCGTCAAGACTCGGTAAACCGAGGGTAATGAAAGCTTTGCACGGCGTCGTTCCCGACGGGAAGCGGAAAATCCCCGGTTCACCCCATTGGGTGGTGATCGAACTGGCGGGAATTCGCAGGTGGGGGTGCCGTTCGCGCTGGGGTCAGGCGGTGGCTCCCGCGGGAGTGGCCGACGCGCCGTCGGCGGTGAACTCGCCCGGGAACCCGCCGAGCACGAAGCCCTCGTCCACCTGGGTCGCGAGGTCGACGCCGACCTTGGCGTTTGCCCAACTCTCCGCGTTGCGCCGGTGGAAGAGCACGGCCTGCTCGGTGTAGCGGCGCGCGTCGCGCAGCTCGTACGCAGCCTCGGCCTCGGTCCGCAGTTGCTCCAGCACGGCCCGGTTGGCCGGCTCCAGCGACTTCAGCGGCGGCTCGGCGCCCTGCTCCAGCCGGCGCACCCAGTCCGACTGTCCGAAGGTGGTGAGCAGGTCGTCGCCGACCTCGCGGCGCAGGAAGGCCAGGTCGTCCGGGCCCTGCACCTTGTTGCCGATCACCCGCAGCTGGACCGCGAAGTCCCGCGCGTAGTCCTTGTACTGGCGGTAGACCGAGACGCCCTTGCGGGTCGGCTCGGCCACCAGGAAGGTCAGGTCGAAGCGGGTGAAGAGGCCGGAGGCGAAGGAGTCCGAACCTGCCGTCATGTCGGTGACCAGGTACTCGTCCGGGCCGTCCAGCAGGTGGTTGAGCAGCAGTTCCACCGCGCCGACCTTGGAGTGGTAGCAGGCCACCCCGAGGTCCTCCTCGGTGAACGCGCCGGTGGCCAGCAGTCGGACCGAGCCCTCGTCCAGTGCGATCGGGCGGGCGCAGGCGGCGTAGACCGGGTTCTCCTCGACGATCCGCAGCAGTCGCGAACCGCGGCCGGGCGGCGTGGTTTTGATCATCTCGTCGGCCGAGCGGATCAGCGGGTTGCTGCCGCGCAGGTACTCCTTGATCTCCGGCAGGCGCCCGCCGAGCGGGGGCAGCTCGGCCGCCTGAGCGTCGGTCAGGCCGAGGGCGGGGCCCAGGTGCTGGTTGATGTCGGCGTCGACGGCGATGACCGGCCGACCGATGGCGGCCAGGTGGCGGATGAACAGTGCGGACAGCGTGGTCTTCCCGCTGCCGCCCTTGCCGACGAAGGCGATCTTCATCTGGGGCTCCGGCTCTCGCTCTGGGCCCTGGGGGCGGGCCGCGTGCTCAGGGGCGCGCGTGGGACACCCCTAACTGGAAATAGTTATCGTCTCCGATAGTGGCCATGCTAGCGGGGGTTTGTGCCCCGCCGGGGAAGGGAAGTGAGGATTGCCTCGAACGGGTGATGTGGGGTTGCTGTTCCGGGAGGGGCGGGCCGTTCATTACTCTCGGGTAGGTGAGCACTGGAACAGATCCCCTCGCCCCGCTGGCCCAGCTCCCCGGGGTGCCCGACGCCGTGGCCGAGGTGCGCAAGGCCGTCGACCGGCTGTACGGCCACCGGGTGATGCGCCGCCGAGCGGCCGAGGTCACCTCCGAGTCCGCGCTGCGCGGCGCCCGCGCGTCGGCGGCCGTGGCCGGGGCCGACTGGCCGCTGGAGGAGGTCCGGCGCCGCACCGACTTCGGCTTGGACACCGAGGCCCGCACGGTCGGCGCGGCCCTGCGCATGGCCGCCGAGGCGGGGCAGCTGCTCAGCGTCTGGCGGCACTCGCCGCTGCAGGTGCTGGCCAGGCTGCACCTGCTCGCGGTCGGCGACGCCGACCCGGCCGCCGGTCGGCCGCGCCGGGCGGGGGAGCGCGCCGACGAACTGTTCCCACTGGAGCTCGAGCCGGTGGAGAGCGTCGAGGTCGAGGCCGGGACCGGGCCGCTGCCGGTGCTGCCACCCGCCCCGGACGCGGAGGAGGTCGCGGCCCGGCTGGACCAGCTCTCCCGGCTGCTGGTGGCCCGCGCGGAGGGGCACGGGGTGGGGACGCCGGCCCTGGTGGTCGCCGCGGTGGTGCACGGAGAACTGCTCGCCCTGCGGCCGTTCGGCACCCACAACGGGCTGATCGCGCGGGCCGCCCAGCGGATCGTGCTGATTGCCGAGGGCCTCGACCCGAAGTCGATCTGCCCCGCCGAGGTCGGCCTGGCCGAGCTGGGCACCGGCACCTACCGCCGCGCCCTGGCGGGCTACCTGGCGGGTACGCCCGAGGGGATGGCGGCCTGGATCGCGCACTGCGGGCGGGCGCTGCGGCTCGGGGTGCGGGAGAGCACGGCGGTCTGCGAGGCGATGCAGCGCGGCATGGCCTGAGCGGCCCGGCCGCCCTCGCTCGGAGGCGCTGCGGACCCCGAGGGCGTAGCCGGCTCCGAGGGCGCTGCGGGCGCTGAAGACGTTGCGGACACGAAGATGCGGCGGCACCTGATCCTGCTGGGTGCCGCCGCTGGTGCAGATACCGGGTGACCAAGCATGCACCGGAAGTGCCGATCAGACGGGGATCCTGCCCGTTCGTCTGGTCCGGCGGCCCGACAGCGGGTCGGCTGCATGTGGGTGCTCGGATACCTGTACGTGCGGTCCGTGGGCCTGAACTGCGTTGTCGGTTTGACCTCTTCGGTCCTGACCGGGTCTCGCGGGCCGTGCTTCATTTGTATCGCGTTTCGGCCGAAAGGGGAACCCGAAACGAGAAGTCTGTGTCGATTGCCCGTTTTGGCGGTCTTCGTGCTAGATCACGGCTTCCGTCGGGGGCGCAGGGTCGTGGGCCTGCGCCGACGCGCCAGGTACCAGACGACCCCGGCGGTCACCGCCGCCGCCCCGATCGCCACCGCGGTCAGTACCGAACCGCTCGGCGCCGAGAACTCGGGCAGCCGCCGTCTCAGTTGCACCGGCCGGTCGAAGACCAACACCGGCCACTCCCGGGCCTGCGCCTCCTTGCGCAGCGCGCGGTCGGGATTGACGGCGGAGGGGTGGCCGACCGCCTCCAGCAGCGGCAGGTCGGTCGAGGAGTCGCTGTAGGCGTAGGACTCGGCCAGGGCGTAGCCCTCCGCCTCGGCCAACTCCCGGATGGCGGCGGCCTTGTTCTCGGCGTAGGCGTAGTACTCGATCTCGCCGGTGTAGCAGCCGTCCTCCACCTTGAGCCGGGTCGCGATCACGTGGTCCGCGCCGAGCAGCGCGCCGATCGGTTCGACCACCTCGGAGCCGGAGCTGCTGACGATCACCACGTCCCGGCCGGCCGCGTGGTGCTGTTCGATCAGCGAGGCGGCCTCGTCGTAGATGATCGGGTCGATCAGGTTGTGCAGCGTCTCGGCGACGATCTCGCGGACCTGCTGGACGTTCCAGCCCCGGGTGAGCGCGGAGAGGTACTCGCGCATCTTCTCCATCTGGTCGTGGTCCGCGCCGCCTACCAGGAAGACGAACTGGGCATACGCACTGCGCAGTACGGCCCGACGGTTGATCAGACCGCCCTGATAGAAGGAGCGGCTGAAAGCCAGCGCGCTCGACTTGGCGATGATGGTCTTGTCGAGGTCGAAGAAGGCGGCCGTGCGCAGTCCGTTCGGCCGGGGTCGGCCCGGTGCGGTCGGCTCGTCGGGCCCGGTGGGGCCGCCCTGGGACTCGTCGGCGTGGTCGTCGGCGTTCTCGGTGGTGTCCACGGGAACCGAGGATAGAGGGAGCCACAAAACACCCCGCCATTCGGTGTACTCGCGGGCGTGCGGGTTTGTGTTTCTGGCCGCTCGGGTACACCATGGAAGTCACGGATCGTTCGCGACCGTGCTAACCCGGTCCGGCTCCTCCCCCCCGAGTCGGGCTGTGGATAGACGACCCCCGCTCTCCCCCCCGGCGGGGGTCGTCGCACGTCCGGGGCCGTTTTCAGGGCTTGAAGGCCCGTTGCCGCAGCTTCCGCAGGGCCTCGTCGGCGGTGTGCAGGGGGTGTCGACAGCTCCGTCTGTCCACCACCTTTCGTCACTCTGCGTTGCCGTTTGCTCATGGCGGGCGCGGCGCGCGCGCTCGTTTCGAGCTGTGCCGCGGGCCGCTACGACGGGGTGCGGAAGAGCCGGCGCGTGGGCGTCCGGAAGGCGGTCGGCCTCGGGGCGGCGGAGAGCCGGTTCATCTCCGTGATCCCCTTTCGTCAATTCTTCGACGAATAGCCCCCCGCCCGGGTGAACGTTTTCATCCACAGCCCCCGAGTTATCCACAGGCAATCGGAACGTGGATGACGGAATCCGGATCTCCCCCCACCGTGATGGTCGGCGGCGGTCGCCGGGCAGGGCCTCATCCCCCCTTCTTCCAGAGGCCCGCCCGGCGGCCGTCCGTCGGAACCGTCCGACGCGCGTCGTGGCCACCCCGGTGGCCGCGGCGCAGAGGGGAGAACACCATGTCGACGCCGATTGCCGACCACGTCACCGCCGAAGGCCCCGCGGCCGCTGGGCCGCTCGTGGTCACCGCGGACGAGGGCCTGGCCGAGCACCTGCTGCGGCTCTGTGCGGCGGCGGGCACCGAACCCAGGCTGATCAGGGGCGCGCCGCCGCCGCGCGAGCTGTGGGACGCCGCCCCGTTGGTCCTGGTCGGGGATGACCAGGCGGAGCGCTGCGCGGGGCTGGGCAGGCGCGCCGGGGTGCTGCTGCTCGGGCTGGACCTCGACGATCCCGGGGTGTGGGTCAGGGCCGTCCAACTGGGCGCCGAGCACGTGCTGTTCCTGCCCGACGCCGAGGCCTGGCTGCTGGACCGGATCGCGGACGCGGCCGAGGGCGTCGGTTCGCCGGCGGTCACCGTCGCCGTGCTCGGCGGCCGGGGCGGCGCCGGGGCCTCCACGCTGGCCTGCGCCCTCGCTGTCACGGCCGCACGGACGGGGCGGCGGACGATGCTCCTCGATGGTGATCCGCTGGGCGGGGGTCTGGACGTCCTGCTCGGCGGGGAGACGGCGCGCGGTCTGCGCTGGCCCGACCTGGCCGGTGCGCGCGGACGGGTCAGCGGGGCCGAGCTGGCCCGGGCGCTGCCGGCCCTCAAACGGCTCTCCGCGCTGTCCTGCCTGTCCTGGGACCGCGGCGACACCCTGACTGTGCCGCCGGAAGCCATGCGCAGCGTGCTGGCCGCCGCCCGGCGACGCGGCGGGTTGGTGGTCGTCGACGTGCCCCGTCATCTCGACGCGGCCGCCGGACAGGCGCTGCAGCAGTCCGACCTGGCGCTGCTGGTGGTCCCGGCCGAGCTGCGCGCCGTGGCGGCCGCCGACCGGGTCGCTTCGGCGGCCCGGATGCGACTCGGGGACGTCCGGGCCGTGGTCCGGCCGGTGCGGGCCAGCGGGCTCCCGGCACACCGGATCGCCCGCGGGCTGCGACTGGAGCTGGCCGGGGAATTGGAACCGGAGCCGGGCCTGGCCGAGGACGTCGAGAAGGGCGTGCCGCCCGGGATGCGGGACGGCGGCCCACTCGCGCGCTTCTGCGCGACCTTCCTGAACGAAGTGCTACCGCCGGTGTCGGCGGTCGGAGGAGGTGTGTACTGATGGTCCGCCTGCGCAGAACAGGTCTTCGAGGCGGTGCCCCGGGCCCGGGCGACGGTGCGCGGGAGCACCGGCCGCTCCGGAGCGTGCCGCCGCCCGGCGGGCCGCCGTCGGCCGATCACGGGCCCTGCCCGTACGGCCGGACGGCCCGCGAGGAGCGGACGGCGGAGCTGGTGGACGCGGTGCGGCTGCGGCTCGCCGAGTCGGGGGCCGCCCCGACGGCGGGATCGGTCGCGGCCGTGCTGCGTGCCACCCGGCCGCCGCTCGGCGGGGACGAGGTGCTGGACACCGTGCGCTCGCTGCGCGCCGAACTGGTGGGTGCGGGCCCGCTGGAGCGGCTGCTGGCGGCGCCGGACGTCACGGACGTGCTGGTGAACGGTCCGGAGGAGGTGTGGGTCGACCGTGGCGGCGGCCTGCACCGGGCCACCGGAATCCGGTTCGCCGACGCCGAGGCGGTCCGGCGGCTGGCCCACCGGCTGGCCACCGCGGCCGGGCGGCGCCTGGACGACGCCCGGCCCTGGGTGGACGCCCGGCTGCCCGACGGCACCAGACTGCATGCGGTGCTGCCGCCGATCGCGACCGGCTGCACGCACATCTCGCTGCGGGTCTGCCGACCCCGGCCGTTCACGCTCGACGAGTTGACGGCGGGCGGAGCGCTGCCGCCGGAGGGCACCGAGCTGCTGGCCGGCATCGTGCGGGCCCGGCTGTCGCTGCTGGTCTCCGGCGGTACGGGTTCGGGCAAGACGACGCTGCTCGCGGCGCTGCTCGCCCTGGTCGGTCCGGACGAACGGATCGTGGTCGCCGAGGACTCCGCCGAGCTGCGCCCGGCCCACCCGCACGTGGTTCGGCTGCAGAGCCGACCGCCGAACCAGGAGGGGCTGGGCGAGTTCACCCTGCGGGACCTCGTCCGGCAGGCGCTGCGGATGCGCCCCGACCGGCTGGTGATCGGCGAGGTGCGCGGAGCCGAGGTGTCGGACCTGCTGGCCGCGCTCAACACCGGGCACGAAGGCGGCTGCGGCACCGTCCACGCCAATACGGCGGCGGACGTGCCGGTCCGGCTGGAGGCACTGGGCTCGCTCGCCGGGCTCGACCGGCCGGCGCTGCACAGCCAACTGCGCGCCGCGCTCGACGTGGTGGTGCACCTGGTCCGGGATCCGGGCTCGGGGCGCCGCCGGGTGGCGGAGATCCACACCCTGGCCGGGGACCGCGACGGGCTGGCCGTGACCATCCCGGCGGTGGAGTTCCCCCCGGCGGGTGGCTTGGTGCCCGGGGCGGGCTGGGAGCGACTGGTCAGGCTGCTGGCGGCGCGCGGAGTGGTCCTCGAGGCGGTGGCGCCATGAGCGCGGCGGCGGTGTCGGCGCTGACCACGTCGGTGTCGATGGCGTCGGCGGCCCAGGCGGCACGGGAGCTGCGGTTGGTCGAGATCGGGTTCGTGCTGCTGCTGGCCGGGTGCGCGACGGGTGCCCTGGTGCTGCTCCGGTCTTGCGGCCGGAAGAGGCGATGACGTGGAGGTGAGTGAGGTGACGCAGGAACAGATCGGGTTCTGCTGGGCGACGGTGCTCTGCCTGCTGACCGTCGCCGGGTGGCGTGCCGTCCAGGAACAGTTGCCGGGCGGGCGGCGCTCCAGACTGGTGCTGGCGGGCAGTGGGCCCCCGGTGTACGGGCCGGGCCCGCAGGCGGAACGACGGGGCTGGGCTCGGTTTCCGGGACTGCTGGTCCCCGAACTGTTGGTCCTGCCTGCGGGGTTGGCCTTCGGCCGGGCCACCGACTCGCCGGTACCGGTGCTCGCGGCCGCACTGGCCGTCCTTCCGTTGCGGCGGTGGCGGCTGCGGCGGCGCCTGGCCGCGGAGGCCGGGCAGCGGGCTGCGGCGGTGGTGGAGCTCTGCGCCGCGCTGGCCGGGGAGTTGCGCAGCGGCGCGACGCCGGAGCAGGCGCTGCACCTGGTCACCGCGCGGCTCGCCGCGGATCCGGAGGGGCTGCGCCGGCTCGGAGCCGAACCGGTGGCCCGGTTGGCCGCGGGCCGGTACGGCGGGGACGTTCCCGCCGCGCTCCTGTTGCTGGCCGAACTGCCAGGTGGCAGCGGGGCGGCGGCGATCGCGGCCTGTTGGCGGGTCGCCTCCGACGGCGGATCGGGGCTGGCCGCGGCGCTGGACCGGGTCGCCGAGGCGCTGCGCGGTGAACGGGAGTTGGCGGAGGAGATCGCCGGGGAGCTGGCCGGCCCGCGTACGACGATCGCGGTCCTGGCCGCCCTGCCGGGCGCGGGCCTGCTCCTGGGCAGTGGGCTAGGGGCACGCCCGCTGGAGGTCCTGCTGCACACCTCGGCCGGACTGGGCTGCCTTGCGGCGGGTGCGGCTCTGGAGGGTCTAGGGGTGCTCTGGACGGCCCGCATCGTCCGGGTGGCGGCCCGGGGCGCGCTGGAAGCCCCGCAGGGCGCTGAGTGGCCTGGTGGAGGCGGTGACGGGCGTCGAGGACCGCTGCAGGCGCGGGCGCTCGGTACCGGAGCGGGGGTGGCGTAATGCGAGGCCCCGGATGGATCGCGGCCGGGCCCCTCGCTGCGGCGGCGGTGACGGCGGCCGCCATGACGGTGGGGACGTTGCGGCGTACGGCCGGGCGGCGAGCGTTCGCCTGGGCGCCTGAGCGGGGCGCGGAGCGACGGCGAACGAGCCCGAGACGTCCAGGGCTTGGTCCTCTGCGGCGATTGGTCTCGGCGGTCGGCGCCGGGCTGGCGGTGGCGGTGCTGGTCGGGGATGTCGTCGGCGTCGTGGCCGGGGGACTGGCAGCGGCGGGGGTCCACCGCTGGTCGGCTCGGGCCCGTTCGCCGACGGATCGCCGGGCGGCGCTGGAGGAGGAACTGCTGACCAGGCAACTCCCACTGGGCGCTGAGCTGTTGGCGGCCTGCCTCGGATCGGCGGCACTGCCCTCGGTGGCGGTGTCGGCGGTGGGCCGGAGTGTGGGCGCACCGCTGGGGCCCAGGCTGGTGGCGATCGGAGCCGAACTGGCCCTGGGCGCACCGCCGGAACTGTGCTGGACCAGGCTGGGTGAACAGCACCCCGCACTGGCCCCGCTGGCACGCTGCCTGGTCCGGACGAGCCTCGGCGGGGCCCCTGTGGCCGGTCCGCTGATCGGACTGGCCCAGGCACAGCGGACAGCGGCCGCGCGGGCGGCCCACACCCGGGTCCGCCGGGCCGCGGTGCTCGCCACCGCGCCACTCGGGCTCTGCTTCCTCCCGGCCTTCGTCCTGATCGGCGTGGTGCCGGTGGTGATCGGCCTCACCAGCCGCTTCGCCCAGGCGATGTGAGTGGACGTCGGCTCCCGCGCCGCCGGAGTCACGGGAAAGACCGGAACGAAACCGGAAGAAAACTCCAGACAGGAGAGAACGATGACCGCAGTGATGATGATCAAGGCCGGGACCGGACAGCCGCTTCGGCAGTTGCTCGGGGGATGGCGACGGAGGAGTCGCGGGGCCGAGGGCCGGCTGCGCCGGACGGTCCGGCGCCGGGGCCGGTCGGACGCCGGAATGACCACCGCCGAATACGCAGTGGGAACGCTGGGCGCGTGCGCCCTTGCCGCCGGGCTCTACAAGGTGGTGACCAGCACGGCCATCACCGGGGCGCTGACCGAGATGCTGGAACGGGCACTCCATGCGACGTAGGGGCAGGCCGAGGCCCCGTGCTGCGCCCGTCCTCCGAGCGGCCGACGGGCGTTGCGGGAGCTCGGCGGCGGCACAGCGCCAGGCGGTGCGGTCGGCGCGGCGCGGGGACGGTGGCTTCGTCACGGCGGAGACGGCGGTGGTGCTGCCGGCGCTCGTCCTGCTCGCGGCGATGCTGATCTGGGGCGTACTCGCGGCGGCCGCGCAGATCACCTGCGTGGACGCGGCCCGGATCGGTGCCAGGGCGGCCGCGCGCGGGGAGACGGACGCCGTCGAACTCGCCCGCGCGGCGGCGCCGCCGGGAGCGCGGGTACGGCTGGCGGTCGCGGCGGACACGGTGCGGGTCGACGTGGACGCCCCGTGCGCGGGGCCGGGCCGGCTGGGCGGTCTGCTCGCGGTGCGGGTCGGCGCGATGGCCGTGGCCGCCCGGGAGGACGTACTGGGTGGCACCGCGGAGGGAGGTGGTGGCTCGTGGCCCGCCTGACCGGCCGCCGGTGGCCGGTGGAGCGGCTGGAGCGAGTCCGCACCGCCCGGGCCGCTGCGGCCGGCCGGCACGGGTACGGGGCGGACGCGGGCTCGGCGACGGTCTGGCTGCTCGCCCTGGCGATGCTGGGCACGGTGGCCTTCACCGCGACGATCGCGGTCGGTGCGGTGGTGGCCGCCCGGCACCGGGCCGAGTCGGCCGCCGACCTGGCAGCCCTCGCGGCAGCGGACCGGCTGCTGCTGGATCCGGACGGCGGCTGCGCTCGGGCCGCCGGGATCGCCGCGACGCAGGGCGCGGCTCTGGCGTCCTGCACGGTGGACCGCTCGGCGGACGCCGTCGAGGTGGTGGCCGAGGTGTCGGTGGGCGGGCTCCCGCTGCGGCTGCCGGTCGGCCCGGTGCGGGCGAGGGCCCGGGCCGGACCGCTTCGGGCTACGGTCACCGCGGCCGAGGGCGGCGCTGGTGCCGGCTCCGGTGCTGGCCCGGGTGCGGATGGCGGTGCCGGTGCAGGTCCCGGCGGTGTTCCGAGCAGCACGAGCGGTGCGGCGGCAGGGTCATGAAGCGGCCGGCGCTCCACCGTCCGGGCCCGCTGCGGAGCCGGTCCCCGGCGCCCCGGCCAGTAGGACGTCGAGCAGCCGGACGGCTGCCGCCTTGTCCAGTGGGTCGTTACCGTTGCCGCACTTGGGCGACTGGACGCAGGACGGGCAGCCGCGTTCGCACTCGCAGGAGGCGATTGCGGCGCGGGTGGCGGTGAGCCACGGGACGGCCCGCTGGAAGCCGCGTTCGGCGAAGCCGGCCCCGCCCGGGTGGCCGTCGTAGACGAACACCGTGGGCAGCCCGGTGTCGGGGTGCAACGGGACGGAGACGCCGCCGATGTCCCACCGGTCGCAGGTGGCGAACAGCGGCAGCAGGCCGATCGAGGCGTGTTCGGCGGCGTGGGCGGCGCCGGGCAGCCGGTCGAGCGGGAGGTCCGCGTCGAGCAGCTGGTCCTCGGTGACGGACCACCAGACCGCGCGGGTGCGCAGGGTGCGGGGCGGGAGGTCGAGCTTGCTCTCGCCCATGATCTCCCCGGTGGAGATCCGCTTGCGGAGGTAGCCGACCACCTGGTTGACCACCTCCACCGAGCCGAAGCTGAGCCGGCCCTCGCCCCACTGGACGGTGGTGTCGGTGTCAAGGACGGAGATGGAGGTGATGTCACGGGCGGCCGTCGTGTACGGCGGGTCGGCCGGTTCGACCAGGGCGACCGAGTCCTCCAGATCGAGTTCCCGGACCAGGTAGGTGCGTCCCTGGTGGAGGTGGACGGCCCCGGTGTGCACGGTGGTGTGGGCGGCCGCGGCGTCCACCGTGCCGAGCAGCCGGCCGGTGTCGGCCTCGACGATCTGCACCGGGCTGCCGCCGCTCCCGCGCAGGTCGACGGCGTCGGCGGCGCGCTCCCGGCGGGTCCAGTACCAGGAGCCGTCGGCGCGCCGGCGCAGCAGGCCGCGCCGCTCCAGCACCGGCAGCAGTGGTGCGGTGGAGGGGCCGAACAGCTCCAGGTCGTCGTCGGTGAGCGGGAGTTCGGCCGCCGCCGCACACAGGTGCGGGGCGAGCACGTGCGGGTTGTCGGGGTCGAGCACGGTGGCCTCGACGGGCGTCGCGAACAGCGCCTCCGGGTGGTGCACCAGGTAGGTGTCCAGCGGATCGTCCCGGGCGATCAGGACGGCCAATGCGCCCTGGGCCTCACGCCCCGCCCGGCCCGCCTGCTGCCAGAGCGAGGCCCGGGTGCCGGGGTAACCGGCCATCAGGACGGCGTCGAGTCCGGAGATGTCGACGCCGAGTTCGAGAGCGGAGGTGGAGGCGAGTCCGAGCAGTCGGCCGGAGTGCAGGTCGCGCTCCAGGGCCCGGCGTTCGTCGGCGAGGTAGCCGCCGCGGTAGGCGGCCACCCGCTCGGCGAGCGGCCGGCCGAGCTGGTCCTGGGCCTGCAGCGCGACGAGTTCGGCGGCGCGGCGGGAGCGGACGAACACGACGGTCCGGGTCTGCCGTTCGACCAGGTCGGTCAGCAGGTGCGCGGCCTCGGCGGTGGCGGTGCGGCGTACCGGGGCGCCGTGCTCGCCGACGTTCTCGGTCAGCGGCGGCTCCCAGAGGCCGAAGACCATGGGCCCGCGCGGCGAGGCGTCCTCGGTGACGGCCACGGCGGGCAGGCCGGTCAGCCGCCGGGCGGTCACGGCCGGGTCGGCGGTGGTGGCGGAGGCGAGCAGGAATGCGGGTGACGAACCGTAACGGGCACAGATGCGGCGCAGCCGCCGCAGCACCTGGGCGACGTGCGAGCCGAACACGCCCCGGTAGCTGTGGCACTCGTCCACGACCACGTAGCGCAGCGCCTTGAGGAAGGAGGCCCAGCGGGCGTGCGCGGGCAGGATGCCCCGGTGCAGCATGTCCGGGTTGGTGAGCACGTAGGAGGCGTACTGGCGCACCCATTCGCGCTCCTCCGGCGGGGTGTCGCCGTCGTACAGGGCTGCCCGGACCCTCGGCGGGGCGAGTTCGGCGGCGCGGCGGCGCTGGTCGGCGGCCAGCGCCTTGGTCGGAGCCAGGTAGAGCGCGGTGGCGCCGCGGCCGTTGCGGGCCTCGGTGCCCTCCAGCAGATCGCTGAGCACGGGCGCCAAATAGCCCAGCGACTTGCCCGAGGCGGTGCCTGTGGCGATGACCACAGTCTGGCCGGTTTTGGCCAGGTTCATCGCTTCTGCCTGGTGCGCCCAGGGCTGTTCCACCCCGATGTCCCGGGCCGAGGCGACGATCTCCGGTCGGATCGAGTCGGGCCACGGTGAATAACGCGCAGGTCGGGCGGGAAGGTGCTCCGTATGGGTGAGCCGATCGGCCCGGCCCCGACTGGTGGACAGGGTCGTGAGCAGTGCCTCGGGCAGGCTGTGTCGGGGCGGCATGAGGACCCAGTGTGTCACCGGCGTGACGCAGAATCGTCGTAAGCCATCGTGCGGGCATGGTCGCAGGTGGTTGAATGTGGCCGTGACGGCCGTACGGCCGTGGGTCGCAGCGCTGAGGCTTGCCACGCGTTGGCTTGGCGTGCCCGGGCTCGCGACCATGCGGTGGCGGCCGTCCGGCCGAGGATCGCACATGACGTAGCAAGGCAAGGTGCTGGAGGTTCCGTGGACCTGTCCCTGTCGACCCGCGCAGTCGGCGATCGTACGGTCGTCGAGGTTGGCGGCGAGATCGATGTGTACACCGCCCCGAAGCTGCGGGAGCAGCTGGTCGAGCTCGTCAACGACGGCAAGTACCACCTCGTCGTCGACATGGAGGGCGTTGACTTCCTCGACTCGACCGGTCTGGGCGTGCTGGTCGGTGGCCTGAAGCGGGTACGTGCCCACGAGGGCTCGCTGCGCCTGGTGTGCAACCAGGAGCGTATTCTCAAGATCTTCCGGATCACCGGTCTGACCAAGGTCTTCCCGATCCACACCTCGGTGGACGACGCGGTCTCCGCGACCGACTGACGCGTCCGGGCCGGTCCACGTGGTCGGCCCGCCCGTTCCAACGCGTCCGGGGCGCAGGGGCCCGTATGAGGACCCGTGTTCCCCGGACGCCTCAGGGCCGGTCGAGTGCCGGCCCCGCGGGGCCGCACCGTCGGCTCCGGTCGGAGCACCCCGAGGGGGAGAGATGGCAACCGTCGAACTTCGATTCAGCGCGCTTCCCGAGCACGTGCGGACGGCCAGGCTGGTCGCCGCGGCCGTCGCCAGACGGGCCGGGGTCGACGAGTCGGTGCTCGACGAGGTGCGGCTCGCGGTCGGTGAGGCGTGCTCGCGTGCGGTCGGCCTGCACCAGCGTGGTGGCATCGGCGGCACGGTGCGGGTCGCGCTGACCGACCAGGAGAAGCGTTTCCTCATCGAGGTCGAGGACGAAGCGGGCCCCGCTGCGGTCCCGGCCCCCGGTGCCGCCGAGGGCGGCGACCCGGACGACGACACCCTGGGCCTCGCTGTGATCACCGGTCTGGTCGAGGACCTGGAGGTCACCAAGGGTGCCGACGGTGGCGTGATCCGGATGAGCTGGCCGGTCTCGGCCGCCTCTGTCGCGGTCTGACCTCTCCGACCTCGTCGCGGTCCGTGGACCGCTTCCCGGCGGCGCCCGGGATTCCTTCCGGCGTTCCGCCTTCCGGCCTCGTGCCCTCCGGCGTTCCCGCCCTCCGGGCAGTCGTTGACAGATTGTTGAGCCTGGCGGTTCGCTGCTTCCGGCACGACCGGGTCCGATCCTCGATCGGACCAGTCGCGGAAGAGGAAGCACATACGCATCCTGTGGCCGGCCGGGCAGGCCACCGCCACGCTGTCGGCCACCCCCACCACCGAGGCACTCTGGCCCAGGCTGCCGATCAGTTCGACGACCGGCCCCTGGGGCGAGGAGGTCTACTTCCGCACGCCCGTCAGCGCGCCGCGCGAGGACGGCGCCCGGCAGGGCGTCGAGCCGGGCACGGTCGCGTTCTGGACCGATGGCTAGAGCCTCGCCCTGCCGTACGGCCCGACCCCGATCTCGCACGAGGGCGAGTGCCGACTGGCCAGTCCCTGCAACGTCCTCGGCGCGTTGGACGGGGACGCCCAGGTGCTGCGCACCGTCCGGCCGGGCGGTCCGATCAGGGTCGAGCGGGCCTGAGCGGCGGCGGGGGCGTGCTCTGAGCGGGCCGGGGTGGGAGTTCGGGCAGGGACGATCCGGGAGCCGAGCAGCGGCGCAGCCGAGGTGCCCGGCAGTCGAGCGGGCGGGAACCGGGCGCCTGGTGACGGCCGTGTAGGTTCGACGACCGAAGACGACCGAAACCGAAAGGCTTCTCCCGGTGAACAAGCGACTGCTGGCCGTACCCGCCCTCGGCGTGCTGCTCGCGTTCGGAGCCGTCGGCTGCGGCGGCGACGACAACAGCAAGCAGCTGGAGTCCTGGGCGTCGAACGTCTGCGGTGCGGCCAAGGACCCGATCGCCCAGGCACAGACCGCCCTCGCCGACACCGGCCAGGTGAAGACCGGCGAGTCCCCGGCCGACCTGCAGAAGCGGCTCTCGACGGACATCGGGCGACTCGCCAAGACCAACCAGGACATCGGGGCCGCCATCGACGCGGCCGGTGTGCCCAAGGTGGACAACGGAGCGGCGCTGCAGAAGAACACCGTCGACGAGCTGAAGAAGGCGTCCGACGGCTACCTGGACGTCCAGAAGAAGCTGGACGCGCTGCCCAACAACGACCAGGCGAAGTTCGCGGACGGGCTGCACAGCGTCGCCGACCGGCTGCAGCAGCTGTCCTCGCTGTCCACGCAGGCGCAGGCCAAGCTGCAACGCGGCGACCTGGGCGCGGCGATGGCCAAGCAGGAGGGCTGCAAGCCCACCCAGACGACCCCGAGCGCCGGGGCGAGCGGCCGTGCCGGCGGTTCCCCGGCCACCGGGGGCGCGAGCGCGAGCCCGAGCGCCGGTGCCTCCGCCTCGGCAGGCGCCCCCAGCGGTACCCCCGCGCCGGGCGCGACGGACACCGCGAGCCCGGCGGCCACCCCCTCGGCGGGCGCCTCCACCACCCCGGCGGCCTCGGCCACGACCCCGGCCACTCCGGCACCCAGCGCGAGCTGATCGAGGGCGCGGAGAAGCGGGGGAGGAAGGCGGGGAAGGTCAGGGAAGCAGCAGGGGCCGGGGCCGTTCAAGGGAACGGCCTTCCCCGGACCCTGACCCAGACCCTGACCCAGACCCGGACCCGGGCCCGGATCCGACCTCGGCCCCGGCGCCTGCGTTCGCGGTCGGTGTTCCGGTCCGGACGGTGGGGGACTCAGCCGTGGCAGGGGGCGTGTGGGTGAGGGCGCGCTCCTGCTGAGGGGTGGGGCCCCCTGGCCCGGGGCGAGGTGGTGATTGGCCCGCCCCCCGGTGGCGGACCGACCGCGCGCCGGCCCGGACAAGCCTGTAGCGGGCCGGGACCGGCCGAGGGCGGGCCCTCGCCCGTTCCGTGTGGACTGGTGGGCCGGTGGGGCCGGGGCGGGGTGGACCGGGGGACAATGGCGGGGTGATCAGTAGCCCCGTTCTCGACCCGACCCGTCTGGCCAAGCTGCGCGAGGCGCTGCTGGCCGCCTCGTTCACCGCCGATGGGTGCCTGGACCTGCTGGGGCCCACCGGCTACGCGGCGTTGGCCCGTAGCGAGGCCGTTCCGGCACTGCGTGCGACGCGCGGCGGCACCCCGCTGGAGACCCTGGTGCGGCTGTTCCTGCTGCAGCAGCCGGTGCCGTACAAGGCGGCGGCCGCCGCGCTACCGGTGGAGGACTGCCTGGCGGACGGCTGGCTGCGCCCGGACGGCGATCTGGTGCGCGCCACGGTGGACGTTCGGCCGTACGCCAACGAGGTGGCCGGGCTCCCGAGTTCGGATGCCTGGGTGGTCTCCGACCTGGGGTGCGCGGTGGGCGGCGCGGGTGGGATCGGCTCCGGCGAGACCGCGCACGGGGTGTCCCGCAAGGACCTGGTGCTGGGGGTCGGCGGGGCGTCCACGACGCTGGCCAACATCACCGTGCGCCGGCCCGTCCGGGCCGCGCTGGACCTCGGTTCGGGCTCCGGGGTGCAGGCGCTGCACGCCGCCCGGCACGCCCGTAGCGTCACCGCCACCGACCTCAACCCGCGCGCGCTGCGGTTCACCGAACTGACCCTGGCGCTGTCCGGGTTCGAGAACACCGAGGCGCTCACCGGGAGCCTCTTCGAGCCGGTCGGGGAGCGGAAGTTCGACCTGATCGTCTCCAACCCGCCGTTCGTCATCTCGCCAGCCGGCCGGTTCACCTACCGTGACGGCGGCATGGCCGGGGACGACCTGTGCCGCAGTCTGGTGCGCTCGGCCGCCGAGCACCTGGAGCCGGGCGGCTACTGCCAGTTGCTCGCCAACTGGCAGCACGTCAGGGGCGAGGACTGGCGCGAGCGGCTGGCCGGCTGGGTGGCGGGCACCGGACTGGACGCGTGGATCGTTCAGCGCGAGGTCCAGGACGTGGCCCAGTACGCCGAGTTGTGGCTGCGCGACGGCGGTGACCACCGCGGTCCCGGCGGCGACTACCAGGCCCGGTACGGCGAGTGGCTGGACGCCTTCGAGGCGGGCCGGGTCGAGGGCATCGGAATGGGCTGGATCACCCTGCGGGCCGGCGGAGCCGAGCGTCCGATCGTACGGGTGGAGGAGTGGCCGCACCCGGTGGAGCAGCCGCTCGGCCCGCACATCGACGAGTGGTTCGACCGGCAGGACTTCCTGCGCTCGCACGACGACGCGGGCCTGCTCGCGGCCCGCTACGTGCTGGCCGACGAGGTGGTGCAGGAGCAGGTCGGCGCGCCGGGGGCGGAGGACCCGGAGCACGTGGTGCTGCGGCACAACAGGGGCATGCGGCGGGCCACCAAGGTGGACACCGTCGGCGCCGGGTTCGTCGGGGTCTGCGACGGGACGCTGTCGGCGGGCGAGATCGTGGACGCCATCGCGCACCTGCTGGGCGAGGACCGGGTCGTGCTCCGGGACCGGGTGCCGGAGTCGCTCCGGCTGCTGACCGAGCAGGGGTTCATCAACCCGGTTCGCTGAGGCCCGGTTCGCTGAGGCCGGGTCGGTATGGCCCGGTGAAGCCCGCTCCGGCGAGGCCTGCCCGGCAAGGCCCGTCCGGCGAAGGCCGGTCCGGTCAGGCCGGTCCGGTCAGGCCGGTCAGGCCCGTCCGGCAGCTCCCTCGAGCCGCCACGGCCCCGCGTGAGGCTGCGGATCCCCCCGTTCACCTGCCGGTGCCCCCAGGTTCGCCCCGTGGTCCCCGCTCGGCCGCCCCCTGTTGGTCGGCTGCTGTGAGGCTCTGTCCACAGGCTGTGGACAGAGCTGGGGAGCCGGGGGCCAGGGGTGGACACGACGACGGCGGCCGTGAGCGGGCTGGTGCTCGCGCTCTTCGGTGGCGTGCTGTTGCTGTGGTGCGCCGCCGAAGTGCGCCTGCGCCACTGGGTGCGCCGCCGGGGGGTGTCGGCGGTGGCCACGGTCGTCGCCGAGAACGACGCGCACGGTCAGCTCGACAGCGCGCCGCTGCTGTCCTTCTCAGTGCTGTCGCCGGAGGGTTGCGCGGACCGCTCCGGGGCCGGCCGGATCGCCGAACTCGTGCTCACCCGCCCGCGCGGGCACACCCCGCTGCGCCGGCCGGAGCGTTTCGCCCCCGGCGCCCCGGTGCGGATCTGCTACGACCCGGACCGCCCCTGCCGGGCCGTGCTGGCGGCCGGGGAGGCCGGCCGGGCGGCGGCCGTCGACCTGCTGTGGGGTGCACTGGGCGCGGCCTGTCTGGTGGCGGGCGCCGGACTTCTGGCCGCGTTGGGCCGCTGAGGCCCCGGCGTGATCCGGAGGGCGCAGTACCGCATACCGCGAGCGCCCCGATTTATCCGTTGACAGATCTTGAAATCCGTCATTCCATCCTCCGGAACCTGCCGAAGCCCCCCTCCACGGGGCGCGAACCTCCGTCATCGGGTTACCGTTCGAGTGGCGTCGGTGAGCGCGGCAAGCGAAAAAGCGGGATCCGTCCGTTTGACAAGGGTGGCCGGGGTACGGTCACACTCCGCTGGTGGGGTGTCGTTCAGCGGCGACCCCGGGACGGTGGAGGGGTCGGGCGGAGCGCAGCCCGTGCTGCCAGCGCCGACCAGCCAATCAGGACCGGGAGAGAAGAGCGAAGGTGTCCCCGAGCAGCGAGACCGCGCACGGACAGCGACTCGTCATTGTCGAGTCGCCGGCCAAGGCGAAGACGATCAAGGGCTACCTTGGCCCCGGCTACATCGTCGAGGCGAGCGTCGGGCACATCCGCGACCTGCCCAGCACCGCGGCCGAGGTGCCGGACAAGTACACCGGCGAGGTGCGCCGCCTCGGAGTGGACGTCGACCACGACTTCGCGCCCATCTACGTGGTCAACGCGGACAAGAAGTCCCAGGTCAGCAAGTTGAAGTCGCTGCTCGCGGAGTCCGACGAGCTCTTCCTCGCCACCGATGAGGACCGCGAGGGCGAGGCCATCGCGTGGCACCTCCAGCAGGTGCTCAAGCCCAAGGTGCCGGTGCACCGGATGGTGTTCCACGAGATCACCAAGACGGCGATCCAGGAGGCGGTGGCCAACCCGCGCGAGCTGAACCAGCGCCTGGTCGACGCCCAGGAGACCCGCCGCATCCTCGACCGCCTCTACGGCTTCGAGGTCTCGCCGGTGCTGTGGAAGAAGGTCATGCCGAAGCTGTCGGCGGGCCGGGTGCAGTCCGTGGCGACCCGTCTGGTGGTCGAGCGGGAGCGTGAGCGGATGGCCTTCCGCACCGCCTCGTACTGGGACCTGGTCGGCACCTTCGGCACCGGTCGCACGCCGGCCGACGCCGCCAACCCGGAGACCTTCGGCGCCCGGCTGGCCTCGGTCGACGGCAAGCGGATCGCCAGCGGCCGTGACTTCGGTTCGGACGGCCGGCTCAAGGCCGGCAGCACCAACACCCTGCACCTGGACGAGCAGGCCGCCCGCCAGCTGGCCGCCGCCCTGGCGCAGACCGCGTTCAGCGTCCGCAGCGTCGAGTCCAAGCCCTACCGCCGCTCGCCGTACGCGCCGTTCCGCACCACCACGCTCCAGCAGGAGGCCAGCCGCAAGCTGGGCTTCGGCGCCAAGCGGACCATGCAGGTGGCCCAGAAGCTGTACGAGAACGGCTTCATCACCTATATGCGCACCGACTCCACCACCCTGTCGGACACCGCGATCGCCGCCGCCCGCGCGCAGGTCACCCAGCTCTACGGCGCGGACTACCTGCCGGACGCCCCGCGCACCTACGCCAGCAAGGTCAAGAACGCCCAGGAGGCGCACGAGGCCGTCCGCCCCTCCGGCGACCGCTTCCGCACCCCCGCCGAGACCGGGCTGAGCGGCGACGACTTCCGGCTGTACGAGCTGATCTGGATGCGCACCGTCGCCTCCCAGATGAAGGACGCGGTCGGCCAGTCGGTCACCGTCCGGGTCGGCGGCGCCTCCGCCGACGGCCGGGACGTCGAGTTCTCCGCCTCCGGCAAGATCATCACCTTCCACGGCTTCCTCAAGGCCTACGTCGAGGGCGCCGACGACCCGAACGCCGAGCTCGACGACCGCGAGCGCCGGCTGCCCCAGGTCGCCCAGGGCGACCCGCTGGCCGCCGACCGGATCACCCCGGAGGGCCACGCCACCAAGCCGCCGGCCCGCTACACCGAGGCCTCGCTGGTCAAGGAGCTGGAGGACCGGGAGATCGGCCGTCCCTCCACCTACGCGTCGATCATCGACACGATCATCCAGCGCAGGTACGTGTTCAAGAAGGGCACGGCGCTCGTCCCGTCCTTCCTCTCCTTCGCCGTGGTTAACCTGCTGGAGAAGCACTTCGGCCGGCTGGTCGACTACGACTTCACCGCCAAGATGGAGGACGACCTCGACCGGATCGCCGCCGGTGAGGCGCAGTCCGTGCCGTGGCTGAAGCGCTTCTACTTCGGCGAGGGCGAGGGCGCGGCCGGTGCCGCCGCCGAGGCCGGCAACGGCGACGGCGACCACCTGGGCGGCCTGAAGGAGCTGGTCACCGACCTCGGCGCGATCGACGCCCGGGAGATCAGCTCGTTCCGGATCAGCGAGGACATCACCCTGCGGGTCGGCCGCTACGGCCCGTACGTCGAGCGCGCCTCCGCCGTCGAGGGCGAGCCCGGCCAGCGCGCCGACATCCCGGACGAGCTGCCGCCGGACGAGCTGACCGTCGAGCTGGCCGAGGAGCTGCTGGCCAAGCCCAGCGGCGACTTCGAGCTCGGCCCGGACCCGGTCACCGGCAACATGCTGGTCGCCAAGGACGGCCGCTACGGCCCGTACGTGACCGAGATCCTGCCCGAGGGCACGCCGAAGACCGGCAAGAACGCGGTCAAGCCGCGCACCGCCTCGCTGTTCAAGACGATGTCGCTGGACACCGTCACCCTGGAGGACGCGCTGCGGCTGCTCTCGCTGCCGCGCGTGGTCGGCACCGACGCCGAGGGCGCGGAGATCACCGCGCAGAACGGCCGCTACGGCCCGTACCTCAAGCGCGGCACCGACTCCCGCTCGCTCACCAGCGAGGACCAGCTCTTCACGATCACCCTCGAAGAGGCGCTGGCGATCTACGCCCAGCCCAAGCAGCGCGGCCGGGCCGCCGCCGCCCCGCCGCTCAAGGAGCTGGGCACCGACCCGGTCAGCGAGCGCCCGGTGGTGGTCAAGGACGGCCGGTTCGGCCCGTACGTGACCGACGGCGAGACCAACGCCACGCTGCGCAAGGACGACGACGTCGAGACCATCACCCCGGAGCGCGGCTACGAGCTGCTCGCCGAGAAGCGGGCCCGCGGGCCGGTGAAGAAGGCGGCGAAGAAGGCCCCGGCGAAGAAGGCGGCGGCCAAGAAGACGACCACCACCAAGACGGCGGCGACCAAGACCGCCGCCAAGAAGACGGCCGCGAAGAAGACCACCACCGCCAAGACGGCGACGGCGAAGAAGACGGCCACGAAGAAGGCCGCGGCCGGCAAGACCGCCGCGGGCAAGGCCGCCGCCACCGACGAGGGCTGATCCCTCCGACAGCGGTACCACCGGGCCCGTGCCCCCCGTCCGGGAGCGCGGGCCCGGCGTTCGTCCGGGGGTGTGGGCCCGAGGCCCGTCCGGGGTCGGCGCGTGACCGGTACGGCTGCGGCGGCGCGGGACCGGGGGCCCACGGCGTCCGGGGCGGCCGTCTGGGACTGTGCGGCCCGGACGCCGGGACTGTGCGGGGCGGCCCCTGGTCCGTGCGGGGCGGCCGACCGCTCTGTGCGGGGATCGTCACAAGCCGGTGATGACGGGGAACCGGAACCCCGTTCATCTCAATCGGGCAAAGCCCAGACCGCTACGCTGACCGTATGACGAGCGAGGAGCAGCCCATCCCCAGCGCCGCCCCGGCCGCCAGAGCCACCGGGCCGGACCTGCCCGAGGTCGCGCCCGCCGGAACCCCCGTGGACCGGGCCCGGGCACTGTTGCGGACCAGGCCCTACCGGCGCCTGTGGACCACCCAGCTGATCGGCGGCACCGCCGACCGGCTCGGGCTTCTGGTGCTGCTCGCGCTCACCGTGATCGCCGCCGCCCGGGCAGGCCAGTTCGGCGACCTGCCGCGCAGCCTCGCCTTCGCCACCGCGGCGGTCCTGGCCGTTCGGGTGGTGGCCACCGGGCTGGTCGGCGTGGCGTTGCTGGAGCCGGTGCACCGGCTGGTCGCCGGGAAGCTCGACCGGCGCTGGACGTTGTTCGGCGCGGACGCGCTGCGAGCCCTGCTGATCGGCATCGCGCCCTGGTGGACGGTCTGGCTGGGCTCCGGCCCGAAGCCCTCCGGCGCGGCCACCTACGTGCTGCTCGCCACGGTGTTCCTCACCGGTGCCGCCGAGCGGGTGTGGGGGATCGCCAAGGCCGCCGCCGTCCCCGGCCTGCTGCCGCCGGCCAACCCGTACGCGCCCGCCGCCGAACAGCGGCCGGCCGCCGCCAACCTGGACACCGTCCGGAGTCTCGACCGGTTCACCGGCTGGGTCACCGTGGCGCTCGGCGCCGTCGGCCTGGTCGTCTTCACCCTGCTCAACAACATCGGCGCGGCGCTCGGCTCGGACTGGCTGCGTGCCCACCAGCTGACCTTCGCGTCGCTCGGTGCGGCCGGCCTGTTCGCCGCCGCGGCCGTCCGCGGCTACCTCCAGCAGCTGCCCGGCGGTCCGGTGGCCGTCGCCCCGCACTCGCCGCTGACCGGCCTGCGCGCCCCGACGGACGCGACCCCCGGCCCCGCCCTGAGCAAGGGCCGCACCGGCAGCGCCCCGTACTTCACCTTCGCCGTCGCGGCCGGGTTCGCCTCGATGGCGGGCGTCGCCGCACTGGCGCTGCTCACGGCCGCCGAGCACCGGGCCGGGCCGATCGGCTACGGCCTGATCGTGCTCGCGGCGGCCGGCGCCCCCGCGCTCGGTGCCGGGCTCACCCGGGCCACCCTGCCGTCGCTCTCCCGCCGCCGGCTGCTCGCGCTGGCGCTGCTCACCGAGGGCGTCGCGCTGATCCTGGCCGGGCTGGTGCTGGACTTCGTGCTGGTCCTGCTGCTCACCGTGGTGGCCGGGCTGGCCGCCGGGATCGTCGTCTCGGCCGGGCGCACCCTGCTCGCCCAGGAGGTCGAGGAGGCCCGGCTGCCCAAGGTCACCGAGCACCTGCACGCGGTGCTGCGGGCCGTGGTCGCCGCCGCGCTGGTCGCCGTGCCGCTGATCGCCGCGGCCTACGGGGACGTCGAGTACGGCACCGTCGAGCCCGGCTCCTTCACCTTCATCCACGGCGGGGCCGCCCTCGCCGTCGCCACCTCGGGCCTGCTCACGCTGGTGCTCGCCGCCGTCGTGCTGCTGCGCACCGACGACCGGCGCGGCACCGTGCCGTTCGGCCGGGACCTGGTGGACGCGGTGCGCGGCGGCAGCGGCCCGGTGCCGCACCGCGGCGCGGGCACCGGCTTCTTCATCGCCCTGGAGGGCGGGGACGGCGCCGGCAAGTCCACCCAGGCCCAGGCGCTCGCCGAGTGGATCCGCGGCAAGGGGCACGAGGTCGTGCTCACCCGCGAGCCCGGCGGCAGCCCGGTCGGCCAGCGGCTGCGCGGCCTCGTACTGGACGTCGGCAACACCGGCCTGTCCCACCGCGCCGAGGCGCTGATCTACGCCGCCGACCGCGCCGAGCACGTCGAGAACGTCATCCGGCCGGCCCTCGCCCGCGGCGCCGTGGTGATCACCGACCGGTACATGGACTCCTCCATCGCCTACCAGGGCGCCGGGCGCGACCTGGCCGCCACCGAGGTCGCCCGGATCTCCCGCTGGGCGACCGGCGGGCTGCTGCCCGATCTGACCGTGGTGCTGGACGTCGACCCGAACAGGGCCCGGGAGCGCTTCACCGAGGCGCTGGACCGGCTGGAGTCCGAGCCCACCGAGTTCCACCAGCGGGTCCGGTCCGGCTTCCTCGCCCTCGCGGCCGCCGACCCGGCGCGCTACCTGGTCGTGGACGGCAGCCAGGCCCCCGGCTCCGTCACCACCGCCATCCGGCACCGGCTCGACCGGGAGCTGCCGCTCTCCGAGCAGGAGAAGGCCGCGCGCGCCGAACAGGAGCGGCTGGCCAAGGAGGAGGCCGAGCGGCGCGCCGCGGAGGAGGCCCGCAAGAAGGCCGAGGAGGAGGCCGCCGAGCGCAAGCGCCAGGAGGTGCTGGCGCAGCTGCGGGCCGAGCAGGCCGAGAAGGAGCGGGTGGCCAAGGAGGAGGCGGAGCGGGCCGCCGCCGAGGCCCGGCGCAAGGCCGAGGAGGAGGCCCGCCGCCGCGCGGAGGAGGAAGCGCGCCGCCGCGCCGAGGAGGAAGCCCGTCGGCGGGCCGAGGAAGAGGCGCGGCTGGCCGCGGAGGCCGCCGAGCGCCAGCGGATCGCCGCCGAGGCGGCCGCCCAGGCGGAGCTCCAGCGGCAGCGGGAGCTGGCGCGCGAGGAGCAGCGGCGCCGGGCGGAGGAGGCGCTCCAGCGGGCCGAGGAGGCCCGGCTGGCTCAGGCCGCGGCGCTCGCGGCGGCTGCTGCGGCGGCGGAGACGGCTTCGGACCGAGCCGATTCGGGTTCTGGCTCCGGGACCGGTGTGGGTTCTGGGGCCGGTGCGGGTTCGGATCGGCCGGGTTCGGGTGCGGGTTCGGGTCCGTCGGGCCGGGACGCGGCCACGACGGAGTTGCGGGCGGTCCCGGAGAGCCCGCAGGGTGCGGCGGAGGGCCTCGGCGACGAGGCGACGCGCGAGCTGACCCTGCGCGATCGGCAGGCGGCCGTCCGGGCTGCGGAGGCCGCCGAGGCGACCACCCAGCTGCCCAGGGTTCCGGCGGCGGTGGACGAGACGGCGGTGCTGCCGAAGGTGCCGGCGGCGGACGAGACGGCCGTGCTGCCCAAGGTGCCGGCGGTGGACGAGACCGCGGTCCTGCCGCGGGTCGAGCCGGCTCGTCCCGGGGAGCAGGTGGACAGCACCCGCGAGCTGCCGGTGGTGGACGGTCGGTCGGCCGCCCAGCCGCTCGCTGCCCCGTCTGCGGTCGACCCGCAGTCCAGCGCCGAGCGGCCCCGGCCCGAGTGGGCCGAGGAGACCCCGATGGACGACCTGCCGAGCCTCACCGACACCCTGCTCGGCTCACGCGACGAGTGGGCGCGCTGGGAGCAGGGCGGCGGCCCGGGCGAGCCGGGCCCGCGCGACGGCGGTGACCGGCACGACGGGGACGACCGCCGGGGCGAGGGCGGCGGCAAGGGCAAGGGCCGGCGTTGGGGCCGCCGGGGCTGAGCCGGCCCGGACGACGGGCGGACGGATGGACGGATGGATGGACGGGCGGCGCCGTCGGGGCAGTGGTCCCCGGGGGCGCCGCCCGTCCCGTCGCTGTACTGCCGGCTGCGTGGTGCTGCCGGCTGCATGTCGCGGTGCTGCGTGCTGCGGTGCTGCGTGCTGCGGTGGCGCGTAGCTGGGCCGCACCCGTGACCCCCGTGACCCGGACGGAGCAGTGGCTGTCGGAGCGGAGACGTATGCTCGACGGCGGGGAATCGGCGCCGGGAGCGCTGCCGTACGGAGCTTGGGAGCAGCTGTGGCCGTCTGGGACGACCTGGTGGGCCAGGATCGGGTGGTCGACCAGCTGACCGCCGCGGCCCGGGCAGCCGGGGCGACGGTCGAGGCCGGCCGCGGTGCCGCTCCGGGCCAGGGCGGGAACGCCTCCCTGATGACCCACGCCTGGCTGTTCACCGGCCCGCCGGGGGCCGGGCAGGTCACCGCGGCGCGCGCCTTCGCGGCAGCCCTCCAGTGCACCAGTCCTGACCTCGCGCTCGGCGGCACGCCCGGCTGCGGGTTCTGCGACGGCTGCCACACCGTGCTGGCCGGCAGCCACGCCGACGTCAAGTACGTCCGGACCGACGGCCTGTCCATCGGTGTCGGCGACATGCGCGACCTGGTGCTGCGCGCCTCCAGCTATCCGACCGGTGGCCGCTGGTCGGTGATCCTGGTGGACGCCGCCCACCGGCTCACCGAGGCCGCCGCCAACGCGCTGCTCAAGGGGGTGGAGGAGCCCTCCCCGCGCACCGTCTGGCTGCTCTGCGCCCCCTCCGTCCAGGACGTGCTGCCGACCATCCGCTCGCGCTGCCGCCTGCTGGTGCTGCGCACCCCCGCCGCCGACGCGGTCGCCGACATGCTGGTCCGCCGGGACGGCGTCGACCCGGAGACCGCCCGGCTGGCCGCGCTCGCCGGGCAGGGCGACATCGAGCGCGCGCGCCGCCTCGCCGTGGACGAGCAGGCCCGCACCCGCCGCGCCGAGGTGCTGCGGATCCCGCTGGAGGTCGCCGACATCGGCGGCTGCCTGACCGCGGCCCAGCGACTGGTCGACACCGCCAAGGCCGACGCCGAGGCGCTCGCCGAGACCCAGGACGCCAAGGAGACGGGCGACCTGAAGGCCGTCTACGGCGCCGCCGAGGGCGGCAAGGCGCCGCGGGGCATGGCCGGGGCGGTCAAGGAACTGGAGAAGCGGCAGAAGAGCCGAGCCACCCGTACCCGTCGGGAGACCCTCGGGGTCGCGCTGCTCGACCTGCTCGGCTTCTACCGGGACGTGCTGGCGATCCAGTTGGGCTCCACCGGCGCGCTCGCCAACGAGGACCAGCGCCAGGCCCTGAACCGGGTTGCCCAGTCCGGACCGGCCGAGGGCACGCTGCGCCGGATCGAGGCGGTGCTCGCCTGCCGCACGGCGCTGGACCGCAACGTGGACCCGCTGCTCGCGGTCGAGGCGATGACGGTGGCGCTGCGGGCGGGCTGAGGCCGTCCGGCGTTCGGGCTCTCGCCGCCTCGTACCGGTTCACCGCCGTCTCGCTTTGTTGTTGTAGGCCTCCCGGAGTCGGTCCGGCGTCCCACCTTCGAGTGAACGGCCGGTACTCGCCGGGCACACCCGCGTGTGACGGCGCACCCGTTGTGCACGCTGGGGGCCGACTGTGCCCCGGCCGTACCCGGGCCTCCCCGTCCGGGAGGGCCCGCCGCCGGAGCGGTCGCCTCCTGTACGGCACTGGGTCCATCCCGGCGTCGGCCCTCCTCCCGAGGTGGTGCGTTCCGTGGTTCGTCCGCTCCTCGTCATCCCCCTGCTGGCTGCCGCTCTCGGCGGGATCTGGTTGGCACGCGGTGCGCTCCAGCGCTGGCGCGACCTGCGGGCCGCCGCGACCTACGAGCTCGCGGGCGAACGGTGGCCGATGCTGGTGCGGGCGGGCGGGGCGATGGTGTGCGGGGTGTGCGTCACCGCGCTGACGCTGCTCACCGCGCTCGGGGCGTTCGGTGTTCTGAGCAGGGGCCGGACGGGAGCGGACCGGGCGCAGTCCGCCGTGGACGCGGCCGAGGCGGGGGCCTGGCCCGGGTCGGTGCCGGAGACGGCGGTCCGGCAGCAGGCGGCGCCGCCCACGGCTGCCGCGTCGGCCGCGGCGTCGGGCGCCGCGACGTCGGCTGCGAGTGCGGCACCTGCCGGGGCGTCCGCCGTGGCCAGCCGCTTCGACAGCGTCGGGCACCCGGGCGGCGGCGAGTTGCTCCAGTCCGCCGTGCTCGGCCCCGACGGGAAGCCGCGCAACGTTCGGGTCTGGCTGCCGCCGCAGTACGCCAAGGAGTCGAACGCGCGTTTCCCGGTCGTGGTGATGCACGCCGCCACTCCCGGCAAGACCGCCGACGCCGAGGTGCCGGACGTCGTCGAGGGCGTCGGCGCCGCCCTGCAGACCGGCCGCATCCGTCCGTTCATCCTGGTCGCGCCCGAGGCGCCGAACGGCACCGCGCACCCCTGTGAACTGGTCGCCGCCGCCCCGGCCGCCGTCGCCGACGACGCGACGCTGCGGGTCACCATCGCCGCCTCCTTCCGCACCCTCCCGCCCGGCCCGACCTCCTGGGGCGCCCTCGGGGTCGAGGGCGGCGCGCCCTGCGCGGCCGCGGCCGGGCTGGCCAGGCCGGACCTCTACGGCGCGGCCGCCGCGGTCTCCGGCCGGTACGACGCCGCCGCGCTCGCCCAGACCGGAGCCGAGGCCCCCGCGGGCAGTTCGGCCAAGCTGTTGCTGGCCGCGGCCAAGGGCGACGCCGCCGGGCTGGACGCGGCCCGCAAGCTCCAGACCGCGCTCAAGGCAGGGCCGGGTCCGGCGGCCAAGGCCGAGGTGCGGGTCTCGGACAACGTGCAGGACTACACCGCGGACCGGGAGCGGCTGCGGCTGGTCCGGCAGGCCGCGCAGTTCCTGGCCGAGACGCTGACCAGGGCGTCCTGAGCTCCGGTCGGCGCTGGCCACCTGGTCGTTACGCTGCCCGGTACCCGGGTTGGGTGCCGGGCAGCGACGTTTCTTCGGTCTCGTACTTTCTCGGATTTTCCCGGCGTGGTGGAGAGGAAGCGGATGAGGGGCTTCGGGTGGGTGCGGGTGCGGGTGCGGGTGCGGGTGCCGGGCCGGGGCCGGGTGCCGGGCCGGGTGCAGGGCCGGGTTCCGGTCTGGGCGCGGGTGGCGGCAGTGGCGCTCGCGACCGGGCTGGTGGCGGTCTCGGCCGGCGGGTGCAGCGGGGGGCCGAGCGTGGCGTCCGGTGGGCCCGGCCCGTCCGACTCGACCGATTCCGCCGTACCCGGGGCGACCTCCGCCGTCACCCCGTTGGAGCCGCTGCCCACCGCCGCCACGGCCGCGCTCGCGCCGTACTACGCGCAGCGGCCGACCTGGCAGCCCTGCGATGGCGGGTTCGAGTGCACCACCTTCCGGGTGCCGATGGACTACGACCGCCCCGGCGACGGCGACCTCACCCTCTCGGCCGCCCGCGCGGCCGTCGAGGCGGCAGGTTCGGGCGACCCCCGGGTGGGTTCGCTGCTGCTCAACCCGGGCGGCCCCGGCGGCTCGGCGATCGAGTACCTGGAGGCCGTCGCCAGGACGTACGACCGCGCGGTGCGCGCTCGCTACGACCTGGTCGGCCTCGACCCGCGCGGGGTGGGCCGCAGCAACCCCGTCAGCTGCCTGAGCGGCGACCGGATGGACGCCTTCACCTCCGCCGACCTGGCCCCCGGCGACCAGCGGGCGATCGACGCGCTGGTCGCCGCCGACAAGGAGTTCGCCGAGGGCTGCCGCAAGCAGGCCGGGCCCGTCCTCGGCCACCTCAGCACCGTCGAGGCGGCCCGCGACATGGACGTGCTGCGTGCCCTGCTCGGCGACGAGCGGCTGAACTTCGTCGGAAAGTCGTACGGCACCTTCCTCGGCGCCACCTACGCCGGGCTGTTCCCGAGCCGGGTCGGACGGGTGGTGCTGGACGGCGCGATGGACCCGGCGCTCGACTCCGTCACCGGCAACCGAACCCAGGCCGGCGGCTTCGAGACCGCCTGGGCCGCCTTCGCCAAGGACTGCGCCAAGCGCGAGGACTGTCCGTTCGGCCGCACCGAGCAGCAGGTCGGCGAGCAGCTCACCGCCCTGCTCGCGGCCGTCCACGCCAACCCGCTGCGCAGCAGCGACCACGGGCGCCGGCTCACCGGGTCCCAGGCCACCACCGGGGTCGTCCAGGCCCTGTACGCCGAGTTCCTGTGGCCCGAGCTGCGCACCGCGCTCAGCGACGCCAAGGCGGGCGACGGCACCGGGCTGCTGAAGCTCTCCGACGCCTACTACGGGCGTGAGGCGGACGGCTCGTACCCCAACATGATGTTCGCCAACGCGGCGGTGAACTGCCTCGACCTGCCCGCCCCGTTCCGCTCGCCGGAGGACGTCCAGCGGGCGGTGCCGGACTTCGAGCGGGCCTCGCCCCACTTCGGGCGGGACATCGCCTGGATGGCGTTGACCTGCGCCTACTGGCCGGTCCGGGCCACCGGCGCGGCGCACACCATCCGGGCCGCCGGCGCCGCCCCGATCGTCGTCGTCGGCACCACCCGCGACCCGGCCACGCCGTACGACTGGGCCCGGTCGCTGGCCGGGCAGCTGGAGTCCGGCCGGCTGCTGACCTACGACGGGGACGGCCACACCGCGTACGGGCGGCGCAGCACCTGCGTGGACGGCGCGGTCAACCGGTTCCTGCTCACGGGAGAGGCGCCGGAGCAGGACAGGCGCTGCGACTCGTAGTCACCCTCCTGCTGCGGTCGGCGCCGTGCCCGCGGTGGCCGCCGTGCTCGCCGTGTCGTGTCCGCGGGGTGTGCTCGCCGTGTCCGCCGTGCCGTCGGCGGGCTCGCCGTGCCGCCGGTCAGGCGGAGGAGACCGCCAGCTTCGCGGCGAAGCCCGCGAACAGCACGGCGACACCGCTGGTCAGGGTCGCCGACAGGCGCCGGCGGCGGCGGAAGGCGGTGGCGAGCGTGGTGCCGGCGAAGATCAGCAGCGAGAGGTAGAGCAGGCTGAAGGTCTGCAGGATGCCGCCGAGCAGGGCGAAGGAGAGCGCGGGCTGCCCGTAGGACGGGTCGACGAACTGGGTGAAGAACGACAGCAGGAACAGGATCGCCTTGGGGTTGAGCAGGCTGATCACCAGCGCCCGCCGGAACGGCCGCTCGCCCGCCTCCACCGCCGCCTCCGCGCCGTCCGCCGGGTCGGCCTCCGCCCGGCGTTCGCGCCAGAGCTGGCGGGCGGCCCGCAGCATCCCGAACCCGATCCACAGCAGGTAGGCGGCGCCGCCGAACTTGACCACCGCGAACACCGCCGGGTTGGCCTTCAGCAGTGAGGCCGCCCCCAGCGAGGTCAGGCTGATCAGCGTGAGGTCGCCCACGAACACGCCCGCCGCGGCCCGGTACCCGGTCCGGATGCCCTTGCGGGCGGCGACCGACAGCACGTACAGCGAGTTGGGACCAGGCAGCAGGATGATCACGAGGGCGCCGAGGACGTACGTCGTCAGGTCGTTGACACCGAACACGGTGCGCTCCGGAGGTGGGGAAGGGGTGACAGGGGGCGCTCATCGTAACGTCGCACCGGCGATCGATTGAAGCGAAAACTATCTGCCCCCACGCACCCCCACCCGCCCCCCGACCATCCCGGCTACGGATCACCTGCGAACCTGTGTAGACTGACCCGCGTTGCCACCACACATGGCAGTGGTGCCGCCTTAGCTCAGTTGGCCAGAGCAACGCACTCGTAATGCGTAGGTCGCGGGTTCGAATCCCGCAGGCGGCTCAAGGTGAACCCCAGGTCAGGCATCTGACCTGGGGTTTTTCCGTTTCCTTGGCCATGGGAATCGGGAAGATCGGACACCCGGATTCTGTGCATCGCAGTGCGTGGGTCGTCGGTTCGCTGGTGTCACCGATTCTCCGGAGGGAGCCTGTGACCTGCAGTTATGTCGAGGGTGGCGAGTTGATTCACTCGGTGCCGGAGAGCCTCGGTGGACAGCCGGTGGACAAGCGTGCCGCGGTCATGGCGCGCAGGGAGTCGACCGGCGTCGCGCGCCGCCTGATGCCGCCCGCGAAGTCGCGGATGGCGTCGAGCATCCGCTGACAGTAGCCCTCCAACTGCCGGTCCCGGCCTGCCATCTGCTCCGGGCCGACAGGAGGTCAAGACTGCCGCCCACGGGGTTTGTCATGTCGCAGTCGGACGGTCGCAGGCGATCGGGACGGTCGCCTGCGGTCCCGTAAAGGTGTACGAGGTAAACAGACTATCGGTGGGGCGCGTTGGACTTGGCCAGCGCGATGGGCGTATAGCCCGTTGCCGATCACTCGGCTGACGGGCGTCCCTGTCAGGCGGTGGGCGGTGTGGGGCGGCCCGCCTTGTCCCAGCCGGTGCGGGCGCGGTTGCGGATCTCTATGTAGGTGGCCTTCGGTCGGCCGGTGTAGGTCCAGGGCGCGTGGTCGATGTACCGGTCGGCCAGGCGGAACTGCTCGACGGCCTCTGCCCAGCGGCGGTTGTGGGTGAGACCGTAGGCGAGGAGGTGGTGCAGACCGGGCAGGCGTGGGTCGTCAGTCGGGACGGTCTTCAGGTCGGCGATGACTTTGTCGATGGCCTGGTTCGCCTGCGGAGTCATCCAGGACCGGTAGTCGTCCTCGGTGAACTCCAGCTCGTGGAGGGCGGCCAGGCGCAGACCGGAGAGCAGGCTCTCGGGAGGCGCTCCGGCGGCGGCCCGCTCCGCGAACGCGGACATCTGCTCGTGCGAGCCGCTCCACTTGCGGCACCAGTACTGCAGCGCGGTCTGGTGGGCGCTGTAGTGGTACGGAGCTCGGGCGATCACCTGCTGCCACAGGGCATCGAACTGCTCGTGTGACCAGCCGAGGCCCATGGCGATGGGCAGTTGCGAGACGAACGGGGACGGGTCGTCGGGGGCGAGTTCGGCGGCGGCGCGGCTCGCCTCGGTGGCCTCGCCCAGGACGCGGTGGAAAGCGTCGAACTGCTCGCGGGTGACGTGCTTGGCCTGCTTGCTGCTGCGGACCTGCCAGGCGAGGTCGATCAGCGCGGTGGCGTGGACCACGGCCGCGTCCGCAGAGCCAGGTTCGGCGGCGCGCCAGGCGCTGAGCCAGCCGTCGTCCTTGCTGGCGTGCTCGGCGAGCTTCCACAGGCGGCGGTAGCGCTCGTTCCAGTCGGTGCCGGCCTCGGCGAGGTAGGCGGCGAAGGGCTTCCAGTCGCCAGCTGTTGCGGCTTCCTCAGCCTGCGCCAACTGTGCCGCGTCGGCGCCGGGCGCGGTGGCACGGGTCGGGTCGAGATCTCCGTCGGAGGGCAGGCCGAACGCGGTGGGGTCGATCTGGGCGCGGGCGGCACTGGCGGCCTTGAGGGCCTCGGTCTTCTGCTGGAGATCGGCGGTGCGGCGGTTGAAGTACCGGGTCGCGAGTTTGGCGAGGGCCCATATCAACGGCGGGATGAGCAGGAGAAGAACAGCCATGACGGCGCTTTGGGTCTTTCTCTGTGGAGACGCGGACGGACGGGGCGGTGCGGGCAGGCCTTCGCTCACACGGCCGTCGAGGGGCCGGCGCAGCGTAACAGCGTGCACAGCGGGGCGGTGTCGGGGGTGTCGGTGACGGCGGCGCCCAGGGCGGCGGTGAGGCCGTCCTGGACGCCGTGCGGTAGGGACAGCCGGGCCGGCTCGCCCCAGGAGGGTTCCCGGCGGGCTTGGCCGGCGTCGGCGAGGACAAGCAGAGTGAGCGAACGGAGTCCGTCGCGCAGGGCGGTGTGCAGGAACTCGCGGGCGGCCCGGGCGGCCCGGGCGGTGGCGGCGGCGGACCGCTCACTCCTCGTCAGTTCCGATCGCGACTGGAATGCGCTGTATCCCACGAGGACACCTGTACATCGTTCAGGCACGAGGAGAGAACGCTTGTTTGGAGGCCGGCCGTCATCGAAGAGTGGATTGTTCAGCGGTCGCAGAGCAGGTCGACCGCCGGGCGGCGAGCTCGAACCGACAAGACGTAGCTATGCCCCCGTCTCGGCGCGCGTAGCAACCTGCCAGTGCGTGAGCGATGCGTGAGCGGACGGGGGCAGCACAGGGCCGGTTCGGGTGAGATCGTGGATCACGGTGCAACGCTCTGAACTGCGGGTTCATCACCAGGTGGTCGATACTGGCAGCGGCCAGCATGATCACTCTCGGTCGAAATGCGTAGGTCGCGGATTCGAATCCCGTAGGCGGCTCGATAGGTGGAAGGTTCGGTCGGATGTTCTGGCCGGGCCTCTTGCGTTGGGTGGGCGGCGTGGGGCGGGAGGTCGGGGCTACTGGTCCGGGTGGGCGAGGACGGGGACGACGGACGCCCGCCCCGGGGAGAGGCGGGCGTCGCGGGAGTGGTCGGGCGGGGGTCAGCCGAGGCGGGCGAAGCCCTTGGCGGTCCGGCGGGCGAGGCCGCGGGAGACCAGCAGTGGATCCCAGTCCGGGCCGCGGTCGGGCAGTTTGGCCGGGTCGCCGAGGACGGCGCCGGCTGCCACCTCGGGGAGCAGCTGGCGTCCGAGGATCTGTCCGGCGGCGGCCATCCCGCCGGTGGCGACCGCGCTCAGGCCGCTGCCGAAGCGGATGTTCTGGCCGACCACGTAGAGGCCCTCGACGTCGGTGCGCACGTCCGGGCGCTGGCTGACGTTGCCCCAGCGGGCCATGCCGTACGGGGTGCCGCCGGTGCCGCGGATGTAGCGCTCGTGGCTGAGGGGGGTGGCCGCCTCGAGGTGGGTGATGCGGTCCCGGAAGGGGCCGATCACCTTCTCGGCGGCCGTCACCATCAGCTCGGTGAAGTGCCGCTTACGGGCCTGGTAGGCGGCGTCGCGGCGGTAGGGTTCGCCGTCGACCGGGCCGCCGCGGACGCCCCAGAAGCCGTAGCCGGGCGGGCAGAGGGTCATCAGCTGGAAGTTGCTGTGGCCGGGCGGGCAGACGGCGGCCGCGCCCGGGTCCTTGTGGGAGGCGAAGGAGAACAGCAGCTGGGGGATCGAGTCCACCGTGCCGTCGCGTTCCCAGCTCTCGACCATCGCCGCGTAGGCGGCCTCCATGTCGTCGCTGCCGTGCCACCAGATGTTGGCGTTGGGCAGGCCGGGCAGCTCGGTGTCGAGCGCGACGTACGCCGTGACCAGGCCGCCGCGCATGGTGGCGGCGCGGGTGCGGGCGACCAGGTCGGCGGGGAAGGCCTGCTCGCCGCCGCACAGGTCGAGCACGGTGCGGCGGTAGTCGGCGTTGGAGATCACCAGGGGGGCGGATATCCGGGTGCCGTCGGCGAGTGCGACACCGGTGGCGTGCCCCTGCTCGATCAGGATGCGGCGCACCTCGCAGCGGGTGCGCAGCTCGCCACCGTAGGACTCCAGGGCTTCCACGAAGGCGGCCACCAGCATCTGCCCGCCGCCCTCCGGGTAGTAGGCGCCGCGCATGTAGTGGTCGAGCATGGCGGCGTGCTCGGCGAAGGTGATGCCGTCCGGCATGGTGCCGTAGTTGCCGGCCTGTGCGGCGACCAGGGTGCGGGCCTTCGGGGAGAGCCCGCAGTGGTCCAGGGCCTCGGCCAGGGACCGGCTCCGGCGGGCCCAGCGCATGGTGTCCGGCTGCTCGCGGAACAGCTCGACCATGTGGTGGCCGACCAGGCTCTCCCGGGTGGCACCGGACACCGTCCGGGCGATGTGGACGAAGCGGTCGACCCCCTCGGCCTCCTCGGGCAGTGCCGCGCGGAGCCGGTCGCGGTAGGCGTCCCAGCCGGCCGGCACGTCCAGCGTGGCGGTGGGGGTGATGATCCGGTCGAAGCCCTGCTCGTTGTCCATCGGGCGGAAGGTCACCCGGTCGCGGACGCCGAGGCCGGACAGGATGGCCGGGAAGATGCCGTTCGGCCCGCAGTCGCCGATGTAGTGGGTGCCCACGTCGAACTCGTACTTGCGCCGGCGCCGGAACACGTGGGCGTTGCCCCCGGCAACGTCGTGCTGTTCGAGGACGAGCACCCGGCGCCCGTCGGCGGCCAGGTAGGCCGCGCTGACCAGTCCGCCGAGGCCGCTGCCGACCACGATCGCGTCGTAGCGTTCCTCGCCGGCTCTGGCCGTCGGACCTTGCACTTCCCGCATTTCCGCCCCCACTCGTCTGCCCATCGGAAGGTGCCGCCATGGACGTGGATCTCGAAGGCCGGCCCGTTGATGTGCGCCGCTCGATCGGAGGGCAGGGAGGAGACCGGATCGGCCGCCTCCTCGGGCTTGCCGACCCGGCCGAGCGCAACGTTCCCCGCATCCGTTCCAGCGCGGCCCCGGGCAGGTCGCCGACCGTGTCGGTGGCGATCGGGCCGGGGCGACCACGATGGCTCGCACGCCGCGCGGGCCGCACTCCTCGGTCGGGGACCTGGTGAATCCGGTGATCCCCGCCTGAAACACGGCATAGTCGGCGCGGGCGACGTTACCGCAAATCCCCGACCGTGACGATGGGTTGACGATGGATCGGATCCTGTGCTCGTTCAGCGGGCCGAGTGGGGCGGGGCGGGCCGAGCGGGGGAGCCCGGAGGAGGTCGGAGGGGCTCGGTGGGCGGTCGCCCTCACCGCCGCAGGAAGGTTCCGCCGTCGAGGACCCAGAGGCTGGCCGGGACCGCACCGCACTTGACGACCTCGGTGTGCAGGTCGGGGTCGGTCCGGCTCCAGCCGGCCCGGCGCTGGTGCTGCTCGTCGGTCGGGTAGAAGGTGAGGCCGGCCTCGGGGTGCAGGCCTTCCTCGAAGAGGTACGGCTCGCCCCCGAGCGGGGTGATCACGGTCTTCGAGATGGGCCCGGTCACGGTGACGGCGCCGTTCGCGTCGACGGCCAGGCAGTCGACGTCGAACTCGGCACGGACGGTGCCGGATGTCTCGAAGACGTGCTGCACCACGACGTGCCCCTGGGCGCGGCCGTCGATCGTGCGGGCGCTGACCTGCGCGGTGAGCCGTTCGCCCGGGGTGGGGCCCGGGCCGTGGTCGCTGAGCAGGGTCCAGCTGTGCAGCGTGAGGTGCTGGCCGGGGCGCTGGGCCGGTACGGGCGCGGCCGAGGCGGTGCCTGCGGACCCGGCGGCGAGGGCCAGGGCCGCAGTGGTGAGCGCGACGGCGGCGGTGAACTTGCGCATGGTCAATCCTCTGCGGAGAGAAGGGAATCGGCCGGTTCTCCGGCTGCCTCCAAGCTCCCAGTTCACTCCTGGTCACGGCCTCCGCCGCGGGGCGGGACCGGCTCCCCCCGTCGGGGGAACCGTCCCTCCTCCGCGCGGTGCACGGAGTGGCGTGTCACCGGACAGCGTGGCGTATCGCGTCCAGGGCAAGGGCGGCCGCGGCGAGTGCGGTGGCCAGGCCCGCGACCGCGAGCGGGGCCGGGGCGCGGCTCCCGGAGGCGCCGAGGAAGTCCAGCCCGGAGACGTGGTTGACCATCCCGTACCAGAGCAGCGGGTAGACGGTCTGGAACATCCGGGGGCCGCGGGTGAGGCTGCCACAGAGCAGCGCCAGGGCGGGGATCAGCAGGGCGCCCGCCAGAGCGCCGGCCGCCGCCCGGACCTGCCCGGCACCGGCGAGTCGCAGCGCGGGTACGGCGGCCACCGCCAGCGCCGGGAGGATGCCCGCGAACAGACCGGCCAGCCCCCGGCGCAGCGGGGACGGGCAGGCGCCGAGCAGTTGGTCGATGCTGCCGCCGTCGGCCCGGTGACCCATCCGGGACCAGAGCGGCATCGGCCAGAGCATCGCGAATGGCAGCACCGCGTGGCTCGGCCCGTCGGGGGCGACGGCCGCCGCCGCCATCGCGAGCACGGCCACCCCGACCCACCAGAGCCGCTGCCCCCGCACCAGGATCCGCAGCTCCCCGAGCAGCGCGTCGAACCCGATCCGCCCCTGGCGGGGAGCGGTCAGCCGGGTCGGATCCAGGGCGAAGCCCGCCGGTCCGGCCGAGGACGCCGCCGCGCCCCCGGCCGGACCGTCCTGGCCGGTCGGCCGGAAAACCCCGGCCAGCCGGAGGTCCCAGGTCCGCCGGAGGACCCCGGTCGGCCCGAAAGCCCCGATCGCCCCGCCAGCCCCGGCTGCTGGGTGGGCCCGGGGCCCGTCGAAGCGCCGGAACCACAGCGCCCCGATCAGCGCGATCCCCACCGCCGCACCGACCAGCAGCACCCCCGTGGCTGCCGGTCCGAACGCCTCGCCGGGCCCGAGGCCGGGCCAGTCGAAGGTGCCGAGCACCCGGTTGTCCGCCGTCAGGCCCACGCCGAACTCCACCCCGTCGACCGGTCGCCCGCCGGCCGCGAGCACCTCCCGGATCGAGGCGGTGATCCGCCGCATGCCCAGCAGGTCCGGCCCGCCGCCGGCCTGCGCGCCCAGCACGAGGACCAGCCAGACGACGAACCAGACCGCCGCCCCGAGCCCGCCGCGCAGCCCGGGCACCGTGTCGAACAGCACCGCGCACCCGGCTACCGCCGCCAGCAGCGGCAGCGTGACCAGGACGTACGGCAGCAGCAGCCGCACCGTGTCCACCCGGTCGGAGTCGCCCTTGATCAGCTGCACCGCGAGCGCCGTCCCCGCCAGTGCGAGCAGCATCGAGCCGAACAGCAGCAGATTGCTGACGAACTTGCCCGCCAGGTACCCGACCCGGCTCAGCGGGGTGGCGGCGAGGAGCCGGCCGACGCCGCTCTGCTCGTCCCGCCCGATGGCGCCCCGGGCAATCCCGAAGCCCGCCAGCGAGAGCCAGACCGCACCGCCGAGCGCCGTCACCGTGCCCACGTAGCCGCTGGTGTAGCGGCCGTGCAGGTCCGTTACCTGGAAGACCTCCCAGCGGGAGTCACCCACCGGCGCGGCCAGCAGCCCGAGCGCGAGCGTGCCCAGGAGCACGACCAGGTAGCCGGGCCGCCGTCGGCGCTCCCGGAAGTCGGCCAGGGCCAGTGCCCCGATGCGCGTCACCATGCGGCCACCTGCTCCGTCGCGGACCGGTCGGCGGTGAGCAGCAGGTACGCGTCCTCCAGCCGGGGCGGTACCGGCCGCGCCCCGGCGGCGGGCGCGTGCCGGGACAGCACCCGCGCCCGGACGCCCTGCGGGGTACGGGTGGTGCCGCCGAGCAGGAACCGCGAGCGCAGCGGCGGGAGTTGGTCGGCCGGGACGGTCAGCTCCCAGACCGAGCCCTCGGCGCTGAGCAGCAGTTCCTCCGTGCTGCCGTGGTGCAGCAGCCGCCCGCCGCCCATCACCGCGATCCGGTCGGCGGTGGCCGCCACGTCCGGCACGATGTGGGTGGAGAGCACGACGATCCGCTCGGCGCCCATCCCGCTCAACAGGCTGCCGAAGCGCAGCCGCTCCTCCGGGTCGAGCCCGACCGTCGGCTCGTCGACGATCAGCAGCGCCGGGTCGTTGAGCAGCGCCTGGGCGATGCCGACCCGTTGGCGCATTCCGCCGGACATCGCGCCCAGCCGCTGCCCGGCCGCGTCCGAGAGGTTGACCAGTTCGAGCAGCTCCTCGATCCTGGCCCGGGCGGAGCGCCGGCGCAGCCCCTTGGCGGCGGCCAGGTAGGCGAGGAACTCGCGGGCGGTGAGCTGCGGGTAGACGCCGAAGTCCTGCGGCAGGTAGCCGACGGCACGGCGCAGCGGCCCGGGCCTGCGGGTGATGTCCACCCCCTCCCACAGCACCCGCCCCGAGGTGGGCCGGGTGACCGTGGCCAGGATGCGCATCAGGCTCGACTTGCCGGCGCCGTTGGCGCCGAGCAGGCCGAGCACTCCGGGCCGGAGCGTCAGCGTGAAGGAGTCCACGGCGCGCTTGCCGCCCCGGTACTCCTTGGTGAGGTCGAGGATCTGGAGTTCGGTCACGCCCGAAATGCTTCCGGCCGGGCCGCATCCGCACATCTGCCGTTCGGCAGATATCCGAGCGCTTCCGGCGCGGAAAAACGCCGGAGGGGTGGGCCTTTCGGCACACCCCTCCGGTCATCTGGTCCAGATGTCAGGCCGGTTCGGCCCTCCGGTCGATTCAGTCCTCGTCGCCGAAGTCGCCCCCGAGGTCGCCCCCGGCGTCGCTCCCGTCCGGGGTGCCGCTGAGCGCGTACCCCTGGCGGCGCGCCTCGTAGCAGGCCACCGTCGCGGCCGCCGAGACGTTCAGCGAGCCGACCCGGCCCAGCTGCGGCACGAACACCACCTGGTCGCAGAGCGCCAGCGCCTCGGGCGTGATCCCGCGGTCCTCGTGCCCGAGCACGAAGGCCACCGCCGGGGTCAGCTCGGCGGCGAACATCGGCACCGCCTCGTCCGCGAGCTCCAGCCCGACCACCTTGAAGCCGTCCGCCTTCGCGGCCGCGACCGCCTCGGCGACCGTCGGGAAGTGCTCCACCTTCAGGTACTTGTCGGTGCCCATGGCGGCCTTCTGCGCACCGGACGAGCGCACCGACGGGGTGTCCCCGGTCAGGTACAGCTTCTCGGCGCCCATCGCCGCCCCGGTCCGGACCACCGAGCCGACGTTGAACGGCGACTGCAGGTTCTCCAGGATCATCGCGAGCCGGAACTCGTTGCTGCGCCGCCACGAGCGGTGCAGTCGCTTCAGTTCGGTCCCGCGCAGCTGCTTCACGACGTCGTTCCCCGTCCACTCTCCGAGCCCTCGCCCGCATCCGGGCGGGGCCGCGCTTCCAGAATCCGGAACCCGTTGACCGAGGTGACCCGGGAGGTCGGGTGGCCCTGCTCGTTGAGCCACTTCTGCAGCGAGTCCGAGCCCAGGTGCTTCTGCACCACGAGGAACGCCGAGCCGTCCGGAGTCAGCCGGCCGAGCCAGTGCGTCAGCAGGCGGCGCAGCTCGGCCTTGCCGATGCGGATCGGCGGGTTGGAGTAGATGGTGGCGAACCGGAGGTCCTCGGGGACGTCGTCCGGCAGCGCGGCGTGGACGTTGCCCAGCCGCAGCGCCTCGGCGTTCAGCCGGACCAGTTCCAGCGCGCGCTCGTTGACGTCCACCGCCCACACCGGCAGCCGCTTGCGCCGGGTCGCCCAGGTCAGCGCGATCGGGCCGTAGCCGCAGCCGACGTCCAGGATCGGTCCGCGCACCCGCGGCTGGGGGGCGTGCTCCAACAGGATCCGGGTGCCAGGGTCGAGCCGACCGTGCGAGAACACCCCGGTGTCGGTGGTCAGTTCGAGGGTCAGGTCCGGCAGTGAGACCGTGATCGGCCGACGCTCGCTGGCGACCTCGGGTGCACTGGAGAAGTAGTGCGAGCCGGACATCTTTTCCCCGTCGTCGGTATGGGCTCGGGGCCACCGGGTGGGTGTGGGTAAGCCCTGGGTACGGCACCGATCGTACCCCCGGTGGCCTGCGGCGCGTTCCGCGCGGCCCTGCGGTGCGGGTCCGCCAGGGCCTTCGGTGGATCCGCCGGGGCCTTCGGTGGGCCCACCGGGGCCTTCGGTGGGCCCGCCGGGTCAGGCCGCGGGTCCGCCCGGTCCGGCCGCGGGTCCGCGAAGGGACCGCGGAGGGTCCACCGGGGCCGGGTGCGCACCGCCCCGCCGCGGCCGCCGCGGTTACCGGGTGCCCGGGGTCTTGCGGGTGGTGATGTTGATCCGGTTCCAGGTGTTGATGGTGAAGCACACGGAGACCAACTGCGCCAGCTCCGCCTCGGCGAAGTGTTCGGCGGCCCGGGCGTACACCGCGTCCGAGACGCCGCCGCCGATCCGCACGATCTCCTCGGCGAGCGCGAGCGCGGCCCGCTCGCGCTCGCTGTACACCCCGGCCGGGGCCTCGTGCCAGACGGGCAGCAGGTAGATCCGCTCGTCGGTCTCGCCGGCCTTGCGGGCGTCCTTGGCGTGCATATCCAGGCAGTACGCGCAGTTGTTCAGCTGCGAGGTGCGCATCTGCACCAGCTCGACCAGCGCCGGGTCCAGGCCCTCGCGGGCGGCGGCGTCCAGGGCGATCATCGCGCGGAACACCTTGGGCACGGTGCGGGCGTAGTCGAGGCGGGCGGGGGTGGTGGTGATCTCGTTCGTCGTCATGACTACGACCCTAGGAGGAGAATGCACCCGTTCCATGGGTCATTCAGGGGCAGGATTCATGGGTCAATTCCGCTTCCGGCGGCAGGGCCCGGCCAACACGCCGGAGCGGTCCCGGCGCGTCGCGTCAGCGCGCCCGGCGACGGATACTGCCAGTACGCCATCCGGGCCCTGGGAGTCTCCCGACAGTGAGGACGGACGCCATGCCGCAGGACCACGAGGACTACCTGATCGACGAGACCGTCGAGACCGTCGAGCCCGACGAGGAGGTCACCAGCGACGAGTACGACGAGGTCGCCGAGCGCCGGGCCCTCGGGGCGGACCCGGCCACCGACGTCGCGGACGCCGCCGAGCAGAACCGGATCGTCCAGCTCGACGAGGACGACTACCGCGAGTAGGCCGCCCGGCCCCCAGCCTCCCCACAGCTACACGGCTCCACAGCCACACAGCCACACGGCTCCACAGCCACACACCTTTACAGCGCCTTGCGGCGCTGCAGCCAGGTCATCGCCGCCCAGCCCGGCAGCACCGGCAGGATCAGCGTCAGCAGCCGGAAGAGCGCCACCGCCGCCACCGCACCGCCTTCCTCCATCGACGCGGTCTGCTGCAGCCCGAACACCAGCGCCCCGTCCACCGCGCCGGCCCCGCCCGGGGTCGGCGCGGCATTGCCCGCCGCGTTGCCCACCAGGAACACCACCGCCACCGAGGCGAAGGACGGCTCCCGGCCGATCGCCAGGGCGCAGCAGTACAGACAGGCAATCAGACAGAGCGACACGAGCAGCTGCCCGGCCACCCCCACCGCCAGCCGCCCGGGGTTGCGCAGCAGGTCCAGCAGTCGCGGCAGCACCTCGGCGGTCAGCGGTCGCAGCCGCGCCGCCAGCCACCGCCGGGCCGGCGGGATCGACCACACCACCGCCAGCAGCACCGCGGCCACCACCAGCCCGACGACCACGGCGGGCAGTGCCTCCAGCTCCGAACCGCCCGGCTGCGCGTCCACCAGGTAGACGAAGGCCCCCAGCTGGAGCAGGTGCAGCACCAGCCCGATCACCTGCCCCACCCCGACGCTGGACAGCGCCTTCGCGGTCGGGACGTTCGCCTGCTGCAACAGCCGGGTGTTCAGCGCGATCCCGCCGACACCCCCGGGCGACACCAGCTTCACGAACGCCCCGGCGAGCTGTGTCAGCACCACGTTGCGGAAGTTCAGCCGCTCCGGGACGAAGCCGACGAACCCCATCCCGGCCGCCACATGACTCAGTCCCGCCGCCACCAGCGCCAGCGCCAGCCACCACGGATCGGCGTCGGCCAGGGCAGCGACCGGGTTGTCCTCGGCCGCGAAGAACTGCGGGATCAGCAGCCAGCCGGCCACCACCCCGCCCACCACGGCCAGCAGCGTCCGCGGCCGCAACCGCTCCAGCCGCACCGGCCGCCCCACCACCTCCGGCCGACCGCGCAGTACCTCCGCCCGGATCTCCTCCAGCAACCCGCCGGTCGGGTCGGCCTCGTCGGGGGCCTGGTCCGGGGCTTCAGGGATGTCGCCGGACCTGGCCGACCGTTCGGCGCGGGGCACCTGCGGCTGCTCCCCGGCGATGGACGGGGCGCTGCCCGTGCCGCCGTCTCCTCCTGCGGTCGGCCCGGCAGCTGCGGGATCGGCCCGGTCGGCGGGTGTGCCGATCGTCGTGGGCGCGCCGGTGTCGGAGTGCCGGGAGCGCGCTCCGGTCGGGTCGGTGCTCGAAGCCGCGCCCGCCGGGTGGGCCGTCCCGGCCGCCGACGGCGCGTCGCCGTGCCCCGGCCGGACTCCGGTCGCAGGGACATCGGCCGCCGGGGCATCGGTCGCCGGGGCATCGGTCGCAGGGACATCGGCCGCCGGGACAGTGGTGCCGGCCGCGCCCGTGAGCAGGAGCGGGGCCGTGTGCCGCCCGGTCGGGCGCGCGCCGCCGGGCGCCTCCTCCGGGCCGACCCCCAGCGCCCGCGCGTCCGACTCCCCGCCCTGGCCGCGCTTGAGTGCCTGGCGGGTGGTGCGGGCGAGGGCTATCGGCTGGAGCAGGGGCAGGGCGGCGCCCAGGGGGTCGGGGCCGAGGACGTCGGTGGCGGTGCGGACGGAGCGGGCGGCGCCGGCGCGGAGGGCGAGGGTGGTGAGGAGCTGGACGATGTCGCAGCGCAGGACGAGTTCGCTCGCCGCGATGTCGCCGTCCGCGAAGTCGACCAGGTGGACCGCGCCGCTGTCGTCGACCAGCAGGGACGACGGGACGAGGGCGCGGTGGGCGATCTCGCGGCGCTGGAGCAGGGCGAGCTGGCTCCAGGCGTCGGTGAGGAGCTCGTCGGTGATCTCCGCGTCGTCGAGCTGGTCCAGGGTGCGCCCGGCCAGGTGCTCGTACGCGATCAGGGCGGTGTCGTGGCCGAGGCCCGCGGTGGCGGCGATGCGGCGGGTGCGCACGCCTGCGGCGAGGGCCGCGTAGGTGACCAGGGCCTCGTGCTCCAGCCCGGTGCGCGGTGAGCGAAGTGCGCGGGGGTGGGGGGCGGTGCGCAGGCGCAGGCGGCGCCAGGCGCGGCCGACGGCGGCGGCGGTGACGGCCTGCCGGTCGAGGAGCTGGACGTCGAGGTCGGGCCGTTCCTCGGCCTGCCGGACCCGGTAGCGGTCCGGTCCGGCGGGGACGGCCTCGACCGGCCGCAGCCCGCTGTCCCGCAGGGCACGCAGGACGTCCCCGGGCCTCGGCCGCGGGTCCGGGGTGCCGACGGCGTACAGGGTGCCGTGGGCGCCGGTCCAGCCGATCAGCAGGCCGAGCAGCAGCGCGGTGGGGGTGGCGTACCCGCCGGCCAGTCCGGCGAGGCCGGAGAGGGCGAGGACGGCCCAGGGCAGGCGCCGTTCACGGCTGCCGGAGGCGGTCATGAAGGCGAGGACGGGTGCGAGATAGCCGTAGACCGGCTCGGTGTGCCCGAGCACGTCGCCGGGCAGCCGGTGGGTGAGGGTGGTGAGCAGCGAGGTCGGGGCGAGGTCGTCGGCCCAGAGGTCCAGGGCGAGGGTCGCGCCGTACGCGGTGACGGCGGCGAGCAGTCCGTCGGAGACCTGTTGGAGGGCGCGCCGCCGGTCCGGTCCGAGCAGGCGGCGGACGGCGAGTCCGACGGGCAGCAGCAGTACGGCGGCGGTGGTGAGTCCGCCGGCCAGGCTCGCCAGCGGCCGCGGCACCAGTGCGCCGGCCTCGGCGACGTCGGCGGCGAAGCCCCCGGTGGTGGCCCGGGCGTAGTCCGCGAGCAGCAGGGTGAGCGCGATCGCGAGCAGGCCGGTGAGCAGCCGGATCAGGGCGACGGGCTGCCGTATCCGGCCGCCGTCGGACAGCGGTCGGGCCCGCCGCCGCTCACCGCCCGGCTGCCCGGGGGCGCCTTTGCCCCTGCCGTCGCCCGGCTGCCCGGGTATGCCCCCGCTGGTGTCCGGCCGCCGCGCAGGGGCCGTACTGCCGCCCCCGTCGGTGTCGCCGTTCGTTCTCCCCGTCACGATCGCCACGGGTGGCATGCTCCCATGCCACCCGTGGACCCGGAGCGGGATCTGCGTCCGTCCGTCACGCCTGCCGGGTCGGCAGCACCACCTGGTGGCGCAGGTTGACGTGCCGGGGGCGGCTGACGGTGTAGGCGATGAGATCCGCGACGTCCTCCGCCGTGAGCGCCGGGATGGCCGCGAACATCCCGCCGAGCTGCTCCCGCAGTGCGGGGTTGTCGATGTGGCCGCCGAGTTCGGTGTCGGTCAGGCCGGGCTCGACGGCGCTGACCCGGACGTCGCGCGGGCCGAGTTCGGCGCGCAGGGCGGTGGACAGCTGGGTGAGCGCGGCCTTGGTGGCGCCGTACACCGCGTAGTCGGGGAAGACGACGTGCGCGCCGATGGAGGAGACGTTGACCAGGTCGGCCGTGCGGCCGTCGGCGGCGGCCGCGGTGAGGTCGGCGGTGAAGGCGCGGATGACCCGCAGGGCGCCGGTGAGGTTGGTGTCGATCATCCGGGTCCACTCGTCGATCCGGCCGTCGGCGAGCGGGTTGGGCAGCATCACCCCGGCGTTGTTGACCACCAGGTCGACCGGCCCGTACGCGTCGTGGACGGCCGCGGCGGCGGCGTCGACCGAGTCCTGATCGGTGATGTCGGCGGTGACGGCGAGGGCCTGCCCGCCCGCCGCGGCGATCTCGGCGACGAGCGCCTCGATCCGGTCGGTGCGGCGGGCGAGCAGGGCGACCCGGGCGCCGTTGGCGGCGAGCAGCCGGGCGGTGGCGGCGCCCATGCCGCTGGCGGCTCCGGTGACGACGGCGGTGCGGGTGGCGAGGGCGGGGTAGCTCATCGGGGACTCCTGGGCCGGGTCGGCGGGCTGACGTCGACCACTCTGCGCCGGTGCCGCGCGCCCACCCAGGGCCACGTCCTTCCCCGGAACCCCTCACCCGGGAACCCCTCACCCGGGATGCCCGTTCCCGGGAACGGGCATCCCGGGAAAGGCAGTACCACCCTCGCGCCGCCCGCCCGGAGCTACCCTGCCTGGCATGGAGAACACCCTGGGGGACTTCCTCCGCTCGCGCCGGGCCCGGATCCAGCCGGAGGAGGTGGGCCTGCCCGCGCACGGCCGTCGCCGGGTGCAGGGCCTGCGCCGGGAGGAGGTCGCGCAGCTCGCCGGGGTGAGCGTGGACTACTACATCCGGCTGGAGCAGGGCCGCGGCGGCAGCGCCTCGGACGCGGTGCTGGGCGCGGTGGCCCGGGTGCTGCGGCTGGACGAGGTGGAGGCGGCGCACCTGCGCTCGCTGAACCGCCCGCCGAAGGCCCCGGCCGGCCGGGCCCGCGGGGACCGGCGGGTCCGCCCGGGGACGCGGTTGCTGCTGGACCTGATGACCGGGGTGCCGGCCTTCGTGCTGGGACGCCGGATGGACGTCCTGGCCTGGAACGCGCTGGGCGACGCGGTGAACGGTTTCTCCGACCGCGCGGGCGCCACCGCGGGCTCGCCCCCCAACCAGGCCCGGGACGCCTTCCTCGACCCCGCCGCCCGCGACTTCTACCCCCAGTGGGACGCCGTCGCCGCGGAGACCGTCGCCCAGCTGCGCCGGGACGCCGGACTGCACCCCGACGACCCGGCCCTGGCCGCGCTGGTGGGCGAACTGTCTCTGCGCAGCGAGGAGTTCCGCCGGTTGTGGGCGGATCACCTGGTGCGGGAGAAGACCAGCGGCGTGAAGCTGCTCCGGCACCCGCTGGTCGGCGAGCTGGAGTTCGGCTACGAGACCCTGACCGTCAACGGCTCGCCGGACCAGATGCTGGTCGTCTACACCGCCCCGCCGGACTCGCCCACCGCCCAGAAGTTGGCCCTCCTGGCCAGTTGGACGGCCCCGGGTGCCGCACCGGCCACTTCGCCCGGTACGCCCCCCATCCCCACCCCCGCCGCGCCGCCCACCCCCGCCGCGCCGCCCACCCCCGGCGCGTCCTGAAGCGGCGGCCCCGCCCGGGCCGTCATAGCCTTCGAGCATGAGCGCCTGCGAAGACCTCGCCGTGGCACCCCGGGACATCGATCCCCTCGCACCCGTCGACGGCTGCGCCGACTGCCTGGCCCAGGGCCGTCGGGACTGGGTGCACCTGCGGATCTGCCTGGACTGCGGCCACATCGGCTGCTGCGACTTCTCGCCGCAGCGGCACGCCACCGCGCACTTCCACGACACCTCCCACCCGGTGATCCGCTCGTACGAGCCGGGGGAGGACTGGCGCTGGTGCTTCGTCCACGAGGTCATGGGCTGAGCACGCCCTGCCTCCGCGGTGGCACCGGCCCGTGACCCGGGTAAAATCCCGACATAACGCCCATGCGGTCCCTCCGGCCGGCACCCGTCCGGCCGTGGCCGCCGAAGGGAGGTCGACGTGACCAAGCACGCAGCGGGCAGCACCGCCAAGTTCCGCCAGGGCACCCTGGACCTGTTGGACCGCCGGGGCATGGCGACCACACCGAGCCGGCTCGGGCCGAAGCCGCGGCCCGGCGCGGTGACCGCCGAGGCCGGGCACGCCAACGGCGACACCTTCCGCCACATCGGGCGCGATGTCACGCCCCCGGGGGTGCACGCCGCCCCACCGGTCCAGGGGGAGCTCAAGGGACACCGGCACCGTGGTGCGGAGAAGCACTCCGCCCACTGACCGGCGGCCGCCCCCCGGAGGTCCTCGGAGGGCCCCGGAGCTCCCCGGAGGGCCCCCGGGGCCGTCTTCGAACTCCCGCCTGCGGGGCCGTCAGGGGCGGACGCCACCGACCCGGCGTCCGCCCCTGACGTGTGCTCAGGGAGCCTTCCCGTTGGCCCCGGAAAGAGTTGTCAGTGGGCTGCGCTACCGTCGTCCCGTAAGCCAGCACACGGCAGTACGACGGGGGGCGCGCCATGACCGACGTGATCACGGAGGAGCCGGTCGAGCTCCAGTTGGAGCGGTACCGCACCGAACTCACCGGCTACTGCTACCGGATGCTGGGCTCGGTCTTCGAGGCCGAGGACGCGGTGCAGGAGACCATGGTCCGGGCCTGGCGCGGGCACAAGGGCTTCGAGGGGCGGGCCGCGCTGCGCTCCTGGCTGTACCGAATAGCCACCAACGTCTGCCTGGACGCGCTCAACGGCCGCAAGGGCCGCGCCCGTCCGATGGACCTCGCCGGGCCGGTGACGGTGGCCACCGCGAGCGCCACCCAGCTCCCCGAGGTCACGTGGATCGGCCCCGCACCGGACGGGCGGGTGCTCCCCGAGACGGGGGACCCGGCCGAGGTGGCCGCCCAGCGCGAGTCGGTGAAGCTGGCCTTCGTCGCCGTGCTGCAGCGCCTCGCGCCCCGGCAGCGGGCCGTGCTGATCCTGCGCGAGGTGCTCGGCTGGAAGGCCGCCGAGGTGGCCGAACTGCTCGGCGTCACCGTCGCGTCGGTCAACAGCGCGCTGCAGCGGGCACGCTCGGTGCTCGCCGCCGACGCCTCGGCCGCCCGCCCGGCCCCCGCGCTGGACGACGCGCACCGGGCGCTGCTGGACCGCTACGTCCGCGCCTTCGAGGCGTACGACATGGACGGCCTGGCCGCGCTGCTGCACGAGGACGTCACGCTCAACATGCCGCCGTTCTCGATGTGGCTGCAGGGCCAGGAGGAGATCCGGGCGTGGATGCTGGGCCCGGGGCAGGGCTGCCGGGGCTCCCGGCTGCTCCCGGTGACGGCCAACGGCGGCCCGGCGCTGGCCCAGTACCGGCCGAGCCCGGACGGCGGGCACGAGCCGTGGGCGCTGGTGGTGCTGGAGGTGTCAGAGGGCCGGATCACCGGGCTCACCAACTTCCTGGACACCGACGTGCTCTTCCCGCTGTTCGGCCTCCCGGACCGGCTCCCCGCCGAGTAGGGCGGCCGGCCAGGGCAGTTCCACGGCGTCCGGCGGATCGCCCGCTCCCGGCAGCAGTGCCGCGAGCCCGCTGAACGCGAGCAGTTCCCGCAGCGGGCCGCTCGCGTTCAGCAGCACCACGCCCACCCGGTGCCGTCCGGCGGCCAGCCGCAGCCGGGCGAGGGCGTCGACGACGGCCAGGTCGGGGGCGGTCAGCGCGCCCAGGTCACAGGTCAGTACGGCTTCGGCCGCAACGTTCTCCATGCGGATTGGACCGTCGCGCGGGCCCCGACTCATCGGTCCCGGCGGCGCCGACCCCGACGGCATCCCGCGGCATCCGGCGGCGTCCGACGACATCCACGCCGCATCCGACGACATCCAAGCCGCATCCGACGACGTCCAAGCGGCGTCCGATGGCGTCCGATGGCGTCCGGACGGCGATGGCAGAGTGGGGGCGACTGAACCGCCCCCTGCCCTTGGAGGAACACCGTGACGGCTGAGCCCTTGAGATCCCGCGAGGAGTGGCTGGCGTCCCTGCCCCGGATCTACGCGGCGGCGGGCTGCCTGCTGCGCGACGAGTCCGGCCGGATCCTGATTGTGAAGGCCGGGTACCGCGAGCACTGGCAGTTCCCGGGCGGGACGATCGACCTCGGCGAGGGCCCGGTCGAGTGCGCCGTGCGGGAGTTGGAGGAGGAGACCGGCATCGTCAAGGAGGCCGGGGACCTGCTGGCCATCTCCTGGACCCACGCCTCGGCCGAACTCGACCACCCCGCCCAGCACTTCATGTTCGACTTCGGCACCGTCCCGGACGGTACCCCGGTGACCGTGCCGGCCGGCGAGCTGGACACCCACCGCTGGGCGTCGACGCAGGAGGCGATGGAACTGCTGGGCCCGGCCCGTTCGGCCCGGCTCAGGGCGGCGCTGGAGGCGGCCGTCGACGGACGGGTCCGGATCGTCACCACCCACGTCTCCGGCTTCTGAGCGGAACGCGGAAGTGCCGTGCCCCGGGCGGGAGTTCCACCCCGGGCACGGCGGTCCGACGGAGGTCTCACTGCTGCTGCCCGGACTCCGCGTCCCGGGCGGCGACGATGGCGGCGATGGCCTCCGCGATGAAGGTCTCCGCCTCGGGCTTGTCCACCTTCAGCCCGGTGAGCACGCCCTCGCCGTTCTCGAACTCCAGCAGCGCGAGCAGGATGTGCTCGGTGCCGACGTAGTTGTGGCCGAGCTTGAGCGCCTCGCGGAAGGTCAGCTCGATCACCTTCTTGCCCTGCGCGTCGTACGGGATCAGCGCGGGGATCGCCTGCTCGACGGCGGCCGGCAGGGCGGCGGTGGCCGCCGTCCGGACGGCCTCCGGGGTGACGCCCTGGGCGGCGAGCGCCTTGAGGCCGATGCCCTCGGGTTCGGCGAGCAGGCCGAGCAGGATGTGCACGGCGGTGATCTCGGGGTTGCTCGCCTTCCTGGCCTCCTCCTGCGAGGCCACGATGACCTTGCGGGCCCGGGGCGTGAACCGGGCGAAGCCCTGGCTGGGGTCGAGGTCGGCGGTGGTGCCCGGGCCCTTGGGGACGAAGCGCTTCTGGGCGGCCTGCTTGCTGACGCCCATGCTGCGGCCGATGTCGGTCCAGGAGGCGCCGGAGCGGCGGGCCTGGTCCACGAAGTGGCCGATCAGGTGGTCGGCGAGGTCGCCGAGGTGGTCGGCGGCGATGACCGCGTCGGAGAGCTGGTCGAGCGCGTCGGTGTGGACCTTCTTGATCGCGGCGATCAGGTCGTCGAGGCGCAGCGGAGTGGTGTTGGGAACAACGGGATTCTCCATGCGTCAACCGTAGGTTGTCGATCCGAGGATCGTCAACCATCAGTTGACGCCTACCCGCAGGTAGGTTGTTCTCCTGTCCCTCGAACGCCCCGGCGCCCTACGCGCCGGGCAGCAGCCGGCTCCGGGCGGCGGCGATCCGGGCCGGCGTGACGCCCGCCGCGAGCAGGTAGCCCGTCGGGTCGAGCCCTTCGAGGGTGGCCTCCAGGGCGGCCTCGGCGGTGGTCCCGGCCTCGGCCAGTACCGCGTCGATCCGGCGGTACGGGTCCGGCAGCCCGAGCATCCCGTACAGCGGGCGGATGTTGGGGCCGCTCAGCAGGTAGTCCTCGGCGATCGCGGCCCGGTCGACCCCGGCCAGGGCGAGCAGCAGCAGGGCGGCCAGGCCGGTGCGGTCGCGGCCGGCGCCGCAGTGCACCACCAGCCCGCCGGGTCGGGCGTCGGCGATCGCGGTGACCAGCGCGGCGGCGGCGTGCGGGCAGTGCTCCAGGTAGGGCCGGAAGGCCAATGGGGTGCCGTCCAGTCGGCCGTGGGTCCGCCACCAGGCGGGGCCGGCCAGTTCGTCCAGCGGGACGCGGACCAGCTCGACGCCCTCGGGGAGCGGGAGGAGCGGCTTGTACTCCTCGGCGTTGCGCAGGTCGACCACGGTGCGGACACCGTGGTCGAGGAGGGCGCCCCAGCCCTCGCGGGTGAGGCGGTCCAGGTTGTCCGCCCGGGCTATCGCGCCACGGGCGGTCGGGCGGCCCGAGGCAGTGGGCAGTCCGCCCAGGTCGCGGACGTTCAGGCAGCCGTCCCAGGCGAGGGTGCGGTCCTCGGTGGTGGTCAGCGCGTCGGTCCGCATGGTGGGCTCCCCGTTTCCTGGATGGGGGGCCCGTTACCCCCTCGTTATAAGGACTCCCGGGAGGTCCCGATGGTTCCGACCGTTCGAACGGTCGGAACCGGCAGTCCGGGCAGCGGCCGAGCGGGGATCAGGCGGCGGTGGGGGCCTCGGCCTCGGCCTCGACCAGCTTCTCGATCGGCTCGACCGCGATCTGGCCGAGCAGGGAGCCGCCCACGATCGCGCCGATCAGGAACACGGTGGACAGCCAGGCCATGGTCGAGACCGGCAGGGTGAAGGCGCCGACCACCCGGGCCGCGCACTCGGTCAGCAGGGCGCCGCCCCAGATGCCGGCGAACACCCGCTCCTGGCGGTGGAAGGCCCGCGAGGCGGCCGCCCGTCCTTCGGCCAGCCGCTGCCAGGCGGCGGCGCGGTCCCGCTTGCCCTTGGTGACGAAGGGCATCAGCATCGGGGTCATCACCGGCCGGCCGATCAGTGCCGAGGCCAGGATCGCCAGCGCCACGCTGCCGCTCAGCAGGCCGTCCTTGGCGATCATCATCCGGGCGTCGCCGGTGACGAAGGTGAGCGCCAGACCGGCCAGGTTGACCACCAGCATCAGCGAGGACCACAGGTTGAGCCTGCGCTCGCGCAGCAGACCGAGGACGGTCCGGCCGGCCGAGAAGGCGCTGCTCCAGGCCAGCGCGGCGAACTCGCTCAGGCCGCAGGCGGAGTGCAGCAGGTAGTACCCGGCCAGCGGCGCCACCACGTCGAGGACGAGCGGGCGCAGGCCGGCGGCCAGCGGGTTGGGCGCCTCGTCGGCCTGGGCGGGAGCGGTGGTGGCGACGGCGACGGTCTGGCTGCTCATGGTGGGTTCCTCCCCCGACTGGTGACTGCGGGCCGCTGCCCGCGTCGTGCCTCCAGTCTTTCCGGCCGACCCTCCGTCAGAGCAGTGCCGTCCGTTGCGGGATCCGCATGACAGTTGTCACTGGGCGGCCCGTGACACCCCCGCTGACCTGCACGTGGAGGTGCGGGCCGGCTCTGCGCGGTGCCGCGGCCACGGCAGGCCGTAGTCGCGCAGCGTCCAGCGGCAGATGCCGGCACGGCCCGGGCAGCCACCCGGAGCGCGAGCGCGCCGGGGACACGTCGGCGGGTCGAATCGATTCGCCCACCGACGACCCGGGCGGGGAACAGCGACCGGGGGCCTTGGCCGCCCGGCGGCCGTCGCCGGGACCTCGACCCCGGCCGGTCCGGTCCTCCGACCGGAGCCGACCCGTTCGCCCGGATGGCGCATGATGTGGCGGGTGCAGAGTGCAGAAAGCCCCGGAGCGGGCACCGGCAGCCCCCTCGGCCGGTCCGGACCAGTACCACCACCGGGCAGGGGCCCCGTTCCCACCGACCTGACCGAGGCGGTCCGTGCCGCCCAGGACGGGGACGAACAGGCGTTCCGGCTGCTGTTCCGGACCGTCCAGCCGGGCCTGCTGCGCTACCTGAGGGTGCTGGTCGGCGGACGGCCGGAGGACGTGCAGGACGCCGAGGACATCGCCTCCGAGACCTGGCTGCAGATCGCCCGCGACCTGCGCGGCTTCTCCGGCGACGGGGACGGCTTCCGTGGCTGGGCCGCCACCATCGCCCGCAACCGCGCGATGGACCACCTGCGTGCCCGGCGCCGCCGCCCGGTCACCGACCTGCCGTTCGAGTACCTGGTCGAGCTGGCCGCCGGGGACGACACCGCGCGCGCCGCGCTCACCACGGTCGGCACCGCCGACGCACTGGCCCTGATCTCCCGGCTGCCGCGGGACCAGGCCGAGGCGGTTCTGCTCAGAGTGGTCATGGAGCTGGACGCCGAGAGCGCCGCCCAGGTGCTCGGCAAGCGGGCCGGCACCGTCCGGATGGCCGCCCACCGGGGGCTGCGGCGGCTGGCCAAGCTGCTGGAGCAGCCCTTCGCCTCCGGCGTCGGGATCCCGGCCGCCGGGAAGCCCGCGGAGGAAGCCGCCGGAAAACCCGCGAAAAAAAGTTCTCCGCAGGGTGTGACAGAACGCCGGGCCGCGACGCTGAAGGACATGAGATGAGCACCAACCGATCCCGTCGGATCGACCGTGATGCCGCCGAGCAGCTGCTCGGCGGTGCCGTGGGCGGCCCGTCGGCCGGGCAGGACGCCTCGCTCACCGGACCGGACGGTCCCGGGCAGCTCGCCCGGGTACTGGCCGCGGCCGCCGCCCCGGCGACGGCCGCGGAACTGGCCGGCGAGGAGGCCGCGCTGGCCGCGTTCCGGGAGGCGAGTCTCACGCCCGACCCCCTAGTGACCCCCGTCCGGAGACGATCGATGGCAACCGCCGCGCTGGCCAGGGCCTTCAGCACGAAGGCCGCTGCCGCCGTGCTCGGCGCCACCGCGCTGTGCGGGGTCGCGGTCGCCGCCGGCACCGGGAACCTGCCCGCCCTCGGCGGCCCGACCGAGCCGGAGCACTCGGTGGCCGCCTCGGGCAGCCCAACCGACTCCACCCACGGCACCACCGGCACCACCGCCAGCCCCGGCACCACCGGCAGCCCCGGCTCCGCCTCCCCGAGCGGATCCGCCCGGCCGACCACCGGCGCCCAGGCCGACCCGCCGCACGGCGTCGCCCCGTCCGCCCCCGCCACACCCGGCGCCCGCGGCGACCACCCCAGCCCACCCGCCGCGCTGGTCCCGCTCTGCCAGAACTTCGCGGATCGTACGAACAAGGGCGAACGCCCCCGCCAACTGGCTGCCGACCCGCTCTTCGCCCCGCTGATCGCGGCGGCCGGCGGAGCGGACGGCGTACCGGACTTCTGCGACGGCACGCCCGGCCACTCCAACGGCGACCACCAGGGCACCCCCGCGCAGCCGAGCCCGTCCACCCGCAACGGCACCCCGAACGGCAACGGCAACGCCAACGGCAACACCAACGGCGAGGACACCAGCGGCGGCAACGGCGCCAAGCCCGGCAAGGGCGGCGTGACCGGCACGCTCCCACCGGCCCTACCCACCCCGCCGAACGCCCGTCCGAGCAGAACCGGCCCCTCCGAGGACGAGCAGTCGGCCCGGAGATGACCCCCAGAACTCCGGGTGGGCGGCGAGCGACTCCCCCCGGGCTCGCCGCCCACCCGGACCGCACCACCCCGCAGTAACCGCAGTACGCACAACCACCCGAACCCCGGGTGGCCGGTCGGCTCCCCCGTGCCCGCCGTCCACCCGGCCGGCCCCGGCCGGACCGGCGGGCGCTCACCCCGGACGCGCCCCGGCCGGCCGGCCCGGAACGTGCGGCCCGCCCGCCCGCAGTCAGGGCGGGCCGCACCCCGATCCGGCGGTCGGGGGACCGCTGCCCGGTCCCCCGGCCGCCACGCCCGGCCCTGCCCCTCCGTGGGCGCGCAGGGCAACGCCCGCCTCACCGCCTCCCACCGAACCGGGCGAGCGGGAACCGCCCCGGCGTCACCCACTCTCCCGAGAGCCCACCCCCACCCGCAGAACCCCGCACAGCCCCCAACCGTCCCCCACCTCAAGACGGCTATCGTGCACGGGTGCACCAGGCATCCCCGGAACCCCGGGCGCCGCACGTGAGGGGAGCTCCAGGTGATCGGACGGGCGCTGAACGGGCGTTACGAACTCGTCGAGATGCTCGGCGTCGGCGGCATGGCCACCGTCTGGCGCGGCGTCGACCGGGTGTTGGGCCGCCAGGTGGCCGTCAAGGTCCTCAACGGCGGCCTCGCCGACGACCCCCGCTTCGCCGAGCGCTTCAGCCGTGAGGCGCAGCACGCCGCCATGCTGGTGCACCCGAGGATCGTCATGGTCTTCGACTCGGGTGTGGACCAGGGCACCCCGTTCATCGTCATGGAGCTGGTCCAGGGCCGTTCGCTGGCCGCCGTCCTGGTCCAGCAGCCGAATCTGCCGGTGGAGCGCGCGGTCGGCATCGCGGCGGCGGTGTGCGAGGCGCTGGCGGTCGCGCACGGGGCCGGGCTGGTGCACCGGGACATCAAGCCCGGGAACATCATGATCACCGACGACGGCGGCGTGAAGGTGGTGGACTTCGGCATCGCCAGGGCCGGGTCCTCCAGCAACCTGACCCAGACCGCGAGCGTGCTGGGTACGGCCGCCTACCTCTCGCCCGAGCAGGCCACCGCCTCCGACCTGGACGGCCGCACCGACCTCTACGCCGTCGGCTGCGTGCTGACCGAGATGCTCACCGGCGAGACCCCGTTCACGGCCGAGTCTCCGGTGGCGATCGCCTTCAAGCACGTCAGTGAGCAGCCCCTGCCGCCGTCCGCCCGGCGTCCCGGCCTGCCGCCGGCCGTGGACGCCGTGGTGCTGCGCCTGCTGGCCAAGGACCCGGCCCACCGCCCGGCCGACGCCGTCGCGGCACGGGCCGAGCTGCTCTCCACCGTCCCGGGCCTGGCGGTCGGCGACCCGACCGCCGAACTGCTCGCGACGGCCGCTCCCACCCAGATGCTCCCGCCGGTGCCCCCGAACCAGCCGGTGCCGTCACACCAGCCGGTGCCGTCACACCAGCCGGTGTCCCCGAACCAGCAGCACACCGCGCTCCTGCCGTCCCAACCCGCTGCCGCCACCTCCCTGCTGCCGTCGGTCCCCGCCGCTCCGCCCGGGGCCCTCGCCGGCTTCCCCGGCACGCCCGCGCCGGCGCGGAACCGCCGCAACAAGCCGCTCGTCCTCGGCGCCCTCGGCATAGCGGGCATAGCCGGGATCACCGCGCTGGCGCTCACCGCCTTCGACGAGCCGGCCGGCAACGCCGCCGCCAAGCCCACCGCCGCCAAGCCCGCGGCCACCGCTCCGGTCACCACGCCGGCCACGCCCCCCACGTCCGGCGCCTCCTCCGCCGCCCCGACGGCCCCGACCGCAGCTGCGTCCCAGGCCGCGCCCACCCAGGCCGTCCCGCGCAACCAGCCCGCGGCCCTCCAGCTCCAGTCCTTCCGCCAGGCGGTCGCCCAGGCTCCGATCACCAAGGAACGCGACAAGCAGGCGGACCTGTTGCGGATCCTCGACGACAGCGCCGCCCGGTTCAACGAGGGCAATCCCGACGACGCCGCCCAGGAGCTCAGGGCCGCCCAGAAGACGGTCAAGGACCTGGGCAAGAAGCACTCCATCGATCCCCTCACCTACGCCAACTGGAACGCCCGCCTCGGCGCGCTCCTCACCACCCTCCACGCGACGGCCGACAACCAGGACGACTGACGCCGCGCCAGGGCGTCCCGGACGGCCGCACCGGGGGTCCGGGCCTTGTCGTCGGTCCTGCCACGGCGGAGTGCGGGTCCGTCCACAGCCTGTGGACGGACCCGCACTCCGCCGCCCGAGCCCCACGGCTGACAGTCCGGCAGGATGCGCGGCGGGCCGGGTGGGGGCAGGCCGCCGAGCCGGAGTCACTCCTCGCGCCGGACCCGCCGTTCGATGCTGCTCCGGACCGCCTGGGACGCCGTCCCGGCGGCCGCCGCAAGGAACACGAAGTTGTACCCGATCTGCAGCACCACCACGAGCCGCGCCGACTGGCCGGCCGGAGTGATGTCCCCGTACCCGACCGTCGACATCGTCACGACCGTGAAGTACAGCGCGTCCAGCCGCGTCTCCAGCCCCGCGAACTCGGCCCTGTGCGTACCCATCACGTAGTACGACGCCGAGAAGATGGTCATCGCCAGGAAGATCAGGAAGGCCAGCCAGACCACCGGCCGCTTCGCCGTTCCCAGCACCACCCCGACGATCTTGACCACCATCAGCCAGGTCATCCCGCCCAGTGCCCCCGCGAAGACCAGCCAGCTGAGCACCGGCCGACGGTCACCGAACCACTCCAGGGGCAGCGTGAAGTACCCGACCATCAGCAGCGTGAACGCGCAGAGCAGCCACGCTCCGGCCCGGAAGTCGAGGGGTGGAGAGCCAGGGTTCTCGGACATCCTGCCCAGCCTCGCCCACCGGCACGGCCCCCGCCCGCCCCGATCGGCTGTTCGGCCGATCCGCCGCCGGACGCCCGGCCCGCGGCTCCGGTCCCGGCTCCGACCCCCGAACGGCGTCGAGCCCCTGGTGGAAGGTCCACCAGGGGCTCGACGGGGAGTTCGGACGACTCAGGCGGTCGTGCCGGTGTGCTTGGTCTCGGTGGCCTTGGTCACGTTGGTCGGCGTGACGGCCGGGCGGTCGGCGCCCTGCTGGGGGGTGGCCGTGCTCTGCGCGGTGCCGGCGTCCGCCGGGGTGTCCTCCTCGCGCATCGCCTTGGTCTCCGCCTTCAGGATGCGCATCGACTTGCCCAGGCCGCGGGCCATCTCCGGCAGCTTCTTCGATCCGAACAGCAGGACTACGACCGCCAGCACCACCAAAATGTGCCAGGGCTCAAGACCGTTCCGCAGCATCCCTGGCCACCGGTCCCTTCTTGTCTAGAGTCACGGGTGGGCGCGAGCGCCCATGCTCGCCAGTATGCCTGGACCTGACGGCGAACGGATACACCAGCCGGGAAACGCTGGCCGAAAACCAGGTGCCGTTCGAGCGGAGCGTGAGCGACGCGGCCCCGAAGTGGTGTCCGCCCGCACCCGCCCCACGGCCGGACCGATCAGTAGACGAACGGCACCAGGCGCTTGGACTCCTTCCGGTACCGCGCGTACGCCGGACCGAAGGACGCCAGCAGCAGCCGCTCCTCGGCGGCGATCCGCCAGCCGTACGCGCCGAGCAGCAGCGCGGCAACCACCAGGGCGGCGGCCCAGCCGCCGGCGCCGAGCGCGTAGCCGATCCAGACCAGCAGGCTGCCGGCGTAGCCGGGGTGGCGGATCAGCCGGTACGGGCCGGAGCGGACCACGTGCTGGGTGGCCACGGTGCGCAGGGTGCGGGTGTAGTAGCGGCCCAGGGTCCGCATGCCCCAGGCTCGCAGGGCCAGCCCGGCGAGGACCAGCGCGACCCCGAACCAGCGTGCCCAGGTCGGCGGTTCACCGATCGAGGCGCGGTCGAACAGCACCACGGCCGGCACGGACGCGGCGTAGCAGGAGAGCAGCAGCCGGGTCGAGCCGCGGTCGCGGTCGTCCGTGTGCCAGGTGCCGGCCTCGCCGTCCTCGCGGCGTCGCAGCAGCAGCTCGTAGGCGATCCAGCAGAGGAGGCCGAGCAGGGAGAGGAGGGACGGCAGGGACATCGGGTGGCTCCTGACGGTCGTGGGTACCCCTCAACGGTCCTCCGGTCGGGCCGCCGCGACACGCACCCCGAGGTGGACGCAGCGGTGTCCACCCCCGGGTGGAGCGGCCCTTACGGGCGCCGCGCCAGCAGGTAGCCGCGCCGGGTGTCGGCCTCCTCGGGCAGGCCCACCCGTTCGAGCCGAGCCTCGACGGCGAACCCGGCCTCGGCGAGGCGGTCGGCGACGGCGTCGGTCTCCAGGAAGTGGAAGTCCACGTGGACCCGGTGGCCCCACCACTCCTCCAGCCGTCGGACCTCCTTGCCCAGGTGGAAGGAGACCAGCAGCACCCCGCCGGGCCGAAGCACCCGCCGCATCTCGACGAAGGCGGGCAGCAGCTCGTCCGGCTCCAGGTGGATCACCGAGTACAGTGCCACCGCGGCCGCGAACTCCCCGTCCCCGGCGGGCAGCGCCAGCAGGTCGCCGGTGCGGAACGCGGCCTCCGGGTGCTCACGCCCGGCCAGCTCGACCATCCGGGGCGAGAGGTCGATCCCGACCACCCGCGCGCCCTGCCCGGCCAGCCACCCCGCCACGTGCCCGGGCCCGCACCCGAGGTCCGCCACGACTCCGCCGGCCGCCTCCTCCAGGACGGCGCTCAGCAGTGCCCGGTCCACCACCTTGTGCGCCAGCTCACCCCCGATCCGCTCCAGGTACTCCTCCGCCACCGCGTCGTAACTCCCGCGCACCCGCCCGTGAACGTTCTCCATGGCCGCCACCCTGGCATGCCTGGCCACTCCTGCACCGGGTCTTCGCGAACCCCGCCCCTGGCTCCGGCGCGGACGGCGGAGAGCCCCCGCCCGGGCGGGCGGAGGCTCTCGATGACTCGCGCGGACCGGAAGCCGTGGACGGGTCAGGCGGCGACGGGCTCCTGCTCCGGGGCCGTGGTGGCGGCCGCGGGGAGGTGGCGCAGCAGTCGGTAGGCCAGGAGGGCGGCGCCGAGGGCGAAGAGCAGGCCGACGACGGCGGCGACGTGCAGGCCGTCGGTGAAGGCGCCGCGGGCGGTCTCCAGCAGGTCGGGGCCGAGCCGTCCGGGAAGGTGGGCGGCGACGGATACCGCGCCGCCGAGGGTGTCCCGGGCGGTGCCGGCGGCCGCGACGTCGACACCCGCCGGGAGCGCGCCGTCCAGCTGGTGGCGGTAGACCGCGGCGCCCGCCGCGCCCAGCAGGGCGATGCCGAGGGAGCTGCCGAGTTCGACGGCGGTCTCGGAGGTGGCGGAGGCGGCGCCGGCCTGCTCGGCCGGGGCGGCGGAGACGACCATCTCGGCGGTCATCGTCATGGTGCCGACGGTGCCCGCGGCCAGCACGCCCGCCGAGGTGAGGATGAGGGCCAGCGGCGAGTGGGGGCCGACCTGGGTCATCATCGCGAAGCCGGTCGCGCCGACCACGAAGCCGCCGCACATCAGGGCCGCCGGGCGGACCTTGCCGGCCAGCGCCGAGCCGATGCCGATCGCGGCGCCGACGCCGACGCTGGGCACCAGCGACCAGAGCGAGGCGGTGAACGGGCTCATGCCCTTGACCAGCTGCAGGTACTGCGAGGTGAAGAGGGCGAAGCCCATCATGGCGAACATCGCGAGGGTGTTGACGCTGATCGCCCCGCTGAAGGTGCGGATCCGGAACAGGCTCAGGTCGATCAGGGGGTTCGCCGCGGTGTGCTGGCGCCACACGAAGGCGCCGGCCAGCAGCAGTCCGGCCGCGGTGGCGAGGGCGGGCCGCGGGCTCCAGCCGTCCACGGCGAGGGTCTTGACGCCGTAGACCAGCGGGAGGATCGCGGCGAGCGAGAGCGCGGCGCCGGGCAGGTCGAAGCGGCCGGTGGGGGCGGTGGTGCGGTACTCGGGCAGCAGGACGGGCACGGTCAGCAGCACCAGGACCATCACCGGCACGGCCACCAGGAAGGCCGAGCCCCACCAGTAGTGGTCCAGCAGCAGCCCGCCCGCGACCGGGCCGAGGGTGGCGCCGGCGGTGAGCATGCCGCCCCAGGCACCGAGCGCGGTCTGCCGCTGCTTGGTGTCGTGGAAGGTGTTGCGGATCAGCGCGAGGGTCGAGGGCATCACGGTGGCCCCGGCGGCGCCGAGCAGGGCGCGAGCGGCGATCAGCTGTTCGGCGCTGCCGGACCAGGCGGCCAGCAGGGAGGCCCCGGTGAAGCCCGCGGCGCCGATCAGCAGCAGTCGGCGGCGGCCGATCCGGTCGCCCAGCGCGCCCATCGTGATGAGCAGCCCGGCCAGCAGGAAGGAGTACATGTCCATGATCCACAGCTGCTGGGTGCCGCTGGGCGCCAGCTCGGTGGAGATGTACGGGACTGCGAAGAACAGCACGCCCATGTCCATGGACAGGACGAGCGTCGGGAGCAGGAGGACGGCCAGGCCGATCCATTCGCGACGGCCTGCGCGGCCGGTGGTTGCGGTCATGGGAAAGACGGTACGGACGTGTCAGACGTTTGTCTAGTACAAGCGTGTAAAACGAAAGTCCAAGACTCTCGTGCAAGACATCTGTGCAGCACTTCCGTACGATCGGGGCATGGGAAACCGCGAAGACCTGATGGCCGGCGCCAAGCGCTGCCTGTACGAGAAGGGCTACGGACGCACCACGGCCCGCGACATCGCGACCGCCTCGGGCGTCAGCCTGGCCGCGATCGGCTACCACTTCGGCTCGAAGGACACGCTGCTCAACGCCGCGATGATCGAGGCGATCGGCGAGATGGGCGAGGCCCTGGGGGCGGTGGTGTACGGCGCCAATCAGGTGTCGGACGATCCGGAGGTGCGCTTCGCGGCCGTCTGGAACGGCCTCCGGGACGTCTTCGTCGAGCACCGCGGGCTCTGGGCGGCCCAGTTCGAGGCCCTCGCCCAGGCGGGGCACAACCCCGAGCTGGCGCGGGCCCTCGAGGAGGTGCAGAAGGAAGGCCGGCTCGGTCTCGCCGCGGTGTTCCAGGGGGTGACCGAGGTGCCGGACAACGACGAGGAGCTCGCCCGCGGCACCTTCTACCAGATCCTGCTGGCCGGCTATGTCGCCCAGTGGCTGGCCGCGCCCGAACTGGCCCCGGACGGGTTCGAGTTCCTGCGCGGGCTCCGGCTGGTCAGCGGCAGCGTCCTGGGGGCCGACGCCGGCGCCCCGGGGGCCGACGCTACGCGGTGACCGCCGTCAGCAGCACCACCGAGTCGACGTGCGCCAGCAGCCCGTGCCGCTCCTGCGGGACGGGCTCCAGCTCGCCGACGGAGAGTTCCAGCTGTCGGCCGGCGATGGTCAGCGAGACCCGACCGCGCAGCACCTGCACGCTCCCGGCGGTGGGCGGGTTGTGCTCGTCCAGCGCGGTGCCCGCGGTCATCGCGATCACGGTCTGCCGCAGCATCCCGTCGTGCAGCACCAGGTGGGCGCTGCGCCCGTGCGGACTCTCGGCCGCCAGGCCGGTGTGCTCCACGGCGAGCCGTTCGAGATCGGGCATCGCGCCACCTCCTCCTCAAGCCGGGTGCCCGGGTTGTGTGCCCAGGCTGGCGGACGCACCGGCGACGCGCACCCGGAGAGCCCCGGAGCGGGCCACCCGAGGTGCGGCCCGCGCCGACTGCCCGCATCGTGGAGGCATGGCGACCAACCAGACGACTTCCAACGGGTTCCAGGTCAACCGCTCCCTGCTGGTCGGCGGCGTTGCACTGGCCGGCATCGGCTCGGTGCTCGGCGCGGCCGGGGCGGCGCTGGTGTGCGCGGCGCTGTTCAGCGCGGGCCGCAGCTGGGTGCGCGGCCTGGAGGCCGCGCCGGCCGTGCTTGCCCAGCGGGCCCTGCGCGAGGCCAAGGTGGCCTCCGCGGCGGGCTGGGAGGCCTGGCGGGCCGAGCACGGTTCGGCCAACTGAGCCGACCGGGCCGCATCGGGCTCGGTCGGCCCGGTCGGTCGGCCCGGTCGGTCAGGCCGGTCCGCCCTACAGCCCCAGGGACTTGGCGATGATGCTGCGCATGACCTCGCTGGTGCCGCCGTAGATCCGGAACACCCGGTTGTCGGTGTAGAGCCGGGCGATCGGGTACTCCAGGATGTAGCCGTAACCGCCGTGCAGCTGAAGGCACTTGTCGATGACGGTGGAGGCCGACTCGGTGCAGAACAGCTTCGCGGCGGCCGCGTCCGCCACGGTCAGCTCGCCGTCCTGGTAGAGCTCCAGCGCGCGGTCCACCATCGACTGCTGCGCCAGCACCTGGGCCTGGCAGTCGGCCAGGGTGAACTTGGTGTTCTGGAACTCGGCCACCGCCTTGCCGAACACCTTGCGGTCCTTGACGTACTGCACCGCGAACCGCACCGCCGCCGCGGCCGCCGCGTACGCGCCGACGGCGATCGCCAGCCGCTCCTGCACCAGGTTGTGGGTCAGGTAGGAGAAGGCCCGGCCCTCCTCGCCGAGCAGGTTCTCCACCGGCACCTTGACGTCGCTGAACGCCAGCTCCGCGGTGTCCGAGGTGCGCAGGCCGATCTTCTGCAGCTTGCGGCCCACCGAGTAGCCCGGCGAGGTGGTGTCCACGCACAGGATGGACAGCCCGGCCCGGCGGTTCTCGGGGTCGTACGGTGCGGTGCGGCAGACCACCAGGACCAGGTCGGCCAGCACGCCGCCGGTGATGAAGGTCTTGGCGCCGTTCAGGACGTAGTGGGTGCCGTCCTCGGAGAGCCGGGCGGTGGTGGAGATGCCCGCGAGGTCGGAGCCGGCGCCGGGCTCGGTCATCGCGATCGCGGTCATGATGTCGCCGGAGACGAAGCCGGGCAGCCAGCGCCGCTTCTGCTCCTCGTTGGCGTACTCCAGCAGGTACGGCAGCACCAGCCCGGTGTGCACGCCGGAGGAGCCGAAGCTCACGCCCGCCCGGGCGGTCTCCTCGGCGATCACCGCCTGGTACTTGAAACCGCTCTCGCCCGCGCCGCCGTACTCCTCCGGCACCTCGATGCCGTAGACGCCGAGTTCGCCGAGCTGGCGGTAGAAGTCGCGGGGCGGGTGGCCGTCGGCCTCCCAGCTCTCGTAGACCGGGACGACCTCGTTGGCGATGAAGTCCCGGATGGTCTCCCGGAAGGCCTCGTGGTCCTCGTTGAACACGGTGCGGCGCACGGCGGCGCTCCCTTCGACGGTGCCGGCCGGCGGGCCGGCGGAGGCGGAACGTGCCAGGTGGTGGCCCGACAAGTTAATCCCCGGTAGCCTCGACTGTCCAGCGTTGCGACCCCTGGGAACCGGCCTGGAAGAGCAGTCCCGCCCGGCGGCGAAGTGAATCCTTGCTAGCCTTCTGGCGGGGTTGAGGACGAACGCGAGGGAGGCCCGCCATGGTGGTCCGACGGCCGCCCGGCCGACGCGCCCAGATCCTCGCCGTGGCCGCCGACCGCTTCCACCGCAGCGGCTACCACCAGGTCTCGATGACCGAGGTCGCCGCCGGGGTGGGCATCACCGCGCCCGCCCTCTACCGGCACTTCCGCGGCAAGCCCGAACTGCTCGACCGCGCCGTCCGGTTGGGCCTGGACGCACTCGCCGACGGCCTGCGCACGGCCCGCACCACCGCCGAACTCGGCGCCGCACTGGCCGCGGTGGCGGTCGGCCACCGCCCGCTCGGCACCCTGGTGCAGCGCGACGCCCGGCTGCTGCCGCCCGCCCGCCGGGCCGAGCTGCGCCGCGAACTCCGTACGGACGTCGCCCTGATGACAGCCGTGCTGCGCGCCGAGCGGCCCGAGCTGGCCCGGGCGGACGCGGAGTTGCTGTGCTGGTCGGCGCTCTCCGGCTGTGCCGGGCTGTCCTACCTGTCGGTCGCGCCGCAGCCCCGCCGGGCCGAGGCGCTGCTGCGCGAACTGGTCGCGGCCGTCCTCGCGGTGTCCCTGGACGGTACGGCCGCCGGGCCGGAAGCCGCGCCGGTGTCGCGGCCGAGGCCGCAGGCGCGCCGGGAGGAACTGCTCGCCGCAGCTGTCCGGCTGTTCCACCAGCGCGGTTTCGACAACGTCAGCACCGACCAGCTCGGCGCCGCCGTCGGCATCTCCGGGCCCAGCGTGTACCGGCACTTCGACAGCAAGGCCGACCTGCTCGCCGCCTCCCTGGTGCGCAGCCGGGAGCGGCTCTGGCACCAGGTGGACGGTGCGATCGCGACCGCCGCCGGGCCGCGGGCGGCGCTGGCGGCCGGACTGGGCGCGTACGTCGACTTCGCGCTGCGCAACGGCGACTACCTGGGCGCGATGCTCAGCGAGACGGAGCGGCTGGCCCCGCCGGACCGCCGGATCGCGGTGGACTTCCGGCGCGACTTCCTGCGCACCTGGGTCGGCCTGCTGCGGCAGGTGCGCCCGGAGGAGGACGCGCTGGCCGCCCGGATCCGGGTGCACGCGCTGTTCTCGCTGGTCAACGACGGGGTGCGGAACCGTCCGCACAGCGCCAGGCCGGACCTCGGCGACTGCCTGCGTCGACTGGGCCGGGCGGTGCTGGGGGTGCCGGAGTAGCGCGCGGGCCGGATGCCCGCCCCGCGCGTCGGGGGAGGCGGACACCCGGCCCCGGGGGCGGGAGGGCGGTCTAGTGGAGGACGTGCGGGTAGGAGACCCGGGCGCCGACGTTCCCGTTGCCCTGCAGGGCGCCGATGCTGCCGCCGTTGCCGGTCACGGCGAGGCCGTTGTTCTGGTTGCTCGCCCCCGAACCGGTGGCCGTCTGCTGGGTGTTGGCCACGTTCCCGGCGACCGTGCCGATGACGTTGCCGGAACCGGCGTCGCTCACGACGCTGCTGTTGGAGTGGTCGTTCGCGCCGGCGCCGTTGTCGGCGTGCGCGGTGGTGGCACCGACACCGACGAGGAGGAACGCCCCGAGGGCGGTGACGGCGGCGGCTGCGCGGATGCGGGACACGCTGGGCTCCTGGACTGGAAGTGCGAATGTGGCGCGGTCCGGAGTGGCCGCCCCGGAGCACCGTTGCCTGACGTCGCGTGATCAGCCTTCACCAGCGCCGTGGACGAACTCCACCAAACGGGTGGCATTTCCCTCGATAGTGGGGGATCGGTCAATTCGGAGCTGACCAGAATCCGTCATTTCAGCGGTGCGGGCTGATGCAGAGAAAGAAATGGTCGGCAGATTGTCGCACTGGCACACTGGGGACCCATGTCTGAAGGTGCCACGACCGAGCCCACCCCCGCCGAGAACCTGCGCACCACCGAGGTCGACCTCGGCGGCCTGGTGAACGTCCTCGCCACCCATCTCTACTCCACCCCGCTGGTCGCCCTGCGCGAACTGGTCCAGAACGCCCACGACTCGCACACCCGCCGGCTCCTGGAGGACCCGGACGGCGAGCACCGGCCGCTGATCCGGGTACGCGCCGACGCCGCACGGCGGACCGTCGCCATCGAGGACACCGGGGCCGGCCTCACCGAACCGGAGATCCACGCCTACCTCGCCACCGTCGGCACCGGCTACACCCGGATGCTGCGCGAACTCACCGGCAACCAGGAGCTGATCGGTGCCTTCGGCCTGGGCTTCCTCTCCGCCTTCTCGGTCGCCGACGAGGTGACCGTCACCACCACCTCGCACCGCGAGCCGCAGCTCGGCCACCGCTACCGCAGCCGCGGCGGCGAGCACTACCAGGTCGAGCCGGTGCCCGCCCGCCCGCAGCCCGGCACCGTGGTCGAGCTGGCGCTCAAGGCCGAGCACGCCCACCTCGCCGACGAGCACGCGCTGCGCGAAGTCCTCGGCCGCTACTGCGTGCTGCTGCCCATCCCGGTCTTCGTCGGCGAGGACGAGCAGCCCGTCAACGCCGTCCAGGTGCCCTGGCGCCAACAAGTGGCGGGCGACCGGCACGCCGCCCGGATGCGCTTCGCCACCGCCTTCGGCCGCCGCTTCGAACCGCTCACCGCCTTCCCGGTCGGCCCGTCCGAGGGCGCCACCGACGCCGTCGGGCTGCTCTGGGTCCAGGACGGCGGCACCTACGGCAGCAGCGACAACCGCGACCTCGCCGTCTACCTGCGCGGCATGCTGCTCGCCGAGGACGCCCGCGACCTGCTGCCCAGCTGGGCCGGGTTCATCGGCGGGGTGATCGAGTCCAACCGGCTCACCCCCACCGCCAGCCGCGAGAACCTCCAGCGCGACGACCACTACCGCGCGCTGCAGCAGGTCCTCGCCGACGCCGTCGTGGACGGCCTCTACGAGACGGCCCGGCTGCGGCCCGCCGCCTGGCGCCGGATCCTCACCCGGCACGGCCAGGACCTGCTCGGCGCGGCGCTCTGCGACGAGCGGCTGTTCACCCTGCTCGCCGACGACGTCCCGGTGCCCACCTCGCAGGGTGACCTCACCGCGGGCGGGCTGCGGGCGGCCGGCGGAGGAGCCGTGCACGTCGCGCTCGGCAGCGGCGGCGGCTTCGAGGAGATGCTGTACCGGGCGATGCGGGTGCCGATCGCCCGCGGCGACCGCTACGCCGTCCTGCCGTTCCTGCGCCGCTACGCCCAGCTGCGCGGCTGCCGTCTGGTCGAGCTGGGCAGCGAGCAGGGCAACCGCGAGCTGTTCCGCGACCCGGAGCGCCCGCTGCCGCCCGAGGAGTCGGCCTGGCTGGCCGGCGCCCTCGCCGACCCGGGCGAGCAGCTCGTCCCGGCCCGCTTCGACCCGCCCGGCCTGCCGCTGGTCCTGGTGCCGGACCGCGAGGCCGAACTGAAGGCCCGGATCGAGGACGACCAGGCCGAGACCCGGATCCCGTCCGCCGCGCTGCGGCTGGCCCGGGCGTTCACCGCCCGCACCGACGGCGAGGTCAGGGCCCGGCTCTACCTCAACCTGGCCTGCCCGGCCGTCCAGGACCTGCTCGCCGCCTACCGCGCCGGGCACACCGGCAGCGCCACCGCGGCCGGACTGCTCCGCTCGCTCAAGGTGATCATGGCGGCGGCCTCGACCGGCCCCGCCGAGGGCGACCTCGGCGCCGCGCTGGCCGGCGTCGGCACCGCCGTCTCCGCCCTGACCGCCGCCGTCCCGGCCGGCCTGCCGGACGTCCCGGACAGCCCCGGCGACCTCCGGGAACAGGCGTGACCGACCGCCCGGCGGACGGATTGTCAGTGGCCCGCGGTAGACAACTCATCAGCACGACGCAGGGGGAACGGACATGACCACCGACATCTGGGCCTGGGTGCGCGACACCCACCAGCAGCTGCACGCGGCCGGCCACCGGCGGCTGGCCGACGCCATGTACGAGCTGCCGGAGCACGCGACCGAGGGGCGCAACGAGCAGCTCGACGCGGTCTACCCGGAGGCCGTCGCCTCCGCCCGGGCCCTCGGCCTGCCCTGGGTCGAGGTCTACCTGCGGCACTGGCGGATGCAGAACCTGCTGAACAAGCGGCAGCAGGGCGAGTCCGTCCTGCCCGAGGTGGTCGACCTGCTGGACTTCGCTCACCGGGAGGAGACGGCCGGCTGCCCGCAGTCCGTCTGCGTGGTGCAGGACTTCGCGATCTGCCACGCCCGGGTCGACGGCCCCGGGTACGTGCGGGAGCGCCTCGACGTGGTCGGCGAGACGCTGGACCGGATCGAGCCCGGCCGCGCCTGCTTCGACTGCCTCTCCCGCGAGTACGCCGACGCCCTGGAGGACGACGGCCGGCCCGCCGACGCCCTCGCCCACCTGGACACCGCCGCCGCCCGGATGCGGAACGCGGGCCAGCAGGTCTCGCTCCGCTTCCACCGCGCCCGGGCCGGCACCCTGCACCTGCTGGGGCGGCACGAGGAGGTGCTCGCCCTGCTGGACACCGCCGACCGGGCGGCCAGGGCCCGGGGCGAGGAGCTCGACGAGAGCGACCGGCGCTCGGGCGCCGTGCAGCGGGCCCGCGCGCTCGCCTCGCTCGGGCGCACCGAGGAGGCGCTCGCCCTGCTGCCCGAGCGGGCCGAGGCCGAGCGGCACGCAGACCTGCGCCAGAGCTGGACGGAGACGGTCGAGCTGCTGATCGCGGCCGGTGCATGGGAGAACGACGCCGAGCTGGGCGCCGTGCTGGCCGGCTGGGTCGGCTACCTGGACGGCACCGGCTCCCACCGCCCCTGCGTGGACCTGCTGCTGGCGGCCGGTCGGCTGGCGCTCGCCCGCGGCGCCCGTACGGTGGCGCTCACGCTCGCGGCCACCGGGGAGCGTAAGCTCGCCCAGTTGCGCCGCACCGCCGGCGTGGCCGAGCAGGTCGCAGCCCTGCGCGCGGCCGCCGAGGCACTGCCGGTGCCCGAGCTGCCCGTCCCGCCGGGCGAACTGACGGCACACCTGGCCGAGGCCCGGGTGCCCTTCGAGACCGGCGCCGACCTGCTCTCCGTCGCCCTGGACCGGTACCGGGGTGAGCAGGCCGGCGCCACCGACCTGGCCGTGCTGCTGGCCAACGTGCTCGGTGGCCTCGGCCACGCCCGGGCCGCCGCCGAGCTGCTCTGGCAGCGGCTGGACGCCGACCCGGGCAGCGAGCAGCTGACCGGCACGCTCGGTCAGGCCCTGATCGAGGCCCGGGACGCCGAGGGCGTGCGCCGCCTCGCCGACCGGCTGGCCGCGACCAGCCCGGCCGACGGGCACTGGATACGCGCCCGCTGGGCCGCCGCCGAGGAGCGTTGGGCCGAGGTGCTGGAGCAGTGCGAGGCGATCCTGGCGCTGGAGGCGAGCCGGATCAACACCCGGCGGCTGGCCGCCGCCGCCGCGACCGAGCTGGGCGACCACGCCACCGCCCAGCGCCTCTACCAGGAGCTGCTGGAACACGCCCTGCCCGCCGAGGAGGCGGGGGAGGACGAACTCCACCGGACGGTCCAGGAACCCGACCTCTGGCACCTGATCACCGCGGCCACCGCCAACCGGGACTGGGCCGTGGTCCGCTCCACCGGCGCGCGCATCGGCATCGAGTTCGACGAGCCCGACGGCCCGGTGGACGAGGAGTGGCAGCTGATCAACGTCCGCGCCACCCGCGCCAACGGCACCAGGGCCGACCTGCCCGCCGTCCGGACGGGCCCGGCCACCGCCCGGATCCTGCCGGTGCTCGGCGCGGACCTGACGCTCAACCACGGTGACGTGGTGGTCTTCGCCCCGGCCCTGCTGGAGCGCCCGCCGGCGGAGGACGCCGCCGAGGAGGAGCGGGAGGAGTGGCGCCCCACCTTCGGGCTGCTGACCCTGCTCGACCCGGCCGGCTACACCACCTACTGGATCGACGGCGTCCGGCCGGGGGACGAGGCCTGGGCCGCGTTCCGGGACGCGCTGCGGGCGGCCGGCTACGCGGTCTGGGTGTACAGCGGGGAGCAGTACCGGCTCTCGGACCCGGAGCGGGAGGACGGCGACCTGCCCGGCGTCTATGCCGCCCTCGGCCTCCCGCCGACCGCCTCGGCCGAGCGCGCCGACGCGCTGCTGCACGACCTGACGGCCGGCTGGGAGCACCCGGTGACCTGGCTCGACCTGGCCGACGCGGCGGGGGCGGACCTCCGACGGCACACCGAGATCATCGAGCGCTACGACATCTGAGCCGCAGGCGGTCCGGTTCCCCGGCCCGGTCGGCCCCGCGCGGCGGGCCGGGGAACCATTCCGGATCCGGGCGAGTCTTTTCAACGGACCAGGTCGGCTACCTGTTCGGGTACTTCCCCCGGGCGGATCCCCTTCGTCCGGGACACCGTCGCGGCCGTCCTGGTCGGCATCGCGCTGGTCTCGGGGATCCCGGTGGCGGTCGAGCTGCTCCGGGCCCGCCGCTCCGGCGCGGAGCACGCCGCCCGTTCACCGCGCCGGGTAGGCGCCCGGGCCCGCCGCCGCGGGACGTCTCGTACATGTGCGTCCAGCTGTTCGATCAGGCAAGGTGTAACCCGAGATCGAACGGTGGCCGGCGGCCACCAGGGGCGGCAAGGAGCGGAAGTGCCTAAGCGGGGCCGACCGGGTGCGGGCAAGCGGGCGAGGGGAGGCCGGGCGGTCCGCCAGGTGGGGCAGACACCTCCCCGGCCTGTGCACCCCGCCGAGGCGCCGCCCACCGAAGGCCTGCTCGGTCACCCCGCGCCGCCCGTCGAGCCCACCATCGAGGTGCCGCTGGCCCCACCGGTCCCGGAGACCAGGGGCCTGCTGGCCCCCGAACCGGAGCCCGCGTCCGAGCCGCGGGTCGAACCGCAGCCCGGGCCGTCGCCGGAGCCGCCGCTGGAGCCGCACCCCGAACTGACCGTCGACCTGCGCCCCCGGGACGCGGCTCCCCAGGACACGGCCCCTGGGCGCCCGGCCGCCGAGCGCCCGGGCCGCCGTCGTTCGGTCGCCGAGGACACCCTCACCCCCGAGGAGTGGCGCGCGGCCGGCTACACCCCGCCCACCGGCATCCCGGTCCCCGAGCTGACCGTCGGCGCCCCCGGGGAGGTGCCCTGGCCGGACCGGATGCGCACCCTGCTGCGCACCCCGATGTCCGAGCGCCCCGCCTTCGAGCGCACCGCCCGCGAGATGCACCCCTCCGCGGGCACTGCCCGCAACGTCCCGCGCATCCTCGACCTGACGCTGCGCATCGGCGAACTGCTGCTGGCCAGCGGCGAGGCCGCCGAGGACGTCGAGGCGGCCATGCTCGGCATCGCGCACGCCTACCGGCTGGACCGCTGCGAGCCGCAGGTGACCTTCACCCTGATCGGCATCTCGCACCAGCCCTCGCTGGTCGAGCCGCCGGTCACCGCCGACCGCGTGGTGCGCCGCCGGACCTCCGACTACACCCGGCTGAACGCGGTCTACGAGCTGGTGGCCGACATCACCGCGGAGAAGGTGACGGTCAACGACGCCTACCGCCGGCTGGCCCTGATCCGCCGCAACCGGCACCCCTACCCGGCCTGGCTGCTCGCCCTGACCACCGGTCTGCTGGCCGGCGCGGCGACCTTCCTGGTCGGCGGGCGGCTCGACGACAAGGCCTGGCTGGTCTTCGGCAGCGCCTTCGTCGCGGCCGTCCTCGGCGACCGGCTGGCCTCCGCGCTGGCCCGGCGCCGGCTGCCGGAGTTCTACCAGTTCGTGGCGGCCGCGATGCCGGCCGCCGCCTCGGGCATCATCCTGTCCTTCAATGACTGGGGCCTGCGCGGCTCGGTGGTGATCACCGGCGGCCTGTTCGCCCTGCTCCCCGGGCGCGCCCTGGTCGCCGCCGTCCAGGACGGCCTGACCGGCTTCTACATCACCGCTGCGGCCCGGCTGCTGGAAGTGATCTACCTGGTCGCGGGCATCGTGATCGGCGTGATCATGATCCTCTACCTGGGCGTCGGCTTCGAGGCGAGGCTCAAGCCGGACGAGAGCCTGGTGGGCATCAGCTACCCGCCGGTGCAGATGGTCGCCGCGATGGTGCTGACCCTGGCCTTCGCGATGCTGCTGCAGACCGACCGCCGCACCCTCGCGCTGGTCACCCTCAACAGCGGCATCGGCTGGGCCAGCTACGGCGCGCTGGTGTACAACGCGCACGTCAACCCGATCGCCGCGACCGGGGTGGCGGCCGGACTGGTCGGCCTGTTCGGCCAGCTGATGGCGCGCTACCGCAACGGCTCGGCGCTGCCGTACGTGACCGCCGCGATCGGCCCGCTGATGCCGGGTTCGGCGCTCTACCTCGGGATGCTCGCCTTCGCCCAGGGGCACTCCAGCACCGGCCTGGTGTCGGTGTTCCGGGCGGCGGCGATCGCGATGGCGCTGGCGATCGGGGTGAATCTTGGTGGTGAGATCGCCCGGCTGTTCCTGAAACTGCCGGTGGGCGCCGAGCTGCCCTCGCTCTACCCGGCGGTGCCGCGCCGGGCGGCCAAGCGCACCCGGGGGTTCTGACCGGGGCCGGCGCATTCGGGCCGGCACTGGTTTCGGGCCATGTCACGGCAGGCAGGACGCAGCACCAGGAACGAAGGTAAGACCCATGTCGACACTGCTGGACAGCTACCGCGAGCACATCGTCAACGCGCAGAAGCAACCGCTGTTCCTGCTGCTGGTCGGCTTCATCACCTCCTTCGTCTTCATCCGGTTCAGCGTGCGGATGATCCGCGCCCAGGTGCGCTGGTGGCCGGGCAACGTCACCCCCGGTGGCCTCCACATCCACCACATGGTGTTCGGCCTGGGCTTCCTGCTGGTCGGCGGCATGGGGGTGTTCGCCGCCTACGGCACGCCCCCGTGGATCGACTGGTTCGGGCTGCTCTTCGGCATCGGCTGCGGCCTGGTGCTGGACGAGTTCGCGCTGATCCTGCACCTGGACGACGTGTACTGGAGCGAACAGGGCCGCAAGTCGGTGGACGCCGTGATCTTCGGCATCCTGTTCACCGGCCTGCTGCTGATCGGGTACGTGCCGTTCGGCGCGCTGCCCGGCGAGGACACCCGCTGGGGCCTGATCACCGTGATCTCGGTGAACGCGCTGGCCTCGGTGATCACCCTGTTCAAGGGCAAGGTGTGGACCGGCCTGCTCGGGATCATGGTCCCCGGCCTGTCCTGGATCGGCGCGATCCGGCTGGCCCGCCCGAGCAGTCCGTGGGCTCGCTGGCGGTACACCACGCGCTCCCGCCGCCGGGCGCGTGCGCTCCGACGCGAACGTCTGCTGCACCGGCGTGCGGACCGTGCCCGCACCTGGCTCTTCGACCTGATCGCCGGCGCGCCCGACAAGGTGCCCGCCAACCATCCGGCCGCCCACCGGGTCGCCGAGCGGATGGCCGCGCGGGCCTCCGCCCACCTCGACGCGCACGCCGCCCGGGCGCTGGCCCGCCGCCAGGCGCGGCTGGCCGACCGCCGTTTTGCGGCGGTGGCCGGGTCGGCGGCGCACCAGCCCGCGGTGCACCCGCAGCCGGTGGAGGTGGCCGTCGGCAGCGTCCCGGGCCGCTCGGCCGCGGCGCAGCAGCGCCGCCGTACGATCCGTGCCGGGCGCAACCGGACGTACGGGGTCGGCCCGGCCGGGGCGGAGCGCCGGCCCGGGCGGCATCCCCACCTGCGGACGAGGACCCGCCGGATCCACCGGTAGTTCGTATGCCCCGTGCGCCGGACCGGAGTTGGTGCCTGGTCGGATCATCGGATGGTCACCCGGTCGGTGGAGCGCGTTCGCGGTGTGAACGGCGCCGGAGTTGAGAACATGAGCGACGAATGACCGTTCTGTCACGTGATGGGATGATTCGTCGGACCTCCCGCTGTTGCCCGGCCGCCGCCCGCCCGCGCGCAGCTCGGCATCCGCCGCCGTCCCCTCCGGACCCGTGAGAAGGGATGTCTCGTGGCGCGCAGGATCCTGCCGACCCTCCTGTTGTCCCTCACCGCCCTGCTCGGGCTGCTCCCCGCCGCCCAGGCCGACCCGGCGGACCCCGACCCGGCGACCGGCCGGCCACCGGGCGGTCAGCCGTCGGAAGTCCGGTCCCCGTCCGTCCGGTCCCCGGCTGGGCAGGCCCCGGCCGGGCAGCCCCCGGTCGGCCAGGACCCGTACCCGTCCACCGAGGAGATCGACCGCTCCCGCACCGAGGCCGACGGCAACGCCGTCTCCGCGGCCGCACTGGAAGCGGCGCTCACCGCCGCCCGGGCCGAACTCGACCGGGCCGGCCGCAGCGCCGAACAGGCCGTCGAGGCATACAACGGCGCCCGGCTCGCCCTCACCCGGGCCCGCACCGAGGAGACCGCCGCCAACCGGCGCGCGGCCGCCGCCGAGACCGAGCGCTCCGAGGCCGCCGAGGACGCGGCCCGGCTCGCCGCCGAGACGTACCGCCAGGGCGCGGGCGCCGAACTGTCCGCCCTCAACGCCCTGCTCGGCGCCCACGGCCCGCGCGAGGCCGGCGACCGCGCCGCCGCGGTCGGCGTGGTCAGCGAGCGCACCCGGCAGATCCTGGACGCCGCCACCTCCACGGCCGCCGCCGCCCGCAGTGCCTCCGCCGCCGCCCGCACCGCCACCGAGGCCGCGGAGAAGGCCGCCGCCGAGGTCGGCGCGGCGAGGACCAGGGCGCAGCAGCGGCTCGCCGCCCAGCAGGGCGAGGTCGCCGCCGCCGACCGGCGCCGGGAGCGGCTGCTCGCCGAGCTGGCCGCGGCCCGGAACACCACGGTCGAGCTGGAGCGCGAACGCCGCGAGGCACTGGAGGCGATCGCCGCCCGGGAAGCGGAGGCGGGGGCGGCCGCCCGCGCCTCCGCCGAGCAGGCCGCCCGGGATGCCGAAACGGCCGCGGCCGCCGCCAGGGCCCAGGCGGTACTGCCCGAGCCTCGCCCCTGGTCGGCCGAGGGCGCGGCCGCCGCCGTGGCCTTCGCCAAGTCCAAGATCGGCCTGCCCTACGTCTGGGGCGGCGAGGGGCAGGAGGGCTACGACTGCTCCGGGCTGACCATGATGGCCTGGCGTGAGGGCGGCAAGCAGCTCAACCACTTCGCGGCCGACCAGTACGCCCAGTCCACCCCGATCGGCTACGGCCAACTGCGCCCCGGTGACCTGGTCTTCTGGACCGACACCGGCCGCGCCGCCGACATCCACCACGTCGGCCTCTACATCGGCGACGACCAGATGATCGAGGCCCCACGGGTCGGCATGCCGGTCAAGCAGGCCAGCCTCTGGATCATGGGCATCCCGGACTACTACGCCCGGCCCTAGCCAGGGCCCGGGAGCCGACCGGCCCGCGCTCACGGCCGGCCGGTCGGCTCCCGGACGGGGGGAGCGTGACCACGTCCTTCGCCTCCCGCGCCGGCTCCGGGGCGGGGGTGACCAGGGCGTCGGCCTGGAGGAGGGTCGGCGCGAGGTGCTCGGCGGCGGGGGTGTCGGGGTGGCCGGGCTGCTCGGCTCGCCGTCGTGCCCGAGCCGGCACGGGAGATGTCGGACCGGCTCCCGCGCCGATGTCGGTGGCCCGCGTTAGCGTGGCCGCTCCGAACACTTCTGAGGAGGCGTCGTGCACCTGCGGAACGTCGAACCGGGCGACGCCGAGGCGTACGTCCGGATGCGCTGTGACGAGGGGATGATGGCCGAGCTGGGCGGCCCGCTGCCCCGGGAGAAGGTGGAGGCGCGGCTGCGCAAGGACCTCGCCCTGGTGGCGGCGGACAGCGCCTGGATCAAGGTGATCGTGCCGGACGGCGACGCCGGGCCGGGCGGGGCGGCCGGTCTGGTCACGCTCTGGCAGGACGAGGAGGACGGCGTCACCGTCTCCGAGATCGGCTGGATGGTGCTGCCCGGGTTCCAGGGCCGCGGTCTCGCCAAGGCGGCGGTGCGGCAGGTGCTGGACGCCGCCGCGGCGGACGGCCGCTGGGGCGAGGTGCACGCCAACCCGGGGGTGACCAACGGCCCGTCCAACGGGATCTGCCGTGCGCTCGGCTTCCGGCTGCTCGGCCAGCGGGACCTCGACTTCGCGGACCGGATCCTGCGCACCAACCACTGGGTCGTGACGCCCGGGCGGCACGACGGAGCGCGGGCCGGGTCGGGCACCGAATAATTCGAATGACGCCCCAGGTCGGCGGCCGTACGGTGGCTCGATGGGCAAGAGCATCGATGACACGGCCGTCGACACCGTGAACGGGGTCCAGGTCAGGGCCGTCTCCGTGGACGAAGTGGAGGAGTGGAACCGGGCGCTCAACTTCGGCTTCCTGCGGCCGCACGCGGGCGTCGCGCCGGACCTGCGCCGTCGGCAGTGGCAGCCGGGCCGGATGGTGGCCGGCTTCGACGGCGAGCGCCAGATCGCCACCTTCCGCAGCTTCGACGTCGAACTGACCGTCCCGGGCGGGGCCGTGGTCACGGCCGACGCGATCACCAACGTCACGGTCAGCTCCACCCACCGCCGCCGGGGCGTGCTCAGCGCGATGATGCGCCGGGACCTCGCCTCCGCCGCCGAGCGTGGCTGCGCGGTCGCCATCCTGGCCGCCGCCGAGTACAACATCTACGGCCGTTTCGGCTTCGGCCCCGCCACGTGGGGCTCCGGCTGGCGCATCGACCTGGGGCGCACCAGCGGTCTGCGCGAGGGCCTGCCCGGCGTGCCCGGCGGCCGGATCGACTTCGTGACGCTCGCGGAGCAGCGCGAGCTCGGCGCCGAGCTGTACGACCGCTGGAGGCTCACCCAGCCGGGCGCGATCGCCCGTGACGGGATCTGGTGGGAGCGCAACACCAATGTGATCCAGGTGCCGGGCGACAGCTTCAAGGAGCCGTTCGCCGCCGTCCACCGGGACGCCGACGGCGGGGTCACCGGGATGGTGGTCTACCGGATCGACAACAAGTGGGAGGGCGCCCTCCCCGCCGGCACGCTCACCGTGCACGACTTCCTCGCCCTCGACCTGCCGACCGCCGTCGAGCTGTGGCGCCTGGTGCTGTCCGTCGACTGGGTGCGCAAGGTGGTGGTCCAGGGCGTCTCCCCGGACGACCCGCTGCCGCTGCTGCTCCAGGACCCGCGCGCGGCCGTCCCGGACGAGGCGAACGCCGACCTCATGTGGCTGCGGCTGCTGGACGTCGGGGCCGCCTTCGGCGCCAGGACGTACGGCGCCGCGGGCCGGGTCGTGCTGGAGGTCGAGGACCGGCTCGGCTACGCCTCCGGCCGTTTCGCGATCGAGGTCGCCGAGGACGGCACCGGCCGCTGCACCCGCACCACCGACGACGCCGATCTCGCCCTGGGCGCCGGCGCGTTGGGCTCGCTCTACCTGGGTTCCGAGACGGCCCCGAGGCTGGCTGCGGCCGGACTGCTCACCGAACTGCGCCCGGGCGCGGCGGCCGCCGCCGATCTGCTGCTGCGTACCCCGCTGCGGGCCTGGACGCCGACCGAGTTCTGAGCCGCCGGCGACCACGGCGGAGGCCGGCGACCACGGCGGAGGCCGGCCCGCGGATCGCGGGCCGGCCTCCGGGGTTCCACAAGTCCTGCGAGCCGCGGTCTACTTCACCGCGGTCTTCCCGATGGTGGGGAGGATGAAGTCCTGGATCAGCCCCTTGGCGTCCCGCACGATGGGCCGGAACACCCGGTAGCGCGACAGGTTGATCAACCGGGCGGCCATCGGCGTCGAGCGCCGGACGAACTCCCTGGTCCGCTCGGTGTCCTCGGTCCGGTCGAAGACCCAGTAGAGCACCACGACCATCAGGTTCAGCCAGAGCACGTCGGGCAGCAGCTCGACCAGTTCGGCGTCCAGCTTCGGCGCCAGGTCGGAGCCCTGGAGGACGTCGCGGAACAGTTCGACGGCCGTCGCCCGAGCGGGGTGGGACTCGTTGGAGAACGGGCTCAGCGAACTGGTCGGGTCGGCCGCCGTGCGGAAGAACTGGGCGGCGAACTCGTGGTACGGCGCGGCCGTGTCGAGCCAGGAGGTCAGCGCGATCTGGAGCCGCTCGGAGAAGTCCCGGGTGTGGGCCATGCGGCGCCTGGCGTCGGCCGCGTGGTCGTGGGTCATCCGGTCGTAGAACCCCTGGATCAGGAATTCCTTCGCGGAGAAGTAGTAGTAGGCGTTGCCGACCGACACGCCCGCCTCGGTGGCGATGGCGCGCATCGTGGTCTTCTCGTAGCCCCGCTCCTGGAACAGCCGCATGGCCGTCTCCAGGATCAGCGCCCGGGTCGCCTCGCTCTTGTCTGTCTTGGGCTGGGCCCGGCCGCCGGGCATGGGCCCGCCGTCCGTGCCGGGTGCGGCCGAGGCGTCGGCCGCACCCTTCCCGCCGTCCGTTCGGTTCGTCGCTGCCAGGTCGTCCACGGGCAGAGCCTAACCGGAGACGACGCTCCACCCGGTGTCGGTGCTGTCGGTGCTCGCGGCACCGGATGCCCCCTCCGCACCCGGTGCCACGCCCACCGCCCCCATCTTTTCGAACGCGTTCAAAAGCTCGGCAGAACTGTAGGCGTTGAGGTTGAACATGTTCAACTCCATCTCTGTGGGAGGCTCGTCACATGACCGGATCAGGGCGGATCACCATTCGGCACGGCGGAGAGCGGGATGCCGTGCACGTCGCGGACCTGCACACCGAGAGTTGGTGCACCAGCTACCGCGGGATCGTCCCCGACGAAGCGATCGGGGACGGACTGGCCGTCCAGCGGCGCGAGCTGTGGGAGCTGCGCCTGACGGTCGACTACGGGACGCCGGAGAACACGCCCGTGTTGCTGATCGCCGAACGGGCCGGGGAACCGGCCGGGTTCGTCTACCTGGTGCCGCAGCCCGACGGCGGGGTGCTGGTGGACAACCTGCACGTCCGCCCGGGCCTCACCGGCGGTGGGATCGGCCGGGAGCTGCTGGCGGCAGCCCGCGCCGAGGTCGCCGCGCGGTACCCCGGTGCCGACCTGTACCTGGAGGTGCTGAGCGCCAACACCCGCGCGATCGCCTTCTACGAGCGGGAGGGCGGTGTGCGGATCAGGGCGCAGGAAGGGGAGTTCCCGGGCGGGTACCTGCTGCCCGAGTACGTGTACGCCTGGCCGGCCGGGCCCGGGTCAGCGCCCGGCGCCGCCACGGCCGACTCGGCTCGACCGGCTTGACCGACTCAGCCGACCTGACCGGCTCAACTCGACCGACTCGACCAACTCGACCGACTCGACCGGTTCGGCCGGGTCAGTCGACGTCGTAGACCGTCACCGGCACGCCGCGCGCCGTCAGCCGGTCCGCTATCAGCGGCGCGACCTTCGACCAGCGCCCGCCCGCCAGTCCGCAGCCGATCCGCGGCATGTGGACGGAGGCGCCGAGTTCGAGCGCGTGCTCGGCGAGCGCGGCCAGCCCGGTGTCGATGGCCTCGTACCGCACCGGCACGCCGGTGGAGCGCCCGGTCCGGATGCCGCGCTGGCCGACCAGGTTGGCCACCCAGACGTACGGCTCGACCTGCACCATTTGCAGGGCGCCGAGGCCGAAGTCGTTCTTCGCCCGCTCCCGGTGCCAGCGTCGGAACGCGGCCTCGGGCTCGGGCCAGCGTCTGGAGAGCGCGAGCACGAAGCCCTTTCCCCAGCCGCCCAGATCGTTGCAGACGTGCGCGATCACCTTCACGCCCTTGCCACGGGGCGTGGTGGCATCGCCTCGGACGTAGGTGATTTCCGCCATGCCTAGAAGTTAGACGGAGGCACTGACAACCCGCTCGGCATTTTCCCGCACCCCCGCCGCGCGCAGGTGGCGCCGCCCGGCCAGGGCGATCAGCAGGGCGAGCGCGGCCGCTCCGGCGGGCAGGACGTAGCCGGTGCCGGGCGCGGCGTGCTCGGCGACCGTTCCGGCGAGCGCGGCCCCGGCCGAGATGCCGACCACGATGCCGGACACCGCCACCGCCATCCCCTCGTTGAACTGCCGCTGCGGCAGCAGCTCCTGAACCAGCGTCATGCCGGTCACCATGGTCGGCGCGGTGGCCGTGCCGGCCGCGAACAGCACCGCGCCGAGCACCGCGAGCCCGGCTCCGCCCAGCCCGGCGGCGAGCGGCAGCAGCAGGACCCCGGCCATCGCGGCGGCCCCGACCAGGAAGCGCACCCCGGGCGCCCGACGCGGCGTCAGCAGGCCGAACACCAGCCCCGCCACGCAGGACCCGGCCGCGACCAGGGCCAGCAGCGCACCGGCCGCGGCCTTGTGGCCGAGCGAGTCCGCATAGGCGACGGTGGTGATCTCGGTCGCGCCGAAGACCGTGCCGGTGGCGAGGAAGGTCAGCACCAGCACCCGCAGCCCGGGTACCCGCAGCGGGGAGCCGTGCCGCTGACCGGCGGGTACACCGACGGGCAGCGGCGGTTCGGTGCGCCGCTGGGCGGCGAACAGCAGGGCGCCGGTGGTGCCGAGGGTTCCGGAGGCGAGCAGCCCGGCCTCCGGGGCGAGCGTGGTGCAGAGCAGCATCGCGAGCACCGGACCGGCCATGAAGCAGAGTTCGTCCATCGCCTGTTCGAAGGAGTTGGCCAGGTGCCGGGCGGCCTGGTCGTCCCGGTACAGGTGCGCCCAGCGGGCCCGGGCCATGCCGCCGAGGTTCGGCGCGGCCGCGCAGGCGGTCCAGCAGGCGTACAGCGTCCAGTCCGGTGCGCCGAGCCGTACGCAGAGCAGCAGGGCGAAGAGCGGTACGGCGTTGTACAGCGCGGCCGGAACCGCGACCCGCGACTGGCCGTACCGGTCCACCAGGCGCCCGAGCAGCGGCATCCCGAGCGCGCCGGTGACCAGCCCGGCCGCCGAGACCGTCCCGGCCAGCGCGTAGGACCCGCGCCGTTCCGCGAGCAGCACCACCAGCGAGACGCCGTTCATGGACAGCGCGAGCCGACCGAGCAGCCCGGCCAGGGTGAAGGCGGTGGCGCCGGGGGCGGCGAACAGCCGGCGGTAGGAGGCGAGGAGGGCGCGCGGGGGCAAACGGGCTCCTGGGGCACGGGGCGGGAGGGGATGCCCCAAGCCTCGCCGTGTCGGCGGGCGGGCGTCCAACACCTGTTTCGCCACTCCCACAACACCTTGTTGTTAATCTCTCGCCCATGCCCCGTGACCTGCACCCCCGTCTGCTCCGCGGCTTCGTCGCGACCGCCGAGACCCTGCACTTCGGCCGGGCCGCCGAGCGGCTGTACGTCGCCCAGCAGGCACTGAGCCGCGACGTCCGCACCCTGGAGGGGCTGCTCGGCGACACGCTGTTCGTCCGCACCACCCGCAGCGTCGAACTGACCCCGGCCGGGCAGCGGCTGCTGCCCAGGGCGCGCCGGCTGCTCGCGCTGCACGACGAGATCCTCGCCGAGGCGGGCACCGGCGCCGGCGCCGCCGCCCGGCCGCTGCTGCTCGACCTCAACAGCGACGTCACCGGTCCGGACCTCACCGCCGACCGGGTGCTCCAACGGGCCCGCGCCGCCTGGCCGGAGGGCGAGCTGCTGGCCCGGTTCCACGGCGGCCTGGCCGCGGCCGCGGCCGAACTGCTGGCGCACCGGCTGGACGCCTCGTTCGGCCGCTTCGCCGGCCTGTCCGCCCCGGTGCGCGGCCAACTCGCCCAGCTGCCGGTGCGGTTGGAGCGGATCTCGGTGATGATGGCGGACACCCACCCGCTGGCCCGCCGCCCGGCGCTGCGGCCGGCCGAACTGGCCGGGCACCCCGTCGACATCTGCGCGGGCAACCCGGCGACCACCGAGTGGGCCGACCTCGGCGCCCGGCTGCTGCGCGAGCACGGGCTGGCCGCGGCCGAGCCGTACGTCCCGCCGGTCGGCCTGGACGAGACCGCCCGCTACCTGGCCCGGCACGGCGACCCGATGCTGACCACGGTCGGTGGGCCGAAGATCCCGGGGTCGGTGAACGTGCCGCTGGTGGAGCCGGTGCCGCTGTGCCTGGTGAGCCTGGTGCACCGGCCCGGCGAGCGTCACCCGGGGCTGCGTGCGTTGGCCGCCGCCGCGAGTGAACTCGGTACGGCCGAGAGCTGGTTGAGCCGCCCGGCGGGCAGCTGGCTGCCAGCGGCGGACGCGGAACTGGTCGCCGCCGCGCAGAACACCGCCCCTGCCTCGGGGGGATAGGCAGGGGCGGTGGGCTCGGTGGGCTCGGTGGGCTCGGCGACGGCACGGGCCGCCGGGCCGGGGACGGCCGGTTCAGGCCGCCTTGACGGCGGAGATGTCGAAGCTGAGCTTGACCTTCTCGCCGATCAGCACGCCGCCGGTCTCCAGGGCGGCGTTGTAGGTCAGGCCGAAGTCGGTACGGTCCACGACCGCCTTGCCCTCGAAGCCGACCCGCTCGGCGCCGTAGGCGTCCGTGGCGCTGCCGGTGTACTCCAGGTCCAGGACGACCGGGCGGGTGGTGTCCTTGATGGTGAGCTCGCCGTTCATCCGGTAGGAGTCCTCGCCGACCGCCTCGGTGGAGATGCTGCGGAAGCGGATCTCCGGGTAGGTCTCGGCGGCGAAGAAGTCGCCGGTGCGCAGGTGCTCGTCGCGCTGGGCCTGGTTGGTGTCGATGCTGGCGACCTTGATCACCAGATCGGCCGAGGAGTTGCCCGGCGTGGCGCCGTCCAGGTGCAGCTTGCCGTCGTACTCCGTGAAGCGGCCCTTGACGTTGGTGACCATCGCGTGGCGGACCGAGAAGCCGATCTCGCTGTGCATGGCGTCGACGGTCCAGTCGCCGGTCAGGTGCGACAGATCCGGGCCGGCCGGGGCCTGGACAGTGGCGGTGGTGGCGGTCTTGGTGCGGTTGAACAGGCCCATGGCTCCTCCTCGGGTTCGAAGCCAATTGTTTAGGCTTCAACTTCTTGGCTCCAGCGTACGACGCTTTCGTTCAAGTTTCAACCATGCGCCCGGAGCCTCCTTCCGAAGCGTTCCTCCGAAGCCTTCTTCCGGACCCCCGAACGGCCCGGTGCCCGGGCCGACGGGCACTGTCGGACCACCCGACTAGGCTGCGAAGGACAGTCCGATCCCCCCGGAAGGCCCCGCATGTTCGTCCTGCACGCGCTCTGGCGGGCGGACGGACGGCTGGCCCTCTGGGCCGAGGACGCCCGCGCCCACCCCGGCGCCGGCGAACCCCGGCCCGACCGGCCCGCCCCGCGCGCCCACCCCTTCGCCTGCCCGGCCGGGAGCCTGGCCGCCGTCCTCGGCGGCATCGGGCCCGGGCTCGGCTGGCTCGCCGCACAGGCCCCCGAACGCTGGGCCACCCTCCTGCTGCCCACCGTCGGCACCCTGCCCGCCCCCTCGCCCGACCTGCCGGTCACCCCGCCGCGCGGCGGTGCCGTCCTCGCCCCCTGGCGGGTGCCCGCGCTCCTCTTCGACGCCGGAGCCGCCGCCCAGCTGCTCGGCGAGGTCCACGACCCGCACTGGGCCGTCACCGACACCGACCTGCCCGGCACCGGCCGGGTCGAGGTGGTCTACGGCCCCTCGCTGCGCTGGCTCACCGGGGTGCACGACCTCGCCTGGCGCACGGTCGGCCGGGGCCGGGTGCTGCCGCTGCCCGTCCTGGCCGACGGCCGTCCACAGGCCCGCTGGCGGCCCGATCCCACCCCGGCCGGGCGCCACGAGGCCGCCGCACTCGCGGCGGGCTGCCCGCCCGTACTGCTCGGTGAGTGGCCCACCGGCGCGACCACCGGGGAGGCGCTGCTCGACGCCGCCCTGGCCGCCCTGGTGGACGCCGAGGCCCGCGCCGCACTGGCCGACACGCCCTTCCCCGATTCCGGCGGGACGGCCGCCGACCGCTGGCTGCACGCCCTCACCACCCCTTCCGGCGAGGTCGACGCCCCGCCCCGGGACGTCGCCGAACTGCGCCGCCGGATCGCCGACTGGTACGCCACCGCCGAGCCCGCCGACCCCGCGCTGCGGCTCTGCTTCCGGCTGGTCGAACCGCTCGGCCCCGCCGACGACGGCCCCGGGGGCCGCCCCTCCGACGACGCCTGGCACCTGGAGTTCCTGCTCCAGGCCGTCGACGAGCCGTCCCTGCTGGTCCGCGCCGCCGACCTGCACGAGGGCGGCGCGGCGTACGCCGCACTCGCCCGCAGGACCACGCAGGGGCCGCCCGCGGCTCCGACGGACGAGCCCGCCGGCCCGGCCGAGGTCCTGGCCGCCGAACTCGGCCGCGCCGCCCACCGCTGGCCGGTCCTGGACGGACTGCGCCACCGCACCCGCCCGTCCGCCCTGCCGCTCGACCGGACCGGTGCCCTCGACTTCCTGCGCACCGCCGCGCCCGCCCTCGCCGAGGCCGGTTTCGGTGTGTTGCTGCCCGCCTGGTGGCGCCGCCGCCCCCGGCTCGGACTCGCCCTGCGCGCCACCACCCCGCCCGCGCCCGGCACCCTCGCCGTCACCAGCCAGGTCGACCGGGACGCCGTCGTCGCCTTCCGCTGGCAGGCCGCGCTCGGCCCGGACGGCACTCCGCTCACCGAGCAGGAACTCGCCGAACTGGCCGCCGCCAAACAGGGGTTGGTGCGGGTCCGGGGCACCTGGCTGGAGGCCGACCCGGCCCAGATCGCCGCCGCGCTCGCCTTCCTCACCGAGCAGCGCGACGGCCTGCTGGTCGCCGCCGACCTGCTGCGGCTCGCCCTCGACCCCGACGCGACGGTCGCCGGGCTGCCGGTCACCGGCGTCCGGGTGGACGGCCCGCTCGGCGACCTGCTCGCCGGCGGTGCCGGTGCCGCCCCCGAGGACCGGCCGCCGCCACCGGACTTCCGGGCCGAACTGCGGCCCTACCAGCGGCGCGGGCTCGCGTGGCTCAGGACCATGTCCGGCCTCGGCCTCGGCGCCGTCCTGGCCGACGACATGGGCCTCGGCAAAACCGTCCAGACCCTCGCCCTGCTCGCCGCCGAGAAGCACGACGGCGAAGCCGGCCCCACCCTCCTCGTCTGCCCGATGTCCCTGGTCGGCAACTGGCAGCGCGAGGCGGAACGCTTCGCCCCCGCCCTGCGCCGCCACGTCCACCACGGTGCCGGCCGCCTCGACGCCGGGCAACTCGCCGACGCGGTCGGGGGAGTGGACCTGGTCATCACCACCTACGGACTGGTCCAGCGCGACCTCGCCGCACTGCGCGCGATCCGCTGGCGCCGGGTGGTCGCCGACGAGGCGCAGCACATCAAGAACAGCGGCACCGCCCAGTCCCGGGCGATCCGCGCGCTGCCCGTCACCCGGCACCGGATCGCCCTCACCGGCACCCCGGTGGAGAACCGGCTCGCCGAACTCCACGCCGTACTGGACTTCGCCAACCCCGGACTGCTCGGCCCGGCCGAGCGCTTCAAGGAGCGCTACGCGATCCCGGTCGAAGTCCACCGCAACCCCGGGCGGACCGCCGAACTCCGGCGCCGCACCGCCCCGTTCGTGCTGCGCCGGCTCAAGTCGGATCCGGCGGTGGCGGCCGAGCTGCCCGCCAAGCAGGAGATGACCGTCTGGTGCAACCTCACCGCCGAACAGGCCGGCCTCTACCAGGCGGTGGTCGCCGACCTGCTGCAGCGGGTCGAGGGCATCCGGGGCGTGGAGCGGCGCGGCACGGTGCTGGCGGCGATCGGCAAGCTCAAGCAGGTCTGCAACCACCCGGCCCAACTGCTGCACGACGGTTCGCCGTTGGGCGAGCGCTCGGGCAAGGTCGCCCGGCTCGCCGAACTGCTGGAGGAGGCGCTGGCCGAGGGCGACCGCACCCTGGTCTTCACCCAGTACGCCGAGTTCGGCACGATGCTCCGCCCGTACCTGGAACGCCGACTCGGCGAGGAGGTGCTGTACCTGCACGGGGGCGTTCCGCGTGGCCGCCGCGAGGAGCTCGTCCGGCGCTTCCAGTCCCCGGACGGCCCAGGGGTGTTCCTGCTCTCGCTGCGGGCCGGCGGCACCGGCCTCAACCTGACCGCCGCCAACCAGGTGATCCACCTGGACCGTTGGTGGAACCCGGCGGTCGAGGAGCAGGCCACCGACCGCGCCTTCCGGATCGGCCAGCGCCGCGACGTCCAGGTCCGCCGGCTGGTCTGCGTCGGCACCGTCGAGGAGCGGATCGACGAACTCCTCACCGCCAAGCGCTCGTTGGCCGACACCGTGGTGGGCGCGGGGGAGCAGTGGCTCACCGACCTGCCGGTCGAGGCGCTGCGTGAACTGGTCGCCCTCACCCGCGAGGACGCCGTGGCCGAGGAGGACGCGTGACGGAACGGCCGAAGCCTGAGACGGTCAACGTCGCCGCCTACTGGCGCGGCGACTTCACCCTGAAGACCCCCGACGAGGAACCGGCCGAACCCTCGCTGAACCGCCTCGGCCGCTCCGGCATCACCGTCCACGGCCGTGACCTCGCCGCCCTCCTGGCCCCCGCCTACGACACCTTCCGTTCCTAGGGGCCGTCCCGCCCCGCTACCGTGCGGTAGCGTCCCGACCGTGACCGACACCCCCGACACCTGGCTCGCCGACTTCGAACGACACCGGCGGACGGTCTTCGGCATCGCCTACCGGATGCTCGGCAGCGTCGCCGACGCCGAGGACCTCGTCCAGGACACCTGGCTGCGCTGGAGTCAGGTCACCGGCCCGGTCGCCAGCCCCGGCGGCTACCTGGCGCGTACGGTCACCAACCTCGCCCTCAACCGCCTCGACTCCGCCGCCGTCCGCCGCGAGTCCTACGTCGGCCCCTGGCTGCCCGAGCCGCTGGTCACCGAGCCGGACGCGACCGACGGCGTCGAGCGTGCCGAGACCGTCTCGCTGGCCTTGCTGGTGGTGCTGGAGAGCCTCTCCCCGCTGGAACGGGCGGTGTTCGTCCTCAAGGAGGCCTTCGGTTTCTCCTACCAGGAGATCGCCGAGGCACTGGACCGCACCGAGACCGCCTGCCGCCAGGTCGGCAGCCGGGCCAGGGCGCACGTGCGCGCCCGCCGCCCCCGCTTCGACGCCCCGCCGGAGCTGCGCCGCCGGGCCACCGACGAGTTCCTGGCGGCGTGCGTCGGCGGCGACCTCAACCGGGTGCTCGCCCTGCTCGCCCCCGACGTCACCACCTGGAGCGACGGCGGCGGCGTGATCACCGCGGCGGTGCGGCCGGTCACCGGCGCCGACAACGTGGCCCGCTTCCTGCTCGGCCTGCTCCGCAAGCTGGGCGATGGCGTGGGCGCCCGACCGGTCCTGGTCAACGGCCAGCCCGGCCTGCTGATCACCGTCGACGGCGCCGTCGACTCCGTCTCGGTGCTCGACTTCACCGAAGGACCGGACGGCTCCCTCCTGGTCTCCGAGATCCGGGCCGTCCGCAACCCGCACAAGCTCGCCCACCTCGCTTGACCCTCGACCAGGTCGAGCCCCGAGAGTCACCGGCATGGAGAGCGAGCTGCACAGCATCGGCGAACTGGCCCGCGCCAGCGGCCTGGGCGTCGGCACCCTGCGCTACTACGACGGCGCCGAGGTGCTCACCCCCGCCTGGGTCGATCCGCAGACCGGCTACCGCTGGTACCGGCCCGCCCAACTCGCCGACGCCCGCCTGCTGGCCCGGCTGCGCCGGGTCGGCCTGCCGTTGACGGCGATCCGCGCGGTCCTCGCCGCCGTCCCCGGCAGCGGCGAGGCCGAGCGCGTCCTCGACGCCCACCTGCGCCGGCTGGAGGACGGCCTGTCCGACGCCCGCCGCGAACTCTCCCTGATCCGCACAACGATCGAGCAGAGGGAGCACCCGATGACCACCACCCCCGCCGAGCTGCGCCTCACCGTCCGCGCCGACGGCCTGGCCGCCGCCCTGGACGCGGTCCGCTTCGCGGTCTGCGGCGACCCGGAACTGCCCTCTCTCGCCGGAGTGCTCTTCGAACCCGACGGTCCGGTCCTGCGCCTGGTCGCCACCGACCGTTACCGGATGGCCCTGGCCGAGCTGCCCGCCCTCGGGGCGCCCCAGCAGCCCACCGCCGGCAGCACCGTCCCGACCGCCCTGGTCGACGCCCTGCGCGCACTCCTGCCCACCGGCCCGACCGAGATCGCCCTCACCCTGGGCGCCGGCACCTTCCGCGCCGAAACCCCCGACCACCGCGTCGAGGGCACCACGGTCGACCTCGACTACCCCGACCACCGCACCCTGACCCGGCTCGACCCCCGGCACCGGATCACCCTCCCCGCCGCCGAACTGCGCGCCGCCGTCGAAGCCGGCGCCACCTGCACCCTCCCCTCCGGCCCGCACGGCGCCGACTGCCAGGTCACCCTCCTCACCCTCACCGAGGACGGCCACCTCACCGTCGCCGACGACCCCGCCCCCGAGGACTTCCAGGTGGCCGTCAACCGCGACTTCCTCCTCGACGCCCTGCGCGCCGGCCACCCCGGACAACTCCTCCTCGAACTCGGCGGCCCCATCGCCCCCCTGGCCATCCGCACCCCCGGCCGAACCGGCACCTTCTCCGTCCTGATGCCGGTCCGCCTGCCCTGAAGTCACCGGAACGCCCGATCGGGGTCACCCGGTCGGCGCGCCGCGTTTGCTCCCGCTAACACCGTGCTTGCAATTGCAAGCAGGGTGTTGCACGCTGTCCCCATGGCCTCCCTGAACGTCGGCTCCCTCGGCGAGTACATCCGCGAGCAGCGCCGCAACGCGCAGTACTCACTGCGCCAGCTGGCGGAGGCCGCCGGCGTGTCCAACCCCTACCTCAGCCAGATCGAGCGAGGGTTGCGCAAGCCGAGCGCGGAGATCCTGCAGCAGATCGCGAAGGCGCTGCGGATCTCGGCGGAGACGCTGTACGTCCAGGCCGGGATCCTGGAGGAGCGGCGGGGTGAGGGCCTGGAGCTCCGGGCGTCGATCCTGGCCGATCCGCTGATCAACGAGCAGCAGAAGCAGGCGCTGCTCGCGGTCTACGACGCCTTCCTCAAGGAGAACGCCGCTTCGGGGTCCACCCCGATGACCGACGGCGCGGCCACCCAGCACACCCCCCTGGAGGACCGGTAACCATGCCGATCACCGACGACATCAAGAAGACCCTCACCGACCCGACCCCGCTCTACGCCCTGGCCGGTGCCGGGGACCTCGCGTACGAGAAGCTGCGCGAGGTGCCGGGCCGGGTCGAGGCGCTGGCGGCCGACCGCCAGGCCGCACAGGACAGGGCGACCGCCCGGCTGCACGAGGCGCAGGAGCTGCTGGCCGGAGCACCGGCCAAGGTCAGCGAGGCCGTCACCGCCTTCCCCACGGACCTCAAGGTCCTGCAGGAGCGGGCCCAGGACTTCGCCCTCCAGCAGGTGGCCCGTGCGCTGGAGTTGGCCGTCCGGGCCAAGGAGACGTACGACGAGCTGGCCGAGCGCGGCAAGGTCGTCGTGGACAAGGCCCGCCCCCAGAACACCCCGGACACCGAGGCCGTGGACTCCGCGGACGAGCCCGTCCGGGGCGAACTGGTGGACGACGCCGAGGCTCCGGCGCCGCAGAAGTCCGCCAAGGCCCGGAAGGGCGGCGCCGACGCCTCGGAGTGACCGGCCCCGCCCGGCCGGGGCACATCCGGTGACGGTGGGACGTTCACACGTGCGGGTGGCCGCCGTGCCAGGATGGGCGGCGGCCGGGGTGCAGCAAGCCGAGAGACGTAGGAGACCGCGATGACCGGAGTGTTCCAGATCCTGGCCTTTTCCTACCTGAACCCGTTCTGGTGGATGGCCGTCGCCATTCTGGGCTACAAGTTCTTCGCGCTGGTCGACGCGGCCACCCGCCGGGAGGACGCCTACCGGGCGGCGGACAAGAAGACCAAGGGGTTCTGGCTGGCTGTGCTCGGGATCAGCTTCGGCTGGGACCTGCTGTTCGGCGCGAACTTCCTCGGCAGCATCGGCACCCTGGCCGGCCTGGTCGCCTCGATCGTCTACGTGGTGGACGTCCGCCCCGCGATCCGGGCCCTGACCGGCGGCAGCGGCCGGGGCGGCCGGAGCAACACCGGCCCGTACGGCCCCTGGTAGCGAACCCGGCGGAACGAGACCGCAGCCCGGGCAGGTGAACTCCCTGCCCGGGCTGCGTCCTTTCCTGCGGCTGGGCTCAGCCGAGCAGTAGTTGCACCGGATTGCGTTCCAGCAGCAGCACCGCGACGTCGTCGGTCAGCGCGCCGCCGTTGAGTTCCTCGACCTCGGCGATCGCACTGTCGACCAGCCGGCCCCGGGTGAGCCCGGCGGACTGGTGGTCGGCGACCAGGTCGGCCAGCCCGTCCTGGCCGAGGCGCCGCGACCCGGCCCCGACCCGGCCCTCGATCAGCCCGTCGGTGTAGAGCAACAGCCGCCAGCCGGGCTGGAGTTCGACCTCGTGGGCGGGCCAGGCGGCCTGCCCGTCGTGGCACGGCAGCAGGCCGAGCGCGGGCCCCGCAAACTCGGAGGGCAGGGTGACCGGGGGGTGGTCGCGCCCGAGGAGCAGCGGCGCCGGGTGTCCGGCGAGGTAGAGCCGGGCCCGCTCGGGGGTACCGGCCGAGTCGAGGCCGGCGACGGCGGCGCCGGGTTCGATGACGAGCATGCAGAGCGTGGCGAAGATCTCGTCGCTGCGCCGTTCGTGCTCCAGCACGTGCTGGAGGGTGGTGAGCAGGGTTTCGCCGGTGAGGCCGGCGAAGACCAGGGTGCGCCACGCTATCCGGAGCGCGACACCGAGCGCGGCCTCGTCCGGGCCGTGGCCGCAGACGTCGCCGATCACGACGTGGACGGTGCCGTCGTCGGTGCGCACGGCGTCGTAGAAGTCGCCGCCGAGCAGGGCGCGGCGGCGGCCGGGGCGGTAGCGGCGGGTGAAGGAGAGCCCGGCGCCGTCCAGCAGCGGGGTGGGCAGCAGGTGGCGCTGCAGCCGGGCGTTCTCCTGGCCCCGCAATTCGGCCTCGACCAGGCGGCGCTGGGACTCGTCGGCGCGCTTGCGTTCGACGGCGTAGCGCAGTGCGCGGGCCAGCAGCGGGCCGTCCGTCTCGTGCTTGAGCAGGAAGTCCTGGGCGCCCGCGGCGACGGCGGCCGCGCCGAGTTCGGCCCCGGCGGCGTCGGTGAGCACGACCACGGGGATGTGCGGGGCGCGGCGGAGCAGTTCGTGCAGGCCTTCCAGGCCGTCCGAGGCGTCGGAGGGGTGCGGCAGGTCGGCCGGGGAGGCCAAGTCGAGCAGCACGCAGCCGAAGTCGTTGCCGCGGGAGCGCCCGCGCCGGGTGGCGGGGAAGGCCTGGGCGAGCAGCTGGGTGGCCTGTTCGAGGCCGCGGGCCCAGTGGATCTCGATGGAGGTGCCGCTGTCGGCGACCGCCGCCTTGATCAACTGGGCGTCCGAGGCGTCGTCCTCGATGACCAGCAGCCGCAGTGGCGTGCTGCCGTCGGCGGGCCCGTCACCGGCCGCCGGAACGCTTCCCGCCTCGACGAGGTGCGCGGGGTGGCGGGTGCCGTGCGCGGTCCGGACCGGCTGCGAGCGGGGGTGGGGTATCGGGGGAGTGGCCGTGGCCGGGCCGGTCGTCGGGCGGTTGCGGGCATGGCCGACCGGGGCGCCGTCATGGGCGCCCGGCAGGTCCGCGGCACCAGGTGCCCGCCCGTCTCCCGTTGCGGGCATCGGTGGTTCCTCCCTTTCCCCGACTGCGTAACGGCCGGAGTCCGTCCGCAGTGCCCGCCTGGCACCGTGCGTCGGGGAACTTCTCGCGACCATAACGTGATCTCCGGGGATTTCTCTGGCCGACCGGCGCCGTTGTGGTTATTGCCACGCCGGTGGCGGTGCGGTGATCGGATTCGGACGACGGCTCGGATCCCGGCCCGGCGGCTGCCGGGCGGGCCCGGGGAAGGGGTTGGTGACGGTGGCACGGATCACCCTGGTCGAGGGTGACATCACGGAACAGCGGGTGGACGCGGTGGTGAACGCCGCCAACTCGTCCCTGCTCGGCGGGGGCGGGGTGGACGGCGCGATCCACCGAAGGGGCGGGCCGGAGATCCTGGCGGAGTGCCGTCGGCTGCGGGCCTCGCACTGGGGCAGGGGGCTGCCCGTCGGGCGGGCGGTGGCGACCACGGCGGGGCGGCTGCCGGCCCGGTGGGTGGTGCACACCGTCGGGCCGGTGTACCTGGCGGAGGAGTACGAGGAGCGGGCTGGGCTGCTGGCCTCCTGCTATCGCGAGTCGCTGCGTGCGGCGGCTGAGTTGGGCGCGCGCACGGTGGCCTTCCCGGCCGTGTCGGCCGGGATCTTCGGCTGGCCGCCGGCGGATGCGGCCCGGATCGCGTTGGGCACCGTCGCCGGCGTGCTGGACGGCGATGACGCGCGGGCGGGCGCGGAGCTGGCGGAGGTGCGGTTCGTGCTGTTCGGGGCGGAGATGTACCGGGTGTTCGAACGGGCCCGGGGGGAGCTGCTCGGGCCGGAGGGCTGCTGACGGGCTGCTGCGGTGCTGTGCGTGACTGGACAGGGCGGCCACCGAGCGGCGTGTGGTGTCGCCGCTCGGTGGCTTCCATCGTGGCGTGACGGGGCGTCAACGCGCCAGAGATATTCGATAACTCGTTCGAGTGAATGCGTCGTGTCGCTCACCAGCGCGCAGGTCCACCAGCAGGGAAAGGGGCCGCTACGGTGCGAGCGCCGTCCACGGCAGTGTGACCTCGCCCTGTCGCCACCGCCCCCGCGCGTCCACCAGCGGCCAGCTGCCCGCCAGCGCCGTGCACGCCGCCACCCAGCGCTGCCGCGCCCCGAACGCCCCGTACGGCGCGGCCGCCGCCCAGGCCCGGTCGAAGTCGGTCAGGAAGGCGTGCACCGGCCGCCCCGGCACGTTGTGGTGGATCAGCGCCTTCGGCAGCCGTTCGGCCAGGTCGGAGGGCTGGACCAGGCCGCCCAGCCGGGCCGCGAAGGTGACCGTTCGGGGCCCCTCCGGCCCGAGCGCGACCCAGACGTGCCGCCGCCCGATCTCGTCGCAGGTGCCCTCCACCAGCAGCCCGTCCGGGGCGAGCCGGGAGCACAGCCGCTCCCACACCCCGGGCACCGCCGATTCGTCGTACTGCCGCAGCACGTTGGCCGCCCGGATCAGCTGGGCCGGCCCGCCGCCGTCCAGCGGCACCTCGAAGCCGCCGCGCCGGAAGGTGAGCAGCGGCGGCTCGGCGTACGGCAGCGCGGCCGCGACCCGCTCCGGCTCGATCTCGATCCCGACCACCCGGACGTCCGGCCGCACCGTGCGCAGCCGTCCGGCCAGTTCCACGGCCGTCCACGGCGCCGCGCCGTAGCCGAGGTCGACCGCGACCGGCGGCCGCTCGGCGGCGCGCAGCGTCCGGCCCAGGGTGTGGGCGATCCAGCGGTCCATCCGGCGCAGCCGGTTGGTGTTGGTGGTGCCCCGGGTGACCGTCCCCACCGGCCGTCCGGCCCGGCCGCGGGCGGGCGCGGCGGTCGCGGGGTCGAAGGAGGCAGCCATGCGAGAAGGGTAATCGGCCCCGGTGGGGCCGGTCGGCCGCCGCCCTGACCTGGGCGGATGCCGGAGCGGCCGGTCGATCGCCGCGACCGGGAATGCCGGGCGACCGCCGCGTGGTTGGCACACTGGTGGTGATGTGTGCCCGGACGGGGCAGCGCACACCGGACATGCGGCGGCCCGTCCACGCGGACCCGCCGAGACGGGCCGCACACGAGGAGGCTTCAGCCAGGTGATCCAGCACCCCGTCCGTTCGGTACGCCGTGCCCAGTCGGCCGCGCCCGCGCGCGGCCGGCTCCAGTCGCTCGTCCCGGGCCGCCGGCGCCCGCGCCGGATAGCCATGCTCAGCGTGCACACCTCGCCGCTGCACCAGCCCGGCACCGGGGACGCGGGCGGGATGAACGTGTACATCGTCGAGCTGGCCAAGCGCCTGGCCGAGCTCAACATCGAGGTCGAGGTGTTCACCCGGGCGATCTGCTCGGACGACGCGCCGACGGTCGAGCTGGCGCCGGGCGTGCTGGTCCGGCACGTCACCGCCGGGCCGTACGAGGGCCTGGTCAAGGAGGACCTGCCGGCCCAGCTGTGCGCCTTCACCCACGGGGTGCTGCGCACCGAGGCCGGCCACCGCCCCGGCCACTACGACCTGGTGCACTCGCACTACTGGCTCTCCGGGCAGGTCGGCTGGCTGGCCGCCCAGCGCTGGGGGGTGCCGCTGGTGCACACCATGCACACCATGGCGAAGGTCAAGAACGCCGCACTGGCCGAGGGCGACACGCCCGAGCCCGCGGCCCGGGTGATCGGCGAGACCCAGGTGGTCGAGGCGGCCGACCGGCTGATCGCCAACACCACCGAGGAGGCCGCCGAGCTGGCGCTGCACTACGCGGCCCGGCCGGACCAGCTGGCCGTCGTCCACCCCGGGGTCAACCTGGACGTCTTCCGCCCCGGCGGCCCGCGGACCGCGGCCGACGCCCGGGACCGGCTGGGCCTGCCGCAGGACGCCGCGGTGCTGCTGTTCGCCGGGCGGATCCAGCCGCTGAAGGCGCCGGACGTGCTGCTGCGAGCGGTGGCCGCGCTGCTGGATCGCCGTCCGGAGCTGCGCGAGCGCCTGGTGGTGCCGGTGGTCGGCGGGCCGTCCGGCACCGGGCTGGCCCGGCCGGAGAGCCTGCACAAGCTCGCCGCCCAGCTGGGCATCGGCGACGTGGTGCGCTTCCACCCGCCGGTCGGCCAGACCCGGCTGGCGGACTGGTACCGCGCGGCGACGGCCCTGGTGATGCCCTCGTACAGCGAGTCCTTCGGCCTGGTGGCGCTGGAGGCCCAGGCCTGCGGCACCCCGGTGGTGGCGGCCGCGGTCGGCGGCCTGCCGGTCGCGGTGCGGGACGGCGAGTCCGGCACCCTGGTGCACGGCCACGACCCGCTGGCCTGGTCGCACGCGCTGGAGCCGTACGTCACCGACCGGGCGCTGGTGGCCCGGCGCGGTGCGGCGGCGGCCCGGCACGCGGCGGCCTTCGGCTGGGACACCGCCGCGGCGACCACCGCCGAGGTGTACGCCGGCAGCATGGCCCGTCCGGCCGGCCGACTGACCGGGGCCCTGCGCCGCTGACTCCTGCGGCCCGCACCGGGCTGCGCTGTCCCCGTACCGCCGAGTAACGTCACCCCCATGGCAATCCGCACCAAGGACGAGGCCCTGACCCTCCTGCGCACCGCCCTGGACGAGGCCGGGGTGGCCTGGGAGCCGGCCGCCGCCGACCCGTACACCCTGGTGGCGACCCTCCCTGGCACCCGCAAGTTGAACACCGCCTGCGCCCTGCGGGTCGGCGACCACACCCTGTCGGTGAACGCCTTCGTGATCCGCCGCCCGGACGAGAACCACGAGGCCGTCTACCGCTGGCTGCTGGAGCGCAACACCCGCCTCTACGGCGTGGCGTACGCGGTCGACGCGCTCGGCGACGTCTACCTGGCCGGGCGCCTGCCGCTGGAGGCGCTCACCCCGCAGGCCGTCGACCGGCTGCTCGGCACGGTGCTGGAGAACGCCGACGAGCCCTTCAACACCCTGCTGGAGCTGGGCTTCGCCTCGGCGATCCGGCGCGAGTGGGAGTGGCGCACCAAGCGCGGGGAGTCCACCCGCAACCTGGCCGCCTTCGCCCACCTGGCCGCCCCGGGCGCCCCGGCCGCCGAGGGGAGCCCGGGAGCCTGACCCGCCCGGGCGCTCAGGCGCCCGCCGGGGCCTTCTCGGTCTCCTCCGCCGGCGCCACCTCGATCACCGCACCCGGACGGCGCCCCGTCGCACCCGTGCGACGGGCCAGCACCGCGTACCCGAGCGCGGCGGCCGTCCCGATCGCCCCGCAGACCGACCACAGCACCGCCGGCCCGGCGTACTGCAGCAGCAGCCCGCCGCCGGCCGGGCCGAGCAGCGAGGCGAGCGACCAGGACAGCGAGTAGACGCCCTGGTAGCGGCCGCGCCCGTGGGTCGGCGCCAGCTCGCTCACCAGGCCCATCATCACCGGGGTGTGGAGGATCTCGCCGACGGTCCAGACGGCCACCGACAGCGCGAACAGCCAGGCCGAGGATCCGGCCAGCGCGGCCAGCCCGAAACCCCAGCCGGTGAGCAGGCAGCTGGTGATCAGCATCGCGGTCCGCGAGCGGCCCTCCAGCCAGCGGGTCAGCGGGATCTGCAGCACCACGATCAGCAGCCCGTTCAGACCGATGACCAGCCCGTACTCGGTGGACGTGATGCCGGAGGCGCCCATGTCGACGGCCAGGGTGGTGCTGCCCTGCTGGAAGACCAGGGCGATCAGCAGGGTCAGCCCGACCAGCGCCATGAAGGGGGCGTCCCGGAGCACGGTGAGCAGGCTGGTGCTCGCCCCGGCCTCGTCCGCGTCCCTCCCGGGCGCGGCCTGCGGCCTGGTCTCCGGGATCCGGATGAAGATCACCACCGCGCAGACCAGGGTGGTGAGGGCGTCCAGCAGGAAGAGCGTGAGGTAGCCGCGGGTGGCGATCAGGCCGGCCACGGCGGCGGAGAGGCCGAAGCCGATGTTGATCGCCCAGTAGTTCAGCGAGTACGCCCGGACCCGGTCCTCGGCCGGGACGAGGTCGGCGATGATCGCCGAGGTCGGCGGCCGGGTGGCGTTGTTGCACAGCCCGACGACGAAGGCCACCGCGGCGATCGCCGCCTGGCCGTCCACGAAGCCGAGTACGGCGGTGGACGCCGCGGTGCCGAGCTGGGCGGCGACCAGCGTCGGACGGCGCCCGATCCGGTCGGTCAGCACCCCGGCGCCGACCGCGGCGACCGCCGAGCCGGCACCGAACAGCGAGGCCACCAGCCCGGCGTAGGACGCCGAGTACCCCCGCTCGGCGGTCAGGTAGAGCGCCAGGAACGTGACGACGAAGGACCCGAGCCGGTTCACCAGGGTGCTCACCCAGAGCCACCAGAACTGCCGCGGCAGCCCGCCCACCGTCTCGCGCACCAGTCTTCGGATCCGGGGGTTGGCGGCCAGGGCGACGAGCATGTGGGGGCTCCCGGGGGCAGGCGTCCGCTGAGCGGCGCGGGCAGGCCCGGTCAGCCGACGTGGGTAAGTGGCAGGTAACCGCCGCACACGTTACACAGCCGCCCGAGGTCCCCACCAGGGGTTTTCCTGCCCTCCACTAAGCTGGGGGCCATGGCTGACACGACGTACCGACTCATCCTGCTCCGCCACGGCGAGAGCCAGTGGAACCAGAAGAACCTGTTCACCGGTTGGGTCGACGTCGACCTCAACGAGAAGGGCGAGAAGGAGGCCGCCCGCGGTGGCGAGCTCCTGGCCGCCGAGGGCCTGTTCCCGGACGTGGTGCACACCTCGCTGCTGCGCCGTGCCATCCGCACCTCGCAGATCGCGCTGGACAAGGCCGACCGCCACTGGATCCCGGTCAGCCGCAGCTGGCGCCTGAACGAGCGGCACTACGGCGCGCTGCAGGGCAAGGACAAGGCCCAGACCCTGGCCGAGTTCGGCGAGGAGCAGTTCCAGCTGTGGCGCCGCTCCTACGACACCCCGCCGCCGGTGCTGGCCGACGACGCCGAGTACTCGCAGGCCGGTGACGCCCGCTACGCCGAGATCCCGAGCGAGCTGCGTCCGCGCACCGAGTGCCTGAAGGACGTCGTCGAGCGGATGCTCCCGTACTGGTACGACGCCATCGTCCCGGACCTGGCCGCCGGCCGGACCGTCCTGGTCACCGCCCACGGCAACAGTCTGCGCGCGCTGGTCAAGCACCTCGACGGCATCTCCGACGCGGACATCGCCGGCCTGAACATCCCGACCGGCATCCCGCTGGTCTACGAGCTCGACGCCGACTTCAAGCCGGTCGCCAAGGGTGGCCGCTACCTCGACGCGGACGCCGCCGCCGCGGCCATCGAGGCGGTCAAGAACCAGGGCAAGAAGTAAGCCGCAGGTCTCAGGTCGTCCCAGGGCCCCGCACCCGGTTCGCCGGGTGCGGGGCCTTCGGCGTTCAACGGGACTGGGGTTCATGCGAGTTGGGGTCTGGTGGGCGAGCTGTGGTCTCGTCCAAAATGGTTCAGACCATTGACGGGTGGTGGCGCCGGCTCCTACCGTGAGGGCACCGGGCTGGCGCAGGCATGCCAAGGGATCCCCCATGTCCCGGGCCGCCGCACCCCCACGCGCGCGTCTGCGCCCCGGCGCACTCTCCATCCACCCCCACGGAGGAGCACCATGCGCACACGTCATCTGGTCGGGGCGGTCGCCGCCGCGCTGGCGATCCCGCTCACCCTGGCCGTCCCGGCCCAGTCCCACGGGTACATCACCACGCCGCCCAGCCGGGCCGCGCTCTGCGACGCGGACGCGAGCGCCGTCCCGTGGGACTGCGGCGACATCCAGTGGGAGCCGCAGAGTGTCGAGGGGCCGAAGGGCTTCCCGGCCTCCGGGCCCTCCGACGGCACCATCTGCGCCGGCGGCAACGCCCGCTTCGCCGAACTGGACGACCCGCACGGCGGCGCCTGGCCCACCACGCCGGTGACGGCGGGTCAGCGGCTCACCTTCACCTGGAGGTTCACGGCCAGGCACGCGACGACCGACTTCAGGTACTACCTGACCAAACCGGGCTACGACGCCTCCCAGCCCGTCACCCGGGCCGACCTCGACCTGACGCCCTTCCTGGTCGTCCCGTACGGCGGTGCGCAGGTGCCCAGCACGCTCAGCCACACCGCGACCGTCCCGACCGGCCGCACCGGGCACCAGGTGGTCGTCGCGGTGTGGACGATCGCCGACACCGGGAACGCCTTCTACTCCTGCACCGACGTGCAGTTCTGACGGCAACCGCAGGACGGGCGGCCCGGGATGCACGAACGGTGCATCCCGGGCCGCCCCCCGGTCCGGTGACGGTGGACTTCCTCAGTGACCGCCGCAGCAGCCGCCGTCCGCGCCGCCGCACTGGCAGGGCGCGCCGGACTGGCAGCCGCAGCCGCAGCCCGGGCCGCAGCCGCAGCCGGCCGCGAGGACGGGCAACAGCTTCGGGGTGGGCGGCTCGACGGTGTCGTGGGCGGTTGCCGGTCGGGTCGGGTTGGCCTTCATCGAGCTCTTCCCTCCTAGTGACGGGCACACCGCGGTGCCCCACCCTCGAGTGAAGCCGCCGTTCGGTGGGAGCGTCAACGGGCGCGCAGTGGTGGGACGTACGGAGGACCGTGCGTCCACACCCCCCTCGCCACAGGTTTACTCGGCCCCCGGGGTGAGCGACGGTCACTCCACCCGGGCCGTCACTCCACCCGGGCCGTCACTCCACCCGGGCGTCACTCAACCCCGCGCCGTCACTCCACCCCGGCGGCCTCCGCCGCCTCGGCGGCGGCCACGAACTCGGCCACGTGCTCGCCGGTCACCAGGTACACCACGCGCTTGGCGACCGACACCGCGTGGTCCGCGAAGCGCTCGTAGTAGCGGCCGACCAGGGTGATGTCGACGGCGGTCTCGATGCTGTGGTGCCAGCGCTCGTCGATCAGGTGCGACAGCAGCTCCCGGTGCAGGGCGTCGATCCGGTCGTCGTCCTGCTCCATCTCCAGGGCCTTGTCGACGTCCTTGGTGGCGATCACCAGGCCCGCCTTGGCCACCAGGCGCTGGGCGAGCTGGCCCATCTCCAGGACGGTGGACTGCAGGTCGGCGGGCACCGCCGACTCCGGGTAGCGCATCCGCGCGACCTTGGCGACGTGCCGGGCGAGGTCGCCGCAGCGCTCCAGGTCGGCGCTCATCCGCAGCGAGGTGACCACGATCCGCAGGTCAGTGGCGACGGGCTGCTGACGGGCGAGCAGGTCGATGGCCCGGTTCTCCAGCTCGTGGTGGAGGTCGTTGATCTTCTCGTCGGCGGCGATCACGCCCTCCGCCAGCGCCAGGTCCGCGTCGAGGAGAGCGGTGGTGGCCCGGCCCAGGGCCGAGCCGACCAGCCGGGCCATCTCGACCAGGCTGTCGCCGATCGCATCGAGTTCCTCGTGGTACGCGTCGCGCATGTTCTCTCCTCAGTAGCTGTGTCGGTGGCGGTGCCGACCGGTCAGCCCGTCCGACCGCCGTTGGCGTTCGGGCGACCGCTGCTGGTGGCGCGAATGGTACGCGCACACCCGAGACCTTGGCCGCCGTTCGGCGCACCGGTCTCTCCCACACGGGCTGCATGGACAACTCTGTGCCGTTCGGGCGACGGCGCACGGCCGCTACGGTGAATCGGCAGCCACGTGGAGGTGAATTCTCGGCAACGCACGGTCGATGCCTTGATCCAGCCCTTGGGGAGTGGTGTGGCCGTGCGCTTACGCTGGCCACATGGACGTGAACGTGGCCGCTGCCGCTGCCTGTGCCATAGCCGGGCTCGGCGTCGGCCTCACCGCCTCCATCGCCTTCCGCTGGAGCGAGCGCGAGCAGGCCAGGGGCAGGTACACCAGCGGCAAGCAGTACGGCCGGCACCAGGCACTGGGCACCGGCACCCCGGAGCCCCCGCTGCCGCCGGGGGTCGACACCGTACTCTCCGTGCTCCGCTCCTGCGCGATCGTGCTGGGCGAGGGCGACGAGGTGGTCAAGGCCAGCTCGGCGGCGTACGCGATGGGCCTGGTGCGCGGTGGTGCGGTCGCCGTGGACCAGATGCTGGCACTGGCCCGTGCCACCCGCCGGGACGGCGAGATCCGGCAGGTGGAGCTGGAAGTGCCCCGCCCCGGCGCGGCCCGCGCGGCCGAGCCGCTCGCGGTCTCCGTCCGGGTCGCCCCGCTGGGCTCCCGGCTGGTGCTGGTGCTGGTCGAGGACCAGACCGAGCGCCGCCGGGTGGAGGCCGTCCGCCGGGACTTCGTGGCGAACGTCAGCCACGAGCTCAAGACCCCGGTCGGCGCCCTTTCGCTGCTCTCCGAGGCGGTCGCCGACGCGGCCGACGACCCGGAGGCGGTGCAGCGCTTCGCCGGCCGGATGCAGGTCGAGGCGACCCGCCTGGCCAGCCTGGTGCAGGAGATCATCGACCTCTCCCGGGTCCAGGACGACCGGCTGATGGCCGACCCGGAGCCGGTCGCGGTGGACGAGCTGATCGCCGAGGCGATCGACCGCTGCCGCCAGCAGGCCGCCGCCAAGCAGATCCTGATCGCGGCCGGTGGCATCGCAGGGCTCTACCTGCACGGCAATCGCGGCCAGCTCGCGGCCGCGCTCGGCAACCTGGTGGAGAACGCCGTCAACTACAGCCCGCCCCGCACCCGGGTGGCCATCGCCACCCGCCGGATCTCCAGCGCCGCGGCGCTCGGCGAGGCGGACGGCGAACTGATCGAGATCTCGGTCACCGACCAGGGCATCGGCATCTCCGAGAAGGACCGCGAGCGGGTCTTCGAGCGCTTCTACCGCGTCGACCCGGCCCGCTCCCGGCAGACCGGCGGCACCGGCCTCGGCCTGTCCATCGTCAAGCACGTCGCCGCCTCGCACGGCGGCACCGTCTCGGTGTGGAGCGTCGAGGGGCAGGGTTCGACGTTCACCGTGCGCCTGCCCGCCGGCCAGGCGCCCGCCGGCGACGACGGGTTCGCCGACGACTCCGACGGCGACGCCCTCGACGGCCACGGGTCCGACGGCCACGGGTCCGACGACCACTTGGCCGACGACCGCGGACCCCGCGACGCGCCCGGCGCCGAGACCGCCGGGCCCGCCGCGGCACCCCGAACCCTCACCACGGACCGCACCGACCGTACGGCCCGTTCGCTCCCCGCCGGGGAGCGGCAAGTACCCCTGACAAAGACAACCCAGCTTGCCCCGGAGGCCTGATCGTGACCCGAGTACTGGTGGTCGAGGACGAGGAGTCGTTCAGCGACGCCCTCTCGTACATGCTCCGCAAGGAGGGCTTCGAGGTGGCCGTCGCCGCGACCGGCCCCGACGCCCTGGAGCAGTTCGAACGCAACGGTGCCGACCTCGTCCTGCTCGACCTGATGCTGCCGGGACTGCCGGGCACCGAGGTCTGCCGCCAGCTCCGGGTGCGCTCCAACGTCCCGGTGATCATGGTGACCGCCAAGGACAGCGAGATCGACAAGGTCGTCGGGCTGGAGATAGGCGCTGACGACTACGTCACCAAGCCGTACTCCACCCGCGAGCTGGTCGCCCGGATCCGCGCGGTGCTGCGCCGCCGCGGCGAGGACGGCGGCGCGGGCGAGAACGGCGGCGGCCCGGGCGCCCTGGAGGCGGGCCCGGTGCGGATGGACGTGGACCGGCACGTGGTGACGGTGGACGGCGCCAAGGTCGACCTGCCGCTCAAGGAGTTCGACCTGCTGGAGATGCTGCTGCGCAACGCGGGCCGGGTGCTTACCCGCATGCAGCTGATCGATCGGGTCTGGGGCGCGGACTACGTCGGCGACACCAAGACCCTGGACGTCCATGTGAAGCGCCTGCGGGCGAAGATCGAGCCCGACCCGGGCGCGCCGCGCTACCTGGTGACCGTCCGCGGCCTGGGCTACAAGTTCGAGCCGTAGACCGCGGGCCCGAGCGGACGCGGGAGGCCCCGCCGGCGACTGCCGGCGGGGCCTCCCGCGTTGCCCTGACTGCGTCAGTGGGCGGCCGGGGCGGTCGCCGTCGCGGTGGCACCGGCGACCGGGGCACCCGCGGTGGTGGCGCCGGCCGACGGGGTGGCCGGGGCCGTCGGGGTGCCCGTGGCGGTGGCGCCGGCGGACGGCGTGGCGGCCTTGGTGGGCGCGGCGGCCGGGGTCGGGGTCGGGGGCGGGGTCGGGCCGAAGCCCTTGTACAGGCCGCGGCCGTTCTCGCCGGAGTCCGGGCTCACGCCGGCCTGGGCATCGACCTTCTGGCCGTCCTTGAAGGCGAAGGTGGCGGTGGCGAAGCCGCCGATGTGGACGGAGGCCGAGCTGAACGAGGCGGAGGGGTTGCCCTGGCCGCCGAGCACCACGGAGCCGCCGGGCGGCACGACGATGCTGGACTGCGGGGCGCCCGCGGCGTCCGCGAAGGTGGCGGTGGCACTGCCGACGGTGATCGACTGCAGCTCCGCCGGGGTGCCGGCCGTGTTGGAGATGTTCACGACCACATTGGCGGGGCCCGTGTAGTCACCCGAGGTGCCGACCCCGGTGACGAGCACGATGTTGTTCAGTCGAAGGTTCGTCCCCAGGGTCGCCGCGGCGTTGTCCGGCTTGATCTGCAGGGTGTCCGGCGTGGTGCTGGCCGCGCAGGAGGACAGCGAGGCGATGGCGATGGCGGCGATGGCGGCGATGCTGCCGCGTCGAAGGCTGCGGCTCACGGCGGCGGCTACTCCTAGGTCACGTGTCGACAGGTCAGGCCTCAGATTATCGACCTCACTTATGCGCTCCTCACGGGGTGGTCCCCGTGTCGCGCTCCCGGGGCTCCGCGGGGGCCGTCCGGCCACCCCTATGGCATGGACGAGTCAGCTTCAGGACAAGCTTCGACCAAGATCGAATAACGATCGGGTCACGGCCGGAAAAGGGGTGAAAGCTCAAGATCCAATCATGGCTGCCGGGGTGTTGCGCAAGGGTTTCGGCAGACGTCGGAACCGCCTCCGACCTGCGGGAAGCCCGTCTCGAACATCGGTCGCAGCACGTCATGGGGGTGGTTGTCAAGCCCCGAGACCGGCCCTGACCTGCGAAAACGCCCTTCGGGTGAGCCGCAAGGCGTGTTATTCTGGAAAGCCACGGAAGGGGTCCTGTCACATGACGTTCAAGGTTGGCGACACGGTGGTCTACCCCCATCACGGGGCTGCGCTGATCGAGGCCATCGAAATTCGCCAGATCAAAGGTGTGGACAAGACCTACCTGGTGCTCAAGGTGCAGCAGGGAGACCTGACGCTCCGCGTGCCCGCCGAGAACGCGGAGTTCGTCGGCGTGCGCGATGTGGTCGGCCAGGAGGGTCTGGACCGGGTCTTCGAGGTGCTCCGCGCACCGTACACCGAAGAGCCGACCAACTGGTCCCGTCGTTACAAGGCGAACCTGGAGAAGCTCGCCTCGGGCGACGTCATCAAGGTCGCCGAGGTCGTGCGCGACCTCTGGCGTCGTGAGCGCGAGCGCGGCCTCTCGGCCGGCGAGAAGCGGATGCTCGCGAAGGCTCGTCAGATCCTCGTCAGCGAGCTCGCGCTGGCGGAGAACACCAACGAGGACAAGGCGGAGACGCTGCTCGACGAGGTCCTCGCCTCGTAGTGCGGTCGGGCTGCCGCCCATTGCCCACAGCGCCCGGTGCCGGCGTGCCGTTCCCAGGACGAACCGTCTGGGAGTGGTGCAGTGGCACTCCGGGCGCTGAGGCGTGTCCGGACGACGCCCCCCCCGCCCGAGCCGGTCCAGGCCTGCAAGACCGTTTCCGCGCAGGTGTACGGCGGGCAGTGGACCAGTGGTTCTTCGGAAGGGGCCCCCGCGCCCGCCGGGCACGCCAAGGCCATACCCACTTCGCCGAAGGAGTGAAACCTGAACGCCTCAGGAGCAGTCGCAGCAGCAGTGGTGCCCGCCGCCGGACGCGGTGAGCGGCTGGGGCCCGGCGCCCCGAAGGCCCTGCGGGAACTGGGTGGCGTGCCGCTCCTGGTGCACGCCGTACGGGCCCTCGCCCGCAGCCGGGCGGTCGGCCTGGTCGTGGTCGCCGCGCCCGCCGACGGGGTGGCCGAGGTGGTCGCCCTGCTGGACAGCCACGGACTGGACGACAAGGACATCCGGGTGGTGGCCGGCGGCGCGACCCGCCAGGAGTCGGTCCGGCTGGGCCTGGCCGCGATCCCCGAGGAGGTCGGGATCGTCCTGGTGCACGACGCGGCCCGCCCGCTCGTCCCGGTCGAGGTGGTGGACGCCGTCGCGGCCGCCGTCCGGGCCGGGTGCGGGGCGGTGGTCCCCGCGGTGCCGCTGGCCGACACCGTGAAGCGGGTCGAGCCCAACCCGGGCGGCCCCGAGCCGGTCGTCGACACGCCCGAGCGGGCCACCCTGCGCGCGGTGCAGACCCCGCAGGGATTCGACCGGGCCACCCTGGTCGAGGTGCACGCCAAGGCGCTGGCCGAGGAAACCGCGGGCGGCGTCGCCGCCCCGCCCGTCACCGACGACGCCGGACTCGTGGAGCGCTACGGCGGCACCGTCGTCGTGGTGCCCGGCCACGAGGAGGCGTTCAAGGTCACCCGTCCGCTGGACCTCGTGCTCGCCGAGGCCGTACTCGCCCGCCGGAGGGCCGCCGATGCCTACTGAACCCCTGATCCCCCGGGTGGGGATCGGCACCGATGTGCACGCCTTCGAGGCCGGCCGCCCGCTGTGGGTGGCCGGACTGGAGTGGCCGGACGCCGAGTTCGGGCTCGCCGGGCACTCGGACGCCGACGTCGCCGCCCACGCCTCCTGCGACGCCCTGTTCTCGGCCGCCGGGATCGGCGACCTGGGCGCCCACTTCGGCACCGACCGCCCGGAGTGGGCCGGTGCCTCCGGGGTGAAGCTGCTCGGCGAGGCGGCCCGGCTGGTGCGCGCGGCCGGCTTCGAGATCGGCAACGTCGCGGTCCAGGTGATCGGTGTCCGCCCGAAGATCGGCAAGCGGCGGGCCGAGGCGCAGGCCGCGCTGTCCGAGGCGGTCGGCGCGCCGGTCTCGGTCTCCGGCACCACCACCGACGGCCTGGGACTGACCGGCCGGGCCGAGGGGCTGGCCGCGATCGCCACCGCGCTGGTGTACGAGCGGCGTTGAGCCGCCCGCCGGTCGGTCGGCCGGAAATACACCGTTGTTGACGGGTGTTCACCGGATGTCGCGGGGGCCCGGATCGGTAGGGTTCGATCCGGGCCCGTGCGGAGCTCGCCCTCGGGTCCGTATCGTCGCCGACCAGAAGAGGAAGAATCCGATGAGTGCCCAACTCTCCGACCGTGCGAAGGCGTTGATCGACGGCAAGAGCTTCGCCGTGGTCTCCACGATCCAGCCCGACGGCAGCCCCCAGTCCTCGGTGGTCTGGGTCAAGCGAGACGGCGACGACATCCTGTTCTCCACCGTCCAGGGCCGCCGCAAGCACCTCAACCTGGTGAAGGACCCGCGCGTCTCGATCCTGATCAACCCGGCGGAGAGCCCGTACGAGTACCTGGAGGCCCGCGGTTCGGTGACGATGACCACCGAGGGCGGCCGGGAGCTGATCAACGAGCTGGCCGCCAAGTACCGCGGCGAGGACGAGTACACCTGGGACGGTCCGGAGGACGTCCGGGTGGTCGTCCGGCTCTCGCCGAGCAAGGTGGTCGGCAGCATCTGAGCCGCACGCGCGACCTGCGCTTCCCCGGGACCGCACCCGCCGGATCCCGGGGAACGCCCTGCCGTTCCCCGGTAATGTCGCGGGGCACCCCCCGCCGCCCACTACGCTTGACGCTGTGAGCATTCGTCTGTACGACACCAGCACCCGCCAGGTACGCGACTTCGTCCCGCTTGTAACGGGTTGTGTCTCGATCTACCTGTGCGGCGCTACCGTCCAGTCGGCGCCACACATCGGGCACATCCGGTCCGGCCTCAACTTCGACATCATGCAGCGGTGGTTCGCTTACCGCGGCTACCAGGTGACCTTCGCCCGGAACGTCACCGACATCGACGACAAGGTGATCGCCAAGGAGCGCGAGCTCGGCACGCCGTGGTGGCAGATCGCCTACGAGAACGAGCGCGCCTTCAACGACGGTTACAGCGCGCTCGGCTGCCTGCCGCCGACCGTCGAGCCGCGGGCCACCGGGCACATCCCCGAGATGATCGAGATGATGCAGGGGCTGATCGCCAAGGGCCACGCCTACGCGGCCGACGGCAACGTCTACTTCGACGTGAAGTCGTACCCCGACTACCTCGCGCTCTCCAACCAGAAGCTGGACGACCTGCGCCAGCCCGAGGGCGAGGGCGAGACCGGCAAGCGCGACCAGCGTGACTTCGCGATGTGGAAATCCGCCAAGCCGGGCGAGCCGAGCTGGGACACCCCGTGGGGCCGCGGCCGCCCGGGCTGGCACCTGGAGTGCTCGGCGATGGCCCACAAGTACCTGGGCACGGCCTTCGACATCCACGGTGGCGGGCTGGACCTGATCTTCCCGCACCACGAGAACGAGATCGCCCAGTCCAAGGCCTACGGCGACGACTTCGCCGCCTTCTGGGTGCACAACGCCTGGGTCACCATGGCCGGTGAGAAGATGAGCAAGTCGCTCGGCAACTCGGTGCTGGTCTCCGAGATGGTCCAGCGCTGGCGGCCGATCGTGCTCCGCTACTACCTGGGCGCCGCGCACTACCGCTCGATGATCGAGTACAGCGAGGACGCGCTGCGCGAGGCCGAGGCCGGGTTCGGCCGGATCGAGGGCTTCGTCCAGCGGGCCGTCGAGCGCTGCGGCACGGTCGACGCGGCGCCCGAGGTGCCCCCGGCCTTCGCCGAGGCGATGGACGACGACCTCGGCGTCCCGCAGGCGCTGGCCGTCGTGCACACCGCCGTCCGCCAGGGCAACAGTGCCCTGAACGCGGACGACAAGGAGAGCGTGGTGGCGCGTCTGGCCGAGGTCCGTGCGATGCTCGGTGTACTGGGCCTCGACCCGCTCGACCCGCAGTGGGCCGGGACGGAGCGCGGTGAGGACCTCCACGGCGTGGTCGACTCGCTGGTCCGCCTGGTCCTGGACCAGCGGCAGGCGGCGCGTCAGCGCAAGGACTTCACCACCGCGGACGCCATCCGCGACCAGCTCGGCCTGGCCGGGCTGGTGATCGAGGACACCCCGTCCGGCCCGCGCTGGACGATCAACAGCCAGTAACCCCATCTGATGATCGGGGTGATGGGTGGGCCGTACCGGACCGGTGCGGCCCTCCCGCATGACGTAGCGCATGCCGTCGGCCGCCGCCGCACCGAGCGGGGCGGCCGGGCATGCCGGACAGACAGGAAGTACAGCCATGGCCGGCAACAGCCAGCGCAGGAACCGCCGCAACCCCGGATCGAAGAAGGGCGCGTCTGTCGGTACCGGCGGGCACAGCCGGAGGGCACTGGAGGGCAAGGGCCCGACCCCGCCCGGTGAGGCGCGCAAGGGCCACCCCAAGCAGCGGGCCGCCAACGCCGCGCTCAAGCGCGAGCGGGACGCCAAGGCCCGGGCCGGCATGCGCCGGGCCGGTGCCGGCGGTCGCGGCGGTCGCGGCGGCGCGGGCAGCGCCGAGCTGGTCTTCGGCCGCAACTCGGTCGTCGAGGCGCTGCAGGGCGACGTCCCGGCCAACGCGCTGTACGTCCAGCAGTTCATCGACACCGACGACCGCGTCCGCGACGCCTTCCAGGCCGCCAACGACCGCGGCATCCCGCTGATGGAGGCCCCGCGGCCCCAGCTGGACCAGATGACCGGCGGGATGAACCACCAGGGCCTGGTGCTGCAGGTCCCGCCGTACGAGTACGCCCACCCCGAGGACCTGCTGGCCGACGCCGCCGACGCCGGCCAGGACGCGCTGATCATCGCGCTGGACGGGGTCACCGACTCGCGCAACCTGGGCGCCGTGGTCCGCTCCGCCGCCGCCTTCGGCGCGCACGGCGTGGTCATCCCCGAGCGCCGCGCGGCCGGCATGACCGCCGGTGCCTGGAAGACCTCCTCCGGTGCCGCGGCCCGGCTGCCCGTCGCCCGTGCCACCAACATGACCCGCACCCTGGAGGCCTACCAGAAGGCCGGCCTGATGGTGGTGGGCCTGGCGGCCGACGGCGAGGCCGAGCTGGGCGACCTGGAGCTGCTGACCGGCCCCGTGGTGATCGTCGCGGGCAGCGAGGGCAAGGGCCTGTCCCGGCTGGTCTCGGAGACCTGCGACATGCGGGTGCGGATCCCGATGAGCGGCCTGACCGAGTCGCTGAACGCCGGTGTCGCGGCCGGCATCGTGCTGTACGAGGCCGCGCGGCTGCGCGCCAAGCGCTGAACGCGGAGCGCTGAGCGCTGAGCGCGGCGGGCGGCGTTCCGTCCGCAGCGCCGAGCACGGCGGGTGTGCCGCCCGCAGGGGATCTTCTGAATTCCCCGTGATCCGAGTGGAAAGCGATCGGGCCCGACCGGGTCCGATCGCTTTTTTCATGATCACTTCAAGTATGCGCCGGACATCCACCCGCGAGAGTGTCCTAAGCGGCCGTCACCCGGTTAGTCGGGCGTGGACGTGGACACCAGAACACCTCGGCGCCCCCTGTTCGGCGGCGGCAGCACCGGGATAGACGCGAGCCCAGCGCTCGACACCGTCAAGGTGCCGTCGGACCCCGCGCGCCTCAGCAACACCCAGGCGAGCTTCCGGCTCCAGCTCGGCGCCCCGGTGGCGCCGCTGATCGAGACCCCGGTCGGACTCCTGTCCACCGGCGCCGCCTTCGGCGACCCCTACGCCGACCAGGGCCTGATCCGCCGTCCGCTGGTCACCCCACAGGTCGTCGTACCCGCCTCCGCCGTCCCGGCGCTGGCCGGGGCGGCCGCCGGGGCCGCCGGCGGCGCACCGCGCCGCAAGGGCCGGGTCACCCCCGTCACCTGGACCGGCCAGACGGCCCCCGGGGACCTCGCGGCCACCCGGCTGCTGGAGGCGGTGCGGACCAACCGCTCCCCGGCGGGCACCGGCCCGGACGAGGCCGACACCCAGGTGCTCCCGGCCTACCCCGGTGCCCGGACCGTCCCCCGCCAGCCGCGCGAGGGCACCGGCACCGCCACCGACGCGGGCATCGGCCCGGTCGGAGAGCCGCACGGCTGGACCCCCAGCGGCGAACTGCCCGAGGTCTCCGCCACCGACGCCGAGGGCAGGCAGCCCTGGTACCCCGGCCGACGGGTCGACCTCGGCCTGGTGCTGCTGCCGCTGCGCGCCGTGCTGGGCTCGCTCTCCCTCTACGCCGGGTTCAGCAAGCTCTGCGACCCGGTGTACTTCGACGGCGGCGAGCGCGGCTCGATGATGCGCTGGCTCTCCTCGCTGCACCCGTGGAAGGTCGCCGAGCCGCTGCTCGCCTTCGCGATGGCGCACCCCGTCGGCTCCGGCCTGGTGGTGTCGTTCACCGAGATCGTGGTCGGCGTGCTCACCGTCCTCGGCCTCTGGCAGCGGCTCGCGGCCGGAGCGGCGATGCTGCTCTCCGCCGCGCTGCTGTTCACCGTCAGCTGGCGGGCCGTACCGGTCTACGACACCCCCGACCTGATCTTCCTCGCGGCCTGGAGCCCGCTGCTGATCGCCGGGGCGCCCTTCGCCTCGCTCGACGGGCGGCTCAACCTGGAGGCCTGGCGGCGGATCGGCTCCGGCGCGCCGGGCGCCCTGCGCCGCCGGGTGCTGCGCCGCGGCGCGGTGGTCACCACCGTCGTGGTCGGCCTGACCCTGCTGCTCGGCTCGATGCTGGGCGCGGCCGTCCGCACCGGCGCCCGGCCCCACCAGACACCGGGCCGTCCGGCCACCGACTACGGCACGCCGGTCTGGCCGTCGGGCAGCCCGTCCGGCGCCCCGGGCGGACAGGGCACGTCCACCTCGCCCCCGCCCGCCGCCCCGCGCCCGGCCACCCCGACGCCGAGCGCCACCGCGCCCTCCAGCGCCCCGGCCAAGCCGGCCGGTGCCTCGCCGAGCGGCAAGCACTCCGGCAAGGCCGAGACCGGCGGCTCCTCGTCGGCCACCTCCGCCCCGTCCGCCGGATCCGCCGGGTCCGGCTCCGCGCCGACCCAGCGGACCCCGGCCCCCGGCGGCTCGGGCACGGCGCCCAAGCCCAGCCCGAGCAACGGCTCCGGACTGCTCGGCGGGGTGCTGGGCAGCGGGCCGGTGCTGGGCAGCGGTCCGCTGTCCGACCTGCCCGGTGGGCAGTCCTCCCGTCCGGGGACGCCGACCGCCACCTGAGGCCGCCGGACGCGCTACGGCCGGGTGCTCCGTGGGGGAGCACCCGGCCGTAGCGCTGCCGCGGCCGCGCCCTGGGTCACTGGGCGCTGTCGCGGTAGGCGGCGAGCTCCTTGGCCGCCTCGGTGAGGTCCTTCGCCGTGTCGATGGCGCGCCAGTACACGCCCAGCGCCAGCTGGTAGCCGGCGAGCCGCTTGCCGCGGGCGAGCTGGGGGAAGGTGGTCCGCTCGTGGTCGCCCACGTCCGGCAGCAGCTCGGCGAACTCCGGGCTGAACACGTACAGGCCGGCGTTGATCAGGAAGGGCGAGGGCGGGGCCTCGATGAAGTCCAGCACGTTGCCGAACTGGTCGGTCTCCACGGCACCCCACGGGATGCGCGGCCGGGCCAGCGCGAGCGTCGCGACGGCGTCCCGCTCGTGGTGGAAGGCGGCCATGTCGCGCAGGCTGAAGCGGGTCCAGATGTCACCGTTGCTGGCGTACCAGGGCTCGTCCGGGCGCGGCAGCGCCTTCGCCGCGAGCTTCAGGCCGCCGCCGCGCCCCAGCGGCTCGGCCTCGACCACCGTGCTGACCCGCAGCGGCAGGTCCGCCCGGTCGAGCCACTCCTCCAGCACGTCGGCGAGGTGGCCGCAGGACACCACGACGTCGGTGACGCCCTCGGCGGCCAGCCAGGCCAGCTGGTGGCCGAGGATCGGGATGCCCGTCCCCGGGATCTCGACCAGCGGCTTGGGGCGGTCGTCCGTGTAGGGGCGCAGCCGGGAGCCCTGGCCGCCGGCCAGGATCACGGCCTGGGTGACGGGCGTCGTGGTCGGCCGGGGCTGGTGGGGCTGGTGGGTCTGCGAGGACGCGAGGTCGGCGGTGGGGCCGGAGTCAGCGGTCATGCCTGAACAATAGGACGCCGTCCGGTCGGGGGCGGCCTGCTTCAACTGTCAGGCGGGACGGGCCTGTCAGCCGGTGACGCCGGCCGCGAAGGAGCCGTCGCAGACCGGGCGGGCGAAGGACCGGGCCCGCTGCACGTCACCCTGGTACTTGCGCACCGCGGCCTTGCCCAACTCGGTGGCCAGCGAGGTGCAGTACGGCGTCAGCGAGGGCTGCTCGCGCATCGAGCGCTCCAGCAGGTCCAGGGCGGCCGACGGGTTCTTGGCGCGCAGCTCGTCCAGCAGCGCCACCCGCAGCGAGTCCTGCGGGGCGAGCCCGTCCGTCTTGGTGGTGGCGGTGGCGGAGCGCCCGATCCCGGCGCCGTCGCCGCTGGCCGCCGCCACGACCTGCTGGTCGAGCCCGGTCGGTGGAGCCCACGGGACGCGGGTCACGGCGAGGGTGCCGGTGGTCACCAGGACGACCGGCAGGGTCAGGGCGAAGGTCTGGCCGATACGGCGCACAAGCTGCTTCACCCTCAGGAGAGTAGCGGTGGGTACGGGGCGGATCGCCCTCCGTTACACCATCGAGTGACAGGGTGTCCGGGTTCGTCCCTGCACCGTGTTGACGCGGGGGTGTACGGACGGAGCCCGCCGGACCGGAAGGGGTCCGACGGGCTCCGCCAGGTGCGGCTTCCTCAGTCGCAGACGCTCAGGCGCACGCCGCTGCTGGCGGCGAAGACGTGGGTCTCCTGGGCGATCGGCACCACGTGGATGGTCTCGCCACGGGTCGGGATCTGGCGGCCGGGCACCCGGACGACCAAGTCCTTGTCCACGCCGCCGATCTGGGTGGTGCCGTAGACGAAGCCGTCCGAGCCGAGCTCCTCGACCACGTTCACCGTCACGGCGACGCCCTCGATGCCGCCGGCGTCGACGATCTGGAAGTGCTCGGGGCGGATGCCGACGATCACCGTCTTGTCGGTGCCGGCGCCGGCCAGGTTCTCGCGCGAGATGTTGACGACGGAGCCGCCGAACTTCACCCCGCCGTCCACCAGCGGCACCTCGACCAGGTTCATGGCCGGCGAGCCGATGAAGCCGGCCACGAACAGGTTGGCGGGCTTGTCGTACATGTTGCGCGGGGTGTCGACCTGCTGCAGCAGACCGTCCTTGAGGACCGCGACCCGGTCGCCCATGGTGAGCGCCTCGGTCTGGTCGTGGGTGACGTACACGGTGGTGATGCCCAGGCGGCGCTGCAGGCCGGCGATCTGGGTGCGCGTCGAGACGCGGAGCTTGGCGTCCAGGTTCGACAGCGGCTCGTCCATCAGGAAGACCTGCGGCTGGCGGACGATCGCGCGGCCCATCGCGACGCGCTGGCGCTGACCACCGGAGAGCGCCTTCGGCTTGCGGTCCAGGTAGTCGGTGAGGTCGAGGATCTTCGCCGCCTCCTCGACCTTGGTGCGGATGTCCGCCTTGTTCACGCCGGCGATCTTGAGCGCGAAGCCCATGTTCTCGGCGACGGTCATGTGCGGGTAGAGCGCGTAGTTCTGGAACACCATGGCGATGTCCCGGTCCTTCGGCGGCAGGTGGGTGACGTCCCGGTCGCCGATCCGGATCGCGCCGCTGTTGACGTCCTCCAGGCCGGCCAGCATGCGCAGGCTGGTCGACTTGCCGCAGCCCGACGGGCCGACCAGCACGAGGAACTCGCCGTCCGCGATCTCCAGGTCCAGCGCGTCCACCGAGGGCTTGGTCGCCCCGGGGTAGATGCGGGTCGCCTGGTCGTACGTGACAGAAGCCATGGTCGTTCTCTCCTTCACCGGCAGGAACGTGCCGGACGATCCGAGTAAAGGGGGGGTGGTTCGTCTCCGTCGGTCCATCAGTGGTCTGAACCACTACCGGAGCCGACTCCCGGCGACGCTACCTGCGCCACCGACGCTTGTCAGCCCCCTCCGCCCCGATTTCGGCATCGGTTCCATCACGCTCACCCCGCGCCCACCCGCCTCCCGCCCACCCCCCACCCACCCCGCCAACCCCCGGATATCCCCCCACCCCGCCACCCCGGCCCGGTAGACTGCCCCCGGTGCCGCCGTGATCCGTCGCGGACGGCCACCGTGCCTCCTTAGCTCAGCTGGCCAGAGCACCGCTCTTGTAAAGCGGGGGTCGTCGGTTCGAACCCGACAGGGGGCTCAGTGGTGGAAGGGCCGGCTCGATCGAGCCGGCCCTTCGTCGTTGTCAGGCCCGGCGCTCCCCTCGCCGCGCCGGGCCTGCCGCCGCGCCGCCGCCGTCGTGGACGGCCGGGCATGGGTTGCTCGCTCGGGCCCCGAGTTCAGTGCGCGGAAGCCGCGTTCTTGACCAGGGTCTTGGTCAGGGCCACGCCGGCGGTTCCGGTCTTGCTCTGCTCGTTGTCATAGGTCGCCACCACGACCTTGCCGACGCGGGCGGCGACCAGCGTGCTTCCGCCGGTCCATTCCGGAGAGGTGATGACCGCCTGGAGTGCTTCGTCCCCGACGCCGGGCAGGCTCTGCAGGGTGACGGTCGCGGAGTAGTTCTGGCCGTCCTGGGTGACGGTGAAGGTGTGGCAGGCGGTGAGGGTCTTCTTCAGGTTGGCCATGACCGTCTGAGCGTCGTCGCCGCGGTAGGCGTCCAGCTCCTGGGCGAACATGTTCTGGGCTTCGTCCGCGTAGTTGTTCTTGGCGAAGGACGCGGCGATGATCCCCGCCGAGTTGACCCACCCTGTCCCGTTGAGCATGTCGCACGCCTTGTCGGCGGGCACCGCGGAAGGCGAGGCCGGCGGGATGGCGCCGTCGCCGGTGCTCTGGGAGCCGCTGGGGTCGAGCTTGAACTTCGGCGGCATCGCGGTGGCCGGCAGGAGCAGGGCGTTCAGCTTGTTCCCGTCGGGGAGGCCGGCGGTGCTCGCGGCGGGCCCGGGGGCCGGCGCGGTGGACGATGCGGCGCGGGCGGACGCGGCGGGGGCTGCCGCGGTGGCCGAGGGGTTCGCGTTGTCCGGGCCGCAGGCGGCGAGGCCGAGGACCGCGGTGGCGCTGCAGGCGATCAGGGTGGCCCGGCGGAGTTGCTGAGACATCGGGGCGTGCACCTTTCGGGCGGGGAGCTGTGTGAGCGGCGGGCTAATCAGATCATCGCCTGTGAACCGCGTCAACATGAGAACTCGCCGTGAGGCTGGTTGTAGAATCGTTCTCAGTCGTAGCGTCGCGGGGAGGGGGCCCACTCGGTGCCGGAGAACAGGACAGACGTCACCGCCGCCGGGATCGCGCGGTTGGCCGGTGTCGGCCGGGCCGCGGTCAGCAACTGGCGGCGCAGGCACACGGACTTCCCCAAGCCCGTCGGCGGCACCGACACCAGCCCGGTCTTCGACCTGGCCGACGTCGAGCAGTGGCTGCGCGACCAGGGCAAGCTCGCGCAGGTGCCCCTGCGGGAACGGGTCTGGCAACAGATCGAAGGGGATCCGGACGGCGCGGCGACCGCGCTGCGGCTGGTCGGTGCCGTGCTCCTGCTGCGCGATCAGCCCACCCGCTGGCAGGAGCTGGCCACCGCGGACGACCGCCGTCTGGCCGGCGAGCTGCCCGGAGCGCTCGCCGAGGCACTTCGCGCCCGCCTGGGCGAAAACCACCCGGTACCCGTGCCGAGCGGGCCCGAGCTGACAGGGCGTCTGGCGCTGCTGCGCGGTGGCGTGGAGCTCGCGAACGAACTCGGCGCACGCCAGGCGTACGAGTTCCTGATGGGGCGCCACCTGGAGGCGGGGCCGCGCCAGTACACGCTCACCCCCGCGCCGCTCTCGGAGCTGATGGCCGAACTCGCCGGCCCGGCCGAGCTGGTGCTGGACCCCGCCTGCGGATTCGGCGGCCTGCTCGGCGCGGCCGGTCCCACCACCACGGTGATCGGTCAGGAGGCCGATCCGGACCTCGCCGCGCTGACCGCGGTGCGCCTCGCCCTGCACACGGACGGGGAGGTGCGGATCCAGGTGGGCGACAGCCTGCGCGCCGACGCGCACACCGGCGTGCGCGCGGACGTCGTGCTGTGCCACCCGCCGTTCAACGAGCGCTCCTGGGGGCACGAGGAGCTCGCCTACGACACCCGCTGGGAGTACGGGCTGCCGCCGCGGACCGAGTCCGAGCTGGCCTGGGTGCAGCACGCCCTCGCCCATGTGCGCGATAACGGCTGCGCCGTGCTGCTGATGCCGCCCGCCGCGGCGTCCCGCCGGTCGGGCCGGCGGATCCGGGCGGACCTGCTGCGGCGCGGCGCGCTCCGGGCGGTCGTCGCGCTGCCCGCGGGCGTGGCCCCGCCGTACGGGATTCCCCTGCACCTGTGGGTGCTGCGCCGTCCTGCGGCGGACGCGCCGCAACCGCAGCGACTGCTGCTGGTGAACGCGGCCGAGCACTCGGACGGCGGGGAAAAGCTGCCTTGGCAGGAACTGCGCAACACGGTGCTGGCGGACTGGTACGCCTTCGACCACGCCGGCGCGGCACCGGAGCGGCCCGGCGTCAGCCGCACCGTCCCGCTGGTCGACCTGCTGGACGACGACGTGGACGTGACCCCGGCCCGGCACCTGCCGATTCGGGCGGCGGGCACCGGAGAGGCCGGGCTGAGCGAGGTCCGCCAACGCCTGACCGATGCCCTGCGGAGCACCGTGGAACTGGCGCCGGTGGTGGGCGTCCAGGGCGCGCTCGTGCGCTGGCCCATGACCAGCCTGGGCGAACTGGCCAGGACGGGAGCCCTGGTGATGCGGACGGGCGGTGCCGGAGCCGGCACCGGCGGCCCGCCGGTCCTGAGCGAGCACGACATCGTGTCGGGCGGCGCCCCCTCCGGCGTGCTGCCCGAGGGCGAGGACGAGGAGCCAGTGCTCATCCGGGCCGGGGACGTGGTGATCCCCGTGCTCGGCCGGGGCACCGCGACCCGCGTGATCGACGAAGCCACCGCCGGTGCCGCGCTGGGCCGCAACGTCTACCTGCTGCGCCCCGACCCGGCCACCCTGGACCCGTGGTTCCTCGCCGGCTTCCTGCGCAGCAGCGCCAACAACCGGCAGGCCAGCAGCTTCACCACGTCCGCGACCCGGCTCGATGTGCGCCGGCTCCAGGTGCCCCGGCTGCCGCTGGCCGACCAGCAGCGCTACGGTGAGCGGTTCCGCGCGGTCGCCGCCTTCGAGGAGGCGGCACGCCTGGCGGCCAGACTGGGCGAACTGTTCGTCCAGGGCCTGTACGACGGGCTGACGGACGGGAGCATCAGCCCGTCCTGATGGGCGGAGGGCGCCCGGCGGACGGGTCGGTAGGCTGACCCCGGCAATCACCGATCAACCTCCGCCGAGCAGGAGCTGGCCCATGTACGGCCCCGTCCCCACAACGCCGCCGCGTCGACGTGGCGCGCGCGTGTGGAGGGTGCTTCTCAGGGTGGTCCTCACCGCCGTTCCGGTGCTGACCATCGGCATGCTGGGCTGGATATCGATGCTGTACCTCGCGCTCGTGCACCGCCGCCGACGCGACTGGCTGGTGCTCGTCGCGGTGGCGGCGGCGTCCGTCGGCGGGGTGGCGCTGATCGGGCCGTCCGGGAAGGACAGTTGGCAGGCCACCACCGGGGTGGTGCTCCTGCTCGGGACCATGGTCTTCGTCCCGGCGTACTTCCTTGCCGTCGACCTGCGGCCGCAGCCTTCGGGCGGGGCGGTTCCCGGCCAGGGGACCCCGGTGGCACTGCTGGCGGTGCCACCGGGCCACCCACCTGTGGGCCTGCCTCGCCAGGACCGCATCGGGCAGGTCAGGGCCGGGCTCGACGAACTGAGTGCCTACCTCGAGCAGCAGGAGCGCTCATGAAGGGCCGGCTCGTCGCCGGGCGGTACGAGCTGGCGACGCTCGTCGGGCAGGGCGGCATGGGCCAGGTGTGGACGGCCCACGACAACGTCCTGGACCGGCAGGTGGCGGTCAAGCTGCTCCGGACCGACCGGATGCCCGAAGCGGCGGAGGACTTCGACGGGGTCAGGCGGCGCTTCGTCCGGGAGTGCCGGGTCACCGCCCAGGTCGATCACCCCGGACTGGTCACCGTGCACGATGCCGCCAGCGACGGCGACGACCTCTACCTGGTCATGCAGTACGTCCAAGGCGCGGACCTGGCCGACCACTTGGCCGAGCACGATCCCTACCCCTGGCCGTGGGCGGTCGCCGTGGCGGCGCAGCTCTGCCCGGTGCTGACCGCCGTGCACGCGGTACCGGCCGTGCACCGCGACCTCAAGCCGCGCAATGTCATGGTCCGTCCCGACGGCACCGTCGTCGTGCTCGACCTCGGTGTCGCCGCCGTCCTGGACTCCGACACCACGCGCCTCACCCTCACCGGCTCTCCCATCGGCAGCCCCGCGTACATGGCGCCCGAGCAGGCCATGGGAGGCGAGGTCGGCCCGAGCGCCGACCTCTACTCGCTCGGCGTGATCCTGCACGAACTGCTCGGCGGCACGGTCCCCTTCGCCGGTGCCTCCGCGCTGGGCGTGCTGCACCGGCACCTCCACGAGCCGCCCCTGCCACTGCGCCGGCTCCGGCCAGAGGTGCCGGAACCACTGGAGACCCTGGTCCTGCGGCTGCTCGCCAAGGACCCGCGGGACCGCCCGGCCGATGCGGCGGAGGTCTACCGCGAGCTGGCGCCCCTGCTTCCCGGGCCCGCGTCGAACCGCCTTGACGGCCCCGGGGTCCCGATGGACCCGACCCGTCCGTTCCGGCAGCCCTACGCGCCCTGGCACGGCGGGCAGCCGCCGTGCCGGTCACGGCACTCGCCGACCGTGCCCGCCGCGGACCCGCACCCGGGCCCTCCCGCACCCGTCGGCGGGACGGCCGAGATCGGCGCCGCCGTCAAGGAGGCCAAGGGGTTGCTGGACGCGGGTCGGGTCACCCAAGCCGTGAGCGTGCTCGGCAGAGCGCTGTCCGGTGCCGCTGAGGCCCGTGGCCGGAACTCTCCGGTCGTCCACATGCTGCGGAAGCACTACGCCGCGACTCTGCTGGAGGACGGTCAGTTCCGCGCCGCACTGTCGGAGTTCCGGCTGCTGATCGAGCAGCGCTCCGCCGAGGCCGGCCCGGCTGACCCGCAGGCCCTACGCTTCCGCGTCGAGGCAGCGCAGTGCCTGGAACACCTCGGCGACCACGTCTCGGCACTCGCCGAGTACCGGTCCCTGCTTCCTCAGCTGGACCGGCTCGCCGACGACGATCCGGCCTTCGCACTGGAGGTCCGCGGCCGCGCAGCACACCTGCTCTTCGCGACCGGTGACCACATCGGCGCCCGCACGGCCCAGCTCCGAGTACTCGTCGACACCGAGCGGCTCTATGGCCCGCACCACCCGCTCGCCGCCGAGACCCGGCGCACCCTCGACGAATGGGACTCGCGGGACGACCGGAGAGACCGCCGTCCGTAGCCACCACGCGATGAGGAGGCGGTCAGTCCGGGGGGAGGGTGAGGGTGGCGAGGGCGCCGCCGGCGGGGTGGTTGGCGAAGGTGAGGGTGGCGCCGATGACGCGGGTGTGGCCGGTGGCGATGGTGAGGCCGAGGCCGTGGCCGTGGCCGCGTTCGGGGGCGTTGGTGCGGAAGCGCTGGGGGCCGTGGTCGAGGAGGTCGTCGGGGTAGCCGGGGCCGTGGTCGCGGACGGTGATCCGGCGGCCGTCGACGTGGAGTTCGACCGGGCTGGCGCCGTGGCGGTGGGCGTTGAGCAGCAGGTTGCCGAGGATGCGGTCGAGGCGGCGCAGGTCGGTGCGGACCTCCTGGTCGGAGGTGATCCCGATCCGGACGTCGAGGCCGGTGAGGGTGACGGTGCGGCGCACCGCGCGTTCCAGGGGGACGGCGGAGAGGTCGGGGGACTCGACGTCCGCGTCCAGGCGGGAGACCTCCAGGAGGTCCTCGACGAGGGCGCGCAGGGCCTGGACCCGGTTCTGCACCAGTTGGGTGGGGCGGCCGGGCGGCAGCAGTTCGGCGGCGGTGACCAGGCCGGTGAGCGGGGTGCGCAGTTCGTGGGCGACGTCGGCGGTGAAGCGCTGTTCGTCCTCCAGGCGGCGGTGCAGGGTGCGGGACATCAGGTCGACGGCGGCGGCGAGGTCGGCGACCTCGTCCTTCCCGTCGACGAGTTCGCCGATCCGGGTGTCGGTGCCGCCGGCCGCGATGCCCCGGGCGGCGGTGGCCGCGGTGCGCAGGCGGCGGCTGATCCGGTCCGCGACGAGCACGCCGGCCAGCACGGTGGTGAAGACCGCGGCGACGACGGTGAGCAGGATGATCCGGTCCAGGTCGGCGATGGCCCGGCGGTCCTGGGTGAAGTCCACCCGGGCGGAGAGCACTCCGCCCCGGACCGGGGCCGCCGCCCACATCGACTCGCCCTGCTGGTCGGTCGCGAGCACCGTGCCCTCTCGCCCGCCGGCGGCGAGGTCGTGCAGCCGGGTGGGGAGGGCCGGGTCGTCGAGGGCGGCGACGGGGTTGGGGGTCAGGCCGCGCGCGTAGTCGGTGAGGGCGGAGTTGAGGGCGGTGAGCGCGGAGGAGCGCGCCTGGTCGACATGCTGTCGGATCATCGCCTGGTGGACCAGCAGGCCGACGGCCACCGCGACCAGGACGGAGATGGCGGCGACGGCGGTGGCGATCTGACGGCGCAGGGTCATCCGGCGCAGCGTCAGCCGGGAGGGGAGCGGTCGGGGTCGGCGTACGGTCATGCGGGGCGCCGGAGCTTGTAGCCGAAACCGCGGACGGTTTCGATCCGGCCGGAGCCGATCTTGGCGCGCAGCCGCTGGACGTGGACGTCCACCACCCGGGTGTCGGCTCCCCACTCGTAGTCCCAGACGCGCTCCAGCAGCGTCGAGCGCTCCAGCACGATGCCGGGCGCGGCGGTGAACTCCAGCAGCAGCCGCAGCTCGGTGGGAGTGAGCGGGACGAGGCGGCCGTCGACCCGCACCTCCATGCTGTCGGTGTCCACCTGCAGGCCGTCGAAGTTGCGGACGGCGTGGGTGGGGGAGGGAGCGGGGGAGGGGGCGACGGGGGCTGCCGGGGAGTCGGGCGACGCGGAAGAAGGGGGGAAGGAGGAGGAAGGGGAGGAGGAAGAGGAGGGGGAGGAAAGGACGGCAGGAGACGCAGCGGCAGGAGCCGGGGCCACCCGGATGCGGCGCAGCACGGTGCGGATCCGGGCGACCAGGACGGCGCTCTCGAAGGGCTTGACCACGTAGTCGTCCGCGCCCGCCTCCAGGCCGGACACCACGTCCACCGGGTCGGTGCGGGCCGACATCATCAGGATCGGCAGCTGGCTCTCCTCCCGGATCCGGCGGCACAGGCCGACCCCGTCGAGCAGCGGCAGCATCACGTCCAGCAGGAGCAGGTCGGGGCGGACGGCGTGGAAGGCCTCCAGCCCCTCCAGGCCGTCGGCGGCGGTGGTGACCGGGAAGCCGTAGCGCTCCAGGGCCATCCGGGTCGCCTCCCGGATCACCTCGTCGTCCTCGACGAGCAGGATGTGCGGCTGGGCGGGGGCGGCGGCGGTGGTCATCGCTTCGCTTCCGGGACGACGGCAGGGGCGGACGGTTGGGACGACTGGTACTGAGAGGACTGCTGGTACTGCGGGGTCGGCTGGTACCGCTGGGACGGTTGAGCGGGCTGGGGCTGGGGTCGGCCGGGGCGCGCGGTCGGGACGGCCGCGCCGGCGCCCGGCCTGGCCTCGGCGGAGGGGCGGACCGGCCCGGGAACCGCGCCGACGGCTCCGGTGCCGGTCGGCGGGTCGGTGCCCGGATCGGTGGGCGGGAGCAGGCCGATGCCGTCCACCCGCTTCTCGACCAGGGCGAGCCTGGTCCCGTCCCACTGGTAGTGGCTGGTGGTGCGGGTGGTGACGGTGGTCGGTTCGTACAGCCACAGGTCGGAGTCCAGGGTGGCGGCGCCGAAGTCCGGCTTGATCTGCACCCGCAGGATCGGCAGGACGCGGTCCCCGGTGAGGGTGTAGACGTGCAGCGCGACCTGTCCCGGGGTGGCGACGGCGGCGATCAGTTCGGGCAGCCCGTCGCCGGTGAGGTCGCGGAACTCGGGGGCCCGCACCTCGCAGCCGGTGCAGGAGTCGAGCGCGCGCCGCTCCTCCGCGCTCACCGCCGGGTCCTTGGCCAGGAGGGTGTGGAGGTCGACCGCGGTGAGGTCGTGCCCGGGGGCGGTCAGGTCGGGTACGGGCTGCGGCGGAGGTGCCTGGGTGCTGGACCCGGTCGCGGACGTGGCGGGCGGCGGTGCGGTGGCCAGGCCGGGCCAGAGCGGTTTGGCCGAGGTCGGCGGGGTGACGGCCACGCGCGGGCCGTCGTCCCGCAGGCCGCCCGGGGCGGGGTGGCCGAAGGCCAGGACGCCGAGGACGGTCAGGGCGGCCAGGGTGGCGAGGGCGGCCGCGGGCACGGCGCCGGGGCGGCGGCGGAGCGGGGTCGGTGGTGCCACGGTCGGTGCTCGTCCTCCAGGTTCGCGGTGTGCGCGCGGCGCGGTGCCGGTTCGCCGTCCCTCCGGCCGTCCTGCTGCTGTGACCGTTGTAGCCGGTCCGTCCTGGTGGCCGGTCCGGTGGGTAGGTCGTGCGGACGGTGACCGGCGGTTCCGCCCCCGCTGTCGGCGGCCCGGTCAGGCCGGGTCCGCCAGAACGATGATGTTGTCCGTCCAGTGGCCGTCCGAGCCGATCCGCCCGCCGCAGGTGATCAGCCGCAGTGCGGGCCCGGGGGTGTCGCCGTACACCGCGTCGGTGGGGAAGTGGTCCTTGGCGGCCTGGAGCAGGCTGCGGACCTTGAAGTCCACGCTGCCGCCGTCCGAGCGCCGGATCCGGATCAGGTCGCCCGGGTGGAGTTCCGGCAGGCGCCGGAAGACCGCCGGGCCGTTCCTGGTGTCGAGGTGGCCGATCAGGACGGCCGGGCCGGCCTCGCCCGGGGTGGGGCCGTTGCGGTACCAGCCGACCTGGTCGGCATGGTCGGCCGAGGGCACCTGGACGGTGCCGTCGGCGTTCAGGCCGAGGTCGGTCACCGGGGCGTCCACGCTGATGGCGGGGATCAGCAGCCGGGTGGGCGGCGAGGCGGCGAGCGTCCGGGCGCTGGCGGTCGGCGCGCCCACGGGGGTGGTGCGGGCGGGCGAACGGTGGGTACGGCTCTTGCTCATACGGTGGTGCTCCTTCGAAGACGAAGACTCTGGTGAACGAACGCGTCAACGGCGAGACCGCGGCTCTCGCGAACGCCTCCGGCCCGTACGGCCGGTCCCTGAGGCCGGCCCGCGCGGTTGTCCGATGCGTCGTCGGTGACGGTAGGGGGACCGTGTCGCGGTGCCCGCCCGGCCGCGTCACGGTCGCCCATCGGCTGGGTAACGGTCCCCGGGCCGAGCGGAACGGGCCCGTGACGGAAGCCGTGACGGAGCCCGTGACGCACGTCGGAACACACTCGGTGACACCGGACACATCCGGTGACATGTGTCCCGGGCTGAGTACTTCCGCCCGCCCGTCCGTACTTTCCGGTGGGGGACAAACCGAGAGAAAGGCGGCAGTGATGAGCATCCTCGCCAACCTCCTTCCGACGCTGCGGAGCGACCGCGGCGACCGCGGTGGCCGCGGGTACGGCGGCCGCGGGGACGACCGCGGGGACTTCCGTGGCGGCCGGGGCGACTTCGACGATTTCGGCGACTTCGACGACGAGGGCCGTCGTGGCCTTCGCGGCTCGCGCCGCTGGAACCGGTGCTGACGGTCACGGACCGGTGATGGTCCCTGGCTAGGACGAACTGGTGTGGTCCCTGCGGCGGTTGACGGCCGTCGACACGGGTGACGGCGACGGCCGGGCGGACCCGGTCGTCGCCCCGGCCCCGGTCGTGCCGCTGCGGCGGACCTTCCGGCAGTTCTGGCCCTACACCCGAGGGGGGAGGCGCTGGCTGATCCTCCTGGTGGCGATCGTCCTGCTCGGCCCGGTGGTCGACGCGGCGATGATCTGGCTGTTCAAGATCGTCGTCGACGACGTGCTGGTGCCGCGCAGACTCGGGCTGTTCCTGCCGGTGGCGCTCGGTTACGCCGGGCTGACCCTGCTGGCGGGAGGCTTGGGCTTCGTCGACGAGACGCTCTCCACCTGGGTCAGCGAGCGCTTCCTCCTCAACCTGCGCACGGACGTGTTCCGGCACCTCCAGTGCCTACCGCTGGGCTTCTTCGAGCGGCGGCGGCTCGGCGACGTACTGTCGCGGCTGACCGCGGATGTCGAGGCGGTCGAGACCTTCCTGCTCTCGGGCGTCCTGGAAGCGGTCGCGTACGTCGCCGAGCTGACCGTCTTCCTCGGCCTGCTGTTCTACCTACGCTGGGACCTCACGCTGACGGCCCTGGTGGTGGCCCCGCTGTTCTGGATCACCGCCCGGCGCTTCTCGGGGAAGGTGAGGACCGCGTCCCGCGAACGGCGCCGCCGCAGCGGCTCGGTCAGCGCCCTCGCCGAGGAGACGCTCGGTAACATCGCTCTGGTGCAGGCGTACAACCGGCAGGACTGGGAGCAGAAGCGCTTCCTGGGGGAGAACCTGGCGCGGTTCCGCGCGACCATGGCGGCGACCCGGCTGCGCGCGCTGTTCGAGCCGATCGTGGAGATGCTGGAACTGGCCGGTGCGCTGATCGTGCTCGGCCTGGGGGCCTGGGAGTTGACCCAGGGCCGCCTCACCCTGGGCGAGCTCCTCGTCTTCGTCGCCCTCCTGAGCCGCCTCTACGGCCCGGTCAAGGGGATCGGGCGGCTCAGCAACGGCTTCTTCTCGGCCGCGGCCGCCGCCGAGCGGATCATCGAACTCCAGGACCAGCAGCCGGACGTGACCGATCCGCCGAAACCGCTGCGTCCGGCCCGGGTGCGTGGAGCAGTGGCTTTCGAAGGGGTGCGGTTCCGCTACCCGAACGTGTCCCGGTTGGCGCTGAACGACGTCTCCTTCCGCGCCGAACCGGGCGAGACGGTCGCGCTGGTCGGGGAGAGCGGGGCGGGCAAGTCGACCGTCGCCAAGCTGCTGCTGCGCTTCTACGACCCGGAGCGCGGTGCCGTCCGGCTGGACGGCATCGACCTGCGCGGCCTGGCGCTGAGCGATCTGCGCGAGCACATCGCGGTGCTGCTCCAGGAGACCCTGGTCGTCCACGGCACCGTCCGGGACAACATCGCCTACGGCCGACCGGGGGCCACCGACGCGCAGATCGTGGCGGCCGCCCGGGCCGCCGACGCGCACGAGTTCATCAGCCGGCTGCCGGAGGGCTACGACACGGTGGTGGGCCAGCAGGGGCGGCTGCTGTCCGGCGGCCAACGCCAGCGGATCGCGATCGCCCGGGCGATGGTCCGGGACGCACCGGTGCTGCTGCTCGACGAGCCGACCACCGGCCTGGACTCGGAGTCGGGGCGGCGGATCCTGGAGCCGCTCGGGCGGCTGATGAGCGGGCGGACGACGATCATCATCTCGCACAACCTGCTCACCGTGCGGAACGCCGACCGGATCGTCCTGCTGCGCGGGGGCCGCGTGGTCGCCTGCGGCAGCCACCGGGAACTGCTCACCCAGGACGCCGGCTACGCCCGGCTCGACCGGGCCGTGACCCCGACCTGGGCCGCCGGGTGAACGCGCGGGCTGTGAGTCCGCTCCGTCGCGCGAGACCCGATTCGCCGACACCCACGGCGATTTGCTCCCTCAGGGCCGCCGCGCGGTACCCCCGCCCGGCGCGTGGTCCTCACCGCCGCTCCCTCAGCTGCCGGAGCGTCCAGCCCGGCCCGAGGGCGCTGGTGTGCGCGATGAAGAGTTCGGCCGCGCGGCGGTAGGAGAGGCGGGCGCGGCCGGTGTGGGGGCAGCGGTCGGCGGCGGGGTGCCGTCCGCCGCGCTGGCGGCGGGGCTCGGTTCGGCGGTCTGCGGGACGTTGTACAGCACCACGGTGCAGCACTGGGTGCCGCCGGAACTGCTGGGCAGGCTGAGCGCCTTCGGGGCGGTCGGCTCCTTCGCCGTGGGACCGCTCGGCCTGGCGGCGGCCGGTCCGCTGTCGGCCCGGTACGGCACCGGCGGCGTGCTGTTGGTCGGAGCCGTCTGGCAAGTGGCGGCGGGGGCCGTAGTGTTGGGCCTGCCGGCCGTACGGGATCGCCGCTGGGAGGAGGGCCCGGACCGCTGACTCACCCCTCGGACGGCTCCGGGGCGCACCCCCGGCCGGTACCGGTGCGGCCCACCGCGCACCGTACCCGGCCGGCCCCGGAGCACAGCCGGTCGCTCCGCCCACGCGTGCGTGCCTCCGCGGCGGGCGGGGTGGCCGGGTCGGTCGTACCGTGGACGGAGGGGGTACGGAGGAGGTTTGACCATGCCCGGTTCGCTCACCATCAGCCATCACCAGGCCGCGGCCACCCTGGACCACGTGGACGCGGAGCGGCTGGCCACCGTACTGGCCGACCTGGCGTACCTGCTGGAGATCCCGGGGCCGGACCGGATCACCGACGCCCAGCTCGCCGTGCTGTGCGAGGGCCACTCGCCGGACCGCGCCGACCTGGTGCACTTCTGCGCGTCGACCGCCCGCAGGTTGAAGGGGCAGCTCTGACCGGACCGGCCGAGGGGACGGGGCCCGTCTTCGGACCGGCCCCGTCCGCACCGCCCGCACCGACCGCCCCGCCCGCCGTACGATGGCGCGCGGGGCGGCTCGGTCGGAGCGCCCCGAGGTCGCCGGGCCGGCTGGCGGCCGACCCGGCGGAGGGTGGGGGCCCGAGCGTGCCGCAGTCCTGGTCGTTGTCCTGGCTGACCGTGCCGACCCCGCTGCCCAGCGGTCCGATGCACATCGCGGTGACCCCGCTCGGGGTGGCGGCCGCAGGCTACGGCGGACGGGACGGTGAGACGCCGCCGTGCACCGACCCCGCGAAGGTCACCGCCGTCACCGAGCGGATCGGCGCCTACCTGGCGGGCCGCACCCGGGAGCTGGGCCTGCCGATCGACTGGAGCCTCAGCTCCGGGCCGCACCGCACCGTCCTGCGCACGCTCCGGGAGCAGGTGCCGTACGGACGGACCATCACCTACGGTGAACTTGCCGCCCGCAGCGGGGTGTTCGAGGACGTCACGGAACCGGGCCTGGCCGCCCGGACGGTCGGGCAGATGATGGCCGCCAACCCGGTGGCCCTGCTGGTGCCCTGCCACCGGGTGGTGGCGGCGGACGGGATCGGCGGTTTCGGCGGCGGCCGGGTCGGCATCGACGTGAAACGCTGGCTGCTCACCCTGGAAGGGGTGCTGGAACCGACACTGGACTGGAACGGTCCGCTGTAGTGTCAGCCGCACGGTCGACGGAGGAGGACCGGGCGCGGCATCCCGGTGTTTTCGAATAAGAAGTCGAACAAATATCGATCAGGCGATCTAGTCGTACTATTTGTTCGGTTATTCAGAACCACTCGAACGAGTGATTGCGGACCTCCCTCGAACGGCCCACCATGAAGCTGTAACGAGAATGTGCAAGGCGACACTTCATCGGGCATGCGAAGGGTTTTCCCTATGTCGACCGAAACCAATGCCGGTATTCCTGCGCCGGGCGCGCAGCCGGACATCCGGCAGCAGCAGTCCCTGAGCACGGCGGGCGCGCGGAACCTCGCCACGACCACCAAGTCCGCGCCCCAGATGCAGGGCATCAGCCCGCGCTGGCTGCTCAGGACGCTGCCCTGGGTGCAGGTCTCCGGCGGCACCTACCGGGTCAACCGCCGCCTGCGCCACAAGGTCGGCCGCGGCCGGGTGAGTTTCGTCAAGACGGGTTCCGAGGTGCGGATCGTCCCGCAGACGCTGGCCGAGGTGCCGGTGCTGCGCGGTTACGAGGACGAGGCGGTGCTGGAGGAGCTGGCCGGCCGCTTCGTCCAGCGGCAGTTCCAGGCGGGCGACGTCCTGGTCACCGCCGGCACGCCGATCAGCGAGGTCTTCCTGATCGCGCACGGCAAGCTCGAGCGGCTCGGCACCGGCAAGTACGGCGAGGAGACGGTGGTCGGCACCCTGGCCGACGGCGACCATCTGGGCGACGAGGCGCTCCAGGAGGAGGACGGCAGCTGGCCGTACACCGTCCGTGCCGCCACCGCAGGCACCGTGATGGTGCTCGCCTGGCCGTCCTTCCAGGAGCTGCACGACCGCTCCGAGTCGCTGCAGCTGCAGATCATGGAGTACCTGAACGGCTTCCAGCAGGCGCAGAACAAGCACGGCGAGGCGGCGATCGACCTCTCCGCCGGCCACCAGGGCGAGTACGAGCTGCCCGGTGCCTTCGTGGACTACGAACTCAAGCCGCGCGAGTACGAGCTGAGCGTCGCGCAGACCATCCTCAAGGTCCACACCCGGGTCGCCGACCTCTACAACAAGCCGATGAACCAGACCGAGCACCAGCTCCGGCTGACGATCGAGGCCCTGCGCGAGCGCCAGGAGCACGAGCTCATCAACAACCCCGAGTTCGGCCTGCTGGAGAACGCAGAGTACGACCAGCGGATCCAGACCCACTCCGGCCCGCCCACCCCGGACGACATGGACGAGCTGCTCAGCCGCCGCCGCAGCACCAAGATGTTCCTGGCCCACCCCAAGGCCATCGCCGCCTTCGGCCGTGAGTGCAACAAGCGCGGGCTCTACCCGGGCACGGTCGAGGTCGAGGGCAAGCAGGTCAGCGCCTGGCGGGGGGTGCCGATCTTCCCGTGCAACAAGATCCCGATCGTCGGCGGGAGCACCAGCTCGATCCTCGCGATGCGCGTCGGCGAGGACAACCAGGGCGTCGTCGGCCTGCACCAGACCGGAATTCCGGACGAATACCAGCCGAGCCTTTCGGTGCGGTTCATGGGAATCGACGAGAAGGCCATCATTTCCTACCTGGTGAGCGCCTACTACTCGGCCGCGATCCTGGTTCCGGACGCCGTCGGCGTCCTGGAGAACGTGGACATCGCCCAGCGCTGACGACGGCCGCCGGCTCGGCCTCCGAGCAGAATCCGCGCCGCCCGGCCGGGGACACCCGGCCCCGGCCGGGCGGCGCGCCGCGGCGCGTACGGCCACCGGCCCGAGTCG
>NZ_JPRF03000015.1 GCF_001188955.3 Kitasatospora aureofaciens | reverse complement strand
TTGTAGGCGCCGGGGGGCCAGGGCGGGGTGGTGGTGAGGCCGAGGGCGGCCAGGCAGGCGTCGGTGAGGTTGGCGACGGCGGTGAGGCTGAGGGGGATGTCGGGGCCGAGGGCATCGGCACCAGCAGCAGCGGCGCGGCCCCGGCCCGGGCCCCGAGCACGGAGCGCACCGCCCCTCCGAGCGCCTCGCCGAGCGGACCGGCCAGCCGCAGCGCGCCGCGTTCCTTGTGGGCGAGCAGCAGCTGCCGCACCGGGCCGGTGTACGGCGCCGCGGCGTGCGCCCAGGGCAGCAGGGTGGGGCCGGGGCGGCCGGCGGTCAGGGCGTGCCGGCAGGCCGGGCAGAGCTGGGTGCGTTCGGCGCCGCAGCCGGCGCAGTTCGCGGGGAGCAGGACGTCCAGCAGCCCGGCCAGTGCGTGGCCGAACGGTGTCCGTGCGGACGGCGGAGGGGCGGGGGAGTGGGACGGCGGCACGGCTGCTCCTGGCGGCGGCAGGCACGGAGAGTCAGCAAAGGATGCGCCGTATGGGGGGCGTTGTCCAGGTATTTACCTTTGCTTCACCCACAGGGGGGTAGACGTGGTGCAACAGTTTGACCGCCAGCCCGAAGTATCGGGTCATATCCCCCATCCCGCCTGGGGAGGCGAAAACTCCCTGTGAGGTGTTCGATGAGGCCCAGGGGGTTTCAACCGTCCCTGATGGGGAGGAAGTGAGATGAGGGCCAGTCGTTCCCGCCGCTGGCGGCGGGGGCCGGCAGTGGATGGGCTGGTCCAGCTGGAACTCAGTCCGGTCCGGTAGCACCCGGATCGGCGTCAGCACGAGGGATCGGAGTTCTGCGTGGACATCGTCGTCAAGGGCCGCAAGACCGAGGTGCCCAAGAGGTTCCGCGAGCACGTGGCCGAGAAGCTGGAGAAGGTCCAGAAGTTCGACGGCAAGGTGATCAGCCTCGACGTCGAGGTGTCCAAGGAGCACAACCCGCGGCAGGCCGACCGGTCGGACCGCGTGGAGATCACTCTTCGCAGCCGGGGCCCGGTGATCCGGGCCGAAGCCGCCGCCGCCGACGCGTACGCCGCGCTCGACCTGGCCGCGGCGAAGCTCGACGCGCAGCTGCGCAAGTCGGCTGACCGGCGTCGGGTGCACAAGGGCGGCGCCAACGGCCGCACTCCGATCAGCGTGGCCGAGGCGACCGCGGCCCTGGCCGCGCTGCCGGACACGACGGCGCAGGAGGGCGAGACCAACGGGGCCGTCCGCAAGACCATGATGGGATCCCTGGAAGTGGAGGGCGAAGGCCCGCTGGTGGTCCGGGAGAAGACGCACTCGGCCGCCCCCATGGCGCTGGACCAGGCGCTCTACGAGATGGAGCTGGTCGGCCACGACTTCTACCTCTTCGTGGAGAAGGACAGCGGTCTGCCCAGCGTCGTCTACCGCCGGCACGGCTACCACTACGGTGTCATCCACGTGCAGCCGGACATGGCGGCCGGCGTGGCCAGTGGTGCGGGCGGTGCGATCGGTCGGTTCGACGACGAGGACTAACCGTTCCGACGGCAGTGACGGGGAGGTGACCCCGGTGGCGCCCGCCGCCGGGGTCACCGGTGTTCCGGGGCGTTCCGCCCGTTTCGGGCGCGCCCGGTGGGACGGGCTCGAACGGTGCTCGGATCAGTTGCCTCCCGGGGTCACCCGATGCGGGGGAATCGGCATCGGAGGGTGACCGCGGCGACGGCGGGGCGTGGAATGATTGGGCGCACGTCGACCCGCGAAGGGGGAGGAGCGGATGGGGGATCACTTCGGGCTGGGGCCCGCAGCGGGACCGGGCGCCGGGCTGCCACCGGGGCCGGAGGAGGAACCCGCGTACGCGCCGCACCGGGGTGAGCCGATCCGCGTCCTGGTGGTGGACGACCACGCCCTGTTCCGCCGGGGGCTGGAGATCGTGCTCGCGGAGGAGCCGGACATCAAGGTCGTCGGCGAGGCCGGGGATGGCGCCGAGGCCGTGCTGAAGGCCGCCGACCTGCTGCCCGACATCATCCTGATGGACGTCCGGATGCCGCGCCGCAGCGGGATCGAGGCCTGCACCGCGATCAAGGACGTGGCGCCCAGCACCAAGATCATCATGCTGACGATAAGCGACGAGGAGGCCGACCTCTACGAGGCGATCAAGGCGGGGGCCACCGGCTACCTGCTCAAGGAGATCTCCACCGACGAGGTCGCCACCGCGATCCGCGCGGTGGCCGACGGGCAGTCGCAGATCAGCCCGTCGATGGCCTCCAAGCTGCTCACCGAGTTCAAGTCGATGATCCAGCGGCGCTCCGACGACCGGGACCTGGTGCCGGCGCCCCGGCTCACCGACCGGGAGCTGGAGGTGCTGAAGCTGGTGGCGACCGGGATGAACAACCGGGAGATCGCCAAGGAGCTGTTCATCAGCGAGAACACCGTGAAGAACCACGTCCGCAACATCCTGGAGAAGCTCCAGCTGCACTCCAGGATGGAGGCCGTGGTGTACGCGATGCGGGAGAAGATCCTCGAAATAGGGTGAACGGCGCCACGGGGTGAGCGGTGCCACCGGGGGAACGGCGCCGGGGAGTCGGCGGCGGCACGGGGGAGTGGGGCCGCGGGGCGAGTGGGGCCGCCGCCGCTGCCTATTCCGCGAGCAGCTTCTCCAGGGTCGGGCGCAGCCGTTCGTCGTGCAGCGCCTCGACCCGCACCCCGTCGCAGCCGACCCAGGCGGCCGCCTCGCGCAGGGCGGCGGCCAGTGCCTCCAGATGGCGGGAGCCGCCTCCCCGGCCGTCGGCCAGCGAGACCTGCCGGGCGACCAGGGTGCGGCCCTCGCGGGCCGGGTCGACCCGGCCGACCAGCCGGCCGCCGGCCAGCAGCGGCATCGCGAAGTAGCCGTGCACCCGCTTGTGCTTGGGCGTGTAGGCCTCCAGCCGGTGGGTCATGCCGAAGATCCGTTCGGTGCGGGCACGGTCCCAGATCAGCGAGTCGAACGGCGAGAGCAGCGTGGTGCGGTGGCGCCCGCGCGGGGCGGCGGCGAGCGCGGCCGGGTCGGCCCAGGCCGCGGCCGTGGTGCCGCCCGGGCCCCAGCCGGCGACCTGGACCGGGACCAGGCCGCTGTCCGCGAGCACCGGGTCCAACTGCTCGGCGCGCAGCCGGTGGTAGTCCAGCAGGTCGGCCCGGGTGGCCACGCCGAGCGCGGCGCCGGCCTGGGCCACCAGGGTGCGTACGCAGTCCTCGTCGGACCGGTCCTGTCCGAACAGGGCGTCGGGGATCGCCTGTTCGGCCAGGGCGTAGACCCGCTTCCAGCTGCGGCGCTCGGTGCAGACCACGTCGCCGAAGGCCAGCGCCCGTTCGACCGCGATCTTGGTGTCGGACCAGTCCCACCACTCGGCGGTCCGCTTGGCCCCGCCCAGCTCGGTGGAGGTCAACGGCCCCTCGGCGCGCAGCTGGTCGAGCACCGCCCGGTACGTCTCGGGTGCGACCTGGTGGCCCCAGAGGTGGCCGCGCTCGCGGTAGCGGCGGCGCCGGAAGGCGAACAGCGGCCACTCCTCGACCGGCAGGATGCAGGCCGCGTGCGACCAGTACTCGAAGCTGGTGCCCGCGCCCCAGTAGGCCGCCTCGACCGCAGGGCGGCCGACCGCCCCGAGCCTGGCGTACGGCACCAGCTCGTGCGAGCGGGCCAGCACCGAGATGGTGTCCAGCTGGACGGCGCCCAGGTGCCGCAGCACCCCGCGCACTCCGCCCCGGCGGTCGGGAGCGCCCAGCAGGCCCTGGGCGCGCAGGGCGATCCGGCGGGCGTCGTCGGCGCTCAGGACGGTGACGGGGGCGTGGTGGGCAGCGGCGGCGGTCATGCCGGCGAGCGTAGCCGGGGGCACCGACAGCGGGGCCGGGCCCCGGGGAGGGGGCGAACCGGGGTGCTCAGTCCAGGTCGGACGGGAGCAGCGAGGCGACCCAGGCGTCGTGGAAGACGCCGCGCTGTTCGGCGTACGACCGCAGGGTGCCCTCGGGGCGGTAGCCGACCCGCTCGGCGACCGCCCGCGAGCCCTCGTTGCCGACGTAGGCGAGCCACTGGAGGCGGCGCAGCCCGAGGTCGGTGAGCGCCCAGCGGGCGACCGCGCGGGCCGCCTCGACGGTGTAGCCGCGGCCGCGCTGCTCCTTCGCCGTCCACCAGCCGACCGAGGCGGCGTTCGGGTCGCCGGGCTTGCGCGTGACCGCCTGGGTGCCGACCAGGCGTCCCGTTCCGCTCTCGACCACGCACCAGATGTACTCGGCGTCGGCGGCCAGCCCCGCGGGGGCCAGGGTACGGACGAAGAACTCGGCGTCCTCGCGGCGGTAGGGGACGGGGACGACCGTCCAGCGCTGGATCTCCGTGTCCTGGCAGGCGGCGAAGATCGCGTCGATGTCCGATTCCCGCGGGGCCCGCAGGACCAGGCGGTCGGTGGTGAGGGTGGCGAGTTCGCCCCGCGGCTGTTCCATGGGCGGATTATTTCCCCGTGAGGGGAATGCGGGCATCCGAATAGTCGGCCAACTCCCCGGCCTGCCGACCGATTTGTCCCGGTGGACGGTGCTATCGATCCATGTGCACGCGCGGGTGACACGGGAATACCGTGCTGACGCACCTCCCGAGGCATTGGACTCCTCGCATACGATGGCCCGTGCGGTGGGGTGGACCCGCCGTGCAGTCGTCCAGTGCCAATACAGGCAAGGAGCCCGCTCAAGTGTCCGTCTTCGACAAGATCCTGCGCGCCGGCGAAGGCAAGATCCTTCGCAAGCTGCAGCGGATTGCTGCCCAGGTCAACTCCATCGAAGAGGACTTCGTCAACCTCACCGACGCCGAGCTGCGTGCGCTGACCGACGAGTACAAGCAGCGGCTCGCGGACGGCGAGACGCTGGACGACATCCTCCCCGAGGCGTTCGCCACCGTCCGCGAGGCCGCCAAGCGCGTGCTCGGCCAGCGGCACTACGACGTCCAGCTGATGGGCGGTGCGGCCCTGCACCTCGGCTACGTCGCCGAGATGCGCACCGGTGAGGGCAAGACCCTGGTCGGCACCCTGCCCGCGTACCTGAACGCGCTGACCGGCAAGGGCGTCCACCTGATCACCGTCAACGACTACCTCGCCGAGCGCGACTCGGAGTGGATGGGCCGGGTGCACCGCTTCCTCGGCCTCGAAGTCGGCGTGATCCTGGCCAACATGACGCCCGCCGAGCGCAAGCGCCAGTACGCGATGGACATCACGTACGGCACGAACAACGAGTTCGGCTTCGACTACCTGCGCGACAACATGGCCTGGTCGAAGGACGAACTCGTCCAGCGCGGCCACAACTTCGCGATCGTCGACGAGGTCGACTCGATCCTCATCGACGAGGCCCGCACCCCGCTGATCATCTCCGGCCCGGCGGACCAGGCGACCAAGTGGTACGCCGACTTCGCCAAGCTGGTGCTGCGCCTGAAGATCGACCGCGACTACGAGGTCGACGAGAAGAAGCGCACCGTCGGCGTCCTGGAGGAGGGTGTCACCCGGGTCGAGGACTACCTCGGCATCGACAACCTCTACGAGTCGGTGAACACCCCGCTCGTCGGCTTCCTGAACAACGCCATCAAGGCGAAGGAGCTGTACAAGAAGGACAAGGACTACGTCGTCATGAACGGCGAAGTCATGATCGTCGACGAGCACACCGGCCGCATCCTGGCCGGGCGCCGCTACAACGAGGGCATGCACCAGGCGATCGAGGCCAAGGAGGGTGTGGAGGTCCAGAACGAGAACCAGACCCTGGCCACCATCACCCTGCAGAACTTCTTCCGTCTGTACGACAAGCTCTCCGGCATGACCGGTACCGGCACCACCGAGGCCGCCGAGTTCCACCAGATCTACAAGCTCGGCGTGGTGCCGATCCCGACCAACAAGACGCCGCTGCGCATCGACCAGCCCGACCTGATCTACAAGTCGGAGCCGGCCAAGTTCGCCGCCGTGGTCGAGGACATCGCCGAGAAGCACGAGAAGGGCCAGCCGGTGCTGGTCGGCACCGTGTCGGTCGAGAAGTCCGAGTACCTGTCGCAGGAGCTGCGCAAGCGCGGCATCCCGCACGAGGTGCTGAACGCCAAGCACCACGAGCGCGAGGCGCAGATCGTCGCGCAGGCCGGCCGCAAGGGCGCCGTCACCGTCGCCACCAACATGGCCGGCCGCGGCACCGACATCATGCTCGGCGGCAACCCGGACCACCTCGCGGCGGCCGAGCTGGCCCAGCGCGGGCTCTCCGCGAGCGACAACCCGGAGGAGTACGAGGCCGCGTTCCCGGAGGCGCTGGAGAAGGCCAAGGCCTCGGTCAAGGCCGAGCAGGAGGAGGTCAAGGAGGCCGGCGGCCTCTACGTCCTCGGCACCGAGCGGCACGAGTCCCGCCGGATCGACAACCAGCTGCGCGGCCGCTCCGGCCGTCAGGGCGACCCGGGCGAGTCCCGCTTCTACCTGTCGCTGGGCGACGACCTGATGCGCCTGTTCAAGGCCGGCATGGTCGAGCGCGTGCTCTCGATGGCCAACGTGCCCGAGGACGTGCCGATCGAGTCCAAGATGGTCACCCGCGCGATCGCCTCCGCGCAGACCCAGGTCGAGCAGCAGAACTTCGAGATCCGCAAGAACGTCCTGAAGTACGACGAGGTGCTCAACCGCCAGCGCGAGGTCATCTACGGCGAGCGCCGCCGCGTCCTGGAGGGCGAGGACCTCCAGGAGCAGGTCGGCCACTTCATGGACGACACCGTCGAGGCCTACGTCAAGGCGGCCACCGGCGAGGGCTTCGAGGACGACTGGGACCTCGACAAGCTCTGGACCGCGTTCAAGCAGCTCTACCCGATCACCCTGGACCTGGCGGAGCTGGAGGAGGAGGTCGGCGGCCCGTCCGGCCTGACCCCCGAGTTCCTGATCAAGGTCGTTCAGGAGGACATCCAGGCGCAGTACGGCGCCCGCGAGGACCAGCTCGGCGAGGAGATCCTGCGCGAGCTGGAGCGCCGCGTGGTGCTGTCGGTGCTGGACCGCCGCTGGCGCGAGCACCTCTACGAGATGGACTATCTCCAGGAGGGCATCGGCCTGCGGGCCATGGCGCAGCGCGACCCGCTGGTCGAGTACCAGCGCGAGGGCTTCGACATGTTCACCGCGATGATGGAGGGCATCAAGGAGGAGTCCGTCGCCTACCTGTTCAACCTGGAGGTCCAGGTCGAGCAGCAGGTCGAGGAGGTCCCGGTCGAGGACGCCGAGGTGGTGCTCGACAAGCTGGAGAAGGACGCCGCCCGCCCGGAGATCAAGGCCAAGGGCCTGGAGGCCCCGAAGCCGCAGCGGCTGCACTACACGGCCCCCTCGGAGGAGGTCGGCGGCGGTGTGGTCGAGGGCGACTTCGAGGACACCGCGCCGGAGGACGAGGGCGACGGGATGACCCGCGCCGAGCGCCGCAAGGCCGCCAAGTCCGCCAAGGGCCGCCGCCGCAAGGTTTGATCCACGCACAGCACGCAACGCAGGGCGCCGCTTCCGTACTGGGGCGGCGCCCTGCGCCGTCCCGCGCGCTGTGGCCGTCATCGGGCCTCCACGGCGGTGCACTGCCACTGGCCGGCCGGGCCGCGCTGCTCCAGCCGGAAGGCCACCATGTGGTGCCGCCGGCCCAGGTCGACCCGGACGCAGGCCTCGACGGCGTCGGGCGAGGGTGACCGGTCGTGCACCGGGCCGAGCCGGGGCCGGTCGGCGGGGCCGCCGCGGCGCAGCGCCCCGGCCCGGACCAGCGAGGCGAGCTGCCCGTAGCCGTCCAGGCTGGTGTGCCGCATCAGCTGGCCGGAGGGCCGGGCGCCGGTGAGCACCTCGACCAGCTGGTGGGCGAAGCGGGCGGCGAGCGCCCCCGCGTCGTGGCGGGCCGGGCCGGTGGCCCCGGTGGCCCGGGCGGTGCCGTGCGGGATGCCGAGTTCGGCCTGGGTCGCAGCCGCCGGAGGCGCGGCCGCGCCGGTGCGGGCGGGCGGTGGGGCGGGTGCTGGGTCGGGCGCTGGGGTCGCTGTTGAGCTGCGCGGTCACGGTGGCCTCCGGCAAGGGTGGTGCGGGTACGGACGGGTCCAGGCTGGCGGCGGCCCGGGCGGCACGGCAACGCGTTTTCGAGTGGGCGGGAGACCGGTGCGAAGTTCACCTATCCGGGTGAGTCGCCCAGTGCGGCGACGGGCCCGGCGCGTACCCCCGCAGGCGGTGGGTTGACGTGCGGGGACGGGCCGGAGAGCCCGAAAGGGGACGCCCCGGTACGGCGGACCGGGTGACTCCGGGCCCGGTTCCCGTTGCGCCGCCCGTCCGCCCGTGCGCACCATCGGTAGCCTGACCCGCTCCCAACGACGACGGGCGGCCGGGATGACGACAGCCGGGATGACCACACGGACGGCGGTGTCGGGGACGAGCCCCGGCGGCGCGCCCCGGCGCGGCCTGGTGCTGGGCGGCGGCGGAATGCTCGGCGCGGCCTGGACGGTCGGCGCTCTGTGCGCCGTCGAGGAGGTCACCGGGCTCCGGCCGGGTGAGACGGACCTCCTGCTCGGCACCTCGGCGGGCGCGATCCTGGCCGCGCTGCTGGCCGGGGGCGTGCCCCCCGAGCAGTTGCGCGACCACCAGCGCGGCCTGGCGGTCACCGAGGGCCCGCTGGCCGGGGTGGCCTTCGACTACGAGACGGCGGTGGGCGGTGCGCTGCCGCAGCGCCCGCGGGCCGGGATCGGCTCGCCCGACCTGCTGCGCGACGCCGTCCGGCACCCGCGGGAGTACCCGCTGCTGACCATGGTCTCGGCAATGGCGCCGCACGGCCGCGGCTCGCTGGCGCCGGTCGGCGAACTGGTGCGCGGGCTGTTCGGCCCGGGCGGCTGGCCGGCTCCGGGGAGTTCGGGTCCGACTGCGGCGGGGGTGGCGCCGAGCGCGGCCGCCGCGCCGCTGCGGGTGGCGGCGGTGGACTACCGCAGCGGCCACCGGGTGGTCTTCGGCGACCCGGAGGCCCCGGCCGTCGCGGTGGCCGACGCCGTGATGGCCTCCTGCGCCATCCCCGGCTGGTTCGCGCCGGTGCGCCTCGACGGTTCGGCGTACGTGGACGGCGGCTGCTGGTCGGCGACCAGCGCCGACCTGCTGCTCGGCCGCGGCCTGGACGAGGTGTACGTGCTGGCCCCGATGGCCCTGCGGCTGGGACCGCGGCCCGAGCGCTCCGACCGCAGCACCCTGGCCGCGCTGCGCGAGTGGCGGGCCCGGGACCGCCCGCGCGGCGTGCTGGCCCAGCTGGTCAGCCGCTACCGCCGGGCGGTCACCCGCCAGCTGCTGCGCGAGGCCGCGTTGCTGCGGGCCGAGGGCGTCCGGGTACGGCTGCTCGCGCCCACCCTGGCCGACCTGGCGGTGATGGGACCGAACCTGATGGACCCGGCCCGCCGCGGCGAGGTGCTGGAGAGCGCGCTGCGGACCAGCCGGGCGGCGCTGGCCGCCGAGCGCGGACCCGGCGCGAGGTGATCACGGGCGGTCCGGCGGAGCTTATTCTTGGGGCGCTGGATGCTGTGCCGCTGGACGAACCCCCGCTGGACGAACCGGAGAGTGCCACCGATGCGCGTGTACGTGCCCACCACCCTGACCGGCCTGGCGGCGGCGCACGAGGGCGGAGCCCTGGAGGCGTCCGCGGCCTACGCCGTGACGCCCGCGCTGCGCGAGTGGTACGTCAGCGACGACCTGGAGGAGCTGGAGTACGCGGCGCTGAACCGGGCCGCCCAGTCCTCGCTGCGGCTGCTGGCGGCCGACCCGGCCGCACCGCGCCGGCGCGTCGTGGTGGCCCTGGACGTGGCCGACTCGGCCGTGCGCCCCTTCCCCGGCGACGAGTACCAGGACCAGGCCTCGCTCGGCCGGGTGGTGCTGCCCGGCCCGGTGAAGCTGGCGAAGGCCGCCTCGGTGCACGCGGACGTGGCCGACGACGAGGTGGTCGAGGACGTCACGGCGGCGGTGGCGGCGGTGGCCGCGGCCGACTCGGGCGACCAGGACGCCCAGTTCACCGTGGACGGCGCGGAGGACCACGACCTGCTCTGGTACGCGACCCAGGAGATCCCGTCCCTCCTGGGCTGAGTGAGCCCCGTCCTACCGGCGTGTCGGCCGTTCGGGTTACCGTTTGGCCCCGTGCGCACTCACATCGTTTGGGACTGGAACGGCACCCTCTTCCACGACATGGACGCGGTCCTCGGCGCGAGCAACGCCGCGTTCGCGACCATCGGCGTCGGGCCGATGACCATGCAGCAGTACCGCGAGCAGTACGAGATCCCGATCCCCCGCTTCTACGAGCGACTGCTCGGCCGGATGCCCTCCCAGGAGGAGTGGCTGCGGCTGGACGACGCCTTCCAGGACCGCTACCGCGAGCTCAGCCCGGCCTGCGGCCTGACCGAGGGTGTGCCCGAGCTGCTGGCGGGCTGGCAGGCGGCCGGGCACAGCCAGTCCCTGCTGTCGATGTACGTGCACGACAAGCTGGTGCCGCTGGTCGACTCCTTCGGCCTGACCGGCAGCTTCCTGCGGGTGGACGGCCGCAGCGGTCCCCCCGGCGGCCAGAAGGCGGACCAGCTGACGAAGCACCTGGCCGCGCTCGGCGAGTGGGTGGACCCGGCCCGCACGGTGCTGATCGGCGACGCCGCGGACGACGCCCTGGCGGCGCTGCACGCGGGCGCCCACGCCGTCCTGTACACCGGGGGCTCGCACACCCGGGAGAAGCTGGAGCCGGTCGGCGTCCCGGTGGTGGACAGCCTGGCCGAGGCGGTGGAGCTGGCCGGCCAGCTGACCGGCTGACCGGCTCGACCGGCTGAGCGTTCGTGACGGCGGACGTGGCGGGCGCCACGTCCGCCGTTGGCGTGTCTGGACGGGCGGATCCGCCCCGCCCTGGTCAGGCTGGACTGACACCGGTAGAGCCAGGACGGAGCCGCCATGCCCATCGACGCAGTCACCGAGGTGCCCACCCCGGTCAACGAGCCGGTGCAGGCGTACGCGCCCGGCAGCCCGGAGCGGGACCGGCTGGTCAGGCGGCTGGACGAGCTGGCGGCCGAGCAGGTCCCGCTGCCGATGACCATCGGCGGCGAGCAGCGCTTCGGCGGCGGTGAGCGGATCGACGTCGTCCAGCCGCACCACCACGCCGCCAAGCTGGGCGTGCTCGGCAACGCCACCCGGGAGGACGCCCGGGCGGCGGTGGACGCGGCGCTGGCGGCCGGGCGGCAGTGGCGCGCGCTCCCCTTCGACGACCGGGCGGCCGTCTTCCTGCGCGCCGCCGAACTGCTGGCCGGGCCCTGGCGGGAGACGCTCAACGCGGCGACGATGCTCGGCCAGTCCAAGACCGTGCAGCAGGCCGAGATCGACTCCGCCTGCGAGCTGATCGACTTCTGGCGGTTCAACGTGCACTTCGCCCGGCAGGTGCTGGCGGACCAGCCGGTCTCCTCCCCGGGGGTGTGGAACCGGGTCGACCACCGCCCGCTGGAAGGTTTCGTCTACGCGGTCACCCCGTTCAACTTCACCGCGATCGCCGGGAACCTGCCGACCGCCCCCGCCCTGATGGGCAACACCGTGGTCTGGAAGCCCGCGCCGACCCAGACCCTGGCCGCGTACCACCTGATGCGGCTGCTGGAGGCGGCGGGCCTGCCGCCCGGGGTGATCAACCTGGTCACCGGCGACGGGCTGCAGGTCTCCCCGGTGGCGCTCACCGACCCGGCGCTCGCCGGGCTGCACTTCACCGGCTCCACCGCCACCTTCCAGTCGCTCTGGCAGACCGTCGGCGCCAACATCGGCGGCTACCGCACGTACCCGAGGATCGTCGGCGAGACCGGCGGCAAGGACTTCCTGCTGGCCCACCGCTCGGCCGACCCCGAGATCCTCAGGACCGCGATGATCCGCGGCGCCTTCGAGTACCAGGGCCAGAAGTGCTCGGCGCTCTCCCGCGCCTACCTGCCGCGCAGCCTCTGGCTGAGGATCAAGGACGACTTCCTGGCCGAGGTGGACGCCCTCGCGGTGGGCGACGTCACCGACCTGTCCAACTTCATGGGCGCCCTGATCGACGAGCGCGCGTTCGAGAAGAACCGGGGCGCCATCGAGCGGGCCAAGGCCGACCCGACCGTCGAGCTGGTGGCCGGCGGCCAGTACGACGACGCGATCGGCTGGTTCGTCCGGCCGACGGTGCTGGTCTCCTCCGACCACCGGGGCGAGATCTTCCGCACCGAGTACTTCGGCCCGATCCTCGCGATCCACGTCTACGAGGACTCCCGGTGGGACGACGTGCTCGGCCGGGTCGACTCGGGCGCCCCGTACGGCCTGACCGGCGCGGTGGTCGCACAGGACCGCTACGCGATCTCCCAGGCCGTGGAGGAACTGCGCTTCACCGCCGGGAACTTCTACATCAACGACAAACCCACCGGCGCCGTCGTCGGACAGCAGCCCTTCGGCGGCTCCCGGGCCTCCGGGACCAACGACAAGGCGGGCGCCGCCCAGAACCTGCTGCGCTGGACCTCGGCCCGGGCGATCAAGGAGACCTTCGTGCCGCCGACCCACCACGCGTACCCCCATATGGGCTGAAAGCGAACATGACCCTCCGGTTTGGACATGGTGTCCAGGACGGACCCGACATCCTGCGGGTTTGCGCCTCCCTGTCCCTGTCCACCTTCGATTGATCCGGTTAGGCTGGCTGGCGTCGTCGGGTGGCTTGCAGGACGAACGAGTCGTCCTACCCACTGGGAGGGCGTTTCATGCGTGCCATGAGCCCCTTTCAGTCGGACGGTGCGGCAGGATTGCGAGCGACCCGTCGGTGTACACCCACACACCACCGAGTCACGCAACGGCGCGCGACAGGAGCCAAGAAGTCATGCAGACCAAGCTGGACGCAGCCAAGGCCGAACTGCTCAAGAAGGCAGCCGTAGCCGCTGAGAACAGCCAGGTGGGGGGAGCGGCGCCGGGGGAGGGTCTGAGCAACGGCGCTCTGACCGCGTACCTGCACCACTACTACCTCCACACCGCGCCCGAGGACCTGGTCGACCTCGACCCGGTCGACGTGTACGGCGCGGCCGCCTCGCACTACCGCCTGGGCCTCAAGCGCCCCCAGGGCACCGCCGAGGTGCGGGTCCACACCCCCTCGGTCGAGGAGAACGGCTGGTCCTGCGGCCACACCGTGGTCGAGGTCGTCACCGACGACATGCCCTTCCTGGTCGACTCCGTCACCAACGAGCTGTCCCGCCAGGACCGCGCGATCCACCTCGTCGTCCACCCCCAGCTGGTCGTCCGCCGTGACATCACCGGCAAGCTGCTGGAGATCCTGGACGTCGACGCCTGCTCCCGCAGCCAGGCCGCCGGCGCCGAGTGGCCCGCCGACGCGACCGTCGAGTCGTGGATGCACATCGAGATCGACCGCGAGACCGACCGCGACGACCTGCGCACCATCGAGACCAACCTGCGCCGCGTGCTCGGCGACGTCCGCGAGGTCGTCGAGGACTGGGCCAAGATGCGCGACAGCGCGCTGCGCCTGGCCGACGAGCTGGCCGAGGAGCCCCCGGCCGGCCTGCCCGAGCAGGAGGTCGGCGAGGCCTGGGAGCTGATGCGCTGGCTCGCCGACGACCACTTCACCTTCCTCGGCTACCGCGAGTACGACCTGGTCGAGCACGAGGGCGAGGAGGTCCTCAAGGCCGTCGCCGGGACCGGCCTCGGCATCCTGCGCTCCGACCCGCACAGCCACGACGACCGCCACCACTCGGTCTCCGAGGCCTTCGGCCGCCTCTCCGCCCCGGTCCGGGCCAAGGCCCACGAGAAGAAGCTGCTCGTACTCACCAAGGCCAACAGCCGCGCCACCGTGCACCGCCCGGCCTACCTGGACTACGTCGGCGTCAAGAAGTTCAACGCCGCCGGCGAGCCGATCGGCGAGCGCCGCTTCCTCGGCCTGTTCTCCTCCGCCGCCTACACTGAGTCGGTCACCCGCATCCCGGTCGTGCGCCGCAAGGTCCAGGCGGTGCTGGAGGAGTCCGGCTTCTCCAGCGAGAGCCACGACGGCCGCGACCTGCTGCAGATCATGGAGACCTTCCCCCGGGACGAGATCTTCCAGACCCCGGCCACCGAGCTGCTCTCCATCGCCACCAGCGTGCTCTACCTGCAGGAGCGCCGTAAGCTGCGCCTCTTCCTGCGCCAGGACGAGTACGGGCGCTACTTCTCGGCCTTCATCTACCTGCCGCGCGACCGCTACACCACGCGCATCCGGCTGCTGCTCACCGACATCCTCAAGGAGGAGCTGAACGGCGCCACCATCGACTACACGGTGTACGCCACCGAGTCGGTGCTGACCCGCCTGCACTTCGTGGTCCGGGTCGCCCCGGGCACCGAGCTGCCCCGGCTCACCGACTCCGACATCGAGCGGATCGAGAGCCGCCTGGCCGAGGCCGCCCGGTTCTGGATGGACGGCTTCCACGACCAGCTGCACACCGAGCTGGGCGAGGAGAAGGCCGCCGAGCTCGGCCACAAGTACGGCAACGCCTTCCCCGACGGCTACCGCGCCGACTTCCCGCCGCGCACCGCCGTCGCCGACATCAAGCAGATCGAGTCGCTGCACGGCGAAGGCGACTTCCGCCTGAACCTGTACCAGCCGGTCGGCGCGGGCGACGACGAGCGCCGCTTCAAGATCTACCGGGTCGGCGGCCCGATCTCCCTCACCGAGGTCCTGCCGGTGCTGCAGCGCCTGGGCGTCGAGGTGCTGGACGAGCACCCGTACGCGCTGCGCCGCTCCGACGGCACCACCGCGTGGGTGTACGACTTCGGCCTGAAGCTGCGCGAGGCCACCGAGCTCACCGACGAGGCCCGCGAGCGCTTCCAGGACACCTTCGCGGCGACCTGGACCGGCAAGGCCGAGAACGACGGCTTCAACGAGCTGGTCCTCACCGCCGGGCTGAACTGGCGCCAGGCGATGGTGCTCCGCGCGTACGCCAAGTACCTGCGCCAGGCGGGCTCCACGTTCTCCCAGGACTACATGGAGGACGCGCTCCGCAACAACACCCACACCACCCGCCTGCTGGTCAACCTGTTCGAGGCCCGACTGAGCCCGAGCCACCAGCTGGGCGCCGCCGAGCTGACCGAGGGCATCCTGGAGGAGCTGGCCGGCGCGCTCGACGAGGTCGTCTCCCTGGACGAGGACCGCATCCTGCGCTCCTTCCTGCACCTCATCAGGGCCACCCTGCGGACCAACTTCTTCCAGCACGACGGCTCCGGCGAGTGGCACTCCTACGTGTCGATGAAGTTCGACCCGAAGGCCATCCCGGACCTGCCGGCCCCGCGCCCCGCGTTCGAGATCTGGGTCTACTCGCCGCAGGTCGAGGGCGTGCACCTGCGCTTCGGCAAGGTCGCCCGCGGCGGTCTGCGCTGGTCCGACCGGCGCGAGGACTTCCGCACCGAGATCCTCGGCCTGGTCAAGGCCCAGATGGTGAAGAACACCGTCATCGTCCCGGTCGGCGCCAAGGGCGGCTTCGTCGCCAAGCAGCTGCCGGACCCGTCGGTGGACCGCGACGCCTGGCTGGCCGAGGGCATCTCCTCCTACAAGACCTTCATCTCGGCGCTGCTCGACATCACCGACAACCTGGTGGCCGGCGAGGTCGTCCACCCGGCCGACGTGGTCCGCCACGACGAGGACGACACCTACCTGGTCGTCGCCGCCGACAAGGGCACCGCGACCTTCTCCGACATCGCCAACGGCGTCGCGGAGTCGTACGGCTTCTGGCTCGGCGACGCCTTCGCCTCCGGCGGCTCGGCCGGCTACGACCACAAGGGCATGGGCATCACCGCCCGCGGCGCCTGGGAGTCGGTCAAGCGCAACTTCCGTGAACTCGGCGTCGACACCCAGTCCGAGGACTTCACCGTCATCGGCATCGGCGACATGTCCGGCGACGTCTTCGGCAACGGCATGCTGCTCAGCGAGCACATCCGGCTGGTCGCCGCCTTCGACCACCGCCACATCTTCCTCGACCCGAACCCGGACGCGGCCGTCTCGTACGCCGAGCGCCGCCGCCTCTTCGAGCTGCCGCGCAGCTCCTGGGACGACTACGACAAGTCGCTGATCTCGGCCGGCGGCGGGGTCTTCCCGCGCAGCGCCAAGTCGATCCAGGTCAGCGCGCAGGTCCGGGCCGCCCTGGGCATCCAGGAGTCCCGCCTGACCCCGGCCGAGCTGATGAAGGCGATCCTCCAGGCGCCGGTCGACCTGTTCTGGAACGGCGGCATCGGCACCTACGTCAAGGCCTCCGGCGAGACCAACGCCGAGGTCGGCGACAAGGCCAACGACGCCATCCGGGTCAACGGCGAGCAGGTCCGGGCCCGGGTCATCGGCGAGGGCGGCAACCTCGGCTGCACCCAGCTCGGCCGCATCGAGTACGCGGCCACCGGCGGCCCCGAGGGCACCGGCGGCTGGATCGACACCGACGCCATCGACAACTCGGCCGGTGTGGACACCTCGGACCACGAGGTCAACATCAAGATCCTGCTCAACCAGGTCGTCGCCGAGGGCGACATGACGGTCAAGCAGCGCAACGTCCTGCTCGCCGAGATGACCGACGAGGTCGGCCACCTGGTGCTGCGCAACAACTACGCGCAGAACGTGGTGCTGGCCAACGCCGTCGCCCAGGCGCACAGCATGGTCAACGTCCACGCCCGGATGATCAACCGCTTCGAGGCGGCCGGCCAGCTCGACCGCGGGCTGGAGTTCCTGCCCACCGAGCGCCAGATCCGTGAGCGCCAGCAGAACGGCCGCGGGCTCTCCCAGCCCGAGATGTCCGTCCTGCTCGCCTACACCAAGATCATCCTCGCCGAGGAGCTGCTGGCCACCGACCTGCCGGACGACCCGTACTTCCGCACCCTGCTGCACGAGTACTTCCCGAGCGCGCTGCGGGCCGGGTTCGCCGACGCGATCGACAACCACGCGCTGCGCCGCGAGATCATCACCACGCTGATCGTCAACGACACGATCAACCGCGGTGGCTGCACCTTCGCCTTCCGCCTGAAGGAGGAGACCGGCGCGACTTACGAGGAGATCGCCCGGACTCACACCGCCGCGCGGGCCGTCTTCGGCCTGGAGGAGATCTGGTCCCGGATCGAGGGCCTGGACAACCAGGTCCCCGCCCGGATCCAGACCAAGATGCGGCTGCACTCGCGGCGCCTGGTCGAGCGCGCCACCCGGTGGATGCTCAACAACCGCCGCCAGCCGCTCGACATCGCCGGCACCATCGAGTTCTTCCACGACCGGGTCAACCAGGTCTGGGGCTCGCTGCCCAAGCCGCTGCGCGGCGAGGACCTCGCCTGGTTCGAGTCGATCCAGGGCGAGCTCGCCGCGGCCGGCGTGCCGGACGAACTGGCCACCCGGATCGCCGGCCTGTCCTCGGTCTTCCCGACCCTGGACATCACCGAGGTCGCGGACCGCTCCGGCAAGGACGTCGCCGAGGTCGCCGAGCTGTACTACGACCTGGGCGACCGCCTGCAGATCTCGCACCTGCTCGACCGCATCATCGACCTGCCCCGCACCGACCGCTGGTCGTCGATGGCCCGGGCCGCGATCCGCGAGGACCTCTTCGCGGCGCACGCGGCGCTGACCGCCGACATCCTGGCCTGCGGCCCCGACGGCGCAAGCCCCGAGGAGCGCTACAACGCCTGGGCGGACCTCAACTCCACCCTGCTGAACCGCGCCAAGGCCACCCTCGACGACATAAGGGGTTCGGACAACTACGAGCTGTCCAGCCTCTCGGTCGCGATGCGCGTCATCCGCACCCTGCTGCGCACCGGTTCGATGCGCTGACGGACGGCTGAACGGAAGGGGCCCGCGTCCATCCCGGACGCGGGCCCCTTCCGTGTTCCCGCCCCGGGCGCGGCAACGTCGAAGGGCCCCGACGAACCGCTCGGTTCGTCGGGGCCCTCCCGGTGTCGAGCGGGTCAGCGGGAGGCGGCGCGTTGGAGCGCGCTGGCGAGGAGGGCGAGGTCGGTGGGGCCGTTGCCGAGTTCGCGGACCGGGCGGCGGGCGGGTGGGGCGCCGAGCTGGAGCGGGTCTATCGCGACCACGGTGGGGCGCAGGGTGGCGGTGCGGGGGATGCGGCCGCTGATCCGGGCGGTCTGGAAGGCGGCGACGCCGCCGTCCGGGCGGCGCAGGTAGCCGCGCCCGGGGGTGTCCTCGGGGAGGGCGGCGGCGTCGCCGAGGTGGATCAGCAGGTCGGAGTCGGCCGGGTCCTCGGTGCGCAGCGCGATCCGCAGCAGGGCGGCCTCGTCGACCTCGGTGCCGGCGCTCTCCTCCGGGCGGCCGGTGGCGACCGCGAGGTGGACGCCGAGCGGGCCGCCGCGGCGGGCGACGGCCGCGAGCGCGCGGGCCAGCGGCCGGCCGGCCGGGGAGGTGGGGGAGAGCAGGGCGTCGTAGTCGTCGACGACGACGACCAGTCGGGCCGGGACGGGGCCGGAGGGGGTGGTCGCCGGCCGGGGGCCGTCGGCGCTGCGCGGGGGGATGATCCGGGGCACGGCCGTGGAGGCGGCGCCGACGGTGGCGGGTACCGGAGCGGAGCTGCGGCCCTGATCGGCCGGACCGTGCGCATCCAGACGGTGGGCGTCCAGGCCGTGCTCGTCCAGGCTGTGCCCGTCCAAGATGCGGGTGGCGTGCCAGGAGGCGAAGTCCAGCCCGTCGAACAGCCGCTCCCGCAGGGCGAGTTCGTCCTCCAGCGCCTCGGCGGCGAGGAGCGCGGCGCGCGGGTCGGCGGCGGCGTTGACCCGGCCGGTGACGTGCGGCAGCTCCGAGCAGCCGGACAGCCCGTCCTCGGTGGCCCGGCCCTCGACGATGGTGACGGCGAGGCGCTCGGGCCGCTCGGAGACGGCGAGCGAGGCGACCAGGGTGCGCAGCAGTTCGGTCTTGCCGGAGCCGCGGGCGCCGCCGATCAGCAGGTGCGGGCCGCCCGGGTCGGGGGAGGGCAGGGCGAGTTCGGGGTCGGCCAGGTCGAGGGTGCACAGCTCGTCCCGGGTGGTGCCGAGCAGTGCGGTCGCGGCGCCGATGCCGCCGGCGTGGGCGGCCCAGCGGGCGGACAGCTTGGCCGGGGTGACGGTGTCGAGCTGGAGCAGGTCGAGCAGCCGCAGCGCGTCCGGCAGCGGGCCGCGGGAGGCCGGGGCGGCTTCGCGCAGCGGGGCGAGGACGCGGGCCAGCCGTTCGGCCCAGGCGTCGGAGACGGCGTCCAGCGAGATCTCGTGCAGGGTCTCCCGGCCGCGGGCGACCGGGCGGTCCAGCGAGAGCTGGGTGCCGACCTCGCCGGTGATCAGAGCGGTGGCGCCGAGGCCGCGGGGGAGCAGCTCGGGCTGTTCGGCGAGGCAGATCGGGAAGATGCCGACGGCCGGGCCCTGGCGCAGCAGCAGGTCGAGCGCCTGCCGGGCGGCCTCGTCGGTCGGGCGGCCGTCGACCACGACCACGGTGGCGGGGTGGCCGCCGAGGCCGGTCGGGCCGCTGAGCCGGGCGGTGAGCTCGGTCAGCCGGGCGGTGGCCTGTTCGTCGTCCAGGCCGACCAGCAGCCGGCAGTCCTGGCCCTCGGCGGGGCGCAGATGGGGCAGCCACAGTGCCCAGGCCCAGGTGTCGACGCGTTCCTCGGGGCTGCGGGCCGGGTCGGCGTCGACCACGACCAGGCTCAGCCCGGTCGGCGGGTGGAGCGCGGCGAGCTGGGCGACGACGGCGCGGGTGAGCGCGTCGAGGCGCTCGCGCGGGCCGCTGAGGCCGAGGCTGCCGGCGGTCTGCAGGTCGAGGGTGACCGGGACGGCGGGCAGTACGGTGCCGGGCGTGGTGCCGGGGCCGCCGGGCCGGTCGGCGGTGCCCAGCCGGAGGGTGAGGGCGTCGGGGTGGCCGGGGCCGCGCTCCCACAGCCGGGGGCCGGGGCCGACGGCGTTGAGGAGCACGGTGGCGAGGTCGGGCCAGCGCTCGCGCTGGGCGGCGGCCTGGCGCTGCCGGACGGCGGCGTGGTGGCGTTCGGCGCTCTCCTGACCGGGCGGTTCGGCGGCGCGGCCGGGCAGCAGGGAGAACAGGCCGCGGCCGCGGCCCGGGGCGGGCTCGGGGGCGGCGGGCGGCTCGATCACCGGTGCCGCGGACCGGACCGGGCCGGGGGCGGCGAGCTGGAGGTGGCCGTTGCCGTCGGGCAGGGCGGCCCGGACGGAGGCGGGGTCGGCCGGTTCGAGGACCTGCAGGGTGGACTCGCCGATCCGCAGCAGGGCGCCGTTCTCCAGCGGGACGGCGGCCTCGGCGGGCACGGGCGGGACGATCCGGCCGTCGAGGGTGGTGCCGTTGGTGGAGCCGAGGTCGCGGACGGCGATCCGGCCGTCCTCGCCGAGGTGGAGGGCGAGGTGCAGCCGGGAGACGTCCGGGTCGTCGAGCGGGACGTCGGCCTCTCCGGAGCGGCCGATCCGGATCTCTCGGCCGTGCAGCCGGTGGACCCCGCCGGCGTCCGGGCCGCCGACCACCCGGAGTTCGGCGGCGGCCGCGGCGTCGTCGGGGTCGTCGGCGGTCGGGTCCGGTTCGTTGAGGCTGAGGACGGCGCCGTCGAGCAGTGGGGGGTGGCCGAGCAGGGTGTGCTCGTCCACCCGGTGCGCCCCGGAGTACAGGTGCACATGGGTGGCGGCCCGCGGTCCGCGCACGCCCACGGCGCCGGCGAGCGCGCCCGCGATGGCGCCGAGCGCGGTGCCGACGGGCGCGGTGACCAGCACGTCCACGTAGGGGATGGCGGAGCCGGCGGCGGTCGGGCCGCTGCGCGGTCGGAGGACGGTCAGCCGGATCTGCATCTCGCCCGCGGGTCCCTTCTGCTGGTGTGATGCCTGGTACCGCTGCCCGGTGTCGTCGCGGACGCGCCGGGCGGTCGCGGCGACCCATTGGGCCACACGAGTGGCGAGTGTCCATCCTGCCATCCGGCGTGGACAGTCCGCGCACCGTACCGGATTTGACGATCTTGCGATCATCGCCATGGTGGAGGCGACGGAGGGTCAGGTCAACCGCCGCCCCGGCGCCCCCGCCCCGGGCCGCGGCGACCGCCTCCGGCCGGGCACCCCGGCACGTCCGGGCAGTCCCCTAGGGGATCTCCCCCAACCCTGCTCGGATGGCCCGCCGGTCACCTCAAAAACCCGTACGGACACCGTTAGAGTGGCCAAACACGGGCCCGGCAGGCTCACCGCACACCGGCGGGGGAGCGCCCCGCGCGGGCGGCACGGCGAGGAGTGCGACAGGTGCGGCCAGTCGGCAGCAAGTATCTGCTTGAGGAGACCCTGGGGCGGGGTGCCACCGGGACCGTCTGGCGCGGTCTGGTGCGCCAGGACGTCCAGGTGCCGGGCAGCGAGCCCGGGCAGCAGGTGGCGATCAAGGTGCTGCGCGAGGAGCTGGCGGCCGACCCGGACGTCGTGATGCGCTTCCTGCGGGAGCGCTCGCTGCTGCTGCGGCTGAGCCACCCGAACATCGTCCGGGTCCGCGACCTGGTCGTCGAGGGCGAGCTGCTGGCCCTGGTGATGGACCTGGTGGAGGGCCCCGACCTGGCCCGCTACCTGCGCGCCAACGGCCCGTTCAGCCCGATCGCGGGCGCCCTGCTGATGGCCCAGGTCGCGGACGCGCTGGCGGCCAGCCACGCGGACGGGATCGTCCACCGCGACCTCAAGCCGGCCAACGTGCTGCTCGCCTCCACCGTGGTGCAGGGCACCGAGCAGATGCACCCGATGCTGACCGACTTCGGCATCGCCCGACTGGCCGACTCCCCGGGCGTCACCCGCACCCACGAGTTCGTCGGCACCCCCGCGTACGTCGCCCCCGAGTCCGCCGAGGGCCGCCCGCAGACCTCCGCGGTGGACGTCTACGGCGCCGGCATCATGCTGTACGAGCTGGTCACCGGCCGCCAGCCGTTCCAGGGCGACAGCGCCCTGGCCGTGCTCCAGGCCCACCTGGCGCAGGAGCCCCAGCGGCCCAGCACCATGCCCGAGCCGCTGTGGACGGTGATCGAGCGCTGCCTGCGCAAGGACCCGGCGCAGCGGCCGAGCGCCACCGCGCTGGCCCGCGCGCTGCGGGTGGTCGCGGCCGGGGTCGGGGTGCACGCCTCCCCGGCGGCGGTGGACGAGGCGCTGGCGGTCGGCGCCCTGCTGCTGCCGGACCCGCAGCCGACCGCCGTGCCCGGAGTCGTGCCGGTCGTCCCGGGTGGCCCGGGCGGACCGGGGGGCCCGGCCGGGGCGGAGGACCGCACCCAGGTGCTGCCCCCGGCGTCCGGCGGCCCGCAGTACGACCCGGCCGCGGCGACCCGGGTGATGGGCACCCAGCCGCCGCCCGCGCCGCCCTACGGCACCCAGGACCGCACCCAGGTGATGCCGCCCACCGCCGTGCCGCCGCCCCCGCCCGCCGGCCCTCCCGCGCCGCAGGAGGAGGCGCCCCACCCGTGGCAGACCCAGCTGCGGGCGGCGCGCGACCGCAACCAGCAGACCCAGGTCGGCCACTTCGGCCCGGAGGACTTCGAGGACCCGCAGGTCGCCCCGCCGCCCTACCAGGCGGGCCAGGGCGGCCCGGGCCACCAGCAGCCGCCGGCCGGCCCACGCGCGGACCAGCGTCGCCAGGGCCCGCCGCCCGGCTACGCCCAGCGCCCGCCGGTCGCCCCGCCGCCCTACCAGGTCAACCAGGGCGCTCAGGGCAACCAGGGCGGCCGTCCGCAGCCCCAGGGCGGCTACCGGCAGGCCCCCGCCGGGTACGGCCGGCCGCAGGGCGACTACCCGCCGCCTCCGCCCCCGCCCGCCGCCGCGCCGCGCCGGTCCGAGCCGCCGGCGCCGCAGTACCGGGAGCCCCGGCCGCCCCGCGAGGAGCCGCGGGAGCCGTCCCGCCGGGAGAGCGCTCCGCCGCGCGAGCGGCGCCCGCGCAGCCGCAACCGGATGTACATCCCGGGGCTGGGCTGCCTCAAGGGCTGTCTGATGGTGCTGCTGGTGCTGGCCGTCGCCGCGATCGCGCTGTGGAACTTCACACCGCTGCCGCACTACTGGGACAACGTCGTGAGCTGGTTCGACACCGCGCGGGACTGGGTGACCAGCGTCTTCGGCAGTTCCAGCAAGTAGCGCGGGACCGGACGGCGGGCCGCTCCGGCGCCCCGCCGACAGCTGACCGGGCGTCCGGACCCGTTCCGGAAGCCAGGATTGACGCTTTGTCGACAATTCACGAGATTTCTCGCCCCGGAGTCCCGCTCCACGGCCCCCAGGCGCCCCGCGCAGGGGGTTCGGGCGCGTAGGTTGGTCGCTGTTGTCCCGCCCCACCGAGCGCGCCCGGACCCCCGGAGCGCTCCCGCGCCGCCCACGGAGCAGCATTGGCACGCAAGATCGGCAGCCGGTACACCGTCCACCAGGTCATCGGCCGGGGATCGGCCGGGACGGTCTGGCTCGGTGAGGGGCCCGACGGCCCGGTGGCGGTCAAGCTGCTGCGCGAGGACCTCGCCGCCGACCAGGTGCTGGTCGGCCGCTTCGTCCAGGAGCGCACCGCGCTGACCAGCCTCGACCACCCCCGGGTGGTCGGCGTGCGCGACATGGTCGTGGACGGCAGCGACCTCGCCCTGGTGATGGAACTGGTCCAGGGCACCGACCTGCGCTCCCGGCTCGAGCGGGACGGAGCCCTCCCGCCGCAGGTCGCCGCGTCGGTCATCGCCGACGTCGCCGACGGCCTCGCGGCCGCGCACGCGGCCGGGATCGTCCACCGCGACGTCAAGCCGGAGAACGTCCTGCTCGACCTCGCCGCCGCCCCCGGCCCCGGCGGCGCCCCGCGCGCCAAGCTCACCGACTTCGGCGTGGCCCGGCTGGTCGACGCCCCGCGCCGCACCCGGGCCACCCGGATCATCGGCACGCCCGACTACCTCGCCCCCGAGATCATCGAGGGACTGGAGCCGCGCGCCGCCGTCGACATCTACGCCCTCGCCACCGTGCTGTACGAGCTGCTGGCCGGCTTCACCCCGTTCGGCGGCGGCCACACCGGCGCGGTGCTGCGCCGGCACGTCACCGAGCAGGTGCCGCCGATCCCCGGGCTGCCGGACGGGCTGTGGCGGATCATCTCCGAGTGCCTGGCCAAGGCTCCGGCCTCCCGGCTGCGCGCCGCCGAGCTGGCCGCCCGGCTGCGCGAGCAGCTGCCCTCGCTGGCCGGACTGCCGGTGCTGGCCGTGCCCTCCCAGGGCCGCGCCCCGGCCGAGGAGCAGCTGTCCCCCGGCGAGGCCGTCTACGCCGAGGTCGACGCCGGCCCGGGCGTCCACAAGCGCCGTCGCGGCCCGGCCGTCCCGCTGGTGCCCGGCGCCGCCCCGGACTCCACCCGGGACACCCACACCAGCCTGCGCCGCCCCTCGGCCGAGGAACTGGCCGCGTACGCCGCCGAGTCGCGCGCCCAGCGCGCCGCCCCGGGCCACCGCCGGGACCGCGCGGCCCTGCTGCGCCGGCGCCGGATGCTGGCGGTGCTGCTGGCCACCGTGCTGCTGCTGGCGGGCGCCGCCGCGGCCTGGACGGCCTTCGCGGCCCCCGAGCCGGGCGCCGGCCACCCGGCCCGGCCGGCCGTGCACAGCACCGCCCCCCGCGCCCCGTGACCCCTCCCGGTCGCCTCCGGAACGGGGGTGTCGTCATGACCACCCCCGGAACCATTACGCTGGGGGCGTGGCAGCCGTCGATCCTTCCGAAGAGCTCAAGAACCTCGATACGACCATGGGGTCGATCGAGGCCGTCCTCGACCTGGACAAGATCCGGGCCGACATCGCGGTCCTGGAGGAGGAGGCAGCCGCCCCCACCCTGTGGGACGACGTCGCGAACGCGCAGAAGGTGACCAGTCGGCTCTCCTTCCTCCAGGGCGAACTGCGCCGGGTCGAGGGCCTGCGCGGCCGCATCGACGACCTGGGCGTGCTGTTCGAGCTCGCCGAGGCCGAGGACGACGCGGACACCCGCGTCGAGGCCGAGGCCGAGCTGGTCTCGCTGCAGAAGGCCGTCGAGGAGCTGGAGGTCCGCACTCTCCTCTCCGGCGAGTACGACGCCCGCGAGGCGCTGATCAACATCCGCGCCGAGGCCGGTGGCGTGGACGCCGCCGACTTCGCCGAGCAGCTGATGCGCATGTACCTGCGCTGGGCCGAGCGGCACGGGTACCCCACCGAGGTGTACGACACCTCGTACGCCGAAGAGGCCGGCATCAAGTCCGCGACCTTCACCGTGAAGGCCCCGTACGCCTACGGCACCCTCTCGGTCGAGCAGGGCACCCACCGCCTGGTCCGCATCTCGCCGTTCGACAACCAGGGCCGCCGGCAGACGTCCTTCGCCGGTGTCGAGGTGCTCCCGGTCGTCGAGCAGTCCGACCACGTCGACATCGACGAGGGCGACCTGCGGGTGGACGTCTACCGCGCCTCCGGCCCCGGTGGCCAGGGCGTCAACACCACCGACTCGGCGGTGCGCATCACGCACCTCCCGACCGGCATCGTGGTGTCCTGCCAGAACGAGCGTTCGCAGATCCAGAACAAGGCGTCCGCGATGAACGTCCTCCAGGCCAAGCTGCTCGAACGGCGCCGCCAGGAGGAGAAGGCCGCGATGGACGCCCTGAAGGACAGCGGCAGCTCCTGGGGCAACCAGATGCGCTCCTACGTGCTGCACCCGTACCAGATGGTCAAGGACGTCCGCACCGCGTACGAGGCCGGCAACCCGCAGGCCGTCCTGGACGGCGACATCGACGGCTTCATCGAGGCCGGCATCCGCTGGCGCAAGCAGCGCGAGACCAGCGCCGAGTAGGCACCCGGACACGCACCGGGCCGGACGCACGGACCCGGACACACGCAGAAGGCCCCCGACCGCGACGGTCGGGGGCCTTCCACGTGGTCAGGGGCCTCAGGCCAGCGCCTGCCGCGCGATCAGCGCCACCGCGAGCAGCCCGGCCAGCAGGGCCAGCAGCATCGCGGGGGAGAGTGCGGCGAACGGCCCCTGCTGCTCCTGCAGCCGGGCCCGGTTGGCGCGGCACACCGAGCAACGCCCGTCGCTGACGCGGCCGTTGCAGTTGGCGCACACCAGATGGTCGCACGTCATGCGATCTCCTCCTCGCTGCTACAGCCAACGCACCGGACGGGGCTTTGGTTCCCTCTTCTTACCTGTACGGGGAGTCTGCCCTGTACGGGGGAGCGGCCGGACACGGTCGCCACCTCCACTCTGCCAGGTTCTGGCGCTTCCGGCTCCCGGGCTGTGAGATGGCTCGCAATTATCGGGGCACAACCGGACATTCTCCCCCAGATTCAGAGGGCCGTCCCGGTCTGTCCCTGCGGGCCGGTCGCCGGTTCGCGTATGGTCCCAGACCGGGAGCGGCCCTCCGCGCTCCCATCGCCCGCCGCCGGACCGGGCCTCCGGGGCGGACCGACCGAGGACTGGCGCCGCCTAGGATGGCCTCCGTGATGCAGCCGTGATCAGATTCGACAACGTCTCCAAGACCTATCCCAAGCAGAACCGTCCCGCCCTGGACAACGTCTCGCTGGAGATCGAGAAGGGTGAGTTCGTCTTCCTGGTCGGCTCGTCCGGCTCGGGCAAGTCCACCTTCCTGCGCCTGTGCCTGCGCGAGGAGCGCCCGTCCACGGGTGCCGTGCACGTGCTGGGCAAGGACCTGGGCAAGCTGTCCAACTGGAAGGTGCCGCACATGCGCCGCCAGCTGGGCACCGTCTTCCAGGACTTCCGCCTGCTCCCGAACAAGACGGTCGCGCAGAACGTCGCCTTCGCGCTGGAGGTGATCGGCAAGCCCAAGAGCGCCATCAACAAGGTGGTGCCCGAGGTGCTGGAGCTGGTCGGCCTCGGCGGCAAGGAGGACCGCATGCCGGGCGAGCTGTCCGGTGGTGAGCAGCAGCGCGTGGCGATCGCCCGGGCGTTCGTGAACCGCCCGATGCTGCTCATCGCGGACGAGCCCACCGGCAACCTCGACCCGCAGAACTCGGTCGGCATCATGAAGCTGCTCGACCGGATCAACCGCACCGGCACCACGGTGCTGATGGCCACCCACGACCAGGCCATCGTCGACCAGATGCGCAAGCGAGTCATCGAACTCGACAAGGGGCTGCTCGTCCGCGACCAGGCCCGCGGCGTCTACGGATACCAGCACTGACCCACCAGCGCTGAACCCCGTGGGGCCGCCGGCCCGACCGCCAGACCGCGCAGTACCGACCCTGGAGTTGTTTCCCGCATGCGTGCCCAGTTCGTCCTGTCGGAGATCGGTGTGGGTCTCCGACGCAACCTGACCATGACCATCGCGGTCGTGGTCAGCGTCGCGCTCTCCCTCGCCCTCGCCGGTTCCTCGCTCCTGGTCCGCGACCAGGTGAACTCCATGAAGGGGTACTGGTACGACAAGGTCGAGGTGAGCATCTACTTCTGCACCAAGGCGGATGCCCGCAACTCGCCGCAGTGCGACAAGGGCGCGGCCACCGACCAGCAGGTCCACGACATCAAGGACCAGCTGGACAAGATGACTTCGGTGGTCCAGTCGTCCACCTACGAGAGCTCCGCCGAGGCGTACAAGCACTGGAAGGAGATGAACCCGGACAACCCGCTCATCTCCGTCCTGGGTCCGGACGCCATGCCCCAGTCCTGGCGGGTGAAGCTCAACGACCCGACCAAGTACGACGTCATCCAGAGCGCCTTCGCGGGCAAGCCCGGCGTCAAGTCGGTCGAGGACCAGCGGAAGATCCTGGAGAACCTGTTCGGCCTGCTCAACGGCCTGCAGACGGCGGCGTTCGTGATCATGGTGCTGATGCTCTTCGTCGCGTTGCTGCTGATCGTCAACACCGTCCGGGTGTCGGCGTACAGCAGGCGGCGCGAGACCGGCATCATGCGCCTGGTCGGTGCCTCGAACTTCTACGTCCAGATGCCGTTCATCGCGGAGGCCGCGTTCTCCGCGCTGCTCGGCGCGGGGCTGGCCTCCGGACTGCTGATCGGCGGGCACTTCTTCGTCCAGAACTGGCTGGCCGACCGGGTGCAGTTCATCCACTTCATCGGCCTCAGCTCGGTGCTGGCGGTGATCCCGCTGCTGGTCGTGGTCGGTATGGGCATGGCCGGCATCGCGGCGTTCTTCACGCTGCGCAAGTACCTCAAGGTCTGACCCCCGCGGGTTCCTTCGGCCCCGTACGGCACTGCGCCGTACGGGGCCGTCGCCGTTCCGCCCTCCCCGTTCCGGCCCGCCGCTCGCGGTGCGGTGTCTACACTCCGGTGCCATGCTGCAAACTCCGCGCAGGGCGCGTCAGGTGGCCGCCCTCAGCCTGGTGTTCGGCGCCGTGCTGCTGGCCGGCGCCGCCACCGGTGCCTGGGGCGACCCGAACGACCCGCCGCGCCGCGCGTCCGCCGACCTGGCGCCGGCCTCCGCCGGGCTCCCGGCGGACCCGTCCGGCAAGGCGCTGTCCGAGCAGCAGGCCGAGCACCTGCTCGCGGCCGGCGGCGACCGCTGGGGCGCCTACTACAGCGCCCAGGAGTACGCCGAGTTCAGCCAGGGTCTGGACGGCCGCTACCCCGGGGTCGGCCTGTCGGTCGGCCGCGGCGAGGACGGCGTCACCGAGGTCTCCCAGGTCACCCCGGCCGGACCGGCCGCCCAGGCCGGGATCGCCCCCGGCGACCGGCTGCTGCGGATCGGCCAGGACCAGGCCGACCGGCTGCCGGTCACCGAGGTGGTCGCCCGGCTGCGCGGGCAGGGCGACGAGCGCCGGGCCGGCTCCGAGGTCACCCTGGCCGTGCGGCGCGGCGACGGCGAGGTGCGCGAACTGCGGCTGAAACGCGTGCTGCTGGACAGCCGGCAGGTCACCGCGGAGCACCTGGACCGCGGCGTGCTGCGGATCACCGTCCGGGCCTTCACCAGCGGCGTGGCCGACCAGGTGCGCGCCGCGCTGCGCGCCCCGCACACCGGTGTGGTGCTCGATCTGCGCGGCAACTCCGGCGGGTTGGTGGACGAGGCGGTCGGCACGGCCGGGAGCCTCCTGGACGGCGGACCGGTCGGCTCGTACCAGGAGCGCGGTGGGACGAGGGAGTTGACCGCCCCGCCCGGCGGCGACGGGCGCACCCCGCTGGTGGTGCTGGTGGACGGCGGTACGATGAGCGCCGCCGAACTGCTCGCCGGCGCCCTGCAGGACCGCAGCCGCGCCGTGGTGGTGGGCTCGCGGACCTTCGGCAAGGGCACCGTCCAGCAGCCCAGCCGGCTCGCCGACGGCGCCGTGCTGGAGATGACCGTCGGCCGCTACCACACGCCGTCCGGACGCTCCCTGGACGGCACTGGCCTGACCCCGGACGTCCCGGCCGCCGCGGGCGAGGACACCGACGCGCTGGCCCTGCGCGTCCTCGCCGGACTCGGGACCCGGTCCTGAGCGGCCGGACGGCCCCTAAAGCAGCTGCCCGATCCGGCCCCGAAGTGCGAGAATGACCGCGCTATGGCAAAGGAAACCGGACAGAAGCTGATCGCGCAGAACAAGAAGGCGCGACACGAGTACACGATCCTCGACACCTACGAGTGCGGCCTCGTCCTCACCGGCACCGAGGTCAAGTCGCTGCGGGAGGGGCGGGCCAACCTGGTCGACGGCTACGCGTACATCCAGAACCACGAGGCGTGGATCGACAACGTCTTCATCCCCGAGTACACCCAGGGGACGTGGACCAACCACGCGGCCCGGCGCAAGCGCAAGCTGCTGCTGCACAAGCTGGAGATCCGCAAGATCGAGACCAAGGTCCGCGACGCGGGCCACACCCTGGTCCCGCTGTCGCTGTACTTCAAGGACGGCCGCGTCAAGCTGGAGCTCGCGCTCGCGGTCGGAAAGAAGCTGTACGACAAGCGCCAGACGCTCCGCGAGAAGCAGGACACCCGCGAGGCGGCCCGCGCGGTGGCGGCGGCCCGGCGGCGCCAGCGGGGTTAATCCGCTGGACCCCCGCCCGTCGCCTCGCGTACTATGGCGCAAGCAACACGGACGGTCACCGTCCGAGCTGTTTCTCAAAAAAACATGGGGATGATCGGTTTCGACAGGGGATGTTGAAACAGGGGAAGCGAGCCGAGGAACGCGGCAATGATCTCGTTAACCACGTGTCGCAAAAAAATAATCGCCAACTCTAAGCGCGATTCCCAGCAGTTCGCTCTCGCTGCCTAATAAGCACCGATAGCGCTTGGGTGTCAGACCGGGGAGTTCCCGACCCGGACCCTGGCATAATCTAGGGAACTCAACCGTCCGCCCGGGCTGCGGGGGCGGATGGGAAATCAAACAGCAGCTGGGCCTGTTGGCGGCTTGTCCGCGTGACCGCCAGGGCCGAGAAAAGCACAGCGGACTGCGCTCGGAGAAGCCCTGAATTAACTCCACTGGACCCGGGTTCGATTCCCGGCATCTCCACCACCCCATGTTCACACCGAAGGCCGTCCACCGCTCACGCGGTGGGCGGCCTTCGCACTTTCACCGTCCCGGTGCGGCGCGCCCGCCCGCCCGGGCGTAGGATCATCCGTCCGCTCGTTTTCCGGAGCCGGATTCCGCCGCAACCCCGCCGCAAACCCCGAGGCCATGCAGAGCAACACGGACACCACCCCCACCGCCGATCACGAGACCGTCCGCGAGCGCGAGATCGCCGGTGAGCAGCAGCACCTCGACACCGTCTACCACCGGCTGGAGGAGAAGCTCGCCGAGGCCGAGTACATCCTGGAGGACGCCGCCAAGCGGGTCCACGTCGGCACCCCCGGCGCCCTCGCCGAGCGTGACGCCCAGGTGTACCGGGCCGGCGCGCACCTCCAGCGCCTCAACAACGAGTTCGAGGACTTCCTCTTCGGCCGGATCGACCTCCAGCGGGCGGACGCCCCGGAGGAGCACGGCATCCCGTCCGACACCCCGCTCGACCCGGCCGACCCGGCCGTCGCCGAGACCCTCCACATCGGCCGTCTGGGCGTGCTGGACGCCGAGTACGGTCCGCTGGTGATCGACTGGCGGGCGCCCGCCGCCGCGCCGTTCTACCGCGCCACCCCCGTGGAGCCGGGCCGGGTGATCCGCCGCCGGGTGATCCGCTCCAAGGGCCGCAAGGTGATCGGCGTCGAGGACGACCTGCTGCGCCCCGACCTCACCCCGACCCTGGACGGCGAGGAACTGGCCGTGGTCGGCGACGGCGCGCTGATGGCCTCGCTCGGCCGCGCCCGCAGCCACTCGATGCGCGACATCGTCTCCTCGATCCAGAAGGAGCAGGACGAGGTGATCCGCGCCGCCGCGGCCGGCGCCACGCTCGTCACCGGCGGCCCCGGCACCGGCAAGACCGCCGTCGCCCTGCACCGCGCCGCGTACCTGCTCTACCAGGACCGCCGCCGCTACGCCGGGGGCATCCTGGTGGTCTCGCCGACCCCGCTGCTGGTCTCGTACACCGAGGGCGTGCTGCCCTCGCTCGGCGAGGAGGGCCAGGTCGCCATCCGCGCCGTCGGTTCGCTGGTGGACGGCATCGAGGCGGGCACCTACGACACCCCGGAGGCGGCCCGGGTCAAGGGCTCGGCCCGGATGGTGCAGCTGCTGCGCCGGGCCGCCCGGGCGGCGCTGGAGCTGGGTGCCCCGCAGGAGCTCAAGGTGGTCGCCCGCGGCGAGGTGCTGAAGCTGGACGCGGGCCGGCTTCGGGCCGTGCGCGGCAACGTGGTGGGCTCAGGCGGCACCCCGCTGAACCTGCTGCGTCCGCGTGCCCGCCGACTGCTGCTGGACGCCCTGTGGCAGGAGGCCACCCGGCACCTGCCCAGGCCCACCGACCACTACGGCCGGGAGCAGCGCCAGGAGGAGAAGGAGTCCTTCGACGACTACGTCTCGGACGAGCCGTCCTTCCTGGAGTTCCTGGACGCCTGGTGGCCGGCCCTGAGCCCGCGCCGGGTGCTCGGCACGCTCAAGCAGGCCCGGCACACCAACCGGATCGCCCGCCGAGCCGTCACGCCGGACGAGGCGAGGCTGCTGGCGGCCTCCTGGCGCCACCTGTCCCCGGAGGGCGAGGGCGCGCTGTCGGCGCACGACGTGGCGCTGGTGGACGAGCTGCAGGTGCTGCTCGGCGAGCCGGCCCGGCCGAAGGTCCGCGAGGTGGACGCGGTGGACCTGCTGAGCGGCCTGGAGGAGGTCACCACCTTCGCCGACCGCAGCTCCCGCCGGCGCGACCGCCAGCCGGTGGAGCGCAAGGAGTACGCCCACGTCATCGTGGACGAGGCCCAGGACCTCACCCCGATGCAGTGGCGGATGATCGGCCGCCGGTCCCGGATGGCCACGTGGACCATCGTCGGCGACCCGGCGCAGTCCTCCTGGCCGTTCCCGCAGGAGGCCCAGGCCGCGCTGGACGAGGTACTGGCCGGCAAGCCGCGCCGCCGCTTCACACTGACCGTGAACTACCGGAACCCGGCCGAGATCGCCGAGGTCGCGGCCACGGTGCTGGCGCTGGCCGCGCCGGGCACGCCCTCGCCGAGCGCGGTGCGCCACGTCGGCGTGGAGCCGCGCTTCGCGGCCGTCACCGACCCCGCGCCGGAGGCCTTCGGCAAGGCAGCCCGGGGCGAGCTGGAGCACCTGCTGGGCGAGGTGGACGGGACGGTGGCGATCGTGGTGCCGATGGACCGTCGGGCCGAGGCGGCCGGCTGGACCGAGGGCCTGGGCGAGCGCGTGGTGGCGCTGGGCAGCCTGGAGGCCAAGGGCCTGGAGTACGACGCGACGGTGGTCGCCGACCCGACCGGCATCGCCGGTGAGTCGGAGGCCGGCCTGCGGGTGCTCTACGTGGCGCTGACCCGGGCGACCCAGCGGCTGACCGTGCTGTCCGGCCCGGACGACCTGCCCGACGCGGCTGGTGTGCCCGCGCTGCTGCGCGGCTGACCCGCCCATGACGAAGGCCCCTCACCGATGGTGAGGGGCCTTCAGACGTTTGGAACACCGACCCGCCATGCTCGCCTCGCGGCAAGTGGTCCCTCTGAGGGACGAAGGTTGGGCCCGGGGGCTTGGATCGGGCCGGTGCCTGTCCAATGTAACGCATCGGCCCGCTGAGGCAAGGAGTGGACGGCGGAAGACTGCGGGCGGTCGGGCCCGGTTGTCGGATCCGCACACTCAATGAACGTTATTTCTGGCAATCCCTTGGAAGGTGCGACGATCGAGGTCTAGCATGCGCAGGCGATGACTTCAACAAAATGTTGAGCCTGCGGGACAGACGGAAGAAGGAAGCGTCGATGGCGACCGTGCCCAGTGTCTCCAACTCGATCACGGTGCGACTGGAGGTCCCGGCCCGCGGCAACGCGGTCAGTGCGATCACCACGGCCGTGGAGTCCTCCGGCGGATCCGTGACCGGTCTCGACGTCACCGCCTCCGGCCTGGAGGCGCTGCGGATCGACGTGACCGTGGCGGCTTCCTCGGTGGCGCACGGCGAGGAGATCGTCGAGAAGCTGCGGGCGATCGACGGCGTGTCGATCGGCAAGGTCTCGGACCGGACCTTCCTGATGCACCTCGGCGGCAAGATCGAGATGTCCTCGAAGCTGCCGATCCGCAACCGTGACGACCTCAGCATGATCTACACCCCGGGTGTCGCCCGGGTCTGCATGGCGATCGCCGAGAACCCCGAGGACGCCCGCCGCCTGACCATCAAGCGCAACAGCGTCGCGGTGGTCACCGACGGCTCGGCGGTGCTGGGCCTGGGCAACATCGGCCCGGCGGCCGCGCTGCCCGTCATGGAGGGCAAGGCGGCCCTGTTCAAGCGCTTCGCCGGGATCGACGCCTGGCCGATCTGCCTGGACACCCAGGACACCGACGAGATCGTGGCCATCGTCAAGGCGATCGCCCCGGGCTTCGCCGGCATCAACCTGGAGGACATCTCCGCGCCGCGCTGCTTCGAGATCGAGGCCCGGCTGCGCGAGGCCCTGGACATCCCGGTGTTCCACGACGACCAGCACGGCACCGCGATCGTGGTGCTGGCCGCCCTCACCAACGCGCTGAAGGTGGTCGGCAAGGAGATCGGCGACATCCGCGTGGTGATGTCGGGCGCCGGCGCCGCCGGCACCGCGATCCTCAAGCTGCTGCTGGCCGCCGGTGTCGAGCACGCCACCGTCGCGGACGTCCACGGCGTGGTCCACCTGGGCCGTGACGACCTCAACGACAGCCTGCGCTGGATCGCCGAGCACACCAACCGCTCGGGCCGCACCGGCAGCCTCAAGGAGGCCGTGGCGGGCGCCGACGTCTTCATCGGCGTGTCGGCCCCGAACGTCCTGGACGGCGACGACCTGGCCACCATGGCCGAGCAGGCCATCGTCTTCGCGCTGGCCAACCCGGACCCGGAGGTCGACCCGGCCGTAGCCCGGCAGACCGCCGCCGTGGTCGCCACCGGCCGCAGCGACTTCCCGAACCAGATCAACAACGTGCTGGTCTTCCCGGGCGTCTTCCGCGGCCTGCTGGACGCCCAGAGCCGCACGGTCAACACCGAGATGATGATCGCCGCCGCCCGGGCGCTGGCCACCACCGTCGGCGACGACGAGCTGAACGCCAACTACATCATCCCGAGCGTGTTCCACAAGGACGTCGCCAAGACCGTCGCCACCGCGGTGCGCGACGCCGCCCTGGCCGACGCCCAGGCGCCCACCCCGTCCCGTCCGACCCCCGGCATCGTCGGCACCCTCGACACCTCCGCGTTCCCCACCGTCAAGCTCTGAGGACCGGCCCCGACGACGTGTCGTCGATCGGTCAAATGTCCGATTAGCGGCCATACTCGCCCAAGCCCGCCCCGAACCCTTGCGACACAAGGGCGAGGGGCGTGTTTGGGCTTGTCGTGCCTAGGGCGTACGGTAGCCCTGCACGGGGCAGGCGTGTCCGACAAGTACGGAACGTCCCCCTGGTCTTCCGGCGTGTCGTCCCGACCGCCGCCCGCGCCCGGTCCGCCGGAGCCGACGGAGCGTCACACCTCCAACGGGCGGGCTTTGTTCGGGTGGCTCGGCCGGGGCCCGATTGGCTTTCTCGGGGCCGGTCGGGGCAGGATTCGTTCCCAGGCAGGCGGGCGGGCCTTCGACGGCTCCGGCGCGCGGCATCGGGTACGGACCCGGCCTGCGACCACGCATTGCCTTGCATGAGCACAGTGTGCGGACCTGCGGCCCATCCGGGTGCCCCCCGGTGGAGCACCGATGGGCCCCCGCACACCGCAAGCGAACAGACCACAGGAGTACACATGAACCGCAGTGAGCTGGTGGCCGCGCTGTCCGAGCGCGCCGAGGTGACCCGCAAGGACGCCGACGCCGTTCTGGCCGCCTTCGCCGAGATCGTCGGCGAGGTCGTCGCCAAGGGCGACGAGAAGGTCACCATCCCCGGTTTCCTGACCTTCGAGCGCACCCACCGCGCTGCCCGCACCGCCCGCAACCCGCAGACCGGCGAGCCGATCCAGATCGCGGCCGGCTACAGCGCCAAGGTCAGCGCCGGCTCCAAGCTGAAGGAAGCCGCCAAGGGCGCCTGAGTCACCCCTTGAACGCCCGAGAGGCCGGGCTCCCCGCGGGGAGCCCGGCCTCTCGTCGTGTGGGGGCCTGTCCGCCGGACGGGCCCCACCGTTCGTCACGCGTCGACCAGCTGCTCACTGGGCAGCTCGACGTGGGCGCCGAGGTCCCGCAGCTTCTCCATGAAGTTCTCGTAGCCGCGGTTGATCAGGTCGATTCCGTGGACGGTCGAGGTGCCCTCGGCCGCCAGCGCCGCGATCAGGTACGAGAAGCCGCCGCGCAGGTCCGGGATGACCAGCTCGGCGCCGATCAGCTTGGACGGGCCGGAGACGACCGCGGAGTGCAGGAAGTTGCGCGCACCGAAGCGGCACGGGGTGCCGCCCAGGCACTCGCGGTAGAGCTGGATGTGCGCGCCCATCTGGTTCAGCGCGCCGGTGAAGCCGAGCCGGGACTCGTACACAGTCTCGTGCACGATGGACAGCCCGGTGGCCTGGGTCAGCGCGACCACCAGCGGCTGCTGCCAGTCGGTCTGGAAGCCCGGGTGGACGTCGGTCTCCAGGGCGATCGCCTTGAGCTCGCCGCCCGGGTGCCAGAAGCGGATGCCCTCGTCGTCCACCTCGAACGCGCCGCCGACCTTCCGGAAGGTGTTGAGGAAGGTCATCATCTCCAGCTGGCGGGCGCCGCGGACGTAGATGTCGCCCTTGGTGGCGAGCGCCGCGCAGGCCCAGGAGGCCGCCTCCAGGCGGTCCGGCAGGGCGCGGTGGGTGTAGCCGCCCAGCTCGTCCACACCGGTGATCAGGATGGTGCGGTCGGTGCCCAGGGTGATGATCGCGCCCATCTTCTGCAGCACGCAGATCAGGTCGACGATCTCCGGCTCGATGGCCGCGTTGCGCAGCTCGGTGACGCCCTCGGCGAGGACGGCGGTGAGCAGCACCTGCTCGGTCGCGCCGACCGAGGGGTAGGGCAGCTCGATCTTGGTGCCGCGCAGCCGCTGCGGGGCGACCAGGTAGGTGCCCTGGGGGTGCTTCTCGATGGTGGCGCCGAACTGGCGCAGCACCTCGAAGTGGAAGTCGACGGGCCGGCCGCCGATGTCGCAGCCGCCCAGGCCCGGGATGAAGGCGTGGCCGAGGCGGTGCAGCAGCGGACCGCAGAACAGGATCGGGATCCGCGAGGAACCGGCGTGGGCGTCGATGTCGGCGACGTTCGCGCTCTCGACGTGCGAGGGGTCGAGGATCAGCTCGCCGTCCTCGTCACCGGTGCGCACGGTCACGCCGTGCAGCTGGAGCAGGCCGCGGACCACCTTGACGTCACGGATGTCCGGGACGTTGCGCAGTCTGCTGGGGCCCTGGCCGAGGAGGGCGGCGACCATGGCCTTGGGGACCAGGTTCTTCGCACCGCGGACGCGGATCTCGCCTTCGAGCGGGTTTCCGCCGTGGACCAGCAGGACGTCGTCGGTCATCGTTCTCGCAATCCGGGGTGCCAGAGGAATGGGAACGGCTCCGGGACGGAACCGTTGGTGGACCGGTGGTACGTGCGTACGGGCGCGTTCGGGCCCCCGGAGAATCCGAGTCGGCACCGTAGAGGGGCGTCCACCATCCGTAGATGGTAGTGGGCGTGCCGATGGTTCCCGTGAGCCTCTCCCGTGATGGTGCTCTCTCCGGCCCCGCTCCCGCCCGCCGGTTCGGCCGTACGGGTGTTCGTCCGGCGTGGCGGGGTTTCGAGTGTTGCGGTGTCCGACCGGTGCCGTTCTGCGGGATCATGTGTGGCATGACGGCGGCCCATTCGCACGGAGGCCGGTCGCACACCGGCCGTCTGCTCGTCGCGACGCCCGTGCTCACCGACCCCAACTTCGCCCGGGCGGTGGTACTGCTCCTCGACCACGACGCCGAGGGGGCGCTCGGCGTGGTGCTCAACCGGCCGACGCCGGTCGAGGTGGGCAGTGTGCTGGACGGCTGGGGCAGACTCGTCGGCCAGCCCGCGGTGGTCTTCCAGGGCGGGCCGGTGGCGCTGGACTCGGCGCTCGGCCTGGCGGTCGCCCCCGGGGAGCCGGGCTCCGGCGAGCCGCTCGGCTGGCGGCGGGTGCACGGCGCGATCGGCCTGGTGGACCTGGAGGCGCCGCCCGAGGTGCTGGCCGGGGAACTCGGGAGCCTGCGGATCTTCGCCGGGTACGCCGGCTGGTCGCCGGGCCAGCTGGAGGCGGAGCTGGAGAGCGGCGCCTGGTACCTGGTGGACTGCGAGCCGGGGGACGTCTCCAGCCCCGAGCCGGAGCGGCTGTGGCGCTCGGTGCTGCGCCGCCAGCGCGGCCCGCTGGCCCTGCTGGCGACCTACCCGGACGACCCGACGATGAACTGAGCGGGCGCCCCACGCGCCCGGGCGCGGCGCGACACTGGCCCGGTTTCCGGGGGCGCCCATAGACTTGGCACCCATGAGCACTCTTGAGCCCGAGCGCGGCCTCGGCACCGGCACCCTGGTCGAGCCCGTCCCGCAGGTGTCCCACGGGGACGGCGACCACGAGCGCTTCGCGCACTACGTCCAGAAGGACAAGATCATGGAGAGCGCGCTCTCCGGGTCCCCGGTCGTGGCGCTGTGCGGCAAGGTGTGGGTGCCCGGGCGCGACCCGAAGAAGTACCCGGTCTGCCCGATGTGCAAGGAGATCTACGACGGCATCGGGAAGCCGCAGGGCGGCGACGGCGACAAGCAGTAGCCGTCCGCGGAACGCCGTTTTGCATAGCACCGCGTTTTCGACGTGGTCTATGCCAATCGTGGCGTGCCTGGGCAGGATGTCGGAATGGACCTCATTCCCGCACCTTCGAGTGCCGTCCGGCGCCCGGACGAGGACTTCCCGCTCGACGCCACCACCACGCTGACCGCGCCGCCCGGCCTGGCCGACGCCGAGCGGTGGCTGCGCGGCACGCTGTCCGCGGCCACCGGGCTCCCGCTCGGCCCGGGCCGGCCGGGCACGGGCATCGAACTGGTCCTGGACGGCGCCCTGGCCGCCGAGGCGTACCGGATCACGGTGCGCCCCGGCCACGCCCTGCTCGCCGCGGGTGGCCCGGCCGGCGCGCTGTGGGCCGCGCAGACCCTGCGGCAGCTGCTCGGGCCGGACGCGTACCGCCGCTCGCCGCTGCGGCGGGAGGGCTGGGTGCTGCCCGGCGCGGACATCGCGGACGCGCCCCGGTTCGGCTGGCGCGGCGCGCTGCTGGACGTCGCCCGGCACTTCCTGCCCAAGTCCGACGTGCTGCGCTTCGTCGACCTGCTGGCCGCGCACAAGCTCAACGTGCTGCACCTGCACCTGACCGACGACCAGGGCTGGCGGGTGGAGATCAAGCGCTACCCGGGGCTGACCGGGCGCGGCGCCTGGCGGGAGCGCTCGATGGTCGGCTACCGCTCCGGGCAGCGCCGGGACGACCGCCCGCACGGCGGCTACTACACCCAGGACGACCTGCGCGAGATCGTCGCCTACGCGGCCGCGCGCGGGGTCACCGTCGTCCCGGAGATCGACCTGCCGGGCCACACCCAGGCCGCCGTCGCCGCCTACCCCGAGCTGGGCAACACCGACGTGGTGGACACCGCCGCGCTCGGCGTCTGGACGGACTGGGGGGTGAGCCCCCACGTGCTCAACGCCTCCGAGGAGACCCTGCGCTTCTTCGAGGGGGTGCTGGAGGAGGTCCTGGAGCTGTTCCCGTCCGAGTTCATCCACCTCGGCGGGGACGAGTGCCCCAAGGAGCAGTGGAAGGACAGCGCCGCCGCCCAGGCCCGGATCCACGAGCTGGGCCTGGCCAACGAGGACGAGCTGCAGAGCCACCTCATCCGGCACTTCGACCGCTGGCTGGCCGAGCGCGGCCGCCGGCTGATCGGCTGGGACGAGATCCTGGAGGGAGGTCTCGCCCCGGGGGCCGCCGTGTCGTCCTGGCGCGGGTTCGGCGGAGGGGTCGCCGCCGCGGAGGCCGGGCACGACGTGGTGATGTGCCCCGAGCAGCACGTCTACCTCGACCACCGGCAGGCGGACGGGCCGGACGAGCCGGTCCCGGTCGGCTTCGTGCGCACGCTGGAGGACGTCTACCGCTTCGAGCCGGTCCCGGCGCAGCTGGACGCGGCCGCCGCCCGGCACGTCATCGGCACCCAGGCGAACCTGTGGAGCGAGTTCGCGGACAGCGCCCGGGACGTCGACTACCGGGCCTTCCCCCGACTGGTCGCCTTCGCCGAGGTCGCCTGGTCCGAGCTGCCCGCCGAGCCGGCCGAGCGCGACTACCCGGACTTCGAGCGGCGGCTGCGCGGTCACCTGGAGGTGCTGGACGCGCTGGGCGTCGAGTACCGCCCGATGGGCGGCCCGCGCCCGTGGCAGCGCCGGCCCGGGGTGGCGGGGCGGCCGATCGAGGGACCGCCGCCGGTGCGCTGAGCCGGTGCTCCGGTGCGCTGATGCGTCCATCGGGAACTTATGGGCGGTCATCTGACGTCAAGAACAGATGAACATCTGCCTCGGCCCGATCAGGGTCGGGGCAGATACCGCCCGGTATCCGTCCCAATCGGGCAGTCCCGTTCACCGGTCCCGAAATGATCATCGAGCATTGTGTGCCAGAGTTGCCCAACCCGGCCCGATCGCCCGTACCCTACGGCCAGGCCGGGCTGCTGACGCGGACAGTGCGGCCGCGGCCGCGGGCGGCAGGCGATCGATGAGCAAGTGGAGCACGGTGGGACCCAGGTGAACCGGACGATCATGCTGCCGGCCTCGCTCGACGAGGCCGTCGATGCGCTGGCCGCCGCCCCGGCCGCGGTACCGGTGGCCGGAGCCACCGACCTCATGGAGGCCGTCAACGCCGGACGGCTGCGCCCCGCCGCCCTGGTCGGCCTCGGCCGGATCACCGAACTGCGCGGCTGGCGCTACGAGGACGGCGGCACCGCCGTGCTCGGCGCCGGACTCACCCACGCCCGGATGGACCGCCCCGACTTCGCCGCGCTCATCCCCGCGCTCGCCGACGCCGCCCGCACCGCCGGCCCGCCGCAGGTCCGCAACGTCGGCACCCTCGGCGGCAACATCGTCACCGCCGCCCCGGCCGGCGACACCCTTCCGGTGCTCGCCGCCCTGGAGGCCACCGTCACCCTCGCCCGGGCCGGCGCCAGCCGCGAGGTGCCGGTCAGCCACCTGCTCACCGGCCTCGACCCGGTCCGCCCCGGCGAACTGCTCACCTGGGTGCGGGTCCCGCTGCTGCACGCGCCGCAGGTCTTCCTCAAGGCCACCGGCCGCAGCGGCCCGGCCCGTGCCACCGCCTCCGTGGCGCTCGTCCTCGACCCGGCCCGGCGCGCCGTGCGCTGTGCCGTCGGTGCCGTCGCCCCGGTGCCACTGCGTCCGCTGGAGGCCGAGGCCTGGGTGGCCGGCTGCATCGACTGGGACGGCAGCCGGGAGATCGACCCGGCCGCCGGCGCCGCCTTCGGCGAGTACGTGGCCGCCGCCTGCGTCCCCGACAACTACGGCGCCGAGGGCGCCTGGGAGGCCGTGACCGAGGGGCCGACGGCGGCCGCCGTTCGGCTGCGGCGTACCGTATCGGTGCTGGCCCGACGGGCACTGGGAAGGGCGCTGAAGTGACAACAGACCCCATCGAGACCCTCGACGCCGATCCGCTCGGCCTCGCTCCGCAGGTCAGCCGGGAGCTGCGCCCGTGCGCCTCCTACACGCTGCGGGTCAACGGTTTCGAACGGCCCGTCACCGACGCCTGGATCGGCGAGAGCCTGCTCTACGTGCTGCGCGAGCGGCTCGGACTGGCCGGCGCCAAGGACGGCTGCGAGCAGGGCGAGTGCGGGGCCTGCTCGGTGCAGGTGGACGGCCAGCTGGTGGCCGGCTGCCTGGTGCCCGCCGCGCTGGCCGCCGACAGCGAGATCAACACCGTCGAGGGCCTGTCGGCCGGGGGCGCCGCGAGCGACGTCCAGCAGGCGCTGGCCGCCTCCGGCGCCGTGCAGTGCGGCTACTGCACCCCCGGCATGGCGATGGCCGTGCACGACCTGCTCCAGCGCAACCACCGGCCCACCGAGGTCGAGGCCCGGCAGGCGCTGTGCGGCAACCTCTGCCGCTGCACCGGCTACCGAGGGGTGCTGGCGGCCGTCCAGACCGTCGCGGACGCCCGCGCGCTGGAGGCCGAGGAGGCGGAGCGGGCCGCCGCGGCTGCCGCCGAGGAGGCCGCCGCCGAAGCGTCCGCCGAGGCCGGCGCGCCGGTCGCCGCCGAGCCGTCCGCCGTCGAGACGGAGCCGGTGATCGAGCCGCCGGTCTACGCCGACGCCGAGGCCTGGATCGAGCACGTCCCCCAGCAGCCCTCCGCACCCGAGCAGGACCAGGTGCAGGTCCAGGCGACGGTCGAACAGCCGTACGGAGACGGCGGCTACGACACCGGCGTGTACGACACCTCGGCCCTGACGGCGATGCAGCCAGGCATCCCCGCCCAGGTCGCCGACGACCAGGTGTACTACCAGCCGCAGGGCTACCCCGAGCAGCCGTACCAGGCCACCCCCGCGCACGGCACCTACGTGCCGGCCGGCTACCCGGACGGCCACCAGCAGCAGAACGGCTACGACACCGGCTACGACGCCCCGGTCTACGAGCCCACCCCCGCGCACGGCACCCCGCTGCCCGGCGCCCTCCACGACGGCACGCCCCCGCACGGCACCCCGTACCCGGACCCGCACGGCGCCCCGGCCGACGGCGGTGCCCCGGCCGGCGTCCCGACCACCGGCGTCCCCCACGGCGCCACCCCCGCCCACGGCATCCGGCTCCCCGAGGACGACCACGCATCATGACGTCGCCTACCGACATCGGCGCAGCACTCCAGCAGGACGGCGGCGAGGGCGGCGCCGTACCGGAGCCCTTCGGCCTGGGCAGTTCCCCGCTGCGCAGCGACGCGCTGCCCAAGGCGCTCGGCATCTACCCGTACGCCGCCGACCTGTGGGCCGAGGGGCTGCTGTGGGGCGCGGTGCTGCGCTCGCCGCACCCGCACGCCCGGATCCGCGGCATCGACACCTCGGCCGCGCTCGCCCTGCCCGGGGTGCACGCCGTGGTCACCGCCGCCGACCTGCCGCCCGGCCCGGACGGCCTACCGGACGGCGCTCCGGCCGGCCCGATCATCGCGGACCGGCCGGTGCTGGCCGCCGGCGTGGTGCGCCACCACGGCGAGCCGATCGCCGCGGTGGCCGCCGACCACCCGGACACCGCCCGGCTGGCGGTCGGCCTGATCGCGGTCGACTACGAGCCGCTGGAGGCGGTCACCGACCCAGAGCAGGCCTTCACCGCCCCGGCGCTGCACCCGGACGGCAACCTGTTCCGCCACCTGCCGCTGCGCACCGGCGACCCGGACGCGGTCGGCGAGATCGTCGTCGAGGGCCTCTACCAGGTCGGCCGACAGGACCCGGCCCCGCTCGGTGCCGAAGCCGGCCTGGCCGTGCCGCGCCCGGACGGCGGCGTGGAGCTGCACCTGTCCTCCACCGACCCGCACGGCGACCGCGACCGCACCGCCGCCTGCCTCGGCCTGGAGCCGGACCGGGTCCGCCTGGTGGTCACCGGCGTGCCCGGCGCCACCACCGACCGCGAGGACCTCTCCTTCCAGGTCACCCTGGCGCTGCTGGCGCTGCGCACCGGCCGCCCGGTGAAGATGACCCTCACCCGCGAGGAGTCCTTCCACACCCACACCTCGCGCCACCCCGCACTGCTGCGCTACCGCCACCACGCCGACGCCGAGGGCACGTTGGTGAAGGTGGAGGCGCAGATCCTGCTGGACGGCGGCGCCTACGCGGACGTCTCCGCCGAGGCGCTGGCCGCCGCGACGGCTTTCTCGGTCGGCCCGTACGTCTGCCCGAACGTGTTCGTGGACGCCTGGGCGGTGCGCACCAACAACCCGCCGGCCGGGCGGATGCGCGGCGAGGGCGCGCTGCAGGCCTGCTTCGCGTACGAGTCGCAGATGGACCAGCTGGCCGCCCGGGTGGGCGTGGACCCGGTGGAGATCCGCCGCCGCAACGCGATGTCCACCGGTGATCCGCTGCCCACCGGACAGGCCGTCACCTGCCCGGCACCGGTGAAGGCGCTGCTGGACGCGGTGGCCGCCGAGCCGCTGCCGGCGCTGCCGGTGGACGACCCGGACGCGGAGTGGCTGCTGCCCGGCGGGCCCGGCGGCGCCGGCGACCCGTCGGCCGTGCGGCGCGGGATCGGCTACGCCGTCGGCATGGTGCACATGCTGGGCGCCGAGGGCGAGGACGAGGTCTCCACCGCCACCGTGCGGGTCAGCGGCGACCACGCCACGGTGATCTGCGCGGCCGTCGACGCCGGGCAGGGCTTCGCCACGCTGGCCCGGCAGATCGTGCAGACCGTGCTGGGCGTCAGCGAGGTCTACATCGCACCGGCCGACAGTGACCAGTCGATCGCCGGGCCCTCCGCGCGGGGCCGGCACACCTGGGTCTCCGGCGGGGCGGTCGAGCGGGCCGCGCTGATGGTTCGTCACCAGCTGCTGCAGCCGATCGCGGCCAACTTCGGGATGTCGGTGGAGCTGCTGCAGATCGCCGACGGGAAGATCACCTCCTACGACGGGGTGCTCGGCATGCCGGTCGCCGAGGCGCTGGAGGGCAAGGAACTCTGGGCCACCGCCCAGTGCCGCCCGCACCCGACGGAGCCGCTGGACGAGTCCGGGCAGGGCGACGCCTTCGTCTCCATCTCCTTCTGCGCGATGCGCGCCGTGGTGGACGTGGACATCGAGCTGGGGGCCGTCCGGGTGGTCGAGATGGCCGTCGCCCAGGACGTCGGCCGGGCGCTGAACCCGCGCCAGATCGAGGACCGGATCGAGGCGGGCGTGGCCCAGGGCGTCGGCCTGGCGCTGATGGAGGACCTGCAGACCACGGGCGGGCTGCTGGGCAACCCCTCGCTCACCGGCTACCGGCTGCCCACCTCGCTGGACACCCCGGAGGTGCGGATCGCCGCGCTGCTGGAGGAGCGGGACGTGGTCGCCACCTTCGGTGCCAAGGCGGTCAGCGCGGTGCCGGCGGTGGTCGCGCCCTCGGCCGTCGCCGCCGCCGTCCGGGCCGCCACCGGCCTGCCGGTCGGCCGGCTGCCGATCCGTGCGGAGGACGCCGTCACGGGCTGAGCGGGGTGTCCGGGTCCGAATGCGCGGACCCGGAACGGAGAATGCGGGACCGGAGAATGCGGGACCGGAGAATGCGGAATTGCCGGTCGACCACGGGTCGACCGGCAATTCCTTTTTCGAGGCCGTGGCGGGAATTGAACCCGCGTGCACCGCTTTGCAGACGGTCCCCTGAGCCACTCGGGCACACGGCCAGTGAATTCAGGATGGCCGATCGCCCGAATGGGGTCAATGAACTCCTGTAAATTCTGTGTGGCAATGTGTGCTACCGTCGGAAGCGGTGGCTGTTTTCCCCGCCATCCCGGACGAGCGCGTCGTACCCGGTGACGACAAGACGACGCAGTTCAGCGGCAATCCGGCCGCTGTGGACTGCGGAGGTACGGCCGTCATGGCTTGGCTCGTTCTGATCGTCTCGGGTCTTCTGGAGACCGTGTGGGCGGTGGCCCTGGAATCGTCCAAGGGCTTCTCCCGCCTCGTTCCCGGCCTCGTCTTCGGCGTCGCGCTGCTGTTCAGCATGGGCGGACTGGCGTACGCGATGCGCACCATCCCGATCGGCACCGGGTACGCGGTCTGGGTCGGCATCGGCGCGGTCGGCACCGCGCTCTACGGCATGGCCGTCCTGGGCGATCCGGCGACGGTGGCCCGGATCGGCTGCCTGCTGCTGATCGTCTCCGGCGTGGTGGGGCTCAAGGTGCTGCACTGAGCCCCCGGCGGCCCCGGGTCCTAGGCCTACGGACCGATGCGCTCACCGACTCGGGTCAGGGGTCACCGACACGGACGGACCTTACGATGTTGCGTATGACCACTGCCTCCCCCACCTCGGTCGACTCCACCCCGATACCCGACGGAACCGACCCCGGCGGAGGGGTGCTCGGCGGCCGCTACCGGGCGCTGACGCTGGGGATCGTGTCGGTGGTCCTGGTGATCGCCTTCGAGGCGACCGCCGTCAACACCGCGATGCCGACCGCGGCCCGCCAGCTGAACGGCCTCGGGCTGTACGCCTTCGCCTTCTCCGGCTACTTCACCACCACCCTGTTCGCCCTGGTCGTCTCCGGCCAGTGGTGCGACCGGCGCGGCCCGCTGCGGCCCCTGTTCACCGGCATCGCGGTGTTCGGCGCGGGCCTGGTGGTGGCCGGGACGGCCCCCGGCATGTGGGTTTTCGTGGCCGGGCGGGCGATCCAGGGCCTCGGTGGTGGGCTGGTGATCGTCGCGCTGTACGTGGTGGTCGGCCGGGCCTACCCGGAGCGGCTGCGGCCCTCGGTGTTCGCCGCCTTCTCCTCGGCCTGGGTGCTGCCCTCGATCGTCGGGCCGCTGGTCTCCGGGGCCGTCACCCAGCACCTCGGCTGGCGCTGGGTGTTCCTGGCCGTGCCGGTGCTGATCCTGCTGCCGCTGGCGGTGATGGGCCCGACGCTGGCCCGCTCCGAGCGTGAGCACCCGGTGCTCCGCGGCGCGGACTTCGACCGCCGCCGCACCCTGCTGGCCGCGATGGCCGCGGTCGGCGCCGGACTGTTGCAGTACGCGGGCCAGCGGCGTGACCTGGTCGGGCTGCTCCCCGGGATCGCCGGGGCGGCGCTGCTGGTGCCGGCCGTCCTCGGACTGCTGCCGAAGCGGACCCTGCGCGCCGGGCGCGGGCTGCCGACCGTGATCCTGCTGCGCGGGGTGGCGGCGGGGGCGTTCTTTGCCGCCGAGGCCTTCATCCCGCTGATGATGACCACCGAGCGCGACTTCTCGCCGACGCTGGCAGGGCTCACCCTGACCAGCGGCGGGCTCTCCTGGGCGCTCGGCTCCTGGTTGCAGGGGCGGCCGGGGGCCGAGCGCTACCGCGGGGCGATGATCCGCGGCGGCTTCGTGCTGACGGCCGTGGCGATCGCGGGCGCCGCGCTGGTGCTGATCCCGGCGGTGCCCTCCTGGACGGCCTCGGTGGCCTGGGGCGTCGGTGGCGTCGGGATGGGGCTGACGGTCGCCAGCGTCAGCGTGCTGATGATGCGGCTCTCCGCGCCCGAGGACGCCGGGGCCAACTCGGCCGCGCTGCAGATGAGCGACGCGCTGGGCAACGTGCTGCTGACCGGCCTGGCGGGCGTGCTGTTCGCGGCGCTGGGCGGCGGCTCGCTGGCCGCCGCCCACGAGGGAGCAGGGGACGGGGGCTCGCCCGCCGCCTTCGCCGTGATCCTGCTGGTGATGGCCTCGGTCGCGGTGCTGGGGGCGCTGCTCTCCGGCCGGGTCCGCGCCCGGGCCTGACCGCGCGGCGTTTCCGGCCGGGCCGCCGGTCAGCGGGCGGCGGCCGTGGGGGAGGGGACCGGCGGTGCCGCCGGAGTGCCGAGGAAGCCCTCCCAGCCGCCGGCCGGGGACTGGCCCGGGCCGAGGCTCCGCAGCTTGCGCAGCACCGCCGGGTCCTGGGCGTCCAGCCAGTCCACCAGCTGGCGGAAGGAGACCAGCCGGACCTCCGGCTTGCCCGCGATCAACCTGAGCGCTTCCTCGACGGCGTTCATGTAGATGCCGCCGTTCCACTCCTCGAAGTGGTTGCCGATGATGTACGGCGCCCGGTTGCTGTTGTACGTGCGGTCGAAGCCCATCAGGTAGGAGTCCCGGGCCTGGGCCTGGAAGCCCGGGTAGAGCGCCGGATCGGCCTTGGTGTTGGGGCCGCACTGGTTGAACATGATGTTGTAGTCCATCGACAGCACCTGGAAGGTGTGCCCGGGGAAGGGGATGGCCTGCAGCGGGAGGTCCCACAGGGCGCCGCCCTGGATCTTCTGCGGCCACACCTGGGTGCCGTTGCCGCTGCTGTCGTAGCGCCAGCCGCGCTTGACCGCGGTGGGCAGCAGGTTGCGCTGGCCCTCCAGGCAGGGGGTGCGGCTGCCGATCAGCTCCTTGCGGTAGTCGAAGGGCAGGGCCGGCAGGTCGGTGAAGCCGGTGTTGGTGCGCCAGTTCGTCACGAAGTCCATCGCCTGCTGGATCTCGCTGTCCCACTCCTCCGGGGACCACTGGCCGACGCCGGTGGAGCCGCAGAAGTGGCCGTTGAAGTGGGTGCCGATCTCGTGGCCCTCCAGCCAGGCGGCGTGCACGTTCTCCAGGGTGTCGTGGATGTGCTGGTCGCTCAGGTAGCCGATCTCGGAGGCGCCGACCTTGTGCTGCGGCGGGCGGTAGAGGTCCTTCTTGGACTCGGGCAGCAGGTAGAGGCCGCTGAGGAAGAAGGTCATCGAGGCGTTGTGCTCCCTGGCCAGTCGGCGGAAGCGGGCGAACAGGCCGTTGTCGAGCTCGCCGGCGCCGTCCCAGGAGAAGACCACGAACTGCGGGGGCCGCTGGCCGGGCTCGAGCCGTTCGACGACGGGCTGGTGGGGCTGGGCACCGGTGTCCGAGGTGGAGCCGTCGCCGATCAGCACGGTCTGCGGCTTCTGCGGGGCCGGGGCCGGGGTGGCGCTGTGGTTACCGGGCGTCGGGGCGACCGGGACGGCGTTGCCGGCCTTGTGCTCCCCGCCCCCGCCGGCCCGGTCGCTGCCGCAGCCCGTCGCCAGGGTGGCGGCGGTGGCCGCTCCGGCGGCCAGCAGGGTCCGGCGGGAGAGCGCGTCCATGGTCACTCCGTTCATGAGGCGTTCGGCAGGCGGGCGGCGCGCCGGGCGACGGGGGTGCGTGCGGCGTGCGTGCAAGGCGGCCGGCGAGCCCGCGGCAGGCGTGCGGAGGTCCGGTCCGACCGGAGGGGGATGGGGGAGCCCGTGACCGGGTCAGCATGGCATGAGGGCGGGAACGGTCAGAGAGGCGCAGCGAACGGTCGTAATCGATCGCCCGATTGACGCAACCGAACCGGCGGGCCGGAACGTCGATGCTGTTCGACGGGTGGTAGTGCCGAACCCGTGCGTTCGGCGGGGTCGTCACGCTCCGCCTCCGGAAGGCCACTGACCGCAGGAACGGGGCCGTCGACCCTGCCGATCGGCGGGTGCGGATAGGGCCGTGGTGGGGACGTGCCCCGCGTTCCGATCCGATTGAATGGGTTCCCAGGAAACTCCCAGGAACGGGATCCGGACCGGCAGAGGGGAGCACCCGTGGGCACGCGGCAGAGCAGCAGCCCCTGGCCGGGCACCGTGGCGGTCGGCGCCGCGCTGGTGCTCGGCGCCTGGCTGCTGCACGACGGCGGCTCGGCCGTCCTGCCGCCCGCGCCCGGCGCCGGGCAGGCGCTGTCCGGCTTCGCCCCGGTCTCGGTCGTCCCGCCGCTCGGCCCGTCCACGCCGACCAGGATCCGCATCCCGGCCGTACGGCTGGACGCCCCGGTCACCGAACTGGGCCTGGACCCGGAGGGCCACCTCCAGGCCCCGCCCGAGACCGAGCGCAACCTCGCGGGCTGGTACCGCGGCGGTGCCAGCCCCGGCCAGCGCGGCACCGCCATCCTGGCGGGCCACGTCGACAACAAGTCCGGGCCGGCCGTCTTCTACCACCTGGGCGCGCTCCACCGGGGCGACCGGATCGAGATCGCCCGGGCCGACGGCGCCACCGCCGTCTACCAGCTGTACGCCATCGAAGTGCACAACCGAAAGGACTTCCCGGACGACCGGGTCTACCGCCAGGCCGCCGACGCACAGCTGCGGGTGATCACCTGCGGCGGCGCGTACAGCGAGGAACACGGCTACGAGGGCAACGTCGTCGCCTACGGATTCCTGGCCGACACCACACCGCCGGGCAAAGCCGCATGACCACGCTCACCCTCGCCGCCCGCTGGAACCCGATCGACTGGCCGCTCACCCACGGCCCCGTCCCCTGCACCGTGCTTGCCGCGGGCTGGGCCGCGCTCGCCCTGCTGGCGATATCCCGGCACGAGCGCTGGCGCGCCCCGCGCATGATCGGCGCCCTGCTGCTCGGCGCCCTGCTGACCGTCCTGGTGAAGTTCGTCGTCGACGACTGGTGGCACCCGTTCCCGGAGGGCACCCCGGACTTCGTCCTCCGCTGGACGGCCGTCGCGCTGTTCGCCCTCTCCCTGCTCTGCTTCCGGGCGCCGCTGCTGCCCGCCCGCCGCAGGTTCCTGGCGGCCGGCGGCCTGCTCCTGGTGGTGCTGATGGCCGCCTCGCAGGTCAACCGGGGCTTCGACCAGTACCCGACCGCCCGGGCCATGCTGGCGCCGCACACCGACGAACTGACGACGGGACGGGCCGCCGCCACCGTGCAGGGCGCGCCCGGCCGCCCGCTCGCCGAGCTCTGGCACGCGCCGGCCGGCCTGCCGGACAAGGGCACCCTCTCCACCGTGACCGTCCCCGGCACCAGGTCCGGCTTCGACCCGCGCCCCGGCTACGTCTACCTGCCGCCCGCCTACCGGGCCAACCCCCGGCCGCTGCTGCCCGTCGTGGTGCTGATGCCCGGTCAGCCGGGCGCACCGGAGGACTGGGTCAACTCGGGCGCCCTCCGGGAGAGCCTGGACGCCTTCGCCGCCCGGCACCAGGGCCTCGCGCCGATCGTGCTGGTCGTCGACGAGACCGGCGGCAACTTCGCCAACCCGCTCTGCATGGACTCCCGGATCGCCAGGTCGCAGACCTACCTGGGCGTCGACGTCCCGGACTGGATCCACCGCAACCTGCAGACCGCCACCGGCCGCGGCGCCCTCGCCATCGGCGGGCTCTCGCTCGGCGGGACCTGCGCCCTGCAACTGGCCGTCAACGCCCCCGACGTGTACGGGACCTTCCTGGACATCTCCGGGCAGGAGGAGCCGACCCTGGGCACCCACCAGGAGACCGTGGACCAGGCCTTCGGCGGCGACGAGGCGGCTTTCGACGCCGTCGACCCGGTGCACCTGATGGCCGGCCGGAAGTACCCCGACACCGCCGCCATGATCGTGGTCGGCGCCAACGACCCGTGGTTCCGGCCGGGGCAGGAGAAGATCCATGCGGCGGCGCAGGCGGCGGGCATGAAGGTCGGCTACCAGACCATCCCCGGCGGGCACAGCTGGACGGTGTTCCGGCAGGCCTTCGAGCAGAACCTTCCCTGGCTCGCCCAGCAGACGGGACTGATCCGGTGACCCGACTCCTCGCCGCACCGCCGCGGGCCGCCGAGCAGGACCAGGGTGCCGACCTCGCCCCGGTCGCCCGTACGCCGGAGGCGGGCCCCCAGCGGATCCGCCGGGCGGCCCGGGTGCTCGGCGACCAGCTCCGCTCCGCGCCGCTGACCCTCTCGCTGCTGGCCGGGCTCTGGGCGCTCGGCGCGGCCACCGGGAGCCTGTCCGGCGGGCCCTCCGCGCGGCTGCTCGCCCGTACCGGCGTCGGCCTGCCCACGCTCGGCGAGGGCCACTGGTGGACGCCGCTCACCTCGCTGCTGTGGTGCTCGGGCATCGGGGCCTACGTCTTCACCAGCCTGCTGCTGCTCCTGGTCGGGCCGGCCGCCGAGCGCCGGCTCGGACGGCTGCGCACCCTCGCGGTGCTGGTCGGCGGGCAGGTCGCGGGCACCCTGCTGGGCACCGCGCTGGTCCAGGCCGGCTCGCTGGCCGGCGAGCAGTGGACCGCCTCGGTGGCCGACCAGACCTCGGTCGGGCCCGGCGTCGGCCTCTTCGCGCTGGCCGGGGTGCTCGGCTACCGGCTCACCGTGCTCTGGCGCCGCCGGCTGCACCTGCTGGTGCTGCTCGTGCCGCTCGTCATGACGCTGTACGTCGGCCACCTGCAGAGCGTCCAGCGGTGCGCCGCCGCGCTGCTCGGCCTCGCCGCGGGCGCGCTGCTCAGCCGGGGCCGGCCGTACCTGCGCAGCCACCGCTCCTCGCACTCCGAGACCCGGGTGCTGGTCGCGCTCTGCCTGGTCGCCGCCGCCTGCGGACCGCTGATCGCCTCGCTGTACGACAACGCCAGCGGGCCCTTCAACACCTTCTCCGAGCTCTACTTCTCCCACCGGCTCAGCCCGGAGGACGTGGCCGACTTCTGCGCGGTCTCGGCGCACGACTGCGCCCGGGCGCACGCCGTCGAGCGGATATTCGACACCCCCGGCCGGCTGATGGCCGCGCTGTTCCCGGCGCTGCTGCTGGTACTCGCCGAGGGGCTGCGCCGGGGCCTGCGGTGCGCCTGGCGGATCAGCGTCGCCACCGAGCTGCTCTGGACGGCCCTGCTGACCCGGCTGTACTTCGAGGCCGGGCCGGTCAGCGGGGACGTGTCGCAGTACTTCGTCGAGGCGATGCTGCTGCCGTTGCTGACCACCGGTCTGCTGCTGGCGACCCGGCAGCGGTTCCGGCTGCGGCTGTCCGGCCGGGCGGTGCGCCGGCTGGCTCTCGTGGTCGGCGGGGCCGCGCTTGCCGCCTCGGCCGCGTACGTGGGCCTCGGACGGCTGGCGGCCGGTCAGTTCGAGCCCGGCGCCGGCGTGCGCGGGCTGGTCAACGGGCTGCCCGCCCAGTTCCTGCCACCCGCCTACAACGACCTGCTGCCGGACTACCCGATCGCGGTCGGCCCGGTGGCGCTGTTCCTGGAGACGTACTGCGGGCTGGCGTTCTGGGTGGTCGCGCTGGGCGCGCTGCTGTCGGCGTTCCGCCGACCGATGCTGCACGCCGACGCGGCGGCGGCCGCCCGGGCCCGGGCGCTGCTCACCGCGCACGGCGGCGCGACGCTGTCCTTCATCACCACCTGGGACGGCAACCACTACTGGTTCGACGAGCAGGGCCGCGCGGCCGTCGCCTACCGGGTGGTCGGCACGGTGGCGCTGACCACCGGCGATCCGTTCGGCGCCCCGGAGGACCGGGCCCGGGCGGTGGCCGGCTTCGCCCGGTACTGCGACGCCCGGGGCTGGACGCCGTGCTTCTACAGCGTCGGCGCCGAGACCAGGGCGTCGACCGCCCAGCTGGGCTGGCGCTCGGTGCAGGTCGCCGAGGACACCGTGGTGCCGCTGCCCGAACTGGCCTTCACCGGCCGCAAGTGGCAGGACATCCGCACCGCCCTGAACAAGGCCGGCAAGCAGGGCATCACCGCGGAGTGGTGGACGTACCACGAGGCGCCGCTCGCGCTGCGCGAGCAGATCCGGGCGATCTCCGAGGAGTGGGTCTCCGAGAAGGGCCTGCCCGAGATGGGTTTCACGCTCGGCGGACTGGAGGAGCTGGACGACCCGGACGTGCGGGTGCTGGTCGCCGTGGACGCCGACCGGGTGGTGCACGGGCTGACCAGCTGGATGCCGGTGTACGAGGACGGCGTGCCGGTCGGCTGGACGCTGGACTTCATGCGGCGGCGCTCGGACGGCTTCCGCGGCGTCAACGAGTTCCTGATCGCCTCGGCCGCGCTCGGCTTCAAGGGGGAGGGCGCGCGTTTCCTCTCGTTGTCGGGCGCACCGCTGGCCCGCGCCAGGCAGGACGAGGAGCCCACCGGGCTGCAGCGGACGCTGGACTGGATGGGCAGGGCGCTGGAGCCGGTGTACGGCTTCCGCTCGCTGCTGGCGTTCAAGGCGAAGTTCCAGCCGGAGTACCGGCCGATGTACATGGCCTACCCCGACCCGGCCGCGCTGCCCGGCATCACCCGGGCGATCGGCAAGGCCTACCTCCCGCACCTCACGCCGGCGCAGGGGGTCCGGCTGATGCGCAAGCTGTCCGGCTGAGCGGATTTGCGGGCGGGCGAGCGGCCGAGCGGCCGAGCCGTGGTGACGGGCTCTGACGTCCGGAAGCGCGGGGGCGCTCCCGGACGCCGGGCGCCTCGTCAGCCGAGCAGCTGGGCGAGCGCGCGGTCGGCGTCCAGGTGCAGGTGCTCCTCGCCCTCGGGGACGAGCAGCCGGCTCCGCCACAGGAAGCGCCGCAGGTCGGTGGTGTCGAACTGGAGCAGTGCGGTGCCCTCGGGGGCCCGCAGCTCGACCATGGTGCGCCGGCCGACCGTGGGCCGGACGTGGACGTCACCGACGCCGGCCGGCGCCTCCAGGCCGGAGCAGAGCAGCCGGCGGGCGAACACCCAGACGATGTCCTCGGTGTCCGGGCCGTCCGCGGCGTCGTCCAGCGAGAACTCGGCGGGGAAGGCCATCCGGACCGCGAACGGGTCCTCCGGCAGGTAGGACAGCACCACACGCAGCCGGGCGGAGCGGTGCGGGGAGAGGATCAGCCGGGCCTGGACGGTCTCTTCGACGGGGGAGTACAAGGGTGGGTCCCTTCGTTCGGTGCGGGCCGCGCGGGGCAGGTGGGGTCGGCGCGGCCTCACCCTGGTGAGAGTCCCGGGGGCACCGGGGATTACCCGGCTCCGAGGGCGATCGCCTGTGTCCTGGGTCACACCGATTTCCGGCCGTCCGGGCCAGGCGCGGAGCCCGGCCTGGAGGCCCGAACGGCCCCGGACCGGTAGGCTGGGCGGGTTGTCCGAACGCCGCCCGACCGCGGGACAGGGCCGCAAAACCGCCTCTGACCTGCGACGATCCCCCTCGGAGACCGTGAGTACTGCCGCCGCCTCCTCGATGCCGCTGTTCTCCGACACACCGGAGCCGCAGGAGCCCGCCCGGGCCGTCGGCCATGCCGCGCCCGCCGCCTCGCACCACCTCTCCCCGGCCTTCCCCGGCCGCGCCCCCTGGGGCACCGCGGGCAAGCTGCGGGCCTGGCAGCAGGGTGCGCTGGACAAGTACATCGAGACCCAGCCGCGCGACTTCCTCGCGGTCGCCACCCCGGGCGCAGGCAAGACCACCTTCGCGCTCACCCTGGCCTCGTACCTGCTGCACAACCACCTGGTGCAGCAGGTGACGGTCGTCGCGCCGACCGAGCACCTGAAGAAGCAGTGGGCCGAGGCCGCCGCGCGGATAGGCATCCGACTGGATCCGGCGTACTCCTCCGGGCCGCTCTCCCGGGACTACCACGGCATCGTGGTCACCTACGCGGGCGTCGGGGTCAACCCGATGCTGCACCGCAACCGCACCGAGGCCCGCAAGACCCTCGTGATCATGGACGAGATCCACCACGCCGGTGACTCCAAGTCCTGGGGCGAGGCCTGCTTCGAGGCCTTCGAGCCGGCCACCCGCCGGCTGGCGCTGACCGGGACGCCGTTCCGCTCGGACACCAACCCGATCCCGTTCGTCTCGTACGACGCGGGCAGCGACGGCATCCGCAAGTCCGTCGCCGACTACACCTACGGCTACGGGCACGCGCTCGCCGACCACGTCGTCCGCCCGGTGATCTTCCTCAGCTACAGCGGCAACATGCGCTGGCGCACCAAGGCCGGCGACGAGCTGGAGGCCCGGCTCGGCGAGCCGATGACCAAGGACCTGATCGCCCAGGCCTGGCGCACCGCGCTGTCCCCGCAGGGCGAGTGGATCCCGTCCGTCCTCCAGGCCGCCGACCGGCGGCTGACCGAGGTCCGCAAGGCCATCCCGGACGCCGGCGGACTGGTGATCGCCACCGACCAGAACGTGGCCCGCGCGTACGCCAAGATGCTGCGCGAGATCAGCGGCGAGAAGGTCACCCTGGTGCTCTCCGACGAGGCCGAGGCCTCGAAGCGGATCTCCGACTACGCGGCGGGGACCTCGCGCTGGATGGTCGCCGTCCGCATGGTGTCCGAGGGCGTCGACGTGCCCCGGCTGTGCGTCGGGGTGTACGCCACCTCGATCTCCACCCCGCTGTTCTTCGCGCAGGCCGTCGGCCGCTTCGTGCGCGCCCGCAAGCGCGGCGAGACGGCCTCGGTGTTCCTGCCGACCATCCCGATGCTGCTGGGCTTCGCCAACGAGATGGAACTCCAGCGCGACCACGTGCTGGACCGGCCGAAGAAGGAGGGCGACGGCCTCTTCGACGAGGAGGACCGGCTGCTCGCCGAGGCCGAGCGGGCCAACGACGGGCCGGACGGCGCGGGTGGCGAGGAGTTCTCCTACGAGGCGCTGGGCTCCGAGGCGGTCTTCGACCGGGTGCTGTACAACGCCATGGAGTTCGGCATGCAGGCCCACCCCGGGAGCGAGGAGGAGGAGGACTACCTCGGCATCCCGGGCCTGCTGGAACCGGACCAGGTGCAGATGCTGCTGCAGAAGCGCCAGCACCGGCAGATCCAGCGCAGCAAGACCAAGCCCGCCGAGGAGGCCGACCTGCTGGAGCTGCCTGCCGAGCAGCGGCCGGTGGTCACCCACCAGGAGCTGCGCGAGCTGCGCAAGGAGCTGAACGCGCTGGTGGCCGCCTGGCACCACCGCACCAGCCAGCCGCACGGCACCATCCACAACGAGCTGCGCCGCCAGTGCGGCGGGCCGCTGACCGCGCAGGCCACCGCCAACCAGCTGAAGGCGCGGATCGCCAAGATCCGGGAGTGGGCGAAGTAACGGCCCGGCAGGCGGGTCCGGGCCGGAAGGGCCCGGACCCGTCCGTTCCGGTGTGTCCGGACATCGGACCGGCGTCGGGCCGACGCCCTGTCCGGAGCGGTGAAATGGTGGGGTTCGTCCGGAATTCCCGACGGCGGCGATGACGATCACGCCCGAATTTTGGACAACCACTTCCGCCACGAGACTTCCTTCACTACCTTTCCCCCACGCTCTTCCGTCGGGCAACCCCCGCGGGACGGGCTCCGCACGACCGCGCGGCCGTCAAGGACGACACCGCACGGCCCGAGCGCGGCCACCCCCACCTGCGCGCGACCCCGCCCCCCGGGCCCGGCGCCGCACGCCCCGCGAGCGCCGCGGAAAGGACCGCCCGTCGTGACTGCCGAGACCTCCCAGACGCTGGACCGCGGCGTCCGCGTCCTCAAACTCCTCGCCGACTCCGAGCGCGGGCTCACCGTCACCGAGCTGGCCGCCCGGCTGGCCGTCAACCGCACCGTGGTCTACCGGCTGCTCGCCACCCTGGAACAGCACGGCCTGGTCCGCCGCGACATCGGCGGCCGCGCCCGGGTCGGCCTCGGCGTGCTGCGGCTGGCCCACCGGGTGCACCCGCTGCTGCGCGAGGCCGCGCTGCCCGCCCTGCGCAGCCTGGCCGAGGACCTCGGGGCCACCGCCCACCTGACCCTGGTGGACGGCAACGAGGCGCTGGCGGTCGCGGTGGTCGAGCCCAGCTGGACCGACTTCCACGTCGCCTACCGCACCGGACTGCGCCACCCGCTCACCGAGAGCGCGGCCGGACGGGCGATCCTGGAGGCCCGTACCTTCCCCAGCCAGCGCCGGCCCGAACAGGGCTTCGTCATCACCCGTGCGGAGGAGCAGTCCGGGGCCAGCGGGGCGGCCGCGGCGCTGCTCGGGCTGAGCGGCATCGAGGGCAGCGTCGGCGTCGTGATGCTCAACGGGCTGGTGCCCGAGCGGGTCGGCCCGCGGGTGGTGGAAGCGGCCACCGAGGTCGCCGACGCCCTGCGGTAGCGCCCGGGGCGAGCGGGCGAATCACGGCGTCAGGTGTGTTTGGATTTCCCTTGTGCCCGACACCAAGCTGACCAAGGCCCTCAAGTCCCCGCGGACCCGCGCGCTCGCGCTCTGCGGGGTGCTGATCGCCGCGCTGTTCGGCGTGGCGGCGTTCGTCCCGCTGCCGTACACCGTCACCTGGCCGGGCCTGACCGCGGACACCCTGGGCTCGTACCGGGACAAGCCGGTGCTCACCATCAGCGGGGCTCCGCTTCGCAGCACGACGGGCGAGCTGCGGATGGTCACCATCACGGCCACCAACGCGGACCAGCGGACCTCCCTGTGGCGCTCGCTGCAGGCCTGGTTCGACTCCAAGGAGGCCGTGCAGCCGACCGAGGTGGTGTACCCGCAGAGCAGCCCGGCCAAGGCCAACGAGGAGACGGCCGAGCAGATGGCGCAGTCGCAGGACAGCGCCACCGCCGCCGCGCTCGGCTACCTCCACCTCTCGCCGGACCAGGTGAAGGTGAAGGTCGACCTCGGCGACGTGGGCGGTCCCAGCGCCGGGCAGATGCTGGCGCTGGGCATCGTCGACAAGCTGGCCGGCGACGGCAAGGGCGGCGACCTCACCGGCGGGCTCACGATCGCGGGCACCGGCACCATCGACAAGGACGGCACCGTCGGCCCGGTCGGCGGCGTGCCGCTGAAGACCCAGGCGGCGGCCCGGGACGGCGCGACCGTGTTCCTCGTCCCCAAGGACGAGTGCACGGACGCCAAGGTGAACACCCCGAAGACGCTGCGGCTGGTGCCGGTCGGCACGCTCGCCGAGTCGGTCGCGGCGCTGGACGCACTGAAGAGCGGCGGCAGCGTCCCCAGCTGCTGACCCCGCCGTGCCGACCCCGTCGTGCCGACCCTGTCGCCGGGCCCGTGCGGACCGCCCTACTCGGCGGCGGCCTGGTCCACCAGCGGCAGGATCCGGTAGGGCACCGGGTTCTCCAGCACGATCGCGGTGGAGGAGCGGACGATCCCGTCGAAGCCCACCACCCGGTCGATCACCCGCTGGAGGTCCGCGTTCGACCGGGCCACGATCCGCACCAGCATGTCCCCGATCCCGGTGATGGTGTGCAGTTCCAGCACCTCCGGCACCCGCGCCAGGTGCGCCCGCACGTCCGCGCCCTGGCCCTGGGAGATCTCCAGGGTGGCGAAGGCCGTCACCGGGTAGCCGATCGCCGCCGGGTCCACCTCCGGACCGAAGCCGCTGATCACCCCCTTGGCCTGCAGCCGGTCCAGCCGGGCCTGCACGGTGCCCCGGGCGACCTGCAGCCGGCGCGAGCACTCCAGCACGCCGATCCGGGGCTCCTCCGCCAGCAGCCGGATCAGCCGGCCGTCCAGGGCGTCGATCGAGTCGTTCCCGCCGGCCGCCGGAGTGGTGGGAGTGCCCTGCGGGGCGGGGGAGTCGGGCGAGCCGGGGGAGCTCGGGGACTGGGCGGGGGGCATCGCGGCTCCGTCCTCCGGTGGGCATTCTGTACAGCGGCGTCGTCGATTCTCCCGCCCCGGGGCACAGCTTGACCAGGATGAAACGGAACAGTTGCGCTCCGGTCGGCCCGACGCCCGGGCCCGCACCCCGGCAGAGCCCTTGGCCGGCTGGTGACCGGGCCGACGCCGGATCAGCGGACCGCCGTCTCCACGACCGGCGGGTGGCCGTTCCAGTAGACGAAGACCGAGTTGGCCTGGTTGTCCCTGGTGAAGTCCACCCGCATCCACTGGTCGCCGTTCCACACCTGCATCTGCCAGCCCGGGTCCGGGGTGGCGGAGACCAGCGAGGCCTTGTCGGCGCGGATGTCCAGGGCGACCCGGCCGCCGGGGATCGGGTAGCTGCGGACCGTGGACGTGGCGGTGGGCGACGGCCGCCTGGCGGGCGGGGCGGCCGCGCCGGTGGGCGGGGTGCCGGCCGGGGCATGCGTGATGGTGGTCGCGCTCGGGGCGGCGGCGGGCTGGGTCGGGGACTGGGACGTCGGCGTCGGCGTCGGCGCCGGGTCGGGGGTGGCGCTCGCGTTGTGCGGGGTGCCGCCGACCCTCGGGGAGGGCAGCGGCAGCGCGGTGGGCTGCTCGAACGCGGCCCCGGTGAGCACCGCGTGCACACCGAGCCAGGACAGCGCCACCGCCGCCCCGGTGGCCGCCGCCCAGGCGCAGAGCTGTACCAGTCCGTTCCGCATCGTCCGCACATCCTGCCGTACTTCCCGGTCGGCGGAGACCGGCACCCCCGCTGTTCGGCAAGGCAGTTGCACAATGTCCGGACCTGTACCGGACCGCCCCCCGAGGTACAGACCACTGCCCGCGGATGGCGTACCGTGCAGGGCCATGGCAACAGTGCTCGTGGTCGAGGACGACCCCTTCGTACGTTCCGCGCTCATCCGCCATCTGACCGACGCCGGTCACGCGGTCCGCAGCGTGGGCACGGCCCTGGAGGCGCTGCGGGAGGTCGCCCAGGTCGGCTGCGACCTGGTGATCCTGGACCTGGGCCTGCCCGATCTGGACGGCAGCGAGGCGCTCAAGATGATCCGGGGGCTGACCAACGTCCCGGTGATCATCTCCACCGCGCGGGACGACGAGGCGGAGATCGTCCGGCTGCTCAACGACGGCGCCGACGACTACCTGGTGAAACCTTTCTCCGGAGAGCACCTGAGCGCCCGGATGACCGCCGTGCTGCGCCGGCTCGGCGGTGGCGCCGCGCCCGTCGCCCAGGTGCTGCGGGTCGGCGGACTGGCCATCGACATCCAGCGGCGCGAGGCCGTCCTCGACGGGCGGGCGCTCGACCTGACCCGGCGTGAGTTCGACCTGCTCGCCTTCCTGGCCGCCCGGCCCGGCGTCGTGGTGCCGCGCAAGGAGATCCTCGCCGAGGTCTGGCGGCAGACCTACGGCGGCGACCAGACCATCGACGTCCACCTCTCCTGGCTGCGCCGCAAACTCGGCGAGACCGCCTCCAACCCCCGCTACCTGCACACCGTCCGGGGTGTCGGGGTCCGGCTGGAGGCCCCCGGGGGCCCCGCGGAGCACCGGACGTGAAGCGGTTCGCGCACTCGCTGCGCTGGGCCCTGATCAAGGCCGCGGCGGCCGGAACCACCATGGTCGCGCTGGCCTTCCTGATCCCGCTCGGCCTGATGGTCCAACAGACCGCCAGGGAACGGGCGTTCACCGCCGCCGAACGGCAGGCCGCGGCGCTCGGGCCGGCACTGGCGATCACCACCGAACAGGACGCCATCGACCGGGCGGTGGCCAGCACCGACGCGGGGGCGCAGGGGCGGATGGCGGTGCACCTGCCGGTGCCGGCCGGGGCGGTGGGCGCCGGGGGAGCGGGTGCCGGGGTGGCGGGTGCTGGGAGAGCGGCCGGCGAGGGTCCGGGCGGGCCGACCATCGGGGAGGGGCGCGCCACCGCGGCGGACGTGGCCACGGCCGGCGGCCAGGGCCGGGCCTTCACCGTCGCCGTGCCCGGTGGCTACGCGCTGCTCCAACCGGTCGCGGTGGACACCGGCCGGACCGCCGTGGTCGAGGTGTTCGTCGCCGAGAGCGACCTCACCCGCGGCGTCTCCACCGCCTGGCTGGTCCTCTCCGCGGTCGCCCTCGGCCTGGTCGCCGTCTCGGTGCTGGTCGCCGACCGGATGGGCGGCCGGATCGTCGCCTCCGCCCGCCGGCTCGCCGCTGCCGCCCGCTCGCTCGGCGCCGGGAACCTCGCGGTGCGCCTCCCGGTGGAGGGCAAGCAGGTCGACGGCAGCCCCGAAGAACTGCGCGAAGCCGCCCACGCGTTCAACACCATGGCCGACCGTGTCGTCCAGCTCCTCGCCGCCGAGCGCGAGTTGGCCGCCGACCTGTCGCACCGGATGCGCACCCCGCTGACCGTGCTGCGCCTCAACGCCGCCTCGCTCGGCCACGGCGACGCGGCCGACGCCACCCGGCACGCGGTGGCCCAGCTGGAACGCGAGGTCGACCAGATCATCCGCTCCGCCCGCCGCGCCCCCGAGGACGCGCCCGCCGTCGCGGTCGGCTGCGACGCCGCCGAGGTGATCCGCGAACGGGTCGGCTTCTGGTCCGCGCTCGCCGAGGACGAGGGGCGCCGCTGGCAGCTGGCCGGCGCCGAGCGGCCCGCGCCGGTCCCCGTCCAGCGCGGCGACCTGGCCGCCGCCGTCGACGCGCTGCTCGGCAACGTCTTCCGGCACACCGCCGTCGGCACCGCCTTCTCGGTCGACGTCCTGGCCACCGACGGCTCGGTGATCGTCCTGGTCGGCGACGCCGGACCCGGCTACAGCGACCCGGCCGCCGCCCTCAGGCGCGGCGAGGGGCACGGCGGGGAGGGCTCCACCGGCCTGGGGCTCGACATCGTCCGCAAGCTCGCCGAGTCCACCGGCGGGGACCTCGCGCTCGGCCGCTCCGCCGTGCTCGGCGGCGCCGAGACCACGCTGCGGCTGCGCACCCGCCCGGAGGAGGCCCCGCCCGTCCGGATCGGGCGGCGGCGGACCCGGGGCGCGCTGTTCCCGAAGTGACGGCCGACCGGGACCGGCCGTCCGGGGTTCTTCCGCAACCGGTTCTTCCTTAACGGCGGCCTAAGGGAGTTCCATCCCTCGCTCAGCCCGCCGATCCGGCCGCCCGGCGCCGCTAGCGTCGGTCGCACCGGTCCCGTTCCGACGGCCCGCGCCTCTTCCGCGCGCTCCGGGCCGCCTCGACGGCCCCGGTCGTCCGTGCTCAGTCCGCAGCCGAGCACGGGCGGCCGGGGCGCTTTCGTCACCGTACGTAGTCGATCGCGCCCAGGACGGGACCGGTCGCATCCGGTATCGTCGCTGGTTGGCCGAGTGGTGGACGGAGTGGACAGTGACAGCGGTGCAAGACGAGCGCAGCCCGGCGCGGGCCGTACCCGCCCCTCCGCCCGCCTCCCCGTCCGACCGGCTGCGGATCGCGCTCGGTGCCCCCGTGCGCGCGCTGCGTGAGGCCCCCCGCCGTCCGCTGCTGGTCGCCTCGTCCCTGGCGTTGCTGTCGCTGGTCGTATACGCAGTGGTCCGCCACTTCGTCCACACCTCGATGGTCGACATGATCGTCTACCGCGCCGAGGGAGCCGCCGTCGCCAACGGCAACGACCTCTACGCGCTGCGCGTCACCGAGTGGAACCTGCCCGCGACCTACCCCCCGTTCGCGGCGATGCTGTTCGTCCCGACCACCTGGTTCCCGATCGCTTTCCTCCGGGTGGCGATCACTCTCGGCAACCTCGGCCTGCTCGCCCTGATGGCCCACCTGTCCTTCAAGCTGGTCGGCTGGCCGCGCCGCGAGCTCCGGCCCGTCGGCGTGGTCCTGATCACCGGCCTCGGCGTCTGGCTCGAACCCGTCTTCACCACGCTCAGGTACGGCCAGATCAACCTCGCGCTCGGCTGCCTGATCCTCTGGGACCTCACCCGGTCGGACGGGCGCCGCAGCAAGGGCGTGGCGATCGGCATCGCCGCGGGCATCAAGCTCACCCCCGGCCTGTTCGCCGTCTACCTGCTGATCACCGGCCGGGTCCGGGCCGCCTTCACGGCCGGTCTGACCTTCCTCGGCACCTTCCTGATCGGCACGCTCCTCCTGCCCGACGCCACCTGGGGCTTCTGGACCAAGTACCTCTACGACTCCTCCCGGGTCGGCAAGACCGAGATCGTCGACAACCAGTCACTGCGCGGCGCCTTCGCCCGGCTGCTGCACACCCCGGACCCGGGCGTCATCGCCACCCTCGGGGTGGGCCTGGTGGCCGTCGCCGGCCTCGCCGTCGCCGCCTGGGCCGCCCGCAGCGGCCGCTGGCTGCCCCGGTCCGAGGCCTGGGGCGTCTGCGTCGCGGCCGTCACGGCGGTGCTGATCTCGCCGATCAGCTGGACCCACCACTGGGTCTGGTGCGTCCCGATGCTCGTCCTGCTCGCCGCCGAGGCCTCGGTCGAGCACGCCCGGCCCGCGGCCGTCCGCCGACTGCGCTGGCGGGCCTTCTTCTGGGCCACCCTGCTCGCCTTCCTGTCCTTCGCGATGTGGGCGGCGAAGCCGCTCGGTGCGGCCGTCCTCCACATGTCACCGCTGCGCCAGCTGCCCACCTCGATCTATCCGTGGGTCGGACTCTGCTTCCTGCTCGCCGCCGTCGTCCGGATAACGGCGCGGCGACGCTCCGCCGGCGCACCGCTCGCCCTGCTGCCCGGACAGCGCGACGGCGGCGGTCCCGACGCCGCCCGCGGCCGTCAGCAGGCCCCCGCGGCCCGCTGAGCCGGCAGGGGCGCCGTCGCTCCTGTCCTGCCTCCGGTGTTCTCCGTCCCGTCGGCCCCCTGGCCCCGGGTACGGCGGTGCTCCTGCGCCGGCCGGCGCTCCTCGGGCGTCGCGGAGCTCCTGGACGTACCAGTGCGCGCTGCGGCGCACGACCGGCGCGCCTACGCGAGCAGCTCGGCGAGCGAGCCGTCCAGGTCGAGGGCGGCCAGCTCGCTGCCCGGCGGGACCAGCCGGTGGGCCCGCTCCAGCCAGGCCGCCACGGCCGGCAGCGGCGCCTCCAGCAACGCGTCCCCGGCGGGCGAGCTCAACGCCAGGCACAGCACGCTGCGGCGGCCCGAGCGGGTCGGCCAGATCCGCACGTCGCCCTGGCCGCACGGGCGGAAGGTCCCCTCGACCAGCAGCTCGCGGGCGAACACCCAGGTCACCGGGGAGCCGGTGTCCAGGTGGAAGGTGATGTACACCGCGTACGGGTCGTGGCTGCCGTAGGTCAGCCGGGCCGGGACGGGGACGCTGTGCTCCGGGGAGAGCACCAGGTTCAGCTCCAGCTCGTGCTCCACGACGCTGACGGGGCGATCCATGATCGTCTTCCTCTCTGCCTTCACTTCGTGCCCGGTTCCGGGCCCTGTGACCTTTGAGAGGGCGGTCCGCCCCGGCTCTTACACGCGTTTCCGGGATTTCTGCGAGAAGTGCCGTGCGGGGTGGTGAACGGCAGCGGATGCCGCGCGCGGGCCCATCGCGCGCCCGTTTCCATACTCCGGGCGGCCCTCCGCTGTCCGGGGAATCACCAACTTCCGGTCGGCACTTCGGCGAGGTACTACCCTTTGTGACTGTCCGGCGACTGTCCGCCTTCGGCGGTGCCCCCACGTGCGCCGGGCGCCGGGGCGTGCGCGGGCGCGCAGCCTGTTCGACCTGTTCGCGCCGTCGCTCTTGCACCCGCTTTTCCGCACCCGTTCTTCCGCACCCGTTTCCTGCACCCGTTCGGACCCGTTTCGACCTGCTGAGGACCGGTCGTCCCCGCCGCCCCTCAGTCAGGACCCGACAGGAGAGAAAACCCCATGACGGACCGCCCCTTCGCCGCCGACGGCGACCCGGCCGTCGCCCCCGAGCCCGGCTACTACCCCGACCCGTCGATCCCCGGCTTCGTCCGCTACTGGGGCGGCTCGGCCTGGGTGCCGGGCACCACCCGGCCCGCGCCCGCCGAGGGCGAGGTACTGCAGCCGCCCCGGTACGCCACCCGGCGGGTCGCCCCCGTTCCCGGCCCCGTCGCCGCCCCGGACCTGGCGGCGGTGCGGGCGGTGCCGCCTCCGATGGCGCCGGTGCAGGCGTCGGAGGCGGTGCCGGTGCAGGGGTCGGTGCCGGTGCCGGTGTTGCCCGAGCGTGCGGAGCCGCCCGTGGTGGTGTCCGCGACTTCGCTCGCGCCGCCGCCGTCCCGGGAGGTCCCGGGCTCCGGGGACACCGGCCCGGTGTACCTCGACCAGACGACGGGCGGGGCGTCCTTCGTGGTCGGACCGAGGGTCGCCGAGGTGATCGGCGGGCCGGTGTTCCGCACCGTCGAGCCCTCGGCGGAGGAGGCCTCCGGGGTGCCCGGGGCCTCCGGATGGCAGGCGGATCCCCGGGCCCAGCGGGGGCTGACGGAGACGGGCGGCTCCCCGCACTGGGTGTCCTGGGGGGTGCTTCCGGGGGCGCCCGAGGAAGAGGAGGGGCGCGCGGAGGTGGAGCGCGCTGCTGTTGCGGTGGAGGTCGCCACGGCCGTCGCGCCCGCCGTGGCGGTGGCGGTCCGCGAGGTGCCGGCGCCGGTCGAACCCGTCATGGCGATGCCGGTGGTCGAGGTGGCAGCCGAGCCCGAGGAGACGCCCGCCCCGGCCCGCACGGAGGCCCCGTCGGCCGAGGCTCCGGCGCCGGTGACCGGGCCCGCCGCGCCTCCCGCCGCTTCGCTGCCCGTGGTGCGGCCGGCCCGGGAGGCCGCCGTCCGTCGTCGGTCGGCGGCCCCGGTGTCCGCCGGACTGGGGCGGCGGCTGGCAGCCCGGGCGGTGGACACCGGGGTGCTGCTGGTGGTCGCCGTCGCTGCCGGGATCCCGCTCGGCGGCTCGGTCTCCGACCACCTCCGGCAGAAGCTCGACCAGGCCAGGATGGCCAGCTCCCTCGCCCGCCGGCAGGTCCAGGTCTGGCTGGTGGACGACGTGGTGCTGGGCAAGCTCGCCGCGCTGCTCGGCATCCTGGTGTTCGTCAGCCTGGTCTACGAGGTGCTGCCGGTCGCCCGGACCGGCCAGACCTTCGGCAAGCGACTGGCCCGGATCCGGGTGGTCGACGCCACCGTCCCCGGTGGCCGGACCCGGCTGAGCCTCGGCCGCTCGCTGCTGCGGTGGGTCGTCCGGCAACTCGGCACGGTGCTGCTGCTCGGACTGGTCTGGCCGCTGTTCGACCGTCCGGCGCGGCGCGGCTGGCAGGACCGGGCGGCCCGGACCCGGGTGGTCCGCGGCTGAGGGCGCGGGGCCGGGGTGTGCCGGGTGGGCTGGTGCGTCGGAGGTGCGGGGTGCGCTGGAGGTGCGGAGCGTGCCGGAGGTACGGAGGTGCCCGGGCCGGGCGGTGGGCAGCAAAACGGACAAAATGTCCCAGGCCTTGAGAATGTGTGATGTTCTACTCGGGGGATGAGCACCCACGACCCCTCAGGCCCCCAGCCGGAGGGGGGCGGTCAGCCCTCCTCCGACAAGCAGCCCCCGGCCCCGGGCGGCGGCACGCCGGAAGGCGAACCGCCGCGCCCCACCCCGTCCGACGAGCCCTACGGCGGCCCGACCGGCGCCTCGACAGGAGCCCCGTCCGGTCCGCCGCCCGGTGCCCCGTCCGAGGGCCCCGGCGCCTACCAGGGCAACTACGGCGGACCGACCCACGGTCAGAACCCGTACGGCCAACCGCCGTACGACCAGCCCCCGCCCGGCTACGGCCCCGGCCCCGGCATGTACGGCGCCCCCAGCGGAGGCCCCGTCCCCGGCATGCCGCCGATCGGCACCTGGCCCAAGCGGATCCTCGCCCGCGTCATCGACTACGTCCTCGTTCAGGTCGTCGGCGTCATCGTCGTCAGCCCCTTCGTCGACCTCGGCACGCGCCAGGGCAGCACCGAAGCCTTCTGGCTCGGCTGCGTCATCTACCTCGTATACGAGGCACTGATGCTCGCCCGGGACGGCCAGACCCTCGGCAAGAAGGCGATGAAGATCCGCGTCGCCATGCTGGTCGACGGGAACACGCCCACCCAGGCCGCCGCCTGGACCCGGGCCGCCGTCTACATCCTCCCGGCCGTGATCTGCTGCGCCGCCCTGTGGTGGATCATCGACGGCCTGTTCGGCGTCTTCGACAAGCCCTACCGGCAGTGCGTCCACGACAAGGCCGCGAAGACCGTGGTGGTCACCACCGAGGTCTGAGCGCGGCAGCGGGACGACGGCGCCCGGCGGCGGATCAGCGCTGCCGGGCGTACTCGTGCCCGGCCGCGGCCGGGGAGGCGCCGGAGCCGTCGGCGACCGCGGCCGAGCGCGTCGAGACCGACACCGAGAGCGCCGTCACCACGGTGCCGAGCGCCAGCGCGAAGGCCACCAGGACCCCGACCTCCAGGGCGCCCGAGGCGCCGGACACGGCCAGCAGCGCCACCGTGGTGGCGACGACGGTGAACGAACCCAGGCAGAACTGGACAGCGGACGGACGTGGCATGGCGGGGAGTCCTTCGCACGTCGGGGGGCGGGCGGAACTGGTGCCGGTTCCAGGAGCCCTATCCGGCAAGGGAGTTCGGTAGGACCAGGCTAGCCCGCGGGGTCCGGGGCACAGGGGGCGCACGGACTCACCCCGGGGTCGTCCGCACCCCTCGGTACGGTGGAGCCCGACCGACACCACGCAGACCGGGGGAACCGACCGTGCCCATCCCCGCCGACTGGCCCACCACCGAGGCCCAGGCGCTCGCCGAACAGGAAAGGCTGCGGCCACTCGTCCAGGCTGTCGACGACGACGCCCCCTGCCGGCTGATCGCCGGAGTCGACGTGGCCTACGACGACGACCACGACCTCGTCGTCGCCGCCGCCGTCCTGCTCGACCCGGACACCCTGGACGTCGTCGAGCAGGCCACCGCCGTCGGCCGGATCGCCTTCCCTTACGTCCCCGGACTGCTCGCCTTCCGCGAACTCCCCGCCGTCCTCGACGCGCTGGCCGCACTCACCCGCACTCCCGACACCGTCGTCTGCGACGGCTACGGCCTCGCCCACCCCCGCCGGCTCGGCCTCGCCAGCCACCTCGGTGTCCTCACCGGGCTGCGCACCCTCGGCGTCGCCAAGACCCCCTTCACCTTCGACCACCACGACCCGGGCCCGGAACGCGGCTCCTGGACCCCTCTCACCGACCCCGCCACCGGCGAGGAGGTCGGCCGCGCCGTCCGTACCCGGCCCGGCGTCAAGCCCGTCTACGCCTCCGTCGGCCACCGCATCGGCCTCGACACCGCCGTGCACACCACCCTTCAACTCGCCCGCCGCTACCGGCTGCCCGAAACCACCCGGCACGCCGACTCGCTCTGCCGCCGCGCCCTCACCGAAGCCCAGCGCGGCCGGACGCCCGCGAACTGACCGTGCACCCGGCGGGATCCGAGCCCGGTGTGTTAGACATGAGCCACCGGGGCCCGGGGCCCCGAACGCCAGGAACGGACGCACGGGGGGCGCCGCAATGGGAACAGGGACCGGCTCGACCGGCGGAGCCAACCAGGGCTACCGGGTCGAGGTCGAGCAACTCCGCACCTTCGCCGGCCAAGTACGGCTACTGCTCAAGGAATTCGAGAAGGACGCCGACGGCAACACCACCCACGGGCGCAGCGGCATCGGCAAGACCGCCTTCGGCACCTTTGACGAGGCCACCCAGATCCACGACCGCTACAGCACCATGCGGGACGCCCTGCGGGACGTGCTCAACCAGCTCCAGAGCGCCGTCAACGACGCCCAGCGCAACGCCGAGCTGACCGCGACCACCTACGAGGAACACGACCAGCACGTGGCCACGAAGCTCAAGCTCGCCGACGACGGCTGGTCCGTGGCCGAGCCCTCGGCCGCCAGCGAGACCGCGTACGAGGCGAACCAGGTCCCCTCCCAGCGCGGCAACACCACCATCTGACCCACCACCCGACCGGAGGTGAACCACCCGTGGTCTACACCGACTTCACCAAGTACAGCCATGCCGATCTCCGCAAGATGGCACAGGCACTCGACCCCGGCGCGGTGATGGCCGCCGGCGACCCGTGGCGCAAGGCGGCGACCACCCTCAAGGAGATCCGCAAGACCCTGACCAACGTCAGCACCGAGGCGGCCACCAGCTGGGAAGGAACGACCAGCGATTCCTTCCACGCCTCCATGCTCACCCTCGCCGCCAACATCAACGAGGCTGCCGCCTACGCCAACGACGCGGCCAACACCCTCCACAACATGTCCGAGGCGATGGCCCAGGCCAAGCGCGATATGCCAGAGGAACCCGGCAACTGGGACAAGATCAAGGACACCGTCGGCGACTTCTTCAGCAGCGAGGACGACCACATCCAGGTCGCCGACCGGAAGAAGGCAGAAGCGGCCGCCGTCATGCAGACCCTCGCGATGCACTACCGCATCGCGACGCCTGCGCTGAAGGCTCCGCCGCCGCCGGGACCCAACCCGCGTGTGAGGGTTGACGACCACGATCCGGGGGCGCAGAACGATCCGAGTGGGGCAGCAGCCATGGCTATGGCGGTCGTCTCGGGGACTTCCTTTGGACCCGGGGGAGCGCCGGAGAGGTCGGCGACTGCCACTTCGCCGCGACAGTCCAAATCTGCCGCGTCGCCTGTGGTGTCAAACCCGTCGGCAAGGAGCATGGCTGCCCCTAACGACACTGGGATCAAGGGAGGCACGGCTCAAGCACCGCCGAAGACTTCGACCACGACGAGCCGCCCCGATGCGGGTATCGCAGGTACCCCGGTGTCCCGTCCCAACGGAAGCGTGCCGAGCCCCGTTACCTCGGGAACCCAGACGTCCGGCCTGAATGTGACGTCGCCTGCGGGGCCCACGAGCGGGCCGATCGCCGGTGGCGGTGGGCAGACGACCGCCGGTTCTACCGGGCCGACCGTGCAGGGTGCCCCGGTCGGTCCGGTCCTCGGTCAGAGCAAGCTCGGGTTCGGCGGCAAGGAGTTCACCGGCAATGAGACGCCGGTGGCGGGCGTGGGGCCACGTGGAGGCCGCGCCGTCGGTGCTGGCGGCGGTAGTGGGATTCCTCCGGTTGGTGGGTCTATGGCCCGGCCCGGTGGACCTGTTCGTGAGACGACACCGCCCGGTGCCGAGGCGCGTGGCAAGCAGGCGTTTACGGAAGGTGGGTCCGGGTTGGGGACACGAAGTCGAGTGGGCGCCGAGCCTGCGGCCCGTAGTGCGGGCGCTATCGCTCCAGGTATCCCGATGAGTGAAGCGCAGCGCCGCAAGAAGGACCGCGAGAAGGGCGGAGCGCGGCCGGACTATCTCGTCGAGGACGAGGAGACCTGGGCGTCGGACAAGCCGACCAATCCGAACGTGGTGGAATGAGCCCGGGTCCGCAAACGGACGAGTGATCTGATCGCATCCCGCAGATCGGTGATCTGCGGGATGCCTCATTGAGTTGGGGTGACCGAATTGGCGAGCCGTTGGGTGGCGCGCGGTGGAGCGTCTCTCGCCGCTGCGGCGCTGATGTCGAGCGTCGCGGTGCCGACGGCATCCGCTGATCAGATCAGGGATCAGCAGTGGGCCTTGAAGGCGTTCGAGGCCGAGGCGAAGGTCTGGGCGGTGAGCCAGGGCGATGGCGTGGTCGTTGCTGTGATCGACACCGGAGTTAACCAAGATCACCAGGACCTGGTAGGTCAGGTCCTCCCCGGGGCGGATTTCTCTGGCGGGACCACGGACGGTCGTGTCGACAGTGACGGTCACGGCACGGGAATGGCCAGCCTGATCGCTGGGCACGGGCATGGCGCACAGGCTGGGATCATGGGGCTCGCCCCGAAGGCGAAGATCCTGCCATTGAAGGTGGGATCGGACGGTGATGGCCCCAGCGCTCAGCCGAACGCCAGTTCTCAACAGCATGACCTGGCAGATGCGATCCGCTTCGCAGTGGACCATGGCGCGGGTGTCGTCAATATCTCCCTCGCGGGTGATTCGCGCTTCGACTCGAATCTACGAAAGGCCGTCAACTACGCGGTGTCGAAAGATGTCGTGTTGGTCTCTGGCACGGGCAACACCGGGGCGGACAAGGACGTCCAATATCCCGCCGCCTTCCCGGGGGTGGTGGCGGTAGGAGCCGTGGATTCCAACGGTGCTGTGTGGGAGAAGTCCACCTCTGGTCCCGAAACCACTCTCGTTGCACCTGGTGTGGGGATCTATCGAGCCACCGCCAAGTCCTCGACAAGTTACGACCGTGTGAGCGGCACCTCTGACGCCACCGCCTACGTCTCCGCCACTGCCGCACTGATCCGGTCCAAGTACCCGAACCTGTCCGCCGGTCAGGTCATCAACCGAATGATCAAGTCGGCCACCCCGCCCGCCAACGGGACAGTGGTGCCGAACAATCACTACGGCTACGGGACCGTCTCACCCGCGAAGGCACTGGATCCGAACCCTGCCGTGGACAACGGGCCGAAGGACAACCCACTGGCGAAGCGGCCGGAGTCGAAGGGCACGCCGCACATCGATGAGGACAGCGACGCGACGGACCAGCCCTCCGTGGCACCCGAAGCCGCCTCCGGCAGCGGTGGTGGCAGCGACGACACCGGCCAGGTGATCGCGGCCGTGGCCGCCGGTGCCGTCGTGCTCGGCGCGTCCGTGGCCGCCGTGGTGACGGCGCGCCGCCGTAAGCGGGCAGCCGCCGCCGTGCCGCCGTACGGGGGGCCCGGTCAGTGAGTGCTGAGCCAGTCGTCGCGTAGGGCGGCCATGTGGAGGACGTCCCAGTAGCGGTCGTCCCAGTGGTGGGCCTGGCGGGCGCGGCCTTCGTGGACGAATCCGGCCTTGGTGTAGGCGCGGGCGGCGCGTTCGTTGTACTCGAAGACTTCGAGGTGGACGCGGTGGAGGCCGACGGTCGCGAAGGCGTGGCGGAGGACCAGCAGGGTGGTTTCGGTGCCGATGCCGCGGCCGGTGCTGTCGGGGGTGAGGGCGATCCGGTAGCTCGCGGAGTTGTTGTCCGGGTCGACGTCGGTGAGGGCGGTGTCGCCGAGGAAGCGGCCGGTGGCGGGGTCCTCGACGGCGAGGTCGAGCCGGTCGGGCTGGTCGCGGCGGGTGGCGCACCACTGGGCGATGCGGTCGCGGGTGAAGGTGGTGCGGGTGCCGGTGAGGCGGTTGGTCTCCCGGTCGGTGCAGAGTTCCCACATCGGGTCGGTGTGCCGGGCGTCCAGGGGGACGAGGCGGACGGTGGGGCCGTGCAGGGTGGGTTTCACCGCGAGGGCTGAGAGGTCCGTGGCCATGGTGCCCAGGATGCCCGCCGGGGCCGGTTCGTGCAGGGATTTACTCGGCGACGGAGATCTGTTCCCGGTGGTGGGCGGGGGTGGTGAGTTCGTCGACGATGGCGACGGCGAGGTCGGCCTGGGCGATCCGGGAGCCGAGGACGTGGGGGCCGCCGACCCGGTAGTGGCCGGTGCCGGGGGCTGTGCGGTCGAGGTCCATCGGCGGGGTGACGACGACCCAGTCGAGGGTGGCGGGGGAGGCGTGGAGCAGGTCGAGGGCGGCGGTGTGGCCGAGCGAGAAGGTGCGGTGGGCCTCGGGGAACGCGGGGTCGTCGTGGACGGCGATGCCGGGGGCGGTCTGGAGGGTGGTGGCGACGCCGACGCCGAGCAGGCGGGGGACGCCGGCCCGGCCGGGGTCGCGGACGGCTGCGGTGACGGTGAGGCCGCGTCGGCGGGCCTCGGCGACGACGGCGCGGCCGACCTGTCCGCCCGCGCCGTAGAGGATGACGTCCGCGCGGCGCTGCTGCCGGGGCTCCGTGCTGGTCATGGGGGTCTCCGGTGGGTCGGTGGCGGGTGCGTCGCCCGCCGTTGCCGTGACGGTAGACCGGGGGGTGCCGGTTACTTCAACGGAACCGGCCCGACCGGAACCGGGCCAGTGGAACCGGGCCGAGCGGAACGGGCTTGAACGGAACCGGCTTCAACGGAACCGGCCGCCGGGGTACGGTCGGCGGATGACGCAGACCGGGGCGGCGCCGCTGCCGGCGGATTTCTTCCCGGCCGACTGCCCGGTGCAGTCCGTGCCGGTGTTGGGCAGCCGGAAGTGGGCCTGGCGGAATCATCCGTTGTCTGGAGGGTGGGCCGCACCGCTTCTCCGAGTTGCGGGTGCCGTTGGCGGGCATCACCGCGAAGGTGCTGGCGGAGTCGCTGCGTTCGATGGAGCAGGACGGCGCGGTGGTGCGCACGGAGTACGCCGAGAACCCGCCGCGGGTGGAGTACGCGCTGACGCCGCTGGGCCGGACGCTGCTCGGGCCGATGGACGCGATGTGCGACTGGAGCCGCGAGAACTTGGGGAGCCTGCTGGCGGCCCGGCTGGAGTACGAGCGCGCGGAGCGCTGAGTCGTTCCGGAGCGGAGGGCGGCCGAGAGCGCTACTGGCAGTATTTCGGTGGTCGCTGACGTTCCTGCCGCTGGTGGGCGGGGGTGCGGGGCGGCGATGCTGGGCGCATGAGCACTTCCGAGAACCACGCGAGCCCCGCCGACGCGATCGTCCCCGACACCAAGGACTGGACCTGGGTGCTGGAACGCCCCTGTCCCGAATGCGGTTTGGACACCCCGGCGGTGGCCGCCACGGCCGTCGCCGGGATGGTCCGGGACAACGCGCGGAGCTGGCTGGCGGTGCTGGCGGGGGACGAGGACGGGCTGCGCCGGCGGCGGAGCCCGGAGGTCTGGTCTGATCTGGAGTACGCCTGCCACGTCCGGGACGTCTTCCGGTTGTTCCTGGTCCGGCTGGACCTGATGCTCGACCAGGACGGTCCGCTTTTCCCGAACTGGGACCAGGACGAGACGGCGGCCGCCGAACGCTACTGGGAGCAGCGGCCGCAGGTGGTGGCCGGGGAGCTGGCGGAGGCCGGGGAGGCGCTGGCGGCGGCGTTCGAGGCGGTGTCGGGCGAGCAGTGGCGGCGGACCGGGGACCGTAGCGACGGGGCGCGGTTCACCGTCGAGTCCTTCGCCCGCTACCTGATCCACGACCCGGTCCACCACCTGTTCGACGTGACGGGCGAGCGGGTCTGAGGCAGCCGGGGTGATCGAGGCAGCTGGGGTGACTGGGGCGGCTGACCCGGCCGGGGCGGGTCACCAGCCGGAGGCCTCGTGCAGCATGGTGCGCCGGAGCCGTCCGGCGACGCTGGCGGTGTCGGTGCCGATGACGTCGGCGATCTCGGGTGCGGCGAGGCCGACGACGTAGTGCAGGATGGCCAGGTCGTCGTCGGCGGGGTGGCGGTCCGGCGCGGGGGTCTCCCGCCGGGTGTGTTCGGCGACGGTGCCGCGCAGGATCTGCCAGGCGAGCGCGGTCGGGTTCGGGCTGGTGAGCAATTCCCGCCACTGGACGGCGATCTCTGCGAACGCCTGCTGGACGGCGGTGGCCGCGTGGGCGTGCTCGGTCAGCCACACCCGGGCGTAGCTGAGGTACCGGGGGCGGTGGAGTTCGCAGAAGGCGGCGAACTCCAGCGGTACGTCCTCCGGTTCACCGGGCCCCGGGGGAGGATCGGCGTCGCTCGTGTGACGGTTGGTCATCTCGTCTTCTCGGAAAGGGAGATGGACTTCTGAGGGTCGATCATCTGTGCTCACTCTACGGTAGGCCCTAGGTGCACTGGGTGACCAATCCGATGGAATGCCCGGAACCCGTCGACGCTCGGCCGGTTCCGTTGGCGATCGGTGCGGCGCGGCGGCGGTACTGCCGGTCGGGGGCTGGTCGGGGGCCGGTCGCAGGAGTGCTGCGCAGTGGTGCGGGGGCGTCGGTGCGAGCGTGTCGCAGCTGGTCAGAGGGTGTGGCGCGGCAGTGGTCGCAGGGCAGTTGAGGTGCCACCGTAGGGCCTGTCGGAGCCGGCGTCCACGCCCAGGGCGCGAAGTCGCGTGCGCACAACCGCCTGCGCAACCGCACTCACGACGGGGGTTGCGCCGGGGTGGGGCGGCGGGCGGCGCGTCGAGTGCGCCCCGGCGGCTCGCGGCGACCGGGGCGCGGGCCCGAGCGGCGTGGGGCCGCCCGGTCAGGAGTTGGGGCGGGCCTCCGCCGGGGAGGCCAGGTTGTCTGCGGCGTGGCCGCGTTCGACCTGGGCGGGGAAGGACTCGACGGCCCGGCGCCGGACCAACTGGGCCGCTGCTGCCGCTGCCGCCCCCGCGGCTGCCTCCTCGCGCTCGCACCGGTGGTTGCCGGATGCCCCGGCGGTGTGTCCGCCCGCCGCATGGGCCCCGGCGGCGTGCCCGCCCGGCGCGTAGGTGCCGGGGGCGTGCCCGCCGCCCGGGTGCGCCCCTCCGGTGTGCGTCGCGCCCGGGTGCGTCCCCGCCGCGCGCCGTCGGCGGCCGAGCGCGATCCGCTCGGCGTGTTCCTCGGCCGCCTGTCTGGCGGCCAGGTAGGCCTGCACGGCGGCCATGCCGTAGACCGGCTGGATCAGTTGGTGCCCTTTGAAGAAGGGTCTGGCCGGGGCGAACCCGGCGGCGACCACCAGGTCGCGGATCTCTGCTATCTCGGCCTCGCTCCGGGCGGTGAAGCGGACCTCCCAGCCCTTCTTGTACGTATGGCCCTTCTCGCCGCTGCGGCGCGCCGGGTCCGGGCGGCGGACGTATCCGGGCAGACGGCCGAGGCGGAGCTGGGCCGCGCGGAGGCCGGCGGTCTCGTCACGTGACATGTCGTAAGCCTAGGCAATACCGGAGGTGCGATTGACGCCCGGAGGGTCCCTCGCCGTATGCCCTTGATCACTGTGGGTCAGGCGACCAGGTCGACGATCGTTTTCGATCAGATCCGATAGCCATATGAACGTCATTTACGCCAAATGAGTAAGGGTATGGGGACTTTAGTGCGGGCTGATCCCGGTTTCGCGACGGTTGGGTAACAGTGCGTCAGCCTCTGTCACGTGGGTCGCGGTGGTTGGGGATGGTGTGGGCATGAGCGAACGCAGTGAGCGAATCATCGAGTTGCGCGCATGGTCGGATGCCCTCGTCGAGCGTAGCGAGGTGGGCGCATGAGTTACCGGATCCCCACGCCGCCGCCTTCCCTCGAGGAGCTGGCGAAGCGTCAGCAGAACGTCGTCACCGCGAGCCAGCTGCGCGCCCGGGGCGTGCCGGCCCGGATCATCACCGAGCACTGCCGCCGGGGCGGCCCCTGGCAGCGGCTGCTGCCGAGGGTCTACCTGCTGCAGTCCGGCGAGCCGACTCCGGAGCAGCGGATGTGGGCCGCGCTGCTGTACGCGGCGCAGAACGGCCGGGAGGAGGGCCGTCGCGAGGGCGCGGTGATCACCGGTGCGGCCGCGCTGGCGCTGTACGGCTTCGCCTCGGTGCCCCGGCTGCCCGCGGTGACCGGGGTGGACGTCCTGGTGCCCCGTCAGCGCCGGCTCAAGGACGCGGGCGACGTGCGGATCCTGCGCACCGAGCGGGAGTTGGTGGCGCGTTCGGTGCACGGCCTGGCCTGCGCGCCGGTCGCCCGGGCGGTCGCGGACGCGCTGTGCGAGTGGACGGCGGACGGAAATGCGGCGGTGCCGGTGCGCGAGGTGCTCCGCGAGGCCGTCGCCCGCCCGGAGGTCCGGTGCACGGTACGGGAGTTGGCCACCGAGCTGGTCGAGTCGGGGCTGACCGGGGAACCCCGGGTGCGCGCCGCGCTGGACGAACTGCTCGCCGCCGAGCGGGACTTCGTCCTGGAGCAGGTGGACCGGCTGGTGGACGAGTGGCTGCTGCCCGCCCCGCTGGCCGCTCCGGAGCTGCGGATGCGCGGCGGCACCTACATCGGCATCCCGGACCTCTACTGGCCGGAGCGCGGTGTCGCGGTGGAGGTGGACTCGGACCTGCGCTGCGTCAGCGAGGGCGAGGCCGCCTGGGTGCGCGGCGGGCAGCACCGGATGGAGTACCTGGGCATCCGCGTGGTGTACGTCTCCGGTGCCCGGCTGGCCGCCGAGCCGGAGGCGGTCGGCGGCGAGCTGCGCGAGGCCTACAGGGCCGGCGGGACGGACGTGGTGGAGCTGCTGGTGGTCTGAGCGCCGCCCGTCCTCCTGGACGGTTCAGGACGGGCGGACCACCGGCTCGCCGACCAGCTCGACCCCGGCCGCCCGCAGCTCCTCCAGCGCGGCGGCGGTGGTCTCCGGCGACACCCCGGCGGTGAGGTCGAGCAGCACCCGGGTGGTGAAGCCGGCCCGTGCGGCGTCCAGGGCGGTGGCCCGTACGCAGTGGTCGGTGGCGATGCCGACCACGTCGACCTCGTCGACCTGCCGCTCGCGCAGCCACTCCACCGGGCCGCGGCGGTTCTCGTCCAGTCCCTCGAAGCCGCTGTAGGCCGCCGAGTAGGCGCCCTTGTCGAAGACCGCCTCGACCGCCCCGGAGATCACCGCGGGCGCGAAGTTGGGGTGGAAGCCCACGCCCTCGGTGCCGGCCACGCAGTGCACCGGCCAGCTGGAGACGTAGTCCGGCTCGGGGGAGAAGTGCTCGCCCGGGTCGATGTGGTGGTCGCGGGTGGCGAGGATGTGCTGGTAGCCGGGGGAGGACTCGGCGATCAGGTCGGTGATGGCGGCGGCCACCTCGGCGCCGCCGGCGACGGCCAGGCTGCCGCCCTCGCAGAAGTCGTTCTGCACGTCGACGACGATCAGTGCCCGGTGCATGGCTCGCATCCTCGGATGTGGGGGCGGTGCGCCCCGGTGGTGGGGGCCCTCGCGAACGCCGGAGGGCGCGGGAGGAACTCCAGGGAACTCTACGGCTGACTCTAGGGAGTGGCGCGCGGCGGCGGAAGGCTTGGGGCCCGTCTTCGGACCGCCGCCCGCGGGGCGGCGTCGACGGCCCCCGTGACCGGCCGCCGGGCCGCGCGGACGCCCTCGGTGCGGACCGGCGGACCCAGCGCATCGGCGGACCCAGCGCATCGGCGGCCCGGCGGACCGGCGGATCAGCCGATCAGCCGATCAGCTCGGTGGGGATGACCGGGTCGCCCTTGGAGAGCTGGGTGGCCGACAGCGGCAGCGCCGCGCGGGCCCGGATGTGCCGTTCGCGGGCGGCGGTCAGCGGTTCGCGGCCGACGGCCTCGCCGGCCAGCACCAGCGGCACCTGCGTCAGGTGCGGCCGCAGCTCGTCCGGGACCGGCCCGGTGCCGATCACCTCGGCCTCGGCCACGCCCTCGGCGTCCGGGCGGCGGGCGGCCCACTTGCGGCCGCCGATGCTGGTCTTGCCGCCGGCCGCGCGCTTGGCGACCGGCACCAGCGGGCCGTCCTGGGTCTCGGCGCGGGCGACCAGCTTGTAGACCATCGCGCAGGTCGGGTGGCCGCTGCCGGTGACCAGGCTGGTGCCGACGCCGTAGCCGTCCACCGGGGCGGCGGCCAGGGCGGCGATCGCGTACTCGTCGAGGTCCGAGGTGACGATGATCCGGGTCTTGCCGGCGCCGAGCTCGTCCAGCTGACGGCGGACCCGGTGGGCCGCCAGGATGAGGTCGCCGGAGTCGATCCGGACCGCACCCAGCTCGGGCCCGGCCACCTCGACGGCGGTGCGGACGGCCTCGCGCAGGTCGAAGGTGTCGATCAGCAGGGTGGTGCCCCGGCCCATCGACTCGATCTGCGCCCGGAAGGCGTCCCGCTCGCTGTCGTGCACGAGGGTGAAGGCGTGCGCGGAGGTGCCGGTGGTCGGGATGCCGTGCAGGTAGCCGGCCTCCAGGTCGGAGGTGGCGGCGAAACCGGCCACGTAGGAGGCCCGGGCGGCGGCGACGGCGGCCTGCTCGTGGGCCCGGCGGGCGCCCAGTTCGATCACCGGACGGCCGCCGGCGGCGGCCGTCATCCGGGAGGCCGCGGCCGCGACCGCCGAGTCGAAGTTGAGGATGGAGAGGATCACCGTTTCCAGGATCACCGTCTCGGCGAAGCTCCCCTCGACGGTGAGCACCGGCGAGCCGGGGAAGTAGACCTCGCCCTCGGGGTAGCCGTGGATGTCGCCGCGGAAGCGGTAGTCGGCGAGGAAGCGCAGGGTGTCGTCGTCGACGACGCCCTGGTCGGACAGCCAGTCCAGCTGGGGGGTCTCGAAGCGGAAGTTCTCGACGGCGTCCAGCACCCGGCCGGTGCCGGCCATGACGCCGTACCGGCGGCCGCTGGGCAGGCGTCGGGTGAACACCTCGAAGACGGAGCGGCGGTGCGCGGCCCCGCTGCGCAGGGCGGCCTGCAGCATGGTGAGCTCGTAGCGGTCGGTGAGGAGCGCGGTCGACCCGGCCGCGCGCACTGAAGTGGCGTCCATGGAGATGATGCTACTACCACTTAGCGTCAGAGTGACGATTTCTCGTCCCGGGGGCCGGGCCGGAATCGCCCGGGTGTCCCCCGGATGGCAGCATGGGCCATGAGGAGTTACGGACGAGTGTGCAACGAGGAGGCCCGGCGGTGAGTGTCGCGCCCGTGGAGATCGAGCGCCCGGAGGTCGAAGGACAACCGGTGACCGAGCCGGACACGCCCTGGGTGACCATCGTGCACAACGACCCGGTCAACCTCATGAGCTACGTCCAGTACGTGTTCCAGGCCTACTTCGGGTACCCGAAGGACAAGGCCCGGAAGCTGATGATGGACGTGCACACCAAGGGCCGGGCGGTGGTCTCCAGTGGCTCCCGCGAGGAGATGGAACGGGACGTCCAGGCGATGCACGGCTACGGCCTGTGGGCGACGCTGCAGCACGACTGACCGCCCATCCGGCGCACAGTGACTGACCGCCCGCCGGTCCGGCGGCGCGGCCGAAGACGACGAAGACGGGCTGACCGATACAGATGGCTGGGTTGTTCGAGAGCGCCGGCGGTGGTGGCGCGGCGATCGCGCTGGACGAGGTGGAGGCCTCCATCCTGCGGTCGCTGGAAGTGCAGATGCTGGAGCTGATCGGTCCGGGCCCGGGCGGGGACGACGGCGACGACCCGCTGGCGGCGCTGTTCGCCGAGGGGCCGTCCGAGGCGCCCGCCGACCCGGCGCTGGCCCGGCTCTTCCCGGACGCCTACGGTGGTCCCGCCGCGCCGCAGGACGAGGAGACCCGTGCCGCCGCCGCCGAGTTCCGCCGCTACACCGAGCTCGACCTGAGGGCCCGCAAGCGGGACGACGCGCTGCAGGTGGTCCGGGCGCTGGACGGCCTCGGCGGCGCCGGGGTGCTGAAGCTGGCCGCCGCCGACTGCCTGCACTGGCTGGGTGCGCTGAACGACCTGCGGCTGACCCTCGGGGTGCGGCTGGAGGTCTCCGAGGAGGACGAGCAGGGCCTCTACGAGCTGCCGGACGGCGACGAGCGCAAGCCGCTGGTGATGGCCTACCTGTGGCTGGGTGCGCTCCAGGAGTCGCTGCTGGAGGCGATCACCGACTGAGTCCGGGCGGTTTCCGCCCCACTCTCCCGGGTGATCCTGCCCGCTTCCGGGCACGCCCCGGCCGTTCCGTCCAGCATGTGGACGATTGGCCGGGGCATTCTTGCATAAAACGGGCAAAATATAATAGGACATGCTCAAATATCGCTCAGATGACACCGCTATTCGGATCGTGCGTGGTACGACTTTCCCCCACAAACGAGACCCACCCAGGACGGTGACCATGGCCGAGCAGACGTACGACCAGGTGGTCGATGCGAAACCGGACGAGGAGGGCTACGAGCGGGGGCTGGGCAGCCGCCAGATCCAGATGATCGCCATCGGCGGCGCGATCGGCACCGGCCTCTTCCTCGGTGCCGGCACCGCCATCTCCAAGTCCGGACCGAGCCTGATCCTCTCCTACGCGGTGGCCGGCCTGGTGATCTTCGCGATCATGCGGGCCCTCGGCGAGCTGCTCACCTACCGCGCGGTGTCCGGGAGCTTCGCCGAGTACGCCCGCGAGTTCCTCGGGCCCTTCGCCGGCTACGTCACCGGCTGGACGTACTGGTTGTTCTGGGTCGTCACCGGCATGGCCGAGACCACCGCCGCCGCCGTCTACGTCAAGTTCTGGGCACCGGGCATACCCCAGTGGGCCAGCGCGCTGACCTTCCTGGTGGTCCTCTACGCGGCCAACCTGATCTCGGTGAAGCTGTTCGGCGAGATCGAGTTCTGGTTCTCCATGGTCAAGGTCACCGCCATCATCGGCATGATCCTGATCGGCATCGGCGTGCTGACGCTCGGCTTCAGCAAGGCCGGTGACACGGCGTCGATCTCCCACCTGTGGCAGGACGGCGGCTTCTTTCCCAAGGGCATCGGGGCCACCGTGATGACCCTGCAGATCGTCATGTTCGCCTACCTGGGCGTCGAACTCGTCGGCGTCACCGCGGGCGAGAGCGAGAACCCCGAGAAGACCCTGCCGCGCGCCATCAACACCCTGCCCTGGCGCATCGCGCTGTTCTACATCGGCGCCCTGGTGGTCATCCTCTCGCTGGTGCCGTGGACCGAGTTCCAGCCCGGCGTCAGCCCGTTCGTCGCCGCCTTCGGCAAGATCGGCATACCGGCCGCCGCCGGCATCATCAACTTCGTGGTGCTCACCGCCGCGCTCTCCTCCTGCAACTCCGGGATGTACTCCACCGGTCGTATGCTGCGCGACCTCGCCCTGCGCGGCCAGGCCCCCGGGCAGCTCACCAAGCTCAACAGCCGGCGCACTCCGGCCGTCGCGATCACCCTGTCCTGCCTGCTGATGGGCGCCGGCGTGGTGCTCAACTACCTCGTCCCGGCGCGGGCGTTCGAGTACATCACCTCGGTCGCCACGGTCTGCGGGCTGTGGACCTGGGCGATGATCCTGATCTCCCAGATCCGCTACCGCAAGGCCTGGCGGGCCGGCCACCTGCCGCCGCCCACCTTCAAGGCCCCCGGCGGCGCCTGGGTCAGCTGGGCCGCCCTCGCCTTCCTGGCGCTGGTCGTGGTGCTGATCGGGCTGGACAAGGACAACCGGATCTCGCTGTACGTCTTCCCGGGCTGGGCCCTGCTGCTGGTGATCGGCTACCAGGTGATCAAGCGCCGCAACCCCCAGGCCGTCCACGGCCTCGCCCACGACCACCTGCACGCCGGGGGCGAGGACGCCCGCAGCGGAAACGTGGACGCCCGCTGACCGCGCTTCGGACGCCCCGGCGGACAGCCGCCGGGGCGTGTCTATCCTGACCCCATGCTGACCATCACCCGAGAGATCCGCGACCGGATCGTGGCCCACGCCCGCGCCGACCACCCGGACGAGGCCTGCGGCGTGGTCGCCGGACCGGCCGGCACCGGCCGGCCCGAGCGGTTCATCCCGATGCTCAACGCGGCCCGCTCGCCCACCTTCTACGAGTTCGACTCGGGCGACCTGTTCAAGCTCTACCGCGAGATGGACGACCTGGACGAGGAGCCGGTGATCGTCTACCACTCGCACACCGCCACCGAGGCCTACCCCTCCCGCACCGACGTGAGCTACGCCTCCGAGCCGTTCGCCCACTACGTCCTGGTCTCCACCGCCGACGGCAACGGTGAGGACGACCCCTACCAGTTCCGTTCGTTCCGCATCGTGGACGGCGAGATCACAGAGGAAGACGTCCAGGTCGTCGAGGCCTACCCGGCCTGACCGGCACCCCCCTGGACCCGGCCCGCCGACCCGCAGCGAGCGGTCGGCGGGCCCCGTCGTCTCAGCATCGGAAACGACAACATCCGGATCACGAGACGGGCATGTCGGAGCGGGCCCGGGAATCTATACGATGAGCCCATGCGTTCCGTCGATGTGAGCAACCAGGCCCCGGGCACCCGGCTCGTGGCGCGCCTGCACATCGACCTGTGCCGGCACGCCGGCGCGATCTGTCCCGGCACGCCCGCGCGCTCGCGCTGAGAGCCGCCCCGCCCGGGCCCCGCCGCCTCCCCGGCGGCGTCGAGCCCCGCGCACCCTCCGCCCCGCCGCGCCCGCTGCGGCCCACCCACCTCCACGACTCGCACAGGAGCGCACCCCATGGCCATCGAGGTCCGCATCCCGACCATCCTCCGCACCTACACCGACGGCGCCAAGGCCGTCGAGGGCAACGGCAGCAACCTCGGGGAACTCTTCACCGACCTCGACGCCCGCCACCCGGGCATCGCCGCCCGCCTGGTCGAGGGCGGCGAGCTGCGCCGCTTCGTCAACGTCTACCTGAACGACGAGGACGTCCGGTTCCTGGAGGGCATCTCCACCGCCCTCTCCGACGGCGACAGCGTCACCATCCTGCCCGCCGTGGCCGGCGGCGCCCGCTAGGACTCCCGGCTCCCCCTCCCGGTGGCGGGGGAGCCGCCCCTCTTCACCCTCACCGCCGTGGCCGGAGGCCCCCTTGCGATACGACAGTCCGCTCGAAGCCGTCGGCAACACCCCGCTGGTCCGCCTGCCGCGGCTGTCCGCCGCCGTCCCCGGCAACGACGGGGGCCTGGTGAACCTCTGGGCCAAGCTGGAGGACCGCAACCCCACCGGCTCGATCAAGGACCGCCCCGCGCTGCACATGATCGAGCGCGCCGAGGCCGACGGCCGGCTCACCCCCGGCTGCACCATCCTGGAGCCCACCAGCGGCAACACCGGAATCTCGCTCGCCATGGCCGCCAAGCTCAAGGGCTACCGGATGGTCTGCGTGATGCCCGAGAACACCAGCGAGGAACGGCGCGAACTGCTCCGGATGTGGGGCGCCGAGATCATCTCCTCCCCGGCCGCCGGCGGCTCCAACACCGCCGTCCGGATCGCCAAGGAGATCTCCGCCGAGCACCCAGACTGGGTGATGCTCTACCAGTACGGCAACCCCGACAACGCGGGCGCCCACTACACCACCACCGGCCCCGAGATCCTCGCCGACCTGCCGACCGTCACCCACTTCGTGGCCGGCCTCGGCACCACCGGCACCCTGATGGGCGTCGGCCGCTACCTGCGCGAGAAGGTCCCCGGCGTGAAGATCGTCGCCGCCGAACCGCGCTACGACGACCTGGTGTACGGGCTGCGCAACCTCGACGAGGGCTTCGTGCCCGAGCTGTACGACGCCGAGGTGCTCACCACCCGCTTCTCGGTCGGCTCCGCCGACGCCGTCCGCCGCACCCGCGAACTCCTCCAGCAGGAAGGCATCTTCGCGGGCATCTCGACCGGCGCCATCCTGCACGCCGCGCTCGGCGTCGGCCGCAGGGCGGCGGTCGCCGGGGAGCGCGCGGACGTGGTCTTCGTGGTCGCCGACGGCGGCTGGAAGTACCTGTCCACCGGCATCTACACCGCCGAGTCCACCGAGGCGGCGGTCGAGGCGCTGCAGGGCCAGCTCTGGGCCTGACGATTCCGCTTGCAGGGCCGGCTCCGGGCGTGACGATCCCGCTGCAGGGCCGAGAGCTCCTGCCCTAACTCCGCTGGAGGGCCCGCTGGGCCCGGGCCCAGACCTGCCGGTCCACCGTGCCGGCCCGGCGGCGGAAGGCCGACAGCGGCACCTCGCGCAGCTCGTCGGTCTCCAGCCAGCTGGTCCGGCCCTGCCGGTCGCCCACCGAACCGGGCGGCAGCGGCAGTACGCCAGGTCGCTCGGCGTGGTGCTTGCTGGTGATCTTCGCGACGGTGGCGGCCCGGCCGTGCACCCGCAGCACCAGGCAGGGGCGGTCCTTGGAGCCCGGGCCGTCCTCGAACGGCACCTCCGCCCACCAGATCTCCTGCGGCTCCGGGCCGGCCTTGGTGCCCGGGCGCGGCCGCGGGCCGGTCGGGCCGGTCGGGCGCGCGGCCGGCCGGGTGCGCCTCGCCAGAGCCGCCGCGACGGCCGCCAGGACGGCGACGCCCGCCACGGCCAGGACCACCCAGATACCAGTCATGCGGCGAACCGTACCGGGCCGGGGGTGAACGCCACCACCGTGGCGGCCGTGACGGCCGGGCAATTGTCCGCGTATTGCTCCCGGTTCGTCACGGAACCGCCACGACGGCCGTTCGGTCGGCTACGCCCCGGTGCGGTCCGGCAAGGCTGCCTCACGAACGTCCGCCCCCGTCCCCCCGGAGGTGCCTTCGTGGAAGATCCCGAACTCTGGTCGTACGCCGAGATCGCCCGGCACATCAACGTCCGGCCCGAGACCGTGCGCAACTACCGTCGGCACGGACTGCTGCCCGACCCGGACGTGACCGACGGCAGCGGCCACCCCCGCTGGTACCCCGGGACCATCCGCTCCTGGGCCCGCAACCGCCCCCGGCACCGCTGAACCCACCGCGCCGCCCCCGCCCCGGCGGTCTGGGTGATTCCAGCCACAGCCCGGCACGGGGACGGGGGCAAAGTGCCGCTCCGCCCTTACCCTCGACACACCAACGCAGTGCTCCCGGCCGGTACACCGGCCCGGCCTGCCGTTTTCCATGCTGTTCTCCATGCCGTTCCAACAGCATGGAGAGCAGCCCAGCAGCAGCCAGGACGTGTCGGGGCGGAGGGGCTCGAATGAAACTGACCGTGGTGGGGTGCTCGGGGAGCTTCCCGTCCGCCGACTCGCCGTGCTCCAGCTACCTGGTCGAGGCCGACGGTTACCGGGTGGTGCTGGACCTCGGCAACGGCGCCCTCGGCGCACTGCAGAAGTACACCAGCCTCTACGAGGTCGACGCCGTCCTGCTCAGCCACCTGCACGCGGACCACTGCGTCGACCTGTGCGCCTACTGGGTCGCCCGCAACTACCGTGCCGAGGGCTGCCCCGACCTGCTGCCGGTGTACGGCCCGGCGGGCACCGCCGAGCGCCTCGCCCGCGCCTACGACATGCCCGAAAACCCCGGAATGAAGGAGGTGTTCGAGTTTCGCACGCTCACCCCGGGCAGCTTCGAACTCGGCCCGTTCCGGGTCTCCGTCACCCAGGTCAACCACCCCGTCGACGCCTTCGCCTTCCGGCTGGAGCACGGCGGCCGCTCGCTGGTCTACTCCGGCGACACCGGTGAGAGCCCCGCACTGGTGGAACTCGCCCGCGACACCGACCTGTTCCTCTGCGAGGCCGCGTACCTCGACGGCCGGGACACCTACCAGGCCGTCCACCTCAACGGCCGGGAGGCCGGCGAGCACGCCACCGCCGCCGGGGCCCGTCGGCTCGTGCTCACCCACATCCCGCCGTGGACCGACGCCGAGCGCAACCGCCGGGACGCGGCCGCCACCTACGCCGGCCCGGTCGAGCTGGCCCGGGCCGGTGCGGTGTACGAGGTCTGACCGTCTCAGCGCCGCTCGGGGAGCGGCAGGCCGAGGTGGTCGCGCAGGGTCGGGCCGGTGTAGTCGGCGCGGAACACCCCGCGCTCCTGGAGCAGCGGTACGACCCGGTCGACGAACTCGTCCAAACCGCCCGGGGTGAGGTGCGGGACCAGGATGAAGCCGTCGGCCGCGTCCTGCTGCACGAAGTGGTCGATCCGCTCGGCGACGGTGGCGGGCGAGCCGATGAAGGACTGCCGGCCGGTCACCTCGATGACCAGCTCACGGCTGCTCAGCCCCTTCTCGGCGGCCAGGGCGCGCCAGCGTTCGGCGGTGCCCACCGGGTCGGGGATGCGGACCCGGCCCTGGACCAGCGCGCTGTCCGGATCCGGGTCGACGACCGGCAGCGGCCCGTCCGGGTCGTGGTCGGCGAGGTCGACGCCCCAGACCTGTTCCAGGAAGGCGATCGCGGTCTGCGGGCTGACCTGGGCCCGGCGGACCTCGGCGGCGCGCTCGGCCGCGTCGGCGTCGGTGTCGCCGAGGACGAAGGTGGCGGCCGGCATGATCTTCAGCTCGTCCGGCTTCCGCCCGTAGCCGGCCAACCGGCCCTTGACGTCGGCGTGGAAGGCCCGGCCGGCGGCGAAGTCGGAGTGCCGGCTGAAGACGACGTCGGCGGTGGCGGCGGCGAACTCCCGGCCCTCGGCGGAGTCGCCGGCCTGGATGACCACCGGGTGTCCCTGCGGCGGGCGGGGCAGCGAGAGCCGGCCCTCGACCTCGAACTGGGGGCCGCGGTGCCGTACCGGTTCCTCCCCGGCATCCCAGAACTCCCTTGCCAGCTGCACGGATTCGGCGGCCCGGGTGTAGCGGTCGGCGCGGTCCAGGTAGCCGCCGCGGCGGAAGTTCTCCCCGGTGAAGGCGTCCGAGGAGGTGACCACGTTCCAGGCCGCGCGGCCGCCGGAGAGGTGGTCCAGGGAGGCGAAGCGGCGGGCGAGTTCGTACGGCTCGTTGAAGGTGGCGTTCACCGTGGCGGCCAGGCCGATCCGTTCGGTGACGGCGGCGAGGGCGTTCAGCACGGTGATCGACTCGGGGCGGCCGACCACGTCCAGGTCGTGGATGCGGCCCTTGGTCTCGCGCAGCCGCAGGCCCTCGGCGAGGAAGAAGAAGTCGAACTTCCCGCGCTCGGCGGTCTGTGCGAGGTGGCGGAAGGAGTCGAACTCGATGTGGCTGCCGGAGGCCGGGTCGCTCCACACCGTGGTGTTGTTGACGCCGGGGAAGTGCGCGGCGAGGTGGACCTGCTTGAGCGGACGGTCCGTCATCGGGTCACCTCGGCAAGCGCGGTGGCGGTGGTCGGTCGGGCGGTGGCGGTGGCGGTGGCGGTGGCGGTGGCGGTGGCCGTGGCGTTGCCGGCGCCGGCGTAGCGGCTGGCCGGGCGGGGCAGGCCGAGGTGGTCGCGCAGGGTGCGGCCGGGGTACCCGGTGCGAAGCAGTCCGGCGTCGCGCAGGGCGGGGGCGATCCGCTCGGCGAGTGCGGCCAGGTCGCGTTCGGGTTCGGCGGGGACGAGGTGGAAGCCGTCCACGCCGGTGCCGGTGGCGGTGAGTTCGGCGAGCAGCCGCTGTTCGGCGGCCCGGTCCGGCAGGGCGGAGTCCAGCCGGGCGAGGATGCGCAGGTGTTCGCCGGAGCGCAGCCGAAGCTCGGTGGCGGCGGTCAGCCGAGCGGCCCGGTCAGGGGCGTCGAGCAGCACGACGTCGGCGTACCGGATGGCGGTGGCGACCCGGGCCCGGCCGCCGGGGGAGGCGTCCCGGGCGAGGTCGCCGGCGGCCACCGGCACCGCGACCACCGGGCGGCCCTGGGGCGGCCGCGGGGTGATGGAGGGCCCGCGGACCGAGAAGTGCCGGCCCTCGAAGTCGATGTAGTGCAGCTTGTCGCGGTCGATGAACCGGCCGGTGGCGGTGTCGCGGATCTCCGCGTCGTCCTCCCAGCTGTCCCAGAGCCGGGCGGCGACCTCGGCGGCGTCGGCCGCCTCGGCCCACAGCTCGTCCTCGGGGGCGACCGGGCGGCGGCCGAAGGCCTTCGCCTCGGCCTCGGTGGTGGAGACGCCGACCAGCCAGCCGGCCCGGCCGCCGCTGACCCAGTCCAGGGTGTTGAGCGAGATCGAGGTGTGGAAGGGCTCGGTGTGGGTGGTGGTGACAGTGGGCACCAGGCCGATCCGCGAGGTCAGCGGGGCGATCCGGGCGAGGGTGGCGAGCGCGTCGGGGCGGCTGGGTTCGGCGGTGAAGGAGTCGTCCAGGGTGACGAAGTCCAGGCCAGCCCGCTCGGCGAGGCGGGCGAGCGCGGCGTAGTGGCCGGGGTCGAGGTGGCGGGGGCTGTCGGTGGCAGCGTCCGCGGCGGCGTCGATGGCGGCGGAGAGGTGCAACTGGCGGGGCATGACGGGCCTGGCTTTCCTCGTGCGGATGCGCGCGGACAGCGGCAGGAGCCGTACCGGCACCCGCGTTCGGGTGCGGGTACGGACGAGCGCGGCCGCGCGGAGAGGGGAGGAGGACGGCCGGCGCCGGGCGGGGACTCAGCCGGGCGGCGGCGTGGCAGGGGTCGGCTCAGCCGCGACACGCCGCGGACCACACACGACCGAAGTCGATGTGGCTGCGGGTCACCAGCGGGCACGAGGGGTACACCGCTTCAGTTGACCAGGGCGTCCGTCGGTTCGTCAACCGCCGTTTCCGCCCGCCGGACATGCCGAAGGCCCCGCCAGGCCGCCGGGGGAGCGGCGGTGGGCGGGGCCTTCGGAGCGGCCGGGACGGGCGTCAGGCCTTGGTGATGTCCTCGATCTCGGCGTCGTCCTCGCGACCGGGGGTCTTGAGGTTGAACTTGGTGATCGCGAAGCGGAACACGAAGTAGTAGATCGCCGCGAAGGCCAGGCCGATCGGGATGATCAGCAGTGGGTTCTTGGCCAGGCTGAAGTTGATCGTGTAGTCGATCAGGCCGGCCGAGAAGCTGAAGCCGTGGTGGATGCCGAGCGCCCAGGTGAGGGCCATCGAGACGGCGGTCAGTACGGCGTGGATGGCGTACAGGGCCGGGGCGATGAACAGGAAGGTGAACTCGATCGGCTCGGTGACGCCGGTGACGAAGCTGGTCAGCGCGATGGAGATCATCATGCCCGTGACGGCCTTGCGGCGCTCGGGGCGGGCGCAGTGGGCGATCGCGAGGGCGGCGGCCGGCAGTGCGAACATCATGATCGGGTAGAAGCCGGCCTGGAACTGGCCGGCGGTCGGGTCGCCCGCCAGGAAGCGGTTGATGTCGCCGTGGACGACGGTGCCGTGGGCGTCGGTGTAGTCACCGGTCTGGAACCAGGCGTACGTGTTGACGAACTGGTGCATGCCGATCGGGATCAGCGCGCGGTTGATCAGGCCGAACAGACCGGCGCCGACCGCGCCCGCGCCCACCAGGCCGTTGTTGACGTGCGAGATCGCGTCGCCGATGGGCTGCCAGCCGAGGCCGAAGATGACGCCCAGGCCGGTGCCGACGAAGGCCATGATGATCGGCACCAGGCGTCGGCCGTTGAAGAAGCCGAGCCAGTCGACCAGCTTGGTGCGGTGGAACCGCTGCCACAGGATGGCCGCGAGCAGACCGACCACGATGCCGCCGAGCACGCCCGGGTCCTGTGGCTTGCCCGCCGGGAGGGCCTCGGTGACGGTGCCGTGCGCCGGGAACGCGGTCAGGACGTTCTTGAACACCAGGTAACCGACCAGCGCGGCCAGCGCCGTGGAACCGTCGGCCTTCTTGGCGTAGCCGATCGCGATGCCGACGCAGAACAGCAGCGGCAGCGCGCCGGTGACGGCGGTGCCCGCGGCGCCGAAGACCTCGACGAGCTTCGCGGGGAAGTGCCACTTCTCATGGACGTCGGGCTGGCCCAGGCGCGCCAGCAGACCGGCGGCCGGGAGGACGGCGATCGGCAGCTGGAGGCTGCGGCCGACCTTCTGGAGGCCGGGAAGGACGCTGTTGCCGAACTTCTGGATCGGCGTCGGAGCCTTGGCGGGCGCCGGTGCCTGCGCAGACTGACTCATGGGGGTGGGTTCCTAACGGCATGGCGGTCGGTCGGGGGAAGGCACACGGGGCCGGACCGCGAACTGGTCTACACCACACGTGGTGTAGACCAGTTTTGTAGCACGGGTGGAGAAGTCGGGGAACCCCGGATAGCGCCGCCACCGGGAAGCGCTATGAAATCGAAACCTAGTCGCGGAGCGACGATCATGATTTCAGTCGCGATTGTGATTTTGGCTATTTGCGCAACAAAAAGCGCGGAGCCCGTGCGCCGCCCGGGGCGCGGCGGGGTGCGCGGGGTCGGGGTCGGACGGTCCGGCCCTTGCCGGTGCGTGCGGCGGCTGCTGAGAGTGACCGGAGGGTCGCGGACGTGCCGATGGGACGTCCCACCACCCGTGGTCGGCACCCGTCCGGACCGCCTCCAGCCGGGTGGATCGCGACCGAATTAACTTTTCCACGGGCCGCGGACAGGGAATTCGGTCCTTTCCGGAAATGCCGATGGCTCCCGGACCGGCGGGTCCTGGGGCCATTGCGGATTGGTGCCTGCGGCCGGAATTCAGGCCTTGGTGACGTCCTCCACCTCCGTCTCGTCCTCGCGCCCCGGGGTTTTCAGGTCGAATTTGACGATGATGAAGCGGAAGAGCCCGTAGTACACCGCGGCGAAGCCCAGCCCGATGACGATGATCAGCCACGGTTTGGTGGCCAGCCCCCAGTTGATGACGTAGTCGATCAGGCCGGCCGAGAAGCTGAAGCCGTCGTGCACCCCGAGCCCCCAGGTGACCGCCATCGAGGCGCCGGTCAGCAGCGCGTGCACGCCGTACAGGGCCGGGGCGACGTAGGCGAAGGAGTACTCGATCGGCTCGGTGACGCCGGTGACGAAAGAGGTCAGGCCGACCGAGAGCATCAGGCCGTAGATCTCCTTGCGGCGGTGCGGCTTGGCCGAGTGGGCGATCGCGAGTGCCGCGGCGGGCAGCGCGAACATCATGATCGGGAAGAATCCGGACTGGAACTGGCCGGCCGTCGGGTCCCCCGCCAGGAAACGCGGGATGTCGCCGTGCACGATGGTGCCGTCGGCCTTCGTGAACTCGCCGAACTGGAACCAGACGAAGGTGTTCAGCAGTTGGTGCATACCGATCAGCAGCAACGCGCGGTTGAAGACGCCGAAGATGCCCGCGCCGCCCGCGCCGAGATCGGCGAGGTCCTGCGAGAAGTCGTTCAGGCCGCGGCCGATCGGCGGCCACACCCACAGCGCGACGACCGCGGTCAGCATGCCGACCAGGGCGGTGATCATCGGCACGAGACGGCGGCCGTTGAAGAAGCCGAGCCAGTCGACGAGTTTGGTGCGGTGGAAGCGCACCCACAGCCAGGCCGACATCAGGCCGATCAGGATGCCGCCCAGCACCCCCGGGTTCTGGTACGTCGCGCCGGCCGCCTTCGCCGAGCTGTAGTCCACGCACTGGTCGCTGACCAGAACGGTCGGTGGCTTGCAGTTCTCCGGGAAGGCGTGCAGGACCTTGTAGTAGACGAGGAAGCCGACCACGGCCGCCAGCGCGGTCGAGCCGTCCGCCTTCCTGGCCATGCCGATCGCCACCCCGATGCAGAACAGCATCGGCAGGCCGAGCGCGGAGTCGAGCAGGGCGCCGCCGGCCGCCGCGAACACCTTGGCGACGTCCGTCCAGCCCAGACCGTCCTTGCCGAAGACGTCCGGCTGGCCGAGCCGGTTGAGGATGCCCGCCGCGGGCAGCACCGCGACCGGCAGCTGCAGCGAGCGGCCCATCTTCTGGAGCCCGCCGTAGAAGGTGTGCCACCACGTGGTCTGCGGAGCCGTGGCGCCTGCCGAGCTCATCATCCGCCCTCCGAGCGAGGTTGCCGTCGGGAGACCCGGTGCGGGACCCTCGGGCGGGGCTCGGGAACACCCGGGGTCGTTCCTGCGTTCGTCGGAGTACACATATATTGGTGTAGACCACTTTGGGACGCAGGCCGGACACCGGAACGCGAGCCCCGCTGATCGTCATCCTCGGGCGGCGGTCCGGAGCCTGCGCGGCGGAATGGGCCAAAAGTGGACTAACGTGGCAGACCGGACCGGCTCGGGTCATGCTGGTCGCGCTGCCCGGCAGCGCGACCGCAGCTGAACCCGCGTCAGCCACCGGCACGGACCTCACCACCCGACGGTCGAGGACCCCAGCACAGCGCAGGACGGCACCCGGCAGAGCCGCCGACGGGCCGAGACAGAGGGAGAGAATCAGATGGCCAGCAAGGCTGAGAAGATCGTCGCCGGTCTGGGCGGCATCGACAACATCGAAGAGGTCGAGGGCTGCATCACCCGCCTGCGCACCGAGGTCAAGGACGCCGCCCTGGTCGACGAGGCCGCCCTCAAGGCCGCCGGCGCCCACGGCGTCGTCAAGATGGGCACCGCGATCCAGGTCGTCATCGGCACCGACGCCGACCCGATCGCCGCCGACATCGAGGACATGATGTGAGCTGAGCCACCCGGGCTCCACGGCCCGCCGACCCGCTCAGGGGGACGGCGGGCCGAGGCGTGTCCGGGCACCCGGATCCGAGCGGCTACGCTCAGTGGCTATGTCACGCATCGACGGCCGCACCCCCGACCAGCTCCGCCCCATCACCATCGAGCGGGGCTGGAGCAAGCACGCCGAAGGCTCCGTCCTCATCTCCTACGGCGACACCAAGGTGCTGTGCACCGCCAGCGTCACCGAAGGCGTCCCGCGCTGGCGCAAGGGCAGCGGCGAAGGCTGGGTCACCGCCGAGTACTCCATGCTCCCGCGCGCCACCAACACCCGCGGCGACCGCGAAGCCGTCAAGGGCCGCATCGGCGGCCGCACCCACGAGATCAGCCGGCTCATCGGCCGCTCCCTGCGCGCCGTCGTCGACCACCGCGCCCTCGCCGAGAACACCATCGTGCTCGACTGCGACGTCCTCCAGGCCGACGGCGGCACCCGCACCGCCGCCATCACCGGCGCCTACGTCGCCCTCGTCGACGCCGTCTCCTGGGCCCGCGAACGCAAGCTGCTGCGCGCCAAGGGCCAGCCCATCACCGGCGGCGTCAGCGCCGTCAGCGTCGGCATCATCGACGGCGTCCCCATGCTCGACCTCCAGTACGAGGAGGACGTGCGCGCCGAGACCGACATGAACATCGTCTGCACCGCCGACGGCCGCTTCGTCGAGGTCCAGGGCACCGCCGAAGGCGCCCCCTTCGACCGCGACCTGCTCAACCAGCTCCTCGACCTCGGCACCCTCGGCTGCGCCGAGCTCGACGAGATCCAGCGCAAGGCCCTGGAGGGCTGAACCCCCTCCCCGGACACGTGTGCGGCCCGCTGTACACGCCCGGCCCGTAGCCCGTACGGTTCCCGCAGCGCCCTCGCTGCGGGAACCGCGCACCCGGTGGCGCGCGTCCCTCCCCACGGAACCCCCGCCCACCAGGAGGACCGGATGCCGTCGAGCATCGCCCGCCCCGCCGCCCTCGCCGTGGCCGGACTGATCGCGATCCTCCCGCTCAGCATGGTCAGCTGCTCCGCCGCCCAGAAGGCCATCGACTGCGGCAACACCGCCGTCAAGGTCACCGGCGACATCGCCGACCTCGCCAAGGCCTACGACAACTCCAGCAACGACTCGGCCGCCGGGGGGAAGGCGCTCCAGAAGCTCAGGGGCGACCTCGACCAGATCGGCAGGAACTCCAAGAACACCGACGTCGCCAAGGCCGTGAGCGACCTGCAGAAGCAGGCCGACAAGGTCCAGCAGGCCGTCGACAAGAAGCAGGCCCCCGACCTCAAGCCGCTCGGCGACGCCGCGGGCAACCTCACCTCGGTCTGCACCGGCTGATCGGTTCCGTCCTCTCGGTAGGGTGGGCGATATGTCCACCCGTCTGATCCTCGCCACCCGCAACCAGCACAAGGTCGCCGAACTGCGCGCCATCCTCGGCGACGCCGGGCTCGACGTCGAACTCGTCGGCGCCGACGCCTACCCCGAGATCCCGGACGTCCCCGAAACCGGCGTCACCTTCGCCGAGAACGCCCTGCTCAAGGCCCACGCCCTCGCCCGCGCCACCGGCCTGCCCGCCGTCGCCGACGACTCCGGCCTCTGCGTGGACGTCCTGAACGGCGCACCCGGCATCTTCTCCGCCCGCTGGTCCGGCAAGCACGGCGACGACCGCGCCAACCTCGACCTGCTGCTCGCCCAGCTCTCCGACATCGCCGAACCCCACCGCGGCGCCCACTTCTTCTGCGCCGCCGCCCTCGCACTGCCGGACGGCACCGAACGCGTCGTCGAGGGCCGCCTCCTCGGCACCCTGCGCACCACCCCGGCCGGCGACGGCGGCTTCGGCTACGACCCGATCCTCCAGCCCCTCGGCGAGGCCCGCACCTGCGCCGAACTGACGGCCGACGAGAAGAACGCCATCAGCCACCGTGGCCAGGCCTTCCGCGCCCTCGCCCCGGTGGTCAAGGACCTCATCGGCTGACGGGAAGTCCGAAACGACGAAGGCCCGCCCCGAGATCATTCTCGGGGCGGGCCTTCGACTTTTAGGTGTAATGCTGGTGCGGCCTGAGGGACTCGAACCCTCACGGGGTTTCCCCCACCGGATCCTAAGTCCGGCGCGACTGCCAGCTCCGCCAAGGCCGCCTGGCCTCTAGTCTAGGGCCTCGCTTCCGGTGGGAACACCGCGATTTCATTCGGCGCCTTGCGCCCGTTCTTGTTCCGCCCGCAGTAGGTGTCGGTGACGGCATGGCAGTTGGGGCAGAGCAGCCGGAGGTTGTCGGGCCGGTTGTCCGACCAGTCGCCGTTGACGTGGTCGACCTCCAGGGTCATCGGCCGTCCGCGCCACGTGGGGCCCGTACCGCAGCCCTCGCACTGCTCCGGTCGGCCGAGCTCGGTCAGCGCCGTGCGGATTCGTGTGCCCGGGATCCGCTTGGCCCCCTGGGTGCGCCGGGTGAGGAGGTCGGCGGCTGGGATCCGGGCACGGGAGTGCTTGCCCCGATTGTGGGCCTGCCCTGTGAAGTGGGAGGTGTCGATGTCGAACGCTTTGATCCGCCGTCCGATGTGGGCCTGGGTTCCGCCGGCCTGGCGCTGGCGGAGGTATCGCACGACCCCGGCCACGCCGTGCGACGCCGAGACGGCCTCCTGGAGGACTTCCCGGGTGTAGACGGTTCCGATCGGGCGGAAGTGCGAGGTGTCGATTCCGTGGTCGGTGAGTTTGCGGCGAAGGTACTTCCGCCTGTCGAGGTTCGGTTCGCGGTCGAGTGCGATCAGCATCTCGTCCAGCGTGGTTGCGGCCGCTGCGGCTTCGGCGAGCAGTTCGCGGGTGTACTTGACCGGCAAGGTTGTTCCCCTTGTGGGCTCGTGAGCCCCCTTCTCCGGTGTGGCAACGATCGGCGGGCGGAAGGGTTGCGGCTCCAATTGGTACAGACCTATCGACCTAAGTGGTCCAGACCACATAGCTTCGGCGCCAATTGGAACCCCCACGTGCGTGCTCCCCCACGGGCATGCGCCGACACTCTCTCCTGGAGGACCGAGTGTTGATCCGAAAGAGCTCCGCCGCCCGGGCCGGTGCGGCCTCGTTGGCGGTGGCCTCGTTGGCCGGGCTGGTGATGGCGACGCTGGGTGCGGCGCCCTCGCAGGCGTCGGCGGCGGTCGACAACGCGGCGTGCCGGCCGGACGGGCTGTACCGACAACATCTGGAACGACAAGGACGACGCCGGCAAGGAGTCCCCGGCCGGGTCGAACCCGATGTGGCACGCCAAGAACCTGGAGAAGGGCATCCTGCCCGACTACCTGGCCGGGTACGGCGTGACCGACACGGCGCTGCGGGGCAGCTACACCCGCAACTACAGCAACTCGCTGGTGGCGCCGTGGCTGTGGAACGACACCAAGAAGGTGTTCCTGTCCACCGAGGACGAGCAGTCGGTGGGCGCCAAGGCGGACTACATCGTCGACCAGGGCGCCGGCGGCGCGATGATCTGGGAACTCGCGGGCGACTACAGGTGGGACACCACGGCCAACGGCGGCAAGGGCGAGTACGTCCCGGGCTCGACGCTGACCTCGCTGATGTACGACAAGTTCAAGGCGGCGAGCCCGTACGGCGCGGCCCGCTCGACGGTCCCGCTGCCGCAGCAGACCCTGCCGATCGACGTGTCGTTCACCAACTTCGCGCTGGGCGACTCGAACTACCCGATCAACCCGAAGCTGCACATCGTCAACAACTCGACGCTGACCCTGCCGGGCGGCACCGAGTTCCAGTTCGACTACAGCAACTCGGCCCCGGGCAACGCCAAGGACCGTGCCGGCTTCGGGCTGCAGGTGATCCGGCAGGACAACCCGGGCCCGGGCAACGCGGGCGGGCTGAAGGGCACCTACAACCGGGTGTCGGTCAAGCTGCCGGGCTGGCAGTCGCTGGCGCCGGGGGCCTCGGTCGACATGGACTTCGTCTACTACCTGCCGGTGTCCACGCCGTCGAACTGGACGGTCAACGTGGCCGGGACGCTGTACGGGATCAAGGGTGACCTGACCCGGGGCGCGCTGGACAGCGGTACGCCGACGCCCATCCCGACGCCCACCCAGACGCCCACTCCGACTCCGACGGGCACCCCGACCGGGACCCCGACGCCGACCCCGACCGGTACTCCCACGGGGACGCCCGCCCCGACCCCGACCCCGGCCCCGGGCACCTGCACGGCCGCCCCCGGCTGGGACGCGGGCACCACCTACGCGACGCCGACCAAGGTGTCCTGGAAGGGCCACTACTACCAGAACAAGTGGTGGACCAAGGGCGACGACCCGGCCGCCGGTGGCGCCTGGGGCGTCTGGAGCGACCTCGGTGCCTGCTGAGCCTGACGGCGGCGGTCACCGGAGGTGAGGAACGGCGGTGGCGGCACACCCGGTCGGGGGGTGGGCCGCCACCGCTGCGTTCGGTGTTCGGTGTTCGGTGCGGAGGAGGGATCAGGCCTCGACCTTGAGGTCGCGCAGCAGCTTGGCGACGTGCCCGGTGGCCTTGACGTTGTACAGCGCGCGCTCGACCTTGCCCTGCTCGTCGACGACGATCGTGGAGCGGATCACGCCCTGGTAGGTGCGGCCGTAGTTCTGCTTCTCGCCGTAGGCGGCGTACGCCTCCAGCACCTGGTGGTCCGGGTCGGAGAGCAGGGTGACCTTGAGGTCCTCCTTCTCGCGGAACTTGCCGAGCTTCTCCGGCTGGTCGGGGGAGATGCCGATGACGTCGTAGCCGGCGCCCGCGAACACCTCCAGGTTGTCGGTGAAGTCGCAGGCCTGCTTGGTGCAGCCGGGGGTGAGGGCGGCCGGGTAGAAGTAGACGATGACCTTGCGGCCCAGGTGGTCGGCGAGGGAGACCTGGTTGCCGTCGGCATCGGACAGGCTGAAGGCGGGTGCGGTGTCGCCGGGCTGGAGGCGCTCAGTCACGGTCGTACTCTCCTGGAGGCTGGGACGGGCGGTCGTACCACGGCAAACCTACCCCCGTTGGTGGGTGGGGCCGCGCGTCCGTGCCCGGCAGCTGACAGACTGGGTTGGTCGCACAGGACGACAGGACGACATCGGCAAGTGAATGGGGTGGCCCGAGTGGGCGGTGCGAGCACGCAGGACAAGCCGGAGCGGACGGCTGCGCAGATCGAGGCGGACATCGAGCGCACCCGCGAGCGGCTCGCGGTGAACCTGGACGAGCTGGCCGTGCGGATCCACCCGAGCACCATCTCGGCGCAGGTCAAGGCAAAGGCGATGGCCGCCGTCGAGGAGAAGACCGCCAAGGCGTACGTGGCCGCGAGCGGCCTGGTCGAGAAGGCCAGGGCGCAGTTCGTGGACGAGAAGGGGCAGCCGCGCAAGGAGCGGATCGTCCCGGCGGCGCTGGTCGGCGTCGGTCTGGTGCTGCTCATCGCCTCCTCCCGCAAGCGCCGCAAGGACTGACGGACGCCGCGAGGACCGACGAGGGCCGCGAGGACCGGTCAGGGGTCCCGCAGGGCCGGACCGCCGTGGGCGGGCCGGCCCTTCCGCATGCCGGGCCAGCGTCACGCGCGGCGCTCCGGGGCGGTACCTTCGGGATCGTGAGTACGAACGACAACCCGACGCATTCCGACCCCGGGCACGAGTCCACGCGGCACGACCGGCTGGGCGAGAAGCTGCCGATCCGGATGCTGCACGACCGCGTGCTGGTGCGCATCGAGGGCAGCGAGGGCGAGCGCCGCTCGACCGGCGGCATCCTGATCCCGGCGACCGCGGAGCTAAGTAAAAGGTGCACGTGGGCGGAAGCTGTGGCTGTCGGCCAGAGCGTGCGCTCGGTGGAGCCCGGTGACCGCGTCCTGTACGACCCGGAGGACAAGCTGGAGGTCGAGGTCAGGGGCGCGACCTACGTGCTGCTGCGTGAGCGCGACCTGCACGCGGTGGCGGCGAGCCGCTTCGGGGACACCGAGGGGTCGACCGGCCTGTACCTGTGACCGCGGCCGCGGTGCGGCCGCGGGGGTTCCGTGTGGCGGGTCCGTCGGCCGGATTGTGGCCGGCGGACCCGTTCGACGGTGGTGACCGCTAGGGTCCGGGCATGAGTGTCCCGGTGATCGGTGTTGGGGAGCGGCGGGCCCGGTTGGGGCGTCGGCAGCTGTTGGCGCCCTCGGCGCGGGCGGCGCGGGTGGAGGACGTGGCCGACGCGGTGGTCGGCCTGCACGCGACGGACGCGGCGACGGTGTACCTGTCGGCCTGTGCGCGGCTGGCGGAGCCCTCGGCGGCGGAGGTGGACCGGGCGCTGTACGGGGACGTCTCGCTGGTGAAGCTGCTGTCGATGCGGCGGACGATCTTCGCGGTGACGGAAGGGCTGGCCCCGTACGTGAGTGCGGGGGCGGCGCGGGCGATCGCGGCGAAGGAGCGGGCGACGCTGCTGAAGCACCTGCGGGACCACGCCGAGGGCTGGGACGCGGCCCGGCTGGCGGAGACGGAGCGCGAGGTGCTGGCCGCGCTGGCCGTGCGCGGGGAGGCGACGACCAAGGAACTCGGCGAGGCCGTGCCGCAGTTGCGCGAGACGATGCTGATGTCGGCGGGCAAGGCGTACGAGGCGAAGCAGAGCGTGGGCAGCCGGCTGATGCGGTTGCTGGCCTCGGACGGGCACGTGCGCCGGTGCCGTCCGCGCGGGTCCTGGTTGAGCAGCAGCTATCCGTGGGCGCTGGTGCCGCAGTGGCCGGACGTGCCGGTGCGGGAGGCGAAGGCGGAGGTGGTGCGGCGCTGGCTGGCGGCGTACGGGCCCGGCACGGTCGAGGACGTGAAGTGGTGGACGGGCTGGACGCTGGGGGAGGTCCGGACGGCGCTGGCGGACGTGGGGGCGCGGGGCGTTGCCCTGGCGGACGGCGCGGCGGCCCTGGTGCTGCCGGGGGACGAGGGGCCGGTGGCGGCCCCGGAGCCGTGGGCGGCGCTGTTGCCGGCGCTGGACCCGGCGGTGATGGGCTGGCGGGGGCGGGACTGGTACCTGCGGCCGGAGGACGTGCCGGCGCTGTTCGACCGGGCGGGCAATGCCGGGCCGACGGTGTGGTGGTGCGGCGAGGTGGTCGGCGGCTGGGCGCAGCGGGCGGACGGCGAGGTGGTGTGGCGGCTGTTCCGGGACGTCGGGGTGGAGGCGGAGCGGGCGGTCGCGGTGGAGGCGGGGCGGTTGGCGGCGTGGTTGGGGGAGGTGCGGGTGACGCCGCGCTTCCGGACGCCGCTGGAGCGGGAGTTGGTCGCGAAGGGGTAGCCGTGTGGGCCCCGTCGCGGGTTCACCGGGCCGGGGCGGGGGCGACCGCCGTACCGCTGGGGCCGGCGGTGGCGGTGGGCGGGTCGCTGGGCCGGGCGGACCGGGTCTGGGTGGGCCGGCTGCTGGGGCTGGGCTGGTCCTGGCTGGGGGTGGGCCGGGGGTTCTGCGGGCTGGGGGCGACCGGGCCGGGGTTGGGCTGGTCGGTGGCGGCGGGTGCGCTGGGGGCGTGGCTGGGGGTGGTGGCGGGGGCGCTGGTGGCGGTGGCGGTGGTGGTGGGGGTGGCGCTGGGGGAGCTGCTGGTGGGGGCGCCGGTGGTGGGCCAGTTGTCGGGGCCGGGGTCGGTGTGGCCGGTCTGCAGGTCGAACTGCCGGGTGGGGGTGCCGCTGAGGGCGGCGGTCATGTAGTCGGTCCAGATCTTGGTGGGGAAGGCGCCGCCGTTGATCCGGGTGAGGCCGGCGGTGCCGGCCAGCGGTTCCTTGGCGTGGCTCTTCGGGTTCTCCCGGAACAGGCCGACGGTGGTGGTGAGTTCGGGGGTGTAGCCGGCGAACCAGGCGGAGAGGTTGGCGTCGGTGGTGCCGGTCTTGCCTGCGGCGGGGCGGTCGAGGTCGAGGGCGGCGGAGCCGGTGCCGCGGGGGCTGACGACGTCGCGCAGCACGTCGGTGACGGAGTCGGCGATGTTGCGGCCGACGGCGTCGGTGGCCTTGTGGTCGGGCATCTTGGGAACGTCGACGGCGCCGCCGGGGTTGACCCGTTCGAGTTTCTGGACGGACCAGGGGGTGTGGGCCTGGCCGTGGTTGGCGAGGGTGGCGTAGGCCCCGGCCAGGTCGAGGGCGCTGGGGGTGGCGGTGCCGAGGGTCATCGAGGTGTTGGCCGGGTCCATGCCGCGGACGCTGTCGGGGATGCCGAGTTTGACGGCGGTGTCCCGGACGCGGGCGAGTCCGGCGTCGACGCCCTCCTGGGCGTAGACGGAGTTGACGGACTTGACCATGGCGTAGCGCAGGGTGATGTTGCCGTAGTCGACGTCGTCCTCGTTGGGCGGCGCGTAGGGGGTGGGGCCGCCGGTGACGGGGCGTTCGCTGGTGCCGTCGTAGCGGGTCTCGGTGGTGATGGGGCGGCCGTCGACGGTGTGCTGGGCGATCAGGCCGGCGGCGAGGTCGATCGGCTTGAAGGTGGAGCCGATCTGGTTGTCCTGGCGCAGGGCGTCGTTGAAGGGCTGCTTGGCGTAGTCGGGGCCGCCGTAGACGGCGACGACGCGGCCGGTGGCGGGTTCGACGGAGGCGCCGGCGACCCGGACGTCGGTGTCGGTGGTGGGGCGGGCCTTGGGGTCGAGTTCGCCGGTGAGTTCGTCCTGGACGGCTTTGACGAAGGCGTCCTGCTTGGGCTTCTCGAAGGTGGTGGTGATCCGCCAGCCGCCGGCCTTGAGGGTGGCGGCGTCGATGGTGCCGGAGGAGATGAGGTAGTCGTCGGCGACGCCGACCAGGTAGCCGGCCTGGCCGGCGAGGCCGGTGGCGGGCTGGGGGTCGATGGGTTCGGGGAAGGTGGCGGCGTTGCGGTCGGCGGTGGTGAGGAAGCCGAGTTGGACCATGCCGTCGAGGGCGTAGTTCCAGCGGGCGACGGCCTTCTCCCGGTTGGCGGGGGTGGCGGTCCTGACGTCGTAGAGGCTGGGGGCCTGGAGCAGGGAGGCGAGGTAGGCGCCCTGTCCGAGGGTGAGCTGGGAGACGTCGACGCCGTAGTAGGCGTGGGCGGCGCTCTGGATGCCGTAGGCGCCGCGGCCGAAGTAGCTGCTGTTGAGGTAGCCGGCGAGGACCTCGTTCTTGCTGCGCTGCTGGTCGACCTTGAGGGCGATGAAGAGTTCGCGGCCCTTGCGTTCGAAGGTCTGGTCCTGGGTCAGGTAGTAGTTCTTGACGTACTGCTGGGTGATGGTGGAGCCGCCCTGCATGCCCTTGCCGAGCAGGGTGTTCCAGCCGGCCCGGAGCATGCCCTTCAGGTCGATGCCGCGGTTCTGGTAGAAGGTGCGGTCCTCGGCGGAGACGACGGCCTGCTGGGTCTGCAGCGGGATCTGGTCGATGGTGACGTCGGTGCGGTTGACGGCGCCGGTGCGGGCGATCTCGGTGGTGCCGTCGGCGTAGAGGTAGATGTTGTTCTGGGCGACGGCGTGGGCGTTGGGGTCGGGCACCGGGACGATGACGTAGAGCACGGCGAAGGCGCCGACGGCGAGCAGCAGCAGCGCGGTGAGGGTGCCGAGGGTGATCCGCCAGGTGGGCAGCATCCGGCGCCAGAGGGGGAGGGCGCGGCGGGCTTCGCGGCGGGCGGCCCGTTTGGCCTGGCGTCGGGTGCTCAAGGTCATGACGGGATTATCTGCTATTTGACGTGGGCTCAGCGGAGGTCCGGGTCTGAGGTGCGCGGTTGTGCGGGTGGGGCCGCGCGCCCCGGGGTGCGTCGGAAAACCGGGTGCGGGGGTTGGGGCCCGGCGGTACGGTGAAAGGTGCAAATCGCATAGCGCACCGCCTTCCGACAGCTCCGCCCGCCCGCCCGGTACCCCCGGGTGCGGCCGGTCGGAGCCGCTGGGGCGTGCGCGGACGGCTGCGGGCAGCCGCCCGCCCGTATTTGTCGACAAGGAGACAATATGCAGAACGCTGCGCTGGTCGGGGCGAGGCCCCCTGATACCTCCGGTGGCTCCGCACGCGGGGCCGCCTTCGGCGGATCCGCCCCCGGGCTGTACGCCGCCGTCGCCCGCGGCGCCTTCCGCCGCTACTCCACCTACCGGGCCGCCACCCTGGCCGGCACCTTCACCAACACCGTCTTCGGCATCATCCTGGCCTCCTCCTTCCTCGCCCTCTGGCAGGCCAGGCCCAGCCTCGGCGGCTACGACCAGAGCCAGGCCGTCACCTACATCTGGGTCAGCCAGGCACTGCTGGTCACCGTCGCCGTCTGGGGCGGGGGCTTCCAGGACGACCTCCAGGACCGCTTCCGCAGCGGCGACATCGCCGTCGACCTCTACCGGCCGGTCGACTTCCAGGCCTGGTGGCTGGCCACCGACCTCGGCCGGGCCGCCTTCCAGGCTCTGGTCCGCGGCACCGTGCCGATGCTGGTCGGCGCACTGGTGTTCCGCACCCGGATGCCCGAACACCCGCTGACCTGGGTCTTCTTCCTGCTCTCCGCCCTGCTGGCGGTGCTGGTCAGCTTCGGGCTGCGGTTCCTGGTCTCGATCACCGGCTTCTGGCTGCACGACTCGGAGGGGGTGCGCGCGGTGATGCTGGTGGTCTCGATGTTCTTCTCCGGGATGCTGCTGCCGATCGCGCTCTTCCCCGGGTGGCTCGGCGACCTCGCCCCGCTGCTGCCCTGGGCGGCGCTGGTCAAGGTGCCGACCGACGTCTTCCTGGAGCGGGCGGACGGCGCCGGACTGCTCGGCGCGCTGGGCTTCCAGCTGGGCTGGGCGGCCGTGCTGCTCCTCGCCGGGCGGGGCGCGCAGTGGCTGGCCACCCGCCGGGTGGTGGTGCAGGGTGGCTGAGCCGTTCACCACCGAGCCGTGCGCCGCTGAGCCGGCCACCGCTGAGCAGGCCACCGCTGAGCCGGCCACCGCTGAGCCGTTCGCCTCCGAGCCGTTCCTCGCCCGGACGTCCTGGGCGGTCCGCTCCTGGTGGCTGTGCGCCCGGATGTGGATGCGCTCGATGATGGCCTACCGGGCCTCCTTCCTGCTGAACCTGGTGGCCAGTCTGGTCACCCACTCCCTCGACTTCGTCGTCCTGGTGATCATGTTCGAGCACACCGACCGGCTCGGCGGCTGGAGCCTGCCGGAGATCGCCTTCCTCTACGCCACCGCGACCTTCTCCCTCGGCATGGCCAACCTGCTGGTCGGCTCGGCCGACGGCCTCGGCGTGCGGATCATGAGCGGATCGCTGGACACCATGCTGATCCGCCCCGCCCCCGCGCTGTCCCAGCTGTGCGCCGAACGCTTCAGCCTGCGCCGGCTCGGCCGCCCCCTCCAGGCCCTGATGGTGCTCGCCTGGTCGCTGGCCGCCCTGGACGTGCGCTGGACCTGGGACCGGGTGCTGCTGGTGCCCGTCCTGCTGGTCTGCGGCAGCGTCATCTTCGGCGCGATCTACGTCGGCGGCGCCACCGTCCAGTTCTGGTGGGGCGAGTCCAAGGAGATCCAGAACTCCTTCACCTACGGCGGCGCGACCCTGCTCCACTACCCGCCGACCATCTTCGCCAAGGAACTGGTCGCCGGAGTGGTCTTCGGCGTCCCGCTGGCCTTCGTCAACTGGCTGCCCAGCCTTCGCATCCTCGACCGGCCCGACCCGCTCGGACTGCCCACCGCCTTCCAGTACGCCTCCCCGGTCGCCGCCGCGCTGTGCGTCGCCGCCGCCGGGGCGGCCTGGCGGGCCGGGCTGCGCGCCTACCGCGGCACCGGCAGCTGAACTTCCGTACTCCGTACTCCGTGGGGAGGAGAACCACCATGGCACTGATCGAACTCCAGGACGTCCACCGCACCTTCACCGTGCGCGCCCGCACCGGCCGGTTCAGCCGGGTCAGGCGCGAGGTGCGTGCGGTGGACGGGCTCAGCTTCACGGTCGAGGCCGGCGAGTGCGTCGGCTACATCGGCCCCAACGGCGCCGGCAAGTCGACCACCATCAAGATGCTCACCGGCATCCTCGTCCCCAGCTCCGGCCGGTTGCGCGTGGCCGGCGTCGACCCGGCCCGCGAACGCGTCGCACTGGCCCGCCGGATCGGCGTCGTCTTCGGCCAGCGCACCACCCTGTGGTGGGACCTCCCGCTGCGCGACTCCTTCGAACTCGCCCGCCGGATCTACCGGATCCCCGACCGGCGGTACCGCGAGAACCTCGGCCGATGCGTCGAACTGCTCGACCTGGGCGGCTTGTTGGACACACCCGTACGGCAGCTCTCACTCGGCCAGCGGATGCGCGGCGACCTCGCGGCCGCCCTGCTGCACGACCCCCAGGTGCTCTACCTGGACGAGCCGACCATCGGCCTGGACGTGGTCAGCAAGGGCAAGGTGCGCGAGTTCCTGCGCGAGGTCAACCGCGACCGCGGCACCACGGTGCTGCTCACCACCCACGACCTCACCGACATCGAGCAGCTCTGCGGCCGGGTGATGGTGATCGACCACGGCCGGGTCGTCCACGACGGCGGACTGGACGGGCTGCACGCCGCCGGGCGCAGCGAGCGGACCCTGGTGGTCGACCTGGCCGAGGCCCGGCCGCCGATCGAGGTGGCGGGTGCGCGGGTGGTGAAGGTCGAGGGGCCGCGCCAGTGGCTGGCCTTCCCGGCCCGGGAGAGCGCGGCACCGATCGTGGCGGAGGTCGCGGCGCGGTACCCGCTGGTGGACCTCTCGGTGCGCGAGCCGGCCATCGAGGACGTGATCGCGCGGATGTACGCGGAGGTCTCGATCGGATAGCGCTGCCGGGCGGGCGTACGCAGGGGGCGCGATCGGGTAGCGCTGCCGGGCGGGCGCACGCGGAGGTCGCGACCGGCCGGTCCGTCCGGATCGGTGTTCGGATTCGGCCACCCGTCCGGGGAGGGTACGTGACTCCCCGGCGGGCGGCCGAGTTGACGGTGCGAGGTTCCGCTCGACCCCATCCCGGAGGCCCGCCGCCCGATGACCGCACCCGACGTGACCGTGGTGGTCGCGGTCCACGACACCGTGCCGCACCTCCCCACCTGCCTGGACTCGTTGGTCGGGCAGCCCCTGGCACGGGAGCGGCTGGAGGTGGTGGTCGTCGACGACGGCTCCACGGACGGCGGCGAGGCGCTGCTGGACGAGTACGCCGCCTGGCACCCCGGACTGGTCCGGCTGGTCCACCAGCCGGACCAGCCGTTCACCCCGGAGGCCTGCCTGCGGGCGGACCGGGTGTCCGTCCTCGCCGACTACGACTGCTGTTGCCCGGTGCCGCGCGAGGAGGATCGGGGCGACAGCACCGAGTGGGCCCCGGTGCTGAACCGGCTGCGCGGGATCGCCGCACTGCAGCAGGTCGCCGACGAACTGGCCGAATCCGGCGAGGAGTCGGAAGCCATCCGGGCCCGCACCTTCGCCTGGGACGTGCCCCGGCTGCTCCGGGCCGACTTCCTCCTGCTGGACGACGGGCTGCAGCGGCGGGTGTGCGCCGAGATCGGCCGGATGGTCGAGCGGTTCGGCGCCCGCGAGGTGTACCACCGGCTGCCGGTCGCCGCGCGCCTGCGGCTCGAACTCGCCGCCGCCGTAAGGCCCGGGGCGCTGCGCGACCAGATCCGTTACGAGGCCGCGCACGGCGAACCGCCGGTGGTGGTCGACGGGCGGCGGCACTACGCGGGCTTCCCGGCGTTCCGGGACGCCCGGCTCGGCCTGCCGGACGAGCTGTTCCTGCTGCGCGAGGAGCCGGTGTTCGAGGCAGCGCCGCCGCTCAACCTCGCCCAGCAGCTGTGGCGCGGCGCCGTCCCGGAGCAGCTGCGGCGCCGGCTGCGGCGACACCCGGCATGGCGCCGGCTCGCCAACTCGGTTAGTGCGGGCCGCGGCTGACCGTCCGGACGGCTGCCCGGACGCCCGGGGGAACGGCCGCGGTGGACGTCCAGGGGGACGTCCGGGGGGACGGCTGCCCGAGCGTCTGTGTGGTCGCGTGTGGTCGCGAACCGGCGCGGGTGATCACGGGGCACGCCCCCGTCCGCGCCGGACACCGGGCAGACTGGCGGGGTGAGTGACGAAGCCTTCAGCGGGACCGGCCCCGGGGTCCGGTTCACCGCGGCCGACGAGCAGAAGAAACGCGGCGTCCGCCGGATGAAGACCATCGCGACCGGTCTGTTGGCCTTCGCGACCCTGGTCTTCGCCCTGTCCACCTGGGCGAAGGCGGCCGGCGCCGGCGCCTGGGCCGGGTACGTGGCGGCCGCCGCCGAGGCGGGCATGGTCGGCGCGCTGGCCGACTGGTTCGCGGTGACGGCGCTGTTCCGCCGTCCGTTCGGCCTGCCGATCCCGCACACCGCGATCATCCCGACCAAGAAGGACGCCTTCGGGCGCTCGCTCGGCGAGTTCGTCGGCGACAACTTCCTGGCCGGTCACGTGGTGCGCGGCCGGCTTGCCGCGCTGGGCATCGGCCGTCGGCTGGGGGAGTGGCTGGCCGCGCCGGGCAGCGCCGAGCGGGTCACCAAGGAGGCCTCGGCGGCGCTGCGCGGCCTGCTCGCTGTGCTGCGCGACGACGACGTGCGGGCGGTGGTCGCCGAGGCGGTGACCAGGCGGGCCGCCGCCACCTCGGTGGCCGAGCCGATGGGCCGGATGCTGGGCAAGGTGGTGGCGGACGGCGGGCACCGCGGGGTGGTGGACCTGGTCGCCGTCCGGGCGCACGGCTGGCTGACCGCCAACCACGAGGACGTGGTCCGGAAGGTCACCCAGAAGACCCCGGGCTGGACGCCGAAGTTCCTCGACCAGCAGGTCGGCGAGCGGGTCTACAAGGAGCTGATGCGCTTCGTCACCGACATCCGGGACGACCCCGACCACCCGGCCCGCGGCGCGATCGACAACTTCCTCGCCGACTTCGCCACCGAGCTGCAGACCGACCCGGAGACCATCGCCCGGGTCGAGCGGGCCAAGGGCGAGCTGCTGGCCCGTCCCGAGGTGCAGGACCTGATCAACTCCACCTGGGCGGCCGTGCGCACCCTGGTGATGGGCGCGGCCGAGGACGAGGACAGCGAACTGCGCCGGCGTATCCGCGAGGGCGTGCGCCGCTTCGGCGAGCGCCTGGCCACCGACGCCAAGCTCCAGGCCAAGGTGGACGGCTGGCTGCAGGACGCCGCCCAGTACCTGGTCGACACCTACCGGGCGGAGATCACCTCGCTGATCTCCGAGACGGTCGCGGGCTGGGATGCCGACGAGGCCTCGCGCAAGATCGAGGCCAACGTCGGACGGGACCTGCAGTTCATCCGGATCAACGGCACCGTGGTCGGCGCGCTGGCCGGGCTGCTGATCCACACCGTCGCGGTCGCGCTCGGGGGGTGACTCCGGGCCCGGCGGCCCTGGGTTGCGCCTATCCTTGGCCGATGTTCGCGGTACGCGCGTAGAGGCGCGGAGCAGAAGGAGAAGGGAACCACCGTGGTCCAGCCGGACGGAAGTCGGATCGGAAGCCCCACTGGCAGCGGCAGCGCCGCTGACCGGAGCATCGAGGCGTTCATCGCCGGGATGCCCAAGGCGGAACTGCACGTGCACCACGTCGGCTCGGCCTCGCCGCGCATCGTCGCCGACCTGGCCGCCCGGCACGCCGGGAACTCCAAGGTGCCGACGGACCCGGCGGCGCTCGCCGAGTACTTCACCTTCACCGACTTCGCGCACTTCATCGAGGTCTACCTGAGCGTGGTGGACCTGGTCCGCGACGCCGAGGACGTCCGCGCGCTCACCTACGGCGTGGCCGAGGACATGGCCCGGCAGAACATCCGGTACGCCGAGCTGACCCTCACGCCGTACTCCTCGGTCAGGCGCGGCATCCCCGACGTGGCCTACATGGAGGCGATCGAGGACGCCCGGCTGCGCGCCGAGAAGGACCTCGGCGTCGTGCTGCGCTGGTGCTTCGACATCCCCGGCGAGGCCGGGCTGGAGGCGGCCGAGGTCACCGCCCGCCTCGCCACCGAGCTGGCCCCCGAGGGCCTGGTGAGCTTCGGCCTGGGCGGTCCGGAGATCGGCGTGCCGCGCCCGCAGTTCAAGCCGTACTTCGACCGGGCGCGCGCGAGCGGCCTGCGCTCCGTGCCGCACGCCGGTGAGACCACCGGGCCGCAGACGGTCTGGGACGCGATCCGCGAGCTCGGCGCCGAGCGCATCGGGCACGGCACCCAGGCGGTGAAGGACCCGGCGCTGCTCGACCACCTGGGCGAGCACCGCATCCCGCTGGAGGTCTGCCCGACCTCCAACATCGCCACCCGGGCCGTCGAGCGGATCGAGGACCACCCGATCAAGCGGATGGTGGACGCCGGCCTGCTGGTGACGGTCAACAGCGACGACCCGCCGATGTTCGGCACCGACCTCAACACCGAGTACGCGGTGGCGGCGCGGCTGCTGGGGCTGGACGAGACCGGTGTGGCGGCGCTGGCCCGCAACGCGGTCGAGGCCTCCTTCCTGGAGCAGGCGGGCAAGGCACGGCTGGTCGGCGAGATCGACTCCTACCTGGCGGGCTGGCAGCAGGGCTGAGTTTCCGCAGGTGAACCGCCCCGTCGACGCTCGGTCGGCGGGGCGGTTCCGTTGTGGGTGCCGAGCGCAACTGCGAGATGGTGCCAAAGTGGTGCCACAAATGACTCGACATGGCACCACGTCCGTGCCATCCTTGGGTCATGGACCTCACGCCGTACGTCGAAAACCTCCGGAACGAGCTCGCGGTGGCCGCCGCCACCGGCGGGGACGAAGCGCGTGCGCTGGCCGAGCGGCTGACGCTCCCGCTGGAGTCGGCCGTGCGGCTCACCCTGCTCAACGCCCTCTCGGCCGCCATGGGGGAAGTCACCCGTGACCTCGCCCCGGGTTCGGTGGACGTGCGGCTGCGCGGCCTCGACCCCGAGTTCGTGGTGACGGCACCGCCAGGTGCCGACGCCTTCCACGGTGAGGGCTCGCCCGCCGAGCCGCCGATGGCGCCGTCAGTGGCGCCACCAGTGGCACCATCCGCGTCGCCCGTGGTGCCGGAGGCCGACGAGGCGGGCACCGCCAGGATCAACCTGCGCCTGCCCGCCAACCTCAAGGCGAGGGCGGAGGAGGCCGCCGGGCAGGAGGGCCTCTCCCTCAACGCCTGGCTGGTCCGGGCCGTCGCCGGTGCGGTCGAGGGCGGCCGCCCGGTCGCCCGCCCGGCCGCCGCCCTCGGCAGCCGCACCACGCGCAGCGTCGGCGGCCAGGGCTTCACGGGCTGGGTCCACTGACACCTCCGCGCCCCTGACACCTCCGCGCGACTGACACCTCCGCTCCACCGACCATCTGCCCCTGCAACGTCACCCCCGCTCCGACCAGCGGGAACACCCACACGAGCCAAGAGGACGGGACAGCCATGCCCACGTACGAGACCGACGGACCGATCTCCGTCGCCCTGGACTTCGAAATCGGCTCGGTGTGGATCCGGGCGAGCAAGCGCACCGACGCGGTGGTCGAGGTCCGGCCCACGAGCGCGACCAGGGACGCCGACATCAAGGCCGCCGAGCTGACCCAGATCGACTTCTCCGGCGGCCGGCTCACCCTCAAGGGCCCCAAGCAGCGCACCGTCTTCTCCAGCCGGAAGGGCTCGGTCGAGATCACGGTCGAGCTGCCCGCCGGCTCCGAGGTGCACGCGGAGTCCCCGATGTCGGACTTCGTCGCCGAGGGCCCGCTCGGCGACTGCCGGATCAAGACCTCCATGGGCCGGATCCAGCTCGACCGGGCCGAGAACGTGCGGATCAAGACCGACATGGGCGACATCCGGCTCGGCAACGCCGCCGGGGACGCCGAGGTGACCGGCTCCGGCCGGATCGAGGTCGGCACCGTCGGGGGCCGGCTGACGGTCAAGAACAGCAACGGCGACACCGAGATCGACGAGGCGCGGGGCGAGCTGACGGCCAACTCCTCCAACGGCCGGATCCACGTCGGCACCGCCGAGGCGGGCGTGCAGGCCAAGACGGCGAACGGGCACATCCGGCTGGGCCGGGTCGTCCGGGGCAGGGTCGACCTGCAGGCCGGTGTCGGGGACGTCGAGGTCGGCATCGCGGAGGGCACGGCGGCCTGGCTCGACGTGCACAGCAAGTTCGGTGCCATCCGCAACGACCTCGGCCCGGCGCAGGGCCCGGGCGACGCCCGGGAGACCGTCGAGGTCCGTGGCACCACTCAGGTCGGCAGCATCACCATCCGGAGGGCCTGATGGCGGCGATCTCGGCGGTCGGACTGACCAAGTCCTACGGGGACAAGGCGGTCCTGCGGGGCATAGACCTGTCCATCCCGGCCGGCACGGTGTTCGCCCTGCTCGGGCCGAACGGCGCGGGCAAGACCACCACGGTGGAGATCCTCTCCACCCTGATCCCGGCCGACGCCGGCTCGGTCCAGGTGGCCGGCCACGACCTGGTCCGCGAGGCCGACGGGGTGCGGAGGGCGATCGGGGTGACCGGCCAGTTCTCGGCGGTGGACAACCTCCTCACCGCCGAGGAGAACCTGATGCTGATGGCCGACCTCAACCACCTCCGCCGTCGGGAGGGGCGGAGGCGGGCCGAGGAACTGCTGCGGCGCTTCGACCTCACCGACGCCGCGCGCAAGCCCGTCGTCACCTTCTCCGGCGGCATGCGGCGCAAGCTCGACCTGGCGATGACCCTGGTCGGCGACCCGAAGGTGATCTTCCTGGACGAGCCGACCACCGGGCTGGACCCGCGCAGCCGGCGCACCATGTGGGAGATCATCCGGGGGCTGGTCGCCGATCACGGGGTGACGATCTTCCTCACCACCCAGTACCTGGAGGAGGCCGACCAACTCGCCGACCGGATAGCCGTCCTGGACGGCGGCCGGATCGTCGCCGAGGGCACGGCCGAGGAGCTGAAGCGGATCGTCCCCGGCGGGCGGATCCGGCTCCAGTTCACGGACGCCGGCCAACTGGACACCGCGGCCGCGCTGTTCGACTACGCCACCGCCGATGCGGAGGCCCTGCGACTGGACATCCCCGGGGACAACTCGGTGATCACCGTGAAGGCCGTGCTGGACACGCTCGACAACGCCTCCGTACGGGCCGAGTCGCTGGTCGTGGAGACGGCCGACCTGGACGACGTCTTCCTGCAACTCACCGGGGAGGGTGCGCGATGAGCGCGACGACCTACGCGGTCAGCGACTCGCTGACCATGCTGCGACGGAACCTCAAGCGCGCCCAGCGTTATCCGGCGATGACCTTCTCCGTCGTCGTGATGCCGGTGATGATGCTGATGCTCTTCAACTACGCCTTCGGCGGCGCGCTGGGAGCCGGCATCGGGGGCGGCAGCTACATCGACTACGTGACGCCGGGGATCGTGCTGATGACGGCGACGGCCGGTTCGGTCGCCACGGCGGTGGGTGTCTGCGTCGACATGACCGAGGGGATCGTCAACCGCTTCCGGACGATGGCGATATCGCGGTCGGCGTTCCTGACCGGGCACGTGGTCGGGAGCGTGATACAGACCCTGGTCGCACTGGTGCTAGTGATCGGCGCGGCCTTCGCCATGGGGTTCCGGTCCAGCGCGGGGCCGGTGGAGTGGCTGGCGGCCGCCGGGCTGCTGCTCTTCGTGACACTGACGCTGACGTGGATCTCGGCGGGCATCGGGCTGGTCTCGAAGACGCCGGAGAGCGCGAGCAACACGCCGCTGCCGCTGACGTTCCTGCCGTTCATCGGCAGCGCGATCGTCCCGCCGGACTCGATGCCGACCGTGCTGCGGTGGTTCGCCGAGTACCAGCCCTTCACCCCGATCATCGAGACCCTGCGCGGCCTGCTGATGGGCACCGGGATCGGCAACAGTGGCTGGATCGCCCTCGCCTGGTGCACCGGCCTCACGCTGCTCGGTTACGTCTGGTCGCGGAGCGTCTTCTACCGGCGGTAACAGGGGTGCGGCCGGTAGCCACCAGGGCGGCTCGGGGAGGCGGAGAAACCCGCCTTCCCGGGCCGCCCCGCCGTCCCCGGGGCAACGGGACGGGCCGTCAACAGCCGCCGGACGCGGGCGCTTCCTGTAGTAAAGTCCGCGCAAAGATCGGCAAAAGACCGGCCGGGGGGGCGGATGGCGGCGAGGCGTCGTAGACGGATTGCCTGGGGGCTGAGAGGGACGGCCCTCGCCGCGCTCCTGGCGTACCTGCCGGGCTGGCACGCCTCCCGCTCGGGCGGCCTGGTGATGGTCGAGCACTGGCTCAACCGTCCGAGGCTGCTGATCGGCGCAGCGGTGGTGCTGGTCGTGCTCTCGCTGGTGGTCGAGCTGGAGTTCCGCACCCGGTTCTCGCAGATCGGCTGTGCGGTGCTCCTGGTGCCCCTCGTCGTCGCCGCGGTACCGGTGCTGTCCGTGTCCCTGGTGTTCAGCGGCCACGGGGGCCGGGAGGACCGTTTCGTCAGCCCGAACCGCTCGAACCGGGTGCTCAGCGTCACCAACGTCGCCTTCTCGATCGACCCGGTCTACCAGGTGGAGTTGGAGACCGGCAGCGGCTGGTCCGCCCGCCACTGGAGCCTGGGAACCTGGAACACCAGGGGCGGAGACTTCGTCCGCATCGACTGGTCCGGCCCGGACCAGATCACCGTGACCGGCCGCCACAAGCTCACCGTCTTCGACGTCCACCCCGACGGCAGCCTGAGCGAACCCCGAGTCCTGCCCAAGCAGTCCGACCCCGGAGCGGAGTCCTAGCTCCAGCCGAACCCGTCCCCGTCTAGGCTGGCCCGATGCGGCAGGCGATCCGCGAGCGGTGGGGAGCACAGCCGCGCTGGGTGTGGTGGGTGGCGGCGGTGTACGTGGCCGGGTTCGTCGAGGGGGCCGGAGTGCACGCCGTCGACGTGCTCAGCGGCGGACTGCACGCGTACCGGGCGTGGCCGCCGGCGAGCCAACTGCTGTTCCACGCCATGCTGGTACTCGATCCGCTCGCCGCCGTGCTGGTGGCGCGGGCCCGCCCGGCGGGGCCGCTGCTCGGCGCCTGCATCATGGTCGCCGACCTGGTGGCGAACTGGTGGGGTAACTGGGACGGCCTGATGCGCCATCCACTCGACTACCTCCAGTTCGTCGGGCTGCCGGTGATGACGCTCTTCGGACTGTTCGTCTTCGCCACCGCGGCCCCGCTCCGCCGGGCGCTCCGCAGCGCCGACCGGGCCCCGCGCATCCGACCGGCCTGAGCCCGGCGACCCCGTCGAGCCCGCCGCCCCCCGGAGCTCACCGGGCCCGTCGGCCCTGCCGTGCGCCCCGAGGGTCAGCTCGAAGCAGCCGGTTGGCGCCGGTGCTCGCACCCGGTCGGTCGTGAGAGTGCTCCTGCCGGCGAAGGGCCCGGCTCTCCGTCTTCGGGAGGAGAGCCGGGCCCCGTCCGGAGGGCGTGCGCACCTCACGTCGGCTGGGTCACCAGCGGTCGATGCCCATGGTGTTCGCGGCGCTGTGAATGGCGTTGTAGTGCGGGATCGACATGTCGGACTTCTTCTGCCCGGCCGGGAGGTGCTTGTCGGCGGCACGGAACTCGTCGCGGGCGGCGGCGAGCAGGCTGGTGCCGTAGGAGACCGGGACATCGTTGGTGCCGTGGGCCGGGTGGGACTTGGCAGCCGTCTGGCTGCCGGCCTGGGCGAGGATGCTGCGGGCCTGGTTGTAGGCGGCGGCCTTGACCGTCTTCGGGTTGCGGACCTGGGCCTGCACCCCGGCCGCCGACCGGGTCTGCTCGGCGGCCGTGGCGACGGGGGCGACGGCGGCGGTGAGGGCGCCGGCGACGGCGACCGCGGCGAGGGCGTTGCGGACGAGCCTGTTCATGCGAAATCCTTCCGTAAGAATTCCAAAGGTTCGCCTCCGCGTCGGACTTGGGAATCGTCGGAGCGCGAACGTCTCCGCACTACCCCGGCCACCGAGAGCGGAAAACCGGATTCCGGCGGGTTCGTTCGGAAGCGATGGGATCCGGCCGTTCTCCGGACCCGGGGAATTCGTATCGTCGGACCGGAAGGACGCGCCCTTTCCCGGACCGGCTCCGTAGGGGAGCCCGCTGCCGGAATCCGTGCCCGTGGCAGGCCTACGCGTTGGACCAGGACCGGGTGGACAGCACCAGCAGGTAGCCGTCCGGGTCCTGGACGGTAACGCCCCAGGTGTCCCAGTACGGGTTGTGCGCCGGCACCCGCTTGCCGCCGTGCCGTTCGAGCCGCTCCACCAGCGCGTCGCTCACGGGCTCGCCGAGGTAGACGACCAGCAGGTCCTCGGCGGTGGGCCGCGGCTGAACGGGCGCGGCGGGGTCGTGGACGAGCTCCAGATGCCAGGCGGCGGTGGGCCAGCCGACCATGAGGAGCGAGTGCTCGCCGGGGACGCCGTCCGTCGTGTGCCGGTACAGGACGTCGAGGCCGAGGCCCGAGACCCAGAAGCGCTCGGCTGCGGCCAAGTCCAGCGATGGGCGGGCGATGCGGAGGTGCGCGGTGGCGTCGGCCGGCATGGTTCTGACTCCAGGTGCGGGGGGAGGGGAGGGCGGGCTCCCGGTGGCAGTGAGCCTAGGGATCACGCGAGGGGGTGCCATCGGGCGCTGGTCCTAGTCCGCCGGCCCCGGACCCCCGGTCCTCGGGGCCCGGTCCTCGGGGCCTGGGCGGGCCGGGTGAACGACGAGGGGTGGTTCACGGAAGAACTCAAGGAACTCAGCTCCCTCGGGTGCGGCGATTCGAGGCAATCCGATGCGCATCGCCTCGCGGTCGTGACCGAACGAACCGTCACGCGCATGCGAGGGAACACCGCAGAAGGAGAAATCCCTTGTTCACCACCAAGAAGGCCACCGCCATCACTGCTGCGGCGCCGGCGGCCTCCGGCGTCATGGCCACCGCAGCGCCTGCTTCGGCGGGTGTCCGCGCCGCTTCGGAGAACGTCCGCTGCTTCAACGAGCATTGGCGTGACAACAGCCCGCGTCAGCTGTGGGATGTCACGTCCGCCTGAGTGGTGGGTGGTGCGAACGCGGACGGGCCCGGCACCTTGGTAGGTGCCGGGCCCGTCCGGCTTGGAGCGCCAGGCCCGGGTTGCACGGACTCTTCCTACTGAAAGTAGGACGTGCTCTGGTAGCACCGCTGACGCCTGACGGGGGATTGTCTCCCTCGCGACGAGAAGAAGACTAGCAGCTCAGCGGCTGTGCTCCGAACCGGGGAGGGGTGCCGGGGGAGCCCGGCCTGTTGGGGTCGTGGGTCGTTCCATCGCCCAGTAGCTCGACCAGGATCGGGTCATCGAAGCGGCCCCGATTGGCAAGCCCGTGGGGGAGATGCTCTTGGTCAACAGCCCGCGCCAGCTGTGGGATGTCACGCCGTCCTGAGTGGTGGGTGGTGCGAACGCGGACGGGCCCGGCACCTTGGTAGGTGCCGGGCCCGTCCGGCTTGGAGCGCCAGGCCCGGGTTGCACGGACTCTTCCTACTGAAAGTAGGACGTGCTCTGGTAGCACCGCTGACGCCTGACGGGGGATTGTCTCCCTCGCGACGAGAAGAAGACTAGCAGCTCAGCGGCTGTGCTCCGAACCGGGGAGGGGTGCCGGGGGAGCCCGGCCTGTTGGGGTCGTGGGTCGTTCCATCGCCCAGTAGCTCGACCAGGATCGGGTCATCGAAGCGGCCCCGATTGGCAAGCCCGTGGGGGAGATGCTCTTGGTCAACAGCCCGCGCCAGCTGTGGGATGTCACGCCGTCCTGAGTGGTGGGTGGTGCGAACGCGGACGGGCCCGGCACCTTGGTAGGTGCCGGGCCCGTCCGGCTTGGAGCGCCAGGCCCGGGTTGCACGGACTCTTCCTACTGAAAGTAGGACGTGCTCTGGTAGCACCGCTGACGCCTGACGAGGAATCGTCTCCCTCGCGACGAGAAGAACAGTAGCAGGTCAGCGCCCGTGATCCGAATCGTGAGCGCACCGGCCGGCACCTCCGGCCGGTGCCGGGGAGGAGGATCCGTCAGATGTCGAACTCCCCGTTTCGGATGGCGGAGACGAGGTCGCGCCATTCGGTGGGAGTGAGTCGGGCGACGGCGTCGGGGAGCAGGCTGCTGCGGACATAGACGGCATCGGGAGCTATTGCCACTTCGGGGCAGTTGTTGCCGTCGCCGCACGCGGTGGGCTTTTGCCAAGCGAGTTCTTCCACCAGGACCTCACAGGCTGTTCATGATGCTGGAGATCGCATCGCGGGAGGCTGACGGATCGAGCGAGCGATCGCGCCTCATCCCGATGATGTTCCGGTAGTTCTCCAGCTGGTTCATCTGGGTCAGAAACGCTGGTGATCCTACGGAGTCCAGCTGAACGGTATCGAGGCATCAACCTCCTCGCGCTCCTGCGTGAGTGCAAGCGCAACCGCGACGGCGGTCACCACCGATTCCCCGACTCCTGGTCGCCGATCCCCTCACCGCCTGCTCCCGCGCGCTCCGCAGGATCCGGGCTTCCGGCCTTCGGCGGGGCCTGGCCAGGCAACGCCCCGTCGGGCCGTCGTCCACCTCCCGCGCCGGCCTCGCCCCCAACTCGGCCTCGAACACAGGAAGTCGGCCCGACCGCCTTCCTGAGTGCACCTGCACCGCATCGCGCCGCAACAATGATCCGTCAACTCGTGGACAACGGACGTGACATGGCGCATTCCTTGCCCCACAGGGCACTTGACGTTCGATCTTCACTCTTGGAAGAGTCGACGACAGCACGAACTCCAGTCCCACGAAGCCGAGTTCGAAGCTTCTTTCATCGAAACGGGGTAGGTTTCTCATGCTCACCAAGAAGATCGCCACCGCAGCGGTCGCCGTGGCCGCCGCAGGTGTCCTCGCCACCGCCACATCGGCGTCCGCGTCCACCACCCTCTACAACACGGGCACGGCGACGGTCGGTGCGGGCCTGTCCAACACCTGCACGTCGCGGACCGTCAACCTGGCCGCCGGTTCCTACGGCTGGGGCTTCTACGACTCGGCCCCCTACGTGAGCAGCACGATCACGGTCGCCGCGGGAAGCTACACGTGGACCGACTGCCTGGCGGTGAGCGTGGACTACGACTTCCTGAACTCGACGCTCCAGCTCAACGGCAGCACCTCGGCTCCGAAGACGCTGCGCGCATCGCGGTGGCTCTCCCAGGGCACCCACACCTACGGCAGCTTCCTCAAGCCGAACTTCTAGGGCCGGCGCGTCCTCGGCCCGGCGGGGCCTCGACCCTCGGTCGGTCGGGGCCCCGACGTGTTGTTCGCCCCGAGCAGTTGACCTCGGGGTCAAATAATCACTACGGCGGCGGCGTGGGCAGACCGATGAGCTTCGAGCCGGACGTGGTCATCGCGCGGGCGATGGAGACCTTCTGGACCAAGGGCTACGGTGACACCTCCCCGGCCGACCTCGCGGAGGCGACAGGGGTGCCCAAGGGCAGCCTCTACCACTCCTTCGGCTACAAGCCTGTTCAGTGCGATGCGGACCACCAGGGCGGCGCTGCCGAGCATCCTGGACCGCCGCGGTGCGATCGTGAACGTCTCCTCGGGCAACGCCCGCACGCCCACCGGTTCGCCGGTCGGGTACGCGGAGGCGAAGGCAGCGCTGACCGTGTTCGGCAAGCGGCTCAGCGAGGAGCTGGCGCCGCGCGGTGTCCGTGTGAACACCGTCTCGCCGGGCGTCGTGGCCGGTCCGTTGTGGACCGACCCCGACGGCTTCGGCGGCAAGGTGGCCGCCGCGTCCGGCCTCGGACACGGCGACCTGCTCGCGGGGCTGCCCGGTCGGATGGGCATCGCCTCGGGGCGTCTCACCGAGCCGGCGGAGGTGGCGGATCTGGTCGTGTTCCTGCTGTCCGACCGCGCCGCCGACATCCACGGCGCCGACCACGTCGTCGACGGCGGCACCCTCAAGACCGTCTGACCCCGCGCGCCACAGCCGCCGGACTCGCCCAGCTGGTCCGAACTCGCTCAACAACCCGGTCGAGTACCAGTTCACGGTCAACGGCGTGTCCGGATCCGTGAACGGCGCCAGCCGCTCCGCCCGCTTCGCAAAAGGGGGTTGTCGGCGCGGTCGGGCGGTCGTGATGATCGTGCGATGAGCACCATCATCAGACGGGTACGGACCGACGAGTGGGAGCGGGTCAAGGAGATCCGCCTCGCCGCGCTGCAGGACCCGGTCGCGCACCTCGCCTTCCTGGACACCTACGAGAACGCCTCCGCCAAGCCCGACGGCTTCTGGCAGGAGCGCACCGCCGGGGCCGCCGAGGGCGAATCCGTGTGGCAGGCCGTCGCCGAGGCCCCTGACGGGCGCTGGCTCGGCACCATGACCGTGTTGGTCGAGCGGCCCGGCGGGAACGGCGCCCTCGGCGGCGATGTCATCACCGTCCCGCAGGCCCACGTCGTCGGCGTCTACGTCCGCCCCGAGGCTCGCGGCACCGGCCTCGCGCACGAGCTGATCGAGGCCGCCCAGGACTGGGCCTGGTCGCTCAGCGAGCCCCGGCTCCGGCGAGTGCGGCTGTTCGTCCACGAGTCCAACGCCCGCGCCGAGGCGATGTACGTGCGGGCCGGCTTCAAGCCCTCCGGCGCGTCCGTGCCGGTGCCGGGCGACGAGACGCACCGGGAGATCGAGCTCGCCGTCGAGCGGGACTGACGCGGCCCGCTAGCGCACGGCTTCCTCGCCGCGCGGCTCCGCCGTCGCGGCGAGGGCGCCCGGGAGCTCGGCGCAGGCGGCTCGGAGGCGTCGGGTGAGGTCCTCGCGGGTGTGTCCGGCGGGCTGGGCCACCCAGGCGGCGAGGGCCTGGTGGAAGGCGGAGAGCAGCATGTCCAGCGCGAGCCGGACGCGCAGGGCGGCGATGCCCTCTTCGGCGGTGCCCTTCTCGGCGGAGTCCAGGGTGAACCGCCGTTCGGTGACGGCCGCCGCCTCCCGGCTGACGCGGTTGCAGAAAGCCAGTCCGTGGGCATCCATCGAGGGCGTCCTGGCGGCCAACCTCCGGCTGGCCAGGGCGCGTTGGGCCCATGTGTCGCTGGGCATCCGGCCGATCGCCTCGACCAGTGCTTCCTCGTAGAGCGAGACCAGCGGGCGGCCCTGCGGCGGATGGTCCTCCAGCACCTCCAGGAACGCGGTCCAGAGGTCCTGGGTGGGCGCCGCCGCGACGTCCTCCTTGCTGCTGAACGTGCGGAAGAACGTCCGCTTGGAGACCTCAACCGACTCGCACAGCTGGTCCAGGGTCACCCGGTCGAAGCCGTGCTCGCCGAACAGCTCCAGCGCGGTGTCGATCAGTGCCTGGCGGGTGCGCAGCTTCTTGCGCTCGCGCAGCGGGAGCACCGGGTTCTCGGGAGTCATCGAGGCCAGTGTATCCAAGCAGCTATTGCCACCTGTAGGCTTGTGCCACTCAGTGGCAGAATCTAGGGGAGGATCCTCCATGCGTGCGCTTCTGGTCGACCGCTCGGCCCCCGGCCGCCTGCGCCTCGGCACCGCTCCCGACCCCGAACCGGCGCCGCACCAGGCGCTGGTCCGGGTCGCCGCGACCTCGCTCAACTACGGTGAGGCCGCCTTCGGTCTCGACTCGGCCCCCGACGGCACGGTCCTCGGCTGGGACGCCGCCGGAGTCGTGGAGCGTGCCGCCGCCGACGGCTCCGGTCCGGCGGCCGGGACTCCGGTGGTCACCCTGATGCCTGCCGGCGCCTGGGCCGAACTCCGGGCCGTCGACACCGGGTTGATCGGCGTCGCGCCCGCCGGAGCCGACCTGGCGGCGCTCGCCACCGTCCCGGTCGCCGGCCTCACCGCCCTGCGCGCCCTGCACCGCGTCGGGCCGCTGCTCGGCCGCACCGTGCTGGTCACGGCGGCCACCGGCGGCGTCGGCCGGTACGCCGTCCAACTCGCCCGTGCCGCAGGGGCGTACGTGATCGCCTCCACCGGCGCACCGGAGAAGAACCGCGAGCTGCTGGAACGGCTGGGCGCCCACGAGGTGGTCGGTGCGCCGGGGCAGGCCTCGCGCCCGGTCGACGGCGTGATCGAGCTGGTCGGCGGACCCCAACTGGTGGAGGCCTATGAGGCCTTGGGGGAGGGCGGCACGCTGGTCGCCACCGGGCACATCGCCGGCAAGGGCGAGGACTTCCCGTTCGGCGCGCTGTTCGGCGACCAGCAGCGGCACGACCGCAGCCTGGTGACCTTCTTCCTGCTCGGGTGCACCGGCCTCGGCCGGGACCTCGGCTGGCTCGCCCACCGCGTCGCGGCAGGGGAGTTGGACCCGGGCATCACCTGGCGCGGCAGCTGGGACGACGCGGCGCAGGCCGTCGAGGCCCTGCTCGCCGGGCGGCTCCACGGCAAGGCGGTGCTGACCTTCGACGCCTGAGACCAGGCCCCGCCTCCGCTCGGGGCCAGGGCCGCCGTACGGGCCCCGAGCGGAGGCGGCGAACGGCGGACTACCGGAAGTCCTCCGCATGGTCCCGCACCCACGAGCGGAAGGTGCGGGCCGGGCGGCCGAGCACCTGCTCCACGGTGGCCGTCACCCGCTCCGGCTCGCGGGTGAACGACTCCCAGGCGCGCAGCCTGGACTCCACGAACGCCGCGTTCCCCCAGGCCGCCGTCAGCTGTTCACGGGCCGTCTCCGGCGCCAGCTCCGCCCAGCGCACCTCGGTGCCGAGCTCCTCGCCGATGATCCGCGCCAGGTCGGCGTGGGCGATCGACTCGGGCCCGGTGACCAGGTACTTGGCTCCCTCGTGGCCGTCCTCGATGAGCGCCCGAACGGCCACGTCCGCGATGTCGCGCTCGTGGATCAGCGAGCGGCGCGCCTGCCCGTACGGCCAGCGGACGAGGCCCTCGCGGACCTGGCCGGCCCAGCCGAGCACGTTTCCCGCGAAGTCGATCGCCCGGACGAAGGTCCAGGCCAGGCCGGACCGGCGGATCAGCCGCTCGATCTCCTGGTGGAAGATCACGGGCGGCTCGTCGTCGGCGAGGTCCGGAACGTCCGTCGAGAGGTAGACGACCCGCTCGGCGTGTTCGGCGATCAGCTCCACCACCCGCGGCTGCACCGGGATCCCGGGCCACATCAGGTAGACGGCCTGCACCCCGCCGCTCAGGCCGGCCGCCAGGCTCTCGGGCGCCGCCAGATCGCCCTCGACGGCCTCCACCCCGACGGGCAGCGCGGCCTCGGCGGCGTTCCGCACCAACGCCCTTACCTCGTGGCCGCCTTCGGTCAACGAGGCCACGACGTGCCTGCCCACACTGCCGTTCGCGCCGATCACCAGAATCTTGGTCATGCGGGGCCCAACGCCGCCCCGGCCCGGCCTATGCCCGACCTGTGCCCGGCCCGTGCCGGCTACCAGCCCTCCTCCACCTGCCCGTCGTCCGCGAGTCCCGCCTGCCGGGCCAGCCACCGGGCCGACTTCCTGCACAACGGGTACCGGTCAGGCCGGGGTGATGGTCAGAACCGTCGCGAAGTTCAGGCTGGTGACCCCGCCGGGGGTGAGGCAGCCGAGGAGGTCGAGGTTGGCGGCGGTGAAGGTCTCGACCACGTGGCCGCCGGCGAACTCGCCGGAGGTGACGGTGCCGGTCTCGGTGAGGACGGTGGTGGACAGGCCCCGGACGACGGCCGCGGTGAACGGGAAGCTGCTGGTGGTGCCGTTGTTCCAGCGGATGGTCTCGACCCCGCTCTCGCCGATCAGCTGGTTGCAGCTGAGATCGAGCTGGGCGGTGACGTCCCGCTCCCCGGCCGTGGCGGTGGAGTTGGCGGACAGGCAGCTGCCGGTCGGGCTGTGCGCGTCGATGACGTTGAGGTCGCCGTCGACCACGACGGTGGTCGGCCGCACGGTGTCGGTGAGTCCGGGGGCGTAGGTCGTGTAGCTCCAGCCGGTGCAGTTGATCCCGGCGGTGGAGGCGTGGGCGGGCGCGGCGGTGACCACCGCGCTGCCGAGGGACAGGGCCAGCAGGCCGGCGAATGCGGGGATCCGGTGGATTCGTCCTCGTCTGATCACGGCTGCCTCTCCAGGTGGTGGTGGCGCGGTGCAGCGGACTCCGGCGGTCAACAGCATCGGGACCGGACCGTACTGATCACAAGTGGGTGCGGCCTATTGACCGGTCCGGACCGAAACTGTCCGTACTGGCGGGTGAATTGAGCGGCAGGGCCGCTGGGCGGCTCGGCCGCTCACTCGCCCATCCGCACCACGTACTTGCCGGTGGCCCGCCCCTCCTGCATCGCGTCGTGTGCGGCCGGTACGGCCTCCAGGCCCGGCAGTTCGGTGAGCGGGATGCCGAGGCCGCTGTTGGCCTGCAGGTCGAGGGTGGTGCGGATGGCCCGGGCCAGGCGCTCGGGGGCGGTGGCGGCGAAGGCGCGGTGGCTGAACCCGGTGACGGAGAGGTTGCCACCCATCAGGCGGCCGAGCGGGGGCAGGGCGCCGACCTCGCCGCCGCCCGCGTTGCCGAACAGGACGATCCTGGCGCCGGGCGCGGCGACCGTCAGGTCGAGCTCCAGCGCGGCGGTGCCCAGCGGGTCGAGCACCAGGTCGACGCCTCGGCCGCCGGTGGCGGTACGGACGGCGTCGGCGAGCTTCTCGTCGCGGGCGAAGGCGTGGTGGTAGCCGAGGTCGACGGCAGCCGCGGCCTTCTCCGGGCGGCCGACCGTGCCGATCAGCGTTCCGCCGCCGCCGAGCAGCGGGACGAGCTGGGCCACCGCGCTGCCGACGCCGCCGCCGGCCGAGTGCACCAGGACGTTGTCCCCGGCGGTCAGCCGGCCCGCGTCGGTGAGCAGCAGGACGGCGGTGGCGAGGCCGAGCGGGGCGGCCGCGGCGGTGCGCAGCTCCAGTCCGTCCGGAACGGGCAGGGTCAGTACGGCGTCGGCGACCACGACCTCGGCCAGTCCGCCGCCGACCGGTGCGGCGACCACCCGGTCACCCACGGCCAGCCCGGTGACGCCCTCCCCGAGCTCCCGGACCGTACCGGCCACCTCCTTGCCCGGCAGGTACGGCCACTCGGCGGTGTAGCCCGCGTCGCCCCGACGGGCCATCACGTCCACGAAGTTCAGACCGGCCCAGGCGACGTCGATCGCGACCTGGCCGGGTCCGGGATGCGGTGCCTCGATCTGCCGGATCTCGGAGTTCTCGGCTCCGCCGGGTGCGGTCATCACCAGTGCGCGCATGTCGGCCCCCTCGACTACGATGTTCGACGAACGGCGAAACTGCCGTGGCACAGTGGTAGCAGCTACGTTCGTCGTTTGTCGAACATCGCAGATCGGAGGAGGTCCAGCGTGGCCCGCAGCACTCGCCGCCGACCGGCGCCCGCACACCCGGCGACCGAGGAGATCGACCTGTACGACGTTCTGCACGCGCTCTCCGACCCGACCAGGATGACCATCGTGCGCGTCCTGCGGACCGAGCCCGAACGGGCCTGCGGCACCTTCCCGGTGGACGTCGCGCCCTCCACCCTCAGCCACCACTTCAAGGTGCTGCGCGAGTCCGGCGTGATCAGCCAGCGCGAGGAGGCCAACCGCCGGTTCTCCGCCCTGCGGACGGTGGACCTGGAGCGGCGTTTCCCCGGACTGCTCGACACCGTCCTGGCAGCGCTCGCCCGCAACGAGCCCGGCGGCGGCCCGGCGGGCGAGGAGTCCGGCCACGAGCCCGGCTCCGACAAGGCCCGGCACGGGTAGCGGAGGCCGGAGTCAGGCGCCGGTCGCGCGGTGCCGGCGGTGGTACGAGACGGTGACCGCCGCGAGCAGCGGGCCCCAGGCAACCGCGGGCAGATAGAGGAAGCCGACCAGCAGGTGCCCGAGCGGGGTCATGTTCGGGTGCGGCATCGCCCACCAGGCCAGGAACGGAGTCCAGAGCACCGTCAGCGCGGCGGCGCCCAGCGAGGCCGCCAGGACGACGCGGTGCGGGTCGACCGGGCGCCCGCCGAGGAGCGGGATCCAGCGCGGCGACACCGTGCCCCACGGCCGGACCAGGCCGAGGGTGAGCAGGGCCAGCGCCTCGGTGAGCACGCTCAGGGTGAGCGGCCAGACGGCGTCCCAGCCGGTGAAGCCCACCGCGTGGTAGCCCGCGTCGGTGTACCCGCCGTGCCAGCCCAGGACCAGCCCGAGCCGCCACAGTCCAGCCGGCAGTGCGGTGACCGCGGCCAGGTGGGCGGCGCGGACCGCCCAGCGCGGCGGGGCGGGCGCGGCGGAGGTCGCGGGCGCGGCGGTACGGGGCGTCGTCATGCGTCCACCCTCCCGTGCGGGCCGCCGCATCGGCGTCCGCCCGGCGGCGGGCTCGTGCCGGACCCCTCCCCCTGGTGGGGGAGGACCGTCTCAGCCCCGGGCAGGCCGATCGCGGCCGCCGGGCGTCACCGCAGCCGCGAGGAGGACAGGATCGACGCCAGGTGTGCCACGACCATCCCCCAGGTGATCACCGTGATCCCGGCGAGCGTCCACCGGGTGGCGTCCAGGTTGTGCAGCCCGGCATCCACCGCGGCCGCCGCCAGCAGCACCAGCGAGGCCTCGATGCCGTTCGTCACCCGGTGGATCTTGAAGATCGAGGCGAACCGACGGGCCGTCGCGATGCCCTGGGAACGCGGCTGGGTCGACTCCTCGTTCGCCGGCGGCTGCCCGCTGCGGGCCCGGGCCACGTCCACCAGGTCCGTCGAGGCCTTGAGCAGCACCACGCCCAGCGCCGCCGCCAGACCCGCCGACACCCACAGCTCCGAACCGCCGCGGGCTGCCCGTACGCCCGCACCGATCATCAGCGCGGCGTCCGCCAGGTAGGCGCCGAGCCGGTCCACGTACACCCCGGCCATGCTGAACTGGCGCTTCCAGCGCGCCACTTCGCCGTCCACACAGTCGAACAGCAGGAACAGCTGGAACAGCACCGCCGCGAGCACCGCCCCGGTCGGGCCCGGGATCAGCAGGGCCGCGCCGCCGCCGACCCCGCACACCACCATCACCCAGGTCAGGGTGTTCGGCGAGACCCGGGTGCGCACCAGCTGCCGGGTGGTCCGCAGCGAGATCGCCCGCATGTACATCCGACCCGCCCAGTGCTCACCGTTGCGGCTCTGCAGCTTGGCCTGCGGCTGGCACACCTCGCGCAGCTCGGCGAGCGCCGGAGCAGCCACCATGACGACATCCCTCCACCTGTCCCGAAACGATCACCACAGGCTACGGCCTCCGGGCAGGCACCCCGACCGGCAGGTACGGCCCAGGGGGAGCGGGAAAACCGGTGGGCCGCCCCACCCTCCCCGGGCTAGGCTTCCCGGGTTCACCGGAACCGGAGCCCCCGGCCCCGATCGCCCGCTCCCGCAAGCCCGTTGGCGTTCCTCGACGTGACGCGGTCGGACGGAAGGCGGCGCGACCCGGCCCCGGGGCGGAACGAGGAGAGCACAGCATCATGGTGACCACGGGCACCGCACCGCAGAGCCCCGACCTGGCCCGACTCCTGGCCGGTCACCGGCCGCAGGGCCCGGTCGAGACCGCCGACCACGCCCGGGCCCGCGCCCTGGTGGACGCCCCCGACGCCTGGGACCGCGGCACCCCGCTGCACTTCACCGCCTCGGCGCTGATCGTCCACCCGCCGACCCGCCGGGTGCTGCTGCGCTGGCACGTCCGCCAGCAGGCCTGGCTGCAGGTCGGTGGCCACGGCGACCCCGGGGAGACCCTGCCGCTGGACATCGCCCTGCGCGAGGGCCTGGAGGAGACCGGCCTGACCGACCTCACCCCCTGGCCCGACGCCGCCCTCGTCCACCTCGCCGTGGTGCCCGTCCCCGCCTCGCCCGTCGAACCCGCCCACGAGCACGCGGACCTGCGCTTCCTGCTGGCCACCGGCACCCCGGACGACGCCAGGCCGGAGAACCCCGCCTCCCCGCTGGAGTGGCTCACCGTCGAGGAGGCCAGGGAGCGGACCACCGAGGAGAACCTCCGCGAGACCCTCGACCGCGCCGCCCGCCTGCTCGGCTGAGCCACCCCGCCGCCCAAGGATCCCGCCCCGCCACCCAAGGACCCCTGAGGACCCTCGATGCACACCGACCAGACCCTCATCTTCGACGCCGACGACACCCTCTGGGAGAACAACGTCCTCTTCGAGCGGGTCATCGCCGGCTTCCTGGACTGGGTCGCGACCCCGGTCGAGCGAGAGGCCACCCGCACCCTGCTCGACCGGATCGAGGCCGCCAACGCGGCGGCCCTCGGCTACGGCGCCACCGTCTTCCGGCAGAGCCTCGCGGACTGCCTGCGGCAGCTGAACGACGACCGCACCCCCACCGAGGCCGAGCTGGCCCGGATCGACGAACTGCTCGCCCCGCTCACCCGCCGCGGCGAGGTCGAGCTGATCACCGGCGTCGCCGACACCCTCACCGCCCTCGCCGGCCGCCACCACCTGCTGCTGCTGACCAAGGGCGACCAGGAGGAGCAGCAGGCCAAGGTGACGGCCTCCAGCATCGACCACCACTTCCGCGGCATCCACATCGTGGCCGAGAAGTCCGTGGACACCTACCGGCAGCTGACCACCGAGCTCGGCCTCGACCCGGACCGGACCTGGATGATCGGCAACTCACCCAAGTCCGACATCGCCCCCGCCCGCCGGGCCGGCCTGCGCACCGTGTTCATCCCGCACGAGCACACCTGGGTGCTGGAGCACGTGGACCTCGGCCCGGACGAGGCGACGCTGCAGCTCACGGCCTTCCCGGAGCTGCTGCGCCACTTCTGAGGCCCCGCAGTCACAGCGCCGCGCGGCGCGCGGCGCGCGGCGCGCGGCGAGCGGCGAGCGCGCGGGCGACCGCGACGCGCTACAGCGCCAGCGCCGCCGCCGGGGCCTGGTTCGTACCCCGGTACAGCCAGGCCCGCTCGGAGGCCGACCACACGCTCGTGGTCAGCAGGTAGAGCCCCGCGGCCACCGGCACCAGTACCGCGAACAGCACCGAGGCGAAGGACAGGTACGGCAGCAGCGCCGCCCCCGGCTGCGGGGTGGTCTGCGCCGCCGCCGCCGCACGCCGGGCCCGGCGGTAGTTGACGTACCCGACCGCCGCCAGCCCGGCGTACAGCAGGCCGAACACCGCGAACTGCCCGGCGCCGTGCGCGTTCCCGACGTGCAGGCCGAGCGGCACCCCGAACAGGGTGTGGTCCAGCAGGTCGTTCGGGGTGGTGAACAGCCGGTACATCACCGAGAAGAACGGGATCTGGACCAGCATCGGCAGGCAGCCCGCGAACGGCGAGACCTGTTCCTTCCGGTACAGCTCGGCGAGCGCCTCGCGAGCCTTCTCCGGGCTGTTCCGGTGCTTCTTGTTCAGCTCGGCGACCTTCGGCGCGAGTTTCGAACGGGCCTTCTCCCCGCGCGCCGCCGCCCGTGCCAGCGGGTGCAGGCACAGCCGTACGGCGAGGACGAACAGGACGATCGCCAGCGCGGTCGGCAGGACGTGGGCGATGGCGGAGACCACGGCGTGGGCGACGGTGACGGCCGGGTCGAGAACGGACAGAACGGACATGGTTGAGCGAGCCCTCCGGGGTCTCAGGACATGAGTGATCGGCGGAGGACGGCCGCGAAGAACCCACGGCGATGGAGCGATGAGAGGTTACGCGGCCGCCGGGGCCGCTCCCGGCGCCCTGGGGCGTCGCCTGCCCCGGGCGTCCGGATCACGCTGCGGAAGGAACGCCGTACGGAACGCCCGGCGCCGCAGCACTCCGCTGCGCACCGCCGCCGGGGCCCGGGCCCCCAACAGCCGCGCCCCGGCCAGGGCGCCCGCGACCGCACCGGCCACCAGGGCCACGGCCGCCACGGCGGCTACGGACGTGAGCGCGCCGCCGTCGGTCACCAGCTGTCCGGTCAACATCCGGAGCAGGCCGAGCAGGAACGCCACAACGCCCACGGCACACGCTCCTCTCGATGTCTCCGGGCTCCCGGTCGTACAGCAGGACGATCGTACGGTGCGTCGGGTTCCCGGCGAAGGGGCGGACGGGCGCACGGCGTAGCGGAGGAGTGCTCGCGCGAGCCGTAGCCACCCGTGCTACACGGGGCTACCGTGGATCCATGAAGACGATTACCCAGCGGGAGTTCCGGAACAACTCCGCCGCGGTGATGGACGCTGTGGAGGCCGGGGAGACCTTCCACATCACCAGGAACGGGGTCGAGGTCGCGGAGCTGCGGCCGGTGTCCGGACGCCGGAGGCTCACGGCGGAGGAGCTGGTGGCCCGGCACGTGAAGCTGCCGCGGGTGGACTACCAGGAGATGCGCAAGGAGGCCGAGGAGTACTTCGGGCCCGAGGAACTGGTGGGGGACGAGGGCGACGACCCGTTCGAGCGGCGGCGTGGCTGAGCGCCGCAGAGCACCCCGACGGCGGCCCGCCGGGGTGCTGGACACCTGCGTGTACATCGACCTGGCGCTGCTGAACCCGGCCGACCTGCCCGCCGTGCCCGAGCTGACCGCGATCACCTTCGCCGAGCTCCAGCAGGGCGTCTCGATGGCCCGCGACCCGGTCAGCCGGGCGGCCCGGCTGGAGGTGCTGGGCGCGGCGATGGCCGACTTCGACCCGCTGCCCTTCGACGCGGCCGCCGCCGCCCGCTACGGGACCCTCGTCACCCTGACGATCGCCGCCGGTCGCCAGCCGCGCCCCCGCCGGATCGACCTGATGATCGCCGCCGTCGCCTCCGCGCACGGACTGCCGCTGTACACCCGCAACGTGGCGGACTTCCGGGGCCTGGGCTCGGCGGTGGAGATCATCGGGCTGTGAGCCCCCGCCGTCTGCGGCCGTCAGTCCAGCCGGACCGTCGTGCCGGTGGCGGCCGAGGTACGGGCCGCCTCCAGGACGGTGAGGGTGGCGACCGCGTCGCGCGGGTCGACCGGGGGCGGGGTGCCGGGGACGGCCAGGGCGGCGGCGATGCCGGCGTAGTAGGCCGGGTAGTCGCCCGGGTCGGTGGGCAGGGAGATCGCGGACTCGTCGCTGCCCAGGGTGCCGTAGTGCTCGGGCAGGTCGGCGCCCCACGGGTGGCTGCCGTCCGGGCGGTGGCCCGACCGCAGCTCCGCCTCCTGCGGGTCCATGCCGTGCTTGACGTACCCGGCAGTGTCGCCGAGCACCCGCAGCCGGGGGCCGATCAGCGGGGTGATGGCGCTGGTCCACAGGTGGGAGCGGGTGCCGGAGGCGTGGGTCAGGGCCAGGAAGGCGTCGTCGTCCACCACCGCGCCGTCGCGCCGCACGTCGATCTCCGCGTACACCGTCTCGACCGGACCGAACAGGGTGAGCGCCTGGTCGACCAGGTGGCTGCCCAGGTCGTACAGGGTGCCGCCGATCTCCGCCGGGTCGGCCAGCTCGCGCCAGCCCGGCTTGGGCTTGGGACGGAAGCGCTCGAAACGGGACTCGAAGCGGTGCACCCGGCCGAGCGCCCCGCCGCGTACCAGTCGGCTCGCGGTGAGGAAGTCGCCGTCCCAGCGCCGGTTCTGGAACACCGAGAGCAGGACGCCCCGCTCGTCGGCGAGCCGGCACAGCTCCAGCGCCTCGGCGGAGGTGCCGGCCAGCGGCTTGTCCACGACGGTGGCCAGGCCCGCCCGCAGGGCGGCGCGGGCGAGCGGGGCGTGGGTGCGGTTGGGCGAGGCGATGACGACCAGGTCCAGCGCGTCCGGGTCCGCGAGCAACTGCTCCGGGGTGTCGACCGCGCGGGCGTCGGGGTGCTCCTGCCGCAGCTGCTCGCGGCGCTCCGGGTTGGCGGTGACCACGGCGTCCAGCCGCAGCCCCGGGGTGGTGGCGATGAGCGGGGCGTGGAAGGCGGAGCCGGCCAGGCCGTAGCCGATCAGGCCGACGCGCAGCGGGCGGTCGTGCGGGGCGCGGGGGGTCTGCGGATTCATGCCGCCTACTCAATCACGAGGCGCCCGGTTGCTCCCGGTTCGGCCGTACGGACGCCGCCCGGCGGTCGTACGGCCGCTGCTCGGCCGCTGTCGGGTCGCTGCCCGCCCGCCGCCGGGTCGCCGCATTCCGCCCAGCGGGACGTCCTGTCCCCGGTCACCCGCGCGGATTAGGCTGTGCCGGGTCAGGGCCCCACGCAAGACGTTGCAACACCTCGGGAGACACGCACGTGGCAGACCGCAAGCCCATCGAGTCCTGGCTGACCGACATGGACGGTGTCCTCATCCACGAGGGCACGCCGATCCCCGGCGCGGAGGAGTTCCTGCGCAGGCTGCGGGAGTCCGGCAAGCCCTTCCTGGTCCTCACCAACAACTCCATCTACACCCCGCGCGACCTGAGCGCCCGACTGGCCGGGATGGGCCTGGAGGTGCCGGAGGAGTGCATCTGGACCTCCGCCCTGGCCACCGCCAAGTTCCTGGCGGGCCAGCGGCCGAACGGCACGGCGTACGTGATCGGCGAGGCCGGCCTCACCACCGCGCTGTACCAGGCCGGGTACGTCCTGACCGACAACAACCCCGACTACGTGGTCCTCGGCGAGACCCGCACCTACTCCTTCGAGGCGCTCACCAAGGCGATCCGCCTGATCAACCAGGGCGCCCGGTTCATCTGCACCAACCCGGACGAGACCGGCCCCTCCACCGAGGGGGTGCTGCCGGCCACCGGCTCGGTCGCGGCCCTGATCACCAAGGCCACCGGCGTGGAGCCGTACTTCGTCGGCAAGCCCAACCCGCTGATGATGCGTGAGGCGCTGAACACCGCCGGTGCCCACTCGGAGAGCGCCGTGATGATCGGCGACCGGATGGACACCGACATCGTCGCGGGCATGGAGGCCGGCATGGAGACCGTCCTGGTGCTCACCGGCCTGACCTCCGCCGCCGACGTGGAGCGCTTCCCGTACCGGCCGAGCCGGGTGGTCAAGTCGATCGCGGACCTGGTCGAGCTGGTCTAGCCTCTGCGGTGCAGTCGCGAGCCCCGTTCCGGCCGAGCGCCGGGGCGGGGCTCGTCTCGTAGGTGTGCCGCAGGGCGGGGAGGCAGGGCGCGGATGAGTGCGACGGGGGAAGCGAAGGGGGAAGCGGCGGGCGCGGCGGCGGGCGCGGCGGCGGGGGAGGCTGCGGGCTCCGGGGAGAAGCGGGTCACCTGGGCGGAGCTCTACTTCGACCTGGTCTTCGTCTTCGCGATCACCCAGGTCTCCGGACTGCTGCACCACCAGCACGACCTCACCGGGCTGGTCCGGGCACTGGTGGTGTTCGTGCCGGTCTACTGGTGCTGGGTCGGCACCACCGTGCAGGCCAACATCCGGGACGTCGACAACCTGCGGGACCGGCTCGGCATCCTGCTGGTCGGACTGACCGGCCTGTTCATGGCGCTCGCCGTCCCCGGCGCGTACGGCCGCCGGGGCGTGCTGCTCGGCGCCGCGTACTGGCTGGCCCGGGTGGTGCTGCTGCTCCTGCTGGTGCGCGTCCCGGGCGTCTGGCGCGGTCCGTACGGGGCGGGCGTGCTGGCCAGCGGGCCGCTGCTGCTGGTCGGCGGGCTGCTGCCGGACGGCCCGAGGCTGGTGCTGTGGGCGGCGGCCGCGCTCTGCGACCTTTCCGCGCCGCTGGTGTTCCGGCGGCGGCTCGCGGACGTGGCCTACCATCCGTCGCACATGCCCGAGCGGTTCGCACTGTTCCTGCTGGTGGCGATCGGCGAGTCGGTCGTCGGGATCGGCGGCTCGGCCGCCGTGGCCCGGCTGGACGTGCCCGAACTGCTCGCCGTGGCTGCCGCGTTCACCATCTCGGCCGGCCTGTGGTGGCAGTACTTCGTGTTCGCGGCGGACGCGATGCGGCACGCCGTGGAGGTCGCCGACTCGCGGCGGGACGTGGTCCGGCGGATCTTCCAGTACGGGCACCTGGCGCTGGCCGCCGGGGTGATCGGGGTGGCGGTCGGCTTCGAGGAGACAGTGGCCGACCCGTGGCGGGCGCTCGGCGCCGGGTCGGTGGCGCTGCTGTACGGCGGGTGCGGGCTGTACCTGCTGACCTTCGGGTACACCCGCTGGATGATGTTCCGCCGGATGTCGACGACCCGGATCGCCGCGGCGGTGGTGGTGCTGGGTCTGCTGCCCGCGATGGTGCGGCTGCCTGCGCTGGTGGTGCTGGGGGTGCTGGCGGTGCTGCTGGTGGCGCTCAACGGGGTGGAGTACCTGCGGGTGGTGCGGGCGGCGGGTGCTTCCGCCGCTTCGGCTCCCGCTCCTGCTCCGTCGGTTCCTGCCTCGCCGGTTCCCGAGTCGGCTGCTGGCTCGGTTCCCGAGTCGGCTGCTGGCTCGGCTCCCGTGGAGTGAGTTGTCGGTGGGGCTGTGTAGCGTTCGGGGTGTAAGAGGGCGGGCGGCGCAGCAGCCGCGGTGTGGGAGGTAGATGTCGTGACGGACACGGTCGAGGCGGGCGTGGTCGAGGCCGGCGGGGGCGGCGGGCTGGAGCTGCCCGAGTCCTGGCGCGAGGTGCTGGGCGCCGAGACGGAGAAGCCGTACTTCGCCGAGCTGGCGGCCTTCGTGGCGGCCGAGCGCGCGCAGCACGAGGTGTTCCCGCCGAGCGGCCAGGAGTTCGCGGCGCTGGAGGCGACCCCGTACGAGAAGGTCCGGGTGCTCGTCCTCGGGCAGGACCCGTACCACGACAACGGCCAGGCCCACGGCATGAGCTTCTCGGTGCTGCCCGGGACGAAGACGCCGCCCTCGCTGCGCAACATCTTCAAGGAGCTGGACGCCGACCTGGGCGTCCCCGCCCCGGACAACGGCTACCTGATGCACTGGGCCGAGCAGGGCGTGCTGCTGCTCAACGCGGTGCTCACGGTCCGCGCCCACGAGGCCAACTCGCACAAGGCGAAGGGCTGGGAGAAGTTCACCGACGCGGTGATCAAGGCGGTGAGCGCGCGCGAGGAGCCGGTGGTCTTCGTGCTGTGGGGCAACTACGCCAAGAAGAAGCTGCCGCTGATCGACACCGGGAAGCACGTGGTCGTGCAGGGCGCGCACCCGTCGCCGCTGTCCGCCAAGCTGTTCTTCGGCAGCCGTCCGTTCTCGCAGATCAACACGGCTCTGGACGACTTCGGTGGAGAGCCGATCGACTGGCGGGTGCCGGACCTGAAGCAGGGCTGACGCCGAGCCGGTGCCGGCCCGGTGGTGGGGGGAGCCGGGCCGGGATCCGGCGTCGGGGGGCGGTGAGTGGCCGTGGGTGGGCGGGGTCGGATCCCCGTTCGCCCACGGCCACTTGCCGTTCACCGATGGCTGCCGTCGGTCGGGGGCGGGTGTGCTTAGCTGGTGCCGACCGGTGGCCGGACCGGTCCTGGGGCGGGGGCGGTTGCGGGCTTCGGAGGGGCGGTACGTGCGCGGGGTGGGACGGGCAGGAACGTTTCGGAGCGCCAGGGCCTCCCGCTGGGCGGCGCTGGCCGTCGCGGGGCTGGTGCTGACCGTGCCCGGCTGCAGCGGTTCGGGCGGCGCCGGGGGGACGAGCGGCGCCAGGTCGGCTTCTCCTACCAGTACACCCGCGGGCAGCCCGGCGGCCGGGCCGGTGGTCCTCAACCAGCTTCCGGGGCAGGCCTTCTACGTGTCCGACCGGACCAACGCCGCCCAGCAGGTCGGCGTGCTGCGCAGCCAGGGCCGGTCGGCCGAGGCGGACACCCTGCTGCGGATCGCCGCCCAGCCGTCCTCCCAGTGGCTCGGCGACCAGGGCGCCCGGGAGATCGCCGACCAGGTGAGCCGACGGGCCACCGAGGCGGGTCGGACGGCCGTCTTCGTCGCGTACGACATCCCGCACCGGGACTGCGGCCAGTACTCGGCCGGCGGCGCCCCCGACGCCGCCTCCTACCGTTCCTGGATCACCGGCGTCGCCGAAGCCCTGGGCGACCGCAAGGCCTGGGTGGTGCTGGAGCCGGACGCCGTCGCCCACACCCTGGACAGCTGCGGGGTCAAGGGTGACCTGGCCGCCGAGCGGTACGGCCTGCTGGCTTTCGCGGTACAGGAGTTGAAGAAGCGTCCGAACGTCCGGGTCTACCTGGACGCGGGCAACCCGGGCTGGGCCCAGGACCCGGAGGACCTGGCTGCCGCGCTGCGCAAGTCGGGCATCGCCGTGGCCGACGGCTTCGCGGTGAACGTCGCCAACTTCTACCCGACCGACCGGAACGCGGCGTACGGCAACCGGCTCTCCGCCGCCCTCGGCGGGAAGCACTTCGTCATCGACACCAGCCGCAGCGGCAACGGCTCGGCGGGCGCCGACTCCTGGTGCAACCCGCCGGGCCGGGCGCTCGGCGAGGCGCCGACCACCGAGACCGGCCGGCCCGGGGTCGACGCCTACCTGTGGATCAAGAACCCGGGGGAGTCGGACGGCCAGTGCGGGCGCGGTGAACCCCCGGCGGGCCAGTTCTGGCTGCCGTACGCGCTCGGGCTGGCGCAGGCGGCGCACTGAGTGGTGGTCGGGCTCAACCGGTGACCTGGACCCAGCGGGCGACCGACGGGGTGCCGGCGGCGTCCGTCAGGAACAACATGTACCAGCCGGGCGGGAGCAGATCCGGGTTGCCCGGGAGGGTGAGCGAGACGCCGTCGGCGGTGCGCCCGGTGACGTCCAGGGCGACCGAGCGCTGCTCGACGTCGGTCACGTGGGTCACCGAACTCGGGCGGATCAGCTTGGCGGTCGTCACCGCGTCCGGCCGGGCGGCGCCGACCCGCAGGGTGCCGCCGAGCTTGGCCGACTGGGGTGCGGCGGTCACCTCCGGGCGGTCGCCGTGGTACAGGTACGGCGGGGTGTAGATCTCGATGCGCTGCTCGAAGCCGCCGGGCTGGGTCTCGGCCTTGTCGGCGAACAGCGGGTTGGAGCCCAGCACGGCGACCCGGCCGTCCGGCAGCAGCAGCGCCTCGGAGTGGTAGTCGCGGCCTACGGTGGGCTCCGCGGCGGTGCTGAAGGTGTTGGAATCCGGGTGGTACACCTGCGCCTTGAGCAGGTCGCTCCCGCCCCGGCCGCGGTAGCCGCTGGAGCCGCCGGTGGTGAACACGGTGTCGTCCGGGAGGATCACGCTGTTGAGGTAGCGGGTGCCGCCGGCCGGCAGGTCCGGGCCCGGGGTGTAGGCGGGCCCGGGCGCGGACAGGTCGACGATGTCGGTGCGGGCCGTGGACAGCGGGGACTCGCCCACCCCGCCGCCGCCGAGCACCATGACCTTCTGCGCCTGCGCGGGCGGCAGCAGCACCGAGGAGGAGGTCTCGGTCAGGCCCGGGTCGCGCAGGCCGGGGACGGGCCGGAAGGAGTTGTTCGACAGGTCCCAGAGGCCGGGCTCACGGCCCTTGTCGGCGGGGCCGTAGCCCGCGTTGGAACCGGAGTAGAAGAGCTTGCCGGTGGCCGTCAGGAAGATCGAGGGGTAGGTCGGGAAGTAGTGGTCGGGGGCCTTGGCCCAGGTCCTGGACTTCGGGTCGTAGACCTCGTTGTCGTTGCCGTCGAGGATCTGCCCGGTGTCGTCCAGGCCGGAGACGGTGACCACCCGGCCGTCGCCCAGCCCGGTCAGGGTCGGGTACCAGCGGGCGTGCGACATGTCGGTGACCTGCTCGTAGAGCTCGGTGTCCGGGTTGAACTCGAAGGCGGAGCGGATGCCCTGGTAGTCCTGCTTGTCCAGGGTCAGCTTCTCGCTCTGCCCGTACAGGTTGTGGGCGTCGGCCCCGGTCAGGCCCTTGATCCGGTACTGGGCCGGGGAGTTGGTCACATAGTCCGGGCCCTCGCCGACCGCCTCGACGAACACGTGCTGCTCGCCGGCGGTGACCACGGTCTGCTTCCCGGCGCCGGTCTTGGTCGCCGCGGGCACGGTCACCTCGACGGTGCTGGTGTACTCGCGACCGTTGGGGGCGACAAAGACGGTGCCCTTGGGGAAGGTGCGGGAGCGCTCCGGGCTCTCGTTGCGCACCCGCATCACGCCGGCCGCCTTCTTCACCGCGCCGTCCAGCTTCTCGTACCGCTGGGTGCCGCCGGCCACCAGTACCCGGCCGTCCGGGAGGGAGGTGTGACCGCCGCAGAACATGTCGGCGGGGGTGGGTATCAGCTTGTAGGTGTTCTTCGCAGGGTCCCAGAGCAGGCTCTTGAAGGTGCCCGCGTTGAACTGCTTCTCGTCGTTGCCGGAACCGGCCACGATCAGCACCTTGCCAGTGCGCAGGAGGGTGGCGTGGACGGCGTTGACCCGGAACTCGGCGGGCAGGGCCAGGGTCTGCCAGTGGCCGTACTGTCCCTTGTACTCGGGGCGGTTGATCACGTACTGGTGGTACTGGGCGCCGGCGAAGCCGAGCACGGCCGGGGCGTTCATCCCGGCGACGGTCAGCGCGACGGTGCTGCCGAGGGCGAGGCGCTTGGTGCGGCCGGCCTTGCGGATCTTCACGGTGGTGCTCCCCTCGGGAGGCGGGCGGGAGTGGCTCAGCGGGTGGGCGTGCCGCTCCCGGCGTGGTCGGGCGGGGCGGGCGTCAGGCGGAGCTGGAGCGTGGGGCTGTCGAGTGCCGGGCTGTCGAGTACCGGGCTGTCGAGCGCGGCGGTGTCGCTGTTCGTCGTGGTGCCGGGCGTCGGGGTGTCGCTGTTCGTCGTGATGCCGCTGTCGGTGGTGGGCGCGGGGCGGGCGTGGCGAGGGCGGCGCTTCTCCAGGACGACCGTCGGGGTGGCGGACGGGCCGCCGGTCACGGTGAGGGTGGCGGTGGGCCGGGTACGACGGCGGCGGACGGCGTCGCCGGTCGAGATCAGCAGCGGCAGCACGGTCAGGGCCAGGGCGATGCAGGCCCAGGTGCGCATCGCGACGTGGTCGTAGCCGGTGTGGAAGGACGCGGCGACGGCGCCGCCGAACACCACCGCCCAGAACAGGTGGTAGCGGAAGGTGCCGATCCGGTCGGCGCTGGCGGAGCGACCCTTGGGTGTCACCACGAAGCGGCTGCGCACCCGGAACAGCGCCTGGAGCAGCGAGGCCGCGTAGACCGGGCCGCAGACCGCGGACATCACCATGCCCGCGATCCCGGAGGAGCCGGCCGGCTCGTGCGGGCTCACGTTGTGCTTGCGGTTCCAGGTGTAGAGCAGGAGTTGGAGCGCGGCGGCGTCGCTGTAGAGCATCATCCAGATCTCCGAGGAGACGTGGACGCCCGAGGCACCGAAGCCCAGGTAGAGCACGCTGGACACGCCGCCGAGCAGCCAGGTCAGCGCCGCCATCGGGTAGAAGCCCACCATCAGTGAGTAGTTGAGCAGACGGCCGGGCGACAACCGCCAGAGCACCCGCCAGTACTGGGTGAACAGGGTCTCGTAGGTGCCGCGGCTCCAGCGCAGTTGCTGGGAGAAGAAGTCGGTCCAGGAGGACGGACCTTCGCCCACCGCGAGCACGTCCGGGGTGTAAACGGACTTCCAGCGTTCTCCGGTCTCCGGGTTCCGGCTCCGGTGGAACTCCAGACCGGTGGCCATGTCCTCGGTGATGGAGTCGTACAACCCGCCGATCGACTGGAGCGAGCGGATTCTGACGGCGTTGTTGGTCCCGACGAACATCGGTGCGCCGTAACGGTTTCCGGCGCGTTGGACGAGGGCGTGGAAGAGGTACTGCTGGCTCTCGGAGAATTTGGTGACGGCCGAGCCGGAGCTGCGGTAGTTCCCGTACACCTGGGGGCCGACCACGAATGCCACGTCCGGATCGCGGAAGTAGCCGAGCATGCGCTCGCAGATGTCGGGCAGCGGGGCGTGGTCGGTGTCGACGGACACCCAGAAGTCGTAGTCGTCGCCGTGGGCCTGGAGCCAGGCGTTGTAGTTGCCGTGCTTGGTCCCGGCACGGAACCGCCCCTTCGGCTGGTTCCAGTGCGGGCGGCCGGAGCGGCTGAAGTGGCGGACTCCCAGCTCGGTGCACAGGGCCCGCATTGCAGGATCGTTTCCCTCGTCCAAGAGCCAGACGTCGTACGGCCCTTCGTGCCGGACGGCCCGGGCCGCCACCAGCGTGGCCCGGACCGTCTCCGGCGGCTCCTTGCCCGGCACGCAGGTGGTGAGGAACGCGACCCGGGTGCCGGGCTCCGGCGTCACCGGTACCGGATCGCGGGCGACCAGGGTGGCGTGGGTGTTGGACACCACGTTGACCAGCCGGAACACCTCGACCACCGCGATGATCCCGATCATCACCTTGTCGCCGAGCAGCACCAGGACGTCGGTCTCGTCGACGCGCTCCGGCCAGTGCTCCGGCAGCAGCAGCCAGACCAGCAGGATCGCCTCCACCAGCGGGGCGGTCACCAGCAGCAGGCCGGCCCGGATCCGGTGCGGCTCGTGGCGCAGCAGGCTGCGGTACTGGACCCGGTACGGCGTGGCCGGCTCCGTGCCGGTGGGGTCCCGGGGGCTGCCCGGGTCCGGCCGGTAGACACCGCCGCCGAGCTCCCGGTCCTCGTCCGGATCGACCGCAGGGCCGGCCAGCCGGCTGAAGTGACCGTAGTCATAGGGCGCTTCGGGCACCGGCACGTCGCGCAGCACAGCCTCGCGCGCCCTGCTCCGCTGGGCCGGTTCGGCGTCCCTTCGACGCGACGGCGGCTTGGGCGGCCTGGACCTGGGCGCCTTGGACGGCGAGGGCGGCTTGTACGGTTGGGACGGCGAGGACGGCGTGGTCATGGCGTGCTCCCCCCGGAGTGTTGCGGGATGCTGTGCCCGGCGTTGTCCGCCTCGCTCCGGAGCCGTGCCGATAGAACGCGGCCCGGTGAACTGCGGGCCGTCCCACAGTTTCCGGGCTGTCCAACACGCACTCCGGTGCCGGGAATCCACCGTGCGGAACCCGGCCCGTGGAGTGTGTGCGACCGGTTCAGTTGTGGGCCTGCGCGGCGGCTTCGAATGCGGGATCCCGGTGCACCGTCCAGCTTCCCCTCCGGATGCGGTGGGATCCTTGGCTTGCTCAACTCTCCCGGAGCGTAACGCTGATGGCAACAGCTCCGCGCAACGATCACCGCTCAAGCGTGAAGTTGCCACGGTTCCCGGCCATTCTGGTCCGTGATGGTGCTAATGCGGCGGAATTCCGGAAACGGGGGCCGGCGTGCGGTCAGTGCGGCGACAGAAGGGGAGCGTCCGTGGCCGCCCGTACCTCGGCAGGGCTCACACCCGGGGCCGTCTCCACCAGGCGCAGCCCCTCCGGGGTCACGTCGACGACCGCCAGATCGGTGACGATCCGGTCCACCACCTGCCTGCCGGTGGCGGGAAGCGAGAGCTCCCGGGCGATCTTCGGCGAGCCGTCCCTGGCGGTGTGCTCCATGACCACGATCAGCCGTCGGGCGCCGTGCACCAGGTCCATCGCGCCGCCCATGCCCTTGACCATTCGGCCGGGGATCATCCAGTTCGCGAGGTCCCCGGTGGCGGACACCTGCATCGCACCGAGCACCGAGACGTGGATCCGACCGGCCCGGACCATGCCGAAGGAGAAGGCGGAGTCGAAGTAGGCGGCTCCGGGCGTGACCGTCACCGTCTCCTTGCCCGCGTTGATCAGATCGGGGTGCTCGGCACCCTCCACCGGGTACGGGCCCACGCCGAGGACGCCGTTCTCCGAGTGCAGCACCACCCGGACGCCCGGCGGGAGGTGGTTGGGGATCAAGGTGGGCAGACCGATGCCCAGGTTCACGTACTGCCCGTCGCGCAACTCTCGGGCGGCGCGGGCGGCCAGGGCGTTACGCGGGTCGAGCGGGGCGGAGGCGGAGGTTGCGGTGGGGGTGGAGGTGTTCGCGTGGGCGGGGGTGGGGGCGGAGGTGCTCGCGCGGGTGGGGGTGGGGGCGGAGGCGCGGGTGCTTGCGAGGGCGGGGTTGCTGGGGGCCGGCATCGGTTCAGACCTCCTGGAGGGCGGGGCGGACGGTCCGGCGCTCGATGCGGCGGTCCTCGGGATCGGCGGCCACGACCCGGTCGACGTACACGCCGGGCAGGTGCACCGCATCCGGGTCCAGCTCGCCCGGTTCGACGATCCGGTCCGCCTCGACCAGGGTGATCCGGCCCGCCGTCGCGCAGAGCGGGTTGAAGTTCCGGGCGGCCGCGTGGAACGCGCAGTTGCCGTGCCGGTCCGCCACCTCGGCCCGGACCAGCGCGAAGTCCGCGGTGATCGCCTCCTCCAGCAGGTACCGGCGACCGCCGAACTCCCTCACCTCCTTGGGCGGTGAGGCCAGCGCCACCGAGCCGTCCGCGGCGTAGCGCCAGGGCAGCCCGCCTTCCTCGACCTGGGTGCCGACCCCGGCCGGGGTAAAGAACGCCGGGATGCCGGCACCGCCTGCTCGCAACCGCTCAGCCAGCGTGCCCTGCGGGGTCAGCTCCACCTCCAACTCCCCGGCGAGGTACTGCCGGGCGAACTCCTTGTTCTCCCCGACGTACGAGGAGGTCATCCGGGAGATCCGGCCCGCCCGCAGCAACAGGCCGAGCCCCCAGTCGTCCACCCCGCAGTTGTTCGACACCACGCGCAGACCGGTGGTGCCGGCGCTCACCAGGGCGCCGATCAGGGTGCTCGGGATGCCACAGAGGCCGAAGCCGCCGACGGCCAGCACCGCACCGTCGGGTATGTCGCCGACCGCGGCGGCGGGGGAGTCGAGGACCTTGTCCAAGGGATCACCTCATGAGGGACTGGGAGGGAGAGAGGAAGATGTGGCGGGGTCGGGATCGGGATCGGGGCGACGGGGGGGGCGACGGCGGGGGCGGGGGCGGCGACGGCTGTACCCCGGGGGCTGGCGGCCGGGGCTGCACCCAACCGGCACCGCGCCCTCTCCACCGTGGCCGGGCACGCGGCGCCGCAGCCATGGCGGCCACCGCCATGGACGGGGGCGGACCCGTGTCGGCGGGCCACATCCGGACGCCCGGAGCGTGGCACCGGGCGGGCGGTATGTCGACCGGAGCCACATCGCGGCGGGCTGCTACGTCGACCGGGCACATGTTGCCGGTCCCACCGCACACCTACGGTTCCGGCATCCACCCCGCCGCATCCCCAGGAGTCGGTCACCATGCGCAGCACCACAGCCCTCACCAGGACCGCCTCCGGCGCCCGCCCGGGCGCGGCACTGCCCGACGGACCGGCCCGGAAGCTCGCCGCGGTGGCCGCGTGCGCCCTGCTCGCCGCAGGCTGCGCCGAGGCCGGTACCGCCGGGACCGCCGGGACCGCCTCAGGGGGCGGAGGCGGCGCGAAGACCCCGGTCAAGGTCGGCCTGGTGTACTCCAGGACCGGTCCGCTCGCGGCCTACGGCAAGCAGTACCTGGACGGCTTCAAGGCCGGTCTGAGCTACGCGACCAAGGGCACCGGCGAGGTCGACGGGCACAGGATCGAGTTCGAGGAGCAGGACGACGCGGGCGATCCGGCGAAGGCGGTGTCCGCCGCCAAGGACCTGATCGGCAAGGGCTACAAGGTCCTGGCCGGCTCCACCGCCTCCGGCGTCGCCCTCCAGGTCGGCCCGATCGCCTCGCAGAACAAAGTGCTCTTCATCAGCGGACCGGCCGCCGCCGACAAGGTCACCGGCTTGAACAAGTACACCTTCCGTTCCGGCCGCCAGTCCTACCAGGACATCAGGACGGCGGCCTCGTTCATCGGTGACGCCAAGGGCAAGAAGGTCGCCGTGCTCGCTCAGGACAACGCCTTCGGGCAGGCCAACGTGGCCGCCGTGAAGGCCGTGCTCGGCTCCCAGGGCGCGACGGTGGAGCAGGTGCTCGCCCCGCCGAGCGCCACCGACCTCACCCCGTTCGCGACCCAGGCCAAGACCGCCAAGCCCGACCTGTTGTTCGTCGCCTGGGCCGGCGACAGCGCGTCGGCCCTGTGGACGGCGCTCAACCAGCAGGACGTGTTCGCCGACACCAAGGTCGTCACCGGCCTGGACCTGGCCGCCTCCTACCCGCTGTTCGGCCCGGCCGGCGACAAGATCTCCTTCCTGAACCACTACTTCGACGGCGCCGCCGGCACCCCGGTGGAGAAGGCCATGACCGAGGCCGTCACCGCCGGGGGCGGCAGGCCCGACATCTTCACTCCGGACGGCTTCACCGCCGCTCAGATGATCGTGCACGCCGTCGAGTCCAACCACGGTTCCGCCGAGGACACTTCGGCGCTGGTCAAGGCGCTGGAGGGCTGGAGCTTCGACGGCGTCAAGGGCCGGACCACGGTCCGGGCGGAGGACCACGCCCTCCTCCAGCCGATGTTCCAGGTCCGGCTGACCGGAGCCGGGGCCGCTGCCAAGCCCTCGGTGGAGAAGACCCTGACCGCCGACGAGGTGGCGCCCCCGGTCACCCCGATGGCCGGCTGATCCCGATGCCCGCTCCCGCCGCGTCCACTCCTCCGGCCTCGACTCCTCCGACCTCCGTCTCTGCTGCCTCTGCCCGGCGCTCCTCCGTGCCACGTTCCTCGTCCCTGGGTCCTCCTTCTCCGGATCCCTCCGCTCCGGTGCTGCGACTGGACGGCCTCGGCTGGTCCGTCCGCGGTGTGCCGATCGTCGAGGACGTCTCCTTCTCGGTCGGCGAAGGCGCGTTCATCGCCTTCATCGGGCCCAACGGGGCCGGCAAGACCTCCCTCTTCAACCTGATCTCCGGCATCTGTCCGGCGACCCACGGCAGCCTCCACCTCGACGGCACGGACGTCACCGCCGAGGCCGTGCACGCCCGGGCGCGGCGTGGAATCGGCCGCACCTTCCAGACCTCCTCCCTCTGGCCGGGGATGACCGTCGCCGACCACGTCCGGCTGGCCGCCCAGGCGGCAGCCGGACCGCGAGCCTCGTACCGCCTCTGGCGCCGCGCCGACCGTTACTCGGAGCAGGTGGCCGACACCCTGCACCGCACCGAACTCAGCCACCGCGCCGATACCTTGGCCGGAGCGCTCTCCCACGGCGAGAAGCGCAAGCTGGAACTCGCCGTCCTGCTCGTCTCCGATCCGCGGCTGATCCTGCTGGACGAGCCGATGGCAGGTGTCAGCGCGGAGGAGGTGCCGGCCCTCACCGAACTGATCCGTTCCGTGCACCGTGGCCTCGGCCGGACGGTTCTGATGGTCGAGCACCACATGGACGTCCTGCTCGGCCTGGCCGACCGCCTGGCGGTGATGCACCACGGCACCCTGCTCGCCCTGGACACCCCCGAGGCCGTGATGGCCGATCCGACCGTTCAACAGGCCTATCTTGGTGAGGCGTTGTGACCTCCTCTCCGTCGTCCTCGACGCGTCCGTCCTCCTCTGCCACTGCCCATTCGTCGCCCTCGCCGTCGTCCTCGCCCTCGTCCGCCGTCGAACCCCTCCTCTCCGTCCGTGACCTGCGGGTGGTCATCGACGGGCTGCACATCCTGCACGGCGTCGACTTCGACGTGGCCTCCGCCGGAGTCACCGCACTGCTGGGTCGCAACGGTGCCGGCAAGACCACCACCGTGAAGGCCGTCATGGGCCTGGTGCCGCGCACCGGAAGCATTCGGCTGTCCGGTGCTGAAATCTCCTCGCTCTCCACGCATCTGGTAGTCCGACATGGCATTGGTTACGCGCCCGAGGACCGGGGGATCTTCGCCGGCCTGACGGTGGCCGAGAACCTTCGCCTCGCCGAGCGCGAAGTCCGCGGTGGAGCCGAGGCGGGTGAGCCGAACTACGCGCTCGTCCACGAGCTCTTCCCCGAACTCAAGGCGCGGGCCGGACAGCTGGCCGGGACGCTTTCCGGCGGTCAGCAGCAGATGGTGGCGATCGGCCGGACGCTGCTCAACCGGAACCGGCTGATCATCGCCGACGAGCCCACCAAGGGCCTGGCGCCGAAGATCGTCTCCGAGGTGGCCGAGGTACTGGCGCGAGCGGCCGAGGCCGTGCCCGTTCTCCTGGTCGAGCAGAACCTCGCGCTCGTCCGCCGACTGGCCGGCACCTGTGCTGTCCTGGCCGATGGCCGAACCGCCCACCGGGGCGACACCGCTGAGCTGTTGGCCGACGAGGAGGCCGCCCGCCGCCTGCTCGGCGTCGGCTCCCGTCATCCGCTCGCCGGCGGACCCCGGTCGTCCTCCACCTCGTCGGCGGCCTCCCCGGCTGCCACCCCTGTCGTCACCACGGAGGTGAGGCCCTGATGGACACCGTTGTTCTCCTCTCCTGTACTGGACTCGGTCTCGGTGCGCTGTACTTCCTGGTCGCCTCCGGTCTCTCGTTGATCTTCGGTCTGATGGACGTGCTCAACTTCGCGCACGGCGCCCTGCTCTCCATCGGCGCCTATGCCACCTGGTGGGCCGGTACGGAGGCCGGCTTCTCCTTCTGGCTCGCAGTGCCGTTCGGCACCCTGGTCGGGACGGCCGCCGCCGTCATGCTGGAACTCTTCCTGATCCGGCCGCTCTACAGCCGCCCGCGCGACCAGATCCTCGCCACCGTCGGGGTCGGGCTCGCCGTACCCGCCCTGCTCATGGGGATCTGGGGCGCGGACGCCCGCCCCTTTCCCCAGCCGGCCCTGCTGGCCGGCACCTGGCACGTGCTCGGTGCGACCGTCCCGGTCAACCGCTTCGTGCTCCTGGCCGCTGCCGCGCTGTTGCTGCTCACTCTTCGGTTGTTCCTCGCCCGCACCCGCTACGGGCTGATCGTCCGGGCCGGCGTCGAGGACCGGGCGATGGTCACGGCGCTCGGCATCGACGTCCGGAGGGCGTTCACCCTCGTCTTCGCCATCGGCGGGGCGGCCGCCGCGCTGGGCGGCGCCCTCGGCGGCCTCTACTTCGGTTCGGTCAATCCCGGTCAGGGGACCAGCCTGCTCATCTTCGCCTTCGTCGTCGTGGTGATGGGCGGCATGGGATCCGTAACCGGGGCCGCCGCCGCCTCGGCGGGCGTCGGCCTCGTCCAGCAGTTCGCCAACTACTACACCGGCACCGGGCTCGGCGACCTCTCGGTCGTCGTCCTGCTCGCCGTGCTGCTTCTGGTCCGACCCCGTGGACTCACCGGGAGGCTCGCGTGAGCGCCGAAACTCCGATCACGAGCACCGGTGGCCCAGCGGCCGCCCGCAGCGCCGCCATCTCGGCAGGGGGGACTGACACCAGCCCTGCCGTGACCACCTTGTCAGCAGAGGGGACTGACACCAGCTCCACCGACACCGCCACTGTGGCAAGGGGGACTGACACCAGCCTTGCCGGAACCCATTGTGAACAAACGGACGAGACCGGCGCCATCCCTCGAACAGGTGATTCGGCCACTAACCGCTGGACACGGATGCACGCAGCGCTACGCTGGTGGCCGATCGCCCCGCTGATCACGCTCCTTGTCGCCCCATACAGTGCGCTTCCCGTCCCGGGACTGCTCGACGGCCCGCTCGGCAGCCCGGGAAGCCTCCAACTCATCGCCCTGTGCCTGCTCTACGGGGCCCTCGCCACCGGCTACGACCTGCTGCTCGGTCGCACCGGACTGCTCTCCTTCGGCCACGCGCTCTACTTCGCGACCGGGCTCTACGGCACCGACCTCGGCATGCTCGAACTGCGACTCCCCTTCGCCGCCGCCGCGGCGTTCGGCGTCGCCTGCACCGCGCTGCTGGCCCTGCTGCTCGGCTCGGTGAGCCTGCGGGTCACCGGCATCGGCTTCTCCATGGTCACCCTCGCCTTCGCCCAGGCCGGCGCCATCCTCGTCCAGCGCAACCCCGGTGGCGTCACCGGCGGCGAGGAGGGACGGTCAGCCCCGGCCGAGCTGCTGCCCTCCGGCCTGCTCGGGATCGAGAACACCGCCAACCTCTACTGGATCGCCGTCGGTTACCTGGTCCTGACGGTCGCCGCGGTCCACTGGGCCGTCCACTCACCGGCGGGCCGGGTCTGGGAGGGCATCAAGGAGAACGAGCGCCGGGTCGAGGTGCTCGGACTGCGGCCCTACGGCTACAAGTTGGTCGCCTTCGTGCTGTCCGGTGCGCTCGCCGGAGTGGGCGGCGTGGTCTACCTGCTGCTCACCGGCGGGGCCACCCCGCAGGCCGCCGGTTCGGACGCCACGCTCGCTCTGCTGGTCATGGTGGTCCTCGGAGGCACCGGCACCCGCTGGGGGCCGTTGCTCGGTGGGGTGCTCTACACGTGGGCCGGCCACCGGCTCGGCGACCTGGCCAACTCGAACGCCGTCGCGGACCTGCCCGCAGTGCTGCGCGTGCCGCTCTCCCAACCCCTGTTCCTGCTGGGCGCCCTGTTCGTCGCCGTTGTCTACCTGCTCCCCGGCGGCCTGGCCGGGCTGCCCGCCCGCATCCGTGCCGCCCGATCCGCCCGTTCGGTCCGCACGCCGACCGGCGTGCCCGCCGCCCGTCCCACCGGAGGTACCCCCGCGTGAGCCAGCCGCCCCTGAAGCCCGAGGAGTTGACCGTCCCCGTACCCGGCGGGGACCTCGCCGTCCTGCGGTGGCCCGCCGACCAGCCGGGGGCCCCGACCGTTGTGGCGGTGCACGGCATCACCGCCAACGGCCTGGCCTGGTACGAGATCGCCCGCCGGCTCGCCGGTCGGGTCACCCTGCTCGCGCCCGACCTGAGGGGCCGCGGCGCCAGCCGCTCGGTCGCCGGACCGTACGGGCTGGCCCGGCACGCCGACGACGTGGCCGCGCTGGTCGCCGCCCTGGGCGCGGGGCCCGTGACAGTCGTCGGCCACTCGATGGGGGCCTGGGTCACCGCCCTGACCGCCGTCCGGTACCCCGAACTCGTGCGCCGGGTTCTGCTGGTGGACGGTGCGCTGAGCTTCCCGCTCCCGGAGGGCGTCCGGGAGGAGGACGCCCTGGCAGCGGTGCTCGGCCCCGCACTGGCCCGGCTGTCGATGACCTTCCCGGACCGGGCCGCCTACCGGGAGTTCTGGCAGCGTCATCCGGCCTTCGACGGCAGCTGGTCGGACGGGATCGACGCCTATACCCAGCGCGACCTCGTCGGCGCCGAGCCCGAACTGCGCTCCTCCTGCGTGCTGGAGGCCGTGCAGACCGACGGTGCCCAGGTCCTGCTGGACCGGGAGGCGGCCGGGGCCGTGCATCGGCTGCCTTGCCCGGCCGAACTGCTCTGGGCGGAGCGCGGCCTCCTCGACGAGCCGCAAGGGCTGTACGACCACCAGCGGATCGAGCTGTCCGGGCTGGACGGGGACCGGGTTCCGGCCGCGCTCGTGCCGGACACCAACCACTACTCGATCCTCTGGGGCGAGGCCGGAGCCGACCAGATCGTCCGCAGGCTGCTCGCGGACGTCTCCGCCGCCGGGTGACGGTCCCGGAAGCAACGGCGCAACGGCGCAACGGAGCCACAGCCCAACGACATGACGGGACGCCGGAGCCACGGAACGGCAACGGCCGGCGGGGTGCGGACACCCGCCGGCCGTAGAAGTCGGGTCAGCCCGCCGCGCCGAGGAAGCTCTCCCAGCCGCCGGAGGGCGCCTGGCCGACGTTGAGCGTGCGCAGCTTCCGCAGGGTCGACTGGTCCTGAACCTCCAGCCATTCGACCAACTGCCGGAACGAGACCAGCCGGACCTCGGGCTTGCCCGCGATGGCCTTGAGCGTCTCCTCGACGGCGTCCATGTAGATGCCGCCGTTCCACTGCTCGAAGTGATTGCCGATGAAGAACGGCGCCCGGTTGCTGTTGTAGGCGCGCTCGAAGCCGGCCAGGTAGGAGTTGGTGGCCTGGGTCCGCCAGTCGCCGTACTTGGACGGGTCGCCCTTGGTGCTGCCGTTGGACTGGTTGGCCAGGATGTTGTAGTCCATCGACAGGACCTGGAAGGTGTGGCCGGGGAACGGTATGGACTGCAGCGGGAAGTCCCAGATCTTGCCGTCCTGCACCTTCTGCGGCCATATCTGGAGGCCGCCCGAGGAGCTGGCGTCGTACTTCCAGCCCAGCTTGGCGATGGTCGGCAGCAGCGCCTTCTGGCCCTCCAGGCAGGGGGTGCGGCCGCCTATGAGCTCCTTCTTGTAGTCGAAGGGGAGCGGATCGACGTCGGTGAAGCCGGTGTTGGTCCGCCACTGGGTGACGAAGGCGATGGCCTGGTCGATCTCGCTCTGCCAGTCGTCCGGGGTCCACATGTTGACCCCGTTCTTGTCCGGGCGGCTGGAGCAGAAGTGCCCGTTGAAGTGGGTGCCGATCTCGTGCCCGGCGAGCCAGGCCTGGCTGACGAGCTTGAGGGTGCTCTTGACCGCACCGTCCGAGAGGTACGGGATGTCGGAGGCGCCGACCGCGTGCTTCGGCGGGTGGTACAGCTGGGACTTGTCCTTGGGCAGGGCGTATATGCCGGAGAGGAAGAAGGTCATCGTGGCCTTGTACTGTTCCGCCAGCTTGAGAAAGCGGGGGAACTGGCCGTCGTCGGTGCCGCCCGCGCCGTCCCAGGAGAACACCACGAACTGCGGCGGGCGCTCGCCCGGCTTGAGCTTCTCGGGCTTGGGTTGGTTCGGCTGCGGACCGGTGTCCGCCGTGGAGCCGTCGCCGATCGGGGTGCCCTTGGGCACCACGGCCTGGGTCGGGTCGGTGGTGCCGGTCTGCCCGGCCTTCGGACTGGTGCCGGAGGAGGAATGTGAGGTGGAGTCCTGCCCCGAACCGGATCCGTTGCTGGAACAGGCAGCGACCGCGCCGAGGGCCGCGGTCGCAGCGGTCGCACTGAGCACCGTCCTGCGCGAGATGCTGGTCATGGTCTCCCCTGGGTGCCGATCGCCGGTGGTGGGGGCGGCCCCGGGCCGCACCGGTCAAATCGGGCAATTGATGAATATTCCGCCGTTAGCATGTCATGTCGCCACAGCGGCCACCAAGGTCGCCGGGCTCCGACGCCAGTCAACACGTCGGGGGCACCGGGCTGGGCTGCAGGGATCCGTCGTCTGTTGCGGTCCTGTGACGCTTCACACTGCGCGGCGTCAGGGGAGTACGGTACCGCCGCCCTGTCCGGCCCGGTCAGAGTTCGTCAGCACTCGGTGCGGGCCGTCGCTCGTAAGGGAAAATTGTGCTCCTGACAGCATCCCGCGGCCGAAAGGCGCCAGCCGCGGCGGGGCTGGTCACAGCGTGGCCAGCCGCCGGTTGCGGCGCACTATTCGGGCGATCGCGGTGCTGACGGCGGTAGCCGCCGCGCAGGAGACGGCCAGACTCAGCCAGGCGGTGTTGAACCAGTGGCTGTTCAGCCAACCCAGCGTCACGATGTAAGCGGCCCAGACCAGCCCCGCCAGCGCCGACCAGTGCAGGAAGCGGTGCGGATGGGCGGGGGAGTGGCCGATGGCCAGGTCCAGGACGGTCCGCCCGGCCGGCACGAACCGCGCGACCACCACCATCGCGGCAGCCCCGCCGTGCGGGCGCTCGACCAGTGACTGCTGGACCCGGGCCACGCTCGCCGCCAGTTTCGGGCGCCGGGCGATCCGGCGCTGCAGCACTGGGGCGCCGCGACGGGCGAGGTGGAGCAACAGGAGGTCGCCCAGGAAGGAGGCCACCGCCACGCCCAGGCCGAGCAGCACCGGGGCGCCGTTGATCTGTGCCGTCTTGAGCACGGCCAGGATGACCAGCGTTCCGCTCGGGATGAAGGGGAGAAGGGCGTCGCCGAGTACGGCGAAGAGCGCAAGGGCGCAGATCCACGAGGATCCGGTCGCCGCCACGAAATTCAAGGCCTTACTCCCTCCACGCCGCCCTGGGGGAGCAGGTGGCTGCTGGGGTCAACGCTAGCGCCCCGACTTTTCATGCCATGAAGCACCCCGGTATGGCGGGGATCACGGGAGCCGCCCGCAGCTCACGGCCCTGTGGTGTGCCCGGTGAGGTGGTCCTGTGGAGTGCGCGGGCGAAGGCCCCGGAAATGGAACGAGCCCCCGGGGCGGGGTGCCGCGCCGGGGGCTCGCAGGGATCGTGCGGCACTGGTCCAGCCCGACGATCTTGCCTGCGGAACATGGACCCGCTCGGTGCCCCGTTCCTGATCACCACCCTGCCTGAAGCCGGCCGCCGGTCGCGAGCGCTCCGGCTGGCGACTTTGCGACCCTGGCGTGAAGTCGCCAGCGGTGACCGGCTGCTGGCTTTCCGTCATACGAACGGTCGGTCGGCCCACTCGCCCGCCCGAACCGTCGGGGCCGTGCCCCGGCCGCCCCCGGGCGAACCCGACCGCCCCCGGGCGAACCCGACCGCCCCCGCGCGAACCCGACCGCCCTCGTACGAACCCGACCCGCCCCCGGGCCGAACCTGGACCGCACACCCCGCCACGCCCGGAGCGCGCCTCCGGCCGCCCGATCCGGCTCTGTCCGCATCGGGCGGCCAGCCCGGGAACAGCGAGCCCGCGACCGTGGTTGACGTCCGTCGGCAGCAGCGACCGCCGGGCCGTCCGAGACCCCGCGGCCGCCCACGACGGCCGGCTCGGAGGAGAGCCGGACCAAGGACAGCCAGGAGGGCGGACGGCATGACCACCGAGGACCAGCAGGAGCACCGAACCGGACCGGGGACCGGTGAGGCGATCCGGGGCACCGCCCGCGGCACTGCACCCGCTCCGCTCTCGATCCTCGACCTGGCCACCGTCGGCGTCGGCTACACGCCCGGCCAGGCCCTGGCCGCCACCACCGAACTGGCCCGCCGGGCCGAGCAGTGGGGGTACCACCGTTTCTGGGTGGCCGAGCACCACGGCATGCCCGGTGTGGCCAGCTCGACCCCGGCCGTCCTGCTCGCCCACCTCGGGGCCCACACCACCACGCTGCGGCTCGGCTCGGGCGGGGTCATGCTCCCCAACCACGCCCCGCTGGCCATTGCTGAGCAGTTCGGCCTGCTGGAGGCCCTGCACCCCGGCCGGATCGACCTCGGGCTCGGCCGCGCCCCCGGCACCGACCCGGCCACCGCCCGCGCGCTGCGCCGCGGACTCGCCGAGGGTGCGGACGACTTCCCGCTGCAGCTCTCCGAGCTGACCCACTTCCTCGACGGCGACTTCCCCTCCGGCCACCCGTACGAGCGGCTGACCGCCGTCCCCAGGGGCGAGGGCCGTCCGCCGGTCTGGCTGCTCGGGTCCTCCGGCTTCAGCGCCCAGCTGGCCGGCCACCTCGGCCTACCGTTCGCCTTCGCCCACCACTTCAGCAGCGCCAACACCATTCCGGCGCTGGACCTGTACCGGACGTCCTTCCGCCCTTCCGCCGTGCTCAGCGAGCCGTACGCGCTGATCGGCGTGAGCGCCGTCGCCGCCGACGACGAGACCGCCGCCCGCCGCCTCGCCCGCTCCGCGGCCCTCGGCATGCTCCGGCTCCGGCGCGGCAACCCCGGCCCGATCCCGACACCGGAGGAGGCCGAGGAGTACCCGTACAACCCGGCCGAGGCGGACTTCATCGACAGCTGGCTCGACAACGTGGTGCTGGGCGCCCCGGGCCAGGTCGCGGACGGCCTGGAGGCGCTGCGCAAGCGGACCGGGGTGGACGAGTTGATGGTCACCTCGCACATCCACGGCCACGAGGCCCGGTTCCGCTCCTACGGCCTGATCGCCGAGGCGTACGGCCTGACAGCGACGGCCTGACGGCGACGGCCTCACGGCAGCGGCCTGACCTCGACGGCCTGACGGCAGACCCTGACGGCCGAGGCCCCGCCCCGACCGTCTGCGCACCACCTCGGTGACGCCCCCGCCCCTAGCGGTGGATGGGGGCGGGGCGGCCCTTCCGGAGTATCGCCGCGACCAGCTCGGCCTCGCCGGGGCGGGCGAAGTACCAGCCCTGGGCGGTGTCGCAGCCGGTCAGCCGGAGCCGCTCGGCCTGGGCGGCACTCTCGATGCCCTCGGCGGTGACGGTCAGGCCGAGGGTGTGGGCCAGCTGGACCATTGCGCCGACGATCTGCTCGTCCGCGTCGCGGCGGCGGGAGTGGAGCTCCGGGAGGGCCGGGCGCTCCGCCGGTGCCGAGGACGTAGCCGAGGACGTGGCGGAGGACGTGGCGGAGGACGTGGCGGGGGACGCGCCCGATGCCCCACCCCCACCTCCACCCCCAACCGCTGCCGCGGCGGAGTGCCCAGCCGTCGGCGGCGCCGGGTCGCGGAAGCCCTCGATGAACGTCCCGTCGAGCTTCAGCACGTGCACCGGCAGCCGGGAGAGGTAGGCCAGGTTGGAGTAGCCGGTGCCGAAGTCGTCGATCGCGATCCGCACGCCCATGTCGGCGAGCGCCTGGAGGGCCTGCAGCGGGCGGCCGCCGGGGCCGAGCAGGGCGCTCTCGGTGATCTCCAGCTGCAGCAGCCGGGCGGGCAGGCCGGCGCTGTCGAGGGCCCGGGCGACGTCGGCGACCACGTCGGAGTCCCAGATCTGGCGGGCCGCCAGGTTGACGCTCACGAAGGTCTCGGTGTCCGGGAACTCGGTCAGCCACTGCCGGGCCTGACGGCAGGACTCCTCCAGCACCCACTTGCCGAGCGGCACGATGGCGCCGGACTCCTCGGCGAGCGGGATGAAGCGGTCGGGGGAGAGCGTCCCGTAGCGGGGGTGGCGCCAGCGGACCAGGGCCTCGGCGCCGTGCACCGCGCCGTCGGCCAGGCCGACCAGCGGCTGGTACTCGATGGTGAACTCGCCGCGCTCCAGGGCCGGCCGCAGTGCGGTGGCGAGCAGCTGGCGGGTGAGCTGGTGAGCACCCCGGTCGGGGTCGTAGAGGGTCCAGCGGGCACGGCCGTCCGCCTTGGACCAGTAGAGCGTGGAGTCGGCGTCCTTGACCAGGTCGGTCGGGGTGGTCTCGTGCACCGAGCGTTCGACGACGCCGATGCTGGCGGTGACCACCAGCCGGTGCCCGGCGACGTCGAAGGGACGTTCCAGCACCTCCAGGATCCGCCCGGCCAGCGCGGTCAGCTGCTCGCTGCCGACGCTGTCGGTGACCAGGACGGCGAACTCGTCGCCGCCCATCCGGGCGACCAGGTGGGCGTCCCGTTCGGAGAGCCCGCGCCGCAGCCGGGTGGCGACGGCGATCAGCAGCTCGTCGCCGATGTGGTGGCCGAGGGTCTCGTTGATCGCCGCGAAGCCGTCGAGGTCGAGGTAGCAGACACCCACCCGCCGTTCCTCCGCTACCGCCACCGGTCGGCCGGAACCTCCGCGGTTCCCGCGGTCCTCGGTGCCCGGGAGGCAGGCGGCGTCCAGCCGTTCGAAGAAGAAGGTCCGGTTGGGCAGCCTGGTCAGCGGATCGTGCAGGGCCTGGTACTCCAGGCGGTCGCCGAGCCGGCGCTGCTCGGTCATGTCCTCGACCAGTGCGAGCGTGTAGAGCGGCTTCCCGGCGGGGTCCCGGATGAGCGAGACGGTCACCTTGCTCCAGACCGTGTGGCCCTCACGGTGCTTGAGCGGTTTCTCCACGCGGAACCGTTCCCGCTGGCTGTGGACGAGCGCGGTGAACAGCCTGGGCGGCATGCCCTCCGGGTCGATGATCTCGTGCAGGTGGGTGCGGACCAGTTCGCCGACGCCACGGCCGATCAGGGAGGCGAAGGCGGGGTTGACCTCGATGATCCGGTCCTCGGGGTCGATCAGCGCCATGCCGATGACGGCGTCGCAGAACGCGGCCCGGAACCGGGACTCGCTGGCCCGGAGTGCCGCCAGCAGCCGGTCGTCGCCGTCCTCCCGGCCGGGGGCCCCACCGGACCCCGAGTGTGCGCTGTCGGCCAACGGGGCCGAACAGGTGGGGCAGAGCAGTACGCCCGGATCCTCCAAGGTGCCGCAGGCCGCAGCCGGGGACGCACTCGGGGACGCACTCGGGGCCGCAGCCGACGACGTGGGCGGGGAGGTCGACGCGGAGGCCGGAGGAGCAGCCGGTCCGACCGACCGCGCCGGACCGAGGACCGGCGCGGCGAGGTGGCGGTGGTGTGACGATTCCTTGTGCCGCACGCCTGGGTGGTGTGCGTCGGCCCCCTCGTTCTGGCCCGGCACGGCATGCTCCCGTCCGCTGCTGACGCTTGACGATGGTCTGCCTGGCCGGTCGGGATTCCGGCGGCCGGCTCCGCACTCTGTCGGGGTCCTCGGAGTCGGTCCGCTGCGGGGCGCTGTCGCGCGGGGACCCGGGTGAAGAACAGGGCGCTTCGGCCGATCATAGGCCGCGACCACAACGCGCGGTGACCGCCGCCAGGGTGATTCGCCCCGTTTGTGAACATGCATGGCGAACGTTCAGACGCCTTCGGTGCACATCACATGAGGTGCGACCGGAGCGCGTGCGCCGAAGCCGCGCCCCCGGGCGCTGGTCGTGCGCCGGGGCGGGGCCGGGGTGCGCCCCCGGACGGGCCGGGGGCGGACGGGCCGGAGGCAGCGGTCGGTCAGGCGAGCTCGGCGGTGAGGGTGATGGTGGTGCCGGTCAGCGCCTGGCTGACCGGGCAGTTGGCCTTGGCGTCCTCGGCGGCCTTCACGAAGCCGGCCTCGTCCAGTCCGGGGACCTCACCGGTGACGGTCAGGTGGATGCCGGTGATGCCGGTGCCGGGCTGGAAGGTGACGTCGGCCCGGGTGTCCAGCTTGGTGGGCGGGTTGCCGGCCTTGGCCAGGCCGTTGCTGAGGGCCATCGAGAAGCAGGCGGAGTGGGCGGCCGCGATGAGTTCCTCGGGGCTGGTCCTGCCGTTGGGCTCCTCGGCGCGGGCCGGCCAGGAGACGGGGTACTCGCCGATCCCGGAGGAGGCGAAGGTCACCTGCCCCTTGCCGTGGAGGAGGTCGCCCTCCCAGGCCGTGCGGGCGGTGCGGGTGGTTGCCACGATCGGTTCCTCCAGTGCTGAGGGACTGCTGAGTCGTCACTTCCGGTCATGCACGCACCAGCCTACGGGCAGCCACGTCGCGGAGCCGGGCGCCGGGCGGTCCGGCGGGCTGTCCGGATGGTGGACGGTTCCCCCGAACGGTGCCGGTCGGGACCGGGTGCCCTGTTAGATTTGCCCGGGCCCGAGCCCGGCCGCCGTACGGTCGGGCGCCCACCCCAGACACCGGGAGCCGACCCGATGACGGACCAGCCCACGACCCCTGACGCCGACGTGACCGAGGGGACCGACGACGCGGTACGGGCGGAGCTGACCAGCCTGCGCGAGAGCATCGACAACATCGATGCCGCGGTCGTCCACATGCTGGCCGAGCGTTTCAAGGCGACCCAGCGGGTCGGGCGGCTCAAGGCCGAGCACAAGCTGCCGCCGGCCGATCCGGCGCGGGAGCGGGACCAGATCAAGCGACTGCGGGAGCTGGCCGCCGGGGCCAAGCTCGACCCGGTCTTCGCGGAGAAGTTCCTGAACTTCATCATCGCCGAGGTGATCCGCCACCACGAGGCCATCGCCCGCGCTTGAGGGAGCTGAGGACGGCGCCCGGCACCGGAACCCTGCGGACCGCGATGTCGGACGCGGCTAAACGCCGGATTTCGTGAGGCTCCCCGGTTGGCGTAGCGTGCAACTTTCCCCAGCCGGAGAGGTGGAGCAGCGACCATGGCGGTGAACCTGCCCGAAACGCCCGGCGGTGCTCCCAGCGAACCCGCCGAGCCCGGCGTACCAGCCGCCCGGGACACCCCGTACGGCCAGCAGGGCCCCTATGCCCCGTACACCCAGCAGGTCCCGTACGCCCGGCAGGGTACGGACGGCCGGCGGATCCAGGGGGACGGGCCCGGGGGCCGGGCCGAGGCCCGCGGTCGGGCCGGTGGATCGCGCGGACGCAAGGCCCGTCGGTCGGGGCGCCGTCCCCGGCCGTGGTGGATCGAGCTGCCGGCGATGGCGGCGGTCGGACTGGTGGTCGCGCTGCTGATCAAGACCTGCCTGTTCCAGGTCTTCACCATCCCGTCCGGGTCGATGGAGAACACCCTGCGGGTCGGCGACCGGGTCGGCGTGAACAAGCTCGCGCCGTTGACCGGCTGGACGCCCCAGCAGGGGCAGCCAGTGGTGTTCAAGGACCCCGGGAACTGGCTGCCGCCGCAGCCGGTCGACTCGAATCCGATCACCAACGCCGTGAGCTCGGTGCTGAGCTTCGTCGGGCTGGTGCCGCCGAAGGACGACAACTACCTGGTCAAGCGGGTGATCGCGACCGGCGGCCAGACCGTCCAGTGCGCGGGCACCACGCTGACCGTCGACGGCAAGAAGGTCGACGAGCCGTACCTGCACCCCGGCGACGACTCCTGCGCGGGCATGGACTTCGGCCCGGTGAACGTCCCCTCGGGCTACGTCTGGGTCGAGGGCGACCACCGCAGCGACTCGGCGGACTCCCGCTGGCACCGGCAGGGCCCGGGTGGCGGCGCCGTGCCGGTGGGCAACGTGGTCGGCCCGGTGTCGGCCGTGGTGTGGCCGGTCAGTCACCTCGACTGGTTCGGCTGGACCGGCCGCTGACCCCGCGGTCGGCGGCGGCCACCCGCTCCCGGGCCGCCACTGCGGCACGGGAAGCGGTGGCTCCGGAAGGAACGGAGCTCCCGGCAGCACCCGCAGCGGAACCCGCGCCCACCTCAGCTCCAGCTCCAGCCCCCGCCTCGACCGTCGGCGGCTTGCTGGTCTGCGCCGCGAACGCGCCCGCCAGCACCAGCAGACCGCCCGTGACCTGCGGCAGCCCCAGGTGCTCGCCGAGCAGGACCCAGGCCAGCACGGTGGCGACCACGGCCTCCAGGTTGGCCACCACCCCGGCGACCGGCGGCGAGAGGTAGCCGACGGAGACCACGCCGGTCAGGTAGGCGAGCACGGTCGCGATCAGCACCATCCAGGCGGCCGGGAGCAGGGCGGGCAGGGTGTGCCCGTTCATCACCACGGACCCGCCGAGCAGGCTCCAGTCGGCCTGCCAGGGCCGGGTGAACACGGTGAGCAGGACGGCGCCGATCAGCAGCCCGAACGCACTGACGGCCAGCGGGTCGACCGGGCGGTCGCCGCGGCGGCCGGCGTCGGCCAGCAGGAAGTAGCCGACCTGGCAGAAGGCCGCACCGAGGGCGAACAGCACGCCCAGCGCGTCGAAGCTGAGGCCGTTCCAGACCTCCACCACACAGGCCAGGCCGGCCACCGCGACGCCCGCGCCGATGGCCGCGCCGCGGGAGATCGGCCTGCGCTGCACGAACCTGACGTAGCCGATCAGCAGCGGCGGCCCGAGGTACTCGATGAGCAGGGCGACCCCGACCGGGATGCGGGAGATCGCGGCGAAGTAGCAGGCCTGGACGCCGGCCACGGCGAGCAGGCCGAAGCCGAGCAGCAGGCCGGGGCGGCGCAGGACGGCGTCCCGGTGCCGGTAGGCGATCGGCAGCAGGGCCACGGCCGCCCCGGTCACCCGGAGCCAGACCACGTGCAGGGGGGAGAGCCCGGCCTCGATCAGCGGCTTGGCCGCGGTACCGGAGCCGCCGAACGCGAAGGCCGAGACCAGAGCGAGGCCGAGGCCGAGGGTTCTGCCCGAAGGGTGGGTGGGCGAGGCCGTTGATCTGTGCACTGGCGCATTGTGGCAGCCGCACCGATGCTTCGGTAAGGCGCCATTTCGGCATTTGGTCCTGGTCTCAACTGTCCGCAACGGCGCGATGACCGACACGGGCCAGACACGCGCACGGGCCGGACACGCGCACGGGCCGGACCACCGACACGGACACGGGCCGGACCACCGACCCGTGTCGGTGATCCGGCTCGCATGGAACGACGTCGCCGGGAGGGGCGATCAGCCCCCGGCCCCGGCCCCCGTGAGCGCGTCCGTCCCGCCGGTGGGCTGGGTGGTCGGCTGACCGGTGGGGCCGGTGGTCGGCTGGGTGGTCGGCGTCGGCCGGGAGGTCGGCCGGCCGGTGGGCCGCGAGGTGGGCTGGGTGGTGGGCTGACCGCCCTGGTCGGTGGTCGTCCCGGTGCCGTTCCCGCCGGCACCGGACCCGGACCCGGAGCCGGAACCCGAGCCGGAGCCGGAACCGGAACCCGAGCCGGAACCCGAGCCCGAGCCGCCCGAGGAGTTCGCGCCGGAGCTGTTGCCCTGCTGGCCGCCCGTGCCGGTGCTCGGCGTGGCGCTGCCGGTCGACGGGGTGCTGCTCGGCGTGCTCGGGACGGTCGGCAGGTCGGTGGCGCCCGAGGAGTCCTCGCCGTCCGCCGGGGTCGGGAAGTCGCTCACCGGCTGGCCCTTGAGGGCGGCCTTCATGTAGCTGGTCCAGATCTGGGCCGGGTACTGGCCGCCCGCCGCGCCGTCGATCCCGCCGACGCCGCTCAGGCTGACCTGGGCGCCGGTGCCCGGGTCCTGGCCGAACAGCGCGACCGAGGTGACCAGCTCGGGAGTGTAGCCGACGAACCAGACGGACTTCTGGTCGTCGGTGGTGCCGGTCTTGCCCGCCGCCGGACGGCCCAGCGCCTTCGCCCGCCAGCCGGTGCCGCCCGGGTCGCTCACCACGCCCTGGAGCATCGAGGTGACCTGGTTGGCGGTGTCCGCGCTGATCGCCTGGGTGGTCTTGTGCGCGGGCAGTGCCACGGACTCGCCGCCGCGGTCCACCGACTGCACCAGCCACGGGGTGATCTGCTTGCCGCCGTTGTCCAGGGTGGCGTACACCCCGGCCATGTCGAACACGCTCGGGGTGGCCGCGCCCAGCGGGATGGAGGGCACCGGGTCCAGCCCGGGGGTGTTGCCGGGCAGGCCCAGCGCGATGCCGGTGTCCTTGACCTTCTGCAGCCCGGTGTCCTGGGCGAGCTGGGCGAAGGCCGAGTTGACCGACCAGTCGGTGGCCTGCTGGAGGCTGATCTGGCCGTAGCTCCTGTCACCCTCGTTCGGCGGCGCGTACGGGGTGCCCTTGCCGCCGCGGACCTTGCGGCCGCTGGTGCCGTCGTAGATCGTGTGCGGGGTGACGGTCCGGCCGTCCTGGGTCTTGGCGTTGTTCTCGAAGGCGGCGGCCAGGGCGATCGCCTTGAAGGTCGAACCGGCCTGGTAGTCGCGCCGGGTGGCGTTGTCGACGTAGTGCTTCACGTAGTCGACGCCGCCGTACAGGGCGACGACCGCGCCGGTCTTCGGGTCCACCGAGACGGCGCCGGCCTGGGCGGCCGCGTCCTTCTTCCGCTTGTCCGGGTTCAGGGTGTCGTGCAGCTGCGCCTGGACGGCGTCCTGCAGGGCCTGCTGGCGGTTCGGGTCGATGCTCAGCTTGATCGTGTAGCCGCCCTTGGCCAGCTCGGTCTCGCTGATGACGTCGTTGGAGGTGAGGTACTGGGTGGCCGCGTCCACCAGGTAGCCGGACTGGCCGGACAGCCCCGGGTTGGGCTGTGGGTCCTTGACGTCCGGGAAGGTGGTCCTGGACCGCTCGTCGGCGGAGAGCCAGCCCTCCTTGACCATGCCGTCCATGACGTAGTTCCAGCGGTTGACGGCGTTCTGCTTGCCCGCCGGGGTCGCGGTGGCCACGTCGTACGCGCTCGGGGCGTTCAGCAGGGTGGCCAGGTAGGCGCCCTGGGCCGGGTTGAGCGCGGAGGCGTCGACGCCGAAGTACGCCTGGGCGGCGGCCTGGATGCCGTACGCGCCGCGACCGTAGTAGGAGGTGTTGAGGTAGCCGGAGAGGACGTCGTCCTTGCTCTCGGTGGCGTCCACCTTGATCGAGATGAAGAGTTCCTTCACCTTGCGGGTGATCGACTGCTTCTGGTCCAGGTACGTGTTCTTCACGTACTGCTGGGTGATCGTGGAGCCGCCCTGGGTGCCCTCGCCCTTGGCGGTGTTGAGAGCGGCCCGGACCAGGCCCTGGACGTTGACGGCGCCCTCGTTGTAGAAGTTGCGGTCCTCGGCGGCCAGCGCGGCGTGCTGGGCGGCGGGGGAGACCTTGTCCAGGCCGACGTTCTGCCGGTTGGTCTGGCCGGTGCGGGTGATCACCGAGCCGTCGGCGTACAGCCAGGTGTTGCTCTGGGCCATCGCGGCGGCGTGCGCGTCCGGGACCTTCACCAGCGCGACCCCCAGCGCGAACAGCCCGACGCCGAGGAGCAGTGCGGCGGCGAAGCCCAGCAGGGTCATTCGCCAGGTGGGTATCAGCCGGCGCCAGCCGGTGCGCCTGGGGCGGCGCGGCTTCCCGCCGCCGGGCGCCGTGGTGGTGGAGCGCTTGAGTCGCTTGACCGGCCGGAGGCCGATCGGCGGCCGGCCGCTCTGGGCGTTTCGGAACAAGGCGCGGCCTTTCCTGCGGGCGGACCGGGCCAGCCTGCACAGACGGGGACATCGGCGGTAGGGGACCTTTGTCCCGATTCCGGTTTACTGCCCTGGACGAGCAGGGCGGGCCCAATGGCTCCAGCGGAACGGCAATCGAGACCGACATCACACATAAAACGGACATCAAAGGCCAAAAAATCGGGGAGCCCCTCGCTATTGCGAGAGGCTCCCCAACTGTCTGTGCGCCGCCAGGGACTCGAACCCCGGACCCGCTGATTAAGAGTCAGCTGCTCTAACCAACTGAGCTAGCGGCGCTTGCTGACCTGGAAAACAATACACGGTCCCGGAGGGTGCCTCGAACCGCGGCGGCCCCACCCGGCACTCCGGGCGCCCGTTTCCTCCCATTTGGGGGGAGTTCGGCCGGCGGCTAGGGTGGAAGCGTGCCCAGCCCCCACCTCTGGCACCACCGCGAGCGGACGACCGTACGCCGGCTCGGACCCTGGCTGGTCGGCGCCCAACTGTTCGCCACCGGCTCCGGCACCGGGGTGGGTTTCCTGCGCATCGACGGCGTCCCGCTGCACGTCCGCACCGAGGGCAGCGGCCCGGTCTGCCTGCTCACCGGCGGTCTGGGCAGCAGCTGGTTCGACTGGGACCTCGTCGTCCCCTTCCTCGCCCCCTACCGCACCGTCGTCCGCTTCGACCGGCCCGGCTACGGGCTGAGCGCCGCCGAGCCCGCGACCGGGCGCCCCGCGCCGACGGCGGCCGGGGAGGCCGAGCGGATCCGCGCGGTGCTGGACGGCCTGGGGCTGGGCGGGCCCTGCACCCTGGTCGGCCACTCGCTCGCGGGCTTCCACGTGGAGGCCTTCGCCCGGCTGCACCCCGACCGGACCGCCAGGCTGGTCCTGGTCGACGGCAGCGTCGAACCGGAGCCCCGCCCGTACCCGGCGCCCGCGGCGCGCGACCGGGCGGCCCGGGCGCTGGCGGGCGCCGCGACCGCCCTCGCCGTGCCCTACCTGCTCGGCCCGACCGCCCGCCGGGTGACCGCCCGGCTGTCCACCGTCCGCCGCGAGGACCTCGCCCCTGCGCCGCTGGTCCGGCACTGCTACCGCACCGGCCGGGCGCTGCGCGCCCTGTTGCGGGAGAACGGGCGCTACCTGGACGTGGCCGCCGAGCTGGACGAGCTGCGGCGGACCCGGCCGCTGCCCGAGGACCTGCCGGTCACCGTGCTGGCCGCCGACGACGGCTGCCGGACCGGCCGCACCGAGTCCTGGCTGGCCCGGCAGCGGGAACTGGCGACGCTGCTCGGGGCCGACTACCGGACCACGGCGCCGGCCGGGCACCTGGTGATGTTCGACCGCCCCGACGCGGTGGCCTCCGCCGTCCTCGACACGAGCTGAGGCACGAGCCGACGCCCCCACGGGCCGAACCACGAGCCGGGACCCACACGCGCCGGCACACGGGCCGGGCCGTCACGTCACCCGCTCGCCGCCGCCGTCCGCCGCGCCACCGCCTGCTTCACGGCGTGGGCGACCGGCAGGCTCCGGCTCAGCCGTCGCACCGCGCGCCGGGTCGGGGTGCCCGCCGTTCCCCGGTAGATCCGGTACTCCAGCCGGACCGCGCCGATCAGGCCGGCCAGCTGGTGGTCCCGCTCCTCCGCGGGGCTGGTGGGGCCGGAGACGGCGGTCCGGGCCAGTGTCGCCGCGACCCGCTCGGCGATCAGCGCCCCGGCGTCCGGCGGCACAGCGGTCCAGCGGCGGTAGGGCAGCCCGAGGAAGCGGTGGGTCCGGACGGTGAGCACGCCCTGCCCGGTCAGCCGGTCCAGGTAGTACTGGGGGTCGGTGCGGTGCGGCACCCTGCGGAGCACGTGGTCCAGGGTGGCCCGGTGCTGGTTCTTGCCCGCTCGTTCCAGTTCGGCCAGCACCCGGGCGGCGAGCTCGTCGTGGTCGCCCAGCGGATGGAAGCCGGTGATCCGGCGGCCCTCGACGGTGATCGCGCCGCGGAGCTGCAGTTCGGCGAGCACGGCTCCCGTGATCGCGGTGGGGAAGGTGGTGCCGGGGATCCGCAGCAGTCCGCGCGTCGGTTCGGCGCAGAGCAGCAGCAGTTCCTCGGCCAGCGGTCGGCTGTCGCCCGGCGAGGGGCTCTGGTACGGAGTCACGACCCGAGGCCTACCCACCTCGGAAACGCCTCAGGCCGCCCACCGGAGTGGACGGCCTGAGACCTTGCCATGTGCGCCGCCAGGGACTCGAACCCCGGACCCGCTGATTAAGAGTCAGCTGCTCTAACCAACTGAGCTAGCGGCGCCTGCTGACGTGGAAGACAGTACACGCCGCCGGCCCGATCCGCCGAATCGCATTCGGGCGATCACGCCACGTGGTCACTGCGGGTGGTGGCAGGCCGCCCCGTGGTCCACCTCCAACCCGTGGTCCACCCCCGCCCGGTCGTCCAGCGTCGGCCGCTCCCGCTCGCAGAGTTCCCGGGCCGCCGTGTCCCGGAGCCCGGCGTAGAGCGGGCAGCGGGTGCGGAAGGCGCAGCCGGTGCGGCGCTCGGTGGGGGAGGGCGGGTCGCCGGCCAGCAGGATGCGGTCGCGGGCGCGCTCGGCGGCCGGGTCGGGCAGCGGGACGGCGGAGAGCAGGGCCCGGGTGTAGGGGTGGCGGGGGTGGTCGAAGACGGCGGAGACCTCGCCCTGTTCGACCGTCCGTCCGAGGTACATCACGCTGACCCGGTCGGCGAGGTGCCGGATCACCGAGAGGTCGTGCGAGACGAACAGGTAGGACAGGCCGAGTTCGGCCTTGAGCTGTTGCAGCAGGTTGAGCACGCCGGCCTGGATCGAGACGTCCAGGGCGGAGACCGGTTCGTCCAGGACCAGCAGTTTCGGCCGGACGGCGAGTGCCCGGGCGATGGAGATGCGCTGGCGCTGCCCGCCGGAGAACTGGTGCGGGTAGCGGGCGGCGTGCTCCGGATCGAGGCCGACCTGGCGGAGCAGCTCGGGCACCCGGCGGGCGATCTCCTCGCGCGGGGCGCGCTGGGCGCGCAGGGGTTCGGCGACGATGTCGCCGACCGGCATCCGGGGGTCGAGGCTGGCCATCGGGTCCTGGAACACGATCTGCAGCTCGGCCCGGAGCCGCTGGGCCTCGGCCCGGGTGAGCCGCGCGGTGTCGTGGCCGAGCAGTTCGATCCGGCCGGTCTCGGGGGCGCCCAGCTTCAGCAGTTCGAACAGCGTGGTGGACTTGCCCGAGCCGGACTCCCCGACCAGGCCGAGGGTCTCGCCCTCCCGGAGGTCCAGCTCGACGCCGTCCACCGCGTAGACCTCGCCGACCTTGCGCTTGAACACCGTGCCCTTGAGCAGCGGAAACGTTTTTCCGAGCCCGCTCACCGACAGCACCGGCGCCCGTCCGGCGCGGTCGCCGCCGGAGGGCCCGGGCGGCAGCTCCGGCACGGGGTACACCTCGCTGGGCGCGGGCCGCCGTCCGGCCAGCTCCGCCGACCGCACGCACGCGGCCCGGTGCCCGTCCTCCCCGCTCAACGCGGGCTCCGCCGCCGAGCAGCGCTCCTCCACCAGCGGGCACCGCGCGGCGAACGGGCAGCCGGGCGGCAGTTCGGACATCGGCGCCGGGGCGCCGGGGATCGGTACGAGCGGACCGCCGTGCCCGTCCAACCGGGGCAACGCGCCGATCAGGCCGAGCGTGTACGGGTGACGCGGGGCCGCGAACAGCTCGTCCACCCCGGCGGTCTCGACCACCCGGCCCGCGTACATCACGGCGACCCGGTCGGCCGCCCCGGCAATCACCCCGAGGTCGTGGCTGACCAGGACTAGGGCCGCGCCGGTCTCCTCCCGGGCGGTGCGCAGCACGTCGAGCACCTGGGCCTGGATGGTGACGTCCAGGGCGGTGGTGGGCTCGTCGGCGAGCAGGATGTCGGGCTCGTTGGCGATGGCCATGGCGATCATCGCGCGCTGGCGCATGCCGCCGGAGAACTCGTGGGGGAAGCTGTCCAGGGCGCGGTCGGGGGCCGGAATGCCGACCAGGTCGAGGAGTTCGGCGGCCCGGCGGCGGGCGGTGGCCCGGTCGACCGGCTGGTGGACCCGGACCGCCTCGGCGATCTGGTCGCCGATCCGGTAGACCGGGGTGAAGGCGGACAGCGGGTCCTGGAAGACCATGGCGACCCTGCGGCCGCGGATCGCGGCGAGTTCCCTGCCGGGCAGGCCGACCAGCTCCCGGCCGTCGAGCCGTACCGAGCCGCCGACCCGGGCGGTGCCCGGCAGCAGCCCGAGCACGGACAGTGCGGTGACGGACTTCCCGGAGCCGGACTCTCCGACGATGCCGAGGGTCTCGCCGCGCCGCAGGGTGAGGTCCACCCCGCGCACGGCGGGCACCGGGCCGTGCGGTCCGACGAAGTCCACCCGCAGGTCCCGGACGGCGAGCAGCGGGGTCTCGACGGCGGTGGTCACTTCTGCTTCCTCCACGAACGACGCGAGCGGGGGGACCGGCGGGAGCGGCGGGGAGCGCCCCCGGCGGTCGGGTCGAGGGCGTCGCGCAGCCCGTCCCCGACCAGGTTGACGGCGAGCACGAACAGCACCAGCAGTCCGGCCGCGAAGTAGAACATCCACGGGAACACCGGGGCCTCGCTGGTCCCGGCGGCGAGCAGGGTGCCGAGCGAGACGTCCGGCGCCTTGACCCCGAAGCCGAAGTAGGAGAGCGCGGTCTCGCTCATCACCGCGCCGCCGACCGCGATGGTGGCGTCGATGATCAGGAAGGAGGCGACGTTCGGCAGGATGTGCCGGCTGATGATCCGCAGCGGCCGCACGCCCATGAACCGTGCGGCACGCACGAATTCGCGCTCGCGCAGGGAGAGGGTCATCGAGCGGACCACCCGCGCGGTGATCATCCAGTTGAACAGGGCGAGCAGCAGCACGAAGGCGATCCAGCCGGCGCTCTTCAGCCGCGACGAGACGATGGTGATGATCAGGAAGCTGGGGAAGACCAGCAGCAGGTCGACCAGGAACATCAGCGCCCGGTCGGCCCAACCGCCGAAGTAGCCGGCGCAGGCTCCCACCACGGAGGCCAGCACGGTGGAGAACAGTGCCACCAGCAGGCCGATGATCAGCGACTTCTGCAGGCCGCGGACGGTCTGCGCGAACACGTCCTGGCCGACCCCGTTGGTGCCGAACCAGTGCTCGGCGGAGGGGGGTTGGTGCAGCGCGCTGAAGTCCGGGGCGGCGTAGTCCCAGGGCGTCAGGTACGGACCGCCGAAGGCGAGCGCGAACAGCAGCAGGATCAGGACGGCTCCGGCGACGGCCCCGCGGGCGGCCAGCAGCCGGGCCAGGACGAGCCGTCCGCGCCCGGTGGCCCTCGGCCGCCCGGTGGGATCGGCGGGATCGGCGCGGCCGACGGGGGAGTCGGGGTCGGTGGGTTCGGCGGCGACGGCGGTCATCTCGGCTCACTCATCTCGGCTCACTCCGGTCAGGACCGCACGCGCGGGTCGAGGGCGGCGTGCAGGGTGTCGGCCAGGAAGCCGGAGGCGAGCACGACGACGGCGGTGAACAGGTTGATCGCCACCACGGAGTTGACGTCCTGTTCGTTGATCGACTGGATCAGCCACTCGCCCATGCCGTGCCAGCCGAAGATCGTCTCGGTGAAGATCGCGCCGGTGAAGATGCCCAGGAAGCTGTAGGCGAACATGGTCGACATCGGGATCACGGCGGTGCGCAGCCCGTGCTTGAGCAGGGCCCGGCGGCGGGTGAGGCCCTTGGCCTCGGCGGTGCGCAGGTAGTCGGAGCCGAGCACGTCGAGCATGGTGCCGCGCTGGTAGCGGCTGTAGGTGGCGAGGCCGCCGAGGGCGAGCGAGACGGTGGGCAGCAGGAGGTGCAGCGCCCAGTCGGCGAGGTGGGCGCCGAGTCCGCCGGTCAGTCCCGGGGTCTCGTAGCCGGTGAACGGGACGACCTCGTGGCCGGCCGCGTCCTTCGCGGCGATCGCGCCGTTCTTGAGGAACAGCGCGACGAGGAAGACCGGAGTGGAGAGCAGCACGAAGGACAGCACGGTGAGCAGCCGGTCTGAGATCCGGTACTGGCGCACCGCGCTCCACGCCCCGGCGGCCACGCCGAGGAGCATGCCCAGCAGGCTGCCCAGCAGCATCAGCCGCAGCGAGACCCAGACCCGGCGGCCGAAGTCGTCGGAGACCGGGGTGTCGTGGATGGTCCGGCCGAGGTCGCCGTGGAGCAGACCGCCGGTCCAGTGGCCGAAGCGCACCAGCACCGGTGTCCGGTCGTTCAGGTTGAGTGAGGTGAGCTGGTGCTCGACCGACTCGGCCGACGGGCGCGGGACCTTGGCGTCGAAGTAGGTGCGGGGCTGGAGGGCGCTCGCGGAGATCGCGTACGCCAGGAAGACGGCGGCGATCAGCAGCGCCGCGTAGTAGCCGAGCCGCTTGGTGAGGTAGCGGAGCATCAACGGCCGCCCGGGGTGGGGACGGGGCCGCCGCGTCTGGTGGGCATCGGGTGGTGGCCTTCGGTCGGGGCCCGGTCAGGGCGTCAATCGGCGGTCGGGACGGGCGGGTCGGGGAAAGCGCAGGTCAGAGTGAAGCACCCCGGCACGGCGGGGGTGTTGCGGCAGCGTTGCGGCCCGTGACTTTTGGATCAGGTGTGCGCTCCTCCCCCTGGTGGCGGATCTGATCCGCTGTTACGTTCCTCTGGCTCGGTGCCGGATTGAGTGCCCATGCTCAAGCCAAGTCATGCCTGCTGCGCCCCAACTCCCGTTCCACAGACCTCACCAGGGGGACCCTCATGGACGCTTCCACCACGGCCCGCCGCCTCGGCCGGGCGACCGCCCTCGCCGTCGCCGTCGCGCTCGCGGTCACCGCGTGCACCTCGGGCGGGGGCGGTTCGGCGGGTGACGTGGCCAAGAGCGAGCCGCCGAGACAGGACTCCCAGGACATCAACGCCAAGCCGTTGGACCAGGTCAAGGACGGCGGGGAGGTGCGTCTGCCGCTGTACCAGTGGATCACCCAGTGGAACCCGTTCCAGGTGGACGGCAGGTACGGCGACGCGGTCGAAATCATGCGTGCGCTGGAGCCCGATCTCTTCACCACCGACGCCTCCGGGAACTTCCAGCCCGTCGCCGACTATCTCCAGGAGGCGAAGATCACCTCGACCTCACCGCAGGTGATCACCTACAAGCTCAATCCCAAGGCGAAGTGGTCGGACGGCAAGCCGCTGGGCTACCTCGACTTCAAGGCGGACTGGGAGGCCAGCAACGGCAAGAAGGACGGCTACAACATCGCCGACTCCTCCGGCTACGAGCTCATCTCCTCCGTCGAGCAGGGCGCGGACCCGACCGAGGTCAAGGTGACCTTCTCCGAGCCGTACGCCGACTGGCAGAACCTGTTCCGCCCGCTGATCCCGGCGGCCGGCATCGGTACGGCCCAGGACTTCAACCAGGCCTGGGTGGACAAGATCCCGATCACGGCGGGAGCGCTGAAGATCGGGACGGCGGACAAGACCGCCCAGACCCTGACCCTGGTCCCGGACCCGGCGTGGTGGGGGACGAAGGCCAAACTCGACCGGATCACCTTCCGGGTGATGTCCCAGTCGGCGACGACCCAGGCGTTCCTCAACAACGAGATCGACCTCGCCACGGCCGGCACCGCCGCCGCGTACGGGCAGCTCAAGGGCGCCAAGGACGCCGTCATCCGGGCCGCCAGTCCGTGGGACGACGTGCACATCTCGTTCGGCCAGGGCGGGGCCCTGGCGGACCAGAAGGTCCGCCAGGCGCTCGGCAAGGCGCTCGACCGGTCCTCGTTGATCAAGATCGCGAACAACGGCGTGCCGGTGGAGTTCAAGGCGCTCGGCAACCACATCTTCATGCCCAACCAGGCCGGCTACCAGGACAACTCCGGTGAGTGGGCGAAGTTCGACCTGGCCGCGGCCAGGAAGCTGCTCGACGACGCGGGGTGGAAGGACGCGGGCAGCGGTCAGCCGCGCACCAAGGACGGGCAGCAGCTGGAACTGCACTGGGTGATCAACGACTCCACCCCCCAGGCGCAGTTGGACCTGGCGACTGCTGCGGCGGCGATGTGGCTGGCCGCCGGGGTGAAGGTCGACCTCGACAAGGTCCCCGCCAACGACTTCTTCACCAAGTACGTGAACCCGGGCAAGTTCGAGATCGCCAGTTGGCGGAACACCGACTCGTTCCCGCTGTCGACCTCGCTCACCAACTTCCGTCTGCCGGTCGGCGACAACGTCTTCGGCAACTACTCGAAACTCGGCACGCCCGAGATCGACGCGCTGCTGAAGAAGGCCGCCGGCACGCTCGACCCGGCGGAGGCCGCGAAGCTCTACAACCAGGCGGACGCGAAGATCTGGGAACTCGGCCACACCGTCGAGCTCTACCAGCGGCCGGTCGTGGTGGCGACCCGCAAGGGCCTGGCGAACGAGGGCGCGTTCGGCCTGGGGAGCACGGACTACGCCAAGATCGGCTGGGAGAAGTAGCCCGGGCCGCCGAGGCGGCGAGGGCGACCGCACGGCAGGCGCTGGCGAGCAGCGCGGTGATCACGAGGCCGGTGGTGCGGACACGGGTGGGTCGACCGCGCCGCCCCCGCTGTCCTGCCACCGGCCTTGACCTTCCGCGTTGCCCGCAGGCCGCCCGTGTCGTGGGGCCCCGCCGGGGGCCCGCGCTCGCTTCCAACCGGGGAAGAATCTAGCGGGGCATCGCGGCCGGTCGCGGTGCAGCGCGCGGGGCGCGCCCGGAAACCCGCCGTGCTGTCACCCACTTCGCGCACCGGGGCGTCAACTCTCGCTGACGGCAAGGAGAAAAGGGGCACACGAAGGCATCGCGCCCGGCTTCGAACGGAGTTGTCGTACTGGTGCGCGTGCCCGTGTGGGCGCCGGTGCACGCGTCGCGCCGGTGCGTGCGCCCGGGCCGGGCCGCTGCCAGGATGCGGGACGGCGACCCCTCTCCGGGCCGCGCCGCCCCGCCCCCGCCCTCCCCTCCCCCCCCCCGGAGCAGCACCGATGACCAGCGATCCCGCCGCGGCGGCGGCACCCCGAGCGCAGTACGTCGACCCGCCCCCGGTGCGCCGGATGGTCCCGCGCGACCGCGACGAGCCGCACCGGGTCGCCACCCCGCTGGAACTCTTCTTCGACCTCTGCTTCGTGGTCGCGGTCGGCCAGGCCGGCCGCGAACTCGCCCACTCCCTCGCGGCCGGGCACTACGGCGAGGGTCTGCGCGGCTACGCGCTCGCCTTCTTCGCCATCTGGTGGGCGTGGATGAACTTCACCTGGTTCGCCTCCGCCTACGACTGCGACGACGTGCCGTACCGGATCACCACGCTGGTGCAGATCGCCGGCGTGCTGATCCTCGCCGCCGGGGTGCCGAGGCTGTTCGCCACCCAGGACCTGGCGCTGGCGATCACCGGGTACGTGGTGATGCGGCTGGCGATGGTCACCCAGTGGCTGCGCGCGGCGGCCGCCGAGCAGGGCGAGGCGCGCCGGGTCGCGCTGCGCTACGCGGTGGGGATCACGATCTGCCAGGTCGGCTGGGTGGTCGTGCTGCTGCTGCCGGACGCCGCCCGCCCGGTGGTCGTCCCGATCGGCGTGCTGTGCGAGCTGGCCGTGCCGGTGGTCGCCGAACTGCGGATGCAGACCGCCTGGCACCCGCACCACATCGCCGAGCGGTACGGGCTGTTCACCCTGATCGTGCTCGGCGAGACGGTGGCCGCCGCGACGGTCGCGGTGCAGTCGGCGGTGGACGGGCACGAGGAGCCGGGCCGGCTGGTGCCGGTGGCGGCCGGCGGACTGCTGATCTGCTTCGCGGCCTGGTGGATCTACTTCGCCCGGCCCGTCCACGAGCACCTGCGCTCCAACCGGCAGGCCTTCGCCTGGGGCTACGGGCACTACCTGGTGTTCGGCTCGGCGGCGGCGATCGGCACCGGGCTGGAGGTGGCGGTGGAGTCGGCCGTGCACAAGGCGGAGATCTCCGCGACGGCCGCCACCGCGACGGTCACCGTGCCGACCGCGGTCTACCTGTTCACCGTCTGGTACCTGCACTCCCGGCACACCAAGCGCGGCCCGGTCGCCCAGTCGGTGGCGCCGACCGGGGCGGTGCTGGTGCTGGCCTGCACCGCGCTGGGCGGATCCGGGGTGCCGGCGGCGGGCCTGGTCTGCGCGCTGATGGTCGCGGTGGGGGTGCTGATCCACGGCCGGGAGAGCCGGGCGGTCCGGGAGGGCCGCGGCGCGGGGGCTCAGAAGGCCTGAACCCGCTCCAGCAGCACCGGTTCGTGCCGCGCCAGCCAGGCCAGGTAGGCCGGGTTGACCTTGGCCAGATCCAGGTAGGCGGCGCGCAGTTCGCCGTACAGCGCGTCCAGGGCGGGCTGGCTGAGCACCCGGGGGCGCCAGGTGAACAGCAGCCGGACGGCCAGCGGGTCCCCATGCACCGGGCGGACCACGGTGCCGGGCCCGGGCAGCGAGGTCGGCTGGCAGGGGCGGACGGCCTCGCCGGAGGCGACCAGCTCGGCGGCGGTGGCGTTGTCCCGCACCTGCACCACCCGGGGGTTGAGCCCGGCCTCGCTGAACACCCGGCGCATCGCGGCGTACTCGTGGTCGGCGGTCGGGTCGACCATCCAGGTGTCCTCGGCGAGGTCGGACAGGTGGACGACCGGGCGGGCGGCGGCCGGGTGCCCGGCGGCCAGCGCGACGAACTGCGGCTCACGGGCCATCAGCACCCGGTGCTCGGCGTCCGGCGGCACGCGCAGCGGGAAGCCCTCGCACTCGTACACGAAGGCCACGTCCAGCTGGTCGGCGGCGACCATCCGCAGCAGCGCGCTGGCGGAGACGTCGACGTGGATGGTGGTGTCGGTGTCCGGCAGCCGCTCGTGCACCCGGCGCAGCCAGGCGGCCACCGCCCGGCTGCCGACGCTGCCTATCCGCAGCCGGCGCTGGCGGCCGGGTCCGGTGGTGTCCCGGGCCTCCTGGCGGGCGGCGGCCACCAGGGCGGCCATCTCGGTGATCACCGGCCGGGCCCGGGACAGCACGGAGTGGCCGAGCGCGGTGGGCCGGCTGCCGGTCTGCTCGCGGGTGAACAGGGTTCCGCCGATGGCCCGTTCGATGCGGTGCAGCTGGGTGGTGAGGGAGGGCTGGGTCATGCCGAGTTGGAGCGCGGCCTTGCGGAGGCTGCCGGTGTCGGCGATCGCGCACAGCACCCGCAGGTGTCTCACGTCCAGCTCCACGACGGGAGCATAGACGTCGGCGCACCGCATCGCCAAGGACATGACAGGAGATCGCGGGCGCGCCGACGGCCCGCCCGGGCCTTTATACGGGCGGTCGTGCGGGCGGTCGCGTCTCCGCGCGGGCGGTCGTGCGGGGGGCCGGGTCTCCGCGCGGCCGACGGACCGCCGCCGTATGCGGCCGGGCTATCGCCGGTTGACATCATCCGCCACGGGCCCGGGCGGGTCGAAGCTCAGGGGCACCACACCGCCCCGGCCTGGCCGGGGCGGCCCCCACCGCGCGCCACTGCCGACGGATCCGGCCCCCACCGGCCCGGGCGGCGGGCGCACCGCGAATCGGAGCCCCCACATGAAGCGATCCGTGCTGTCCGCGACCCTGGGCCTGGGTCTCGCCGCCGCCCTCGTGACCCTGCCCGCCACCGCCACCGCCGTCGCCGCGCCCGCGGCCCCGGCGGTGCAGACCCACACCGCCCGGGCCCACTCCGGCTCGACGCACGCCGGTCCGCAGGAGGAGGCCGTGGACAACCAGGCCTTCTTCCGGGCCGTGATGGCCTCGGCCAGGGCCAGGCAGGCCGCCGAGCCCTGGCTGCAGACCGTCACCGTCACCTACGACACCACCAACGCGCCCTCCTTCACCGGCGACATCGCCAACGCCGCGCAGATCTGGAACAGCTCGGTGCACAACGTCCAGCTCCAGGAGACCAGCGGCACCGGCGACTTCTCGTACACCGAGGGCGACGGCAGCGGCTCGTACGCCAGCACCGACGGACACGGACACGGCTACATCTTCATCGACCACCAGCAGGCCCAGGAGTACTACTCGCTCCGGATCGTCGCCCACGAGACCGGCCACGTGCTCGGCCTGCCCGACGACTACTCCGGCCCGTGCAGCGAACTGATGTCGGGCCACGGCCCCGGCCCGTCCTGCACCAACGCGCACCCCGACGCCAACGAGAGCGCCCAGGTCGACGCGCTCTGGGTGAACGGCGTGGCGGCGGCCAACTGACCTGCCTCCTGGGCGAATCGGGTGCGGCGGCCCGCCCGGCCGGAAACGGGCGGGTCGCCGCATGGGTACTTCCCCGACCGGGAGCCTAGCCGCCCCCGGAACGGAATACCAGGGGCATGGTCGAGTCAAGACGAGTAAAAGACGGCTCAAATCCGGAGTGTTCCGGGGCATTGCACCGGGCTATCGCGGGTTGACATCATCCGCACCGCCGCCGGGCTGCCCGAAGCTCTGGGGACACCCGGTCACCAGGTGTCCCCCCAAGGCCGACCCCAAGCGGCCGTGGCACCGGGGACCGGACCCCCACCTCCAGGACCCCTTCAGGAGCCCCCACATGAAGCGATCCGTGCTGTCCGCAACCCTCGGCCTCGCCCTCGCGGCCGGCCTCGCCGTGCTGCCCACCACCGCGGCCGCTGCCCCGGCGGCCCCGACCGCAGCGGCCGTGCAGGGCTACACCGCCTCGACGTACGCCGGTTCGGCCCAGGAGGCCGCGGACAACCAGGCGTTCTTCCAGGCCGTGATGGCCTCGGCCAAGGCCAAGCAGGCGGCCAACCCGGGCCTGGCCACCGTCGTGGTCACCTACGACGCCAGCTCCGCCCCGTCCTTCCGCACCCAGATCGCCAACGCCGCCCAGATCTGGAACAGTTCGGTCAGCAACGTCCAACTGCGGGCCGGCTCGGCCGCCGACTTCCGCTACTACGAGGGCAACGACAGCCGCGGCTCGTACGCCAGCACCGACGGGCACGGGCGCGGCTACGTCTTCCTCGACTACCAGCAGAACCGGCAGTACAACTCGGTCCGGGTGACGGCCCACGAGACCGGGCACGTGCTCGGTCTCCCGGACCACTACTCCGGTCCGTGCAGCGAGCTGATGTCGGGCGGCGGCCCCGGCACGTCCTGCACCAACCCGTACCCGAACGCCACCGAGCGCAGCCGGGTCAACTCCCTCTGGGCGCGCGGCTGACGCCGCCACCGCCGAACGCCCCGGCCCGGCCGCGTCCGCAGCGGCCGGGCCGGGGCGTGCCGGGCCGGGGCCCTGTCGGTGGCGCGTGCGAGCATGCGGACGAGACCCGTTCGCCCTGACCCGCTCGCTCCCGACCCGTTCGCCCCCTGCCCCGTGAGGTGCCGCCATCATGCCCCGTTCCTTCCCCGAACAGCTCGCCGACCTCCCGTACGCCGAGCTGCTGCGCCCCCACGCAGGTCCGCTGCGCAGCGACGCCCGGTACGACACCACGCACTTCGACGGCGGCGGGCACACCGACGAGTCGGCCGCCGGCGCCGTCTTCCTGGAGTGCGCCTTCACCGGGGTCTCGCTCAGCGGCGTCAAGTTGCGCCAGGCCCGGTTCAACGAGGTCTGGGTGCAGGCCGGGCGGTGGGTGGCCTGCGACCTGAGCGACACCGAGTGGCAGGACAGCGCCTTCCTCGGCGGCGTGCTGGCCGGGGTCGCCGGGTACGGCTCCGCGCTGCGCCGGGTGGTGTTCCGCGGCTGCAAGCTGGAGGCCGTCAACCTGCGGGCGGCCGTGCTGCGGGACGTCGTGTTCGAGGACTGCCTGCTGCGCGACGTGGACTTCGGCGAGGCCAAGCTGACCGGGGTGTCCTTCCCCGGCTCGACGTTGGAGGAGGTCCGGCTGCGCGGGGCCGTGCTGAGCGGGACGGACCTGCGCGGAGCCGCCCGGCTCGGCCTCGCGGACGGCCACCAGGGCCTGCGCGGAGCCGTCATCAGTTCGGCCCAACTGCTGGAGCTGGCACCGCAGTTCGCCCATGCGCTGGGAATCGAGGTCAAGGACCGCTGACCCTGCACCGTCCCTCCCCGGCGGATCCGTCGGGCGTTCAGCCCCGCGTCGCTCGGTGACACCCGGCCGAACAGTCCGACAACCCTGCTGCACGCATCTGGTGGCCCGCTCCGGCCGAGGTGGAGACTGCTCCGCGATCGATGAGCCCCGACTTGTGTACACAACATCGCCAGCGAAGGGACGGACCGGGCTGATGGCCGAGTTGAGTCGTAGGAAGTTCGTCACGCTGTCCGGAGCGGCTGCGGCCGGTCTCGCGGCGGCCGGCACCGGCGCCGCGGGGACCGCGGCCGCCGCGACGGCCTCCACCACCACGCTCAGCACCACCGGCACCATCACCGACGTGCAGCACGTGGTGATCCTGATGCAGGAGAACCGCAGCTTCGACCACTACTTCGGCACCCTCAAGGGCGTGCGCGGCTTCGCCGACAAGGCCACCATCCAGCTCTCCGGCGGCTACAGCGTCTTCAACCAGCCGAACGGCCTGTTCGCCCGGCAGTACCCGTGGGCCTTCAACCCCTCGGGCGCCGGCGGCTCCCCGGAGACCCAGGCGCAGTGCAACGGCGACCTCTCGCACGCCTGGTCCGACCAGCACAAGGCCTGGAACGGCGGCAAGATGGACTCCTGGGTGTCCGCCAAGGGCACCGTCCGCACCCTCGGCTACCTGCAGCGCGGCGACATCCCGTTCCACTACGCGCTGGCCGACAACTGGACCGTCTGCGACGCCTACCACTGCTCGGTGCTGAGCGCGACCGGCCCCAACCGCACCTACCACTGGTCGGGCTGGATCGACCCCAGCGGCACCGCCGGGGGCCCCGCCTACGACGGCGGATCCGAGTCCAACCTGCGCTGGCAGACCTACGCCGAGGCGCTGGAGAAGGCCGGCGTCAGCTGGAAGGTCTACCAGAACGCCAACGACAACTTCGGCGACAACGCCCTCGCCTACTTCAGCCAGTTCACCGGCGCCGCGGCCGGCAGCCCGCTCGCCGTCAAGGGCATGGGCTCCGTCCCCGCCGTCACCGGCCGGACCCCGGACGACATCGCCGCCGCGATCAGGGCCGACGTGCTGAACGGCACCCTGCCGCAGGTCTCCTGGATCGTCGCCGACCAGCAGTCCTCGGAGCACCCCTACGCCACCCCGCAGGACGGCGCGCACTTCGTCCACCTGGTGATGGACGCCCTGAACGCGGACCCCGACGTGTTCAACTCCAGCGTCCTGCTGATCAACTACGACGAGAACGACGGCTTCTTCGACCACGTCCCGCCGCCGGCCGCGCCCGCCGGCACCGCGGACGAGTTCTACAACTCCACCAACATCGGCCTCGGCTTCCGCGTCCCGCTGATCGCCGTCTCCCCGTGGAGCCGCGGCGGCTGGGTCAACTCCGAGACCTTCGACCACACCTCGGTGCTGCGCTTCCTGGAGGTGTGGACGGCCGCCATCGGCAAGCCGGCCACCAGCCCCAACATCAGCGCCTGGCGCCGCCAGGTCTGCGGCGACCTCACCTCGGTCTTCGACTTCGCCAACCCGGTGTACGGCATGCCCGCGCTGCCCGACACCTCCCGGACCATCGGCCTGTCCACCTGCGGCCCGCTGCCCAACCCCTCGCCGAGCAACAACGCGCTGCCCGCGCAGGAGCCCGGCACCCGGCCGGCCCGCGCCCTGCCGTACCAGCCCAACGCCAACCTGGACCACTGGGACACCAACGCCAGCGGCGTCATGCACGTGTGGCTGAAGATGTCCAACGACGGCGCCGCCCGGCCCGCGCACTTCGCCGCCTACGCCAACGCCTACCGCAGCGGCGGCCCCTGGCAGTACACCGTCGCCTCCGGCAGCCCGGCCACCGACTTCTTCAACTGCGGCACCAACGGCTTCGGCAACGGCAAGTACGACCTCACCGTGGTCGGTCCCAACCGCTTCCTGCGCCGCTTCACCGGCGACCTCACCCAGCCGGGCAGGAACGCCGCCGTCACCGCCTCCTACGCGGTCGAGCCGGGCAGCGGCAAGCTGGCGGTCTACTTCCGGATGGCCAACTCCGGCAGCACCCCGATGACCTTCACCATCACCTCCGGCAACTACCGGACGGACGGCCCCTGGACGTACCAGGTGCCGGCCGGCGGCAGCACCAGCGACTTCTTCAACGCGGTCGCGTACAACAACGGCTGGTACGACTTCACCGTCACGGTGGACGCCGACAGCAGCTGGACCCAGCGCTTCACCGGCCACCTGGAGACGGGCGCGCCCAGCGTCAGCGGCTGAGCCCGACCACCCCGACCACCCCGGTCAGCCGTACGGGCCCCGCGGGAACCACGGATCGTGGACCTCGCGGGGCCCGTACGGCGTCAGCAGGGTGAAGGTGTGCACGCCCGCCGCGTACTCGGCCAGCTGGACCGCGCCGTAGCGGGTCTCCAGCTCGGCCTGCACCGGTACCGGCAGCTTGCTCAGCGCCCGGCGCAGCTGCAGTGCGTCGCGTCGGCTGATCGGGTGCGGGGCCCGCAGCACCAGCCGCAGTGGGCTGAGCGGCCCGGCGACCGGGACGCCGGTGCCCAGTTCGTAGCCGACCGCGCCGATCGGGCCCCAGGCGAGGCGGTGGTCCGCGACCAGCCGGCCGGCCTCCGGGAGCAGGGCCAGCGCCGGTATGTCGGTGATCCGCTCGGGGGCGAGCCGTGCCCGCCGTTCGGCCAGCCGCTCGGGCCGCAGGGTGCGGGCCACCGCCGCCCAGGGGGCCAGGGCGTCCAGCCGCTGGCCGGGTCGCGGGCCGCGTACGGTCACCGGCAGCCAGTGCTCGGGTGCGGCCTCCGGGTCCCGGGTGCAGTGCCGCGGCCGCGGAACGTCCACCGGGGTGCCGACCACGGCGGGCGCGCGGCCGACGGTCACCCACGGGTGCGCCCGCAGGACCGTGCGGGCCCAGTCCGGCAGCCCGCCGCCGGTCAGCGGGTGCAGCGAGCTGGGGCACTGCAGCAGCAGCAGGTCGTGGACGCCGGGCAGCCGCCCGTCCAGCGCGGCCAGCGGGCCGACCCGCCGGCGCGGCCCGTTGTGCAGTTCCTCGGCCGAGTTCCTCACACCGCCCACCTTCCGCCTGTCGGGCGCCCCCGACCACGGCCCTTCGACGCGTTCCCCGCACCGCCCACCCTCCGCCCGCCGGGCGCCTCCGGCTACGGCCCTTCGGCGCCTTCCGCCGGGACCAAAGGCTCAAGGTGCAGCCGTGTACGGCCGGTGTGAGAGTGGGGGCAGCCCGGAATTCCGTCGGTTCGTCCGCAAGAGCGTTCCGTTCGTACAAGGAGGAGTCATGGGAATCTTGGACAGGTTGTTCCACCGGCCGCCGCAGCCCGGGAGTACGGGGGAGGGCCCGGCCCAGCGCGCCGCCCTCGCCCACGACGAGGCGGCCGACGCGTTCGGTGACGACGTCGAGCGCTCCCGGGAGACCGAGGAGAGGCGCGCCCAGGAGGAGGCCGACCGGCGCGCGGCAGAGAACATGACCGCCGAGGGAGACCCCTGGGACTGAGCCCGTCCCGTACGTCATCCGGACCGCGGCGGCAGCGGCGGGCGCCGCAGGTCCGGCCGGGGCGTGGACTCCGGCGGGGGCGCCGCCGCGGGCATGTCCTCCAGCAGCTCCAGGGCCAGCTGGACGGCGGTGACCAGTTCCGGATGGCGCCCCCGCGCCCAGTCCCGCGGGGTGCGCAGCACGTGCACGTCGGGCTCAACGCCCCGGTTCTCCACCGACCAGCCGAGCCCGCCGCTGAACCAGGAGGCGTTCTTCGGCACCGAGATCTGGGTGCCGTCGCCCAGGGCGTGCCGTCCGGTCATCCCGACCACCCCGCCCCAGGTGCGGTTGCCGATCACCGGGCCGAGCCCGAGCAGCTTGATCGCCGCGATGATCACGTCCCCGTCCGAACTGGTGGCCTCGTCGGCGAGCGCCACCAGAGGGCCGCGCAGCGCGTGCCGGGGCCAGCGGACGGGCTCGCGGTCACGGGTGAAGTCCCAGGCGAGAACGTGCCGGGTGAGCTTCTCCAGGACCAGTTCGGAGACGTTGCCGCCGGCGTTGCCGCGTACGTCCAGCACCAGCGCGGGCTTGTCGAGCTCGCGCCGCAGGTCCCGGTTGAACTGCGCCCAGCCGGAGCCGCCGAGGTCCGGGATGTGCAGGTAGCCGCACCGGCCGTCGCTCAGCTCGCGCACCAGGGAGCGGCGCTTGGCGACCCAGTGCTGGTAGCGGACGGCCCGCTCGTCGGTCAGCGGGGTGACGGTGATCCGCCGCACCGGGCCGTCCGGGCCGCTGCGCAGGGCCAGTTCGACGGTGGTGCCGCCGGTGCCGGCCAGCAGCGGCAGCGGTCCGCGCACCGGGTCCACCGGGCGGCCGCCCACCTCCAGCAGCTCGTCGCCGTCCCGGACGCCCTGGGCGGCGAGGGGGGCGCGGGCGCGCGGGTCGGAGGACTCGCCGGGCAGCACCCGGTCGACCAGCCAGCGGCCGTCGGGGGAGCGGTGGGCGTTGGCGGCGAGCAGCCCGAGCGGCTGCTGCGCGAGGGTGGGGCCCTCGGCGCGCCGGGAGGGGGTGACGTAGGCGTGCGAGGTGCCGAGTTCGCCGAGGAGTTCGCGCAGCAGGTCGGCGAAGTCGTCGGGTGAGCAGATGCGTTCCAGCAGCGGCTCGTACTGGGCGACCAGTGCGGGCCAGTCCAGGCCGGACATCCGCTCGTCCCAGAACTGGTCCCGGACGATCCGGGCCGCCTCGTGGTACGCCTGGCGCCACTCGGCGGCCGGGTGCACGGTGTGGGTGATCCGGCGCAGGTCGACGCCGGTTCCGGCGGAGGGGGCGCCGACCGGGATCACCCGCAGCGTCCCGGCCGAGTAGACCGCGATCGAGCCGCCGTCCCCGGAGACCGCGTAGCCGTCCAGCTTGTCCACCAGCGTGGTGCGGCTGCCCCGGGCCAGGTCGAAGTACTCCAGCGAGGGGCGGCCGGAGGTGTCCTCGGGGCTGGCGAAGGTCTGCCCGAGGGTGCCGGAGATCGGCCAGCGCAGCCAGAGCAGTCCGCCGCGCACCGCGTCGGTGGCCGAGTACTTGGAGGCGATCACCGGGAACTGCAGCAGCCGGTCGCCGATGCCCTGGGGGTCGACCCGGACGGTGCCGTCGCCGCCGCCGTCCCCGCGCGGGGCACCGTCCTCGGCGGGCGCGGAGAACGGGGAGGGCGTGTCGGCGGTGAGCGGCACGAGGTACGGGCGGCAGCCGACCGGGAAGGAGAGGTCGCCGGTGTGCACGTCGTGGACCGGGTCGAAACCGCGCCAGGACAGGAAGGCCAGGTAGCGGCCGTCCCGGGTGAACACCGGCTGCTCGTCCTCGAAGCGGCCGTCGGTGATGTCGGTGATCGGGGCGGACGCGTCGGTGCGGGTGAGCCGGATCCGTCGCAGCGAGCGGCCGGCGGCCGGCTGGGACCAGGCGATCCAGTGCGAGTCGGGGGAGAACCGGGCGCTGGTGACCGGCCCGTAGCCGGAGGCGGCGAGCTCGCGGACCTCGCCGTCGGCGGCGGAGACCAGCAGCAGCCGCCCGTCCGAGGCGGTGACGGCGAGCTGGGCGCCGTCGGGGGAGGCGGTGAGCTCCAGGACCCGGCCGAGCTTCCCGGCGGCGAGCACCCGGTGGTGGTGCCGGGCCCCGCTGGTGAGCTCGGCGGGGACGTCGTGCCCCGGCAGCGGCATCACCTCGACGGCGTCGGCGCCCAGGGCGTCGGTGATCCAGGCAGCCTCGCCGGTGTGCCCGAGCACCACCGGCAGCCGGGTCCGCACCCCGGGGGTGTCGGCGAGCGCGCGGGCCGGGCCGTCCTTGTGGGTGAGCCAGTACTGGCTGCCGCGCACGGTGACGACCCCGGCCCGGCCGGTCCGGTCGCAGGCGAGGTCCCTGACCTGGGAGGCGGCACTGACCTGGTACGGGCGGCGGCCGGCCCGGGCGCCGCCGAGCGGGACGTGCAGCCGGCGCGGGGCGGGGGCGTCCAGTCCGTCGAGCAGCCAGAGGTCGCCGGCGTGCTGGTAGACGATCCGGGTGCCGTCGGTGGCGGCCTCGCGGGCGTAGTAGGAGGCGTGGTCGGTGTGCCGGCGCAGGTCGGTGCCGTCGGGGCGGCAGGAGTAGAGGTTGCCGATGCCCTCGTGGTCGGAGAGGAAGGCGATCCGGTCGCCGACCGGCATGGGGGAGGCGAGGTGCCCGGTGTGCTCGGGCAGGATCAGTTCGCCGTCCGCCCAGAGCCGGCCGATCGCGCCGCCGCGGTAGCGCTTCCAGGCGGCGGGTTCGTGCGGGGCGGAGCCGGTGAGCAGGACGGTCCGCTCCCGGCTCATCTGGGCGTCGCCGACCGGCCCCCAGGGCATCCGGCGGCCGGGGGAGCCGTCGACGGGCAGGGCGTGCGCCCAGGTGTAGTGGCCGAAGGGCTCGTGGAAGGAGGTGACGGCCAGCACCTCGCCGTCCGGTAGCCAGCCGCGCACCCGGGTGTCCTGGTTGCCCCAGTAGCTGAGCCGCTGGGCCTCGCCGCCCTCGACCGGGGCGGTCCACACCTCGGGGGTCAGGCCGAGCCAGCTGGTCCAGGCGAGGGTGGTGCCGTCCGGGGAGAACCGGGGGTTGCTGACCCGGGTGCGGTCGCAGCCCACCCGCCAGGCGCGGCCCGTGGCGGCGCCGTCGGCGTCCAGCGGGGCGAGCCAGACGTCGTCCTCGGCGGTGAAGGTGAGCAGGCCGCCGTGCAGGTGGGGGTGGCGGAGGTAGCCGGGCGAAGTCACCCCTCCATCCTTCGACGGGGTGTCACCCCCGGCAACCGGAGGAGCCGGGAACCGGTCTGGACCATTGACAGTGCGCGGGCGGATCCACTTCAGTGGTCTAGTCCAACTTGGGTGCCAGGCCGGGCCGTTCCCCCCCCACTGGCGCGTGCTCCGGCGTGCCCTCGGACGTCCCCCACGACCGCGCCACCGCAGGAGCACCCGCATGCGCAATCCCACCGTGCACGGACACCGCCGTGCCGCGCTCGCCGCCGGCACCGCATCCGCCGTCGCCGCCGCCACCCTGGTCGGCGTCACCCTGGGCCTGGCGCCCGCCGCCTCGGCCGGGGAGTTCCTGGTCAACGGCGGCTTCGAGTCCGGCTCGCTCGGCCCCTGGAGCTGCTCCGGCGGCTCCGGCAGCGTCGTCACCGGCCCGGTGCACGGCGGCAGCCACGCGCTCGCCGCCGCGGCCACCGCGGGCGACACCGCGCAGTGCGCCCAGACCGTCACCGTCGCGCCCGGCACCACCTACACGCTGAGCGCCTGGGTCAACGGCTCGTACGTCTACCTGGGCGTCGACGGCGGCGGCCCCAGCACCTCGACACCCGGCACCGGCGGCGCGTACCAGAAGCTCGGCGTCAGCTTCACCACCGGCGCCACCCAGACCAGCGCGACCGTCTACACCCACGGCTGGTACGGGCAGGGCACCTACTACGCGGACGACGTCTCGCTGGACGGCCCGGGCGCCCCCAGCCCGACCCCGACCCCGACCGGCACGCCCACGCCCACGCCGACACCCACGGGCACGCCCACCGGCACCCCGACGGGGACCCCCTCCGGCAGCCACACCCTCGTCGGCTACCTCCACGCCAGCTTCGCCAACGGCGCCGGCTACACCCGGATGGCCGACGTCCCCAACTCCTGGGACATCATCGACCTCTCCTTCGGCGAGCCCACCTCCCCGACCTCCGGCGACATCCGCTTCAACCGCTGCTCGGCCACCGACTGCCCGACCGTCGAGTCCGACGCCGACTTCAAGGCCGCCATCGCCGCCAGGCGCGCCCGGGGCAAGAAGGTGCTGATCTCGATCGGCGGCCAGAACGGCCAGGTCCAGCTGACCACCGCCGCCGCCCGGGACACCTTCGTGAGCTCGGTCTCGGCGATCATCGACAAGTGGGGCCTGGACGGCCTGGACATCGACTTCGAGGGACACTCGCTGTCCCTCGACACCGGCGACACCGACTTCAAGAACCCGAAGAGCGCGGTCGTCGTCAACCTGATCTCGGCGCTGAAGACCCTCAAGGCCAAGTACGGGCCCGGCTTCGTGCTGACCATGGCGCCGGAGACCTTCTTCGTCCAACTCGGCTACCAGTACTACGGATCCGGCCCGTGGGGCGGTCAGGACCCGCGCGCCGGGGCGTACCTGCCGGTCATCCACGCGCTGCGCGACGACCTCACCCTGCTGCACGTCCAGGACTACAACTCCGGCTCCGTCATGGGCCTGGACAACCAGTACCACTCGATGGGCGGCGCCGACTTCCACGTCGCGATGACCGACCTGCTGCTCAAGGGCTTCCCGGTCGCGGGCAACACCAACAACGTGTTCCCGCCGCTGCCCGCCTCCAAGGTCGCCATCGGCATGCCGGCCACCACCAACGCGGGCAACGGCTACGTCGCCCCGGCCGAGGTGGACAAGGCGCTGGACTGCCTCACCAAACTGACCAACTGCGGGGCGTACGTGCCGCGTTCGGGTGCCCAGCCGAACCTGGCCGGGCTGATGGCCTGGTCGATCAACTGGGACCAGTTCGGCGGGCGGGAGTTCTCCAAGAACTTCGACGGCTACTTCGGCCGCTGACCCGACGTCGGGGACCGTGCTTGAACCTGACACCGGTGTGAGGTCCAAGCATGGTCCCCATGGCGACCACACAGCTCACAACCACGGTATCCCCCAAGGCGCTTCCGCTCCCCGCCCTGCTCGCCCTGGCCACCGCCGTCTTCGTCACGGCGCTCACCGAGACCCTGCCGGCCGGTGTGCTTCCCGGGATGAGCGACGCCCTCGGCGTCGGCGAATCCGCCACCGGGCAGGCCGTCACGGTCTACGCGATCGGCACCGCCGCCACCGCGATCCCGCTCACCGCCGCCACCGCCGGCTGGGGCCGCAAGCGGCTGCTGCTTACCGCGATGGCCGGCTTCGCGCTGGCCAACACCGTCACCGCGGCCTCCACCAGCTACCCGCTCACCCTGGCGGCCCGCTTCCTCGCGGGCGTCGCGGCCGGCCTGGCCTGGGCGCTGCTGGCCGGGTACGCGCGGCGGCTGGTGCCGGTCGACCAGCAGGGGCGGGCCATGGCGGTGGCGATGGCGGGAGTGCCGGTGGCGCTGTCCCTGGGAGTGCCGATCGGCACCTTCCTCGGCCAGGTGCTCGCCTGGTGGGTGCCCTTCCTGGCCATGACGGCACTGGCGCTCGGCGTGATCGGCTGGATCGCGGCCCTGCTTCCCGAGCAGTCCGGCCGGCCCGGGGGCGGGCGCGCCCCGGTGCGCAGTGCGCTCGGCGTCCCCGGGGTGGTGCCGGTGCTCGCCGTGACGGTGCTCTTCGTGCTCGCCCACACCATCCTGTTCACCTACGTCACGCCCTTCCTCGCCCGGGCCGGGCTCGGCGGGTCCGCCGACTCCGTCCTGCTGGTCTTCGGACTGGCCTCGCTCGCGGGCGTCTGGCTCGTCGGCGCCCACATCCACCGCAGGCTGCGGCAGTTGACGATCGGCGGCGCGCTGCTGGTCGCGGTGACCGCGACCCTGCTCGGCCTCGGGTCGCACAGCGCGCCGCTGGTGTACCCGGCCGCCCTGCTCTGGGGCCTGGGCTGGGGCGGCGTGCCGACCCTGCTGCAGACCGCCGTCAGCGACGCGGGCGGCGAACGGGCGGACGCCGCCCAGGCGATGCTGGTCACCCTGTGGAACGCCGCGATGGCGGGCGGCGGGCTGGTCGGCGGCCTGGTGCTCGGCCGGCTCGGCACCGGCGCCCTGCCCTGGACGGTGCTCGCCCTGCTGCTGTCCGTCCTCGCGCTAACCCTCGCCGCCCGCCGCCACGGCTTCCCGGCGGTCCGCCGTCAGCCCTGAAGCAGCCGGTGCGCCCCCGCCACGACCTCCGGGGACGCCTTCGCCAGCGAGCCGGCCGCGTACGGCGGCTGGGGGTCGTACTCGATGAGCAGCTGGATCGCCTGCGCGGTCTCGTCCCCGGCGATCAGACCGGTCAGCGTCAGCGCGAGGTCGATCCCGGCCGAGACCCCGGCCGCGGTGGCGTACTTGCCGTCGACCACGATCCGCTCGCTGCCGGTCGGCTCGGCGCCGAACCGGGGGAGCTGATCCAGCACGCCCCAGTGGCTGGTGGCCCGGCGGCCCCTGAGCAGCCCGGCCGCGCCCAGCAGCAGCGAGCCGGAGCAGACCGAGGTGGTCCAGGTGGTGGTCGCGTCGATCCGGCGCACCCAGTCGAGCACCGCCTCATCGGTCAGCTGCGCCTCGGTGCCGGGCCCGCCGGGCACCAGCAGCAGGTCGGCCGAGTCCACCTCGTCCAGGGCGGCGTCCGCGGTGATCGCCAGGCTGGTCAGGTCGTTGCGGACCGGCCCGCGCCCGGCGGCGGTGAACACCACCTCGGCGCCGGGGATCCGGGACAGCACCTCGTACGGGCCGACCGCGTCCAGGGTGGTGAAGTCGGGGTAGAGCAGGACGGCGATGCGCATCAGTGACCTCCAGCGGGTGCGGAACGGAAGCGGCGTCGGTACTCGGCGGGCGGGGCGGCCAGGGACCGGACGAAGGCGCGCCGCATCGCCTCCGGGGTGCCGTAGCCGCAGGAGCGGGCGATCTCCTCGATGCCGTCGTCGGTGTCCTCCAGCAGCCGCCGGGCGGCCTCCAGCCGGACCCCGTCCACGTACCGGCCCGGGGGCACCCCCACCTCGGCGGCGAAGGCCCGGGCGAAGTGCCGCGGCGAGAGCGCCGACCGGTGGGCCAGCGCCTCGACCGACAGGTCGGCCTCCGGGTGCTCGGCGATCCACCGCTGGACCTCGCGCAGCGGCTGCCGGGCCGCCACCTGGGCGGCCAGCTGGGTGCTGAACTGGGCCTGGTTGCCCGGCCGCCGCAGGAAGACCACCAGGTGACGGGCGATCAGCAGGGCGGTGTCCCGCCCGAAGTCCTCCTCGACCAGGGCCAGCGCCAGGTCGATCCCGGCGGTGACCCCGGCCGAGGTGGCGACGTGCCCGTCCCGGACGTGGATCGGATCCGGGTCGACGGTCACGTCCGGGAACCGCCGGGCCAGCTCCTCGCAGTACGCCCAGTGGGTGGTCGCCCGGCGACCGGACAGCAGTCCGGCTTCGGCGAGCAGGAAGGCCCCGGTGCACACCGACACCACCCGCTCGGCCCGGCCGGCCAGCTCCCGGATCCGTTCGACCAGGACGCCCTCCGGGTCCTCGAAGGGCTCCCCGCCGGGAACCAGCAAGGTGTGCACCGGCCCGATCTCGGCCAGGTCCGCGTCCGGCAGCAGGCGCAGCCCGCTGCCGCTGCGCACCGGCCGACCGCCGGGAGAGGCCGTGGTCACCCGGTACGCTGCCCCCGGCTGCCGGGTGGCCGCGCCCGCCCCCGCGAACACCTCCACCGGGCCGGTGACGTCCAGGCTCTGCACGCCGTCGTAGAGGACGACGACCACGCTGCGCGCTCTCATGCGGCCAGCCTGTCAGCGGCCCCGGACGGCAGCAATGACCTGTTTCCCACCTTTTCTGCCACCGACCGGGCACGGGGGCGCGGGTGGCGCCGGGGCGCGGGGGCGGCACCGGAGAGACGGGGCACCGGCGAGCGCGGGGACGCGGAAACGCCGGAAGGCCCTCCACTCTCGCGAAGGGCCTTCCGGCTGTCTGTGCGCCGCCAGGGACTCGAACCCCGGACCCGCTGATTAAGAGTCAGCTGCTCTAACCAACTGAGCTAGCGGCGCCTGCTGACGTGGAGAACATTACCTGGTCAGCGGCCGAAACACACAATCGGCCCGGACGGCCCCGGGGGCATCAGGCGGTGAGCACCACCTTGCCCCTGACGTGGCCGGTCGCGACCAGCCGGTGCGCCTCCTCGGCCTTCTCCAGCGGCAGCGTCTCGGCGATCTCCAGCCTGAGCCCGCCCGCCTCCCACAGCCGCACCAGCTCGGCCAGCCGCTCGGCCGTGCGCGGCCCCCGCAGTCCCCGGACGCCCAGCCGTTCGGCCTCCGGGTAGTCGACCACGGTGCCGATCCGGTCCCGGTCGGCGACCAGTTCGACGGAGGCCGCCAGGGCGCCCCGCCCCGCGGCGTCGAAGGCCGCGTCCACTCCCTGCGGCGCGACCGCCCGGACCCGCTCGACCAGGCCCTCGCCGTACGTGACCGGGACGGCGCCCAGCTCCCGCAGGTAGTCGTGGTTGCGCTCGCTCGCGGTGCCGATCACGGTGGCGCCCCAGGCCCGGGCGAGCTGGACGGCGACGGTGCCGACCCCGCCCGCGGCGCCGTGCACCAGCACGGTGTCGCCGGGGCCGACCCCGAGCAGGGTGAGCGCCAGGTGGGCGGTCTGGCCGGAAGCGGAGAGCGCGCCGGCCTGCTCCCAGGGCATCCCGGCGGGCTTGGCCACCAGCTGGGCGGCGTCCACCGCGACCAGCTCGGCCTGGCAGCCCAGCAGCCGGAAGCCCAGCACCTGGTCGCCGACCCGCCGACCGTCGACGCCGGGCCCCAGCCGGTCCACCACTCCGGCGAACTCGTTGCCGAGGACGAACGGCGGCTCGGCCGTCATCCCCGGCGGACGGAAGCCCTCCCGGATCGCGAGGTCCACCGGCTGCACCCCGGCGGCGTACACCCGCACCCGGACCTCCCCCGCGCCGGGCTCGGGGTCGGGCACCTCGGTGACCCGCAGGGCCTCCGGACCGCCGGGCCCCGGTACGGTGACCGCCTTCATGGGTGCTCCTCTCGTCGCTCCGCCGCTCAACGCCCCCGATCCTCGAACTTGAAGTGCGCTTGAGGTCAAGCGCCCGTTCGGTGTGTCCTCACCTATGGGCGCATTGTCAGATTTATCCTGGGCGGCGCTCAGCCGTCCGCCGTCGATCCGCCGCCGATCCGCCGCCGATCCGCCGTCGATCCGCCGTCGAGAGGAACTTCCCCGTGGGCCAGCTGCCCCTGTTCTTCCTGGTGCTGCTCGCCTCCGTGGTGACGATGCCACTCGCCCGCAGGACGGGCGTGCCGCAACCGGTCCTGATGACCCTGCTCGGCATCGTCATGGCGCTCGTCCCGCAGATCCCCAACGTCGAGATCCAGCCCGCGCTGATCCTCCCGCTGGTCCTGCCGCCGTTGATCTTCGCCGTCGCCCGGCGCTCCTCGGTCCGCTATTTCAAGGCCAACGCCCGCTCGATCCTGCTGCTGGCCGTCGCCCTGGTGGTGGTCACCACGATCGCCGTGGCCGGCACCGTGCACTGGCTGCTGCCCGCGCTGCCGCTGGCCGCCGCGATCGCGCTCGGCGCGCTGGTCTCCCCGCCCGACCCGGTGGCCGCCGTCGCGGTGGCCGGCAGCATCGGGCTGCCCCGGCGCCTGGTGGCCATCCTGGAGAGCGAGGGCCTGTTCAACGACGTCACGGCGATCGTCATCTACTCCCTGTCCATCGAGGCGATGGTCAGCGGCGACTTCTCGGTCGGCGACGCCGCGCTGCGCTTCGTGCTGTCCGCGGTGCTCGCCGTCGTCGTCGGCGTCGGGCTCGGCTGGGTGAACGCCAGGCTCGCCGAACGCCTGGACGACCCGACCCAGCAGGTCGCGCTCAACCTGCTGGTGCCCTTCGCCGCCTACACCCTCGCCGAGGAGATCCACGGCTCCGGCGTGCTCGCCGTGGTGATCTGCGCGCTCTACCTCGCCGAGCGGGCCGCCGACGCCGACGCCGTCTCCTACCGGTTGGTCGGCAACGCCTTCTGGGAGGTGGTCGAGATCCTGATCACCGGGGTCGCCTTCGGCCTGATCGGCCTGGAGCTGGCCACCGTGCTCGCGGAGGCCGGCCGCGGCTGGACCGGCTTCCTCGGCGACGCCGCCGTGGTCATCGCGGTCGTGGTGCTGGTCCGGCTGCTCTGGCTGCTGCCCGCCGGCTGGCTGTCGAAGAAGGTGCGCAAGGGCGACGACGAGGACACCCCGTTCAGCTGGAAGGAGAGCGTGGTCCTCTGGTGGTCCGGCATGCGCGGCGTGGCCACCGTCGCCCTGGCCCTCGCCATCCCGCTCACCCTGCACTCCGGCGCGGACTTCCCGGAGCGCGGCCGGCTGGTCTTCATCGCCTTCAGCGTGGTGCTGTTCACCCTGCTGGTCCAGGGCCTGACCCTGCCCTGGCTGGCCAAGCGCCTCAAGCTGGACATCGACCAGGACCGCCACGAGCAGGCCGTGCGCGAACTCTGGTGGCGGGCCGCCAAGGCCGGGCTCAAGCGGCTCGGCGAACTGGAGGAGCAGGACCGGCTGCCCGCCGAGCTCGCCGACCGCCTGCGGGACCGTCAGCACGACCGGCTGGCCCGGCTCTGCCCGGAGAAGTACGCCGAGGAGGAGGCCGCCGAGGCCAGGCAGCGCCTCGCCCAGTGGCGGGCCGCGGCGGAGGTCGAGCAGGAGATGATCGCCGCCTCCCGGCGCGAGATGCTCGCCGCCCGCAGCGAGCTCGGCGCCGACCCCGAACTGGTCGACCAGGTGCTGCGCGGACTGGACCTGCGCTCGGAACGGAAGTGACGGGCAGTCCGCGCGCGCCGGTCGGAATGTGCGCGACGCCCTCCGGGGTTGCATAGGCTGAACCCGGGCAGGCCGTCAACGGAGTCGGCGCACCACCAGTACCGCCACGACCTCGCGAACACACCCTCACGCCTGGCCCTGCCGGTTTCTGCACCCAGATGAATCGAGGACCCACCGATGTCGGAGACCCGCGCCGACGCCCGCACCCCGCTCGACCGCACCCCGCAGTGGGCCGCCCTGGCCAAGCACCGGTCCGAGCTGGGCGAGACCCACCTGCGCGAGCTGTTCGCCGCCGACCCCGAGCGCGGCCGCACCCACACCCTCCAGGTCGGCGACCTGCACGTGGACTACGCCAAGCACCTGGTCACCGACGAGACGCTGGAGCTGCTGCGCGACCTCGCCGCCGCCACCGGCGTCGCCGAGCTGCGGGACGCCATGTTCCGCGGCGAGAAGATCAACATCACCGAGGGGCGCGCCGTCCTGCACACCGCGCTGCGGGCCCCGCGCGACGCCGTGATCGAGGTCGACGGCGTCAACGTCGTCCCGGAGGTGCACGCCGTCCTGGACAAGATGGCGGCCTTCGCCGACCGGGTCCGCAGCGGCGAGTGGAAGGGCCACACCGGCAAGCCGATCCGCACCGTGGTCAACATCGGCATCGGCGGCTCGGACCTCGGCCCGGCGATGGCCTACGAGGTGCTCCGCCCGTACACCAAGCGCGACCTGGACGTCCGCTTCGTGTCCAACGTGGACGGCGCCGACCTGCACGAGGCGGTCCGCGACCTCGACCCGGCCGAGACCCTGTTCATCGTCGCCTCGAAGACCTTCACCACCATCGAGACCATCACCAACGCGGTCTCCGCGCGGTCCTGGCTGCTCGACGGCCTGGGCGCCGGCACCGAGGCGGTGGCCAAGCACTTCGTCGCGCTGTCCACCAACGCCCAGGGCGTGCAGGACTTCGGCATCGACACCGCCAACATGTTCGAGTTCTGGGACTGGGTCGGCGGCCGCTACTCCTACGACTCGGCGATCGGCCTCTCACTGATGATCGCCATCGGCCCGGACGCCTTCCGCGAGATGCTGGACGGCTTCCACCTGGTCGACGAGCACTTCCGCACCGCCCCGCCGGAGCAGAACGTCCCGCTGCTGCTCGGCCTGCTGGGCGTCTGGTACGGCGCGTTCTTCGACGCCCAGGCGCACGCGGTGCTGCCCTACTCGCACTACCTGTCCAAGTTCACGGCCTACCTCCAGCAGCTGGACATGGAGTCCAACGGCAAGTCGGTGACCCGCGACGGCACCCCAGTCGGCTGGCAGACCGGCCCGGTGGTCTGGGGCACCCCCGGCACCAACGGCCAGCACGCCTACTACCAGCTGCTGCACCAGGGCACGAAGGTCATCCCGGCCGACTTCATCGGCTTCGCCAAGCCGGTCGCCGACCTGCTCCCCGGCCTGGTCGCCCAGCACGACCTGCTGCTGGCCAACTTCTTCGCCCAGACCCAGGCGCTGGCCTTCGGCAAGACCCCGGAGGAGGTCGCCGCCGAGGGCGTGCCGGCCGAGCTCGTCCCGCACAAGACCTTCAAGGGCAACCACCCGACCACCACCATCCTGGCCGCCGAGCTGACCCCCTCGGTGCTGGGCCAGCTGGTCGCGCTGTACGAGCACAAGGTGTTCGTCCAGGGCGCGGTCTGGAACATCGACTCCTTCGACCAATGGGGCGTCGAGCTGGGCAAGGTGCTCGCCAAGCGGATCGAGCCGGTGCTGCTCACCGGCGAGGGCGGCGAGCAGCTGGACAGCTCCACCGCCGAGCTGGTCGCCCGCTACCGCTCGCTGCGCGGCCGCTGAACCCCGGCCGGGCCGTCCGCTCCGGCGGGCGGTCCGGCTCGTCCGCCCCAGTTCGGTGCCCGGGCGGAAAACGCCGGAAGGCCCTTCGCGAGAGCGAAGGGCCTTCCGGCTGTCTGTGCGCCGCCAGGGACTCGAACCCCGGACCCGCTGATTAAGAGTCAGCTGCTCTAACCAACTGAGCTAGCGGCGCCTGCTGACAGAGAAGACTCTAGCAGCGGCCCGCGTCCGAGCCAAAATCGAATACCGGTCGCCTTCCGTTCACCCGCCCGTCACGACGACCGGCTCGGCCGGAACGCCCACGCCGGGCTCGCGCGCCGCCCGTACGCAGGCCCAGAGCACCACCGAGGCCCCGGGCAGCCAGGGCTCCCGCTCGTCGGGGGCGACGATCCAGCGGCCCGAGCCCTGGCCGGGGGAGTCCGGGCCGTGCACCATCCGCTGCAGCGGCGGCACCGTCACCGCGTCGCCCCGGCCGTGGCAGAGCAGCGGCGGCACGTCCCGGGCCCACTCCTCCCAGGCCAGCAGTCGGCGCAGCCGGGGCGCCGCGCCGGGCTGGACGAACAGCAGGGTGCGCCCCCGGTAGCCCGCGACCGGGCCGCAGCCGGGGCCGGAGGCCCACAGCTCGTCCAGCACCCGGCGGCCGAACAGCGACGGCATGCTGATCACGTCGAAGGCCCGCCCGCAGGGCAGTACCGAGGGCGCCCACGGACGGGCCTCCCAGAGGGCGCGCATGCCGCGCGGGAACTCGCTCGCGGAGGCGAGCCAGGCCTCCCCGGCCGCGGAGACGTACTCCACCGACTGTTGCGTCCAGATGTCCACGCCCAGCAGCCTGCGCCGTGCGCGGTCCCGATGGGGCGGAAAGCGCGGTTCACCGGACAGGTCGGCGGGCGATCGCGTACCCTCCGCCGCTGGCATATGCCAGGGACCGGTCCTCGCGGCGGGTCAGTCCTCGTGCCGGCGCGGCTGGAGCAGGCCGCGGCCGTACTCGATCATCTTGGCGGCGTAGTCCGGGGTCCAGTCCGCCCGCTCGGCGATCTCGGTGTTCGAGAGCGCGTCGAACCGGCGCGGGTCCGCGAGCTGTGCGGCGGCGACGGCCTGGAAGTCGGTGGCCCGCTCGGCGGCGGCCCGGAAGGCCAGGGCCAGTTCGGTGGAGCGGCGCAGCAGCTCCGCGGGGTCGTCGATCGACTCCAGGTCGAAGAATCGTTCCGGCTCCGGTTCGGCGGACTGCGGCTCGAACAGGAGCTGCGCGGGGCGCTGGCGCCTGGGGGGCTCGGGCGTCTCGGCGGGGGAGTCGGGCATGGACGGACACCTCCGGGGTCTCGGGTGAGGGAAGGCGGGCGGGCTGCTCCGGGCCGCACCGCCCGGTTGTGGCCGTCGTCCATTGTCTCGCGGCGGCGGCCGGTAGCGGAACGGTGCGCGTGCGGGCGCTATTCCCGGGCGCGCGCCCGAGGAGTGCTCCGGGCGCCGCGCTTCCAGATCGCATGCGAACCGGTTGTGCTCTGTGCAAGTCGTCCACCGAAAGCCCTCACCGCACCGGGAGCACCCCATGCGCGCACCGTTCACCGGCCTCCTGCTGGCCGCCGCCGTCCTGACCGCGGCCGCGGCCACCGTGGCCGCCGCACCCGCCGTGCCCGCCTTCGCCGCCGAGACCGCCAAGGTCGTCACCGGGGCGCCGAGCGGCCCGGGCGGCGCCTCGACCGCGACCTGCCCGGCCGGCACCCACCTGACCGGCGGCGGCTACCGGCTCCAGCCCGACGCGGCCGGACCGGTGCGCGCCAACGGGCCGACCGCCGACGCGACCGGCTGGAGCGCCCAGGCCGAGCGCGGGTCCGTGGTCGCCTTCGCGGTGTGCGAGACCGAGGACTGACCACCGGGCCGGGTCCACCGGCACTACCGCAGGTGGACCCGGTGGCCGCTCAGGTGCTCGAGGACCTGGTGATTGGCCTCCCAGCCGTCCGGGAAGGCCACCGGGACGCCCAACTGCACCGGCTCGGTGGAGGGGTGTTCGTCCAGCAGCTCGGCGATCCCGGCCCGGGCGACCACGATGCAGGCGTGCCGGTGCCGGGAGGCGAGCACGCAGAGCCGGCCGGTCTCCAGGTGGAAGGCCGTCGCGTCGGGGCGTCCGGAGAGCGGGTGCAGCACCACGGTGACGTCGTACTCCCGGCCCTGCAGCCGGTTGGCGGTGTCCACCGTGACGGCCGGCCCGGTCGTGCCGTCCACCGGCACCCCCACCTTGAGCAGGGCCGCCCGGACGGCCGCCGCCTGGTCCCGGTGTGCGGTGCCGACGGCGATCCGGTCCGCGGTGAGCGGGGCCTCGCCCTGCTCGGACCGGGCGGTCAGCCCGCGCTCCAGCAGCCGCCGTACGGTGGCCGCGACGGCCGCCACCGCCTGCGGGTCGGTCCGTACGGTGTGCCGGGCGGGCAGCTCCAGCAGCGCCCAGCCGTGCTCGGCCGCCCGGTCGATCACCGCGTCCAGCGCCGAACCGTCCGGGCGGACGGCCGGGGTCAGCCGGCGGTCCTCCGGGCCGGTGCCGGAGCGGAACGGCGTGTACGGGTAGAACGCCCGCGAGATCAGCGGCGCCGCGCTGGCCGGCAGCCGCCAGGAGACCGGCAGCCGGTGCGGCTCGATCTGCGGGTTGTGCGCCAGCATGGTGACCACGGCGCTGCTGGACGGGTCGTAGGACAGGCCCGCCCACTGCTCGGTGCCGACCACGGTGAACGGGTCCAGCTGGCCCGGGTCGCCGACGAACAGTGCCCGCTCGAACAGCCGGGCCACCGCGAGCAGCGCGTCCGAGCGCATCTGGTACGCCTCGTCGACGATCGCGTGCCGCCACGGCGCCTCGGCCCGCACCCACTGCCACTTGGCGGAGGTCGAGATCACCACGTCCTGCTCGACCAGGTCGGCGACCTTGTCGGAGGGCGTGACGTTGGCGTGCCGGAGCACCTCCGGCCCGGGCCGGGAGTCCGCCGCGTGCAGTCGGCCGATCGTCAACTCCGGTGCCTTCTCGGCCAGCCGGCCCACCAGGTCGTCCACCTGGCCGTTGGTCTGGGCGACGATCATCAGCCGTTCACCGGCCGCCACCAGCTCGCGGGCGGCCCGCACCACCAGGGTCGACTTCCCGGCTCCGGGCGGGGAGTCCACCACCACACCGCGCGGCGCACCGGCCGACGGGTGGACGGTGGCCGCCAGGATGCGGGCCACGGCGGCGTCGGCCGCCGCACCCGGGGGCTGCTCGCTCATCATTCCCAATCCTCGGAGGCAGCGACGGTGGCCGACGGGCCGGTGGCGGACGGGCCGGCGACGGGCGCGGTGCCGGGCGGGCCGCCGTGGGTCCACGGGGTGTCGTCCGGCTCCGGAAGCGGCGCCGACTGGCGGACCGTCAACTCGAACAGGGTGAAGGTGACCGGCTCGCCGGGCTCCGGCAGGCTGCCCGGCTCGGGCTCCTTCTTGCGGCCCATGCCGGACAGCACCCGCAGGGTGACGGTGCCCTCGGCCGGGTCGACCGCCACGATCCGCGCCTTCTGCGCGGACGGGCCGTGCACCCGGTGCGCCTCCCGGCCGAGGTCGGCGTGCGGGCGGTCGGCGGTGCGCAGGGTGACCAGCGGGCGCGGCTTGGGGGAGCGGCCGGTGGTGTCGTACTCCAGCACCACCTCGGTCACCACCCCGCTGAACGCCTCACCGGACAACCGGTGCTCGGCCATCGCCAGCGGATCGTCCAGCGCCTCCTGGACGTCCAGCCGGGCCTGCTCGCGCTCGCGCTGGGCGAGCTTGCGGGCCGCGGTGACGGCGTCGTCCTGCCGGGGTTGCGGCGGCTCGCCGGCCGCGAGGCGGTCCCGGTGGCCGGTGTAGGACCAGCGGTCGCCGGTCCAGCGCTCCTCCAGGTGCCCGGCCGGGGGCAGGGTGCGCAGCAGGTCCAGGCCCTGCCAGACGTCCCGCCAGGTGGGCAGCAGGACGGCCCGCAACGCCCGCTCCAGGTGTTCGACGGCCGAGCGGACGGCCGCCCGGGCGTGCTCGGCAGCGGCCTCGTCGCCCTGCTCGGTGCTGTGCTGCAGGGCGTTGACGGCCGCGTCGTAACGGGCGATCGCCGGGGCGAGCACCCCCGCGTCGAAGGCCGGGTCGGTGGCCGGACCGGCCGGCGGGTGCACCAGCTGCCCGTGCTCGTCGCGCTCGGACTCGGCCAGCTCGGCGGCCTGCGCGCCGGTCAGCCCCGGCGGAGGGAAATGCCAGGCCAGCCGGGCCGCCAGGTGCTGGTCCTCCAGATGGCTCTGGCCGGTGGCCCAGTGCCGGGCGAGCAGGCCGGTCATCGGCAGCAGCAGGCTGGAGCCGGGCACCTGGGCCCGGTCGGTGAGGTGGGTCAGCCAGCGGCCGAGCAGCGGCACCCGTAGCGGCGCCGGGTGGGGGCCCGGCTCGGCGTCCTCGGCGGTGCGGCGGAAACGGGTCGACCGGCCGATCAGGGCGAGGTGGTGCACGCCCGCAGCGTTGGGCACGATCAGCTGCGGCGCGTCGGTGCACAGCTCGCGGAACACCTGGGTCTTCTCGCCGGTCTCCGGGTCCTTCTCGGAGCCCTCGATCTGCTCGACGTCCTCGCCGAAGGACTCCAGGTAGGGCAGCAGGTCGGCGGCCAGCGCGGCCAGGAAGTCGAACCGCAGGGTGCGGTTGAGCGGCTGCGGCACCAGGTGCAGCCGGGGCGCGTCCCGGTCGGTGCCCAGCATCACGGCCAGCGGCGCGCCGGACTCACCGGCGGCGGTCAGCGGGACGAGCACCATCGGGCGCTCGGAGAGGTGCCGGTGCCGGACGGTGGCCAGCGGCTCGGCCCGCCCGCTGCGGACGGCCTCCAGCCGGGCGAGGGTGGTCAGGAGACTCATGCGCCCTCCTCGCTTCGCTCGGCAGGGGCATTCGCCCACCCGCACCTCTTGATGATTCGCTCGCTGCGCTCGCTCATGCGCCCTCCTCGCTTCGCTCGGCAGGGGCATTCGCCCACCCGCACCTCTTGATGATTCGCTCGCTGCGCTCGCTCATGCGCCCGCCGGGTTTCGTTCCGTACCCAGGCGGTCCGCACCCGGGTGCCCCGTACCCAGTGCTTCCGCGCGCAGGGCGGCGGCGTAGGCCAGGCGTTCGGCCGCCTCGTGCGCGCCGTCCGTGTCGTCGGCGTCCAGGGCGGCCGTGTCCGGGGTGCCCGCCCCGGATGCGGCGGCCAGCGCCTCGGCGACCGTACGGATGCTGCCCAGCTCGCCGCGCACGCCCCGGCCGAGCTGCTCGACCCGGTCGTCGCAGCGGGCCCGGGCACGGCAGTGGAAGCCGAGTTCGCAGGTGGAGAGGCAGTCCGGGCTGTAGGCGGCGGGCACCGCCTCGACCGCGGCGGTCAGCTGCTCGGTGCTCCGGGCCGGGGCGCCGTCCTCGTCGGTGGCGAGGTCGAAGTCGGTGCCCGGCGGCAGTGCCGCCAGCAGCCGGCCGATGCCGGTCATCCGGCTCAGCTGGCGGCGGGTGGTGGCCAGCTCGCGGCGGACGTCGACGGCGACCGCGGTCGGCCGGTTGCCGAAGTCCTTCGGGCAGACCAGCAGCACGCTGGTGCGGGGGCTGCCCGGCAGCCGCTGCTCGGTGTACGGGTCGTCGGCGAGCGGCAGCCCGGCGGCCGCGGCGGCGGCGTGCTGGAGCGCCAGCACGTACACCGCGGCCTGCCGGGCGGCGGCGCCGACCTTGGCCGGGTCCGCGCCGCCGTCCAGGACCGGGAAGGACTTGATCTCGACCACCGTGCACCGGCCGCCGTGCACCACCAGGGCGTCCGGCTCCAGGTAGGCGGTGCTGCCGGCCACGGCGAGCCGCAGCATCGGGTGGTCCAGCAGCGTCCAGGCGTCCGGATCTGCGGCGGCCCGGGCCAGCGCCTCGGCCGTCCGGTCGGCGCGGACGGCCGGGCCGGAGCGGTGCAGCAGGTCGGGGACCAGCAGCGGGGCGCGGTCGTCCGCGGGGACGCCGAGGTGGGCGCGGAGCGGCTCCAGCAGGGCGGCGTAACCGTCCGCCTTCAGCCGGGACTCGAAGACCAGGCCGCGGGCGATCGCGAACGGGGACTGTCCGAAGGGGGCGGGCCGGCCGAGCCGGGCGGCCAGCACGGACTTGTCCACCCCGGCCGCGTCCAGCACGGCGCGGCGCCGGCAGCCCGGGTTGGCGGCCAGGGCGGCGAGGGAGCGGGCGTTCAGACTGCGCTGCGGGGCCGGTCCGCGCAGCTCGGCGAGCCGCTGGGCGAGCGGCTCAGCGTGCCCGCCGAGCGGGACGTTCGTCGAGACGTTCATGGTGCGGCCCAGTGTCGCATCCGGGTCCGACAACGTGGTGCGGACCGGCCCCGGGTGCCGGACGGAACCGGCCCCTTCCGGCCGGATGTGCCGGTTCCGTCCGGTCCCAGGGGCCCGCGTCGTGTCCCCCGCCGGGGTGGGGGATCATGGAAGCCCGGTGCTCAAGGGTGAGACCGACCGTTGAACGCCCTGCTGCGAGGAGCTCTCCATGCCCGCCCGAATCGTGCTGGTCCGCCACGGCGAGACCGAGTGGTCGGCCACCGGCCAACACACCGGCCGCACCGACATCCCGCTGACCGAGCAGGGCCGGGCGATGGCCCGGGCGCTCGGCGCCCGACTGGCCAAGGCCCCGTGGAACGGACTGCCGGACGCGCTCGTCTACACCAGCCCGCTCGGCCGCGCCAAGGAGACCTGCGAACTGGCCGGCTTCGGCGACCGCGCCGTCGAGCGCCCCGAGCTCATGGAGTGGGACTACGGCCGGTACGAGGGCCGTACCGGCGCCGACATCCGGGCCACCGACCACCCCGGCTGGCTGATCTGGCGCGACGGAGTGCCCGGCGGTGAGAAGCTCTCGGACGTGGCCGCCCGGGTCGACGGCCTGCTCGCCGACCTCAACGAGGAGCACGGCGTCCCGGAGACGGACACCACCGTCATGCACTGCGCCGACCGGGACATCGTGCTGTTCGCGCACGGCCACCTGCTGCGCATCCTGGCCGCCCGCTGGCTGGGCCTGCCGCCCGAGTTCGCCCAGCGGTTCAAGCTCGGTACGGCGGCGCTGTGCGTGCTGTCCTGGGAGTACGGCGCCCCGGCGGTGGAGATCTGGAACGACCTGTCCCACCTGGACGGGCTCAAGTCCGGTCACTGACACGGACCGTGACGCGGCTCAGGCCGCTGCGGCCCGCTCGTAGCCGATCAGGAACCGGCGGACCTCGGGCACCGCGACGTGCGGGCGCAACCGCCCCGCGGTGTCCGCCAGCATGCTGCGGATCCGGGCCGAGCGCACCTCGCCGAACAGGGCCACGGCGGCCGAGCCGTGGTGCGCCGCGCCCGCCAGGTCCCCCCGGCCGAGCCGGTCGTGGGCCAGTTCGGCGGTGTACAGCACCCGGTTGCGGACGAAGTGCGGCTCCTGCAGCGCTATGGCCAGCGCGGCCTGGTCGCTGGCGCGGTCCCAGTCCTCCAGCGCGGACCAGCACTGCGACTGCAGGCCGGCGATCTCGGCCTCGCCGAAGAAGGACATCCACTCCGGGTCGGTCTCGGACGGTCCCCGGTCGAACAGCGAGTACGCCCGGCCGATCGCGCGTTCGCAGGCGGAACGGTCCCGCAGCACGGCCCAGGCGCCGGCCTCGCGCATGGCCAGCAGGGCGAGCAGCCGGGCGGAGTCCAGCTCCCGGGCGGCGCACTGCCCGGCCTGCGCCGCGCGCAGCGCCTCGCGGGGGCGCCCGGCGTCCCGGGCCAGGAAGGCGCTGTTGCAGAAGACGTGCGCCTCCAGTGCCGGGTCCCCGGCCATCCGGGCGGTGGCGAGCGCCTCCGCGTAGAACGAGCGGGCGTCCCCGAGCCGGTTCGAGTCGTGTGCCAACCATCCCACCGAGATGGCCAGTTCACCGGCCCCCGACTGGAGCCGACGCTCGGTCTCGGCGCTGTACTCGCCCTCGTTGAGCAGCAGGTAGGCGTTGCGCAGGGACTGCCCGGCGAGTTCGTACAGGGCGTCGGCGCCGTGCGCGTCGTCGGCCAGTCTGATGTCCCGGACGGCCTGTTCGACGCCGAACACCTCGGCGGCGCCGACCTTGCGCGGCGGCGGCACCGGCCCCGGCCGGCCGGGCACCACCGGCTCGGTGCCGAGCAGCGAGGGTGCGGTGCCGAGCAGCGAGGGCGCGGCGAACTCCGCACCGGGGAGGGCGGAGCGGCCTACGGCCGGTCCGAAGCCGGCACCGGCGACCTGGGCGGCGGAAGCCGGCCGGTCGATGCCGATCACGGTGGCCAGCGCGGTCGAGCCGCCGGCCAGGAACGTACGGCGACGCACGTCGTCGTTCTCCTCGTCGAGATAGGGCGATCCATCGGGCCCCCGGGGCGCCGCGCCGGCCCTCGGCCGCGGGGGCCCGTCCGGAGCGGTTGGATCCGCGTACGGCGAGGCAGCGTACGGGAGTTGGGTGGAGAGAGGTGAGCGCGGGGCGGGCAGGGGCGGGAACGGCGGGTGGAGCGGGGGAGCGGGTGGGGCCACCCCGGCCGCGGTCCCCCCGGTGCCGTCCGCCGAACGGCGGCGGACGGCGGTGCGAGGGGCGAAGCCCAGGTCGGTGAGCGTGCGGCCCGGCCACATGTGCCGGAAGACCCGCTCGTAGGCGTAGTTGGGGCAGCGGATCTCGCCGGACTCGACCCGGCCGACGTAGCGGGCGTCGCAGGACACGTGCTCGCCGATCTCGCGGGCGGCCCGGCGGACGGCCATGGCGAACTCGCCGGGTGAGCGGTCGCCACGCAGTGCGCGCATCACGGTGTTGGGGGACGGTCGGTTCGGCTCGGCCGGTGGGGTGGCTGCCATGGCGCCGAGAGTACTCGGAGTCACCGGCCGGACACATGGGGTTGGCGGGACATCAGCGGACAATCCCGGGCGAAGCGGTCGTTGTTGCCGGGTATCCGCCATGAAATGCCATGCCTTGCTGTAAGGCGCCCCGTGGCCTTCGGTGTTCCTGCCGCGTTGTCCTGGTACGTGGAAGCCCAGGCCGTCCCCGGCCCGTCCCCGCCCCGCGGCCCCCACCCGCGGCGGCAGTGCTTCCGACCCGACGAGGTACAGGAGGGCCCGCGATGGCCACCGGACTGCCGCAGCACCGACCCGTTGCCGGGAGCGTGCTCGCCGCCGCCTCCCCGGCCCTGCTGCCGGATCCGGCCGACGAGGGGGTCCCCGGCCGGGGCCCGGTCGAGGGCGGCCGCGGCTCCTGCGGCGGTCCGCGCCGGGAGTACGCCGTCCCGGCCGAGGACACCCTCGTCACCGACCGCGACACCGTGACGGTCGCCCTGCGGCACGGCCTGGAGGCCGTCGACATCCTGCGGCTGCGCCGCGCCTGCGGGGCCGTCCTGCAGAGCCGCAACGGCAGCACCGTCGCCTTCCTCGTCCCGGCCGGCACCTGGGAGACCTGGCACCTGCCCGGCACCTCCTGTACGGCCGGCGCCCTGGTGCCCGCCGCCACCGACCCGCGCTGGGTCATCCCGCCGTCCGGCGCCGGTCGCGCCGCCCGCCCCACCGACGCCTGGGTGCTCCGCTCCGCCCTCTGCGAGGCCGCCTGCACGCTCACCGCCGGCGGCCTCGGCCCGTTCTAGCGGGCGTGCCGCGCGGACCCGGCCGGGCCCCCTGCCTCCGGCCGGATCCCCGCAGCACGCCCCTGACCTGGGGGTGCGGCCCCGTCGGCGGCGATAATGGCCGACATGGGACGAAGCAACAGGGCCGCGCGCAGCCCTGAACCGGCGCTCACCACCGGGCCGGACGGCCGCGGCCACGCCCAGGGCCCGCTCACCCGCCCGGTCGGCTCCGGCCTGGCCGAACTGCGCCCCGACCGCGACCGTCCGCACGCCTGGTCGCTACTGATCGACGGTGCCCCGCAGTCCCTGGTCGACCTCGCCGACCCCACCCACCTGGGTTTCGAGTACCAGCGCCGGCTCGGCCACCTGATCGACCTGGTCGCCCCGCCCGGGCGCCCGCTGACCGTCCTGCACCTGGGCGGCGGCGCCCTCACCCTGGCCCGCTACGTGGCCGCCACCCGGCCGCGCTCGCGCCAGCAGGTCGCCGAGATCGACACCGCACTCACCGAACTGGTCCGCGCCGAACTCCCGTTGGAGCGCGGCTGGCAGATCAAGGTGCGCGGCGCGGACGCCCGCAGCGTGCTGGAACGCACTCCCGAGGGCAGCGTCGACCTGGTCATCACCGACGTCTTCTCCGGCGCCCGCACCCCGGCCCACTGCACCACGGTCGAGTTCACCACCCTCGCGGCCCGCGCCCTCGCGCCCGGCGGCTGGTACACCGCCAACATCGCCGACGGCGGCGCCCTGCCCTTCGCCCGCTCCCAGGTCGCCACCCTCGGCGCGGTCTTCCCCGAACTGTGCCTGACCGCGGACCCCGCCGTGCTGCGCGGCAAGCGCTTCGGCAACCTCGTCCTGGCCGCCGCCCACACCCCGCTCCCGATCGCCGACCTCACCCGCCGGGTCGCCTCCGACTCCTCCCACGGCCGGGTCGAACACGGCCGCGCCCTCACCGACTTCACCGCCGGCGCCACCCCGGCCACCGACGCCACGGCCGCCCCCTCGCCGTCGCCGCCGCCGGGCGTCTTCCGCTGACGGCGGTAGGCTCCTTCCGCACGCGCCGTAAAACCGTTTGCGGACGACCGAGTTGCGGCGCACAGTGGCCGCGGGAGTCCGGCTGTCGACGTGAGGGGACGGCATGCACATCCGACCCGCCTGCCCGGACGAAGCCGGCCTGCTCACCGGCATCGCCCTGCGGGCCAAGGCGTACTGGGGCTACGACGAGGCCTTCATGGCCGCGTGCCGCGAGGAGCTGACTCTGGACGCCGCCGCCGTGGAACGGGCGTCGACGGTGGTGGCCGAGGACGGCGGCCGGGTGCTGGGCTTCGCCGTGCTGACCGGTGCCGCACCGTCCGGTGAGCTGGCCATGCTCTTCGTCGAGCCCGACCGGATCGGCGGCGGCATCGGCCGGGCGCTGTTCGAGCACGTCCGGGAGCAGGCCCGGGCCGCCGGCCTGCGCCGCCTCACCATCGATTCCGACCCGAACGCCGAGCCCTTCTACCTGGCGATGGGCGCGACCCGCATCGGCAGCACCCCCTCCGGCTCGATACCCGGGCGGGAACTCCCGCTGCTGGAAGTGGAACTGGCCCCCGGAGCCTGAGTCCGGCCCTCGAGCTGCCCCGCGTGGCAACGATCCCCCGCCCCCGCATCCGCGCTCGCACCCGCATCCGCACCCGCGCTGCTCAGTGCCCGCGCGGCAGCCCCCGGTGCTTGCACATCGCCGCGCCGGTGAGCAGCAGCCCGGCGGCGATGGGGGCGAGCACCGCGGTCGCGGTGGCCGCGCCGGCCGCCCCGGACGTCGCGGACGCCGTGTCGGCGAGGGCGAGCGCCTCGGGCGTCCCCGCGTCCGCCGGTGCGGCAGCCGGTGCGCCCGGGGCCACGGCCTCCTGCGCGTTCCCCGCGGTGCCGGCGGGTTCCGCGGAGGCGGGCCCCTCGTCGGCCGCCGCGTCCCGGACCGCGGTGGTCCCGGCCGTCTCGGACGGGGCCGGGCGGCCCTGGTCGGCCGAGCCGGAGCGGGGCCGGGAGGTGGCGGGCAGCGTGCCGGGTTCGCCCTCGCGGGAGGCGCGGGTCCCGGTAGAACGGCCCTCGGCGGGGGCGGTGCCGAGCAGGCCGGAGGCGAGGGCGAAGGCGTCGGGGACGGCCGCCCCCTGGCCGGGCAGCGGGAGACCACCGGCCCGGATGCGCTCCTGGAGGACGTCACCGACCGCGGCGGCGGCCCCGTCGGCCGGCCCGCCGTCGGCCCGTTCCCCGACGAGTCCGGGGGAGCGGCCGTCTCCGGCGGCGCCCCGCCGCCCCGGTTCGACGGGGCGGACGGCTGACGGGCCGTCGAGCGCGGGTGCGTCGGGCAGGGTGCGGGAGACGGCGGGCCCGGGCTGCCTGGACGGCGGCTCGGCAGGCGCGGCGTACGCGCTGGGGGCGCCGGCGGCCCAGAGTTGTGCGAGCAGGGCTCCGCAGGCGGCGACGGAGCGGGGGCGGCGCAGCCATCGGGCGACGGTCCGTCGGGCTCCGGCGACGCCGCGGGGGGCCGGTTCCTGGGGCTCGGTCGCGTGATTGGCTCGCACGTGAGTTGAGAACGAGCGGGCTGACGTCGAGGTCACGCCCGCCGTCACGGACAGTCATCGCGCGGTTGGCCCCGGAAGGGCGCTCCCGGGGCCACCGACCGCGTGGCGGTCAGGAGTTGGGACGCAGGGTCCAGGTGACCGTCATCACACCGGTGACGGCGCCGTCGGTGCGGGTGATCTCCACGGTGACCGGGAACTCGGGGCGGCCACCGGCGTCCAGCTCGGCGACGACCTCGGTGGCCGGGCGGCCGAGCACGGCGGTGGCGGTGACCTCGCCCATGGCCAGCTTCTTGTAGGCGATCTCGGCGTTCACGGCGAGCGGCACGGCCCGGGACAGCTGGTCCCCGAAGGCGGCGAGCACGATGCAGCCGCTGGCGGACTCGGCGAGGGTGAACATCGCGCCGGCGTGCGGGCCGCCGACGTGGTTGTGGTACGCGGGCTGGTCGGGCAGCCGGAGCACGGCGCGCTCCGGGGTGGTCTCCAGGTACTCCAGCTTGAGAGTGTGCGCCATCGGCACGGTGGCGTCGAGCATCTGGCCGATCGAAGGAGTGGTCATGGCGACGATGTTACTAGCCGGTAGCTTGTTGCGGCAGGGGCCGACCGGAAAGCCCGGGCCGCCGCCCACAACTGAGGCAACGCGAAAACGCCCGAGGGGCCGATCTCTTGAAGAGATCGGCCCCTCGGGCTCTGGGGTGAGTGACGGGACTCGAACCCGCGGCCACCTGGACCACAACCAGGTGCTCTACCAACTGAGCTACACCCACCATCTGTCCGGTCCGTTCCCGCTCTCGCGTTCCCGTTCCGACAGGAAGAACTCTACAGGATCCGAGAGGGTGCTCGCGCCAGGGTTTCGTTCCGGCGAACGGTGGCACCCCCTCCGACCCCGCGAGGGCCCCGCGGCCGACCTGGATCAGTCGGCCGCGGCCCGGTACTTCTCGGCGATGGCACGCGCGGTGTCGGCGTCCGGCCCGGGCTGCGGGACGAACACCGCCTCGCGGTAGTACCGCAGTTCGTCGATGCTCTCGCGGATGTCCGCGAGCGCCCGGTGGTTCCCGCCCTTCGGCGGGCTGTTGTAGTACGCCTTCGGGTACCAGCGGCGGGCCAGCTCCTTGATCGAGGAGACGTCCACGATCCGGTAGTGCAGGTGCCTCTCCAGGGTCGGCATGTCCCGGGCCAGGAAGCCGCGGTCGGTGGCCACCGAGTTGCCGCACAGCGGCGTCTTCCCGGCCTCCGGCACGTGCTCGCGCACGTACGCGAGGACCCGCTCCTCCGCCTCGGCCAGGGTCACGCCCTGCTCCAGCTCCTCCAGCAGGCCGGAGGTGGTGTGCATCACGCGCACCACCTCCGGCATGTTCGCCAGAGCCTCCACGGGCGGGCGGATGATGACGTCCACGCCCTCGCCGAGGATGTTCAGCTCGGAGTCCGTCACCAGCACCGCGACCTCGACCAGGGCGTCCCGGTCGAGGTCGAGGCCGGTCATTTCACAGTCGATCCATACCAAACGGTCATTCACGCACCTCACCCTACGGCGCGATCACGCGCTGCGGGGACCGGTGGAGCCGAGCGGGGTGCCGGAGCGCAGGCCTCGGCCTGGTGCTCCTCCGCCCCGTCGTGCGTGCCGTGGCCGTCCGGATGCTCGCCCTCCCGGCCGGTGCGGACCGCGTGGCCGTCCCGCCCGGAACGGGCCTCGCGCGCAGCCCGTCCGCCGTCCGCGGCGGTGGCCCGTGCGCCCGGGGCCCGGACCTGTGGCGCCCGCGACTGCCGGCCCCGCGGCTCGCCCGCCCCGGCCGCCGGGTCCGGCTCCTTCGCCG
>NZ_JPRF03000014.1 GCF_001188955.3 Kitasatospora aureofaciens | reverse complement strand
ATAGTGTTTCGGTGGTCATAGCGTGAGGGAAACGCCCGGTTACATTCCGAACCCGGAAGCTAAGCCTCACAGCGCCGATGGTACTGCAGGGGGGACCCTGTGGGAGAGTAGGACGCCGCCGAACAATTCTTCGAGAGAAGCCCCCGCCGGGTGAACCGGACGGGGGCTTCTCTGTTGTAGGGTCAACATGCATTGTCGTGACACAGGACAGGAGGGCCCCCGGGTGGAGGTCCAGGAGACGCGGGTCCAGACCGATCGCGTCCTCACCATCCCCAACCTGCTGAGCATGGGCCGGCTGGTCGGTGTTCCGCTCTTTCTCTGGCTCATCCTGTGGCCCGCATTCGGCGGACCCAAGAATGACGGCTGGGCGCTGTTGATCCTCGCGCTCAGCGGGGTCAGTGACTACCTGGACGGAAAGCTCGCCAGGCGGTGGGGGCAGATCAGCCGGGTGGGACAGCTGCTGGACCCGCTGGCCGACCGGCTCTACGTCTTGTCCACGCTGGTCGGATTGACGTGGCGTGAGTTCCTGCCGTGGTGGGTGACGGCGATTCTGCTGGCCCGGGAAGTCTTCATCGCGTCGCTGCTGCCCATGCTGAACCGGCACGGTTACGGTCCGCTGCAGACGAGTTTCCTGGGGAAGGCCGCGACCTTCAATCTGATGTATGCGTTTCCGCTCCTGCTGCTCGGCGGCATCGACAGCTGGATCGCGCGGCCGGCCGAGGTGGTGAGCTGGGCCTTCATCTGGTGGGGGACGACGCTGTACTGGTGGTCCGCGATTCTTTACGCGGTTCAGGCGCGGCAGATCATCAAGCGCGCCGCCGCGGGCTCGACGTCCACAGCCTGAGACGCGATCTGAGAGAAGTCCCACGCCGCCCCGGTGCGTCGGACGAGACCTTCCGGGTAGAGAACCCTCTGGAACGGTTTGATGGACCCGTAGGTCCACCACCGCGAAGGAGGACGCACCCGTAATGAAAGCCGTAGTCATGGCAGGGGGCGAGGGTACCCGACTCCGCCCGATGACCTCCAGCATGCCGAAGCCGCTGCTTCCGGTCGCCAATATGCCGATCATGGAGCACGTGCTTCGGCTGCTGAAGCGGCACGGCCTCTCCGATACCGTCGTCACCGTCCAGTTCCTGGCGTCACTCGTCAAGAACTACTTCGGTGACGGTGAGGAACTGGGCATGCATCTCACCTATGCCCATGAGGAGACGCCACTCGGCACTGCGGGGAGTGTCAAGAACGCCGAGGACGCGCTCAAGGACGATTCCTTTCTGGTGATCTCCGGCGACGCGCTCACCGATTTCGATCTCACCAAGTTGATCGACTATCACCGCAGTAAGAACGCACTGGTTACCGTCTGTCTCACCAGGGTGCCGAATCCCCTGGAGTTCGGGATCACGATCACGGACGAGGAAGGCCGCGTCGAGCGCTTCCTGGAGAAGCCGACCTGGGGGCAGGTCTTCTCCGACACGGTGAACACCGGTATCTACGTGATGGAGCCAGAGGTCTTCGACTACGTCGCGGCGGGTGAGTCCGTCGACTGGTCGAGCGACGTCTTCCCCCAGCTGCTGAAGGAGGGCAAGCGGGTCTACGGCTACGTCGCCGAGGGCTACTGGGAGGACGTGGGCACCCACGAGAGCTACGGCAAGGCCCAGGCGGACGTCCTGGAGGGCAAGGTCGACGTCGAGCTGGAGGGGTTCGAGATCTCGCCGGGCGTCTGGGTGGCCGAGGGCGCCGAGGTGGACCCGGAGGCGGTGCTGCGCGGGCCGTTGTACATCGGGGACTACGCCAAGGTCGAGGCCGGCGTCGAGATCCGCGAGCACACCGTGCTGGGCAGCAACGTGGTGGTCAAGCGCGGTGCCTTCCTGCACAAGGCGGTGGTGCACGACAACGTGTATGTCGGTCCTCAGAGCAATCTGCGCGGCTGCGTGGTGGGCAAGAACACCGACGTGATGCGGGCCGCGCGGATCGAGGACGGCGCGGTGATCGGAGACGAGTGCCTGGTCGGCGAGGAGTCGATCATCGCGGCCAACGTCCGGGTCTACCCGTTCAAGACCATCGAGGCCGGCGCCGTGGTCAACACCTCGGTGATCTGGGAGTCGCGCGGCCAGGAACACCTCTTCGGCGCCCGCGGGGTCTCCGGCATCCTGAACGTCGAGATCACCCCGGAGCTGGCCGTCCGGCTGGCCGGGGCCTACGCCACGACGTTGAAGAAGGGCGCCACCGTCACCATTGCGCGTGACCACTCGCGTGGTGCGCGTGCGCTCAAACGGGCGATGATTTCGGCTCTGCAGACCTCCGCGATCGACGTCCGCGACCTGGAGAACGTGCCGATGCCGGTGGCCCGGCAGCACACCGCGCGGGGGAGCGCCGGCGGGATCTTCCTGCGGACCACGCCGGGGGTGCCGGACTCGCTCGACATCCTCTTCTTCGACGAGCGCGGGGCGGACCTCTCCCAGGCCGGGCAGCGCAAGCTCGACCGGGTCTACGCGCGCCAGGAGTACCGGCGGGCCTTCCCGGGCGAGATCGGGGACCTGACCTTCCCGTCCAGCGTGTTCGACTCCTACGCGGGCAACCTGCTGCGGACGGTGGACACCACCGGGGTCCGGGAGGCTGGGCTGAAGGTGGTGGTGGACACCGCGCACGGCAGTGCCGGGCTCGTGCTGCCCAGCATTCTCGGCCGGCTCGGCGTGGAGGCGCTCACCGTCTCCTCCGGGCTGGACGAGGCTCGGCCGACCGAGGACGCGGAGACCCGGCGGGCCGGGCTGGCCAGGCTCGGCGAGCTGGTGGCCTCCTCGCGGGCGGCCTTCGGTGTGCGGTTCGACCCGGTCGGCGAGCGGGTCGCGTTCGTGGACGAGCTCGGCCGGGTGATCGACGACGACCGGGCACTGCTGGTGCTGCTCGACCTGGTCGCGGCCGAGCGGCGCAGCGGGCAGGTTGCGCTGCCGGTGACCACGACCCGGATCGCCGAGCAGGTCGCCGCCTACCACGGCACCCAGGTCATCTGGACCACGACGACGCCGGACGACCTCGCCAAGGCGGCCTCCGCCGAGGGCACGGTGTTCGGCGGGGACGGGCGCGGCGGCTTCGTGGTGCCCGAGTTCAGCGGGGTGCTGGACGGTGCGGCGGCCTTCGTCCGGTTGGTCGGTCTGGTGGCCCGTACCCAGCTCACGCTGAGCCAGATCGACGCGCGGATCCCGCAGGCGCACATCCGGCGCCGGGACATCGCGACGCCGTGGGCCGCGAAGGGCATGGTGATGCGCTCGGTGGTGGAGGCGGCCGGCAGTCGGCGGCTGGACACCACGGACGGCGTGCGGGTGGTCGAGGCGGACGGGCGGTGGACGCTGGTCCTGCCGGACCCGGCCGAGGCGGTCACCCACCTGTGGGCCGAGGGTCCGGACGACGAGGCGACCGAGGCGCTGCTGGACGAGTGGGCGGCCGTGGTCGAGGGCGCGGGAAGGTGACGGTCTGAGCGGACGGGTCCGCTGATCGGACGAGTCCCTGAACGGCGGGGTGTGCGGAACGGTTCGCGCGCCCCGCCGTCCGTTTTCGCATCATTCGGAACGGTCTGACACTTCTGCTGATGTGTGCGGCGTGTGTGCAGCTCAGGGGCCGTGCGCGACCCCCTCGGCGGCCATGGGACGATGGTCCGCATGCCAGCGACGCCGACGCCGAGTGCTCCGAACGGACGGTACAACCGTCCGGACGCCTCGATGTCCCTGCTGACCAACGTGATGGACCACAGCCTGGACGAGGGCTACGCCGAAGCGGCCGCGGCCCGCGGCGGTGAGCACGACAGCCGGATACCCCGGACCCTGCGGGGTCTACTGACGCTGGGTGCCGGTCTGGCGCTGGTCGGGGCGGTGGTGACGGTCGGTGCGGTGAACGCGCACAAGGCCGAGCCGACGCTGGCCAAGGAGCGGGACGCGCTGATCCACCGGATCAACGACAGCAACGGCACGGCGGACCACCTCCAGAAGGAGGTCCAGGACCTGCGGCGCAAGGTGGAGGACACCCAGCAGCAGGCGCTGCCCTCGGGCGACGCCGGGGCGGCCGGTCTGACCGACCAGGTGGGGCTCGGAGAGGTCACCGGGCCCGGGGTGAAGCTGGTCCTGGAGGACGCCGCGGGCACGGGGAGCGGGGGCAACGTCGACCCGCGGGCCGGGCAGGGCTTCTCCAACAGCGGGCGGCTGCGCGACCGCGACCTGCAGCTGGTGGTGAACGGGCTGTGGGGATCCGGTGCGGAGGCCGTCTCGATCAACGGGCAGCGGCTGACCGCGCTGTCGGCGATCCGGGCCGCGGGTGAGGCCGTGCTGGTGGACAACCGGCCGCTGGTGCCGCCGTACAACATCCAGGCGATCGGCGACGGTCCGAAACTCCTCTCCGCCTTCGAGAACGACATGGCCGGGCAGTACCTGCGGTTGCTGGAGGAGAAGTACGGCATCAAGTCGACGCTGTCCGCGCAGAAGAGCCTGACGCTGCCCGCGGCGGTCGGCGTGACGCTGCGGACCGCCCAGCCGGTCACGCCCGAACCCTCGCCCACGCCGACCCCCACGCCCTCGGGCGGCTCGTCGACCGGCCCTGGCGGGACCCCGTCGGGCGGCTCGGGAACCGCGGAGAGCCCGGGCGCGTCCGTTTCACCGTCCGTGACCCGGAGCGTACCGACCGCGAAGCGGCGTCCGACCAGCGGATCCGCCAAGACCACGACAGGGACAGGAGCAGCTAGACCGTGATTGCCGTACTGGGTCTCGTGATCGGGGTGGTCGTCGGCCTCTTCGTCCAACCCGAGGTGCCCGACGCTGTCGTGCCCTACCTGCCGATCGCGGTGGTGGCGGCGCTGGACGCGGTGTTCGGTGGGGTCCGGGCGATGCTGGACGGGATCTTCAACGACAAGGTCTTCATCGTCTCGTTCCTGTCGAACGTGGTCGTTGCGGCGCTGATCGTCTTCCTGGGTGACCAGTTGGGCGTGGGCTCGCAGCTGTCCACGGGTGTGGTCGTCGTCCTCGGCATCCGCATCTTCTCCAACGCGGCCGCGATCCGGCGCCATGTCTTCCGGGCCTGAGTCGGGCCGCGAGACGGCGGCGACGGAGGAGGAGCAGAAGGCGGAGGCGCCAGCGGTCGAGGAGACCGTCGAGGAGCCGGTGGAGGAGCCGGTCGAGGAGCCGACCGGGAAGGCGCCCGAGGAATCCGTTCCGGCGGAGTCGGAGGAGCCGGAGGCGGCTGGGTGTGCCGAGGCCGAGGAGCGGCCGGAGGAGACTGACGCCAAGGCTGAGTTCGAGGGCGGGGCGGAGGACCCGGAGCCGTCGGTACGGCTGGTGAAGGCGGCCCGTCCCGAGCCGGAGCCGGAGCCGGAGCCGGTCGAGGCTGAGGCCGAGGCAGCGGCCGTCGAACCGTCGGAGGCCGCCGAGGAGCCGCCCGCCGTGGACCGGAACGCCGGTCGGCGGCGGCTGCAGGCCGCGCTGTGGCCGCCGCGGCTGTCGCGCGGGCAGCTGGTGGTGGCCCTGCTGCTGTTCTCGCTCGGCCTGGCGCTGGCGATCCAGGTGCGCTCGACCAACGACCACCACAACCAGCTGCGCGGGGCCCGGCAGGAGGACCTGGTCCGGATCCTCGACGAACTGGACAGCCGTCAGCAGCGTCTCCAGCAGGAGAAGGCGGAGCTGGAGCAGTCCCTGGGCAAGTTGGAGAACAGCTCCAACCAGGCCAAGGAGGCCCAGGAGCAGACCAGGAAGAAGATGACCGAACTGGGTGTGCTGGCCGGTACGGTCAAAGCCACAGGTCCTGGCATCGTCCTCACGGTCGACGATCCCCAAGGGCTGGTGAAGGCAGATATGCTGCTGGACACCCTGCAGGAACTTCGAGCGGCGGGGGCGGAGGCGATTCAGATCAACGACGTGCGCGTGGTGGTCAACACCTACTTCACCGACCTGTCGGGCGGTGGGGTGCAGATCGACGGGAAGAAGGTCTCGCAGCCCTACCGGTTCACCGTCGTGGGGAACCCGCAGGACCTGACGCCCGCGCTGAACATCCCGGGGGGCGTCGTCCGTACCCTGGAGAGCCACCAGGCGCGGGCGACGATCACCCAGCAGCAGAAGGTGGTCGTCGACGCCCTCGTGGACCTGAAGACGCCGCAGTACGCCAAGCCGGCCTCGAAGTGACGAGGCGCTCGACGAACGGCCCGTCAAGGGCGGGCGGCACCCGGTGCGGGGCGCCGTCGTCGCGTGGGAGAGACTGGTTCGCACCAGTACGCTCCGTAGCACCAACCGCAGCAACAACCGTCGGAGTACCACTCCAGCAGGCCCGGGCCGCGACCGGGCCCGCAGCCTGTCCGAGGTTCTCACCCTGCCCCGCGGGCGGGTCTGTCACACGCAAGGGGATTCGCCCGTGAGTTTCTTCTCGAAGTTGTTCGGCCGCAACAAGGGCCGTGACGCCGCCGCCGTCGAGGCGCCGACCGCGCGGCACCGCCGGGCGGAGGACGAGCCCGCGGTGCCGGGCATGCGTTCCGCTCCCGAGGCCGGGACGTACGCCGGACAGCAGTTGTACCGGGACGGCGCCGCCGCCCAGTACGCGGCGAATCCGGCGGGTTACGGCGCGTCGGTTGACCCCTCCGGCGACCCGCGCATAGGTTTCCCGTCAACACCCTCAACCTCTGGTGGAGGGTTTGCACCGGACCCGTACGCCGGGCACAACCCGTCGGGTGTGCCGCGCCAGGAGGCTGTGAACATGGCTGGCCCCACTCCGTGCCCCAGGTGCGGCAACCAGAACCCGGCCGCGGCCCGCTTCTGTTCCAACTGCGGCACCGCGTTGCGCGGCGGCCTGCTGCCCGAGGGGGCGGCGGAGACCACGTCGACCATCTCGATCTCCGGCCTGGAGTCCTACGACCCCTCCGCCACGACCGGCACCGGCACCACGCCGGCCCTGTCGGCCGAGGTGCTGTCGGCGATCGACGCGCTGCCGCCGGGCTCGGCGCTGCTGATCGTCCAGCGCGGCCCGAACTCGGGCAGCCGGTTCCTGCTGGACTCGGACATCACCACGGCGGGGCGCCACCCGCAGGGTGACATCTTCCTGGACGACGTCACGGTCTCCCGGCGGCACGTGGAGTTCCGCCGCACCCCGGCCGGCTTCATCGTCGCCGACGTGGGCAGCCTGAACGGCACCTACGTCAACCGGGAGCGGATCGACGAGGTGCCGCTGAACAACGGCGACGAGGTCCAGATCGGGAAGTACCGGCTGGTGTTCTTCGCCGGCCACCACCGGGGGTACTGAAGCCAACGTCGGTAGGAGCCCGAGTGAATACGAATACCCCTTCCTCTTCTCTCGGGGCGGCCAACCCTGCGTCGTCGTCCGGTCCGCACGCGGACCGGGGTGGGCGCGGGGTGGTCGCGGGCCCAAGGCAGCCGGTCCGGCCGGACCGGCCCGCCGGGCGGCGGCGCGGTGGTGACGAGCTGTTGAGCATCGGCGCGGTGCTGGCCTTCCTGCGTGACGACTTCCCCGAAGTGACCATCTCCAAGATCCGCTTCCTGGAGGCGGAGGGCCTGGTCGAGCCGCAGCGCACCCCCTCCGGGTACCGCAAGTTCAGCCCGTCGGACGTCGAGCGGCTGGCCTACGTCCTGCGGATGCAGCGGGACCACTACCTGCCGCTGCGGGTGATCCGCGAGCACCTGGACGCGATCGAGCGCGGTGAGGCCCCGCCCGCGCTGCCGTCCGCGGCCGAAACCCGGCGGGGGCCGCTGGAGGAGGCCGACCGTGAGTTGGTGGCCTCGGCCGACGCCTCCTCGGGGGTCCGTCTGGGGCGCGCCGAGCTGCTGGCGGCGGCCGAGGCCGGTGAGCGGGAGCTGGCCGAGTGGGAGTCGTACGGGCTGGTCGCGCCGGGCCCGGACGGCGGGTACGACGGGGAGGCGCTGCAGGTGGCCCGGCTGGTCGCGGAACTCGGCCGGTACGGACTGGAGCCGCGGCACCTGAGGGCCATGAAGGCGGCGGCGGACCGCGAGATCGCGCTGGTGGAGCAGGTGGTGGCGCCGCTGCGGCGGCACCGGAACCCGCAGACCCGGGCGCACGCGGAGGCCACCGCGCGGGAGCTGGCGATGCTGTCCGTACGGCTGCACGCGGCCATGGTCCAGGCCGGTCTGCGCACCTGCGGCCAGGGCCTGTCCAGGGCGTGACCCGGGCCCGGACGACGGCCCCCGAGGCGTCCCCGGCGTGGCCGGTGCACCGCGCTGACCAGCGGCGTCGGCCCTGCGCTTTCATATCCGGGATCGGAGCCATAGGGTTGCCTGTGTGAATGAGCTCGACGTCGTGGGTGTCCGAGTGGAGATGCCTTCCAACCAGCCGATCGTGCTGCTGCGGGAGGTCGGGGGAGACCGGTACCTGCCGATCTGGATCGGCCCCGGCGAGGCGACCGCGATCGCCTTCGCCCAGCAGGGCATGACTCCGGTGCGCCCGCTGACGCACGACCTGTTCAAGGACGTCCTGGAAGCGCTCGGTCAGCAGCTCACCGAGGTCCGGATCACCGACCTGCGGGAGGGCGTGTTCTACGCCGAGCTGGTGTTCGCCGGCGGGGTCGAGGTGAGTGCGCGGCCGTCCGACGCCATAGCTCTGGCCCTGCGCACCGGCACGCCGATCTACGGGAGCGAGGAGGTGCTCGCGGAGGCGGGCATCGCGATCCCGGACGAGCAGGAGGACGAGGTCGAGAAGTTCCGCGAGTTCCTCGACCAGGTGTCGCCCGAGGACTTCGGCGGGGGCGGTCCCCAGTAGTCCGCAGTGGTGCGGACGGTTCGGTCAGCTCTTCAGCGTGCCGTTTTGCCAAAATCCGTCCATCTACCCACACTAGGGGCACGAAAAACCACTCTCCTGAGTGATGTGGTTTGTCTGGCCCGGCGTGGCGATCGTTGACGGGTCATAGGGGACTGCCTACCGTCAGGAGTGGCTGTCCGGGTGGCCGATGCCCGCAGTCGGATTGCCCGCAGCACGAGCGGACGGAGGTAGGCATGAGCAGCACCGGCGATGACGCGGCCGTGGGAGGCCTGTGCGCCGTGCATATGCCGCGCACCGCTCGCACCGTGTCGGACCTTCCCAGGGTGGGCCGGTTCCCGGCCGTGCAGCCGGGCCAGCCCGCGATCGAGCGGCTGGCCCCGACGTCCGAACTGCTCGGTTTCCGCGGTCCGACGGCCTGTGCGGCGGCCGGGATCACCTACCGCCAGCTGGACTACTGGGCCCGCACCGGACTGCTGGAGCCCAGCGTGCGGACCGCGTACCCGGCGACCAGTCAGCGGCTCTACAGCTTCCGTGACGTCCTGCTGCTGAAGATCGTGAAGCGGCTGCTCGACGCGGGCGTCTCGCTGCAGAACATCCGGGTGGCCGTCGCCCATCTGCAGTCCGCCGATCAGGCCGACCTGACCGGGCTGACGCTGATGTGTGACGGTGCGACGGTGTACGAGTGCACCACGCCGCAGCAGGTGGTCGATCTGCTGAAGGGCGGTCAGGGGGTGTTCGGCATCGCGGTCGGAGCGGTCTGGCAGGAGCTGGAGCTGACCCTCGGGCGGCTGCACGCGGAGCGAACCGACACCGGCGAGACGCTGGTGGGCAACGATCCGGCGGACGAACTGGCGCAGCGGCGCAACCGGGCGGTCTGACGGAGCGATTCCGACGGGGCCGTGGCCCGGAACGGGGAACCGTTCCGGGCCACGGCCCCGTCGTGTTGCCTGGTGGAGCGATCGAGGGAGGGGCACGTGGAGGCCGGTACCGGGATATCGGGGTTGCTGCGGCGTCGGGCCGGGGGGCTGCGGGCGCGGCTGCGGGAGCGCCGGACGCAGCGCAGGGTCTTCCAGGTCACGACCCTGCTGTGCTCGCTGGCGCTGGCGCCGAGCGCCTGGTTGTGGTTCGCGGCGGGGGACCGGGTGGGCACGGTGGAGAGCGCGCCGTCGGCGCCGGTGGCCGTGGTCTTCGGCGCCGGGCTGGACCAGGGCAAGCCGTCGCCGTACCTGGAGCACCGGCTGGTGGCCGCGCTGGACCTGTACCGGGAGGGCAAGGTGAAGGCCGTCCTGGTGACCGGGGACAACGGGCGGACCGAGTACGACGAGCCGGACGCGATGTACCGGTACCTGACCGAGCACGGGGTCCCGGGGGACCGGGTGGTCCGGGACTACGCGGGCTTCGACACCTGGAACTCCTGCACCCGGGCGCACCGGATCTTCGGGGTGGACCGGGCGGTGCTGGTCAGCCAGGACTTCCACGTCCGGCGGGCGCTGGCGCTGTGCGAGGCGGCGGGCATCCGCTCCTACGCGGTCGGGGTGCCGGAGCCGCACGACATCACCTGGCTGTACGGCGGGCTGCGGGAGGTCGCCGGGGCGGGCAAGGCGGCGGTGAACGTCCTGCTGCGGCCGGACCCGGAGTTCCTCGGGCCGAAGGAGGACGGCATCCCGAAGGCGTTGGCGGCGGCCGCGGCGCGGTAGGGCGTGTCCGACGGTTCCCGCCGGGCGCGGGGTCCCGGCCGGGTTCGTACGCACTGTCGGACCCGTGCGCGATGATCGGCGGGTGCGATCTCTGCCGAGCATCATCCACCTCGACATGGACGCCTTCTTCGCGGCGGTGGAGCAGGCGGCCAAGCCGAGCCTGCGCGGGAAGCCGGTGATCGTCGGCGGGCTCGGCGGGCGCGGGGTGGTCTCCACGGCCTCGTACGAGGCGCGGAGGTTCGGGGTGCACTCGGCGATGCCGATGGCGCAGGCGCGGCGGCTGTGCCCGAACGCGGCCTTCCTGACCGGGCGCTTCGAGGCGTACCGGCAGAACAGCGAGATCGTGATGGGGTTGCTGCGCGAGCTGTCGCCGCTGGTGCAGCCGCTGAGCCTGGACGAGGCCTTCGTCGACCTGGAGGCCGGTCCCTACGGCCCGGTGCTGGCCGAGACCGACCACGAGACCGGGGAGCGGCTGGTGCTCGCCGTGGCGGAGGACCTGCGGGCGGACATCCAGCGGCGCACCGGGCTGACCGGCTCGGTCGGGGCGGCGGGCTCCAAGCTGATGGCGAAGATCGCCTCCGAGCAGGCCAAGCCGGACGGGCTGGTGCTGATCGAGCCGGGGCGGGAACGGGCGGTGCTCGGCCCGATGCCGGTCCGGGCGCTGCCGGGGATCGGCCCGGCCACCGAGCAGGTGCTGCGGCGGGCCGGGCTGAGCACGGTGGCGGACCTGGCGGACGCGGGGGAGGCGGAGCTGGTCCAATTGCTCGGGCGGGCGCACGGCGCCGGGATCCACCAGATGTCGATAGGGCTGGACGAGCGGCCGGTGGTGGCCGACCAGGACGCCAAGTCGGTCTCGGTGGAGGACACCTACGAGGTGGACCTGGCCGACCGGGACCGGGTGCTGCGCGAGGTGGAGGCGCTGGCGGGCCGGTGCGTGCGGCGGCTGCGGGCGGCCGGGCGCTCGGGGCGCACGGTGGTGCTCAAGGTCCGGCGGTTCGACTTCTCGACGCTGACGCGCTCGGAGACCCTCGGCGGCCCGACCGACGACGAGGCGGTGATCACCTCGACGGCGCGGCGACTGGCCGAGCAGGTGGACATCACCGGCGGGGTCCGGCTGCTCGGGGTGGGAGTCGCCCAACTCGCCGACTACACCCAGGAGGACCTGTTCGCGCAGGCCCTGCGGGAGGAGGCGGCGGAGCACGCCGAGGCGGCCGAGGCGGCGGTGGCCGAGGAGGAGCCGGAGGAGCCGGTGGTGCGCCGCTGGATGCCCGGACAGGACGTCCACCACGCCGAGTGGGGGCCGGGCTGGGTGCAGGGCAGCGGAGTCGGGCGGGTCACCGTGCGGTTCGAGACCCCGTGGAGCGGGCCGGGGCGGGTGCGGACCTTCGCGGTGGACGATCCGGCGCTGGAGCCGGCCCCGCCGCTGCCGCTGCGGCAGGCCGAGGAGCCGGGCAGCGAGGGGGAGTGAGGCGGGATGCGGAACGGCCCCACCCGGTGGAAGCACCGGGTGGGGCCGCATACCGTGCCGGACTCCGGACGGTCGTGATGCCCTCGCGACCGAGCGGAGACCGGGGCCCGCGCGTCCTGTCCCTGAGCGCGCGGGCCGGACGCCTCGTCAGGCGTCGGTCTTGGCCAGCTGGGGGCTGGAGTCCTGCGGGGCCGAGCCGTCGGCGACGGCCGGGGCCGACTTGACGGTGCGGATCAGGAAGGGGACGGCGCCGGCGATGACGCAGACGACGGCCGTGGTCCAGAACGCGTGCTTGTAGGCGTCCAGGGTGGGCAGCAGCACCGGGATCGGGAGCTTCATGACGTCGCCGGTCAGGATGGCGGTCATCACGGCGGTGCCGATGGCGCCGCCGACGGTGCGCAGCACGGAGTTCATGCCGTTGGCGATGCCGCTCTGCTCGACCGGGACGGCGCCGTTGATGAAGGCCGGCATCGCGGCGAAGGCGAGGCCGATGCCGAGGCCGAAGATGGCGGAGGCGGTGTAGATGTCGCCCTCGTGGCTGTGCCGCAGGGCCAGGTAGGCCATCGAGACCGCACCCAGGACGCCACCGAGGACCAGCGGCAGGCGCGGGCCGCGGCGGGCGATCAGCAGGGCGCCGACCGGGGCGGCCACCATCGAGCCGATGGCGGACGGCAGCAGCATCACACCGGCGTGCAGGACGGTCGCGGTGAAGCCGTAGTGGGCGTACTTCTCCGGGGTCTGGGCGAAGTTGCTGATGACCATGAACGAGCCGTACATGCCGAAGCCGATGAGCAGGCCGGACAGGTTGGTGAAGGCCACGGCCGGGCGGGACATCATCTTCAGGTCGACCAGGGGGTGCGAGACCTTGGTCTCGATGACGCCCCAGACCAGGGCCACCACGGCGGCGACGGCGAACAGGCCGAGGGTCTTGGTGGAGGTCCAGCCCCAGTGGTTGCCCTGGCTGACCGCGACCAGCAGGGCGGAGAGCCAGGCGGCCAGGGCGAGGGCACCGATCGGGTCGGCGCCGCCCTCCTTGTCGGTCACCGGGTCGGTCGGGACGCGGAAGGCGACCAGGGCGACCGCGATCAGGCCGAAGACCAGGCCCATCCAGAAGATGGACTTGTAGTTCCAGTGCTCCAGCAGCAGGCCGGTGGCGACCAGGCCGAGGCCGGAGCCGACGCCCATCGAGGCACTGATGGCGGCGACGCCGCCGGTGACCTTCTGCTTGGGCAGCTCGTCGCGGACGATGCTGATCGCCAGTGGCATCACGCCACCGCCGGCGCCCTGGAGGACGCGGGCGACGACCAGCCAGGTGAAGGAGTGGGTGCTGACCGCCAGGGCCGAACCGGCGACCAGACCGGCCAGCGAGATCAGCAGCATGGGCTTGCGGCCCCGGAGGTCGCCGAAGCGGCCCAGCAGGGGAGTCAGCACGGCGGCGGACAGCAGGTTGGCGGTCATCAGCCAGGTGATGTTGGAGCCCGAGACGTCCAGTTCCTTGGCCAGCGACGGCAGGATCGGGACGACCGCGGTCTGCACCACGCTGAACGACAGCATCGCCAGGATGAGGGCCGGCAGGACCCGGGCGTTGCTCTGCTTCTCGGCCGCGGTGGTGGGCTGTGGTGCCTCACTCACGGTTGCTTCCTCCCGTACATAGTGAATGTGCTGAAGTAACCCTGCCGGAAGATACTTCAGAGTGTCAAATATCGACTGGTTAAGGTTTGGCAAAGGTGAAGGTTCGCCTATGACCGACCGGCGGATCGCGGGCACGGCGAAGGGCCCCGGACCGGGGTCCCGGGGCCCTTCGGCGGTGCCGTCGGGTGTTGCGATCAGACCATCGGGCGCAGGGTGGTGGAGTGGGGGCCCTCCGGGGCCAGGGGCATCGAGCCGTTGGTCGGGCTCGGCGCAGGGGTGGCCGAGGCGGTGGTGTCGTGGATCTCGACGTTCTCGCGACGGAGCTCGTCCTGGACCAACTCCTCCTCGGTGTACCGCTCGACCACCAGGCGGACCCGCTCGATCGGGGCGAGGTACTTGCGGACCACCGGCCGTTCCTCGCGGACGGTGACCTCTTCCACCGCCTCGGCGATCTCCTCCTCGGTCAGCGATGCGCGCTCGGCGTCACTGACCCGTACCCGCTCCACCCGGACCCGCTCGCGGACCACCGGCACCCGGCGCTCGACCTGCTCGGTGGTCACGTACTTGCGCAGCCTCGCGGTGCCCAGGACGTGCCACTCCGTGCTGATGTCCAGCCGCTCCTCGCGGCAGGTGAACTCCACCGGGGCGCCGGGGGCCGAGGTGTCGGTGTCGGGCGCGAGGGGGCCGGCCGCGGTCGGAACGGGCCGGGACATCGGCTCGGCGGCGTGGGCGGGGGCCGGTGCGGGGGTGTCGAGGGATCGCAGGTAGGCCTCCGTGCTGGTGCTGGTGCTGGTGCTGGTGCTGGTGCCGGTGCTGGTGGCGGTCATCGTCGAGTCGGGGACGGGGGAGTGGAAGGCGAGGGGCTCGGCGACCGTGGCGGCCGGCGTGGTGCCGAAGTCGATGTCGGGCTGGGCGTCCCGGCCGGGCTCCCCGGAGATCGGATGGCCGTCCACCGGGGTGTCGAGGCCGTAGTAGCGGTAGAGCTGGAGCTCCTGGGCGGGCGACAGGTGCTGGCCCACGCCGAAGTCCGGAGAGTCCTTGACCAGCGTCTTGTCGTACGGGACCCGGAGTTCCTCGCCGGAGAACTCGCTCGTGGTGAGCGGGACGAAGGCGTCCCGGCCGAAGATGCCGGTGCGGATGGCCGCCCACTCCGGCTGTCCGGTGGCGTCGTCCAGGTAGACCTCGTCGACCGTGCCGATCTTGTCTCCGTTGCGGTCGACAGCCTTGTGGCCGATGAGGTCGCGGGGATCGATGTCGGTCTGCACGCTTTCCTCCAGTGCGCTGCGCCTGCGGAAGTCCCACAGATCGGCGACCGGACCACCCGTCCCGTCCGCCACTTCACACGAAAAGCCATGAAAAGGACGCGCGCGACCGGGGTGCGCCCGGACGGGTCGGCACTGGGCCGGACGGGGGACGCGCGTAGACCCGGAGTGACCCGAAGCACCCGTGATCGGAAGGCCTCCCGCTGGTACCCTGGGCGGCGACCGCCGAGCCCGCTCGGGAGAGTCCCCGACGGCGAAAACCACTGGTCGGGGCGCCGAAGGAGCAACTCCTCCCCGGAATCTCTCAGGCATCCGTACCGTGCGGGATAGGTCACTCTGGAAAGCAGGGCAGGACCGCCGGCGCGGGAGCCGGTGATCACCACCCTCACCGACGGTGCAAGCCGACGGAGCGCCACAGCGCGACGTGCGGGCGAAGCTCTCAGGTCCCGATGACAGAGGGGGAGGCCTTTCGGGTCCGTCCGCCCAGGCCGGTCCGCTGTCCGCAGCGGCGTCGGCCAGCCGGCGTGCGTACCCCCGCCGGTCCGTGACCAGGAGGCCTCGACCACCATGAACGCCCAGCCGAACGCGGGACGCCCCACCGGCGCCTCGACCCTCACCGAGCTTGAGCTGGCCAGCCCCTTCGAGAACCGCCACATCGGCCCCGACGCCGCCGCCCAGGAGAAGATGCTGGCGTCCGTCGGCTACGGCTCGCTGGACGAGCTCGCCGCCACGGCCGTTCCCGAGGCCATCCGTTCCATCACCGCCCTGGACCTGCCCGCCGGCCGCAGCGAGGCCCAGGTCCTCGCCGAGCTGCGCGAGCTGGCCGGCCGCAACCAGGTGCTCCAGCCGATGATCGGCCTGGGTTACTACGGCACCTTCACCCCGCCGGTGATCCTGCGCAACGTCATGGAGAACCCGGCCTGGTACACCGCCTACACCCCGTACCAGCCGGAGATCTCGCAGGGCCGCCTGGAGGCGCTGCTCAACTTCCAGACCCTGGTCTCCGACCTGACCGGCCTGCCCACCTCCGGCTCCTCGCTGCTGGACGAGGGCACCGCGGCCGCCGAGGCGATGGCGCTGGCCCGCCGCGTCACCAAGGTCAAGGGCGGCGTCTTCCTGGTCGACGCCGAGACCCTGCCGCAGACCGTCGCGGTGATCAACACCCGCGCCGTGCCGACCGGTGTCGAGGTCGTCGTCGCCGACCTCTCCGAGGGCATCCCGGCCGAGATCGCCGAGCGCGGCGTCTTCGGCGTGCTGCTGCAGTACCCGGGCGCCACCGGTGTGGTCCGCGACCTCGCCCCGGTGATAGAGCAGGCGCACGGCCTGGGCGCGATCGTCGCCGTCGCCGCCGACCTGCTGGCGCTCACCCTGCTCAAGTCCCCGGGCGCGCTGGGCGCGGACATCGCCTGCGGCACCTCGCAGCGCTTCGGCGTGCCGATGGGCTTCGGCGGCCCGCACGCCGGCTACCTGTCGGTGCGCGCCGAGTACGCCCGCTCGCTGCCCGGCCGCCTGGTCGGCGTCTCCGTCGATGCCGACGGCAACCGCGCCTACCGCCTGGCGCTGCAGACCCGCGAGCAGCACATCCGCCGCGAAAAGGCCACCAGCAACATCTGCACCGCCCAGGTGCTGCTCGCCGTGATGGCCTCGATGTACGCCGTCTACCACGGCCCGGACGGCCTGGCCGACATCGCCCGCCGCACCCACCGCTACGCGGCCGCCCTCGCCGAGGGCCTGCGGGCCGGTGGCGTCGAGCTGCTGCACGGCGAGTTCTTCGACACCGTCACCGCCGTCGTCCCGGGCCGCGCCGCCGAGATCGCCGCCGCCGCCCGCGCCAACGGCATCAACGTGTACCAGGACGGCGAGGACCGGATCTCGGTCTCCACCGACGAGACCACCACCCGCGAGCACCTGGCCGGCGTCTGGGCCGCGTTCGGCGTCCCCGCCGTCGAGGTGGCCGAGGCCGCCGAGACCCTGCCGGCCGCGCTGCTGCGCGAGGACGAGTACCTGACCCACCCGGTCTTCCACAGCCACCGCTCGGAGACCGCCATGCTGCGCTACCTGCGCCGCCTGTCGGACCGGGACTACGCGCTCGACCGCGGCATGATCCCGCTGGGCTCCTGCACCATGAAGCTCAACGCCACCACCGAGATGGAGGCGGTGACCTGGCCGGAGTTCGGCCAGCTGCACCCCTTCGCGCCGGTCGACCAGGCCGCGGGCTACCTGACCCTGATCCGCCAGCTGGAGCAGCAGCTCGTCGAGGTCACCGGCTACGACGCCGTCTCGATCCAGCCGAACGCGGGCTCCCAGGGCGAGCTGGCCGGCCTGCTGGCCGTCCGCGCCTACCACCACGCCAACGGCGACACCCAGCGCGACGTCTGCCTGATCCCGTCCTCGGCGCACGGAACCAACGCCGCCTCCGCGGTGATGGCCGGCATGCGCGTGGTCGTGGTGAAGACCCTGGTCGACGGCGACGTGGACGTCGAGGACCTGAAGGCCAAGATCGAGCAGCACCGCGACAACCTCTCGGTGCTGATGGTCACCTACCCGTCGACCCACGGCGTGTACGAGACCCAGATCACCGACATCTGCGCCCTGGTGCACGAGGCCGGCGGCCAGGTCTACGTGGACGGCGCCAACCTGAACGCCCTGGTGGGCCTGGCCAAGCCGGGCAAGTTCGGCGCGGACGTCTCGCACCTGAACCTGCACAAGACCTTCTGCATCCCGCACGGCGGCGGCGGCCCGGGCGTCGGCCCGGTCGCGGTGCGTGCCCACCTGGCGCCGTACCTGCCGAACCACCCGCTGCAGGAGGAGGCCGGCCCGGCCACCGGGGTCGGCCCGATCTCGGCCGCGCCGTGGGGCTCGGCGGCGATCCTGCCGATCTCCTGGGCGTACGTCCGGCTGATGGGCGGCGAGGGCCTCAAGCGCGCGACCCAGGTCGCGGTGCTGAACGCCAACTACATCGCCAAGCGCCTGTCCCCGCACTTCCCGGTGCTCTACACCGGCCCGGGCGGGCTGGTCGCGCACGAGTGCATCATCGACCTGCGCCCGCTGACCAAGGAGACGGGCGTGACGGTGGACGACATCGCCAAGCGCCTGATCGACTACGGTTTCCACGCGCCGACGATGTCCTTCCCGGTGGCCGGCACGCTGATGATCGAGCCGACCGAGTCCGAGGACCTGCACGAGATCGACCGGTTCTGCGACGCGATGATCGAGATCCGCGGCGAGATCGACAAGGTCGGCTCGGGCGCGTGGGCCGCGGACGACAACCCGCTGCGCAACGCCCCGCACACCGCCGCCGAGCTGGCCGGCGACTGGGCGCACGGCTACTCGCGGCAGGAGGCGGTCTTCCCGGCGGGCGTGAACCCGGCGGACAAGTACTGGCCGCCGGTGAGCCGGATCGACGGCGCGTACGGCGACCGGAACCTGGTCTGCTCCTGCCCGCCGCTGGACGAGTACGGCGTCTGATCCTCATCGGACGGGCACGGGGCAGGGCCCCGGCGGAAGGTTTCCGCCGGGGCCCTGCCCTTCGTGTTGCGCCTTGCGCGGCGCTTCGTGCGGTCGGGTCGGCGGCTGCCCCCGCCGGGCGCGGCCCCGGGCCGTACGGTTCCGGCCGTACGGGGTCGGGCCGCGTGGGCTCAGGCCGCGTGGGCGACGGGGCGGCGCGGGGCGATCACCCGGCCGTCGGGCAGCAGCTCTCCGGTGTCCTCGAACAGGACGACGCCGTTGCAGAGCAGGCTCCAGCCCTGCTCCGGGTGGCAGGCCACCGGCACGGCCGCTTCGCGGTCCTCGGACTCGGCCGTCGGGCACTCAGGACGGTGCTGGCACATACGCGTACCCTCGCTTCGCTCTGCGATCCTCCCCGTGGTGCGGTCCCCGGAGGTCGAGCCGTCCGGAGCCGCCGTGGTGGTCGGATCCTGTCCGCGCGCCGACCAGGTGTGGACCGGCGCTCAAGTGGGTAGGATAGGTGGTCCTTCCACGCTGGTTCCCAGTGTCGGCATCCGCGGACGCGCGCGCAGGTATTTCGTGACATGCGCCACAACTCCCGGACAGAGATCACCCGTTCAGGTGGGGCCCGGGGGGAAAAGCGCACCGCCGGGTCAGCCAGGGCATGGCCCGGTGGGGCCATGGCGGGTGGCCCGAGCGGGTGGTAGCCGTTCGGGTGAGGCCGTCCGGGGGCGTCGGAGCGCACGGCGGAGGGCCGCCGGGCGAGGTGCCCGGCGGCCGGTGCGGTGCTTCGGCTCCCGGCCGGGTCAGGAGGAGCCGAGCAGCAGCGGCGGCGGCCCGGCGAGCGGGGCGCGGGTGAGCAGCGGGAGCAGCTCGGCGGCGGGGTAGGCGCGGTGCGCGGTGACCCCGAGCGGGGCCGGGGCCAGCGGGATGAGCAGGTCGGCGCCCGGGCCGGCGTCGGGGCTGTGCAGCCAGAGCGCGGTGGCGTACTGGCCGGGGAAGGTGAGCAGCCGGGGCTGGCAGCGGGAGCGGGAGCCCTGGGCGAGCTGCCAGGCCTCGCGCAGCGCCCGGACGGTGGAGGAGAGGTACGGGCCGGCGGTGAAGTGGGAGAAGGTGTGGCCCTCCGCGCTCTGCACCACCTCGGCGGCGGCGGCCACGTCGGGGCCGTGCTTGATCAGGAAGCGCCAGCCGGTCCGACGGGCGGCGGGCAGTTCGGGATGGGGGCCGTCCAGGACGTGCACCGCGAGCGGGTGCGCGGGAAGCAGCGGACCGGTCGGATGACGGAGCGCTGCGGCGGCGGGCTGGCGCAGCGCGGTCTCCGAGTCGAGCGCGCCCAGGACCGCGCGCAGGGCACTCGGTGGGGGCTGGGGGGTCTGCAGGGTCATGGCGGGGTCCGCCTCTCCAAGCGAGATCGGCGTGCGAGTGCGGCATACCGGCACGGCGCGGTGCGTCTTCGCTGACGGGGGCCGGCCTTGTCCGGTTGTGCAGGATCGCGGCGCCGGCGCGGTCGCCCGTCCTCGGCGAGGGCCGAGGAATGGGGAACGGACCGGTCGGCGCGCAGTGCGAACTCAGCGAACTCATCGAACAAATGCGCAGGGTGATCTGTTTATCACAGGCCGTGGTGCCGGGCAAGTCTGCAGATGGTCTGAATTTCCGTCAGATGCCTTGCATTGCAAGCCAGTACAAGCATTCGGGTATCGATCTTCGAGGTGGGCATGATGCTGGCACGGTCGACCGGCCGGGTGTCTCAGGAGGAGGGGACCGTGGGCGAGAAGGTCGTGGCGACTCGGGCGGATCTGGCGGACCGGCAGCAGTACCGGCTCAAGCTCCAGGCCTGTCTGGACGCGCTCGGGCGGATGCTGCGCGAGGACCGCTTCGACCGGCCGCGGGCGGTGATGGGCCTGGAGATCGAGCTCAACCTGGCCGACGAGCAGGGCCTGCCGGTGCTGCGCAACGCCCAGGTGCTGAGCGCGATCGGCTCCAGCGACTTCCAGACCGAACTGGGCCAGTTCAACATCGAGGTCAACATCGTGCCGCACCGGCTGTGCGGGCACGTCTTCGAGGAACTGCGTGAGGAGATCGACACCGGGCTGCGCTACGCCGACCGGCAGGCGGCCGAGGCCGGCGCCCGGATCGTCATGGTGGGCATCCTGCCGACCCTGGAGAGCGACCACACCGGGCTCGACGCGATGAGCCACAACCAGCGGTACAGCCTGCTCAGCGACCAGATCCTGGCCGCCAGGGGGGAGGACATCGCGCTGGACATCGAGGGCGTCGAACACCTCCAGCTGGAGTCCATCACCATGGTGGCCGAGGCCGCCGCGACCTCCTTGCAGCTGCACCTCCAGGTGACCCCGGAGCGGTTCTCCTCGGTCTGGAACGCCGCCCAGGCGATCTGCGGACCGCAGCTCGCGCTGGGCGCCAACTCCCCGTTCCTGTTCGGGCGGGAACTGTGGCGGGAGACCCGCCCGGTGCTCTTCCAGCAGGCCTGCGACACCCGTTCGGCGGAGCTCAAGGCCCAGGGCGTGCGCCCGATCACCTGGTTCGGGGAGCGCTGGGTGGACTCGGCCTACGACCTGTTCGAGGAGAACCTGCGCTACTTCCCGGCGCTGCTGCCGATCTGCGACGACGAGGACCCGTTGAAGGTGCTGACCTCCGGCGGCGCGCCCAGGCTCGCCGAGATGCGGCTGCACAACGGCACCATCTACCGCTGGAACCGGCCGGTGTACGACGTCGCCGGCGGGGTCGCCCACCTGCGGGTGGAGAACCGGGCGCTGCCGGCCGGGCCGACGGTGGCCGACACCCTGGCCAACGCCGCCTTCTACTACGGGCTGGTGCGGGTGCTCGCCGAACAGCCCCGGCCGGTCTGGACCCGGCTGCCGTTCGAGCGGGCGGACGAGAACTTCCGCCAGGGCGCCCGCTACGGCATCGACGCGGTGTTCCAGTGGCCGCGCCCCGGCCGGGCGGGCCGGGGCGGCGGGCTGCAGACGGTCTCGGCGGTCGACCTGGTCCTCAACGAACTGCTGCCGATGGCCCACCAGGGGCTGGACGAGTGGGGCGTGGAGCCCGCCGACCGCGACCGCTACCTGGGGATCATCGAGCAGCGCTGCCTGCGCCGCACCAACGGCGCAGCCTGGCAGAGCGCCACCTTCCACCGGCTGCGCGAGCAGTACGGGATGGACCGCCCGGCCGCGCTCGCCGCCATGACCAGGCGTTACGCCGAGCACATGCGCGGAGGCGAGCCGGTGCACACCTGGCCGGTCGGCTGACGGGTCCGCGCCCTGTGTCAGGATGATCGCTCCGGTCTTCGGCCGACCGCCGGAGCGATCGTCCGTTCGATGGAGCGCCCGTGACAACCAGCCCGACCGTGCCGGAGACCGCGGAGCGCACCCGGCGGCTGCTCGGCGTGGAACTGCTGATCGTCCTCGGCCTGTCCCTCGGAGCCAGCGGGATCAGCGCCCTGATCAGCTTCGCGGGCTCGCTCACCGAACCGCTCCGGCTCGGCCAGCAGGTCGCCACGCTGAACGGCTCGCGCGCGCCCGGGCGGCCCTGGCTGGACCTGGTGTGGCAGCTGTACTACATCGGGCGCGGGCTGATGCCGGTGGTGCTGGTCGGCTACCTGCTGGTGCGCGAGGGCGCCTCGCTGCGGGTGCTGGGCTTCGACCTGCGGGACAAGCTGCGCGACCTCGGCCGGGGCGCGGGCGTCGCGGCGGCGATCGGCGGCTCCGGGCTGGCCCTGTACCTGGCCTCGCAGGCGGCCGGGTACAACCTGACGGTGGCGCCCTCGGGGCTGCCGGACGTGTGGTGGCGGGTGCCGGTGCTGGTGTTGTCGGCCTGGCAGAACGCGGTCCTGGAGGAGGTCGTCGTCCTCGGCTACCTGCTGCGCCGGCTGGCGCAGCAGGGGTGGTCCTGGCCGGCCGCGGTGGCGGCCAGCTCGGTGCTGCGCGGCTCGTACCACCTGTACCAGGGGGTCGGCGGGCTGGTCGGCAACATGGTGATGGGGGCGGTGTTCTGCCTGCTGTACCGGCGCTGGGGGCGGGTGATGCCGCTGGTGGCGGCGCACGCGCTGATCGACACGGTGGCCTTCGTCGGGTACGCGCTGCTCGCCGGGCACGTCAGCTGGCTGCCGACCCCCTGACCTGCGGTCCCGGCAGCGAGTGGCTGCGCGGCGGGCGGGCCAGCAGGCGCTCGACGTGCCGGCGCTCCAGGCCCTGGCCCGGGTCGATCGGCAGCAGCAGCCGGTCGCGGCGCCACAGGGAGCGGCGGACCAGCCGGGAGGGGATGACGTCGTCGACCCAGGCGAACGGGCGGCCCCCGGCGTAGCGCAGCAGCGGGGCCCACTTGGCGGCGGAGAACAGTTCCATCAGGGGGACGCGCGGGTCGCCGGGCTGGGGGACGTACCCGGTGAAGCGGACGAAGGGGAGCGGGTCCAGGCCGATCGCCGGGGCGATGTGGGTGTTGGCGTGCTCCTCCCAGGTGGTGGCCCAGACCAGCTCGTACGCTCCGGCGAGTTCGCGCAGCCAGACGCCGTGCTTGGCGGCGAGCAGGACGGCGTAGCCGAGCAGGGTGTGGGAGTCGAACCCGGCGTCCGGATGCGGACAGACCGGGTTCAGCACCCCGTCGACATCCAGGAACAGCAGTGGCTTAGGCACCGGTGGGCCCCCAGGTGGACGGTGTTTCCTGTCTGGTCGGACGAACCACGCGCACCGGTGGTTGCTCGCCGGCGGGCGCACGCGGGGCGCACAGGGCGCTCACGGCGCGGGCGCGGGCTCGACGGCGGACACCGGTGCGTCCGGGCTGCTTCGCCGCGGGTCGCGGCGGGTGAGCCGGCGGACCTGCGGGTCGATCAGGACGACGGCACTGAGCACCAGGCACAGCGCGGCGCAGGCCCAGAGCGCGCCGGACAGGCCGAGCGCGACCGCCGCGGGGCCGGCCAGCGCGGTGCCGACCGGTGCCAGTGAGTAGGAGCCGAGCTCGTCGTACGCGGTGACCCGGGAGAACATCTCCTCCGGGACCTCCTGCTGGAGCGCGACCATCCAGTTGACGGCGAAGACGGTGACGCCGACGCCGGAGAGGAACATCGCGGCGATCAGCAACGGCAGCGGGGCCTCCAGGGCCAGGGCGAGGGCGGGGACGCCGAACAGGAACACGCCCCAGTTGCCGACCAGCAGGATCCGGCGGGGGCGCCAGCGCGCCATCAGCAGACCGGTGACCACCAGCCCGACCCCGTAGGCGGACATCGCCAGGCCCCAGGCGCCCGCGCCGCCGAGCCGCTGGTCGGCCACGGCCGGGCCGTACACCGACTCGACCGCGTTGATGCAGGCGACCAGGACGGCGAACTGCGCCACGACCACCCAGAGCCAGCGGCGGGAGGAGAACTCCCGCCATCCCTCGCGCAGGTCGCGCAGCATGCTGCCGCCGGAGGGGGCGGGGGCGGCCTCGGGCGCCAGGAAGAAGCGCAGGACGGCGGCGACCAGGAAGCAGAAGGCGTCCAGTGCGAGCACCCAGCCGGGGCCGCACACGGCGGTGAGCCCGCCTCCGAGGGCGGCGCCGCCGATCTGGGAGCCGTTCTGGCCCATCCGGAACACGGAGAAGGCCCGGTTGGCGTGCTCCTGGGGGACGGCCTGCATGATCATGCCGCCGGCGGCCGGGGAGTAGAGGGCGTAGCCGGCGCCGCCGGCGGCGGAGAGCACCAGCAGCTGCCACAGCCGGACGTCCCCGGCCAGGACCAGGACGGCCAGGACGGCCTGGGCGGCGGCGCTGAACAGGTTGGCGGCGACCATGATGCGGTGGCGCGGCAGCCGGTCGGCGAGGGTGCCGCCGACCACCAGGAGCAGTACGGTGGGCAGCAGTCGGGCGGCGGTGACGTAGCCGACCTCGGCGGTGGTGCCGCCGTTCCCGAGGACGGCGAAGGCGGTGGCGATGGGGGCGCCGGCGTTGCCGAGGCCGCTGACCACCGTGGCGGCGGTCTGGATGCGGAAGTTGCGGCTCGCCCAGGCGAGGCGGCGGGGGTGTGGGGTCGGCACCCAGCGACTATCGCCGGAGTTCGTACAGGTGTCATCCGGTTTTCGGGCCGGTTCCGGCCGGGCGGGGCGTCAGCCCAGGTGCCCCCGGAGAAAGGTGAGGGTGCGCCGCCAGGCGATCCGGGCCTGGAGCGGGTCGTAGGTGCCCAGCGGGTTCTCGTCGTTCATGAAGGCGTGCCCGGCCGGGTAGAAGTGGATCTCGGGGCGGACGTCGGTGGCCTCGCCGATCCGGATCGCGGCCTCGTCCACGGCGTCCATCGGGTTCGCGCGGTCGAGTTCGCCGAAGTGGCCGAGGACGTGGGCGGTCAGGCCGCGGTAGTCGAAGTCCGGGTCGGGCGGGAGGCCGTAGAACGGGACAACGGCGGCGACCCGGTCGCCGGCCCGGGCGGCCAGTAGCAGGGCGAAGCCGCCGCCCATGCAGAAGCCGACCGCGCCGACCGCGTCGCCGACCACGCCGTCCAGCCCGAGCAGGAAGTCGACCGCGCCGGCGAGGTCCGCGACGGCCTGTTCCACGGGGAGCTCGCGCTTGAGCCGGGCGGCCTCGGCGCTGTCGTGGGTGGTGGCGCCGCCGAACAGGTCGGGGGCGAGGACGGTGAACCCCTCGGCGGCGAAGCGGTCGGCCATGTCGGCGATGTGCGAGGTGAGCCCCCACCACTCCTGCACCACCACCAGGCCGGGCCCGACCCCCTGCGGAGGGCGGGCCAGGTACCCGTGCGCGGTGCGGCCGTTGCTCGGGAAGCTGACGTTCTGCCGGGAGCCGCCCTGGTCAGGCATGGCTTCCTCTCGGTGGGTCGGGCCGCGTGCGGCGTGGGTGTGCGGGGGCGCTCGCTCAGCCCATCTCCTCCAGGGCGCGGCCCTTGGTCTCCCTGATGCAGAAGGCCACGAACGGGATGGAGAGCAGCGCGAAGGCCGCGTAGATGACGTACGTGGCGGAGAGGTTCCAGTCGGCGAGGTCGGGGAAGCTGACCGTGATGGCCCAGTTGGCGATCCACTGGGCCGAGGCGGCGACCGACAGGGCCAGCGCGCGGATCCGGTTGGGGAACATCTCGCCGAGCAGGACCCAGACCACCACGCCCCAGGAGAAGGCGAAGCAGAGCACGAACACGTGCGCGGCGATCAGGGCGACGGTGGCGTGGGTGTTGTCGAGGGTGGCGGTGGCGCCGGTGCCCCTGCGGTAGGAGAACGCCCAGGCGGCGGTGGCCAGCGCGAGCGCCATGCCGGTGGAGCCCGCCAGGGCCAGCGGCTTGCGGCCGATCCGGTCCACCAGGACCATCGCGATCACCGTGCCGATCACGTTGATGATCGAGGTGGAGAGGCTGATCAGCAGCGAGTTGGACTCGTTGATGCCGACCGACTGCCACAGGAAGGAGGAGTAGTAGAAGATCACGTTGATGCCGACGAACTGCTGGAACACCGAGGCGCCGATGCCGACCCAGACGATCGGCAGCAGTCCGAAGCGACCGCCGAGCAGGTCCTTGGGCCGGGGCTTGTGGGTGGACGCCAGCACCGCGCGGATCTCCGCCACCCGGGCGTCCAGGTCGACGTCCTCGCCCTCGACCTCGACCAGCACCTTACGGGCCTGCGCCTCGCGGTGGTCGGCGATCAGGTAGCGCGGCGACTCCGGGATGGCGAGCGCCATCAGGCCGTACACCAGGGCCGGGATGGTCTCGACGCCGAGCATCCACTGCCAGGCCTGGATGCCGCCGAGGTGGCCGGTGGACTCGCCGCCGGCGGCCTGGTTGAGCGCCCAGTTGGCGAGCTGGGAGACGGTGATGCCGAGCACGATCGCCATCTGCTGGAAGGAGGCGAGCCGGCCGCGATAGGCGGTGGGGGCGACCTCGGCGATGTAGGTGGGCGCGATCACCGAGGCGATGCCGATCGCGATGCCGCCGACCACGCGCCAGGCGGCGAGCGCCTCGATGTTCGGCGGGAACATCGAGCCGACGCCGCTGGCCGCGAACAGCGTGGCGGCCAGCAGCATCGTGCGGACCCGTCCGAGGTGGTCGGCGAGCCGGCCGGCGACCACCGCGCCGACTGCCGAGCCCAGCAGCGCGATGGCCACCACGAAGGCGGTGGTGCCGTTGCCCACCGCGAAGTGCTTCTGGATGCCGGTCACAGCGCCGTTGATCACGGCGCTGTCGTAACCGAACAGGAAGCCGCCCATCGCGGCGGCCGCCGAGATGAAGATGACGTGCCCGAGGTGGGCCTCGCCGGACGCCCGTTGGCTGTGGGCTGTGGACACGCGCGCTCCCCGAGGTGGACGGGCCCGCTTCTGACGGCTGGGCAGGACTCGTCTCACATTCGAGCAGCGCGGCGGCCGGCCTGCCCGCGTTGGGGACCCGAACGGGTGAAACGGAGTCAGTCGGCGGCGTGGGGCCTGGACGTGCGCCGCGCGCCGGCCGCTCCGGGGGCGCCACCCGCCCGGGCGATGCGCCGCTGGTGGCGGCGCAGCAACTGGGTGCGGGCGGCGGCGTCCTGGTCGCGGCGACCGGGCGGACCCTCGGCGCGCTCGGCGAGCCGGTCGGCGATCGCGTACTGCGCCTCGGCGGGCTTCTTGTCGTCGTACTTGAACTTGGCGCGCACCTCGCGGACCGTCAGGCGGAGCCCGCGCAGGCCGGACAGCAGCCGGCCGAACTCGTTCGCGCCGGGGACCACCCGCACGTCCGGGGTCTCCGGCTGGAAGTGCGCCAGCTGGCGGTTGAGGATCTCCGCCTTGCCCTCGGCGGACTCGACCACCTCGGCGGTGCAGTGGAAGTGGACGGAGGCGTAGTAACTGGTGGGCGTGCCGGGCTCACCGCGCCAGTGCCCGGGGGCGAAGGCGTAGCCGTCGGTGACCGCGAGGGTGACGTTCGGGTCGGCCCGGACGGCTGCCAGCAGCGGGTTGGGCGTGGCGAGGTGGAGCAGGATCTCGCCGCGCCCGGCGTCCAGCAGGAAGTGCGTGGGGACGAGCACCGGGCCCTCGTCGGGGCCGCCGTTGGCGGCGAGCAGGCCGAAGTCGCGGCCCTCGGCCAGCCAGGCTCGCCATTCGTCCTCGTCGCCGCGGTCCCAGGACCTGATCAGCATCGGTGGGCCTTCCTCAGCGCGGGAAGCGGCGCATGTGCGCGGGGAGCGGGATGTTCCGGTCGTACGGCTCGGGGGTGCCGTGCACGGTGGTGACCGGGACGATGCCGGACCAGTGCGGCAGGTCGGCGTCCTCCGGGTCGTCGTTGGCGCCGTCCGAGCGGGTCTTGGCCGAGACCTCGTCGAGCTCCAGCCGGATCACGGCGGTGGCGGCGAGCTCCTTGGGGTTGGCCGGGCGGATCCCCCCGGAGCGGCCCGGGACGACCTGGTCGACCAGAGCGGCCAGCGCGACGTCCAGCTCCTCGGGGTCGGTGACTTGGTACGCGGTGCCGTGGGCGACCACCGAGCGGAAGTTCACCGAGTGGTTGAACGCGGACTTGGTCAGCACCAGGGCGTCGACGTGGGTGACGGTGACGCAGACCTGCATGCCCTGCTCGTCGGAGGCGCCGCGCATCGGACGGCTGCCGGTGGAGCCGTGGACGTAGAGCCGGCTGCCGACCCGGGCGAAGACCGTCGGGAGGACGACGGGGGCGCCGTCGGCGACGAACCCGAGATGGCAGACGTAGGCCTCGTCGAGGATGGCGTGGATCGCCTCCTTCTCCCAGGTGGCGCGGTCCTTGTAACGGGTGGGGGTGGTGCGCGGCGTGCGGGAGTAGCTGGTGTCACCGGTGTTCGTCGGCGTGGTCGACATGACAACCTCTATGTACTAGTGCATAATCTGCTTTGTGCTAGGAGACTATCCGCTGAAAGGGCGACGCGCCAGCGAAATCGCGGCCCACATCGAACAGGGCGTGAGCAGCGGGCAGCTCGCACCAGGAACCGCGCTGCCCCCGCTGCGCGACCTCGCCGCCGAACTCGGCGTCAACCCGAACACCGTGGCCGCGGCGTACCGGTTGCTGCGCGACCGCGGCGTGATCGAGACGGCCGGCCGCAAGGGCAGCCGGATCCTCCCCAGGCCCGCGCTCACCCCGCGCGACCTGATCCGCATCCCCGTCCCCGCCCAGGCCAGCGACCTGTCCACCGGCAACCCCGACCCGGCCCTGCTGCCCGACCTCGGCCCGGCCCTCGCGGCCGCCGCCGAGGCCCTGCGGGCCGAACCCGTGCTGTACGGGCACCCGCGCATCGACGCCGGACTGCTCGACCTCGCCCGCACGTCCTTCGAGGCCGACGGGCTGCACGGCCCGATCGCCGTCGCCTCCGGCGCACTGGACACCGTGGAGCGCGCCCTCGGAGCCTGGCTGCGCCCCGGTGACGCGGTGGCGGTCGAGGACCCGGGCTGGGGCAGCCTGCTCGACCTGCTGCCCGCGATGGGGCTGCGGCCCGAGCCGGTCCGGCTGGACGACCAGGGACTGCTGCCCGACTCGCTGGCCGCGGCGCTGGCCGAGGGCGCCCGCGCCGTGGTGGTGACCAGCCGGGCGCAGAACCCGACCGGCGCGGCCCTCACCGCCCGCCGGGCCGCGGCGCTGCGGGCCGTCCTGGCCGGGCACCCCGGGGTGCTGCTGATCGAGGACGACCACGGGCACGGCATGGTCGACCAGCCGTACCACCCGCTGGTCGGCGCCGGACCGCGGCACTGGGCGGTGGTGCGCTCGGCCGCCAAGGCGTACGGGCCGGACCTGCGGGTGTCGGTGATGGTCGGCGACGAGGAGACGGTCGGGCGGGTGGCCGGGCGGCTGCGGCTGGGCGCGGGCTGGGTCAGCCACCTGCTTCAGCGCACCGTCGCCGAGCTGTGGCGCACCGACGCGGCGCCCGCCGCGAGCGTGGCCGCCGCCTACCGGACGCGCCGGGAGGCGCTGTTGGGCGAGCTGGCGGCGCGCGGCATCGAGGCGCACGGGGTGAGCGGGCTGAACGTCTGGGTGCCGGTGCCGGACGAGACCTCGGCGCTGGCGGCGCTGGTGCAGCGCGGCTGGGTGGCGGCCCCGGGGGCGCGGTACCGGATCCAGTCGCCGCCCGGGCTGCGGTTCACCGCGGCGCGGCTGGAGGCCGCCGACGCGCGGCGGCTGGCGGAGGACCTGGCGGAGGTCCTGGGCTCGGGCGGGGGAGGGTCCCGGCTGGTGTGAGCCAGGGCCTCGGGACGGGGCCCTGGTCCTGGCGGCGCGCTGACGGGTGCACGCGCTCGGCCGCGCGTGCTTCGGCGCCCCGCCGCGGTGGTTCCTCACCGTGGCGGGGCGCCGGGGCGCACTGCTCCGCTCAGCCCTTGGCCAGCAGGGACTGGGCGTGGGCGCGGACCTGGTCCCTCGACAGATAGGCGTCGGTGTACTCGAAGTCCTGGAGCCGGGCCGGCTGGCGGGCGAGGAAGCCGATGCGGACGAAGTCGTCCCCGGCGGTCGCGTTCATCAGCCAGTTCGCGCCCACCCGCAGCTTGGCCACATTGGTGCGCATCGCCATCAGGTGGTAGCCGCGGGCCACCAACTGGGCCGGTACGCCGCGCAGTTCGACGCCTATCGGCTTGGAGACCGCGTCCTTGCCGCCGAGGTCGACCACCAGGCCCAGGTCCTTGTGGTAGTACGGTTCCAGGGGCTGGTTGTGGAGCGAGGCGATCACGTTGTCGGCCACCGCGCGGCCCTGACGGGCCGAGTGCTGGGCGGTGGGCGGGCAGACCGCGCCGTCGCCCTTGGCGAGGTCCGGGACGGCGGCCGCGTCACCGAGTGCGAACACCCCCTCGAACTGCGGCACCCGCATCTCCGCCGTGACGGCGAGCCGGCCGCGGACCGTCTCCGCGTCCAGGGTGCCGATCAGCGGGCTCGCGGCCACGCCGGCCGTCCAGATCAGGGTGCGGCAGGGGAGCACCCGGCCGTCGGTGAACTTGACCGTCTCGGCGCCGACTTCGGCCACCGAGACGCCCAGCGACACCTCGATGCCGCGCTCCCGCAGCACCTCCAGGGCGGCGGCGCCCAGCGGGTCGCCTAGCTCGGGCATCAGCTTGGGGGCGATGTCGATCAGGTGCCACTTGATCTGGCCGGCGTCCAGGCGCGGGTAGCGGCGGGCCGCGGCGGTGGTGAGGCGCTGGAGGCAGGCGGCCGTCTCGGTGCCCGCGTAGCCGCCGCCGACCACCACGAACTGCAGCCGGGACTCGCGCTCCCGCTGGTCCAGGGTGGCCGAGGCGAGGTCGAGTTGGGCGATCACGTGGTCGCGGACGTAGGCCGCCTCGGCGAGCGTCTTCATGCCACGGGCGTAGTCGGTCAGGCCGGGGATGTCGAAGGTGCGGGTGACGCTGCCGGGGGCGAGCACCAGGATGTCGTACTTCTGGGCGATCACCTCGTCGGTGACCTTGCGGACCACGCACACCCTGGAGGCCGGGTCCACGCCGATCGCGCCGCCGGGGACGATGTGGGTGCGGCGCAGGCTCCGGCGCAGGGACACGGCCACGGACTGCGGGGTGAGGACGCCGGCGGCGACGTGCGGCAGGAGGGGGAGGTACAGCTGGTAGCTGAACGGCGTGACCAGCGTGATCTCGGCCTCCGACGGCGAGAGTTTGCGTTCGAGACGGCGGGCGCACTCCAGGCCTGCGAAGCCGCCGCCCACGATCAGGATCCGAGGTCGTTCCATCGCTCATCCCTTGTCATGCGGGTCGTACCGGAAGGTCCCCATTACTGTCCGCCACACTCGCACGGAGCAGCGGGGCCTGCCACCGGGGCGGGGCGGAAGGGGTCGGGGGGAAGGGAGAGGAGGACGGCACCGATAAGCTGTCGGGCGTGCTCCCCGAGGTGACGGCGGTCCGCTATGTGACGCCACTGCGAGAAGGCGGCTCGATGCCGGGCCTGGTCGAGGCCGACGACCGGCGGCTGTACGCGCTGAAATGGGTCGGTGCGGCGCAGGGCCGGAAGGCGTTGGTGGCGGAGGTGCTGGCCGGGGAGTTGGGGCGGCGGCTCGGGCTGCCGGTGCCGGAGCTGGTGACGATCGACCTGGACCCGGTGCTCGCCCGCAGCGAGCCGGACCACCAGATCCAGGACCAGATGCGGGCCAGCGGCGGGACCAACCTCGGGATGGCCTTCGTCAGCGGCGCGCTCAACTTCGACCCGCTGTGCTTCGAGGTGGACCCCGAACTGGCCGGGCAGGTGCTCTGGTTCGACGCGCTGATCGGCAACGTCGACCGCTCCTGGCGCAACCCCAACCTGCTGGTGGCGACCGGCGGTCTGCGGCTGATCGACCACGGCGCGAGCCTGATCTTCCACCACAACTGGGCCGGCGCGGCCGGCTGGGTGCGCCGCCCGTACGACGCGTCCGACCACGCGCTGCTGCGGGCCCGGCCGGATTTGGCGGCGGCGGACAAGGCGCTCGCGCCGCTCGCGGAGGCGGCGGTGGAGGCGGCCGTGGCGCAGATCCCCGAGGTGTGGCTGGTGGACGAGTTCGGCTTCGACTCGCCCGAGGACGTGCGCGCCGCGTATCGCGCCCAGCTGATCGAGCGACTGGCCGGTCCGCGTGACTGGTTGCCGGAGGTGTCCGCGTGAACCAGCCGCTGTCGGGCGGACCGTCGGCCGGGCTGCCGGCCGTCGTCGAGCTGCACGACTACGAGTACGCCGTGATCCGGGCGGTGCCGCGGGTCGAGCGGGGCGAGTGCGTGAACGTGGGGGTGCTGCTGTACTGCCGGCAGAGCGCCCACCTGGCGGCCCGCACCCACCTGGACCAGGCCCGGCTGCTGGCGCTGGACCCGGTGGCGGACGTGCAGGGGGTGCGCCGGGCGCTGCAGGGGATCGAGGCGGTCTGCCTGGGCGGGCCGCAGGCCGGTCCGGCGGCCTCGGACAGCCCCGGGCAGCGGTTCCGCTGGCTGACCGCGCCGCGCAGCGCGATCGTCCAGCCGGGGCCGGTGCACACCGGGCTGACGGCGGACGCGGACGCCGAACTGCGGCGGCTGTTCGACCAGCTCGTGCTCTGAGGACTTTCCGGGACTGCTCGTCCGGCGGAGTGTGAGCTGGCTCGCGGACGGTTGCCGTGGTCAAAGCTTGAGTTACTGAAGCACTCGGTCGTACGCTGGCCCCATGGGTTCGACCTCGACGACGACCGTACCGACCAACGCCGAACTGATGGAGGCGTTGGCCGCCGTCGGCGCCGCGTACTTCCAGGACTTCGCGGCGGCCGCGGCCCGGCACGGGCTGTCCTCCTCGCAGGCCAAGGCGCTGGGTGCGGTGCAGGAGCCGGTGCCGATGCGGGCGCTGGCCGGGCGGCTGGGCTGCGACGCGTCGAACGTGACCGGGATCGTGGACCGGCTGGAGTCGCTGGGCCTGGCCAACCGGGAGGCGGCCGCCGGTGACCGCCGGGTGAAGATCGTGGTGATCACGGCCGAGGGCCGGGACATCCTGAGCCGCATCCGCAGCGAGATGGCCCGCACCCACCAGGCCTTCGAGGCGATGACCGACGAGCAGCGGGTCGCGTTGCACTCGATCTGCGGGCAGGTCCTGCCGGTGCTGGCTGGCCGGACGGGCGGCGCGCAGCAGTAGCCGGCCGCCCGCCCGCGGTTCAGAGCGCTCCGGCGAGTTCCGGTGGCAACGGCCGGTGGTGCAGCAGGGTGAGCGTGCGGGTCGCGCGGGTGAGTGCGACGTACAGGTCCCGCGGGGCCAGCGCGGCCGGCTCGACCACCACGACGTTGTCGAACTCCAGGCCCTTGGCCGCCGTGACCGTCAGCGCGCCCAGGGCCGGTGCCTTTCCGTCCGGCGCGATGACGCCCAAGGTGCCGACAGGCGCGGGAAGTTCGGCCAGTGCGGCGGCGAAATCGCCGTCCGGGACGGGGACGGCGCGCGGCCGGTCGGTGCCCGGGCGGGCGGACTCGGGCGGCTGCTGCCCGGGGGCGGCGGTGCGCAGCACGGCGGCGGCGAGGGCCATGATCGGCTCCGGCGTACGGTAGTTCACGGTGAGCCGCTCCTCGCGCCAGCGTCCGGGCAGGTGCGGGTCGAGCATCTGGGCCCAACTGCGGGCGCCGGCGGGCGATCCGGTCTGGGCGAGATCGCCCACGACGGTGAGCGAGTTGGTCGGGATGCGGCGCAGGACGGTGCGCCAGGCCATCGCGGAGAGTTCCTGCGCCTCGTCCACCACGACGTGGCCGTACGCCCAGGTCCGGTCGGCGCCGGCGCGTTCGGCGGTGGAGCGGTACGGGCTGTCCTCGCGGAACCGCCCGGCCAGTGCGGCGGCGTCGAGCAGGGCGTCGTCGGTCTGGCCGGTGATGGTCAACACACCCTGGGCGAAGGCGAGTTCTTCCTCGTCCTCGGTTGCGGCCCCGGCCTCGGTCGAGGTCTCGGTCGCGAACCCGGTCGCGGACCCGGTCCGGTCCGTCGGGTGGAGGTCGCCGAGGAGTTCGGCGGCCTCGTCCAGCAGCGGGACGTCCTCGACCGTCCAGGGCGAGCCGGGCGGGCGGAGCAGGGCGGCCGCGTGCTCGGGGGCGACCTCGGCGAGCAACTCCCCGTCGGTGAGGAGCCGTTCGACGAGCTGCCGCGGGGTGAGAGCGGGCCAGAGTGGGTCGAGCGCGGCGCGGACGTCCTCCCGGGCCCACAGCTCGCGCGGGGCGTAGTGCGCCTCCTCCTCGTCGTACGGACGGCCGAGGGAGAGCGCCTGGGCGATGGCCAGGGCGTCCAGCAGGGTGCGCAGGTAGTGGGTGCGGGCCCGGTTGTGCGGCGCCCGCAGGCCGCGGGCGGCGTCCCGGGCCTGGGCGCACGCGCGGGCGGAGACGCGCAGCCCGTCGCCCAGGTCGATGCCCTCGGCGGGCGCCGACTGGTGGGCGGCGACGGCGCGCCGGAGCACCTCGGTCATCCACGGGCCGCCCTTGGCGACGGCCGTGGCAGGGGCGTCGGTGCGGGCCGTGGTGACGTCGGGGAAGAGTTCGCCGACGGTGCGCAGCACCACCTCGGTCTCGCCGAGCGCGGGCAGCACCTCCTCGATGTAGCGCAGGAAGCCCGTGGTGGGGCCGATGACCAGCACGCCGCGGCGCTCCAGCGCGGCGCGGTGGGTGAACAGCAGGTAGGCGGCGCGGTGCAGGGCGGCGAGGGTCTTGCCCGTCCCGGGCCCTCCCTGGACGACCAGCGCGCCGGGCAGCGGGGAGCGGATCACCCGGTCCTGCTCGGCCTGGATGGTGGCGACGGCGGTAGCCATCCGGCCGGTGCGCTCGCGGGCGAGTGCGGCGAGCAGTGCGGCCTCGCCGACCAGGGCGCGGCGGCCGGACTCGTCCAGCCCGGCGAGGTCGAGCGCCTCGTCGTCCAGACCGGTGACGGTGCGGCCCTCGGTGTGCAGGTGGCGGCGGCGCACCACGGTGCCCGGGTGGGCGGGGGTCGCGGTGTAGAACGGGCGGGCGGCGGGGGCGCGCCAGTCGAGCAGCAGCGGTTCGTACGCCTCGTCGGTCAGGCCGGTGCGGCCGATGTGGTGGACGGTGCCGTCGCGCTCGTCCAGGCGGCCGAAGCAGAGGCCGCGTTCCACCGCGTCGAGGCGGGCGGCGTGGCGGGCGGCCTCGCGGGCACGGACCTCGCGTTCCAGCCGGGCCTGGTGGGTGCCGCCGGCGGCCGCGCCGTGGTGGGCGCCGGCGCTGGTGCGGTGGGCGCGTTCCCGGGCGGTGTCCAGGTGGCGGTAGAGCAGGTCGAGGTGGGCCTGTTCGATGCGCATCGCTTCGGCGAGTGCCGGTTCGGTGGGTTCCGCAGATTCCGCGGGGTCGGCGGGTTCCTTGGGCTCCGTGGGTTCCGCTGGAGTTCCGTACATCGGTGTGGTATCCTTGCGGTGAGGAGTTTATAGAGTGCGTTCCGATAGGTGTTGAACCGACTCAGCGTACCCCATCCGCCTGCGTTCGGCGTGACCTCGGCTGTTAGGCTTGCGAAGCGTGAGCGCGAAGCCCCAGATCCCCAATGTCCTGGCCTCCCGGTACGCCTCGGCGACCCTGGCCCAGCTGTGGTCCCCCGAGCACAAGGTGGTCCTCGAGCGCCACCTGTGGCTCGCCGTCCTGAAGGCCCAGCAGGACCTCGGTGTCGAGGTGCCCGCGAACGCCGTCGCAGACTACGAGCGGGTGATCGACCAGGTCGACCTCGGCTCGATCGCCGCCCGTGAGCGGATCACCCGCCACGACGTGAAGGCCCGGATCGAGGAGTTCAGCGAACTCGCCGGCCACGAGCAGATCCACAAGGGCATGACCTCCCGGGATCTGACCGAGAACGTCGAGCAGCTGCAGATCCGCCAGTCCCTGGAGCACGTCCGGGACCGTACGGTCGCCGTCCTGGTGCGCCTGGCCGACCTGGCCGCCCAGCACTCAGAGCTGGTCATGGCCGGCCGCTCGCACAACGTGGCCGCGCAGGCCACCACGCTGGGCAAGCGCTTCGCGTCGATCACCGACGAGCTGCTGGTCGCCTTCCGCCGCCTGGAGGAGCTGATCGCCCGCTACCCGCTGCGCGGGATCAAGGGCCCGGTCGGCACCGCTCAGGACATGCTGGACCTGCTCGGCGGCGACACCGACAAGCTGGCGGAGCTGGAGCGCCGGGTCGCCGCGCACCTCGGCTTCGAGAACGTGCTGACCAGCGTCGGCCAGGTCTACCCCCGCTCGCTGGACTTCGAGGTGCTCACCGCTCTCGTCCAGCTGGCCGCCGCGCCGTCCAGCCTGGCCAAGACCATCCGTCTGATGGCCGGCCACGAGCTGGTGACGGAGGGCTTCAAGGAGGGCCAGGTCGGCTCCTCCGCGATGCCGCACAAGATGAACACCCGCTCCTGCGAGCGCGTCAACGGCCTGGCCGTCATCCTGCGCGGTTACGCCTCGATGACCGGCGAGCTGGCCGGCGACCAGTGGAACGAGGGCGACGTCTCCTGCTCGGTGGTGCGCCGGGTCGCGCTGCCGGACGCCTTCTTCGCCTTCGACGGCCTGCTGGAGACCTTCCTGACCGTCCTGGACGAGTTCGGCGCCTTCCCGGCCGTGGTCGAGGCCGAGCTGGACCGCTACCTGCCGTTCCTGGCCACCACCAAGGTGCTGATGGGTGCGGTGCGCGCGGGCGTCGGCCGGGAGGCCGGCCACGAGGTCATCAAGGAGCACGCCGTCGCCTCCGCGCTGGCGATGCGCGCGGGCGCCCGGGAGAACGAGCTGCTGGACCGCCTCGCCGCCGACGAGCGCATCCCGCTGGACCGGGCCGCGTTGGACGCGCTGCTGGCCGACAAGCTGTCCTTCACCGGCGCGGCCGGGGCGCAGGTCGCCGAGGTCGTCCGCCAGGTGGAGGCCGTCGCGGCGGCCTACCCCGATGCGGCCAAGTACGCGCCCGCCGACATCCTCTGACGGAACATCAGCCTCAGCTGACGGAGCCTCAGTTCTCCGACGAGGGCCCTGCCGCCGTTCCGGTGGCGGGGCCCTCTGGCGTCCGGGCGTGTCCGGGGTCGAAGGGCGGGGTGGTGGTGGAGCACGGCCAGTCGCAGTTCGGCTCGGCCACCGGCTGCTCCTCGGGCGCGAGCACGTTGCCCCGGACGGTGACGGAGGCGATCAGTCCACCGCCGGCCAGCAGGCCCGCGCAGATCAGCATCGCGGTGTGGAAGGCGGAGTCCACCGAGGAGGGCACGCGGTAGGCGTCGCCGCTCAGCCCGGCCATTGCCGGGAGGGCTGCCACCGCGAGCAGGCCGGCCGCCCGCGCGGCGGCGTTGTTGACGCCGCTGGCGATGCCCGCGTGCCGCACCTCGACGGCGGCCAGCACGGTGGCGGTCAGCGGCGCGACCAGCAGGGTCATCCCGGAACCCATCACCGCGACCGCGGGCAGCACGTCCGCCCAGTAGGAGGAGCCGGGGCCGATGCGCAGCATCAGCAACACCCCGGCTGCGCACAGCAGCGGGCCGACGGTGAGCGGGACGCGCGGGCCGATCCGCTTGCCGAGTCGCCCGGCGCGCGCGGACAGGGTCAGCATCAGCAGCGTGATCGGCACCAGGGCGAAACCGGAGACCAGTGGCGAGAAGCCGGAGACGATCTGCAGCTGCACCACCAGCAGGAAGAAGACCCCGCTGAACGCCGCGTAGACGCACAGGGTGACCAGGTTCACCGCGGTGAACAGCCGGGAGGAGAACAGCCCGAGCGGCAGCATCGGATCGGGGGCCCGTCGTTCGACGGCCACGAACGCGGCGGCCAGCAGCAGGCCGAGCGCGCCGCTGACCCAGACGCCGGGGGACAGCCCCTCCCCGGCGGCGGTGAGCGCGTAGGTGATCGCGCCGAGGGCGAGCGCGGCGAGCAGTGCGCCGGGCACGTCGAAGCGGCCGGTCGCGGTCTCGTCCCGGCTCTCCGGGACGTACCGGGAGGTGACGGCGATCACCGCGGCCGCCAGCGGCAGGTTCAGCAGGAAGATCCAGCGCCAGCCGGGCCCGTCCACCAGCCAGCCGCCGAGGAAGGGGCCGATGGCCGCCGACACCCCGCCAAGGCCGGACCACAGGCCCACCGCGGCCGATCGGTCGTCAGGGTGGAAGACGGCCTGGAGCATGGCGAGCGAGCCAGGGGTGAGCAGGGCTCCGCCGATGCCCTGGACGGCGCGGGCGGCGATCAGCACGTGGATGGTCGGGGCGGCGGCGCAGGCCGCGGAGGCGGCGGCGAACCAGATCACCCCGATCAGGAAGACCCTGCGCCGCCCGTAGCGGTCGCCGAGCGCGCCGCCGAGCAGGATCAGGCCCGCCAGGGTGAGCAGATAGGCGTTCAGGGTCCATTGCAGGGAGGCGAGGGAGGCGCCGAGGTCGGTGCCGATCCGGGGCAGGGCGACGTTCACCACGGTGCCGTCGAGCATCGCCATGCTGGAACCGAGCACCGTCGCGAGCAGTACCCAGCGTCCCTGTGCGGTGCCCAGGCGCAGGGAGCCGGCTTCAGAGGTGGCCACGGCCCGATCCTGCGCCCGGTGGGGCGGACGTGACAAGGGTCACCGGGCGGTGTGTCGGTCGGCGACACCGCGTGACGGGGCGGTCGCGCACGGGCGCGGTGATCGGCGCACCGTCGTGGATCAGTGGCGCGCGGTGAATGGATTGTGCACGTACGGTGCAGCGGACCATGCGAGGGGTCACCGGGCTCAGCGGATGGGTTGCCCGTTCAAGAGATCGACATTGCTTCACCCGAACGGATGAGTTTTAGTTCAGCGACCGCCCGGCCAGTCCGGACGGATCCGCCGGGTGGAACGCCGAGTCCTGCCGCTGCCCGGTGGTTCGAACTGAGCTCTGTACGGCAGGAGCGGGGGACCCACAGGTAAGTCGCCGGATCGGAGTTCGCGCTTTTCACGGCGCGGACGTCCAGGACCGGCTCGGGGTGAAGCCGCACATGCGGCCGGGCAACTCCAGCCCGAACCCGACAGCTCACCTCGCAGGCGTCGGAGAGGAAAATCCCATGCCTGCACAGGCTCGTCGTTTCGTCCTGCCCCGTTTCGCCCTGCCCCGTGCCGCCCGCGTCGGCATCGCCACCGCCGTCGCCGGTGCCTCCTTCGTCCTGCCGCTGGTGACCACGATGAGTGGGCAGGCCGCCGCCGCTCCGGCCGTTCGGGTCGCCACCGCCGGCTACGTCGCTCCGCTGGCCAAGCCGGTGCTGGGCGAGGCCTACGGCGTGGCCGGTTCGATGTGGGCCTCCGGCCACCACACCGGCCAGGACTTCGTCTGCTCCACCGGCACCCCGGTGCGCGCGGTCGCCAACGGCGTCGTCGTGCAGGCCGGCAACGGCGGTGCCTACGGCAACCAGGTCGAGATCAAGCTCGCGGACGGCAAGTACGCGCAGTACGCGCACCTGTCCTTGATCGGTGTGAAGGTCGGCCAGAGCGTCACCGCCGGTCAGCAGCTCGGCCGCTCCGGCGCCACCGGCAACGTGACCGGCCCGCACCTGCACTTCGAGATCCGCACCGGTCCGAACTACGGCTCGGACATCAACCCGGTCACCTACCTGCGGGCGCACGGCGTCGCGCTCTGACCCGACCGGGTTTCAGGAACCACCGCTGCCGCGGGGGCGAATCGATCCTCCGGGATGGTCATGTCGGGTGACCGCTCGACCGGATGATCGCCGCGGCAGTGGACCTGGGCGCGGGACACGCCCACAGCCGGCCCGGCTCCACGGGACACCTCCCCCCGGAGCCGGGCCGGCCATTGCCGTTTCCGGTCCCGTGCGGCGTTCGGTGTTCGGTGTTCGGTGTTCGGTGTTTCGAGCATGGCGTCAACTCGGCTGTTTCCTGCGGTGAGAATCGCTTCTACTGGATGGATCGCTACTGCGCCGGTGCTTCGGCGCCGGCGGCCGGAGCTGTACGCGCGGATGGGGCGGATCGTGCTGGAGGACGCGGCGGAGCGTGACTCGGGCCTCAGCTTCGGTGGACCGGCAGGCCGTGCTGGGCGGCGGTGAGCAGCTCGTGCATCCGGTGGCCGAAGTCCTCGGTGTCGCAGGCGGGTTCGGGGAAGACCAGGCGGACGTCGCGGTGCCCGTGCGAGTGGTCCAGGCGCAGTACCAGGCCGTGGCGGTCCAGGGCGAGCGGGCGGACGGCCGGGTGGTGGGTGAGCAGGGCTGGGTCGAGCAGTCCGGTGAGCAGCTCGAGGGCGTCGGCGTGGTCGTCGGCCAGGTGGGTGAGCAGCGCGGCCTCGTGGCGGGCCAGCGGGTCCGGGGTGGCGAGGGCGAGGTCGGCGGCGGTGAGTGCGCCGGTTCCGTACGGGGTGGCGAGGACGGCATGGGCGACGTCCACCCGCAGGTGGACGCTCAGGCCGTCGTCGGCGAGGTGGGCCAGGTGCAGTCGGCCGGCCAGGGTGAGCCGGGCGCGGATGCGGTCGCGGACGGCGACGGGGGAGACGTCGGTGACGTCGAGCACGACGGCCAGGCCGTCGGCGGCGGCGGCCGCGGCCGCGGTCAGCGGGGCGTCCAGCGGGGCGCGCAGGCGCAGCCGGGACCCGTGGACGGAGATCGGGGTGTCCAGGTCATGGTGCTCGCCGAGGGCGCGGACGGTGAGTGAGGAGGTCGCGCTGAGCAGGCTGTGGACCCGGTCAGCGGTGGTGGGCTCGGGCACCTCGGCCTCGGACGAGTTCATGGGCGAACCTCCTGATAGTTAGGTGAGGCTAACCTAATATCCCGGTGGGGCGGTGGCAAGTGCGCGAGGGCCCGGGCGCCGTGGTGGCGTCCGGGCCCTCGCGGCTCTGGTAGCGGGTCAGACGACGACGGCCTGGGCGTCGATCTCCACCAGCATGGGCTCCTGGGGGAGTTCGACGAACACCGTGGTGCGGCAGGGCTTCACCCCGCCCGGCGGGATGTTCTCCTCGATGAACTCGGCGTAGGCCTCGTTCATCAGCGGGAAGTCGGCGCGCTCGGTCAGGTAGACGCGGAACATCACCACGTCCTCGATGGTGGCGCCGCCCGCCTCGACGATGGCCTTGACGTTCTCCAGGGTGCGGCGGGTCTGCGCCTTCACGTCGCCGTGGTGGAGGTACTCGCCGGTCGCCGGGTCCTGCGGGCCCTGGCCGGAGACCTGGAGGATCGGGCCCTTGCGGACGCCCTGGGAGAACATCCAGGCGGGGGCGGGGGCGCCCTCGGTACGGATCTCGGTCTTGTCGGAGGACGCGGGGGACATGGGGCTCCTTGTGGATCCGGTGCGGTCGGTCAGATGGCCTCGGGGCGGCCGCAGTCGGCCGAGACGGCGCGCGCGGTGGCGAGCAGCTGCGGGAGGAGGTCCAGCACCTGCTCGTACGGGAGAACGACGTCGGGGACGGAGATGGACGCGGCGGCGACGACCCGGCCGGTGGCGTCCCGGATCGGGGCGGCGACGCAGTTGATGAAGGCCTCGTGCTCGGCGTGGTCCTGCGCCCAGCCCTGGGCGGCGACCTTCTCCAGCTCGGCGAGCAGCGCCTCGGGCGTGGTGAGGGTGCGTTCGGTGTGCGGGGCGAAGTCGATCCCGGCCACCACCCGGCGGCGTTCGGGCAGCGGGAGGTCGGCCAGCAGCACCTTGGACACGGCGGCGCTGTGCAGGGCGGCGCGCAGGCCGATCCGGGAGTACATCCTGACCGGGTGACGGGAGTCGAACTTGTCGATGTAGACCACCTCGCCACCCTCGTAGGCCGCCAGGTGCACGGTCTGGCCGGTGGCGTTGTTCAGCTCGGCGAGGTGCGGGGCGGCGATCCGGCGGATGCCGCGCTGCTCCAGGGCGAGGCCGGAGAGCGCGAACAGGCCGGCGCCGAGGTGGTAGCGGTACGCCGCGTCGCGGTAGACGAACCGTTCCTCCTCGAGGCTCTGGAGCAGCCGGAGCACGGTGGTCTTGTGCACGCCGAGGACCTCGGCCAGCTGGTCGAGGGAGCGCTCGCCCTCGCCGAGCTGGGCGAGGATGCGCAGGGCGCGGGTGACGGTCTGGCTCATCGGGCTCGGGCTCCGGTCGGGTGGCTGCGGTTCGTGCTCATTGTGCCCGGGCCGGATCGGCCGGCGGCCTGGTGCGGGACCCGGCCGGTGCCGTGACGGGGGCCCGGCCGGAGGGCAGGGCCGGGGAGGTGATGCCCTCGGCGGTGACCCGGGTGGCGGCCCAGTCGGCCGGGGAGGCGTCGAGCAGCGCAGCCACCACCGGGGCGGACGGCAGCTCGGCCTGGTCGCCGTGGGCGGTCAGCGCGCAGGCCGCGCCCAGGTGGCCGAGTCGCAGCCGTCCGCGCTGGTCCAGGCCGCGGAGGAGGCCGGCCAGGTACCCGGCCGCGAAGGCGTCGCCCGCGCCGGTGGCCTCCACCACCTCGACGGCCAGGGCCGGTTCGGCGACCGCGGTGCCGTCCCGCTCCAGGGCGGTGACCACCCGGGCCGCGTCCTTGACCACCACGGTGGCGGGGGAGGGGAAGCGGCGGCGCAGTGCGGCGGGCTCGTCGGTGCCGAAGGCGTCCTGGGCCTCGTCGGCGCCGAGCAGCAGCAGGCCGGCGGCGTCCAGCAGTTGTGGCAGCACGGCCGGGTCGCGGTCCCGCCAGAGCGCGGGGCGCCAGTTGAGGTCGAAGCTGACCAGCCGGTGCGGGCGGCGGTCGGCGAGCAGGGCGCGCAGCAGGGCCAGGCAGTCGTCCGAGAGCGCGGCGGTGATGCCGGACAGGTGCAGCAGGCGGGCGCCCGCCAGCAGGGCGGCGGCGGCCGGATCGGCGAGCAGGGCGGGGGAGAGCGCGGCGGCCGCGGAGCCGCGCCGGTGGTAGTGGAGGCGGCTGCGGCCGGGGCCGAGGTCGTGCCGGTGGCCGGTGGCGCCGCCGACCTCCTTGAGATAGAGGCCGGTCGGGCGGTGCGGGTCGACGGTGACGCCGGAGACGTCCACGCCGCGGGCGGAGACCTCGGCGAGCAGCCGGCGGCCGAAGCCGTCGTCACCGACCCGGCTGATCCAGGCGGTCGGCACGCCGAGCGCGGCCAGCGTGCCGGCCACGTTGGACTCCGCGCCGCCGACCGACATCCGGAAGCTCTCCACGGCCTCCAGGGGGCCCGGGCGGTCGGGCAGCAGGACGGCCATCGACTCGCCCACGCAGACGGCCGTCGGCGGAGGCCCGGGGCGGGTCGGGCCCGGGGTGTCCTGTCGCGGCATCTGCTGGGCTCCTCGTCTGCGGTCGGGTCCGTTGACCGTGATCCGGCGCCGATGCTAGAACCGTGCTGCCAGCATGTGCAACCCTCGTTGCACATGCTGCAACATGATGGATGGAGGAAGACGGTGGAGCAGACCTACGCAGGCGACGGTGGCCCGGCGGACGGCAGCGCCTTCGCGAGCGCCGCGACCGGGCCGGGGATCGCCGAAGGGGCGGTGGCGGCACTGGCCGAGGAGACCCTCGACTGGCGGTTCAAGGCGGCCCCGCCCGAGAGTTGGGGCCACACCGTCCGCGACTGGCTGGCCACCGGGCCCACCCTGTCCTCGCTCGGCACCCCGCTGCTCACCCTCGACGGCGCCGCGCTCGACCACAACGTCCGCACCATGGCCGACTGGTGCGCCAAGGCGGGCGTCGCCCTCGCCCCGCACGGCAAGACCACCATGGCGCCCGAACTCTGGCAGGCCCAACTCGCCGCCGGCAGCCACGGCATCACCCTCGCCAACCTGCCGCAGGTGCGGGTCGCCCGGGCCTTCGGCGTCCAGCGGATCCTGCTCGCCAACACCCTGCTCGACCCGGCCGGACTCGCCTGGCTCGCCGCCGAACTGGCCGCCGACCCGGGCTTCGCCTTCCTCTGCTGGACCGACTCCAGCGAGGGCGTACGGCTGATGGACGAGGCGCTGCGCGCCGCCGGGGCCGAACGGCCGGTCGAGGTGCTGGTCGAACTCGGCGGTCCGGGCGGGCGGACCGGCGCGCGCGGCGTGGACGCGGCCGTCGAGGTCGCCGCCGCCGTGCTGCGCGCGCCCACCCTCCGGCTGGCCGGCGTCGGCGGCTACGAGGGAGCCCTCGCACACGACGCCACGACCGAGGGGCTGGCCACCGTACGCGGTTACCTGAAGGCGCTCGGCGAGCTGCACGGCCGGCTCGCCGACGCCTACCCGGACGGCGTGCCGCCGGTCGTCTCGGCCGGTGGCAGCGCCTACTTCGACCTGGTGGTCGATGAGTTGGCCGCCCTGCCGGAGGCCCTCGTGGTGCTGCGCTCGGGCGCGTACATCGCCCACGACGACGGCTTCTACCGGGGCATCTCGCCGCTCGTCCGGGGCGGCGGCGACACCCCGTTCCGCGGCGCGCTGCACGGCTGGGCCCGGGTGGCCTCCCGGCCGGAGCCGCAACTGGCGCTGCTGGACGCCGGCAAGCGCGACCTGCCCTTCGACGATGGTCTGCCCGAGCCGCAACTCGTGCGCGGCGGAGCCCGGTTGACGGGAGCGGCGGCGCGGATCACCGCGCTCAACGACCAGCACGCCTTCCTCCGCGACGCGGGCGACCTCGCGCCGATCGGCGCGGTGCTGCGGCTCGGCGTCTCGCACCCGTGCACGGCCTTCGACAAGTGGACCGCGATCCCGGTGCTGGACTCCGCGGATGCGGCCGAGCCGAAGGTCACCGGGCTGGTCAGGACATTCTTCTGATGCCGGAGGCGGCGAGAGGTGAGGTCTTCAAGGGGGCGACGGTCGTCGACGGAACCGGCGCCGAACGCTACCGCGCCGATGTGCGGATCGCCGACGGGCTGATCGCCGAGATCGGCACCGGACTGCACGGGCCCTCGACAGTGGACGCCGATGGGCTGGTGCTCGCCCCCGGCTTCATCGACATGCACGCCCACTCCGACCTCGCCCTGCTGCTCGAACCCGAGCACCCGGCCAAGGTCACCCAGGGCGTCACCTGCGAGGTCCTCGGCCAGGACGGCCTGTCCTTCGCCCCGGTGGACGACACCACCCTGCCCGCGCTGCGCCGCCAACTGGCGGGCTGGAACGGCGATCCGGCGGACTTCGACTGGGACTGGCACGACGTCGCCGGGTACCTGGACCGGATCGACCGCACCCGGCCCGCCGTCAACGCCTGCTACCTGGTCCCGCACGGCTCGCTGCGAATGCTCGCCACGGGCTGGCAGAACCGCGCGCCCACTCCCGCCGAACTCGACCGGATGCGGCGGGAGTTGGCGAAGGGCCTGCTGGACGGCGCGGTCGGCATGTCCAGCGGCCTCAGCTACACCCCCGGGATGTACGCGGACACCGCCGAACTGGTCGAGCTGTGCACCGTGGTCGCGGCCTACGGCGGCTTCCACGCGCCACACCAACGCTCGTACGGGCGCGGCGCGTTGGAGGGCTACGCGGAGATGGTGGAGATCGCCCGGCGATCCGGCTGCGCACTGCACCTGACCCATGCCACGATGAACTTCGGCGTCAACCGCGGCCGGGCGGGGGAACTGCTGGAACTGGTCGACCGGGCACTCGCCGACGGCATCGACCTCACCCTGGACAGCTATCCCTACCTGCCCGGCTCCACCACCCTGGCTGCCCTGCTGCCGAGTTGGGCCACCGAGGGCGGCCCGGGCGCGACCCTGGCCCGGCTCGCCGACCCGGCGGACCGTGAGCGGATCCGGTGCGCGATGGAGGAGCAGGGGAGCGACGGCTGCCACGGCGTGGTCGCCGACTGGACGACGATCCAGATCTCCGGCGTCCGCTCGGAGCGGCTCGCCGGGGCGGTCGGCCGGACCGTCGCCGAACTCGCCGCCGAGCACGGGCGCGGCGGGACGGAGACCTTCCTCGACCTGCTGCGCCAGGACGAGTTGGGCACCACCGTGCTCCAGCACGTCGGGCACGAGGAGAACGTCCGGGCGGTCATGCGACACCCGACGCACACCGTCGGAAGCGACGGCCTGCTGGTCGGTGCCCGGCCGCACCCGCGCGCCTGGGGCACCTTCGCGCGCTACCTCGGCCACTACAGCAGGGAGTTGGGCGTGCTCACCCTGGAGGAGGCGGTCGCCCGGATGACCGGAAGGCCGGCCGCCCGGCTGGGACTGGACCGGCGCGGCCGGATCGCCCCCGGCTTCCACGCGGACCTGGTGCTCCTCGACCCCGGACGGGTCCGGGACGCCGCCACCTTCGAGCAACCCCGGCTGCCCGCCGAGGGCATCGAGTACGTGTACGTCAACGGCACCGCCGTCGTCCGGCAGGGTCGCACCACCGGCGCCCGGCCCGGGCGCGCCCTGCGCCGCACCGACCGAGGGACTCTGGCCCGATGAACCACCTTTCCGAGCTGTGGGACGACCCGGTGATCGCGGTGGTCCGCGCGCCCCGGATCCCGGACGCCGCCGCGCTGTGCTCCGCACTTGCCGAGGGAGGTATCAGGTTCACCGAATTCACTTACACCACACAGGATGTGACGGGCCACCTGACACGGGCGTCCGCGTCCGGATGGCGGGTCGGGGTCGGGACGGTGCTGACCGCGGAGCAGGCCGAGCGGGGGATCGACGCGGGGGCGTCGTTCCTGGTCACCCCCGGCTGCCGGCCCGAGGTCGCGCAGGCCGCGCGGGCCCGGGGAGTGCCGGTGGTGCTGGGGGCGCTCACTCCGACCGAGGTGGCCCGGGCGGTCGACCTGGGCGCCGCGGCCGTCAAGATCTTCCCGGCCCGGTCGTTCGGCCCCGGCTACTTCAAGGACCTGCGCGGCCCGTACCCGGACGTGCCGCTGGTGGCCTCCGGCGGGGTGAACGCGGGCAACGCGGCCGAGTTCCTGGCGCAGGGGGCGCTCGCGGTGTGCGCGGGCACGGACGTGGTGCCGCCGGCCGCGGTCGAGGCGGGGGACTGGGCGGAGATCACCCGGCGGGCCCGGGAGTTCACCAGGGCCTGCGCGGCGCGGGCGTAGCGCTGGCGCCCGGGGGTGAAGAAGCAGCGGAGGGCGTCGGGAGCGGGGCGTCGAGGGCGTCGCAGGGGCGTCAGGGGCGTCAGGGGCGGGGTGGCGGGGCGCGGGCGGGTACGGCGGTGGTTCCGTGAAGGTGCGTGGAGGGCTGTCGGGACGGCCGGGATTGGACGAGAATCGGTGGCACCCGGCTCGGCCCGGCCCGGCCCTTCGGCTCCCGGCTCAGCCCGGCCCGTCTCGTGCTCTCGGCCCGCGCGGCCCCCGGACCCGGCAGGAGGACCCACCCCATGACCTCGACCCGCCCCGGCCCCGACTGGCTGGCCGATGCCGTCCTCTACCAGATCTACCCCCAGACCTTCGCGGACTCCGACGGCGACGGCATCGGCGACTTCGCCGGCATCGCCGAGCACCTGGACCACCTCTCCTGGCTCGGCGTGGACACGGTCTGGCTCAACCCCTGCTTCGCCTCGCCGTTCCGCGACGCCGGATACGACGTCACCGACTACCTCACCCCCGCCCCGCGCTACGGCCGCACCGAGGACCTGGTCGCACTGGTCGAGGCCGCCCGCCGCAAGGGCATCCGGATCCTGCTCGACCTGGTCGCCGGGCACACCTCCGACCGCCACCCCTGGTTCCTGGCCGCCGCCGAGGACCGGGCCGACCACCGCTACATCTGGTCGGACCGGCAGGCGGACGGCTTCGTCGCCTCACCCGGGAGCCGCCCCGGCTGGTACCTGCCGAACTTCTTCGACTGCCAGCCCGCGCTCAACTTCGGCTACGCCCGCGGTAGTTCCGAGGAGCCCTGGCGCCAGCCGGTGGACGCCGAGGGCCCGCGCGCCAACCGGGCGGCGCTGCGCGGGATCATGGCGCACTGGCTGGACCTGGGGGTGTCCGGCTTCCGGGTGGACATGGCGTACTCACTGGTCAAGGACGACCCGGGCCGGGTCGAGACCGCCAAGCTCTGGACCGAACTGCGCGACTGGCTGGACCGCGCCCACCCCCGGGCCGCGCTGCTCGCCGAGTGGGGCGAGCCGGCCGCCGCCGTTTCAGCGGGGTTCCACGCGGACTTCTTCCTGCACTTCGGCGGGAACGACCACGGCCTTCCGCTGCGCTCGCTGTGGAACAACGGCGGCGGCACGGTGGAGGAGTTCTGGCAGCAGGGCCCGTGCTACTTCGAGGCCGAGGGCCGCGGCACCCCGCAGACCTTCCTGGACGCCTGGCGCTCCGCCGCCGAACTCACCGATGGCGACGGGTACATCGTGCTGCCCACCGCCAACCACGACTTCTCCCGGCTCGCCACCGGCCCCCGTTCGGGCGAGCAACTCGCCCCCGCCCTCGCCTTCCTGTTCACCTGGCCGACCCTGCCCGCGGTGTACTACGGCGACGAGATCGGCATGCGCTACCTGCCCGGGCTGCCGGACGTCGAGGGCAGCGTGCTCGGCCCTCGCTACAACCGGGCGGGCTCGCGGACGCCGATGCAATGGGTGCCGGGCCCGTCGGCCGGGTTCTCGGCCGCGACTCCCGACCGGTTCTACCTGCCGGTGGACCCGGACCCGCGGCGGCCGGACGTGCTCTCCCAGCGGGCCGACCCGACGTCGCTGCTGCACACCGTCCGGCGGCTGATCTCGCTGCGCCGTGCCCACCCGGGGCTGGGAACGGCCGGCGGGGTCGAGGTGCGGCACGCCGGGTACCCGCTGGTGTACGTCCGGTCCGGGCGGTACCTGGTCGCCGTGAACCCGCGCCGGGAGCCGGGGGTGGTCCGGGTGGCGGACGGTACCGGCGATGGGCGCCCGGTGCGGCCGCTGGAGGTGCAGGGCGTGCGGGTGGTGGACGAAGAGCTGCGGGCGGACGGTTTCTCGTACGGCGTGTTCGAGCTGGGCTGAGCGGACGGTCCGGCGGGCGCCGGACCGTCCCGGAGAGTGGCCCCGGCTTCCGATCGATGTCGGATAGTTGTAAGCTACATCCATAGATGGTTGCATTTACCACCTGCATTGGTTGTATTTGCCACCTTGATCGAAAAGATTCGCCGGAGGACGGTACGAACGCCATGAGCACACCCCAGACCATCGCGGCAGCGCCCACCCTGGGGCACTCGCTCAAGCACCTCGCCGTCCACCTGCTCACCCCGCTGCTGATGTGTCTCGGCATGGCCCTCGCCTACCAGGGCGCCTTCCACCAGCCGGAACCCCACCACCTCAAGGTCGCCGTGGTCGGGGCCGGCCCCCAGGCGCACGGCCTGGCCCAGGCGATCCAGGGCAAGGCCGGCGACGCGCTGGACGTCCGCACCGTCGACGACCGCGCCACCGCCGAGCAGCAGCTGCGCGAGCGAGACCTGGTCGGCGCCTTCGTGCCCGACGCCGGGAGTCCCGAGCTGATCGTGGCCAAGGGCAACTCGGACACCTCGGTGGTGGCCGCCACGGCGGTGTTCACCAACGTCACCGACAAGCAGGGCGTCCCGCTGCACGTCACCGACCTCACCACCCTCGCCGAGGGCGACCCGACCGGCCAGGGCCTGTTCTTCCTGCTGGTCGCGCTGAGCATCGGCTCCTACGCCAGCGTCGCGGCGATCGGCGCCGCCGGTGCCGGGCTGAGCCTGCGGATCCGGGCGCTGGTCGGAGTGGCGGTCTCGCTGGTGGTCAGCGTGATCGGGATCGTCACCGCCGGGCCGGTCTTCCACGTCGTCGACCACGACTACGCCGCGATCTGGGCGCTGGGCTGGCTCTACTCCGCAGGCATCGTCCTGATCGGCATCGGCCTGCACAGCTTCCTGAAGAAGTGGACCACGCTCGCGCTGATGGTGCTGTTCGTGATGCTCAACTTCACCTCCTCCGGCGGCATCTACCGGCCCGAGCTGCAGAACGGCTTCTTCGGGAGCCTGCACGGCTTCTGGACCGGCGCCGGCTATCTGGAGGGCGCGCGCAGCATCATGTACTTCGACGGCGGCGCCGGCCTCGGCGGTCACGTGCTGACCCTGGTGGTGTGGCTGCTGCTGGGCGGGGCGGCCCTGGTGGCCGCGGCGCTGTACGAGGGCCGCGGGCGCCGTCCGGTGGAGACGCCGGTGGAGGCCGAGGAGGAGATGGAGGAGGCGGTCGCGATCTGAGGACCGCCGACTGCGGGGCGCGCGTCCGACTGCGGGGCGACCGTCCGACCGCAGAACCTCGAAGGCTTCACCCGGCGCCACGGGCATCGCGCCGGGTGGGGATCGGAGGCCCGCGCCCGGCCTTGGACAAGCCGGGCGCGGGCCCGCTCGCGCCTGAACCGCGGATCCGCTGGTCGCTGTCCGCGAGCCCGTTGGTCATTGGCCGCGGGCCCGCCGGTCGCTCTACCGCCGTCGGGCCGGTGGCCGCGTGAAGCAGCAGTCCCCGCAGAGCCCCGCACCCGGACCGATCCGGTAGTAGAGGCAGCAGCTCGTCCGCCGGAACGCCGCGCCGTGCGGGCCGGTGAGCAGTGTGCCGGAACCCGCCAGCGGCGGATGGTCCAGTAGCTGTGCGACCAACTCCCGGGCCGCGCCCGGGGCATGGGCGTCCAGCATCCGGAGCGTACCGGCCAGCGCGGAGGCGGCGTTGCCGCGCAGCAGGCGCGCCGCGAGCGGCACGGCGGTGCGCACCGCTTCGGCCAGTGGCTCCAACTGCCCGACCAGTACGGCCTGGTGCAGCTGGTCGACGAGACCGCCGGGGGTGGGGCGGATCGGTTCCGGCGGCGTCCAGAGGTCGATCGGCCCCTGGTCCGGGACCCGCACCCAGGCGTGCTCCAGCGTCGGGACCGTCCCCAGTAGCACGGCCGACCCCAGGCCCACCGACCAGAAGCGGGCGGCCAGACCGAGGTGCAGGATCGAGGCGGCGACCCGGAGTTCGGCCGTACCCAGGCGCTGCGCCACCACCCGGATCCGGGCCGCGAGCGGCGCGTCCGGGCCGGTGCCGTACAGCTCGGGGAGGGGGCGGAAGCCGGGCGGCGGGGTGGTGGCGGTCGAGGTGTGGAGGGCGAAGTAGGGGCCGACAGCGGCGAGTCGGGCGTAGTCGGGGTGCCGAGGTGCGAGGCCCGGCTGGGGGGAGGTGCCCGGCGGGGGCTGGGGCGCGGGGTTCAACGGCCCTCCCCTGTGCGGTCGTTGGACCCCGCGCCCGGCTTCGGTCGGCCCGGGGGTGGTCGGGCGGTCGGGGAGCATCGGTGCCTCCAGGGGGTCCGGGTGATCGGGCAGGTGGTGACACCCCGGCCCGGCGTGCCGGAAGGCCCTGGTCAGGCGGTGCTCAGGCGGAGGTCAGCCGCGCACGGTGAAGTCGCCACCGGTCGTGCGGATGAACGGTACCGTGCCCTGGCAGTCCGAGACCGGCGCGCCGAAGAAGCCCCAGATCCAGCCGATCCGGTCCCCGTGCCGGCCGTGGTCCTCCACCGAGAGCGCCACCTTCTGGCCGACCACCGGCTTGCCAGGGAACCACGGCGCCTCGCCCCTGGTGACCACGCCCGTGGCGATGGCCTCCCGGCCGCCGACGGCCAGGCAGGTGATGTCCCCCTCGAAGTCGGCGACCAGCCGGCCGTCGGTGTGCACGTGGCGGACGTGGAAGTGGCCGCGGGTGGTCTCCGAGGGCTTGAGGGTGTCGGCGCGGGCGTCGATCGTGAACTGGACCGGGTCGCCCTCGAAGGTGCTGAAGCCGGAGCCGAGAACGGTGTCACCGGTGCCGTGCAGGCTCACCGACGCATCGGTCGCGGCGACCGGTCCCGCCGAGGAGGTCGGCGGCCCTGATGGGGCCGGTGCCCCGGCGGAGGCCGGGGCGGCGGTGGCGACCGTCGCCGCCAGGAGACAGAGCACGGCCGCGGTGACGGCGGGACGGCGGTTCACGATGGTTCATCCTCCTGTGCGGGGTCGTTCCGACGGCAACGAGTCTCCCGCGGGAGGGTCGGGCAAACCTCCCGCCAGGGAGGGGAGTTGGCTCCACCTGGGGGAGGAGGCCCGCCTCCCCCGGGAGAGCTGCCCGTAGTCTCGGCGGTGTGCGTACCGATCCACTGACCCGCCCCGACCGGTCCCGGCGTTGGCCCACCGTCACCGCCGCCCTCCTGCTGTTCGCGCCCGCCGCGCTCGCGCACCCGGGGGACCGCGGCGCGGCCCTGTTGCTCGCCCTGACGGCCGCGCTGGCCGCCGTGGTGGCGCTGCTGGCGTGGCCGCTCGGCCGGGTCACGCTCGCCACCGCGGCCGGCGCGGCCGCCGGGGCCTCGCTGCTGGTCGACCTGTGCTACCCGGGGCCCTACCGGCTGCCCGCGTTCTGGGCGCCGTTCGAATGGCTCGCGCTGATCGGTGTGCTGTTCCGGGCTGTCCGCAGGCTTCCCGACCGCTGGGCCGGGCCGATCGGCGGACTGGTCGGCCTCGCGGCCGTGGTGCTGCCGCTGCGGTTCGCCCTCCGGATGCCCCAGGGCGGCGCGGCCGGGCCGGTGGGTGGCGTGCTGTTCTCCCTGCTGCCGGTGCTCGGGGTCGGCGGAGCGAGTCTCTACCTGCGCGTCCTGGACGCCCGCCGGGAACGGGCCGTAGCCCGGGCCAGGCGCGAGCAGCGGCTCGAAGTCGCGCGCGGACTGCACGACTTCGTCGCCCACGAGATCACGGGCATCGTGCTGGAGGCCCAGGCCGGCCAGCTCCCGGGGCCGGAGACGGAGGAGACGGCGACGCTGCTGCGCCGGCTGGAGGAGGCGGGGCTGCGTGCGCTGGACTCGATGGACGAGATGGTCGGCGCGCTGCGCGGGGACCAGGAGGCGGCCGGAACCACCCGCCGCCCCGGTCTGGCCGATCTGCCGGAGCTGGTGGCCCGCTTCGGGACGAAGGGCGGTCCGCGCGCCACCGTCGATCTGGCCCCGGGGGTCGTCGGACTGCTCTCCGCCGAGGCCCAGGCCACCGCGTACGCCGTCGTCCTGGAGGCCCTGACCAACGTCCGCCGCCACGCCCCGCAGGCCGCCGTGGTGACGGTCCGGGTGGCCCCCGAGCCGGATGGCCGCGCGGTACGGCTGACCGTCGGTGACACCGGTGGGCCGGCCACCCGGAGGCTCCGGCTGCGCCGCCGCCCCGGCACCGGCGGTACCGGCCTGGCCGGCCTCGCGGCCCGTGCCGCCGCCCACGGCGGCACCCTGACCTCCGGCCCGCTCGGCCCGTCGGGCTGGGAGGTGTGCTGCACTCTGCCGGGGAGGTGACGGCTGACGGACGGAGGAGCGGAGGGAGGTCCACTGGATGCGTTCATGACGGCCGGCCTCACCGGGCGGAGGTGAACCGCGCCGGAGCGGCGGCGTGGACTTTCCCGAGCGTGAACTTCCCCGCCTGCCGGGTCGTGCGGAAGACTGCCGGGCGTGACGAGTACGAACGGTGGGTGTCCGCGGGTGATCCGGGTGTTGGTCGCGGACGACCAGGAGGCCGTGCGGCGCAGCGTGCGGCGGATCCTGGAGGCGCAACCGGACATCGAGGTGGTGGGCGAGGCCGTCGACGGGCTGGCCGCGCTGGAGCTGGCGGCCGACCTGCGGCCGGACGTCGCGCTGGTGGACATCCGGATGCCGAGGCTGGACGGGCTGGAGGTGACCAGGCGGCTGTCCGGCTCGGTGCGGGTGGTGGTGCTGACCACCTTCGACCTGGACGAGTACGTCTACCCGGCGCTGCAGCACGGCGCGGCCGGATTCCTGCTGAAGCGTTCCGGCCCGTCCTTGCTGGCCGAGGCGGTGCGGGCGGCGGCGAACGGCGAGAGCCTGATCAGTCCGTCGGTGACGGTGCGGCTGCTGAAGCACGTGACGGCGCCGCGTCGGCCGGCCCGGTCGGCCGCACCGGTGGTGGCGCTGACCGAGCGGGAGGTGGAGATCGCGGGACACGTCGCGGCGGGCCGGACCAACGCCGACATCGCGGCCGAACTGTTCATCTCCGCGGGGACGGTGAAGACCCACGTGGCCAGCATCCAGCGCAAGCTGGGCGTGGCGAACCGGGTCGGGATCGCGGTGCACGCCTGGGAGATGGGGTACCCGGTGCCGCAGTAGCGGGCGGTCGCGGGGGCGGTTGCGGGGGCGGTCACGGCTGCGGTCGCGCGAATGGACGCGTCCACGGAGCCGAGGGGATGCTCCGTGGACGCGCGGAACCTACGAGGTGGGGGTGGCTTACGGACTTGACGTCCTCCAGCCGGTAGTTCGATCGTCGACCGAGGTAGTTTCCAGCGGCAGACCCTGATCCGTCTCGACCTGTCGCCACTGCCTCCTGCGGTCGAACTTCCTTCAGCTACCTCGCAGGTCCATCTCCCATCATGCGCCTCCCGCGACGTGTGCACCAGGGGTCAAGGGGACGAATTCGGGCAAATTTCGCAAGTCGGGGCGATGTGCCTCGGCCTTGCGGCTTCGGCCGCTCGGAGTCCGAGCCGCTTACGGCTTCGGCCACCCGTCGACGGAGCTCAGCGTCCGGTGGTACGGCCCGTCCGGTCCGGTGCTGCGGTAGTCCTCGGCGCTGCTGCCGGTGCGGACGGTGCGGTCGCCGTCGTGCCGCTGGGCGGTGGGTTGCAGGGTGTGGTCGACGGTGGAGCGCTCGGTGACGTGGTTGCCGGTCGAGGTGGTGGCCTCGCGGTGGTAGCCGAGGTCCATCGCGGTGTTCTGGTCGGTGTTCCCGGCCGCGTCGTGGGTCACCTTGTAGGTGACGTCCAGCGGTTCGCCCTCGTGCACGGTGGTGGTGCGGTGCGGTCCGCCGCCCCAGGTGGCGGTGGTGCGGGTGAGGTCGGTGCCGTTGTGCAGCGTCACGTCGTTGCCGCCATCGCGCAGTTGCTGGGCGGAGCTGAACGAGAGGTCGTCGCGGACCTCGGTGGTGATCCGCCCGTGCGAGGTCTGCACCCAGCCGCGGGCGAGATCGTGCCGGGCCGCGGTGACGGTCCAGTCGCCGCTGCCGCCGCCGTGGTCGGTGAGCTCGGTGCCGACGGTCGCCTCGGGGGCGACGCGGTAGTCGGTGAGCTGCCCGGAGGTGCGGGCGGCGCCGTGATCGACCTCGGCGAACAGGTTGACCTGGCCCGTCCAGACGTCGTTGCTCTGCGCCTCGGCCGCGTTGACCGTGATGCCGAGGCTGTGCGGGCGGCCGTCGAGCAGCAGGCCGGCGTACGGGGTGAGGTCGAGCCGGTAGGCGGGCAGGTCGAAGGCGAAGATGCCCGGGACCGGCCGCCACAGCAGGGGGTCCCAGCCGCCGGTGTAGATCACCGGGTACGGCCAGACCGCGCCGGCCACCCGGCCGTCCACGGTGAGCCGCAGCTCGCGGAACGGGCCCTTGCCGCAGGCGCCGATCGAGGGGTTGGCGGCGACGAAGGCGTCCGGTGCGGAGGCGTACGCGAACTCCTCGCAGGCGCCGCCGCCCCGGGCGTAGACCTCGGCGGTCAGGCGCTCCAGGTTCGGCGGGAAGGTGAGGTCCTTGCCGGTGCTCGGGGCGGCCTGGGTGAGCGAGAACGGGCCGGTGGTGAGGACCTGGTCGGCGTTGTGGGTGGCGGGCCAGCGGTCGTCGGCGGTGTAGAAGGTCAGGCTCGCCGAGATCTTGTAGACACCGGTGTAGGTGGCGTCGGTGACGTTGGCGAGGTCGAAGGAGAACGGCTGCGGGCCGGCCGTGAACAGCGGGGCGTAGCGGGTGAGATCGCGTTCGACGTTCCACTGGATGCCGTCCTTGGACGGCTCCGGGGTGGAGGACAGCAGCACCTGGACGCCGCCGACGCGGACGCTGAAGATCCGGTCGAACTGCCGCCCGGCGACCTGTCCGTGGATGTCCAGGACCACGGCGGACCAGGGGCCGGCGCAGGCGGCGGGCGGGGTGAGAGTGGCGGTGTACGGGGTGTCTGGCGGGTTTCCGTAGCCGTTGCGGAACTCGCGGTCGCGCATCACGTCGACGGTGCAGGAGCGGGTGTCGGGGCGGGTGAGCGGCTTGGTGGCGGTGACCGGGTCGTGGTAGTCGCTGCCGAAGTCGGCGTGGGCGGGGGCGGCGGCGGTGAGGGTGCCGGACAGGGCGAGGGCGGCGGCGCCGATCAGTCCGGCGACGCGGCGCAGTACGGGCGTTCGGGACTCGGGACGCCGGGTCATGGGCATCCGGGACTCGGTTCGGCCGAGTGCGGGCGTTCGGGACTCGGGACGGCGGAACAGGGAGCGCAGGGCCAAGGTGGATCCCCGGGGTCGTCGGGCGGTCCGTCGGCGCGCGACGGGCCGGGTGGGTGATCCGGGCATCCTTTCGGCGGTGGCATGTGAGCGTCAAGGGCTGCTGCCGGAGGCTCTGGGCTTCCACAACTCCGGTGGTGCCTATGGTCGGTTCAGTCTTCCGGGGCTGAGGTCCGGTGGCTCCTACCGGTCCTCCAGCTTCGCCGCCTCCTGCCGGATCACGTTGCGCAGCGTCGCCAGCGCAGGCCGCCGGTCGTCCGTGCGCCACTGCATCTCCAGCGGCAGGGTGGCCCGCCCCTCCAGCGGTACGGTGGCCACGTCCTCGGTGAGGTGGCCGGTCAACGAGCCGGGCACCAGCGAGAAGGCGCGGTTGCGGGCGAGCAGGTACAGCCGGGAGCCGACGATCCGCGGCGGGCTGACCAGCACCGGCGGGTCGACGCCGCGCTCCGCGCACAGGCCGAGCACGTGGTCGTAGTACCGGGGGTGCTGCTCGCGCGGCCACAACAGCAGTGGGAGGTCGCGCAGTTCGGTCAGCCCCAGGCTCACCCGCCCGGCCAGCGGGTGGTCCCGGCCGAGGGCGACCCGGACCGGCTCGTCGGCGATCCGCTCCAGCCGGTAGCCGGACACCTCCTCCAGGAAGCGGCCGAGGCCGATGTCGGCGAGCTCGCCGGCCAAGGTGGCGGAGACCTGCCCGGTGTCGACGGCGAGTTCGGCGGTGTCGAGCGCGGGCAGCTCCTGCTCCGCGCGGCTGACCACGGCGGGCAGCAGCCGGTTCACCACGCTCGGCGAGGCGACGATCCGGGCCGTCCCCAGTCGGGACTCCTCGTGCAGCCGGACCCGGGTCAGCAGAGCCCCCGCCTGTTCGAGCAGCCGCGCGCTCTCGGCGGCCATCACCTCGCCGGCCCCGGTCAGCGCGACCGAGCGGCGGCTGCGGTCGAACAGCTCCACGCCGACGGTCCGCTCCAGCCGGGCGACCTCCTGGCTGACCGTCGGCTGCGAGATGTGCAGCCGCTCGGCGGCCCGGCCGAAGTGCAGCGTCTCCGCGACGGTCAGGAAGACCTCCAGCTGACGCAAGGTGAAGCCCATGAGGATCAGCCTAGTGAGAACCAATAGCTGACCACCTATCGAAAACCCCAGGACTCATTCTGGTTTCCGATCCGAACCGTCCATACGCTGATCGTCGCGTTGCCCCACCGCAGTGGCATCTCACAGGAAGCTCGCATCATGACCGGACTGCCCCGCAGCACCGCCGGCACTGCCGGCATTCCCAGCACGGCCGGCGCCCCCGGCACCGGCAGCGCCACCAGCGGCACCGCCGCCATCCGGATCTCCGAGGAGGTCGTGCAGGCCGTCGCCGACGGCCGTCCGGTGGTCGCCCTGGAGTCGACGATCTTCACCCACGGCCTGCCGCGGCCCCGCAACCTGGCGGTCGCGCTGGAGGCCGAGGAGCAGCTGCGCGGGGCGGGAGTCGTGCCGGCGACCATCGGCGTGCACTCGGGCGTCCCCACGGTCGGTCTGAGCGCCGAGCAGATCACCGAACTGGCCGCCACCGACGGCCTGGACAAGGTCAGCCTGCGCGACCTGCCCGTCGTCGCCGCGCTCGGACGCCACGGTGGCACCACGGTCGCCGCCACGGCCTTCCTCGCCCACCGCGCGGGCGTGCGGGTCTTCTCCACCGGCGGCCTGGGCGGCGTCCACTTCGGCGCCTCGGAGAGCTTCGACGAGTCCGCCGACCTGACCACCCTGGCGGCCACGCCGGTCACCGTGATCAGCGCGGGCGTGAAGTCCATCCTCGACATCCGGGCCACCCTGGAGCGCTTCGAGACCCTCAACATCCCGGTCATCGGCTACCGCACCACCAAGTACCCCGGCTTCTACGTCACCGACTCCGGCCACGAGATCAACTTCGCCGTCCGGTCGCCCGAGGAGGCCGCCGCCGTCATCGACGCCCGTGACCGGCTCGACCTGCCGCAGGCCGTCCTGGTCGCCAACCCGGTCGACCCCGCCAAGCAACTGCCGCCGGAGGAGCTGGACGGCATCCTGGCCCGGGCCCGGGCCGAGGCCGAGCGCCGGGGCATCACCGGCAACGCCTCCACTCCGTTCCTGCTCGACCACATCCAGCGTGACACCGGCGGCCGCAGCCTGGAGGTCAACGTCGAGGTCTACCGCGGCAACGTCCGCCTCGGTGGCGAGATCGCCGTCGCCCTGGCCGCCCGGGCCGGTGGGTCCGCTCCCGCGTCCACCGGGGCCTGACCCGTGCTCGGGGTGCTCGGCGACCTCGTGGAGGACATCGTGGTCTGGGCCGACGGCCCGCTGCGCCACGGCACCGACTCCGGGGCCCGGGTGTTCCGCCGGCGCGGTGGCAGCGCGGCCAACGTCGCCTGCTTCGCCGCCGGGCAGTACCCGGTCCGCTTCCTCGGCTGCGTCGGCGCGGACCCGGTCGGGGACGGCGTCGTCGCCGAACTCGGCGGCCACGGCGTGGACGTACGGGTGCAGCGGCACGGCCGGACCGGCAGCATCGTGGTGCTGATCGACCCGGACGGCGAGCGCACCATGCTGCCCGACCGCGGTGCGGCCAAGCTGCTGGAACGCGCCCCGGACGAGTGGCTGGCCGGCCTGACCCACCTGCACGTGCCCGCCTACTCCTTCGACGGCGAGCCGGTCGGACGGACGGCGGTCGACGCGCTCGCCCGGGTCCGGCAGGCGGGCGGCACCACGTCGGTGGACGCCTCCTCCACCGGGATGCTGGAGCAGTTCGGACGGGAGCGGTTCCTCGCCCTGCTGGTCGGGTTGGCGCCGACCTTCGTGTTCGCCAACCGCTCGGAGTCGGCCTTCCTCGGCCTGCTGGTGGACGGCCTGCCCGGGCCGGAGCGCGCCCGACTGGGCGCCACCACGGTGGTCACCAAGTCGGGGGCGGAGCCGACGACGGTCGACGTGCCGGGCGAGGACCTGTTCACCGTGCCGGTGCCACCCGTCGCCGAGGTACGTGACCTCACCGGGGCCGGGGACGCCTTCGCGGCGGGCTTCCTGGCCGGGTTCCTGAGGAACGGGGACCTGCGGCTGGCGGCCGGGCTCGGGCACCGCAGCGCGGCCCGGGTCCTGGGCTCGCCGGGGGCCTCGCTCGGCGGCGGCGGGGGCGGGTGCGGGGGCGGGTGCTAGGAGACGTCGGCGGTGCGGTTCCGGCCGGCCAGGGGAGCACTACGTCGGTAGTACTACTTCTGTAGTGCGTCCTTGTGGAGGAAGCGCTTCAGCTTCTGCCAGGTCCAGGCGTTGATCACGTCCTCGGTGGTGAGCCAGCCGCGCTGCGCCGTACCGATGCCGAAGCGCGGGTAGGCGAGGTGGCCGGTGGCGTGCGCGTCGCTGTCGATCGAGAAGCGCACGCCGTGCCGCTTGGCCCGCAGGACGTCCTCGTCGCGCAGGTCGAGGCGCTGCGGGGAGCTGTTGATCTCGATCGCGGTTCCGGTGCGCGCGGCGGCCTCGAACACCGCGTCCAGGTCGACGTCGATCGGTCCGCGCCGGCCGATCCGCCGGGTGGTGAGGTGGCCGATGATGTGGACGTACGGGTTCTCGCAGGCGCGGATCAACCGGCGGGTCTGGGCGGCGCGGTCGAGGTTGAAGTGCGAGTGCACGGAGGCCACGCAGACGTCGAAGCCGGCCAGGAACTCGGGTGGCCAGTCCACGCCGCCGTCCGGGCCGATGTTCAGCTCGGTGCCGTGCAGCAGGCGCAACTTCTTGTGGCGGTCGGCGAGTCGGCGCAGTTCCTCGCGCTGGGCGAGCATCTTCTCGTTCGTCATCCGCTGCATCACCAGGTCCGGCGCGTGGTCGGTGACGGCGTAGTAGGAGTAGCCGCGGGCCGCGGCCGTGTCGATCATCTCGGTGAGGGTGGCCAGGCCGTCGGTCAGGTCGGTGTGGGTGTGCAGATCGCCGCGCAGGTCCGACTCCTCGATGAGGTCAGGGAGTTCACCGTTCAGCGCGGCCTCGATCTCGCCGCGGTCCTCGCGCAGCGTCGGCGGGATCCAGGGCAGGCCGAGGGCCGCGTACACCTCGTCCTCGGTCGCGGAGACCACCTTGGTGCCTTCTGTCCTGGCGCCCTGTGCCCCCTTCGCGCCCTGTGCTCCCTTGGTGCCTTCCGTCTTGGCGCCCTGTGCTCCCTTGGCACCCTTCCGGGCGTCGCCGTCGACCTCGAACAGGCCGTACTCGGAGAGCTTCAGCCCGGCCCGCACCGCCATCGTGCGCAGCTTGATGTTGTGCGCCTTCGAGCCGGTGAAGTAGACCAGAGCGGCGCCCCAGTCCTCCTCGGGCACGACCCTCAGGTCCACCTGGATCCCCTGGGTGGTGAGGACCGAGGTCTTGGTCGGTCCGCTGCCGATCACCTCGGCCACGTACGGGAGTTCGGTGAGTGCGGCCATCAGCGGAGCGGAGTCGGCGGCGGTCGCCAGCACGTCGATGTCGCCCACCGTCTCGCGCATCCGGCGCAGCGAACCCGCGTACGCGCAGCGGGTGCAGCCGGGGACGGCGGAGAGCGCCTCGACCAACTGCTCGGCCAGCTCGGTGGCGGTGTCGAGCAGGGTCCGTCCGCCGGACTGCCGCATCAGCTCGATGCCGTGCAGGATCTTCTCGCCGCTGCGCTCGCCGAAGCCGGCCACGCCGGCCAGCCTGTCGGCGCGGATCGCCTCGGCGAGCTCCTCCACGGAGGCGATGCCGAGGTCCCGGTAGAGGGCGAGGGCACGCTTCGGGCCGACGCTGGGGACGGCCATCATCTCCCGGACGCCGGACGGGATCTTGGCACGCAGGGACTCGAGCGCCGGGATCCTGCCGGTCGCGAGGTACTCGGCGATCTTCTCGGCGGTGGACTTGCCGACGCCGGGGATCTGCTGCAGTCCCTTGACGTCCAGATCGGCCAGGTCCTCGGGGTGGCCGCCGACGGCTCGGGCGGCCTTCTCGTAGGCGCGGGCCCGGAAGGCGTCCCCACCGGTGATGTTGATCAGGTCGGCGTACTCCTGGAGCAGTTCTCCGACCTGGTCGTTGAGCCGGGGCATGGGGCAAGTCTAGGTTCGGCGGCCGACGTTCGCCGCGCGGCGCGGGCCGATCGGTGACGCGGGTCGATCGGTGGGGCACGCCGACCGGTGGCGCGGGCGGATCGGCGGGGCGGGCGGGGAGCGGCGGTGTGGGCCGGCCGGTCAGTCGTAGGCGACCGTCAGCAGGAGCACGACGGTCAGGCCGCCGCCGGGTGTCGGCTCGACCACGAGTCGCCCGCCCGCCGCCAGCACCAGGCTGTGCAGCGCCGGGCCGACCGGCTCGGAAGGCCGCACGCCTGTGAGCAGCCACTCGCGGGCCTCGGGCGGCTCGTACGTGCCGCGGTCGGATATCCGTATCTCCACTCGTTCCCGGCGGTGCGCGGTCGTGCCCCGTCCGACCCCGGTCCGGGGCGCCGTCGGTCCGGTGCGCCTGATGTCCGCCCGGACCAGCACCCGGCCGCCCAGAGGGCTGCGCCGGATCGCATGGTCGACCAGCCCGGCCACCGCGGCCTCCATCCGGCGGGCGTCCCCGGCCACCACCGGCAGCCCGGGCGCCAGCCGGACCGTGACGGCCGCCGCCCGCCCGCCGCCGCGCAGCACCCGGCGCACCACCTCGGCGACCTGGACGTGCCGCGCCTGCGGCTCGCACCCGGCCTGGCGGCCGGTCCAGCGCAACTGGTCGAGTTCCGTCCTGGACAGCGTCCGGGGGCCGGCCATCGCGACCGGCGGGTACGGGCCGAGGCCCCCCGGTGTGCCCGCAGCGCCCTTGCGTTCGGCGCCGCCCGCGCCGCCCGCGCCGCCGAACGCACCGAGCGCCCGAGCCCCCGAAGCGACGTAGCCCCAGAGCTTCCCGCGTGCCATTGCCCTGCCCCTCGTGCCTGACCGGCGGCCGTCGTAGAGTCCGCGGCCGACCGGGGCGGGCCGCTTCCCTGGCCCTGCTGCCAGCCTGCTCCTCCTCCGCCCGGGTGACAATCCGGCTCCGGGACCCGTACCCGGCCCCGGCCCCCGCCGAGCGGCGGGTGGGTGGCCCGTCGACCGGCGGGGACGCCGGGCGCGAGCCGGTCGGTAGACCGGCCGTGGCCCGCTCGCGGGGCGCAATGGCGCGCTCGACGAGCGCAAAGGATCCTTCGCAAAAAGGGCTTTGCAAACAGATCTTTGTGGTCCTAGTCTCCTGCTATGACCGAAGACCGCGGCTGGATGCACAGTGACGACCCGCACGTCGTCCTCACTGCCAAGGGCATGAAGGCGATGGCCCACCCCGTGCGGATGCGACTGGTCGGGCTGCTGCGCAAGCACGGCCCGTCCACGGCGACCAGGCTCGCCGAGCAGCTCGGGCTCAACTCCGGAGCCACCAGCTATCACCTGCGCCAGCTCGCCGCCGCGGGCTTCGTGGAGGAGGACGCGGAGCGCGGCAACGCCCGGGAGCGGTGGTGGCGTTCGGCACACCGGATGACGGTCTGGACGGGGGAGGACATGGCGGACGAGGAGCCCGAGACGGCCGTCGGCTTCCTGCGCGCCGTGTTGGCCGGCCACACCCTGACCGGGCAGCGCGTGCTCGACTCCTTCGAGACGATGCCCAGGGAGTGGCGCAAGGCGGTCGACTTCAGCGACATGCTGCTGCAGATCACGCCGGGCGAGGCCGAGCAGCTCACCGCTGAGTTGTCCGCGGTCCTCCGGCGCTACCGGCGGGTCGGCGCCGAGGGGCCGGTGCCGGAGGGCAGCGAGCAGGTCTCCGTGGTGGTCCACGTGCTTCCCGATGCCCAGGGGCCGTCCGCACCCGCCGAGGGGAGTGCCGAATGACCACCGTCGCCGCTCCGCCGGTGCGCAGCCTGCGGCCGCTGGTCGGGGTGCTCGCAGCCACGGCGGTCTCCCTGACCGGGACACGGGTCTCCGCCATCGCCCTGCCCTGGTTCGTCCTGGCCACCACCGGCAGCGCCACCCTGACCGGCCTGGTCGCCTTCGCCGAGATGACGCCGTACGTCCTGGTCAAGGCGCTGACCGGGCCGTTGGTCGACCGGCTCGGGCCGCGCGTGGTGTCCTGGACGACGGACGCCGCGAGCGCCGTCGCGGCCGGGCTCGTTCCGCTGCTGCACGCCCAGGGACTGCTGCCGTTCTGGACGCTGCTGGTGATGGTCGCGGTGATCGGTGCGATGCGCGGGCCGGGGGACTTGGCCAAGTCGGTCATGGTCCCGGAGGCGGCCGACCGCGCCCGGGTGCCGATGGAGCGGGCCACCGGGCTGTCCGGCGTCACCGAGCGGCTGGCCTCCACGATCGGGCCGGCGGTCGGTGGCGGGCTGGTCGCGTTGGTGGGGCCGCTGGCCGGGCTGGCGGTCAACGCGGGCACCTTCGCGCTCGGATCGCTGATCATCGCCCTGGCGCTGCCACCCGGCATGGGGCGCTCGGCCGTCCCGGAGGCGGCTTCAAGCACGGTCCCCGTCGAGCCGGACCAGCGCGACGGCGGCTACTGGCGGATGTTCCGGGAGGGCTTCGGCTTCCTGCGGACGGAACCGCTGCTGCTCACCGTCACCATCATGGTCGGCATCACCAACCTGCTCGACGCCGGGTTCTCGACCGTCCTGCTCCCGGTCTGGGCCCGGGAGTCCGGCAACGGCCCGGCTGGTATCGGGCTGATCGGCAGTGTCCTGGGCGTCACCGCGGTGGCCGGCAGCCTGATCGCGGCCACGCTCGCCCACCGGCTGCCCCGGCGTACGGTCTTCTTCGTCGGCTTCCTGCTCGCCGGGGCGCCTCGCTACCTGGTGCTCGCGTTGGACGCGCCGATGTGGGCGGTGGTCGCGGTCTTCGCCGTGGGTGGCTTCGGGTCCGGATTCCTCAACCCGATCCTCGGCGCGGTCCTCTTCGAACGGGTGCCCCGCCACCTGCTCGGCCGCGTCCACGCCCTCAGCGACTCCCTGGCCTGGGCCGGCATCCCTCTCGGGGGCCTCCTCGCGGGCGCGGCGGTCGCTCTGGTGGGCCTGATACCCAGCCTGCTCACGGCCGGGGTCCTGTACTTCGCCACCACCACGCTGACCGGACTGCGGCCGGAGTGGCGGGAGATGGACCGCCAGCGCGGGCACGGGCGTGCCGAGGCCGGTGAGCAGGTGACGGACGGCGCGGAGGACGCGCTGGAAGCGGCACGGCCGTAGGGGGCGGGCATCGAACGACGGACGGGCTGGGGCAGGGCGAAAGCCCACCCTTCATCAACGGTTCGCGGGCGGGTGTCCCGCCCAGTGGAGGAGTAGGAGGCTGGCCAAGGCGGCGAGGGCGCACCAGGTGGAGACGAACGCGATCGCCAGAGCAGGGCGCAGAGGACGGCACCCGCTCCGGTGAGCAGGCCGAGGCGGCGGAGCAGACGGTCGCCGCTGACGAGGAAGGAGCCGACCGTGGTGAGGAGGTAGCCGGCGAGCAGGAGGGCCGCATGCGGATGCCGATGGCGTAACCGAGGGTGTGACCTTGCCAGCAGGCCGTCACCGGGTAGGGGCGACGGCGGCCGCGAGGGGGATCGAGACCGCTGCGCCCAGCAGGGTGAGCAGGGTGAGCAGGGTGAGCAGGGCGAGCACGCGGCGCCGGTTCGGCGCGGCCGGATGCCTGGGCCCCTGGGTCGCGCACCACAACCCCGGTGGGCACCAGGGCGGGCAGCAGGGTAGGGCGATCGCCGCCTAGGCGGTGCGGGCCGCCCCGGCGAGAGCCGACGGCAGCTCACCGTCGGTACCGAGCCAGACCAGCGCCTCGATCAGCTGGTGCACGCCCAGCACCAGCGGGAGCGCGGCGAGCAGCAGGCGCTGCGGTGGCCCCGACCGCCGGGCGCGCACCAGACAGGCCACGCCGACGCCCGCGACCGCCCCGCCGACCACGGCGTCCGCCTGGGCGCTCCAGCACATCGATCCGCCTACTCGCCCTTCCCGTTCGCGTCAGCGCTGGTGCTGGTGCTGGTGCTGGTGCTGGTGCTGGTGCTGGTGCTCGTGCTCGTGCCGGTGCCGTCGTAGGGGTCAGCGTCGCTGCCGTGGTCATCACCGTCGTCATTACCGTCGCTGCCGGCGGTGCGCTTGCTGCCACCGCCGCCCTGGTCCGGACCGACATCACCGCCGGCCGACTCGTTCCCCGGCGGTGCCCCGATGTTCTCCAGGGTCTCCCGGACGCTTCCGGGCATCGCCGGATGTCGGCCGATCACGATCACCCCGATCACGATCGCCACCAGTCCCGCGGCCTCCCAGGCCAGCGCGCCCGGCGTGACCCGCAGCCGGTCGCCGAGGAAGCCGACCGCGCAGGCGATCCCGGACAGCGGCTGGGCGGCGGTCAGGGCGGGCAGCGACATCCGCAGCGGTGCGGCCTCGAAGGCGCTCTGCACCAGCAGCAGTCCGACCACGCCCGCCACCACGACCGCGTACGGCTGCCAGCTGCGCAGCACCACCGCGAGTCCGCTGTGGTCGAGGCGCTGGGTGGTGGTGCGGGTCAGTGCGTCCTGGAGGCCGTAGAGCAGTCCGGCGGCGAGGGCCAGCAGGGTGGCCTCCTCGAACAACGGCAGTCGACGGGCCAGCGTCACCAGCAGCAGGGTCAGCCCGACCACTGTGCCGACCACCAGCCAGTGGCGCAGCTCCCCGGCGGGTGGACCGCCCCCGGTCGGCTGCCCGGCCACGATGAACGCCGTCACCCCCAGACCCAGCAGCAGTACCCCGGCCCAGCCGGAGCGGCCGAGGGTCTGACGGGTCAGCACCCGGGAGAGAGCCATGGCGAAGAGCAGGTTGGTCGCGAGCAGCGGCTCGACCAGCGACACCTCGCCCTGGTGGAGAGCGAGCGCGGAGAGGAGCAGACCGCCGACCATGAACCCGGTGCCGAGCAGCCACTCGGGCATCCGCACCAGGTCCAGCAGCAGGCGCCAGCGCAGCATGTCGGCACGCGGGGCGCGTTGCGCCGCGTGCTGCTGGAGGACGAAGCCGAGTCCCAGACAGCAGGCCGCGCTCAGAGCGAGGAGGAAGACCGCCACGGAGGGACCACCAGGTTGTCGCTACCCCGCGCCGCGTAGGCGGGGCCGGGGGAGGGACGGCGGTCGCGGCGCGCTTCCGTCAGCGTACCGCCGGGGCGGCGGCCGGGCCGACCGGACGCGACAGTACCAGGCCGGTCCGTGGCGGCAACCGCCGCGCTTGCCGCCACCGGTGGGGCGGCGCACGCTGGTGTCAGCGGCCGCCACGGACCCACCGTCCTGGCCGGCCCGGACCGGCGTGGCGGGGGCCGGCGCCAGGAGGTGTGGCATGCACAACCAATGGGACGTGGAACTGAGCTTCGACGAGGACGGCGTGCACACGACGTGCGACGCCAGGTTGACGGGCGCGAGGGCGCCGGGCCTGAGCGCGCACGGCGAGGCCGAGAAGAGCGCGGATGACCGTCCGCTCGCCAGGATCGGCGAGGAGGTCGCGGCCTCCCGAGCCCTGGAGGAACTGTCCCGCAAGCTGCGGGCACAGGCCACCGGAGAGATCGAGGACGAGGGGCACCGCCCGGGCTATCTGATCTACTGACCATCGGCCGACGAACTCGGCGCGTCGAACGGCACCCACGACCGATACGGCCGACCCGCCCGAGCGGGACGGGTTGGCCGGCCGGTCGGTCGTCGATCGCCGTCCGGAAGCGGATGCCCTCCGGGAGGGTGCCGCTGGACGGGTGTCCTTGGGGGCGGGCGGCTGTCTGAGGCAACGACTTGGGGGCGCCTTCGGTATCCGTCCTCCGCGCGGCGCGACGGTCCGTGGGCTACCAGCTCGGCGCCTCGGCCCGGCACAGTAGCTCGGCCGCCGCGCCCACCGAGTCCTGCCAGGCCTGGTACCCCTCGGGCGGCCCGGACGCGAGGGTCTCGACCCAGTATTCGGGGCCGATGGTGTCGATGAACTGACGCTCGGCCTCGGTGTCCCCCCGACAGACAGCGGTACCAGGCCTCGCCCACCACCTCACCGGCCGTGACCTCCCCGGCCGCCAGTCGGCCCGCCAGGTGGTGGAGCAAACAGAGGTCGGCGGTGTGCCCGTCGGGCAGAGCGGTGCCGATCTCGTACAGCGCCTCGCGGAAGACCTCGTGGGCACGGTCAACCCGGGACCGCCCGGCCAGATCGCGCAGCGCCGGGGAGTCCACGTGTTCACGACACTCTCCGGCAGAGCCGCGGGGTCGACTTCCTGCGCAGTGGCGCGGGTCTGGGTGGCGGGGGGGTTGCCGGGTGGCCTTGGGCGTGGCGGTCGTGGGCCGGTTGTGGGCAGCGCTTTCAGGGGGGCTTTGCGTAGGAAGTCGGTGGGGTCGACCTTCTGTGCGGTGGGTTGCGGCAGCTGCGGTTGGGGGCCTTGGTGGCGGGGGCTGTGCGGGGTGGTTGTGGGGAGGTGGTGGGAGGAGGAGCCGGCCCCGGGGTGGCGGTGAGCGTGAGTTCGGCCGGTGACGGGGCCCTGGTGGAGCCCGGGGTCAGGGGTGAGGTGGGGGGAGGAAGTTGAGGAGGTGGTGGTTGACCTCCGGGGCGGCGGCCATGGGGAGGGTGTGGTGGGAGGCGCCCGGGATGGTGGTGACGGTGGCGTGGGGGAGGGTGTGGCGGGTGGCGGCGGCGGTGCGGTGGGGGTCGTGGGCGCGGGAGTGTTCGGCGTAGAGGGCGAGGAGGGGGGCGGTGAGGGTGCGGAGCCGGGTGGGGGTGGGGCGGGGGCCGGTGATGACGGGGGAGGCGGGGAAGTCGGCGTAGCCGAGGGCGTAGAGCTCGCGCCAGTCGGTGTCGGTGTGGGAGCCGGGGGCGGCTTCCCAGTCCAGGAAGTTGCGGGCGCGGGGCGGGGTGCGGCCGGGGAGGAAGAGGGGCAGGGCGCGCAGGAGGTAGCCGGGGCGGTAGCCGGCGAAGCACTGGGTGGGGTCGAGCAGGGTGAGGCTGCTGACCCGGGTGGGGGTGTGCAGGGTGTACTCGAGGGCGATCCAGCCGCCGTACGAGTGGCCGCAGAAGTGGGCGGCGGGAATGCCCAGTTGGTCGAGCACGGCGTCGAGCCAGCCGAGCAGGCCGGGGACGTCGCCGAGTGGGGTGCCGTCGTGGACGCTGCGCCCGGGGTCGCCGATCAGGTCGACGGCGAGGACGCGGTGGCCCGCCTCGGCCAGGGCACCGGCGTTGGCGTACCACATGGCGGAGGTGGCGCCGCCGCCGTGGAGCAGGACGAGGGGGTGGCCGTCGGCGGGGCCGCAGGCGTTGATCCGGGTGGTGCCGTGGGCGGTTCGGACGGTGAGCGGCTCGACCGGTACGGGCCAGCGGGCGAGGAGTGCGTCGTACGCGGCGAGGAAGGGCGCGAGGCGCGCCGGGTGGGACGGGGCGGTGCGGGCGGACATGATGGGCCTCCGCGGCGTGGTGTGATCACGTGCGGGTGACGCACGCGATCAGCTGCTGGATCAGTCGCTGAATCACTCGTTGAACAAGTATCTCGCTGAACGAGAGAATAATGGCACGTACGTGCCCGAGGAAGGACGAGAGGGTGTCCGAGGTTGGGGAGCCGATGCGGCTGGTACACCTGCTGCGCGGTCTGACGGTCGAACTCGACCTGTTCGGGGCTGAGTTCGCGGCTCGCAGTGGTCTGCATCCGACCGACCTGCGGGCGCTGATCCACCTGCTGGACGCCGCCCGGGCCGGGGAGGTGGTCACCCCGGGCCGGCTCGGGGAGGCGCTGCGGCTGAACTCGGCGGGCACCACCGGCCTGGTGGACCGGTTGGAGCGGCTCGGGCTGATCCGCCGCGAGCGCGATCCGGAGGACCGGCGCAGGATCCGGCTGATGGTGGAGGAGCGGGCGATGGAGCTGGGTCAGGGCTTCTTCGGCGGGCTGATCGGGGACCTGGTCGCGGCGATGGACCGGTTCGACGCGGCCGAGCTGGCGACGGCCCGCCGCTTTCTGGAGGCGATGACCTCCGTGGTGGCCGCCGCCCGGCGGGAGTGAGCAGTCGGGAAGGCGGGGCGCAGGAGGGAGGAGGTCACGCGGGTCCGAGGGTCCAGGCGATCACGGACAGGGTCACCATCGACACCAGCGTCGACCAGAGCACCGTGTCCCGGGCGAGGTCGGTGCCCTGCCCGTACTCGCGGGCGTAGGTGTAGATGTTCTGCGCCGTCGGCAGGGCGGAGAAGAGCACCACGGTGAGCAGCTGGTGGGCGGGAAGGTGGAGCACCGGGCCGGCCACGAGCAGGGTGACCAGCGGCTGGACCAGGGTCTTGATCGCGACGGTCAGCCCGACCTCGACGCGGCGGGAGAGGCCGTCGGCCGGCGGCCGGTTGTGCAACGACATGCCGAGGGCGACCAGGGCGGTCGGCACTCCGGCGCCGCCGAGCAGTTCGGCGGAGTGGTGGAGCTCGGCGGGAAGGTGCAGCCCGGTCGCGGAGGCGAGGGCGCCGAGCGCGGTGGCGAGCAGGACCGGGTTGCGCAGCGGCAGGGTGAGCAGGGCCCGTCGGCCGGCCGCGCCGCTGTCCAGGACGGCCAGGACGGCCGGGGTGACCAGCAGGATCTGGAAGAGGATCACCGGTCCGACGAAGGAGGCGTCGCCGACGACCTGCATGGTCACCGGGATGCCGAGGTTGGCGGAGTTGACGTAACCGGCGGCCATCGCACCGATCGCCAGTTCGCCGCGTTCGCGCCGGAAGAGCACGCGCCCGGCGAGCAGCCCGAGGCCGGTCGCGACGGCGGCGCCGGCCACGAACGCGAGCATCGACGGGTTGGCGAAGTGGCCCAGCGGGGTGCGGGCGATCATCAGGAAGAGGGCGGCCGGCATCGCGACGTGGAAGACGTAGCGGGTCAGCACCATCTCCGCCTGCGGCCCGATCAGCCCGGCACGGGCGACGAGGTAGCCGACTGCGGTGAGGGCCCAGATCGGGGCGAAGGCGGACAGCAGCGGATGGAGGGCGGGCATGGTTCCTCGGATCGCTCGTACGGGTCTGCCGGGTGCGGCGGGTGTCGCCCGCCCGAGGGCGCAGGACCACCGGGACCGCCGAGAACCCCCGGAGGAGTAAATCAGTGGCCTTCGACGAGTTGATCAACGGGCCGGTCAAGGGGCCACTGACGAGGACGGGAACCGGAGCCCGCCGGGACGTGCCGGAGAGCCGCCCGGCGGACGGGCTTACGATGAGCCGGTGGAGGACCAGTACCTGAGCCTGTCCGAGGTGGAGACCATCGCGCGCCGTGCCCACGAGGGGCAGGTGGACAAGAACGGCCATCCGTACGGCGAGCACATCGCCGCGGTCGCCGAGGGGACGGCGGCCCGCGGCGGCAGTGAGGCGCAGATCGCGGCGGGCTGGCTGCACGACACCGTCGAGGACGGGCGGCTGAGCCGGGAGTGGCTGGCGGGGGCCGCGCTGCCGGAGGCGACCAAGGCGATCGTGGACGCGCTCACCCGGCGGCCCGAGGAGCCGGTCGAGGCGTACACCGCGCGCATCCTGGCCACGCCCGGCGCGCTGCTGGTCAAGCGCGCCGACCTCGCACACAACTCCGACCCGTCCCGGCTGGCCGCGCTGGACCGGGCGACCGCGGAGCGGCTGACGGCCAAGTACGCGCGGATGCGGGAGCTGCTGGGGCTCACCGGTGAGCTCTGAACCGTAGAGCGGACAGCGGACAGCTGACGGGGGACAGCCGACGGGGGACGGGGGAGAGCGGATGGCGGGCGGCGGACGTCGCGGCAAGTGCGACAGGGCCCGGGCCACGCGGTTCGCGCGGGCCCGGGCCCTGTCGGGTCACCCCGGTGGTCCCTGTCCGACCCCCGGGGTGAGGGGGGAAATGGTCAGGAGACGGGTGGAAGCCGGTTAGGCCGGTGGTCGGTCGGCTCAGTACCAGTGGTGGGTCTGCCAGAAGGCCCAGGCGGCGTTCGGGCTGCCGTAGCGGGTGTTCATGTAGTCCAGCGCCCACTTGATCTGGGTGGCCGGGTTGGTCTTCCAGTCCGCGCCGGCGGAGGCCATCTTGGAGGCCGGCAGCGCCTGGCCCAGTCCGTAGGAGCCCGAGCTCGGGTTGGTCGCGGTCACGTTCCAGCCGGACTCGTGGGAGATGATCTGGCTGAACGAGGCCAGCTGGTTCGCCGGGACGATCCGGGCGGCGATGGCCTTCGGGGAGGCGGTGGCGGCGTTGGCGGTGGCGGGCAGCACACCCGCGCCCAGGGCGGTCAGACCAGCGGCGCCGGCGAGGATCGCGGCGGAAGTGCGCATACGGAGCTTGAAAGCGGGCATGTAGGGCAGGACCTCAATCGGGTTGGGCCGAGTCGCGCCCCGCCCAGGACCACGGGCCGGACAGGGGCCGTTGCGGTTGTGGAGCGCGACTCGGCGGCAAGCCGTTCACCGGCGGGACAGGAGCCGGTGCGGCTGACGACGAGAGCCATTGTTGCCAGACCGGATCGGCCCCCGCCAAGACCCCCTTGGTACGACGCACGGTCGTACGCACGGCGGTCGCCATGGATTCGAAGGGGTGCCGGCTGCCGTCGCTGGTACAGTCCCTGACCTGGGCGAACGTCGGTCAGGACGCCGTGGGCAGGGAATGTGGCGGGTGCGGAAACCGCTGTGCGCCCATCACTACCATCCGTCGTAGCCGTGAATCCGCTGTGAGCGCACTCACCGCTTGGGGGCGGGGGCGGTGACCAGACGAACCGCTCACAGTACTTTGGGTACTGACGATCTGTGTCCGGCACCACAGAATCCGGTCACGCCCCGACCGTCCCGGCTCACCCGCGGTCACCGACGGTCGCCGAGGCGCCGGTGCCGGAGCGCCCGGGCGGCGAGCCGGTCCGCCTCGCCGGTGACCGACAGCTCGGCGAGCGCCGCGTTGAGCGCCGCTCCCAGGCGCGCGCAGAAGGACTCCGGCTCCTCGGCGGCGTCCGGCAGCTCCGGGATGACCTCGTCCACGAGCCCGACCCGCGCCAGGTCGTGGGCGCCGATGCCCTGGGCCCGGGCCAGCTCGGCGGCGTGCGCGCCGTCCCGGTGCACGATCGCCGAGGCGCCCTCCGGCGGCAGCGGCGCCAGCCAGGCGTGGCCGGCGGCGAGCACCCGGTCGGCGGGGAGCAGTGCCAGTGCGCCGCCGCCGGACCCCTGACCGAGCAGGACGGCGAGGACGGGCGTGCGCAGTGCGAGCAGGGTGGTAAGACAGTGCGCGATCTCCACGGCGATCCCGTCCAGCTCGGCCTGCGCGGACAGTTCGGCCCCGGCCGTGTCCACCACGGTGACCAGCGGTAGGCGCAGCTGCTCGGCCAGGCGCGCCGTGTGCCGGACGGCCCGCAGGTCGGCGGCGGTGAAGGGGCGCTCGTGCTCCGGGGTCTGCCGCTGCTGGCCGACGACCAGGACGGGCCGGCCGCCGAGTACGGCGAGCGCCCGGACCAGTGCGCCGGCGCGGCCGCCGGGCGCGTCCAGCAGCACCAGCTCCTCGGCGGTGCGGCGCAGCAGCTCGCGGGTGCCGGGGCGGTCGGGACGGCGGGTGCGGCGGACGGAGTCCCAGGCGTCGGGGTGCGGGGCGGGCTGCTCGACGGGGTGGTCGGACCGAGCGGGACCGCTGGGTGCGGACCCGGCCGTACCCCTGTGAGGGGGAGGCGCCGTGCCGAGGACGGAGAGCGTGCGGCGGAGCAGTTCGCGCAGCTCCTGCGGCGGTACCACGGCGTCCACCAGCCCGTGCCCGGCGAGCGTCTCGGCCAGCTGGACGTCGGCCGGCAGCTCCACGCCGCGCAGCTCCTCGTAGACCCGCGGGCCGAGGAAGCCGAGCCGGGCGCCCGGCTCGGCGAAGACCAGCTGGCCGAGGGTGCCCCAGGAGGCGAAGACCCCGCCCATGGTCGGGTTGCGCAGATAGGTGAGGTAGGGGAGGCCGGCCGCGCGGTGGGCCTGGACGGCGGCGGTGATGCGGAGCATGCAGAGGAAGGCCGCCGAGCCCTCCTGCATCCTGGTGCCGCCGGAGACCGGCAGGGCGAGCAGCGGGAGCCGCTCGGCGGTGGCGCGCTCGACGGCCCGGGTGATCCGTTCGGCGGTGGCGACGCCGATGGAGCCGCCGAGGAAACCGAATTCGGAGGCGACCAGGGCGACCGGTCGTCCGTCGACCAGACCGAGGCCGGTGAGCACGGCCTCGTCCAGACCGGTGCGGTCGCGGGCCCGGTCGAGCGAGGCGCGGTAGCCGGGATCGGTGGGCGCCGAGGCGGACAGCGCGGAAAGCGACGTGCTGGGCGGTGCGGGCGTGGGTGCCGACCCGGACGGCGGCGCGGTGAGTGGCTCGTCCCAGCTGTGGAAGCCGCCCGGGTCGACCAGCAGTCCGATCAGCTGGTGGGCGGTCAGCGCCGTGCCCCTGCCGACGGCCGAACCCGCGCCTGTGGCCCTGCCGACGGCCGAACCCGAACCCGAACCCGAAGCCGTGCCCGAACCCGTGCTGCTGCCCGTATCCATGTCCACCCCGTCAGAGATCGTTCCGGTCCGACCCGGTCCGTCACTCTATGCGGCGCGGGCGGGCCGTTGTGGGAGTGCTGTGAAGGTGTGAGCAGCCCGACAGCGGGGCCTGCAGTAGTTCGACGGCGGTCGACCCAAGGGCGGGACGGGCGGTTCGTGGGCGGCCCCGACGGTGTGTCACCGGAGGTCGACGTACAGCTCAAGTCGCTTATGGAAAGCGAGAGTTACCCGCCGGTAAAAAGTGTTCGAAAGCCTTTCGAGGTTGTCGGTGGCTCGACACACTGGGGGCATGACCCGCACTCTACGCGCGTGGAAGACCCGCGCTGCCGCCATCACCGCCGTCGCCCTGATGACCCTCGCTCCTGTCGCCGTCGCCACCGAGGCGCACGCCGACGTGAGCGGCACGGTGTGCCTGTCCGCGCTTCCGCCGGAGGCCACCGACACCCTTAACCTGATCGCCTCGGACGGTCCGTTCCCGTACTCGCAGGACGGCGTGGTGTTCCAGAACAGAGAGAGCGTCCTGCCCACCCAGTCGTACGGGTACTACCACGAGTACACCGTCATCACCCCGGGCGCCCGGACTCGCGGTACCCGCCGGATCATCACCGGTGAGGCCACCCAGGAGGACTACTACACCGGCGACCACTACGCCACGTTCTCCCTGATCGACCAGACCTGCTGACGTCCGCCGGCAGGTCCGTGGCCCCGGCGGGCGTCCCCGCCGGGGCCACGGACGCGGCACGCGGTTCGTCGAAGGCGGGCTACAGCTCGGACGACCCCCAGTCGCTCACCGTCAGCTCGTCCCCGACCCGCAGCGTGCCCGGGCGCAGCACCGAGAACTTGCTGCCGAACGCGACCCCGCCGGCCGCCGCCCGGCGGTAGCGTGCCAGGGTGCGCAGCGGCTCCGGGCCCGCCTTGGCGCCGGTGGACTGGTCCACCAGCGTCACCGAGCACCGGATCGCCAGCTTCGTGTAGCCCAACTCGGCGCCGCCGACGGTGAACCGGCGCAGCAGGTCCTCGGTGTGCGGCTCCGGCCAGCCGTCCACCACCAGGTTGGGGCGGAACCGCTCCACGGGCAGCGGCGCTCCGCCGGTGCGCTCGTTGAAGTCGTCCAGGCTGGAACGGGACAGCAGGTGCACCGCGCTGCTGTCGGCGAAGCCGGACGTCCCCGGGTTCAGCCCGTCGGTCACCCGGTCGTGCTCCGGCGGCACCCGGACCAGCCGGCTGGGAACGCCCAGCACCCGGGAGAGCCAGTCAGCCGCCTCGTCGCCCTGGTCGACGGCGAGGAAGGGTGCGCCGAACAACTCCACCTTGCGGCGCGGGCCCACGGTGTCCACGGAAAACGCCACCGGTTCCACCCCGGGGGCGGCGAGGGCCAGCCGCTCGCCCGGCTCCACCGTCGGACGGACGGTGGCCAGCAGTGCGTCGCGCCGCTGGGAACGGAACACGCCCCGCTCGTCCACCACCATGAAGGCCCGGTCGTGGGCCAGCCCGGCCGGGGTCAACTCCGCCTGCTCGACCCGCACTCCGGCACAGCCCTTCACCGGGTAGTACCGCAACTCCGTCACCGTGGCCATGCCGCCCCCGTACCCCCGCGGCCGCTCCGGACCGCTCCTGATCATTGCCCGTAGGGTAGTTGTCGGCCCGGTCGTCGAGCCGACGGCCCCCTGCGGCGGCGCGGTTGCTAGGGTCTGCGCATGGCACAGAGCAGCGCGAACCCCCCGGGACGACTCCGGCGCGACGCGCAGCGCAACCGGGACCTGCTGCTGGCCGCCGCCCGGGAGATGTTCTCCCGGCACGGCCTCGACGTTCCGCTGGACCAGATCGCCAAGGAGGCCGGCGTCGGCAACGCCACCCTCTACCGGAACTTCCCGACCCGCGAGGCGCTGGTCGCCGAGGTCTTCGCGGACGCCGGGGCCGGACTGGCCGCGGCCGGGCAGGAGGCGCTCGCCGCCGAGGACGCCTGGACCGGCCTGGAGCGCTACTTCGAGCGGATCTTCGAACTCGTCGCCGCCGACCGGGGCATCAACGACCTGGTCACCCGGGCCATCCCGACCGTCCCCGGCATGACCGAGATCAGCCGTGGGCACGCCGCCACCGTCGGCGCCCTGATCGCCCGCGCCCAGGAACAGGGCAGCATGCGGCGCGACGTGGTCACCATGGACCTGCTCTTCCTGCTCGGCCCGCTCTGCCGCGCTCTGCCCGCCGCCACCGAGCTGCGCCCCGACCTCTGGCGCCGCTACCTCGCCCTGCTGCTGGACGGCTTCCGCGCCCGGGCCACCCACCCGCTGCCGGTCCCGCCGGTCGGCGAGGAGCACCTGGACCGGATGTTCGCCGACCTGTGGGAGGCGCAGGCGCCGGAGGCCTGAGCTGCCCGGGGCCTCGTGGGCATCAGGGACGCGTACGGAACGCCGGGCGCCGCGTCAGAGCCGCGTCAACTGGCGGGATGCCGCGGGCGCCGCGCCGCTTTGCTGGGACGCGGCGCGGTTCGGGTTCGGCGACGCGCACGGAGAAGGCAGTGCGGAGCGGCAGTGCGGAAAGGCGGGACGGCCCATGACGGACACGGGTGCGGACACCGGTACGGACGCGGGCCGGATCGTGGTCGGTGTCAGCGGCTCACTCGGCAGCCTCGCCGCCCTGCACCACGCGGTGGCCGAGGCCCGGCGCACGGACGCCGAGGTGCTCGTGGTGCTCTGCTGGACCCCGCCGGGCGAGGAGCTCGGGTACCGCCGCGCGGTCGGCCCGCCGGTGCTCGACGCGGGCCGCGACGCCGCCGTCGCCCGGCTGAGGCTGGCGCTCGACGAGGCCTTCGCCGGGTGCTACGCGGGGGTCCGGCTGCGTTGCCAGGCCGTGCGCGGGGAGGCCGGCCACACCCTGGTGCGCTGTGCGGACCGACCGGGCGACGTCCTGGTGCTCGGCGCGGGCCGGGCGCGGGGCCTCCTCTCCCGGCTGATCCGGCCGTCGATCACCGCCTACTGCGTCCGGCACGCCACCTGTCCGGTGCTCACCGTCCCGCGCCCGCCCCTCCAGCGGGACCTGGAGGCGCTGGAACGCGGGTACGGGTTCCGGGAGCTGGTCTCCGGCAACTGACCTGCCGTTCCAGGCCGTTGGCGAGCGATGCGAGTGCGGCGGCGGGCCAGGGCGGGAGCATCTCGCCCTCGCCCGCGAGCATGACCTCCTCCTCCCACCAGACGCGTCCGTCGAGCCGGTCCGTCAGCCAGCGGGCGAGCGACGGGGAATCGGCCCGTGAGGGATCCGTCTCGTCGTTGAGGTCGACCAGCAGGACGGGCGCGGTTGCGCGGTGGTGACCGGGGGCGGCACGGCGGTGCCGCCGGAGCCGTTCGACCAGGGCGTCCTCGTCCATGACGGCAAGGGTGCCGGCCGCCTGTGACAGTTCGACCCGTGGAGTCCCGCTACGCCGCAATCCCCGCCGCCCGGGCCAGCACGGCGGCGGTCCGGCGCCCGGCTGCCAGGGTGGCGGGGTCGGTGGCGGGCAGGCAGCGGTTGGCCTCGGGGCTGTAGGTGGTCATCACCACGCCGGCGTGGTCGGTGGGGAGTTCGAGAAGCTCGGACGCCGGTACGGCGGCGTGCAGTTGGTGGGTGAGCCGGCCGGGCACCACCTCGTCCTCCGTGCCGAGCACCAGCCAGATCGGGACCGGGGACGGGCCCTCGGCTAGGTGGTCGAGCGGTATGTCGCCGGTGGTGGCGGCCGGGCGTCCGTAGGCGGAGGCGATGCCGACGGCGGCGGTCGGGCGCAGGTCGGCCGGGGTGCCGGGGTGGGTGGCCACCGCGACGGCCTCACGGCCGCCGAGCGACCAGCCGGCCAGGACGAAGCGCTCCGGATCCCCGCCGTACGCGGCGGCGTTGCGGCGGGCGAAGGCGAGCGAGGCGAGCAGGTCGGCGCGGCCGCCGTCCTCCCGGTCGGGGCGCCAGTCCGGGACGAACACCAACAGGCCCAGTCCGGTGGCCTCCTGGGCGAGCGTGTGCAGCACGTCGCGCTCGTCGGGGCCGGAGCCGTGCCAGAGCAGTACGACCGGTGCGGGCCCGCCGGCGGTGGTGGTCGGCCGGTGGACGTCCAGCAGCCGCCCGTCCGCGTAGGGGACGGCCTGCGGTCGGGTGCTCGTCATGCCGGGTTCGCCTCCGGTTCGGTGGATGATCACGGAACTGGTACTGTACTTCCTGTCGCGAGGGAGATGATCTCTCGTCAGGCGTCAGTGGTGCTACCAGAGCACGTCCTACTTTCAGTAGGAAGAGTCCGTGCGACCCGGGCCTGGCGCTCCATGATCGGACGGGGTCCGGTGCCTTGAAGGGTGCCGGGCCCCGTCCGCGTTTCCAGGCCGCCGGAAGACGACCTCAGGAGGGCTGGCGGTCGGAGCCCAGTTCTCGGGAGATCCGCAGGCCGGCCTGGGCGACGACCGGGCCGAGGGCGCGGACCCGGGCGGCGGTCATCCGGGAGGTGAGGCCGGAGACGGACAGGGCCGCCGTCACCTCGCCGGTGTGGTCGAAGATCGGCGCGGCCACGCACCGCACCTCGGGCTCGTTCTCCCGGTCGTCGATCGAGTAGCCGCGGGCGCGGATCCGGGCCAGGTCGGCGCGCAGCCGGGTCTCGTCCGAGATGGTCCAGGCGGTGACCGGGCGCAGTCCGGCCGCGACCACCTCGGTGACCGCCTCCTCGGGCAGCCAGGCGAGGATCGCCTTTCCGGTGGCGGTGCAGTAGGCGGGCGCCCGGCTGCCGACCCGGGAGGCCATCCGGACGTTGGCCTCGTCCTGTCGCGACCCTGGCCGTCGGCGCGACCCTCGCGGTGCTGCTGACCAGGGTCGGCCGCTGGCCGCGGCTGGTGCTGACCACGGCGGCAACGGCCGCCTGGGCGGCGCCCGCGATGACCGGCTCGACGGTGTGGAGCTTCCTGTTCGACACCAACCTCGGGCTGGTCAACCACGCCCTGGAGGGGCTCGGGCTGAGCGGCTTCCACGAGTTCAACTGGTTCTACGACAAGTGGACGGCGTTCCTGATCGTCGGCGCGGTGGTGGTCTGGCACTCCTTACCCGTTCGTGATGGTGACCCTCTACGCGGGCATCCGCGCCATCCCGGAGGAGACTGTTCTTCGTCGCGGTGCAGCGGAAGCTGGTGTCCGGCCTGGCGGGCGCGGTCAAGGACTGACCACCGGCGGTCGGACACGTCGGGGCGCGAATCCAGGACACGGAGCCGACGACCCCTACCCCTCGGACTCCCGCGCCGTGCGCAGCCGTCCGGCGACCTCGTTCAGGCGGCCGCCGCCGACTCCTCGGGCGGGACGGCGACCAGGACGAACTCCGCCCCGGCGTCGTCCCGGACGAGCGCCGCGCGGCCGAAGGGCGTCGGCCCCGGGCCGGTGCGTACGGTGCCGCCGAGGGCGCGCAGGGCGGCGGTGGCGCGGTCGGTGTCGGCCGTCCCGAAGTGGACTCGCCAGCCGGGGGTGGTCCCGGACGGGTCGGCGGGGCCGATGCTGCACGCGGGCAGGCCGGTGACCCGGGCGAGGGTGTGGCCCGCCCGGGGGCGGTCGTAGCCGTAGCCGAAGACCCGGTGGTAGAAGGCGCGGGCGGCGTCCGGGTCGGGGGAGAGGTGCTCGTTCCAGGTGAGGGTGCCGGGCTCGTTCACCAGCCCGGCGCCGTCGACGGCGCCGCCTTGCCAGAGGCCCAAGGGCGCGCCGAGCGGGTCGACGGCGAGCGCGGCGCGGCCCTGGTCGGGCACCTCGTACGGCTCGCGGGCGATCCGGCCGCCGGCGGCGCGGACGGCGACCGCGGTGCGCGGCAGATCGCGGGAGGCGAGGCAGGTGGTCCAGGCGGCGGGCGGCGGGGGTGCGGGGCCGGCCGTGGCGGTCCGCGGCGCGGACGTGATCGCGGCGACCTGGGCGCCGTGCCGGGTGGCGACCGCCTCGGCGAGGCCGGTCGGGACGAACTGCCAGCCGAACAGCGCGCCGTAGAAGCGCTCAGCCCGGGCGAGGTCCGGGGTGGTCAGGACGGTCCAGCAGGGGACGCCCTCGTGGTACCTGCCCGCTTTCGGCATGCCGCCTCCTGGTCGACCCCCACTCCGTCAGCCTCGGCTCCCGGCGGGTGGGCGGCAAGCGGACGGTTCAGGCGACCCCGCGCGGGCGGAACTGGATGCTGATCCGCGGGCCGACCGGGCGGGCGGTCTTCGGGACGGCGTGCTCCCAGGTGCGCTGGCAGGAGCCGCCCATCACCACGAGGTCCCCGTGTCCGAGCGGTCGGCGGACGACGGCCGCGCCGCCGGAGCGCGGTCGCAGGGCGAGGACGCGCGGTTCGCCGACGGAGAGGATCGCCACCATGGTGTTCTCGCGGGCGCCGCGCCCGATCCGGTCGCCGTGCCAGGCGACGCTGTCCCGGCCGTCCCGGTAGTAGCAGAGCCCGAGGGTGCGGAAGGGCTCGCCCAGCTCGGCCGCGTAGTGCCGGCTGAGCGCCGCACGGGCCTCGCCGAGGACGGGGTGCGGCGGTTCGGCGTCGGCGGGGTAGGAGGCGAGCAGCCGGGGGACGTCGACCGTCCGCTCATACATCTCGCGCTGTTCGGCCCGCCAGGGCACGGTCGCGACCAGCTGTTCGAACAGTTGGTCCGCCCCGCGCAGCCAGCCGGGCAGCACGTCCAGCCAGGCGCCGTCGCCGAGCACCAGGCGCTGCACGCCGTCGAGCGGGCCGAGCCGGAGGTCGGCGGCTTCTTCGAACAGCGAGGGCTGGAGGTGGACGGTGTCGTGCATGGGTCCAGCCTACGCCGTGAATCGAACAGATGCTCGAACATGGGGCGGGTAAAAGATGGGCGCTAGCCTGCCGATATGGCGGTCAACGGGTTCGGCGTCACCGAGTTCCAACTCTTCCTGCTGCGTCGGATGGCCGACTACCACCCCGAGCTGGTCGAGGAGGCCGTACGGCGGCTCGGCGCCACCCGCGCCTCGATGCGGGAGGCGAACAAGCGCTGGCAGGCGATGGTCCGGTCGCCCCGCTTCCCGCGCGGCGCCGCCCGGTACGCCGCCGTGCTCGGGCCGGCCGAGGCGAGCCGGCCGCGCCGGATCGGGGACCTCGCCTGCACGGCGCGGCAGTGGGCGCTGCCGCTCTGGCCCGAACTGCGCTTCGAGGTGCTGCTCGGCCCCGCGGAGATCGGCGCGCCCGTGCTGAACGAGTGGCTGGTCCGGGCAGACGGCGCCCCGCCGCCCGTGCTGCGTACCGCCGCCGACCTGGCGCCGTGGAACTGCGTGGTGGGCGACGTGGGGACGGCGTTCCCGGGGGCGGTACCGCGCGAGGGGAGTGCGCCGACCCGCTTCCGGCTGGACTTCGCGGCTCCCGGCGCCGACGGGCGGGTGCGCTGCTGGACGGCCGACTTCACCTGGGGGCTGCTCCAGGAGGTCCGGGAGGCTGGTCCGGGAGGCTGAGGGACGATCACCCAGCTTCCGAGTGTTTCAAGGCAATATTCAGTGAATGCCTTTGATTTGCAGGCTCAAGCGCGACCATGGCAATATAAACGCAGACACTGAATGAGTTTGGCATCGGAAAGTGAAGGATCATGTCGGGCGACGCGCGCGTCATCGTCGGAGTAAGCGGTTCACTGCACAGCCTCACCGCCCTGCACCGGGCGGCGGAGGAGGCCCGGGCCCGGCGGGCCGTGCTGGTCCCGGTGCTCGCCTGGACCCCGGTCGGCGGCGAGCGCAGCTACCGCGCCCGCCCCTGCCCGCCGTTGCTCCGCGCCTGGCAGGACGCCGCCGAGGCCCGGCTGGAGAGCGCGCTCGGCCAGGCCTTCGGCGGCCTGCCGATCGGCCTGCCCGTGCAGCCGCTGGTCATGCGCGGCGAGGCCGGGCCGGTGCTGACCGCCATGGCCGACCGCCCCGATGACCTGCTGGTGATCAGCGCCGGGCGGCACGGCTCGATGCGCGGACGGCTGCGCCGCCTGCTGCGCGGCTCGGTCGCCCGCTACTGCCTGGACCACGCCCGTGGCGGCGTGCTGGTCGTCCCGCCGTCCGACCTCCACGAGGACCTGCGTGCCCTGCACCGCGACGGCATCGACCTGCGGGAGCTCATCGCGGCCTGACGGTCCGCCAACTGGTCCGTCAACTGGTCCGTCAACTGGTCCGTCAACTGGTCCGTCAACTCCGATGGACGGTAAGGCCACCGACCACCGTGCGGACCGGCCGCAGCTCCCGGAGCTCCTCCACCGGGCAGCTCAGCGGGTCGACGGGCCACAGCGTCAGGTCGGCGAGCGCGCCCGGGCGCAGGCTGCCGCGCTCGGCGCTCTCCCCGGTCAGTCGGGCGGCGGCGACGGTGTGCAGTGCGACCGCCTCGTCCCGCCCGATCGCGTGCTCGGCGCCGACCACCCCGGCCGTGGTGCCGCGGGTGGTCATGCCCCACACCGACACCATCGCGCCGTACGGGCCGACCGGGAAGTCCGAGCCGGCCGAGAGCTGCGCTCCCTCGTCCAGCCACTCCCGCAGCGGGAAGAGCGCGGCGGTGCGCTCCTCGCCCCAGGCCCGCTGCTGGGTGAGCGCGCCGTCGTGCAGCAGCGGGTGCTGCACCGTCACCGGGATGCCGAGCGCGATCGCCCGCGCCCGCTGGTCGGCCCGGGCCAGTCCGCCGTGCTCGACCACGAGGGTGCCCGGCGGCAGACCGGGGCGGCCCTTCAGCACCTGCTCGAAGACGTCCAGCAGCACGCGCAGCCCGCGGTCACCCCAGGCGTGCACGCCCGCCCGCCAGCCGCGCTCGACCACCCGGTCCACCGCGGCGAACAGCTGCTCCGGTTCCCAGAGCAGCCGCCCGTGGTAGCAGGGCTGCCCCTGGTACGGCTCCTCCAGCGCGCCCGCCTCGAAGCCGCCGTCGATACCGAACTTGACGCCCCAGAGGCGCAGTCGGGCATCGTCCCGGCCCTCCGTGCGCCACCGGTCCATCCGGTCCAGCAGTGCGTCCACCTGCTCGGGGGTGCGCGCCGCGAAGCCGGAGACCAGGGCTCGGACCCGGACGGCGAGCGCGCCCTCGGCCCGTGCCGCGTCCAGTACGTCGAGGTCCTCGACCGGCACCAGACAGTCGCGCACGGTGCCGATCCCGGTGGCGGCGTAGTCGGCGGAGGCCGCCCGCAGGCCCTCGATCCGCTCGGCGAGGGTCGGGCGTGGCAGCACCCGCTCGACCAGCTCGGTCGCCCGGTTGATCAGCCGGCCGGTGAGCCGACCGTGCTCGTCGCGTTCGATCACCCCGCCGGACGGTGCCTCGGTGGACCCGTCGATCCCGGCCAGCCGCAGCGCGGCCGAGTTGAGCACCATGTTGTACGCGCCGCGGCGCACCAGCACCGGGTGGTCGGCGGTGGCGCCGTCCAGTTCCCCGGTGGTCGGCATCCGCTGTTCGGCGAGCAGCACCTCCTGCCAGTTCACCGTGGTGAGGATCCACTCCCCGACCGGGGTGCGGGCGGCGCGCTCGCGGATGAGCTCCAGGAACCCGGCGAGGTCCCGGGCCTCGTGCACCGGGACGCCGTGAACGCTGTGTCCGGCCAGGATCAGATGGGTGTGGGTGTCGTCGAAGGCGGGCAGCACGGTCGCCGACGGGGCGTCCACCACCTCCGTGCCGGGCCCGATCAGCGCGTCCAGGCCGTCGGGCTCGGCGGCGAGGGCGGTGATCCGGCCGTCGGTCACGGCGACCGCCCGCTGCGGCGGCTCGCCCGGGGCGAGGGTGTGCACGGCGGCGGCGCGGATCAGCAGGTCGGCTGGGGTGGTCATGGCAGCTCCTGGGGGTGCGACAGTCCGGTGACCTTCTCGACGAACCGCAGGCTCGGTCCGGCGAGCAGCCCGTGCACCTCCGTGAACACGGCGCGGGCCGGGACGGCGTTCCAGTTAGCGGGCAGCAGCGGTTCGGGCAGCCCGGGGTCGAGGTACGGCAGCCGGCGCCACTGGGTGAGCATCGGTACGTAGTCCCGGAAGGCCTCGGCCGGGTCGATCCGCGCCCGCCCGCGCAACTCCTCGGCGAGCGGGCGCCAGGCGTCGGTGAAGGCCGCGTACTGCGCCTCGATCGCCGGGAGGTCCCACCAACTCGCCACCGCCGTGCGGAGTTCGGCGAAGCCGGCGTACTCGGCGGAGAGGAAGAGGTGCACGTAGGCGCTCAGGCCCAGGCGTTCCAGCAGCAGCCGGGCGTCCGGCAGCAGCCGGGCGGGGGCCAGCCAGACCCCGGGGGCGGCGTTGCCGAAGCCGAGCCAGCTGAGCCGGGAGCGCAGCTGGTGGCGGTGGGCGCGTTCGGACTCGGGCACCGAGAAGACCGCCACCACCCAGCCGTCGGCGAGCTCGGCGGGCTCCAGACTGTGGAAGATCCGGCGGTCGCCCTCGTCGAAGACCGGGGCCATCGCGGGGGAGAGCCGGTAGCCGGTGCCGGCGCGGCGCTCCTGGAGCAGGGTGCCGGCCTTCTTCAGCCGGGAGGTGGCCGAGCGGACGGCCGGGGCGTCGACGTCCAGCTCGGCCATCAGCGCGATCAGGTCGGCGATCGATATCCAGCCGCCGAGGCGGCGGACGAACTCGCCGTAGACGGTGTGGATCAGGGAGCTGGGCCGGGCCGTGCTCTCCGGCATGTGCGGACCCTCCTCCCCGACGGCTGGTGGTGATCATAGCGGGGCGGCTCTACGCGTAGGCGCCGGAGAGCAGGTGCCCGGCGCCCGGAGCGACGGCGGGCAGGCCGAGCGCCCGCAGCAGCTGGTGGGTGGTGCAGATCGCGGCCGAGACCACCGGCTTGCCGAGTTGCTGCTCGGTCTCCTCGACGGCGGACAGCGAGGGCATCTGCACGCAGGCGGAGAGCACCACGGCGTCGGCCCCGCCGTGCGAGAGGCCCTTGGCGATCGCGGGCAGCCGGGCCGGGTCGTGGGCCGCCACGTCCAGGTTGTCGGCGATCTCCAGGGCGGCGTGGTCGAGCACCTCGATGCCCTCCTGGGCGAGGTAGTCGACCACCGTCCGGGCCAGCGGCCGCAGGTAGGGGGTGACCATCGCGACCTTCTTCGCGCCGAGCGTCCGCAGGCCGGCCACCAGGGCCCCGGCGCTGGTGACCACGGGTGCGGGCGCGCCGTTCTCGACCGTACGGCGGTGCAGCCGCTGTTCGGCCTCGCGGTGGTAGCCGGGGCCGGTGGCCATCACCGCGACCAGGCACGCGTAGCCGATCACGTCGACCCGGGCGTCCGAGAGCTCGGCGGCGCAGCGGTCGGACTCGGCGTCCATGGCGCGCAGTTGCTCGGGGGTGACCCTGGTCATCCGCATCCGGCTGGAGTGGAAGGTGAACCGTTCGGGGGCGACCGCCTCGCGGGCCCGCAGCAGGGCGGGGACCTCGGTCTCCATGGTGACGTTGGAGCTCGGGACGATCTGGCCGATCCGGTAGGTGGTCATCTGCACCGGACTCCTCTCGGCGGGTGTCGATGCGGCGGGCGTTGGTCCGACGGGTGTCGATTCGGCGGGTGTCGATTCGGCGGGTGTCGATTCGCGGGTGTCGATGCGGCGGGCCTTGCTTCAGCGGGCGTCGATCACGGGGTTGGCGAGGGTGCCGATCCGTTCGATGGTGGCCTCCACCAGGTCGCCAGGCTGCAGGAACTGCGGCGGGACCATCCCGGCGCCCACCCCCGAGGGGGAGCCGGTGGCGATCACGTCCCCGGGCTCCAGGGTCATGCCGGCGGAGATGTCGGCGATCAGCCGGGCGATGCCGAACAGCATGTGGCGGGTGTTGGAGTTCTGCCGCAGCTCGCCGTTGACCCGCAGCGAGAGGTCGAGCCGCTGCGGGTCGGGGATCTCGTCGGCGGTGACCACGACCGGGCCGAACGGCGCGTAGCTGTCCTGGCCCTTGGAGAAGAACCACTGGCCGGAGCGGCGCTGGTCGCGGGCGCTGACGTCGTTGACGATGCTGTAGCCGAACACGTGTCGCCAGGCGTCCTGTTCGCTCACCCGGCGGGCGGGTTCGCCGATGACGACGGCGAGTTCGCACTCCCAGTCGAGCTGCTTGGTGAGGTCGGCGTTGTGCAGGATCGGCTGGCCGTGGCCGGTGACGGCGGTGGCGGGCTTGCCGAACAGCACCGGACGGTCGGGGAGTTCGCGGTCGGTGTCCAGACTGCGGTGCGACTCGTCCACGTGCTCCACGTAGTTGAGGCCGACGCCGACGATCTTTCCCGGGCGCAGCGGGGCGCGCAGCGACACCTCGGCGAGCGGCCGGGTGTCCGGCGCGTCGCCGAGCAGCTGCCGGGCGGTGCTCAGAGCGGGTTTGCCGGCACGGATCAACTCCAGCACGCTTCCGGGGAGTTGCACTCCGGCGGCAGAGGCGAGGGCGGTCAGATCGGCGACCCGGTCGGCACCGATCCGGGCGCCCAGGCGGGGGGTTTCGTCGCCGTCGATGCAGTAGGTGAGCAGGTGCATGGTTCCAGGGCTCCTGTTACGGGTTGGTGGTGGGCTGGTGCCCGTCGTGGTCCGGATAGGGCTCCTCGCGGTAGAGGCCGAGCGAGTGCATCACCGGGAAGTCGTTGAAGGAGAACAGGCAGGCGTCCTCGCCCTGGTCGAGGTTCGCGTGCTCGTGCCAGGCCCAGGACGGCACCACGAAGATGTCGCCCTGCTGCCACTCGAAGCGCTGCCCGGCGATCACCGAGACGCCGCGCCCCTTGGCCGCCGTGTAGACGACCGAACCGGTGTGCCGGTGGGCCCGGGTGGCCTGGCCGGGGCGCAGCAGCTGCAGGTGGGCGGCCATGGTGGGCATCACCGGGCCGCCGGTGACCGGGTTGGTGTACTCCATGATCACGCCGTCGTACGGGGATCCCTCGGTGGCGCGGGCGAGTTGGCACAGCGCGTGGTAGCTGGGTTCCCAGGGCCAGCCGAGCAGCGGGGAGTACGGGCGGGTCCACTTCTCGGCGCCGTACGGGAGCAGGTTGCCGCCGTAGCTGAGCAGCGAGGAGTTCGTCACCGGGCCGGGACGCTGGTAGAGCTCGGGGTGGACCTCGTAGAAGTTGGCGTCGAGGGTGTTGACCAGCGGGATGTCCAGGCCGTCCTGCCAGATCACCGGGTGGTCCTCGGCCTCGTTGCCGTGCTCGTGCCAGGTGTTGTTGGGGGTGATCGCGAAGTCGCGCGGACCGACCTTGAGCTTCTGCCCGTCCACGACCGTCCAGGCGCCGGCGCCCTCGTGGACGAAGCGCAGCGCGGAGGCCTGGTGACGGTGGGCGGTCATCGCCTCGCCGGGGCCCATGATCTGCAGGCCGGTGTACAACAGGCCGACGGCGGCGCTGAGTTCGCGTCGGCCGGGATTGACCAGCATGACCACCCGGCGGCCCGCGTCGTCGGCCTTCACCAGCGGGAGCGCCTTGCGGACCAGCGGACGCAGGTCGGCGTAGCGCCACAGCACGGGGACGGACTTCGGCTGCGGGTACCAGGGTTCGATCTCGTTCGCCACCGTCCACAGGGCGCCGGCCTCGTGCTTGGCCAACTCCTCGTAGTAGGCGAGAAGTTCGGGGCTGTCGTTGACGCGGGCCCGGCCGATCCGTTCGTCGTCGTAGCTGTTCTCGCTGGTCATGCCTCCTCCTCGGGGAGCACCAGGGGCCGCAGTGGGCGGTCGTTCACGTGCAGTTGGAACACGTCGAAGCGGTTGTAGTGGCCGACGATGTCGTGCATCTGCTTGGGCTGGACGCACCGGCCGAGGTCGATCTCGGCGTAGACGATGCCCTCCTCGTCGACCAGCGACTCGGTGACCGCCCGGCCGTCCGGGCCGAAGATCCCGGAGAGCGCGTTGCGCGGGCGGGCGAGCTGCTTGCGGACCTGCTGGTCCTCCCCGGCGATCAGGTCGACCATCTCCGGCGAGATTGTCGAGCAGGAGACCACGGTGAACAGCTTGCCCTCGAAGCAGTGGGCGGCGGCGCGCAGTGCGATCGCCTCGGCCATGTCGTAGTCCTCGGGGGCCACCGGCAGGGCGATGTAGCTGGCGGCGTGGACGAGTTCGCCCTGCGCGAGGAGGGTGAAGCGGGCCAGGGTGTTGGTGTTCTCCCCGCAGGCGAGCGCGCCGAGCGGGCCGACGGCCGTGCGGTGCACCCGCAGCGAGCTGCCGTCGCCCGGCGTCCAGGTCAGCTTCTCGGCCCAGGTCGGCACCAACTTGCGGTGCACGCCGAGCAGTTCGCCGTCCGATCCGATGACCAGCAGGGTGTTGTACAGCACCCCGAGGCTGTGCCGGCCTCGCTCGTTGACGCCGATCACCAGCACCACGCCGGCCTGCCGGGCGGCGGCGCGCAGGGTGTCGACGTACGGCCCGGGGACGTTCACGGCGGCGCGGTACAGCCGCTCGTACCAGGGCGAGCCCTGCACCGGGGTCATCGTCCAGTTCCAGTACGGGTAGCCGGGCACGAAGACCTCGGGGAAGACCACCAGTCCGGCGCCGTGCCGGGCCGCCTCCTGGATCAGGGCGACGGCCTTGTCCACGGTCGCGGCCGGGTCGAGGTAGACCGGGGCGGCCTGCACGGCTGCGGCGGTGAAGCGGGGCAGGTCCAGCATGGTCACTCCTTCGGCGGGGCGGTCGGCAGCCAGCGGCGGTGGACGGGCGGGGCGGGTTCGCTCAGCAGGTGCAGCCGGGGGGCGACCCGGTCGGCGCCGGGGCCCGGCGGTCTGCGGCGGCCGGCCAGCCAGGGTTCGGGCCAGTGGGCGCCGGGGCCGGTGTAGTCCTGGTCGGCCGCGGCGTGCAGGGTCCAGAACGGGTCGTGCAGCTGGGCCCGGCCGATCGCGACCAGATCGGCACGGCCGGCCAGCAGGACGGAGTTGGCGTCGTCGTGGCCGGAGATCGCGCCGACCGCGACGGTCGGCAGGCCGGTGGAGGTGCGGATCAGCTCGGCGAAGGGCGTCTGGTAGCCGCGCCCGTACGGCGGCCGCTGGTGCGCCACCACCTCGCCGGCGGAGACGTCCACCGCGTCCGCCCCGGCCTCGGCGAGGGCCTGGCAGATCGCCACCGCCGCGGTCTCGGTGGTGCCGCCGGGCGCCCAGTCGGCGGCCGAGATCCGCACCAGCAGCGGCCGCCCGGCGGGCCAGACTGCGCGCACGGCGGCCAGTACCTCCAGCGGGAACAGCAGTCGGTGGGCGAGCGGGCCGCCGTAGTGGTCGGTGCGGCGGTTGGTGAGCGGAGAGAGGAAGGAGGAGAGCAGGTGCCCGTGGCCGAACTGCAGCTCCAGCACGTCGAAACCGGCCCGGGCGGCGCGCTCCGCGGAGGCGGCGAAGTCGGCGGCCACGGCAGCCAGTTGGACTTGGTTGGCCTCGTGCGGGGTCGGGCTACCGGGGCCCCAGGGCAGGGGCGAGGGGGCGAGCAGCGGCCAGCCCTCGGTGAGCGGGCGGCCGATGCCGTCCGGTCCGGGCGCGGCGGTGGCGCCCCGGCGGCCGGCGTGGGTGAGCTGGATGCCGACCGGGGTGTCGCTCACCGCTCGCACCGAGTCCAGGAGATCGGTCCAGGCGGCCTCCTGGCCGTCGGTCCACAGCCCGGGGCAGCGGTCGGTGGCCCGGCCCTCGGGGCTGACGGCCGTCATCCCGGCGATCACCAGCCCGGCGCCGCCGAGCGCGTGGGCGGTCAGCTGGGCCCGGTCGAAGGCACTGGGCAGTGCGTCGGGCGAGGTGAAGGTGGCGAGCGGCGGGACGACGATCCGGTTGCGCAGCTCCAGGGCGCCCAGCTTCAGCGGGCGGAACATCGGAGGCGCCCCGGACGAGCCGCCGACGGCGGTCTCCACGGCGGCCGTGAACTCCGGGTCGCGGGCGCGCAGACCACCGTAGGTGACCCGACGGCTGCGGGTGAGGAGGTTGAAGGCGAACTGGTCGACGCCCAGGCCGGTACGGCGGCCGACCGTCTCGAACCACTCCAGGCTGGCCTGGGCGGCCCGCTGGGTGGACTCCACCACCGGTCGCCGCTCGGCCTCGTAGGCCGCCAAGGCGGCGTCCAGGGCGGGCTGTTCACTCAGTCCGGCGGCCAGGGCGAGGGCGTCCTCCAGGGCCAGCTTGGTGCCCGAACCGATCGAGAAGTGTGCGGAGTGCGCGGCGTCGCCGAGCAGGACGAGGTTGCGGTGGCGCCAACTGGCGTTGCGCACCGTGGTGAAGCGGATCCACCGGGAGGCGTTGGGGATCAGCCGGTGGCCGTCCAGGTGCCCGGCGAGCAGCTCCGCGCAGCGCCGCACGCTCGCGGTGTCGCTCTCGCCACGTGCCAACTCGCGTGCGGCGAGGGCCTCGAAGCCCGCGCGGCGCCAGGCGTCCTCGGCGATCTCGACGATGAAGGTCGAGCGGGTGGCGCTGTACGGGTAGGCGTGCACCTGGAGGGTGCCGAAGTCGAGCTCCTCGACGATGAAGGTGAAGGCCTCGAAGACCCGGTCGGTGGCGAGCCAGATGTAGCGGCAGTTCCGCTCGTCCAGCTCGGTGCGGAAGGCGTCCGGGTGAGCTGTCCGGGTGCCGGAGTGGATGCCGTCGGCGGCCACCACCAGGTCGTACTCGGCGGTGAGCCGGTCGACCGGCGGGGCGGGCGTGCGGTAGCGCACGTCCACCGCCAGTTCGGCGCAGCGCTGTTGCAGGACGGCGCGCAGCCGGTTGCGGTCGAGGGCGGCGAAACCGTGCCCGCCGCTGGTGCGGACCTGGCCGGCGTAGCGGATGTCGATGTCGCTCCAGCGGGCGAACTCGGCGCTGATCGCGGCGAAGACCTTCGGGTCGGCCCGGGCGATGCCGTCCAGGGTCTCGTCGGAGAACACCACGCCGAATCCGAACTCGTGCTCCCGGGCGTCGCGTTCGTAGACGGTGATCTCCCGCTCGGTGGCCAACTGCTTGGCCAGGGCGGCGAAGTAGAGCCCGCCCGGACCGGCGCCGATCACCGCGATCCGCTGCGGTCCGGGGAATGCGCGGGGTAGCGCCGTCATGCGACCACCTCCGGCTGCTGGGGGCCGGCCTCCGCGAGTGCCCGGCGGACCGGTGCGGGCCAGGGCTCGGCCCCCTTGGCCTGCGGCGCGGCGTGCACCACCGACATCCGGCCGCTGGCGGCCAGACCCGTCGGGCCGTGCACCTCGAAGGCGTAGTGCAGCGAGGAGCCGCCGACCCGGACCACTCGCAGCTCGGTGCGGACCACGTCCCCGAACCAGAGCCGCTCGCGGTAGTCGGCCTCGAAGTGCACCCGGGGGATCCGCCCGAACAGCTCGGCCAGCCCGAGCCGGCGCAGCAGCGCCGCCTCGGCGGCCTCGGCCCAGCGCTGCACGGCGGAGAAGTGGTAGTGCCCGGCGGCGTCGGTGTCCGACCACTCGACCCGGCGCTCGACGGTGATGGCGGCGGGGAGCGGAGCCTGTTGCGCGTCCTGCGGCGTGTTCCGGGTCGCGTTCTGCGACGCGGTGCGGGGCAGGTCCTTGGTCACGTCCTTGGTCACGTCCCGGGTCAGGTCCTTGGTCACGGCGGCCCTTCTGCGCAGCTCGGCGCGGAGCAGCTTGCCGGTCGCGGTGCGCGGCAGCTCGGGGACGAACTCGACGGCACGCGGGTACTTGTACGGCGCGATGGTGCGCTTGACGTGCTCCTGGAGCTCCTTGACCGTCTCCGCGCCGGCCGAAGCGCCCTCGCGCAGCACCACGTACGCCTTGACCACCGTGCCGCGCCGCTCGTCCGGGGCGGCCACCACGGCGCAGTCGGCGACGGCGGGGTGGGCGGCGAGCGCCTGTTCCACCTCGGGGCCGGCGATGTTGTAGCCGGCGGAGACGATCATGTCGTCGTTGCGGGCCTGGTACCAGAAGTAGCCGTCGCGGTCGCGCAGGTAGGTGTCGCCGGTGAGGTTCCAGCCGTTGCGGACGTAGTCGCGCTGGCGCTCGTCGTCCAGGTAGCGGCAGCCGGTCGGGCCCTTCACGGCGAGCAGTCCGGGCTCGCCGTCCGGCACCGGGTTGCCCTGCGCGTCCAGTATCGCCGCCCGGTAGCCGGGGACGGGACGGCCGGTGGAGCCCGGGCGGATGTCGGCGTCGGCGGCCGAGATGAACACGTGCAGCAGCTCGGTGGCGCCGATGCCGTCGATCAGGCGCCGGCCGGTGGCGGTGTGGAAGTCCTTCCAGACGGTGGCGGGCAGCGGCTCGCCGGCCGACACGCAGCGCCGGACGCCTTCCAGCCGGTCGGCCAGCCCGGCGGCCAGGATCGCCCGGTAGGCCGTCGGCGCGGTGAACAGCACGCTCACGCCGTGGCTCCGGGCCTGCTCGGCGAGCTGCTCGGGCGTGGCCTGCTCCAGCAGCAGGCTGGCGGCGCCGGCCCGCAGGGGGAAGACCAGCAGGCCGCCGAGGCCGAAGGTGAAGCCGAGCGGCGGGGTGCCGGCGAAGAGGTCGTCGGGGGTGGGGCGGAGCAGGTGGCGGGAGAAGGTGTCGGCGTTGGCCAGGACGTCCCGGTGGAAGTGCAGGGTGGCCTTGGGGCGGCCGGTGGTGCCGGAGGTGAAGGCGATCAGCGCGACGTCGTCGGCGGCGGTCGGTACGGCGGTGAAGCCGGGGCACTGGTTCGCGGAGCGGGTGGTGAGGTCCTCGGGGCCGGGGCCGCCGAAGGGGAGTATCCGCAGGTCGGGGGCGTGTGCCCGGTCGAGCTCGGCGAGGAAGCGGTGGTCGCACAGGGCGAGGGTGGGGCGGGCGATCCGGACCAGTTCGGTCAGCTCGGCCGCGCGCAGCAGCGGCATGGTGGTGACCGCCACCCCGCCGGCCTTCAGCACGCCGAGCCAACAGGCGGCCAGCCAGGGGGTGTTGGGTCCGCGCAGCAGGACGCGGTTGCCGGGGACCAGCTCCAGTTCCTCGGTGAGCAGGCGGGCGATCCGGTCGGCGTGGTCGCGCAGTTCGCCGTAGCTCCACCGGTCGGTGGGAGTGAGCAGGCAGCGGCGTTCGGGTCCGAGGCGGGCGATGGTGTCGTCGAGCAGGGCGGCCGCGCAGTTCAGACGGTCAGGGTAGGCCAACTCCGGAAGTTCGAAGAGGAGTTCGGGCCACTGCTCGAAGGGCGGGAGATGGTCGCGGCAGAACGTGTCCACATGCGCTGAGGGGGAGAGCTCCATGGGCGGGCACCTCATCGTGCGAGCGGGAGTGAAGCCAGTATGGCGTGCTGGTGACGCCAGTCAAGGGAGCGATACATGCATTCGGGCGACGGGGCGTGCGGTGCGCCAGGGCAAACGGAACACCCCGCGGGCCGGTGCGGCCTGCGGGGCGGGAGGGGTATTCCTGGCGGTTCTGGCGGTTCCTGCGGTTCTGGCGGTTCTGGTACTCGGGGCGGTCGGGGCGGTCGGGGCGGTCGGGGCGCTCGGGGTGCTCAGGGCGCGGTGGCGTGGAAGACGGCGTCCGGGGTGCGGCCCTGTTCGGCCTGCTGGGCGCGCTCGGCGAGCAGTCGGGCGAACGGGGTCAGGCCGGGCAGTGCGACCGTCGCCCCCGGGCCGGAGTAGTGCACGTACAGCAAGACCGAGTCGACCCGCACCAGTGTCTCCGCCGTCGACCCGCCCCGGGTGCGGGCGGCGCTCCGGTCGCCTATCGACGGCACCGTCGCCACGGTGGCGTCGCCCCGGGCGTCGAGCAGGTCGAGCCTGGTGTCGAAGGCCCGTCCGGCCGCTTCGGCGGAGGTGAAGGTGACCACGGTGAACTGCACCGACGGGAGCGGAGTGGTGCTGAACGTCACGGTGGCGTAGGCAAGTTGCTGGTCGCAGGCGCCCGGGAGCAGGCAGGGCACGTCCGGCCCGCTGCTGGCCCCGGAGCGCGGCCCGCTCGCCACCTGCCAGCCGCTCGGCATCGCCGTCAGATCCGGCAGTACGCCCTGCGCCTGCGCGGGGTCTCGGACGGTCCGCGCGGCGTGGGCGAAATCGGGCCCGGTGGGTTGCAGCAGCGGGCGCGAGCCGAGGTGGATCCCGAGTGCGACCAGCGCGGCGATCAGCACCAGGGCCAGGGCGACGACGAGGGCGGTGTTGCTGCGCCGGGCGGCCAGGGCCCGGGCACCGGCGGCGGCCGGGTCGACCCGGAGCTGGACGGTGGACGGATTCCTGGGCTCGACCCGGAGTTGGACGGTGGACCGGTCTTCGGGACCGACCCGCAGGTGAACGGTGGTCGGGTCGGGTTCTGGGTCCGTCCGGAGCTGGACGGTGGTCGGGTCGGCCGGTCCGCCGAGCTCGGTGGTGGTCAGGTACTGTGCGAACCCCGGGTCGGTGGCCAGCAGTTGGGCGACGGCTGCGGTCAGTTCGCCCCGTGCCCGCGGATCGGCCGGGCCCGCCTCGATCGCCGCAAGGGCTCGCGCCCCCTCCGGCATCAGCTGCAGCCGGGCCCGTACCACCTCGGCCACCGCCCGGTCCGGCCCGGCCGTGCCCCGAGTCAGCCGTACCAGCGCCCCCACCACGCGTGGTGCCCGCTCCCGGCCGTCCCCCATGGCAACTCCCCCCGCCGCATGAGTCCTTGACACCAGGCTCCCGGACCGGCGGCCACCGCACACCCCCGCCGAACCGAACGGAGACGCAACTGCAACCGGGTGCGGACGTGACAGAGTCCGGCGGTCACCAGGAGACGCACCGGCCCCACCCGTCACGGGCCGGCCGTGCACTGGGAGACCGGTTCCGCCATCACCGCCACCGGCAGGGCCGGGTTGGCGGCCGCCGCCGCGGTGGTGCGGGGGTCCACGGAGGCCAGGCAGGTGGCCAGGACCGTGGGGAGGCGTTGGGGTGGGCGGCGACGGCGCGCAGGGCCTTGACGGGGGTGGGCGGCGTCGCGACGATCCGGTCGAGCACCGAGCCGGGGGCGTGCGGGTCGCGGCCACGGCGGGGGTCACCACGGACCCGAACGCATTCGAGGAGAGATGAGTGCTACGAGCGCACCACCATGGACTAGACCATTTTCGACATCAACGATTGACAGGGCGGCCGCGGCGAGGTGGAATGCGCCGCCGCCCGGCGGTCTCCGAGCCTTCCCGGGAGCCGTCTTCGGGCAGCTCGAGGTGGGAGGGTGGTGGTGCGCACCACGGACCCGGGCCCGCACGCCAGGACGAACTCCCCTCGATGATCCGAACGGCCGTACGGTAGCGGGCGGTTCAATGCCGCCGATTCCGCCGTCGGGGTCAATTCCCGACGTGGACCTGCCGAAAAGGGAGATGATGTCATGACGCCGTTCGGAGGAGCCATCATGCCCGAACTGTGGCTGCCCGGTGCCGAGGTCCACGACCTCGGCGACCACGCGCCGACCGACCACCAGTACCCGCCGAAGGCCATCGCCCACATCACCTGGGACCGCAACGCCACCGCTGACGCACCGCAGGACTGGTGCTCCTTCGAGGACCTGGTCGGGTACTTCACCGGCGCCGGTGCCGGCGACGCCCCGCACCTGGTCTGGGACCCGTTCAGCGGACGCGCCGCCCAGCTGTTCCCCGCCGACTCCCGCTCGAAGAGCCTGCTCAGCCCCTCCCAGAGCCCGACCCGCACCAACCGGGCCGGGCGGGTGGTGATCCAGATCGAAGCGGTCTTCTTCCCGTACTGCCGCCACCAGGGCACCGTCTACGCGCAGTTGGTCGACACCCCGTGTGCGGGCTGGGACCGGATCCACGCCTGGGTCTCCTCCTGGGGCGTGCCCGACGCGTGGCCGATGGGGCGGCCGACCGACTTCTCCTCGCACCGTGACGAGCACGTGTGGGAGACGAGCGGCGGCTGGTACGCGCACGCCCACGTGCCGTTCAACGACCACACCGACCCCGGGTCCTGGCCCGCCTTCCTCGGCGGCTCCGGCTCCCCGTCCTCCCCGCCGCCGCCCGGGGAGTCCGTCCCGGCCCGGTACCAGGTCACCCTCAACGGCCTGGCGTACGGCTACGGCGCCCAGGGCTACCAGGTCACCACCGTCGGCCGAGCGCTGGTCGCGGGCGGCTTCGGCTCCCACTACCGGTCCGGGCCCGGGCCGACCTGGACCGACGCGGACACCGAGAACTACGCGGACTACCAGGCGAGCCTGGGTTACTCCGGACAGGCCGCGGACGGGGTGCCGGGCGAGGACTCGCTGCGCCGACTGCTCGGCTACCTGCCCGGGCCGCGCACGGTCTCGCTTGCCCACGTCGTCGCGGCGGCGCGCAGCGACCCGGGGGCCGAGCAGGGGCACCGGACGTACGGGGCCGAGGTGGCCATCGTCGAACAGGCGCTGGCGGACGAGGGGTTGCTCGAACAGCGCTGGGTGGACGGCTCGTACGGCAGCCTCACGGTCACGGCGTACGCGGGCTGGCAGCGGCGGTGCGGGTACACGGCGGGGGCCGCGGACGGGATACCGGGGCGGGACTCGCTGCACCGGCTGGGCGCGGCGCAGGGGTTCGATGTGACGGACTGAACCGGGGGGCGGACGGTGCCGGGGCAGGGGAGTTGGGGAGGAGGCCGGGGTACTTCCGGGGGAGTTCGTCGGGCGCGGCGACGCGCGGGCGCGTACTCGCCCGGGAGTATGCGAGGTTACTTCCCCTGGCAGATGACCGGTGAGGGGCGGACGGGAGAGCCTGGGCGCGTCGTCGTGACCCCGGCTTGAAGGAGGTACCCGTGCGCTCGTCCAGCCCGTCCAGCCCGTCCAGCCCGTCCAGCCCGTCCAGCCCGTCCAGCCCGTCCAGCTCGTCCAGCTCGTCCACCGGGGCCGTCACGGCGCCCGGGGCGGCCCCCGGCGCGGGGCGGCGGTCCGCCGGCCGCCGCCTGTCGCCGGGGGCGCGCAAGCGCCTGGTGGCCCTGCACGTCGTCGTCTCGGTGAGCTGGCTGGCGCTGATGCTCTGCCTGCTCACCCTGGCGGTGACGGCCCTGACCACCGACGACGGCGACCGGCTGAGAACGACCTACCGGGCGATGGGCATGCTGGGAGACGCGCTGGTCCTGCCGCTGAGCCTGCTCACCTTCCTGAGCGGGGTGGCGCTGGGGCTCGGCACATCCTGGGGCCTGTTCCGGTACTACTGGGTGAGCACCAAGTTCTGGCTGACGCTCGGGGCGATGGCGGCCTCGGTCTTCGCCCTCACCGCCCGCTTGCACGACGCGGTCCGGGTGGCGGACACGCACCCGACCGGGCCGATCCCGGTCGCGGACCTCGGGTTCGTCCGGTACAACACGGTGATCGTCCCGGCCGTAGCGCTCTCGCTCTACCTGTTCAACGTCATCCTGTCGGTGTACAAGCCCTGGGGCCGCCGCAAGGCCGCGGAGCGGCGCGCGGTCCGAATACCCTCGGCGGGGCGGTGACGGCGCTCCGGGCGCTCCGGGTGCGGTCGGCGGCGCGGGCGCCGGGAATGCCCGTGTGGCAGGCGGGTGTTGTCCACCCACGTGACCACCGCTACGCCCAGGACCAGGCTCTCCGTCCTCGACCGCTCCCGGACCAGGCGGGGCGAGGAGCCGGCGCAGGCGCTGCGGAACACGGTGGCCTTCGCCCGGGAGGCAGAGCGGCTGGGCTATCACCGCTTCTGGGTCTCGGAGCACCATGGTGTGCCCGGGGTGGCCGGATCGGCACCGACGGTGCTCGCCGCGGCGGTCGCGGCGGCCACCTCCCGGATCCGGGTCGGCACCGGCGGGGTGATGCTGCCCAACCACCGTCCCATGGTGGTGGCAGAGCAGTTCGGGGTGCTGGCGGCGCTGTTCCCGGGCCGGATCGACATGGGCCTCGGCCGCTCGGTGGGCTTCACGGACGGCGTCCGGCGGGCGCTGGGGCGGGAGAAGGACGCCGCGGACGACTTCGGCGGCCAGTTGACGGAGCTGCTCGGCTACTTCGACGGCTCGCAGCAGGTCCACCGCGACGTCCACGCCCGCCCGGCCGAGGGCCTGCACGTGCCGGCCTTCGTCCTGGCCACCGGCGCCGGCGCCGACCTCGCTGCGGAGGCCGGGCTGCCGCTGGTCATCGCCGCCGCGCGCGGGGAGGAGCGGATGCTCGCCGCGATCGACGACTACCGCAGCCGCTTCCGCCCCTCGGCACAGGCCGCCGAGCCGTACGTGGTGGTTTCGGGCACGGTCGCGGTGGCCGAGACCGAGGAGCGGGCGCGCGAACTGCTCGTCCCGGAGGCCTGGGCCGGCGCGTACTCCCGCACCCACGGGGAGTTTCCGCCGCTGGCTCCGGCCGCCGAGATCCGGGCACGGGCGATGACCGCACGCGAGCGGGCCGCGTTCGAGCAGTCGCTCAAGGGCCACATCGCGGGCACCCCCGAGCAGGCCGCCGCCGAGCTGGCCGCCCTGGTGGAGCGCAGCGGCGCGGACGAGTTCCTGGTCGCGACCAGCACCTACGACCGCACCGCGCTGCTCGACTCCTACCGGCTGCTCGCCGAGGCCGTCGGCCAGGCTTGGCCGATTTCTGAGCAGGCGTGATGACCTGCTACTGTTCATCACGTCGAGAGGAGATGATCTTCCGAAGCGGGGATCGGATCCTTCGAACATGCGTCAGCGGTGCTACCAGAGCACGTCCCACTTTCAGTGGGAAGAGTCCGTGCGACCCGGGCCTGGCGCTCCACCCGAAGGGGCCCGTTCCGTCCAGCGGAACGGGCCCCTTCGTCATGCCTGCCCGCGGATTCCTGCCCGTCGCAGCTTCCCGCAGCTTCCCGCACCTCCCCGCACCTTCCCGTGCCTGCCCGCGCTTCCCCGCCCCGTCACGGTCGTCCGCTGAGTTGTCGACGGGCCCGTGCCTCTTATCGCATTTTCGGCCTCGAAACCCTGGGCCTCCCGTCGGTATCGGCCAAGGTCCCGCAGCAGGTAGCGGGTGCACGACGCTCCGTAGCGGCGGGCCTGCCAGCGGCTTTGCCCCACCGGCAGGCTTGACGCCCTGTCATACCTTGGCCGGAACTCGCTGAAGATGGTGTGAATATGCCATTGGAATGTTCGTCATACGGAATCCGGCAGTAGCCTTCCGTGTCGAACCTGCCACTGCTGGTGGCGACCCGGCCGGAGCCGCGCTGCGCCCGGCCACCCAGACCCCCTCGAAGGAGCCGGTGTGCCGGGTATCGACGAATGCCTCTCCGGAGCGATGGCGATCGCCGGAGCCCGCTCGGCGAGCCTGGTCGACTGGAGCAGCGGACTCGCCCTCGGCAGCCTAGGCGACAGTCCGGTAGGTGAGCACGAGACCGCGGCCGCCGAGACAACCGACCTGGTGCGCGCAGCCGTTGAGAGCCAGACCTTCACCGTGGCCGAGGACCGGCACTCCCCGCTGGAGGACATCATCGTCACCGCCGGCCGCAGCTACCACCTGATCCGCTTCATCGACACCGCCTTCGACAGCCGGCTCGTCCTGCACCTCTGGCTCGACCGCCAGTCGGGCAACCTCGCCGTCGCCCGCTTCCGGCTCCAGGCCCTCGCCGAGGACCTGGTGCTCGGGTGAGCACCGGGCCCGCACCGACCGCCGCATTCCGGCCACCCGCCCGCGCGGACCACTCGCGAACGGCCCGCCGGGCGACCCCGCGCCGGACCCGCCGGCGGTGGCCCGCATGACCGCCGCCCCGCCCCTGGCGCAACCGGTCGGCCGGGCCGAGCCCGCCGCACCGCGGACCCCCCGGCGAGGCCGTCGCCCTGCTCGCCGCCCGCCGGGCCACCGGTGCCCTGCACGGCCCGCTGGGCGTCCTGCACCTGGTCGACGGCCAGGTGGCCGCCGCCGAGTCCTCCCGCGCGCCCGGCCTGGCCGACCTGCTCACCGGTTGCGGGCGGATCGCCCCCGAGGCGTGGGCCGAGCTCCTGCACCGCCACGGCCCCCAGGGGCGGCTCGCCCAGGTGCTGGTCGAACGGCAGCTGCTCACCCGGGGCGAACTCGAACTCGGCCACCTGGGCACGCTGTTCGACGCCGCCTACTTCGTCCTCGCCGACCCGGCCGGCGGCACCTGGCGGTTCGAGTCCGACGCCCGGCACTGGCTCGGCACGGTGGCGCTGGTCGACCCGGCGCGGTTGGGCCGCGAGGTCGAGCGCCGACGCCGACTCCTCGACGGGATCTGGCCCTGGCCGCAGCTCGACACCGCCCCCGTCCGTCCGGTCGAGCACAGCCGCCGCCCCTCGCACCGCCCGCCCGGCCGACGCCGGCGCGAACTGCTCGACCACGCCGACGGCCGAAGAACCCCGGCGGACCTGGCCCGGCTGCTCGGCCGCTCCGGCTTCGGCGTGACGGCGGACGTGCGCCGCCTGGCCGCCGCCGGTCTGCTCGACGCCCCGCGGCACGCGGCGCCGACCGCCGTACCCCCGGCCACGGCGCCCGGACGACCGGGCGGCGGCCTGCACCGCAGGGTCCCCGGCGCCACCCTCCGCAGCACCCCGGCCCCCGGCTTCTCGGCCCCCGGCACCCCGGACCCAGCCGCTGCGGGCGCCGCCGCCCCCACCGCCCCCACCCGCTCCGATCGACCGCCCACCACGGCAGCGGCCCACCCGCTGACCGTCCCCGACCCGGACATCGCGCTGCTGACCCGGGTCCGAGACCTTCTGGAGGCCCGACTTTGAGCCACTCTCCGCCCGCGACCCCGTCGTACCGGCCATGAGGCGGGCGCTCAAGCAGCGTGTCGGAAGGAGACAACTGATCGCCTTGGAGACCGAGCTGCTCGCCGAACTCCGCGCCGTCAAACGCCGCGTCCCGCACCTCGCGGGCGGCCTGGTGGCCAGCGTGGACGGCCTGCTGGTCGCGCACGACACCCACGGGGCCGAGCCCTCCGGCCTGGCCGCGATGACGGCGGCCTCGCTCTCGCTCGCCCAGCGGCTCGCCGACACCACCGGCCAGGGCGAGTTCCGCGAGTCGGTGGTGCGCGGCGAGCACGGCTACGTCGCCACCTACGCGGCCGGCGGCAGCTGCGTGCTGACCCTGCTGGCGCACCCGGACGTCAACGTCGGCCGGCTCCACCTGGAGGCCCGCCGCTGCGCCCGGCGCATCGCCGAGCTGCTCAACGACGCCCTGACGCCCAAGGACCCGCGCGACCCGGGCTGACCAGCCGCCCGACACCGCCGACCGAACACCCCTGATCGACCCACCGCCAACCAGAACCACCCAACAGGAGCTGAACAGAATGACCGACGCAGCAGGCGCACTCAAGCAGGCCATGACCTCCATCGAGGGCGCCATCGGCGCGGCCCTGGTGGACTACAACAGCGGCATGGCGCTCGCCACCCTCGACGGCCCCGGCGGCCTGGACCTCAACGTGGCGGCGGCCGGGAACACCGACGTGGTGCGCGCCAAGATGCGGACCATGGACATGCTCGGCCTGCAGGACGGCATCGAGGACATCCTGATCACGCTGACCAGCCAGTACCACCTGATCCGTCCGCTCGGCGGCCGCACCGGCAAGGGCCTGTTCCTCTACCTCGCGCTGGACAAGAGCCGCGCCAACCTGGCCATGGCCCGCCACCAGCTCACCAGGGTCGAGGCCGACCTGGAGGTCTGACCGGCACCGGCCCGCGAAGGACTTTGCGGACGAGGCCCCCCGGACGAGGCCCTCGGAAGAAGCCCCGGAAGAAGCCCCGGCGGCGGCTCACGCCCCGCCGGGCTCCGTCCACCGCACCTCCCCGCCCGGCAGCCCCGCACACACCGCCCCCTCCGGGGTCAGCACGCTCCACGGTGCGACCAGCGCGTGCGGCGGTACGGACAGCGCACCGCCCTCCGCGAAGCCCAGCTCCAGGCCGCCGGCCGGGGTGACCCGGGCGGCGCCGACTGTCCGTCCGACCAGCGCCAGCAGGGAGGGGGTCGGCCGGACGGTCAGCGCCGGGAAGAAGTGCTCGACCTCCGACGGCGCGGCGAAGGACGGCGCCGCGAAGCGGAATTCGTGTGCCACCCGTACGGTCACCGGCCCGTCGAGCCGCAGGGCGAGCCCGCCTCCGCCGTTGACCGCCTCGACCCGCCGACCGGTCAGCACCTCAGTGATCGCGTTCTGCATGCCCCCAGTCTTCACCCGCCGGACGGTCCCCAACCGCCTGCCCGCCCACCAGCTCGGCCGGCCCGGCCGACCGCTCCCGGGCGGCCAGCGCGGCCGCCACCCGGTCCCAGGACGGCCCCCGCAGCAGCGCCCGCGCCTCGGTCGGCGCGCAGAGCCGCCACTCCACCAGCTCATGCTCCTGCAGCGCGATCGAGTCGAGCAGTTCCTCCGACACCGTGCCGCCGTCGTACAGGTACACCAGGACGGCGGTGTCCCGGCCGGTGGCCGGATTCGCGCCGGGACCGGCCGCCGCCCCGGGCTGCCAGTCCAGCGCCAGCAGCCGTCCGGGCTCGACCTCCCAGCCAAGCTCCTCGCGGATCTCCCGGCGCGCCGCCGTCCGGGGCGTCTCCCGGTCCGCCTCGACCCCGCCGCCCGGCAGCGTCCAGTACTGCTCGTCCGGATCGGACCACGGCCGCAGTCGTACCAGCAGCACCCTCCCGTCGGCGTCCGTGAACAGGGCCCGCGCCTTCGCCCGGATCCGCGGCCGGGTCGCGTAGTAGGTGTCCCGGTCCATCGGCGGCTCCAGTGGCTCCAGCGGCTCCGGTGGCTCCGGCGGCTGCGCGCCGGTCGGGCCCGTCCCGGTCGCCGCCCCCAGGCCCGGCGCGGCGGCCAGCCCGGTGTACTCGGGCACCGGTCCGTCGGCGGCCAGCTCGTACAGGGTGTGCCCGACCGGCCGGCTGTCCTCCAGCTCCAGCGGCCCGGCCGTGCGCGGCGCCCGCAGACAGGCCGTCACGCGGCGGGACAGCCGGGGCGGCAGGGCGTGCGCCGCCTCCTCCGCCGTCAGCCACACCCACCCGCCGACCTCCGCCGCGTCCGGCCGGATCGCCGCCACCTGCTCCGCCGTCAGCGGCTCACCCCAGTACAGGTACGCCACGATCGGCGGGCGGCTCGGGGAGAGCGCCCAGTCGACACACGCCAAGGGCCCCAGCTGCGGCGTGAACCCCAGCTCCTCGGCGATCTCCCGCGCCGCCGTCTCCCGCGGAGAGCGGTCGGCGGGCTCCCACCCGCCGCCCGGGACCGCCACCGGGTGCTTCCGGTCGTACGGCAGCCGCACCACCATCACCCGCCCCTGCCCGTCCGGGAACAGCACCCCGGCCGCCGCCAGAATCCCCCGTCCCGCCCTGTCCGACGTCTCCACCCCGGCTCCTTCCACCACATCGCTCCCCGGGGACGACACCCCCGCAGACCCGATGGTTCCCGCGCCGACCCTGTGCCGATCACCACCGGGTGACGTGCCGTCACACGGTGTACATGCCCAGCCGCTGCGACCGCGGCACCCGGTCGCATGCCGTCACCCCAGCTCCGCGAGGGCCCGGGCCGTTGCCCGGGCCATCTGGTCGTCGTGCCGTCCGCTGGAGCCGCGCAGCCGGGCGGCGCCCTCGGCGGCGGCCAGGGCGAGCAGGCCCGGGAGCAGGTCGGTGCTGCGGGCGGCGACCCAGCGGGTGCCCTGGGTGGCCATCCACCACAGGTCGGCGCCCAGGCCCGGTGGGGCTTCGGCGGGTTCGGCGGCGGGTGGCGGGCCGAGGGGGTGGCCGGCCGTGGTGAGCAGTGCGTGGAAGCGCCGGGCGATCAGGTGGTGGCCCTCGGCGCTGGGGTGGAGGCGGTCGACGCTCAGCAGTCCCCGTCGGGCGCACCAGGGCAGGTCGGCGATGTGGAGGTGGATCGCCCGGTGCCGCGCGGTGAGGGCGTGCACCACGGTGTTGACCGCCCGCATCCGTCGGGCCAGCGGCCGGGCGAGCGGTGAGGGGAGTCGGAGCAGCATGCCGGGGTCGGGCAGGCAGGCGGTCAGCAACACCGCGCCCGCGCCGGAGAGTTCGCCCAGAGTGGCGTCCAGTTCCATGGTGGTGCGCCGGATGTCGAAGCCGGTCCGCAGGGTGTCGTTGCCGCCGACCAGGACCGCCGCCAACTGGGGCCGGCGGGCCAGTGCCGCCGGGAGCTGGCGTTCCGACAGGTCGGCGGTCAGCGCCCCGCTGCACGCCAGGTTGGTGAACTCGACCGTCCGGCCCTCGGGCGCCAGCGATCGGGCGAGGAGCGCGGCCCAGCCGCGCCACCGGGCGTCGACCTGGTCCCCGACCCCTTCCGTCAGCGAGTCCCCGAGCGCGACGAAGCGCAGCAGCTCGCGGGCCGCCGGCCGTTCCTCCGCCGGCCCCTCCTCAGCGGGCCGTTCCTCCGCCGTCCGGTCAGGCCAGGCGTCCAGCACGCTCATTCCGAACCCCTTCCGCCGCAGCAGGATCGGACACCTTCGCCGCGCCGCAGCTCCGCACCCCGTGCGCCGCCAGGAAGGCCTCCACCGCCGTCGGCCAGCCGTACCGCTCGGCCTGAGCCCGGGCGGCGGCCCGCCGTGCCTCCTCCGGCCGGGCCAGCAACTGCCCTACGGCGCGGGCGAATCCGGCCCCGGTGTCGGCGGCGGCCACCCCGGCGGGTCCGATCAGTCCGGGCAGCGCGGAGGAGCGGCTGACCGCGACCGGTGTTCCGCAGGCCAGCGCCTCCATCGCGGCCAGCCCGAAGGTCTCCACCGGCCCGGGCGCCAGCACCACGTCCGCACTGCCCAGCAGCCCGGCCAGCTCCGCACGCCCGTCGAGGTGGCCGAGGAAGCGCACCGGCTGCCGCAGCCGCGCGGCCCGGGAGGCCAGCCGCGGCCGCAGTGGACCGGTCCCGGCCACCACCAGGACGGCGGGCAGCCCGCGCGCCCGCAGCCGGGCCAGCGCCTCGATCGCGCGCTCGGGCCGTTTCTCCGGGGACAGCCGTGAGCAGAGGACGAGCAGTACGTCCTTTGGCGCCGCGTAGCGGGCCCGCTGCGCCGCGCGGGCGACGGCGGGCAGCGGCCGCATCGCGGTCAGGTCCACCCCGAGCGGGGCCCGGACCAGGTTGGGCACGCCGATCCGGCGGAACTCCGCGGCCGCCCAGTCGGTGGTGCAGAGCACCGAGTCGTAGGCGCGGGCGGTGGCGGCGTTGAGCCGGTCGGCGGCCGCGACGGCGAGCGGGCCGGGCACACCCCAGGTGCGCAGCACCCCGGTGGCGCTCTCGTGCGAGACCATCACCGAGCGCACGCCGTGCCGCCGGGCCCAACTTCCCGTCCAGCGCAGGGTCGTGCGGTCGGACACCTCGAGCCGGTCGGGGCTGAGCCGGGTGAGTTCGGCGGCCACCGCGCGCCGGTCGGTGAGCAGCCGGTAGCCGCCGCCGGCCGGCAGTTCCGGGCCGGGCAGGGTGATCACCAGGCCCTGTTCGGTCTCCTCCGTGGAACGCCGCTCGCCGGGCACGATCAGCACCGGCCGGTGCCCGGCGGCCCGGTACCCGGCGCCCAGGTGGCGCAGAGCGGTGCGCAGGCCGCCGGAGACCGGGGTGACGAAGTTGGCGAGCCGCACGATCGTCAAAGGTCCGGTACGGGGGGACTGGGATGTCATGCCGACAACTCCTCCGGCAGCTCCTCGGGCAGCTCCGACGGCAGGACCGGGACCACGGGCTCGGCCGGAGCCGCCCCCACCACCGGAGGAAGGGAGGCGGGCAGGCCACCGTGCTCGGCCAGCACCTCGGCGTAGTGCCGCAGCAGGAGGTCCCCGACCGCCTCCCAGGTCCGGGCGGTCACCTCGGAGCGCCCCGCCTGCCCGTACGCGGCGCGCCGGGCCGGTTCGGCGGCCAGCGCGGCCACCGCCCGGGCGACCGCCGCGCCGTCCCGGGGCGGCACCAGCAGTCCGGTGCGGTGGTGGGCGACCAGGTCGAGCGGGCCGCCGGCCGCCGGACCGATCACCGGCACGCCGCTGGCCATCGCCTCCTGGATGGTCTGGCAGAAGGTCTCCAGCGGGCCGGTGTGCACGAACACGTCCAGGGTGGCGAAACAGCGGGCCAGTTCCTCCCCGGTGCGGCGGCCGAGGAACACCGCGCCGGGCATGGACGCCCTCAGCCCGGGCGCCGACGGCCCGTCCCCGACCACCACCACCCGCACCCCGGGCAGGGCGGAGGCGGCCGCCAGCAGGTCGACGCGCTTCTCGGGGGCCAGCCGTCCGACGTACCCGACCAGCACCTCCCCGCCCGGGGCGAGCGCCCGGTGCAGCGCCTCGTCGCGGTGGCGCGGGTGGAAACGCACGGAGTCGACCCCGCGCGGCCACAACTGCACCCGGGGCACCCCGTGCGCGGTCAGGTCCTGTGCGGCCGGGGTGGACGGCGCCAGGGTGCGGGCGGCGGCCCGGTGCACGGCCCGGATCCGCCGCCAGGCCGCGGCCTCCCCGAGGCCCCGCCCGGCGCGGTAGGCGTGGGCGTACCCGGCGAGGTCGGTCTGGTACACGGCGACGGCGGGCACCTTGAGCCGGGCGGCGACCTGCATCCCGCGTGCCCCGAGCACGAACGGGCTGGCCAGGTGGACGATGTCCGGCCGGTGCCCGGCGAGCGCGGCCGTCAGCTGCCGGCTCGGCAGCGCGATCCGCACCTGCGGGTAGCCCGGAAGCGGCATCGAGGGGATGTGCACCACGGGGATCCGCTCCCCCTCGGCCCCGGAGCCGAAGCTCCGGGACGGGCACTGGGCGCCACGGGCCGGGGCGGGGGTGACGACGAGGGGCCGGTGGCCCCGGCGGACCAGGTGCTCGGCCGTCCGCAGCACGCTGTGGGCGACTCCGTTGACCTCGGGCGGGAAGGATTCGGTGACGATGGCGACGCGCATGCCCGTGTTGTGTCCGCGCCCGGCGTGCACCCGGCCAAAGGGATCTGTCGTACAAGCGAACGCGGGTCGGCGATTTGCACCACCGACCCGCGCATCGAGCGCTGTCCGAACCTCAGGACGATCCGGCCGTCTCCTTGAGCTCCGCGTACGGCGCGAGCTTGCGGATCGACTCGATGCTCTTCAGGCAGTCGTCCTTGCTCTCCTGCGGGTCGCCGGTCACCACGATGGACCCGTTGCTCGCCTTGAGCCGGAACCGGTGCATCCCGCTCTCGTCCTTGTACAGCTCGAATTTTCCAGCCATGCCAGTCGACACCTCTCGCTCGGGTAACCCCCTCGCACCGCACGGTAGGTCCAACCTCGTTGCGCCGCCCGCCGGGTGAGGCATCCGAGTCAGCGGGCCCCTGACCACCTGAGCCGTTCGGGTCAGGTGCTCGCGAACCCGGCGCACATCCGGTGCACATCCGGCCGGGGGCAGTCCACCCCGTTGTGCGGTAACGCCGCCCGGTCGCCTCCCGGGCCTTGTCGAGCGACCGGGCGACACGGTGCACGAAGAAGGCCTGGGCCTCACCGCGAACGGTGAGGCCCAGGCCTTCTTCCTGCGTGCCGCAATCGCGGGCCGTCAGCCGGTAGCCGTGAGGACGTCCAGGAATCGGGCGTGGTCGACCGAGACCGAGATCCGCGTCCGGGTGCCGGCCGGCCGGACGTGCACCCCAGGCGCCGCGCTCGCGGTACACCTCGACCTCGCGGAACGCGCAGACGGATTCGTCGAGGGCCACGGCCGCCGCGAGCGGGTCGTGAAAGGCCTTGCCGGCGCGGCGCTTGGCCAGGTAGACCCCCATGCCCTCCCGCACGAGCGCCATCCCGGGTGTGAGTCGCCGCGCCGACAGGGCGGCGTGCATCGCGCCGTCGTAGACGACGCCGTGGCAGACGTTCTTCGAGACGAGCACCCGCTCACCGACGTGGGGCGATTCCAGCAGCTTCAACGCGGCGGCCGGAGCGCCGTTGAAGTTGAACGTCGGGCAGGTCTCGCGTCCCTCGAATTTGGGGAGACGGTGTTCGGGCGGGACGACGGAGTCGCCGGCGAAGCCGCCCTGCGCGACCCAGCGGGCGATGCGCACGTCCGGTTCCCGCTCCAGGAGCACGCCGGGATTCTTCGGCGGCGCCCCCGTGAGCAGCGTCGCGTCCCCGCTGGAGAAGGCGTCCCGCAGCAGCTGCCAGGCCTCGGCATCGGGTTCGCGAGCCGGAACCTTGCCAAGCCATCGGCGGTGGAAGCCCGACACCGGCTTCACGTCGGCGCCGGGCCGGTGCGCGCCGACCGGCGCGCTCACCCCGAGGCGCCCGAGCAGGTGCTTGACGATGCCGACCTGCTCATCCGATCCGGGCATGACCGTCACGGCCACCAGGCGTGCCCACGGATGGGTCGCGAGGGCGCACAGGGTGAAGACGTCGTCGGGGTCTCCGGTCTCCATATCGAACACGATCGGGATTGCCATGCCCGCGACCGTACCGATCCGACGGTGCGTCACCAACGGAATATCGGCGCATCGAACCAGCCCGGCAGCTCCGGTACGCCGCGCGTCTGGTCACCGCCCGTGGCGTGGCCGTGCCGGCCGGCACGGCCACGTGACGTTCAGCGCTCCCGCAGGCCCGGGGCGACCTCGCGCAGCCGCATCGCGCTGATCGCGCCCGCGCGCACCAGGACCGGCACCTCGCCGGTGACGTCGACGATCGAGGACGGCACCGCGGCTTCGGTGGGCCCGCCGTCCAGGTAGACGGCGACAGCGTCGCCGAGCATGCCCTGGGCGGAGCCGCAGTCCTGCGGGGACGGCTTACCGGTCAGGTTCGCGCTGGAGACAGCCAGCGGTCCGGTCGCCCTGAGCAGGTCGAGGGCGACCGGGTGGTCGGGCATGCGCACGGCGACCGTTCCCGAGGTGTCGCCGAGGTCCCAGGCGAGCGACGGCTTGTGGCGGGCGACCACGGTCAGCCCGCCCGGCCAGAACGCGGCCACCAACTCCCGCGCGACTTGCGGCAGGTCGTCCACCAGGGCGTCCAGATCGGCCAAGGAGCCGACCAGCACCGGAGAGGGCATGTTCCGTCCGCGTCCCTTGGCCTCCAGCAGCCGGGCGACGGCCGCCGGTGCGAAGGCGTCGGCTCCGATGCCGTACACGGTGTCGGTGGGCAGGACGACCAGTTCACCGCGCCGTACCGCCGCCACCGCCTCGCGCAGACCCGCGGCACGCTCCGCTGGCTTCGAGCAGTTGAAAGCAGACATCCATCCTCCATCCTGGCCGGCCCGATCCCGCGGCCCTTGCCGGACGGGCGTCGCCAGAAGGTTATCGTTGCGCCGCTCGGCCTGGTCCCCGGCGACGGCCCGGACGCGATGCGGCGCACGGCCTGCGCGCGGCGCCGGGCCTGTTCACTACAGACCGGCATCCACAGAACGCGTGTCGGGCCGGTCGGAGCGGGCCCCGGCGGTCCGCGGCGGCGGCCGGGCGCCGTGGGGGCGTGTGCACTCGGCAGACGCGGGAGTTCGCCACTCAGCCGCGTGTGGCGTCGGGTTCGGCCAGGTGCAGCGCGGTCTCCTCCAGCCCGGTGCTGTGGGAACCCTTCACCAGCACCACGTCGCCGGGCTTCAGGTACGCCAGCAGCAGGTCGAGGGCGGCGTCGCGGTCGGGGACCAGCGTGGCGTTGACGCCGCCTTCGGCAGCCGTGGCGTGGACCAGGGCGGCATCCTGGTCGCCGACCGCGATCAGGTGGTGGATGCCGCTGTCGGCGACGAGCCGGCCGAGCCGCGCGTGGTGGTCCCCGGACTGCGCGCCGAGTTCGCGCATCTCGCCCAGCACCGCGACCGTCCTTCGCCCACCGGCGATGGCGGTCAGTGCCGCGAGGGCGGCGGCCATGGATTCCGGGTTGGCGTTGAACGCGTCGTCGATGACCGTCACGCCGTCGGGGCGGTCAGTGATGTCCATCCGGCCGGGCGTCAGCTGCCGGGCGCCGGCCAGCGCGTCGGCGGTCTGCCGCAGGCTCGCGCCCAGTCCGACGGCCACCGCGGCGGCTGCGGTGGCGTTGGAGACGTGGTGGGCGCCGTGCAGCCCCAGCTTCACGGGGGCGCTCTGGCCGCGGTACGTGAGGGTGAACGACGGCCGGCCTGCGGCGTCCAGTTCGATGCCGCAGGCGCGGACGTCCCCGGTCTTGACGCCGAAGGTCAGGACGGGCGCGACGGTGCGGGGGGCCATCGACATGACGTAGGGGTCGTCGGCGTTGAGCACCGCCAGGCCGTCGGCGGGCAGGGCCTCGACGAGTTCGCCCTTCGCGGCGGCGATCGACTCCTTCCCGCCGCCGAACTCGCCCACGTGCGCGGTCCCGACGTTCAGCACCAGGCCGACCTTCGGCGGGACGATCCCCGTCAGGTACTTGATGTGCCCGGCACCGCGCGCTCCCATCTCCAGCACCAGCAGGCGGGTGTCCTCGTCCGCCCGGAAGACGGTCAGCGGCAGGCCGATCTCGCCGTTGTACGACAGCGGGGTTGCCACCGTGGTGTCGATGGTCTCCAGCACTTGGGCCAGCAGGTCCTTGGTGCTGGTCTTTCCGGCCGAGCCGGTCAGCCCGATCACGGTCGGTGCCTTCAGCCGGTCGAGCACCGCGCGGGCCAGCGCGCCCATCGCGGCCTGGACGTCCGCCACCACGATCGCCGGCACCCCGACCGGCCGGGCCGCCAGCACGCCCGTCGCCCCGGCGCGGACAGCGGCCTCGGCGAACCGGTGCCCGTCCGTGTGCTCGCCCGGCAGCGCGATGAACAGCGCTCCCGGCTCCACCAGCCGCGAGTCGATGACCCCGGGCCGGTCCACCACCGCGACCGGATCGACGGCGTCGTGCAGGGCGCCCCCGACGGCCTGGGCGATCTCGTGCAGGGTCATGGGGACCACGTTGGGCTCCGATCCGTCGGCACGTCCCCGCCCCTCGTTTCGGGCCAGGGGGTGCGTTCGACGCTAACGGCTGCCCCGCACAGCGTGCGTGAGTCACCGGGTCGTGTCGCCGAGGGTGGCGCCGAGGCCCACGAGCGGCATCAGGTGCGCGGCGTCGGTCGCCACTGGAAGTGTGCGGGCGGCCGGGTGAGGGACGGCGTGCACGGATGGTGAGCGGGGAAAACATGGCGGTCTTGGAACCGGATGCCTGGAGGATCCCCGAATGAGAGCCCAATCCGTCCCGCGTCGCAGCGCCGTGGTGCGTTCCGCCGTTCTGCTGCTGCTGACGACCTCGACGGCGGCCTGCGCGGCCGGCCCCGATGCGGAGACGTACCGGATCGCGCCGGACAACGCCAACGCCGACATCGGTGACCTCGAACTGCGCGACGTACGACTGGTCGCGGGCCCCGGCGGTAGCGGGTCCGCCACGCTGGCGGCGTACATCCTCAACCCGGGCGCGGAACCCGACACCCTGACGGCGGTCAGCCTGGCGGGCGCCGGCAGTGCACCGGCGGGGGGAGGTGGGGCGGGCATCACCCTCCCGCCCGGGGAGCCGGTCCTGGTGGGAGCACCGGGGCAACCCGAGGTGCAGGTCTCGGGCAACGTCAGCCCCGGCACTTACGAGCTGGTCACCTTCACCTTCGCCCGTGCGGGGCGCGGCACGGTCAACGCCTCCGTTGTCAGCGCGGCCTCGCCGTCCCCCGGGGGAGGCGTCGCATCGCAGACTCCCGGCTCCCCCTCGCCCACCGCGGGCACGACGTCGGGTGCCTCGCCGTCCCTGGCCCCCGGAGGCGGCGCGCCCACCGCGGAGCGCTCCGCCCTGCCCACGGAAACCGCCTCCGGCGTCGCGAGCCCCGCCGCCCGGAGCAGGCAGCCCTGACCGTGCCTCATGGTCGCAGGCTACTGTCCGCCCTCGGCCGCCGCGCCGGGCGGGGCACCCTTCCGAGGCCGGCCTACTCCGCCGGCGACGCAAGGGGCAGCGCGAGCGGCCGACGACCGAGAACGCTGTTTCGTACCTGCGCCGCCGGTCAGGCGGCGGGCGTGGTTCCGTACGAGCCGGAGCAGCGCGTGGTGCTCGCCGCGCTGCGGTCGGATGGCTGTCGCAGACGCTCCAGGAGCGGGCGAACTCGTGCAGCGCCGCGACCGCGGCCGGGGCGAGGGCGTGTTCGTCGACCGACGTGCCGGCCGGCCCGGAAGTCCGCGACGGCGGCGGCCAGGGCCGCCTTGTTCGCCCGGCCCGCATCCTCGGTGACCTGCCCGGCCGCGACCGCCCACACGCGCCCCGGAGCGTGGACCCTGCGCGTCGGGGCCGCGGCCTTCCTCCACTGTCACGCGTGGTGCCGACGCTCCATAACACGATGTGATGGTGAGCTGGGATCTTCTGTGAGGCCGTCCGGTCGGTCAATCTCCTCCCACGCATGAAATGTCACATCATGCATGGAGGAGAAGTGAGACACGCAAGGATCGGGCTGGCCCTCGGCGCGGCCCTGGGGCTGGTGTCGGTTGCCGGCTGTACGGGCGGCGGTGGCGGCGCAGCGGGGGCGAACGCGGTAGCGGTGAAGGGTGGCACGCTGCACGTGCTGTCCACCCTTGACCTGGAGCACCTGGACCCGGCGCGCAACTACGTCACGTCCTCCGAGGACGTGAGCCGGCTGATCTACCGGACGCTGACCACCTTCGCCGCCGCGCCCGGACAGGCGGGCGGGAAGGTCGTGCCGGACCTGGCCACCGACACCGGCCGCCCCAGTGACGGCGCGAAGACCTGGACCTTCACCCTCAAGCCCGGAGCGAAGTTCGAGGACGGCCGCCCGATCACCAGCAGGGACGTCAAGTACGGGGTGGAGCGAACCTTCGCCGCCGAGCTTCCTGAAGGGCCGCCGTATGCCCGGATGTGGTTGGCGGGTGGCGAGAGCTACAAGGGGCCGTACAAGGATCCGGCCGGGCTGGCCTCGATCGAGGCCCCGGACGACAGCACCGTCGTCTTCCACCTCAACCGCCCGGTGGCCGACTTCGGCTCGGCGGTGTCGCTGCCGATGTTCGCTCCGGTGCCGCAGGACAAGGACACCGGCGTCACCTACGACTCCAGGCCGTTCTCCTCCGGCCCCTACAAGATCGACAGCTTCGATCCCAAGAAGCGGCTCACCCTGGTCCGCAACACCAACTGGGATCCGGCCACCGACACCGTCCGCAAGGGACTGCCCGACAAGGTCGTCATCGACCTGGGCCTGGACACGGCGGTGGTCGACCAGCGGCTGATCGCCGGACAGGGGGAGGACGCGAACGCCGTCGCGATGGAGCCCATCGGCCCGGCATCGGTGGGGCGGGTGCTGACCGATCCGCAGCTGAAGAGCCGGCTGGTCACCGGCGACTCGATCAACACCCGGTACCTGAGCATCAACACCAGGCACAAGCCGCTGGACGACGTCCGCGTGCGCCAGGCCATCGCCTACGCGCTGGACAAGGACGCCCTTCGCACCACCCGTGGCGGGCCGATCGCCGGCGACCTGGCGACCAGCCTGCTGCCGCCGTCCCTCGGCTACCAGACCGAGGACCCCTACCCGAGCAAGGACGGCAGGGGCGATCCGGACAGGGCCAAGGCGCTGCTCGCCGAGGCGGGCCACGCCTCCGACCTCACCCTGACCCTCGACGCGCCCGCCTCGGCGGCCGGCAAGGCGCAGGCCGAGGCGGTGCAGGCCTCGCTCGGCCGGGCGGGCATCAGCGTGAAGATCAACGAGATCAGCTCCTCCGCCTTCTACAGCACGGTCGGCAACACCTCCCAGGAACACGACCTGGTGATCGCCGGCTGGTCCCCGGACTGGCCGGGCGCATCGACCTACCTGCCGATCGTCTTCGACGGTCGGCTGATCACCAGCCAGGGCAACAACGACTACGCGCAGTACGACTCCCCGGCCGTGGAGGCTCAGATCGACAAGATCGCCGCGATCGGCGACCCGGCGGCGGCCCAGGCGGCGTACGGGCAGCTCGCCCAGCAGATCATGCAGGACGCCCCGGTGGTGCCGTTCCTGTGGGACAAGGCGCCGATCCTGGTCGGCGGGAACGTCGCGGGCGCGTACGGGCACGTAGCCTACGTCGGCCGGCTCGACCTGGTCTCCCTGGGGCTGCGCAAGTGACCGTGATCCGAAAGCTGGTGTCCCAGCGGTCGGCGGCCCTGGCGTTCGCCGTGGTGGCCGGGTTGGTCCTGCTCGCGGTGGCCGCGCCGCTGATCACCTGGATCGCCGGAAGCTCGCCGACCGCCTTCCACGGTGATGCCGTGGACCCGGGGCTCGGTGGCCTGCCGCGCGGTGCCGCCGGCGGAATCAGCGCCCGGCACTGGCTGGGCGTGGAGCCGGTCAACGGCCGGGACGTGCTGGCCCGGGTGGTGTACGGCGCACAGGTGTCACTGCTGATCGCGGTGCTCGCCACCGTGCTGTCGGTACTGCTGGGAACGGCGCTGGGCCTGGTCGCCGGCTTCTTCGGCGGCTGGGTCGACACCGTGATCGGGCGCACCATGGACCTGCTGCTGTCCTTCCCCAGCCTGATCTTCATGATCGCGCTGATCTCCGCCGCGCCCGGCACGGACCGCCGGCTTCTGCTGGTCGTGGTGCTCGGCTTCTTCGGCTGGCCGTATGTCGGGCGGATCGTGCGCGGGCAGGCGATGGTGCTCGCTCGGGGCGAGTTCGTGGCGGCGGCCCGGGTGCTCGGGGCCTCCCGGCGGGCGCTGCTGGTGCGCGAGGTGCTGCCGAACCTGACCGGGCCGGTGCTGGTGGTGGCGACCATGTCGATCCCCGGCTACATCGCGACCGAGGCGGGCCTGTCCTTCCTCGGCGTGGGTGTCCAGGCCCCCACCCCGTCCTGGGGGCAGATGATCGCCACCGCCGTGCCCTGGTACGCCTCCGACCCCGCCTACTTCCTCATCCCCGGCGTCTTCCTGTTCGTCACCGTGCTCGCCTTCAACGTGCTCGGCGACGCCGTCCGCGACGCGCTCGACCCCCGGAGCCAGCGACGATGATCCTCTACCTGCTGCGCAGACTGGCCGTCACGGCGGCCATCCTGCTGGTGATCTGCGCCGCCACCTTCGCCATCTTCTACCTGATGCCCGCCGACCCCGCCCAGGGCGCCTGCGGCAAGGCGTGCAGCCCGGAGCGGATCACGGAGATCCGCACCACCCTCGGGCTGAACCACTCGCCGCTCAGCCAGTTCGGCGACTACCTGACCGGCATCGTCTCGGGGCGCACCTACGGCACTGGCGAGCACGCCGTCAACTGCCCCTTCCCGTGTCTGGGGTTCAGCTTCCAGACCAACCAGCCGGTGTGGCAGATGCTCACCAGCCGGCTGCCCGCCAGCTTCTCGATCGCCGTCGGGGCCGCCGTGCTGTGGCTCGCCGTCGGAGTGGCGGCCGGCGTGGTGTCCGCGCTGAGGTGCGGAAGCCTGTGGGACCGGGCCGCGATGACGGCCGCCCTCGGCGGTGTGTCGCTGCCGATCTACTTCACCGCCCTGGTGCTGCAGTACCTGCTGGTGGTGCAGCTCGACCTGCTGCCCTACCCGCAGGTCGAGCCGCTCACCACCGATCCGGTGGGCTGGGCGCAGTCGATGGTGATGCCCTGGATCACCCTCGCCATGCTGTACGCCGGGATCTACGCCAGGGTCACCCGGGGCGAGATGCTGGAGAGCCTCGGCCAGAACTACGTCCGCACCGCCCGCGCCAAGGGCCTGCCCGAGATCACGGTCGTGCGGCGGCACGCCCTGCGGCCCGCCCTGATGCCGATCGTGACGATCTTCGGCATGGACCTGGGCGCGCTGCTCGGCGGCGCACTGATCACCGAGTCCGTCTTCGGCCTGCCGGGTGTCGGCAAGCTCGCGGCCGATGCCATCTCCTCCGCCGACCAGCCCGTGATCCTCGGCGTGACGCTGTTCGCGGCCTCCTTCGTGGTGCTCGCCAACCTGCTGGTGGACCTGGTCTACGCCGTCCTCGACCCGAGAGTGAGGGCCGTCGGATGACCCTGCTGACCGTACGTGACCTGGCTGTGGAGTTCCGCTCCGGCGTCCGCGCCGTGGACGGCCTCGACCTCGACCTGGACACCGGCCGAGTACTCGGCGTGGTCGGCGAGTCCGGCAGCGGCAAGTCCGTCACCAGCCTCGCCGTCCTCGGCCTGCTGCGCGACGCCCAGGTCAGCGGCGAGATCCGCTTCGACGGGCAGGAGCTGACCGCGCTCGACCGGCGCGCGCTCCGTCGACTGCGCGGCAACCGGATCGCCATGATCTTCCAGGACCCGCTGTCCTGCCTCAACCCGTACTACTCGGTGGCGTTCCAGATCGCCGAGGCGTACCGCGCCCACCACCGTGCCGGACGCAAACAGGCGCACCGGGTCGCGGTGCGCATGCTGGACCGGGTCGGCATCCCCGAACCGGAACGGCGCGCCCGCTGCTACCCGCACGAGTTCTCCGGCGGCATGCGCCAGCGGGTGATGATCGCGATGGCGCTCTGCCTGGAACCGGACCTGCTGATCGCCGACGAACCGACCACCGCGCTGGACGTCACCGTGCAGGCACAGATCCTCCAACTGCTGCGCGAGCTGCGGGAGGAGGCCGGCACGGCGATCATGCTGATCACCCACGACATGGGCGTGGTCGCCGGACTGGCCGACCAGGTCGTGGTGATGCACCAGGGTCGCGCGGTCGAGCGCGGCCCGGTCCGGGACGTCTTCCACCGCCCACAGGAGCCGTACACCCGAGGCCTGCTGGCCTGTGTTCCGCGCATCGACGGGCCCCTGCCCGACCGGCTGCCCACCCTCGGGGCGATCACATGAAGGAGCGAGCCATCAGGAGGGGCACCGTGGACGAGGACGACCAGCGTGACGAGCGGGCAGCCGACCGCAGCCCCCTGCTGGAGGTGCGGAACCTGGTCAAGCGGTTCCCGGTACGCCACGGCCTGACCCAGCGGTTGGCCGGTCACGTCGCGGCCGTCGACGGCGTCTCCCTGACCGTCGGGCCCGGAGAGACCCTCGGTCTGGTCGGCGAATCCGGCTGCGGCAAGTCCACCGTCGCCAAGCTGATCACCCGCCTGGAGCGCCCCACTTCGGGCAGCATCCACTTCGCCGCGCGCGACCTCGCCGGGCTGAACGAGACGGCTCTGCGCCCGCTCCGGCGCGACCTGCAGATGGTCTTCCAGGACCCCTTCTCCTCCCTCAACCCCCGACACACCGTCCGGCAGATCCTCGCCGGTGCCTACCGCTACCAGGGTCTGGAGCCCGACCAACCGGCCGAGGAACTGCTCGCCCGGGTTGGGTTGGAGGCCGGGCACGCCGACCGGCACCCGCACGAGTTCTCCGGCGGCCAGGCTCAACGCATCGGGATCGCAAGGGCGTTGGCCCTGCGGCCGAAGCTGGTGGTGTGCGATGAGCCGGTCTCGGCACTCGACGTGTCGGTCCAGGCGCAGATCCTCAACCTGCTCAGGGACCTCCAGGACGAGTACGGGCTGAGCTACCTGTTCATCGCGCACGACCTCGGCGCCGTGCGCCAGATCAGCACCCGGATTGCCGTGATGTACCTCGGCTCGGTCGTCGAAACCGCCGACCGCGACACCCTGTTCGCCCAACCCGCGCACCCGTACACCCACGCGCTGCTGTCCGCCGTGCCCCTGCCCGACCCGGACCTGGAGGCCTCCCGGGAGCGGATCGTGCTCCACGGCGACCTGCCCAGTCCGCTGGACCCGCCCAGCGGCTGCCGCTTCCGCACCCGTTGCCTCAAGGCCGACGAACTCTGCGCCGCCGAACGTCCGCAACTGCGGACGATCGCACTCGGACAGCAGGTCGCCTGCCACTACCCCGAGAGGACGCCGTGATCCGCGCCCAGTACCGGCTGCCCGGCCTCGCCGTGACCGACCACGTCTTCACCGTGCCGCTCGACCACGCCGAACCCGGACAGGGAACGATCGAGGTGTTCGCGCGGGAGGTCGTCGACCCGGCACGGGCCCACGACCCGCTGCCCTGGCTGCTCTACCTCCAGGGCGGCCCGGGCGGAAAGTCGCCCCGTCCGATGAACGCCACGGCCGGCTGGCTGGGCCATGCGCTCAGGACTCACCGGGTGCTTCTGCTGGACCAGCGTGGCACCGGCCGCTCCACCCCGATCACCGCTCGCGCGGCGGAGCGGTTCGGTTCCGGTAGTGGACTGGCCCACCACCTCGCCCGCTTCCGCGCGGACTCGATCGTCGCCGACGCCGAACTGATTCGCCGCCAGCTGTGCGGCGAGGGCGAACGCTGGGAGACCCTCGGGCAGAGCTACGGCGGATTCGTCACCCTCAGCTACCTCTCCTTCGCCCCCGAAGGCCTGCGCGCCTGCTACGTCACCGGCGGCCTGCCCGGCCTCGACGCCGCCGCCCATGACGTCTACGCCGCCACCTATCCCCGCGTGCGCGACAAGGTGAACACCTACTACGCGCGCTACCCGCAGGACCGGCCGCTCGTCCGCCGGATCGCCGACCGGCTCGCTCAGCGTGCCGCGCAACTGCCCGACGGCGATTGGCTGACAGTCCGGCGCCTGCGCACCCTTGGTCTGGTGCTCGGCATGGGCGACGGCTTCGAACGCCTGCACTGGCTCCTCGACCAGGCCCTCGAATCGGACGGCGAGCTCGCGGCCACCTTCCTGCACCAGGTGGCGAACCTGACCGGCTTCACGGACAACCCGCTCTTCGCGGTCCTCCAGGAGACCATCTACGGCCACCCGGGCGCAGCCACCGGCTGGGCCGCCGCCCGGGCCATGGCCGACCGCCCCGAGTTCGCCGAGGACGCCGACCCGCTGCTGTTCACCGGCGAGATGTTCTACCCGTGGATGTTCGCGGAGATCGCCGGGCTGCGCCCGTTCGCCGAGGCCGTCCACCTGCTCGCCGAACGCACCGACTGGACCGCCCTGTACGACCCGGTCCGGCTCGCCGCCAACCGGGTTCCGGTCGCCGCAGCCGTCTACCACGACGACATGTACGTCGACGCCGGCCTGTCGCTCCGCACCGCCCGCGCGGTCGGCTCCCTGCGCACCTGGGTCACCAACGAGTGGGAGCACGACGGGGTCACCGCCTCCGGCGACCGCGTCCTCGCCCGCCTGATGGACCTCGCCGCCGACCGCGCCTGATCACCCGCCACCCCACACCTGCCGTAGGGAAGGAACGAAGAGATGAGACTCCGGTCCCTCGCCGCCGCCCTGGCCGCGACGCTCCTGGTCGCCGCCACCCCGGCCCTGGCGGACACCGCCCAGCCCACCACCACCGCGCCGGCCTCCGACTGCGCCCTGCCCGGGAAGACCGGCTGGACGGACGAGGGCCACAACACCGACCACACACAGTTCCAGCAGCCGTTCGGCACCAAACACGTGCTGATGCTCTTCGTCGACTTCCCGGACGCGCCGGCCGCCGGCTCCCTGGACGACTACTACCGCGCACTCGCCCCCGCGCAGGAGTGGATGGAGCAGGACTCCTACGGCCGGGTCCGGCTCGACATCGATCCGCTGAAGCGGTGGATCACCATGCCGCAGGCCTCGGCCACCTACGGATTCCAACGAGGCATCACCTTCGAGCAACAGGAGCTGTACGTGAAGCAGGCCGCCCAGGCCGCCGCCCCGTACGTGGACTTCTCGAAGTACGACATGCTCTACATCGTCCCCACCAAGTCCGCCTCCGCGATCAGCTTCTCACCCACCTACCTCTACGACCCGACCACCGCCGGCATCACCGTCAACGGCACCCGGATCAAGTGGGCGATCACCTTCGGCCAGGACATGTACCACTGGGGCTACAAGGTCGCCGACCACGAGACCTCCCACACCTTCGGCCTGCCCGACCTCTACGCCTTCACCGGCACCGACGTGCACCGCTACGTCGGCGGCTGGGACCTGATGGGCAACATCGCCGGCCCGGCCCCGCAGCACATCGGCTGGGAGCGCTGGAAGTTCGGCTGGATCGACGACCGCCAGGTCGCCTGTCTGCCCGCCACCGGCAGCCGGACCGTCCGCCTGAAGGCCGTCGAACGCCCCGGCGGCACCAAGATCGCCGTGATGAGGACCGGCGGCACGACCGCGTACGTGGCGGAGTCCCGCCGGGCCGTCGGTGCGGACGACACGGCCTGCTCCACCGGCGTGCTCATCTACAAGGTCGACACCTCGACCCAGACCGGCTACGGACCCGTCCAGGTGGTCAACGGGAACCCGGGCGCCACGGCGCCGGCCGGCTGCGCCGCCCTCGACATGGCCGCCTACCAGCCCGGCCAGTCCTTCACCGACCCCGCCACGGGGGTGCGGATCGACGTCCTGCGCCGCGGACCGGTGTCCGACACCATCCGGGTCACCAAGCAGTGACCCGGGCGTGACCACCCATCAGCTCGGGTCGTGAAGCCGCCGGGCAACCGCGCCCGCACCGGCAGCCGGTGACACGGTTCACCAGCTCCACCGCCGTGGGCCGAGCCGTCGTGGCCACGGCGAACGCGCGCGGAACACCGATACCGGCCGAACCGGGCGGCGCGAACACCGCGCTGGTGCCGCCCGACATCTTCGGAGGCCCCCACCATGGACCCCTCAGCCAGACCCCGGCACCTGCTCCCGGCAGCGCTCGTCCTCGCCCTGGCCGCGCTGCTCGCCCTGCGGCACCTGGGTGACGATCCACTGGGCGGTGACCTTCGGCCAGGACATGTGGACCTGGGGCTACAAGGTCGCCGACCACGAGACCGGCCACACCTTCGGCCTGCCCGACCTCTACGCCTTCAACGGCGACCTGGACCAGTACGTCGGCGGCTGGGACCTCATGGGGAGGATCTCCGGCCCCGCCCCGTCCTACTTCGGCTGGGAGGCCTGGAAGTTCGGCTGGATCACCGACAGCCAGGTGTCCTGTCTGGACACGGCGAACACCTACGCCACCACCCTGACCGGACTGGAGTACGGCGGGAACGGCCACCGGCTGGCTGTCATCAGGACCGGCGCCACCACCGCCTACGTCGCCGAGTCCCGCAAGGTCGCCTACAACGACTCCAACGCCTGCGCCACCGGTGTCCTCATCTACGAGGTCGACACCTCCACCACCACTGGCAACGGGCCGATCCAGGTGGTCACCAACCCCAACGCCGCCGCACCCACCGGGAACTGCACCGCGCTGGACATGCAGACCTGGCAGCCCGGCCAGTGGTTCCAGGACGACACGGCCCGCATCCGGATCCACGTCAACGCCTCCGACGCGTCCACCGACACCGTCTGGACCTACAAAGTGGTGACCGCGTAGCGCCGGAACGGTATATGAGCGGTGCGGCCGACACGACATCGCATCGACCGCACCACCACGGTGCCGCGCCGCACGGGTCATGCCGGGGCCGGCGCCGTGGCTCCCTGGCGCTCAAGCCAGCTCCGGTAGACCGCGCTGCGAGCGGCTGCCGTCCAGTACGCCTCGGTGACGGTCTGCACGAGCGAAGGACGCAGCGACGCCAGCGGTCCCTCCTCGTGCCAGGCGAGCACATGCCGGTACCAGAGCGGATTGCCGACGATCGGCCGTACGGCGAGGCCCGGCACCTCCTCGAAGGTGGCCTGGCAGAAGCTCACCGCGTGGCCGCTGCGGACGAGGTCCAGGACGAGCCGACCTTCCACCTCGTGGACGACACGAAGGCGACGGCCCAGGACGAGCAAGGTCCTGGACCAGTACTCACGGATCCGGTCGTTGTCCGGCCGAGGAGCGGCCCAGTCCTCGCCTTCGAGATCCTCCAGCGCAACCTCCTCCAGCGCCGCAAGCGGATGAGCCGCGGGCAGCGCCACGAAAAGCGGTTCGGTGGCTATCGGTTCGCCGGCGACCCCTGCGGGGAGCGCAAGCTCGTACCCGGGGCTGTCGCCCACCACGGCCGCTTCGAGCCGGCCGCCCGCGACGGCCTCGACGAGCGGGACGGGGCACCCCTGCCCCCGCGTACTGATCTCGGCCTCCGGATGGTGCGACCTGATCGCGGTGATCAACCCGCCGAGTAGCGGAGCGTTGACGGAGCCGAGCCGGAAACGATGCTGTGACCAGCCCGCCTGCGGGGCGAGAGTGGCGACCTCCAGCAGTTCGTCGACGGTCGGCAGCACCGCCCGTGCCCGGCTGAGGACCTCCTCCCCGAATGCGGTCGGAATGACGCCCGACTGCGCGCGGCTGAACAGCTCCCCTCCGAGCGCCCGCTCGATCCGCGCCAGCTGCGCACTGACGCCGGGCTGGGTCAGCCGCAACGACGCGGCGGCCCGCGTCAGACTGCCGCAGTCCGCGATGCTGCAGATGATCCGGAGGTGCCGGAATTCGAGCTCCATGGCGAGATGGTATGGAGATCAAGCCCACTTCAACAGATGCTTGGCGGTAACGGACCAGCCACCGCCGGTCTGCGCCGGCCTGCTCGCGTCGGCCGTTGCACGGGCCCGCCCGGCGGCGACCCGGGCCGCCATCGCGGGCACCGCCGTCGGCGCAGCGGTCCTACGGCTGCCTCAGCGCACCGTGCCGCCGTTGGACGCCCACCGAGCCGGGGTAACGGGCGAAGTGGCGGAGCATCAGGTCCAACAGCGAGCCGCCGCCATCGGCCGGGTGGGCCGGCCTCCGAGTTCAACCCGAGCGTGAGACGCGTCACATCTCCTTGTCGTACGTGTGATGGTTTGTTTACATTTCCTCTCGTTCGTCCCCACACGAACCCCACTCTCCGGAACGCCGAATCCTGTCGCCGGGCCGAGCGGGCACGCGCAACACCAGCATCACGGCAGGAGCGGGGGAACCACAGGTAAGTCGCGCTGCCCGGACTGGTCCGGGCAGCGCTAGGGGTGAGGTCGCGCTTGGCGCGGCCGGGCAACTCCAGCCCGAACCCGACAGCTCACCTCGTAGGCGTGGGAGAGGAAACACCGCATGTCTGCGAACAGCCGATTCGGCCTGTCCAGCCCGATCGCCCGCCGGTTCAAGGGCGCCGTCGCCGCCGCCGTCATGGCCGGCGTCACCATCGCCGTCCCCGTCGTCTCCGCCGGCTCGGCGGAAGCCGCCACCGCCAACAGCCCCGCCGCCCTGCAGAAGCTGGCCGCGCAGATCGTGCCGGCCAACCAGCTGGCCTCGTTCGACCAGATCATCTCTCATGAGAGCGGCTGGAGGGTCAACGCCACCAACCCCAGCTCCGGCTCCTACGGTCTGCCGCAGGCCCTTCCCGCCAGCAAGATGGCGTCGGCGGGATCCGACTGGCGAACCAACCCCAGCACCCAGCTGCGCTGGGCGCTGAAGTACATGAACGGCCGCTACGGCAGCCCGAACCAGGCGTGGGTCTTCTGGCAGAACCACCACTGGTACTGATCCTCGTGGCCGCAGGGTCGTGTCATCTGCCGCAGCGGGGCCTTCTGCGGCTCCCCTCCGCCCCTGACGCGTAACGCGGCGGCCTGGTGGCTGGTCGCCCCGTCCTCGGTCGGCCGAACAACACGGGTCCGGCCCCACCATTCATGCCGCGGGGCCGGTCCCGGACGCCCTCGTCCTTCCCCGCCACCTGGCAAGGCGGGCCCCGCTCCGGCCGGGCCCGACGCTGTCTGCGGTCGGCGGCCCCTGGTGCAGTCGCCGGCCATGGGCGCCTACGGCAACCGGGACCGGGCCGAGCCGCTGTCCCGGTCCCGGCGCTCGTCATCCAGGGCGAATCGGATTTCCTCTTGCCGTGGTGATGACGAGCCGGGCGGCGATGTCGCGTGGGCTCGTCTCCTGGCTGCGCAGGTGGACGGCCATGGAGTGCGTGGCGCCGTCGACGCTGCGGCCCCTTCCGTAGCGGCTCGGCCGGGCGCCGTACGCCCCGCCGCTCGTTTCGCATAAGCGCTTCTTCGGAGTTCCGAATCCCCGCTTCTGAAACCCTCATCGTGAGTAACATTGCACTCACGCTGTGAAATTTCACAGCCTGAAGGACATCTCGAGATCGATAACGATAGAATAACGGTGGACTAGACCAATTGTCCCGATGTTCACCAAGTCGCGCTCGTGCGGCGCCTGTTGGCTCATGAATCCTCGCCCTCTATGCGCGTAGCCGCAAGGCGTCCCGGACTCCTCCGTTCCGGTTTTGAAGCGGCTCTGCCAGACTCCCCCGCATTCGGTTTCACCTAACGGGGAGTGAGATCTGACGCATGAGCAGACACCGCAGGAAATCACGCCGATGGGCCATGGCGGCAACCGCCGCCGTGCTGGCCGGTGCGGCCGCGCTGGGTATCGGCGCCGTGGCCCAGGCGGGCCTGGTCAAGGGAACCGTCATCGGGGGGCAGGGGAACTACAGCACCGTCAACGAGCGGGTGCTTCCCTCGCTCTCGGCCAGGGTCTCCGGTCAAGCCGCGCCGGGCGACCGCATCCCGATGATCTGCCGGACGACGGGGGACACCGTCGAGAACGACAACCGCTGGATCTGGTCCGGCGGCTACTACATCGCCGACGCCTTCATCAGTGAGGACACCGGGAACCTGCCGCTCTGCGGCTCCACCCGGCCCACCAGCTGGACGGCGCTCGACATCACCATGCAGAAGCAGGTCCAGGACGAGTGGTGCTGGGACGCCTCCGGCCTGACGGTCGCCACCTACTGGGGTTACAACCAGTACAACCAGTACGACTTCTGCCGCCTCGCCCAGCAGGGCCGTTGGCTGGACTGCAACGACCGGCCCGCCACGCTCGACGACATGGCCAACGGCCTGTCCGCCATGGGCTTCCGCAACAGCGGCTACGACCTGAACCGCAACGCCTCGTTCAGCGAGGTCACCAACGAGATAGCCAACGGGCGGCCGTTCGCGGTGCGCATCGGCTGGACCTCGGGCGGCGGGCACATGAACGTCATCTACGGCTACGACAGCACCAGCAACATGATCGCCGTGGGCGATCCGTGGCCCAGCACGCAGACGTACACCTGGTGGAACTTCAACACCTACGTCAGCAACGGCTCGTTCCAGTGGACCCACTCGCGGGTCGGCATCCACGCGTGAGGAGACAACCAACCATGAGGACACTGAAGGCGGTTGCCCTCACCGCCGCCGCGCTCGTGAGCGTCGGCGCCGCCACCACGACAGCCCGGGCCGACAGCGGGAGCGACGTCCCCGACTACGGCGCCGCCCGGCAGGTGCTGCGCTCCGGCCAGACGCACGACACCGTCTCCCGCTTCCTCGGCGCCGCGAGGACCGCGGTCTCGCCCGGCGGCGGTCCCGGCACCGGGACCGGTGCCGACGGCGGCAGTGCGGGCGGTCGGCCGAACACCCCGAACGCGGTGGCCGCGCCACCGTCGTTCGAGCTCAAGGACCCGGTTCCGATGTACGAGCTGTCGGTGGACTTCGTGACGGGCAAGGCCCAGCCGACACCGCAGAACGCGCTCAGGCTGTCCTACCTCGCTTCGCGGGTGAGCGCGGCCGACGGCCACCAGGCCGCCGTCCTGCTCGCCCCGCCGGGCAACGGCGGGGGCTGGCGGCTCGCCGGCATCCGGGACGGCGACAACGAGCTCACGCTCGCCGAACGGGCCACGGCCGGTGCCCGCACCTTCACCGAGCCGCAGATCCACGCCTGGTACCGCCTCACCGCGAGCGCCGACGTCGAACCGCTCAACACCGAGGCCACCACGGGTCTCGGCGGCAAACAGAGCCTCCCGCTGGCCGCCTACCAGAAGCTGGTGACCGGCCGGTACGCGGACAAGCTCCCCGGGTCCGGCTACGACCGCAACGGGCTCGCCGGAGGGTTCGGTCTGTTCGACGGTACGGGGTCCGCGGCCGGGCCCACGGCCGGATCCGCGGCCGGGACGCCGCCCCAGGCCCAGCCCGAAGCGCGAGCCGGGACGCAGACACCGACGACCTCGTCGGACTCCGCCTCGGCCGAGCAGTCGCCCCCGCCGTCCTGGCAGCTGCCGGCGCTCGGAGCCGCGGTGCTGGCCGCCGGCGCCGCCGGCTTCGGCCTTCGCCGTCGCCGCCGCGCCGCAGCGACGGACTGACGCCCCGAACGGTGACACACGAGGCACCGGGCGGCGGACGCACGCCCCGGACGCCCGGTGCCTCGACAGCCGTCCCGGCCGAACCCGCCTGCCGGTGGCACGAACCGCCACGGTCGTACGGCTCGGTGTGGCACCTGACCAAGTCCTCGTCGGTCGGGGCGTACTCCCGGCGGCAGGTTGGCGTGGTGCACGTCGTCATCGTCGTCGCGCGTCATGGGGAGCGTGGCAGGAGTCGGCCGAGCCGCAGTGGCGACAATCCGGCGGTCGGCCATCGTGCCGCAGCGACCGTTCCGGGCCTCCGCGGGCACCGCGTGTCGGTCCGCGGTCGAGCCTGGGGGAGTCGACTCCAGGTCCGCCGCTCGCTGGTTGGGCGCATCGGACGGTGGGGCCAGGGGCCACGGATGCCGCGGGCTGCCCGCCGTCAACCGCTTCCGCGAACGGCCGTTGGCGGCGACCGAGCCCCGACACCAGGGAGGTGGCCCCGGTGCACCGCGCACCGGGGCCACCTCCGTCAAGGACGTCAGCGGGCGGCGCCCTCCGGCCGGGCCCGGCGGCGGCCGGCCTGCCAGACGTACACCAGGATCCCGGCGAACAGGAACAGCACGCCCTGGTAGACGGCCGCGTACCCGGCGCCGGCGAGCAGCCAGAGGGAGAAGGCGAAGGCGCCGAGGCCGAGGACGGCGTCGCGCACCAGGTGGCCGCCGTCGACCCGGTCGGTGGCGCCGCGGACCAGCCAGTACAACTGGGCGGCGGTGGACAGCAGGTAGGGAACGACGGCGGTGAAGGTGGTGACCAGCACCAGCATGTCGAACGCACCCTTGGCGCCGCTGGCGAAGTTGGCGACGGTCAGCACCGAGGCCAGGGCGACGCTGACGACCACGCCGAAGGTCGGCACGCCGCGCTTCTCCTTGCCGAAGGCGGCCGGGAACAGGCCGTCCCTGGCGGCCGCGTACGGCGCCTGGGCGGCCAGCAGGGTCCAGCCGTTGAGCGCGCCGGTCATCGAGATCAGCGCGGCGACGGCGATCACCGTGCCGCCCCAGGTGCCGCCGAACATGGCGTTCATGGCGTCCGAGAACGGCGCGCTGGAGGTGACCAGCCGCTGGTGCGCGACGGTTCCGAACACCGCGAGCGTGCCCAGCAGGTAGACCACCGCGGCGCCGCTGGTGCCGAGCACGCTGGCCCGGCCGACGTTGCGCTCGGGGTCGCGGACCTGCCCGGCGCTCATCGCGGCCGACTCCACGCCCAGGTAGCTGAACAGCAGGATCGCCGCGGCGGCCGTCATGCCGCCCATCCAGCCCTGGCCGTTGCCGTCGAAGGGCCCGATGTTCTTCGGGTCGAAGAAGAACAGTCCGCCCACCGAGACCAGCAGCAGGGGGATGAACTTCAGGACGGTGGAGACGAGTTGGACCGCCCCGACGAACCGGGTGCCGGCCAGGTTGGCCAGCGCGGGCAGCCACTGGAAGGCCAGCGCGGCGGTGATCTCCAGCACGCGGTTGTGGCCGATCGGCACCAGCACGTCCAGGTAGCCGACGGCGGCCACGGCGAGCGCGGCGTTGCTGACCCAGGTGGTGATCCAGTAGGACCAGGCCGACAGGAACCCGGCGAAGTCCCCGAAGGCCTCGCGGGCGTAGACGTACGGCCCACCGGTGCGCGGGTTGCGGCGGGCGAGCTGCCCGAAGACCAGCGCCAGCGCGATCGCGCCCACGGTGAGGACGACGAAGGCGAGCAGGCTGACCGTCCCGAACGGCGCCACGGCGGCCGGGATCATGAAGATGCCGCCGCCGATGACGTTGCCCATCACCAGCGCGGTGGCGGTCGCCAGCCCGAAGCGGCGGCCCTTCGCGGGAGCGGGGCCGGGAGCCGGGGCGGGATCGGGGGTGACCGGGTCCGGGTCTGCCGGGCCGCTCGGTCGGGTCGCCTGCCGGGTCGCGGCGGGGCTGGTCTGCATGAGGGTGGTGCGCCTTTCGTGGTCCTGCTCGTGCTCGGTGGAGCGACCGTTCATGCTCGGACCGGGCGGTACCTTGCGCCAAATCGGCGGGATTTGTTCATCCAGCCCGGCGGATCACCGCAAGACTTGCGGTCGCACGCCGGTCGGACGGGCACTCGTCCGGCGCACTCCGAGAGGCCGTTCGACCCGGAACGACGGCGTACGACCGCTTTCGTCCGGCGCGTTCCTCCGGCCGGGGGAGATGTGTCACCCGGATGCCCCAGCCCGGTTGCGGCGCGCGCCGCGGTTGCGCGTTCGTGTGCCAGCCTTGGCGCGGCGCCTCCCGGTGAGGCGTCGCCCGGCCCGTCGATTCGGCTCGAACTGGCCGTCCGGGGGCCCGGGTTGAGGACCAGAGAGACGAACCAAAAGGACATCAGATGTCGCTTCGTGGGAACATCCGCAAGCTCGCCGTGATCGTTGCCGTGGCCGGTGCCGTCGTGGCGGTCCCGACCTCGGCGATGGCGGGGGGCCACACGCCGATGCAGTCGCAGGAGTCCAGCCAGAGCCTGGAGTCCGGCTCCGCGGGCGTCGGCCTGTTCGGCCCGCACGCCAACTGGTTCAACTTCCACGAGCACAGCGACAGCGAGAGCGACTGCGGCTGCTGATCCCCACCCGCACCCCGAGCCCGGAGGCCGCCCGTCGGCCCCCGGGCTCGGTGCTGCCCGCCCGCCCCGGGGCCGCCGCCGCGGTGCCAGGAGCGGTCTCAGGCCGGAACGGCCGCCCGCTCGCGCAGCTCCCGCAGCACCGCGATGTCCATCGCGTGCCCGGTGCCGTCCCCGCCGTGCTTGCGGTCCGGGGTCTCCACCAGCAGCGGCACCCCGGCCGTCTCGGGGTGCTCGAACAGCTCGCGGAACGGCTCCGCGCCGATCATCCCGGCGCCGATGTTGGCGTGCCGGTCCTTGCGGGCTCCGACCACGTCCTCCGAGTCGTTCGCGTGGATCAGTCGCAGCCGGCCCGGGCCGGCCGCCGAGGCCAGGGCGTCCAGCGCGGCCGTCACCCCGCCGGGCACGGCCAGGTCGTGCCCGGCGGCGAAGGCGTGGCAGGTGTCCAGGCAGACGCCCACCCTGGGGTGCCCGTCCAGCGCCTCCAGGTACTCGGCCAGCTGCTCCAGCCGCGAGCAGAGTGAGCTGCCCTGGCCGGCGGTCGGTTCCAGCAGCAGCCAGGGCGCGTCGTCGCCGAGCGCGTCCAGCTCGTCCAGCAGCGGCCGGACGTCGGCGCGCACCTGCGCCATCGCCTCGGCCCGGCGCGAGCCGCCGCCGGGGGCCGTGCCGACGGCCGAGCCGGTGTGCAGCACGACACCGAGCGCGCCGATCGCGTGGCCGCGGTGCAGCGAGTGCCGCAGTGAGTCGGCCGAGCGCTCCCGGGTGGCCGGATTGTCCGAGCCGAAGTTGATCAGGTACGGCGCGTGCACCCAGGCCGGAATGCCCTGCTCGGCACAGGCCGCGCGGAACGCCTCGTCCTGCGCCGGACTGCCGGCCGGAGTGGCCCAGCCGCGCGGATTGGCCACGAACACCTGTACGGTCTCGGCGCCGACCTTCTCCGCGTACGCCAGGCCCGTCCCGGCCAGGCCGCGGCCGGCCACCGGGACGTGGGCCCCGATCGGGTTGCGGCGGGCGGTGGCGGGCGGTACGGGCGCGGTGCTCATGCCCCCGAGGATGCCACGGGCCGGGGCGGCGACGGCGCGCGGGCCCGTCGTCCAGCCGGACGGGCACGCCACGCCGGGCCGTCCTCCCGGCGGCCGACGCCCCGTCAGTCCGGTAGCCCAGCCCTGGTGGCGGCCCCCCCGGGGCGCCCGTACCGTCGACTCGGCCGTACTCACCTTCCGTCACCACCCGCACACGGCGGGTCGGACGGGCTCCCCGAACAACTCGACGACCGTCCCACCAGTCCCACCAGCCCCACCGTGCGCCGAAAGACAGGTCACCACTCATGTCCATGTGTCGGGTCCATCACCTCGCCGCGGCCACCGCAGCCGCCACCGCCCTGACCACTGCCCTCGCCACCCTGGCCGTCGCACCCGCGGCCCACGCCGCCGGCGGCACCCTGCGCCTCGTCCAGCCGGGAGATTCGGTCCAGCAGGCCGTCGACGCCGCCAAGCCCGGCGACACCGTCCAACTGCTCCCGGGCACCTACCGCGGCAGCGTCCGCATCACCACCCCCGGCCTCACCCTGCGCGGCTCCGGACCGGCCAGCGTGATCACCCCCGGGACCGGCACCGAGAACGCCTGCGCCACCGCCGGGCACGGCGTCTGCGTGGTCGGCACCGAGGCGGCCCCGCTGTCCGACGTCACCGTCGAGGCCCTCGCCGTCACCGGCTTCACCAAGAACGGCATCGACGCCAGCGGCACCACCGGCCTGACCGTCCTCGCCACCTACGTCCACGACAACGGGCAGCAGGGCATCAGCCAGGAGATGTCCACCAAGGCCGCCATCCTCGGCAACCGCGCCACCGGCAACGGCCAGTCCGGTGTCTTCCTCGCCAACTACGCCTACCGCGAGGGCGGCGCGCCCGACACCGGGGGCACCGTCGTCGAGGGCAACGAGCTCAGCGGGAACCGGGTCGGCGTCACCGTGCGCCGGCTGCGCGCGCTGACCGTCCAGGGCAACGAGATCAGCGGCAACTGCGCCGGCGTCTTCGTGGTCGGCGACGAGGGAGTGCCCCGCGCCGGGGACCTCGAGGTCCGGAAGAACCGGGTGGTCGCCAACAACAAGTTCTGCCCGGCCAACCCCCGCCTCGGCGCCATCCAGGGCGCCGGCATCGTGCTCACCGGGACCGAGGACACCCGGGTCACCGGGAACGAGGTCCACGACAACGTCGGCAGCACGGACTTCTCCGGCGGCATCGTCCTGTTCAAGAGCGTCGTCGGCATCCCCAACACCCGGGCGACCGTCACGAACAACAAGCTGAGCGGCAACAGCCCCGCCGACCTCGCCGACCGCGACACCGGCACCGCCAACACCTTCACCCGCAACACGTGCGCGGTCTCCGAGCCGTCCGGCCGTTGCTGACGCCCCCGATCGGGAAGGACCACCCATGACCACCGCCCCCGTCAACCCCACCGCCCAGGCCGCGATGCGGCTGCGCGAGCTCGTCTTCGGCGCGGCCTGCGCCGCCGCCGTCCGCGCGGCCGCCCGGCTCGGCGTCGCCGACCTCCTCGACGAGACCCCGGTCAGCGTCACCGACCTCGCCGCCAGGCTCGACATCGAACCACGCCAGCTGCGCCGCCTGCTGCGCGCGCTCACCTGCTACGGGCTCTTCGCCGAGACCGGCGACGACCAGTTCGAGCACACCGAGATGTCCCGCCTGCTGCGCGAGGACGCCCCCAACTCCCTGCGACACATCGCCCTCTGGTGCACCGAGCCGTGGACCTGGGAGGCCTGGCCGAAGCTGGACGAGGCGGTGCGCTCCGGGCGCAACGTCTTCCCCGAGCTCTTCGGCAAGGAGTTCTTCGACTACCTGCACACCGACGCCGGCGACTCGGCGAAGGTCTTCGACAAGGCGATGACCACCTCCAGCCGCCAGTCCGCCAAGGACTTCGCCGAGTACCTGGACCTCACCGGCATCGACTCGGTGGCCGACATCGGCGGCGGCCAGGGCCACGTGCTGGCCAGCCTGCTGGAGAAGCACCCGGCCCTGCACGGCACCCTGCTCGACCTCCCCAAGGTCGTCGCCGGCGCCGACCCCCGGCTGCAGGAGGGCGGCGCCTTCTCCGCCCGCGCCCGCCTCGTCCCGGGCGACTGCCGCATCGAGATCCCGGTCCGCGCCGACCTCTACATCATCAAGAACATCCTGGAGTGGGACGACGACAGCACCCGCCGCACCCTCGCCAACGTGGTCGCCGTGGCCCGCCCCGGCGCCCGGGTCGTGGTGGTGGAGAACCTGGTCGACAACAGCCCGTCGATGCGGTTCACCACCGCCATGGACCTGATGCTGATGCTCAACGTCGGCGGCGCCAAGCACTCCGAGGAGAGCATGGTCCAGCTGATGGAGGAGGCCGGCCTCGACGTCGTCGCCGTCCGCCCGGTCAACCCCTACCTGCACGCCTTCGAGGCCACCGTCCGGGGCTGACCCCGGCCCGCGCCCACCGGGGGCTTACGAGAACACACGACGGCCGCTGCTCCCCGAACCACGGGGGAGCAGCGGCCGTCGTCCGTCGTCGGCGTCAGGCCTTGTGCGAGGACTCCAGGTGGGCGAAGACCACCACGTTGTCCAGGTAGTCCCGCCGCTTCTTGTCGTACGCGCCGCCGCAGGTGATCAGCCGCAGCTGGGCGTCAGGGGTCTTGCCGTACACCTTCTGGTCGGGGAAGGCGTCCTTGGCGAAGGTCTGCACCGAGTCGACGTTGAACACCGCCACGGTGCCGTCCTCGCGGCTCACCTCGACCTTGTTGCCCGGAACCAGCAGGCTCAGCAGCAGGAACACCGCCGGGCCCTTGGTGGTGTCCACGTGCCCGGCGACCACCGCGCTGCCGCGCTCGCCGGGGGTGACGCCGTCCCGGTACCAGCCGACCAGGTTCTTGTTGTCCGGCGGCGGGGGGTTGAGCTGGCCGGCCGGGTTGAGGGTGAGCTCGGTGAAGGGCGCCTCCACGCCGATCTGCGGGATCCGCAGCCGGGTCGGTTTGGAGCGCTTGAGTGCCGGTGCGCCCGGGATCGCGGCGGGCGCCGCCGGCCTGGCGGTGGGCGCCGCCGGCTTGGCGGCGGTGGCCGACGGGACCGGCACGGCGGGTGCGACGGCCGTCGGGGGAGCGGCCTTCCCCGCGATCGAACCGGGGCCCGGCCCGGTGTCCACCGCGTTGTAGATCAGCAGCAGGCCGGCCGCCGCCGTGGCCATCCCGCCGCGCAGCAGCCGGGTCATTCCGGAGCCGGGACCGCCAGTCATTCCTGTCCTCCGCTCGACGTCTTCGTCAGGTGCCTGTTCCGCAACGGCCCGCCGCCCCCGTGCGCCCCGCCCCGGCCGGGGGAGGCGCCCAGAGGCGGCGGTAGTAGGCGTCAGACCGCAGCGGCGCCGGACGCGCGACGCCCGCGGCGCAGCGCGTACGCGCCGGCCCCGAGGCCGCCGATCAGCAGCACGGCACCGGAGGCGAGGCCACCGCCGGACAGCGCCGTACCGCCGCCGCCGGTGTGCACGCCGCCGTGCGGGCTGCGCCCCTCACCCCGGCCCTCGTTGCCGCGGCCCTCGTTGCCCCGGCCCTCGCGGCCTTCGTTGCCGCGGCCTTCGTGGCCGCGGCCCTCGTCACCGCGGCCTTCGTTGCCGCGGCCTTCGTTGCCGCGGCCTTCGTTGCCGCGGCCCTCGTTGCCGCGGCCCTCGTTGCCCCGGCCCTCGTGGCCTTCGTGGCCACGGCCCTCGTCGCCGCGGCCTTCGTTGCCCCGGCCTTCGTTGCCGCGGCCCTCGTCGCCCCTGTCGGACTTCTCCTGCCAGCTGAGGTTCCTGGCCTGGTCCGAGGAGGAGCCGTCGGCGAAGGCCATGGGGGCGCCGACGGTGAGGAGGGCGGCGACGGCCGCTCCGGCGACTAGCGTGCGTGCAGAACGCATGAGATCGATCCTTTCGACGCGCTGACCGCGACCGCCGGCAGGATGCCGGTCGTGGGACTCGCGGGAAGTGGCGTCTGATCCACCGTCAACCACGGCGTGGCCGCCTGCCACCTGAGAGTGGCGGCACTGGCACGGAAAGTGACCCCTTCGGGTGGAGTCCTGCGTGTGTTCACCCGAGTGCCTCGGCGATCCGGGTGAAAACGCGCTGGTGTCGGGCGACAGGTGCGGGCGCAAGGGCGACCGGATGGTAGGTGTTGGCGCACGGGTGACGCGCCCGCGCGCCAAGGCGGTGCGTGCGGGTACCAGGGCGCGAACATGGGCCCGCCCCCGGCGCACGGCCGGGGGCGGGCCCAGACGGGACCGGGGTCAGCGGTCCCAGCGGTAGAACTCTCGTGCCATCGCGTCCTTCGGCTCCCTCCAGGTGGCCGGGTCGTAGGCCTGGACGAAGGCGGTCAGGCGGTCGCTGACGGTCCGGAACTCCGGGTGGCCGAGGACCTTGGCGACGGCCGGGCCCGGCGGGCGGTCGGCCTCGATCAGGTGCAGGTAGACGTCGCCGAACTGGAAGAGGCTGCGCCCGGTGACGCCGATCAGGTGCGGCAGTTCGCCCCGGTCCGAGTCGGCGAACACCTCGGCGATGTCCGGGGCGGCCTCGGGCTTCATCCGGGCGACGATCAGGGCGCGGTGGGTCCCGGTCACTGCTCGGCCGCCCGCTTCTCGACCTTCTCGCGGATCAGCTGCATCTGGATCCGGGAGTTCCTGTTGATGTGCTCGACCATGCCGTCGTCGTCCACCGGTGCGGTCGGCTTCATCGCGAAGTCCTGGATCCAGCGCATCCTGGTGCCGGCCGGGACCTCCGCGTACTCCCAGCGGATCTCCATGAACTCGAACGGGCCGGGCTCGACCCGGCGGGCCTCGACCGCGAGCGAGGAGCGGTCGGTGGTGCGCTCGGAGACCCAGCTCCACACCTTGCCGTTCTCGTCGGGGTGCATGGTGAGCCGGAACCGCACCCGGTCGCCGTCGCGCTCCAGCACCTCGACCGAGGCGTACTCGCTGAACAGCTCGGGCCAGTTCTCCAGGTCGTTGGTCATCTCCCAGACCAGGTCGAGCGGAGCGTTGATGACGATCTCGTTGTCCGTGTGTCCGGGCATCTCAGGCGCCTGCCTTCGCGGAAAGGGAGCCGTTGACCAGCTCCAGGAACTCGGCCGGGGTCTTGGCGGACTCGGCGCCGGAGGTGACCTTGAGGCCGTGGCGGTTCTCCAACTCGCCGACGACGCCGAGCAGCCCGAGCGAGTCGACGCCGAACTCGTCGAACTGGGCGCCCGGCTTCTCGAGGTCGTCGGGGGTGACGGTGACGCCGGCCCGGGCCTGGAGCAGGGCGGCCAGCTCGGGATAACTGAGGTTGTGGCTCACGGGATTCCCTTCGGAGGTACAGCGGATCGGGGGTGCGGGGGATTCAGGGCCGCTCCCCGCGCCGGAGCACCAGCGCGGAGTTGGAGCCCATCAGCCCGCGGCTGAGCACCAGCGCGGTGCGCAGCTCGGCCGGGCGGGCGCGGCCGGTCACCAGAGCGAGGTCGTGGCAGACCTCGGTGACGTTGGGGGTGGGCGGCAGGACGCCGTCCTCCATGGCCAGTACGGCGGCCGTCACGTCCAGTACCGGGGCGCCGCAGTAGGCCCTGCCCGTGCCGGACTTGGGTGCGGTGACCGGGACGCGCTCGGCGACCGGGCCGAGCGCGTCGGCCAGCGCCAGGGCCTCGGCCCGGTCGGCGGAGGGGACGCCGAGGGCGTCCGCGAAGACCACGTCGATCTCCTCCGGCGCGATCCGGGCCTCGTCCAGCGCCGTCCGGATCGCGGCGGCCAGCCCCTCCCGGGACTCCTTCCAGCGGGAGGCGCCGGTGAAGGTGGCGCCGTGCCCGGCCAGGTGCGCCCGGACGTCGGCGCCGCGCCGCCGGGCCGCCTGCTCGTCCTCCAGCAGCAGCATCGCGCCGCCCTCGGCGGGGGCGAAGCCGCAGGCCTGCGCGGTGAACGGCAGGTAGGCCGTCTCCGGCCGGTCGGACAGGCTCAGCTCGGGGTAGCCGAGCTGGCAGACCATGGAGTACGGCGCCAGCGGAGCCTCGGCGGCGCCGACCACCACGGCGTCGGTGCCGCGCTCGACCGACCGGGCGGCGTGGGCGAGGGCGTCCAGGCCGCCGGCCTCGTCGCTGGCGACCACGCCGCACGGGCCCTTGTAGCCGCCGCGGATCGAGATCTGGCCGGTGCTGGCCGCGTAGAACCAGGCGATGGACTGGTACGGGCCGACGAACCGCGGTCCCTGGCCCCAGAGTTGCTGGAGCTCGCGCTGGCCGAACTCGCCGCCGCCGGAGCCGGCCGCGGTCACCACGCCGACCGCGTAGGGCTGTTCCGGGTCGGGCCGGAACCCGGCGTCCGCCACCGCCAGGTCGGCGGCCGCCATCGCGTAGTGGGTGAAGCGGTCGGTCTGTACGAGGAAGCGGCTGTCGATCACCGAATGCGGATCGAAATCGCGCACCTCGCCCGCGATCTTGAGCGGCATGTCGGTGCAGCCCTCGCGGGATATCCGGTCGAGGACGCTCACGCCCTGCCTGGTGGCCTTCCAGAAGGCGTCGGCACCGACACCGTTCGGCGCCACCACGCCGAGGCCGGTGACCACCGCCCGGCGTCCCTGCTGACGTGACGTCATGACATTCACCCCGTTCTGTTGAGAACGACGGCGGACTGGAATCCGCCGAATCCGCTGCCGACCGAGAGGATGTGGCGCAGCGGCAGCTCGCGCGCGGTGCGCGGCACGTAGTCGAGATCGCACTCCGGGTCCGGAGTCTCGTAGTTGGCGGTGGGCGGCACCACGCCGTGGGCCAGCGCCAGGGTGCAGGCGACCACCTCGATCGCGCCGATCGCGCCGAGCGAGTGCCCGACCATCGACTTGATCGAGCTCATCGGCGTGTCGAAGGCGTGGTCGCCCAGCGAGCGCTTGACCGCGGCGGTCTCGTGCCGGTCGTTCTGCTTGGTGCCCGAGCCGTGCGCGTTGACGTAGTCGACGTCGGTGCGGTTGACCTGGGCGTGATCGAGCGCATGGTCGATCGCCCGGGACATCTCCAGCCCCTCCTTGGTGAGGCCGGTCATGTGGTAGGCGTTGCCGAAGGTGGCGAAGCCGCCGATCTCGCCGTAGATCCGGGCGCCGCGGCGGCGGGCGTGCTCCAGCTCCTCCAGCACCAGGACGGCGCCGCCCTCGCCGAGGACGAAGCCGTCCCGGTGGGCGTCGAAGGGGCGGGAGGCGTGCTCCGGGTCGTCGTTGCGCTCGCTGGTGGCCTTGATGGCGTCGAAGCAGGCGACGGTGATCGGCGAGATCGGGGAGTCGGAGGCGCCGGCGACGCAGATGTCGGCGCGCCCCTCCTCGACCGCCTGGAAGCCGTAGCCGATCGCGTCCAGACCGGAGGTGCAGCCGGTGGAGACGGTCTGCACCGGGCCCTGCGCGCCGACCCGCTCGGCCACCGCGGAGGCCAGCGTGCTGGGCGCGAAGGCCCGGTGCAGCTGCGGCTCGGCCTGCCGGTGGTCCACGTCCCAGCGTGCGCCGGTGGCGCTGACCAGGGCGTAGTCGTGCTCCAGCCGGGTGGTGCCGCCGACGGCGGTGCCGAGCGAGACGGCGATCCGCCACGGGTCCTCGGTGGCCAGGTCCAGCCCGGCGTCGGCGACCGCCTCGGCGGCCGCGACCATCGCGAACTGCACGTAGCGGTCAGCCCGTTGGACGTCCTCGGGGCTCAGCCCGTGGGCCTGCGGGTCGAAGTCGCACTCGGCCGCGATCCGGGAGCGGAACCCGGTCGGGTCGAAGAGCGTGATGCCCCGGGTGGCGGTGCGGCCGGCCGTCAGGAGGTCCCAGAAGGCCGGGATCCCGATCCCTCCGGGCGCGACCACACCGATCCCCGTGACGGCGACGCGCCGCGTCACGAGCCCACCTTGGCGTGTTCCGGCGGGCCGGCGGTGGCGGACTCCTCGGTGCTCACGTGGCCGAGGTCGGGGCGGGGGGCGAGCGGGCCGCAGTGGAAGACCATCCGGGCCTCGGTCTTGCCGACGTTGCGGAAGCGGTGGCGCATGTTGATCGGGATCATCAGGCCCTGGTCCGGCTTGAGCGGGTGCGCCTTCCCGTCGAGGTCGACCTCCAGGTCGCCGGAGACGACGAACACGAACTCCTCGGAGTACGGGTGGTAGTGCTCGTTGATCCGCTCCCCGGGCTTGATGATGGCCAGGCCCATGAAGCCGCTGGTCGCCCCGCAGCTGGGAGGGGTGAGCATGGTGCGCAGCTCGGCGCCGTGGCGGCGGTTCTCCGGGGCCTCGTCGACGTTGATGATCCTCGGGTACTTCGTGGTCATGATGGTGTTCCTCCAGTGGATCGTCTGGGCGTCAGTCGCTCAGCGAGCTGCGGTCGGTGACCGGGCTCATGGCGCGGGCGGCGAGGAAGGCGCTCAGGCCGGCGACGGTGCGCAGGTCGCCGGCGGGGCCGAGGTCCAGCAGCTGGGCCAGTTCGGCCGCCTCCTGTGCGCCCGCCACGCCGAGCGCGGCGGCCGGGTCGGCCTCGGCCGGCACCCGCAGGTCGACCAGGCGCACCACGGTGTCGTCGCGCTGGAAGACGGTGGCCGCCGCGACCGGGCCGGTCGGGTCGGCGGTGGCGAGGTTGTCGTGGTCGAAGAGCAGCTCGGCGACGGCCTGCCCGCGGCCCGGGCGCACCGGGTAGAGCACGGCGTGCCGGTGCAGCCGGCCCGAGGTGGGGGAGCTGGCGATCGCCTGGTGCCGGGCGGGCAGCGCCGCCTTGGCGAAGAAGGCGCGGGCGGACTGCGGGTCGCCGAACTGCCGGGCCTCCTCCAGGTACGGGTTGAGCTCCTCCTCGACCGCCCGCACCTCGGGCTGCATCGAGACGTGGCGCAGCGCGTCGCCCAGGTTGCCGACCACCTCGACGGCCCGCACCACCCGGTTGCCGTGCATGAACAGCGAGGTGCGGTGCAGCCGGGTGTGCTCGTCGACCTCGGCCTTGGGGGAGGCGTAGGCGGACAGGATGCGGGCGACCTCGGCCTCGCTGCCGGGCTTGACGGTGAAGGTCAGCGCGTGGCGCACGATGCCGTCCGGGCCCGGCTCGGCCCTGGGCGGGCCGACGTGTCCGGCGGGCTCGCTGCGCGGCAGGCCCGGCGGCACCTCCATCGGGGCCCGGCTGCCGGTGGAGCCGGCCGCCGAGGTCTGGCGCAGGACGGCGTAGCGCAGCGAACGGAAGTTGTCGCTGACGCACCCGTGCATCGGCTTGACCATCTCGCGGTGGGCGGGGCTGTCCACCCACTCCAGGAAGGTCTCCTGGTCCTCCCACTCGCTGGTGATGAGCCACTGGCGGGGGTCGTTGATGGACTGGCACAGCTGGTCGCTGACGTGGCCGGGCACCGCGGCCACCTGGTGGCGCAGCTGCTCGTAGACGTCGAGGAAACGCTGCTGGGCGCCGTCCTGGATCTCCAGCATCAGCACCACCCTCAGCCGGGTGTCGGAGTCTTCGTGCTGCTTCGGCTGCGGTTCGGACAGAGTTGTCATGATCCACTTTCTGCTCTCGGCCGCTCGCGGCGGGCCCTTGCCGGCCGCGTCCGGCGGGTGCTCCCGGCCTGGGGGGAGGGGGTGCGGTGACGGTCGGCCCGGGGCCCGGGGCCCAGGGCCTGAGGTCGATCGTGAGCGGCCGACCGGGCGCGGCGCGAGATTTGCGAGCCATCCGGGCGAAGGGGCGGCACAGTCCCCCTCCGGCTGGGGATGGAAGAGCGGGGCCCCCGGCTGAGCGGGCCCGTCGAGCGCGGCGCCGAGTCCAGCTGCCGGGCCGCGGAATCCCCTTACAGGGTGGAGCAATTGATGAATCCGAAGGTTGACGACCGGGTGCCGGTCCTGATCGTGGGCGGCTCCCTGGTCGGGCTGTCGGCCTCACTGTTCCTCGGCCGACTGGGTGTCAGGCACCTGCTGGTCGAGAAGCACGCCGACACCTCGCATCACCCGCGCGGACGAGGCAACAACGTCCGCACGATGGAGCTGTACCGGGTGGCCGGGATCGAGCCGGCGATCCGCGAGGCGGCCTCCGTGCTCGCCCCGAACCACGGCATCCTCCAGGCTCCCTCGCTGACCGGCGAGGAGCAGGAGTGGCTGTTCCGGGAGATCGACCCGGGCGGCAAGCTCGCCCGGTTCAGCCCCAGCGGCTGGTGCCTGTGCAGCCAGAACGACCTGGAGCCGGTACTGCTGCGCGCGGCCCGCGACCTCGGCGGCGACGTGCGGTTCGGCACCGAGCTGGTCTCCTTCGAGCAGGACGCCGACGGCGTCACCTCCCTGCTGCGCAGCCGGGAGACCGGCGAGGAGCGGGTGGTGCGCTCGGAGTACCTGATCGCCGCGGACGGCCCGCGCAGCCCGGCCCGGGAGCGGCTCGGCATCGGCCAGACCGGCAAGGGCGAGCTGTTCCACAACGTCAGCATCACCTTCCGTGCCAAGCGACTGGCCGAGGTGGTCGGCGACCGGCACTTCATCGCCTGCTACCTGACCAACCCGGAGGCGGACGGCGCGCTGCTGCCGGTGGACAACCAGTCCGAGTGGGTCTTCCACGCGCCCTGGCACCCCGAGCACGGCGAGCCGCTGGAGGCCTTCACCGACGAGCGCTGCGAGCGGCACATCCGCACCGCCGTCGGCCTGCCCGAACTGGACGTCGAGGTCACCGGACGGGCGCCCTGGCACGCGGCCGAACGGGTCGCCGAGCGGTACGGCGTCGGCCGGGTCTTCCTCGCCGGGGACTCCGCCCACGAGATGTCCCCGACCGGCGCCTTCGGCTCCAACACCGGCATCCAGGACGCCCACAACCTCGCCTGGAAACTGGCCGCCGTGCTGTGCGGCTGGGCCGGGCCCGGCCTGCTGGAGACGTACGGGCAGGAGCGTCGCCCGGTCGCCGAGGTCACCAGCGAGCGCGCCTCGGCCCGCTCCGCAGAGCACAGCCACCCGGGCTACGCGGTGGTCCCGGGCGTCGGCCGCCAGGCCGGGGTGCTGGCCGTGGCGCTCGGCTACCGCTACCCCCGCGGCGCGGTGCTCGGCACCGACCCGGCCGGCGCCGTCGTCCCGGAGACCTTCGAGTCCAACGGCGAGCCGGGCAGCCGGGCCCCGCACCAGTGGCTGCTGCGCGCGGGCGTACGGCTGTCCACCCTGGACCTCTACGAGCAGGCGATGGTGCTGCTCACCGGTCCCGGGGGCACCGCCTGGCAGCAGGGCGCCCGGCGGGCGGCCGACCGGGTGGCCGTCCCGCTGGACGTCTACCGGATCGGCGACGGCGCCGAGGACGACCTGGCGCCGGAGCCCGGCACGGACTTCGCCGCGCTGCACGGCCTCGGCCCGGGCGGCGCGCTGCTGGTGCGCCCGGACGGCTTCGTCGCCTGGCGCTCGCCCGGACCGGTCGCCGACCCGGAGGCCGAGCTGGAGGCGGCGTTGCGGGCGGTGCTGGATCTGTAGGGACACACACGGACGGGCCCGCCGGTCGACTCGGCGACCGGCGGGCCCGTCCCGTCAGGTGTCGGTGATCAGGTGCCCAGGTGTGGGTGTGGCCCGGTGATCAGTGGCCGCCCGCGTCGACCACCTCGACGTCGGCGACCTCGCGCTCGATCTCCTCGGCCGGCAGGGCGACCCGGATCGCCCAGTAGTAGATGACCAGCGAGAACACCGCGACGAGCGCCATGTCGTACCACATCGGGATCCGGCCGGTGCCGTCACCGAAGCCGCCCTGCCACGAGATCAGGCCGAGGCCCACCAGGTAGACCGGCAGCCACTGGGCGGACTTCCAGTTGAGCCGCGGCGCGTTCGGCAGGCGCTTCTTGATCGCGTACACCGCGTAGCTGCCGAGCAGGGCGTAGCCGAGCACGATGGCGATGCCCAGGCGGGACAGGGTCTGCCAGCCGGCCCAGTAGATGATCAGGCTGGAGACCACGAAGGCGGCCGGGGAGATCACGCCGCCCAGCGGCAGCCGGTAGGAGCGCTCGCGGTCGGGCAGCCGGCGGCGCAGAGCGCCGAAGGCCAGCGGCGCGCCGGCGTACATCAGCACGCTGGCGGAGGTGATGAAGCTGACCAGCTGCTGCCAGCTCGGGAAGGGCAGGAAGCAGATCACACCGGTCACGAAGGCGATGATCAGGCCGAACCACGGCACGCCGTTCTTGTCCAGCTGCTCGAACTTCTGCGGCGCGTAGCCGTTGCGGCTCAGGCCGTAGGAGATGCGCGAGGTGGAGGTGGTGTAGATCAGGCCGGTGCCGCCGGGGGAGATCACCGCGTCGGCCTTCAGCACGTAGGACAGCCAGCCGAGGCCGACCAGGGTGGCCAGACCGGCGAAGGGGCCGTCGATACCGGGGAAGTCGAGCTTCGCCCAGCCGTTGGCGAAGGCGGTGACCGGCAGCGCGCCGATGAAGACGACCTGCAGCAGGGTGTAGATCAGGGTGCCGATGGCGACCGAACCGAGCACCGCGCGCGGGATGTCGCGCTTGGGGTTGCGGCTCTCACCGGCGATCTGGATGGCCTGCTCGAAGCCCAGCAGCGCGAAGATGATGCCGCTGGTGCTGATCGCGGTGAGCACGCCCTTGGCGCCGAACGGGGCGAAGCCGTGCGAGGTGAAGTTGGATCCGTGGAAGCTGGTGATCGCCAGCACGAAGATCGTGAACAGAGGAACGAAGATCTTCAGCCAGGTGGCGACGCTGTTGGTCCGGGCGAGGGCCTTCACGCCGAGGAAGTTGACCGCGACGAATACCGCCATCAGCGCGGTCGCGACGATGAATCCGCTGGTGGTGAGGGTGCCGTTGGCGTTCTGCAGTCCGCTGGCCCAGGGCGCGTCCTTGGCGTAGCCGATCATGGCCTCGACCTCGATCGGTGCCACGGTGGCGGCCTGGAGCCAGGAGAACCAGCCGAAGGACATGCCGGCCAGGCCGCCGAAGGCGTAGTGCGGGTAGCGCGCCGTACCGCCCGAGACCGGGAAGAGTCCGCCGAGCTCGGCGTGCACGAGTGCGAGCAGCACGATCGCGACGGCGCCGATGCCCCAGGAGATGACGGCTGCCGGTCCGGCAGCGGTGACGGCGCTCTTCGCGCCGAAGAGCCAGCCGGAGCCGATGATCGAGCCGACCGAGGCCCACATGAGGCCGACGAGTCCGACGTGACGCTTGAGCGACCGGTGGGCGGTCCCGGCAGTGCCGGAGTTCTGGTCGGGCGGCGAGATCTGGTTGAGGGAAGCCATGGGCGATCTCTCTGTGTGTGGGGGCTCCGGGGAAGGGTCGGAGCGCGGAGAGTTGCCACACAGTAGGGCTATTCAGAGACCTCTGCACAGATTTCATTACTGAATGTTTACTTTCTTTGCCTGATATCCGCGCAGGTAGGAGGCATTCTGTTCAGTTGTCTGTTACGTTACCCGCTGGTAGGTTCACCATTTGAGCGGGAATTGAGCTTCGCGATTCGATCATGCAGTATTGACCACCCCGGGCATTCATGAGAATGACGTCCATTGCATAGTCATGCCGTCGTCGTGCCGCCGGCGCTCGGGGCCCCCTGCTGACATCGCGTCAATTCGCCAGATCCGAGGGGTCGGTGTTCGCGCCGCAGAGCAGAACGGCGATGCGCTCACCCTCCACCCGGTCCAGGGCGGCCAGCGCGGTGGACGCCGCGTACTCCACGGCGATCCGGCGCTCCTCCCAGAGCCGACGGCGGGCCGCCACGATCACCTCGTCCTCCACCAGGACCGAGCGCACCCCCTGGTGCCCGGCCGCGTGCACGGCGAGCGCGGTGGCCCGGCGGGCGCCCAGCGCGTCCTGGGCCACCGAGGCCACCGGGACGTCCACCGGGCGGCCGGCCTCCAGCGCCGCGTTCAGCGCCCGGCTCCCGGACGGCTCCACCGCGACCACCCGCACCCCGTGTTCGCGGGCCGCGACCGCCACCCCGGCGAACAGCCCGCCGCCGCCCACCGACACCACCACCGTGTCCAGGCCGGGGACCCGGGCGCGGATCTCGTCCAGGACCGTCCCCGCCCCGGCCGCGATCAACGGGTGGTCATACGCGTGCGAGGCCAACGCCCCACTGCCCGAGGCGAATTCCTCACAGGCCGCCAGCGCCTCCGCGTACTCCCGGCCCACCAACCGCACCTGCGCCCCGTACGAACGCAGCCGGTCCAGCTTCACCGGCGAAGCAGTCTCCGGCAGGAACACCGTGGCCCGGACGCCCAGTTCACGCGCGGCCCAGGCACAGGCCAGCCCGGCGTTGCCGCCCGAGGCGATGGTCACCCCGGCCGACGGCAGGGTGCCCGCCTCGGCATGGGCGAGCAGGAAGTTCTGCGCGCCGCGCGCCTTGAAACTGCCGGTGTGCTGCAGGAACTCCAGCGCCAGCCACGTCCTGCCGCCGTCGTCCCCCGGTGCCACCGCGACCGGCCGCACCCGCCCGGCGATCCGCTGCCCGGCGGCCTCCACCTCGTCGTACGTCAGCTGTTCCATCGTCGGCTCCTTCGTGCGGTGATGCGGACCGGTCCGACCGACGGTAGTGCGCGGGGACGAGCCCGAGAAGATCGCCGACGGGCGGGCGTAGCCTGGACCCGTGCGTTTCGTGATCCTCCCGCCGCCGGTCCGCTAGCGGGCGGCGTACCCACCTGGCCCGGCCGAGCGGGAGAGCCCCTCGGTTCCCGGGGCGATGTCTGCCGCCCGCGTACCCCGCGGACCAGAACCGGCGAACCATCGTGGAGTACGACGCATGACCTCGCACACCGCCGTGCCGTTCCGGCACGGCCTGTTGTCCATTTCCGCCGCCGCCGTCGCCTGGGGGGTGGGCGGAGCCGTCGCCGCACTCCTGATGCGCACCAGCGGACTCGGCCCGGTGGCCGTCTCCTGCTGGCGCTTCGGCGTCGCGGCGCTCTGCCTGGCGCTGCTGCCCCCGGCGGCGGCCCGTTCCGGGAAGCCCGGCTCCACCGTGCTGACCGGCCTCGGGCTGGCCGTCAGCCAGTGCGCCTACTTCGGCTCCGTGCACTACGCGGGCCTCGGACTGGGCACCCTGATCACCATCGGCGCCGGACCGGTGCTCACCAGTCTCGGCGCACACCTGCTGCTCGGCGAACACCTCACCCGACGGTCGGCGGCCGCCGTCCTGCTCGCCCTCGGCGGGCTCGCCCTGCTGGTCGCGGCACCCGCCGCCGGACCGCGCCCGGCCCTGGGCGTCTCCCTCGCGGTGCTCGCCGGCGCAGGCCAGAGCGGACTCACCGTGTGGGCCCGCGGCGGCGGCTCGGCCCGGGCGAGTACGGGCGCCTTCACGACCGGACTGCTCTGCCTGCTCCCCTTCGCGGCGGTCCAGGGCGTACTGCCGGCCGCGGGGCAGCCGGCGCTGACCGGCGCAGCCCTGCTCTTCCTCGGGACGGTGCCGACGCTGCTCGCCTACCGCTGGTACTTCAGCGGTCTGACAGCCGTACCGGGCACCACCGCCTCCGTGCTGGTGCTGCTGGAACCGGCCACGGCGGCGGTGATCGGCGTGCTCTTCCTCGGCGAGTCCTTCACCGTGGGACTGGCAGCGGGCTCCGCACTGCTGCTCGCCGCGATCGCGGCACTGACCCGGGCCTGACGGCGACCGGAGCCGGGCGCACGCCACCGCAGGGGCGTGCCCCGGCTCCGGGCGTTCGGCTTCCGGGCCTCGGGCTTGCGGGCCTTCGAGGCTCCGGCCTTGGCCTCGGCGGTCCCCGGGGTCCGGCCCTTCCGACCTTCCGGGCCCGACCTCTCCGCAATCGTCGTCCCGGCTTACCGGGCCCGGTCTCCCGTCGCCGGACCGGCGTGGTGTGCCGGGGCGAGCACCCGGGCGGGCGAGCTGAGGTCGCCGGATGCGAGCCACCGTGCTGTCGTGGCGGCATGAAGACCTCACGCGCGGCCCGGGTGGCCGTCACGACCGCGACCGCCGTCCTCCTCGCCGTGGGCGCCGCGGTGCCGGCCGCGCATGCGGCGGCGAGCGGCCGGCGCGATGTCACCGCCGACACCTGTCGGGCCGCAGGCGGGCACGTAGAGGGCAGCGGCTACTGCGTGGACGCGAGCGGGAAGGACGCCTGGGGCGCGGAGATCGACGGCCAGGCGGTCAATCCGAACCCGCGCCCCGGTTTCGAGTGAGGCGCAACGAGAGTCGGCCAGTGGCGGTGCCGGGACTCGCCGTCCGGCGATGGAGAGCCGCGGACCGGATGAGCGGGGTGTGGTGGGAGCCGCCCAGGCCCGGCGCGTCCGGGGCGCCGGGCCGGGCGGGGGTCAGGGCACTGGTCGCAGGGTGACTGGGGTAGGGGTCAGGGTGCGCAGGACCAGGTCGATGCGGACCTTGGTGGCGCCCGCGCGGTGCAGGGCGGCGGAGACGGCCCGTAGTTCTTCCGGGCCGGTGCAGGCGAGGCGGAGTTCCAGGTCGGCCTCGCCGGCGAGGGCGAGGCCGCTCTGTACGGCGGGGAACTCCGCCGCGAGGCGGTCGAAGTCGAGCGGGACGGGTCCATGGCTGATCCGGGCGATGGCGTGCAGGGCCCGGGCCTGCTCGGGTCGTCCCGGGGCGGGGGTGAAGCCGTCCGGGACGAGGTGGAGGGGGGCGGTCACCGGTGCTGGAGCTGGGTGGCCGAGGTCGGGGCGGGCGCTGCGGCGGGTGCCGCGGCGGGGGTGGGGACGGGCGGGGCGACCAGGCGGGGGTCGAGGACGAGGGTGTCGACGCCGAGCGGGCTGGTGAGGGTGCGCAGGGCGGGCTCGCCGAGTTCGGTGTAGGCCTGCTCCGGTCCGAGGAGCGCGGCGAGGGCCTCGGGGCTGCTGAACCCCACCGCGCAGCGGCGGCCGTCGCGGGTGCGGAAGAGGCGGAGGGCGGTGGTGCTTCCGGTGGCGTTGGTGGTGACCGGAACGTGCCAGACGACGCGGGCCATGCGGATGCTCCCGGGTGGGGTGGTGGTGGCTGCCGGATGCTGCTCTGTCCCGACGCTAGGTCGGGTCGGGCCGCGCGTCGCCGGTCCTGACGCGGCGTTGACCGAATGGGGTGGTGCATTGACGCACTCCTGACACCCGACTCATTCGATTGGACTACGCCTGTCTCGCGGCCGCCCGAACACTGCCCGACGGGTTCCGGAACTCCGACCGACCGCCGCCTGATCGGGACGGTGCAGGAGCCCTCCGCTTGCCGCCGGGGCGGTTGCGGACCACGGTGGAGTCGGCCCTCCCGGCGCCTCCGGATCCGGCCGGCGCACGCTCCGGGGCGGGGGGAGGTGGAGCGAGGGGCCCAGAACGAGATATCTTGACGTCAAGACGTTGGAGACGTGAAGCGGAGTACCGATGACTGACTCGACCATCATCTATACGCACACCGACGAGGCTCCGGCCCTGGCGACCTACTCGTTCCTGCCGGTGGTCCAGGCGTACGCCTCGACGGCGGGTGTGCGGGTGGAGACCCGTGACATCTCCCTGGCCGGGCGGATCATCGCCAGCTTCCCGGAGCGTCTGACCGAGGCCCAGCGGATCGGTGACGCCCTGGCAGAGCTGGGTGAGCTCGCCAAGACCCCGAGCGCCAACATCATCAAGCTGCCGAACATCTCGGCCTCCGTGCCGCAGCTGAAGGCCGCCATCGCGGAGCTGCAGGGCCAGGGCTACGCCCTGCCGGACTACCCGGACGACCCGCGGACCGACGAGGACAAGGACGTCCGCGCCCGCTACGACAAGATCAAGGGCAGCGCCGTCAACCCGGTCCTGCGCGAGGGCAACTCGGACCGCCGCGCCCCGCTGTCGGTCAAGAACTACGCCAAGACCCACCCGCACCGCATGGGTGCCTGGACCGCCGAGTCCAAGACCAACGTCGCCACCATGGGCGAGAACGACTTCGCGAGCACCGAGAAGTCCACGGTGATCGCCGCCGACGGCGCCCTGCGCATCGAGCTGGTCGGCGAGGACGGCACCGCCACCGTGCTGCGCGAGAAGGTCCCGGTGCTGGCCGGCGAGGTCGTCGACGCCTCGGTGATGCGCGCCGCCGCCCTGAACGAGTTCCTGGCCGCCCAGGTCGCCCGTGCCAAGGCCGAGGGCGTGCTGTTCTCGGTGCACCTCAAGGCCACCATGATGAAGGTCTCGGACCCGATCATCTTCGGCCACGTCGTCCGCGCCTTCTTCCCGAAGACCTTCGCCGCGTACGGCGAGGCGCTGGCCGCCGCCGGTCTGAACCCGAACAACGGCCTCGGCGGCATCCTGGCCGGCCTCGACAAGCTGCCGAACGGCGCCGAGATCAAGGCTTCCTTCGACGCCGAGCTGGCCGAGGGCCCGGCGCTGGCCATGGTCGACTCCGACAAGGGCATCACCAACCTGCACGTGCCGAGCGACGTCATCGTCGACGCCTCGATGCCGGCCATGATCCGCACCTCCGGCCACATGTGGGGCCCGGACGGCCAGGAGGCCGACACCCTCGCCGTCCTGCCGGACCACAGCTACTCCGGCGTGTACCAGGCCGTCATCGACGACTGCCGCGCCAACGGCGCCCTGGACCCAGCCACCATCGGCTCGGTCCCGAACGTCGGCCTGATGGCCCAGAAGGCCGAGGAATACGGCTCCCACGACAAGACCTTCGAGATCGAGGCGGCCGGCACCGTCCGCCTGGTCGACGCCGAGGGCAACGTGGTGCTGGAGCAGGCCGTTCAGCCGGGCGACATCTTCCGCGCCTGCCAGACCAAGGACCTGCCGATCCAGGACTGGGTCAAGCTGGCCGTCACCCGCGCCCGCGCCACCGGCGACCCGGCGGTGTTCTGGCTGGACGAGAACCGCGCCCACGACGCCGTGCTGATCGAGAAGGTCAAGACCTACCTCCCGCAGCACGACACGACCGGCCTGCAGATCGAGATCAAGTCCCCGGTCGAGGCCACCAAGTTCTCGCTGGAGCGCATCCGTCGCGGCGAGAACACCATCTCGGTGACCGGTAACGTGCTGCGCGACTACCTGACCGACCTGTTCCCGATCCTGGAGCTGGGCACCAGCGCCAAGATGCTGTCGGTCGTCCCGCTGATGGCCGGCGGCGGCCTGTTCGAGACCGGCGCCGGTGGCTCCGCCCCGAAGCACGTCCAGCAGCTCGTCAAGGAGAACTACCTGCGCTGGGACAGCCTGGGCGAGTTCTTCGCGCTGGCCGCCAGCTTCGAGCACCTGGCCACCACCACCGGCAACGCCCGCGCCAAGGTGCTGGCCGACACCCTGGACCGCGCCACCGGCACCTTCCTCAACGAGGACAAGTCGCCGAGCCGTCGCCTCGGCGGCATCGACAACCGCGGCAGCCACTTCTACCTGGCCATGTACTGGGCCCAGGAGCTGGCCAAGCAGACCGCCGACGCCGAGCTGGCCCAGGCCTTCGACGGCCTGGCCAAGGCGCTGACCGAGCAGGAGAAGACCATCGTGGACGAGCTGATCGCCGTCCAGGGCTCGGCCGTCGACCTCGGTGGCTACTACCAGCCGGACCCGGTCAAGGCCGCGGCCGTGATGCGCCCGTCGAAGACCTTCAACGAGGCGATCGCCAACCTGGCCTGACACCGGGCGGGTTGAAGCACCGGGAGGCCCCCGGGTCCGCTGCGGCGGACCCGGGGGCCTCCCCGCGTGTGCGCCCGGTCTCCGTCCTCATGCCGACGGACCGGGCGCCATGATCCAGCGGCCCGTTCAGGCCAGTCCCAGCACCACCCCGGTGCCGGTCAGCAACAGGAGTGCGGCGCCGTTGACGCGCGGCACCGCGAGGGCCGTGCCGACCGCCTCGCGCAGCAGCTGGTACGGGCCGTGCGCGAGCGGCCCGTCCGCGCCGAGCACCCGGCCGGGGGCGCCGGCCCGGCGGGCGGCCAGGGCGGAGCGGACGGTGTGGAAGCCGCTGGTGACGACGGTGCAGCGGTAGCCGGGGCGCTCGGCGGCCATCAGGGCGGCGCTGAAGCGCAGGTTCTCGGCGGTGTTCACGGCCCGCTCCTCGCGCCGGATCCGCTCGGCCGGGACGCCCCGGGCGATCAGGTAGCGGGCCATCGCGCCGGCCTCGGTGCACTCCTCGTGCGGGCCCTTGCCGCCGGTCACCAGCAGCAGCGCGGCGTGCCCGGCGGCCTCCTCGGCGGCGAGGTGCTCCAGCGCGGCGTCCAGCCGGGCCGCCAGGATCGGCGCCGGCTCGCAGCCGTCCAGCGCGGCGCCCAGGACCACCAGGTAGTCGGCGCCGACGGCCACCGGGCGGCGGCTCTGGTGCAGCGCGCAGGCGAGGAAGCCGAGCAGCCAGAGCAGGACGTACCCGCCGAGCAGGACGGCGGGCGGGAACAGGGCGGGCATACCCGTCGAACGCGGCCGGTGGGAACACCGTTCCGGAACGCGGGGGAGGGCGGTATGACGGAGCCCACGTCCTCGGGGGGAGGACGTGGGCTCCAGCGGGGGCCGGGGTTCCGGGGGCGGATGTTCCGGGGCGCTTCGGGCGCGGGGGCGGGGCTCAGCCGGCGTCGGCCGCCGGGGTCGCGGGGGCGGCCGGGGCGGTGGGCGCGGCGGGGGTCGCCGGGCGTCGTCCGCCGCCCTTGTGAAGCGAGGCCAGGTAGGCGTTGTACGCCTCCAGCTCGGCGTCGCCGCTGCGCTCCTCGGCGCGGTCGCGGCGGCGGGCCTGCCGCCGCTCGGAGCCCATCCACTGGTAGACCAGCGCGATCAGCACGATCGCGGTCGGGATCTCCCCGAACGCCCAGGTGATGCCGCCGGCCAGCTTCTGGTCCTCCAGCAGGTCCGTCCCGGGCGGTGCGCTCTGGACGGTGAAGGTGGAGACCAGCGGGTGGCTGGCCATCATCACCGCCACGCCGAAGAAGGCGTGGAACGGCATCCCCATGAACAGCTCGATGATCCGCATCACGTGCCCGGGGCGGTGCGGGCCCGGGTCCACGCCCATGATCGGCCAGAAGAAGGCCAGACCGGTCATGAGGAAGTGGACCATCATGAAGATGTGCCCGAGGCGGTACTGCATCAGGACGTCGAACACCGGGGTGAAGTAGACCCCGTACAGGCTCGCGATGAACAGCGGGATGGTGAACGCCGGGTGCGAGACCACCCGGACGTACCGGCTGTGCAGCAGCGCCACCAGCAGCTCGCGCGGCCCGCGCGGCCGCCCCTTGCCCGCCGGGCGCAGGGCCCGCAGCGCGAGCGTGATCGGGGCGCCGAGCAGCAGCAGGATCGGCGTCAGCATGGACAGCACCATGTGCTGGATCATGTGGGCGCTGAACAGCACCATGCCGTAGTCGTTCAGGCCGCTGCAGGTGACCAGCAGCATGCTGGCGACGCCCGCGACCCAGCCGACGACCCGGCCGACCGGCCAGCGGTCGCCGCGCCGGTACAGCCGGACCACACCGACCAGGTACAGCGCCAGGGCGACCAGGCCGCCGAGCAGGAACACCCAGTCCGGGGACCAGGTCCACGCGTGGGAGAGGCTGAACGGGTCTAGTCGGGTCATCCCGCCGTGGTGGTGCATTCCTGACATTCCGTCGCCCATCGGCGGGTCCCGCTTTCCGTCCTCGTGGTCCCCGCTGGGGGTCCGGTTCGCCCGTTTTGCTTGGCATACAGCCTAGGTGGGCCTTACCTCGGCCGTACCGCCGCCCCCTCTGTACGGGCCCCGTACCGGCCCCGTCCGGACTCGGTGCGGGCTCCGTGCGAGCGGCTCCCCGGCGTGGGCGCCACGGTCGGCGCTGACCGAGCTCTGCTCGGGCGCCGGAGCGCTGCTCCACCTCGCCTCCCTGGTCGGCGGTGGCGCCGAGGAGTGCGCGGCCGTCAACGACCGGGGGACGGTGGCGGTGATGGCGGCGGCCGCCCGGGCCGGGACCGACCGGATCGTCCACCTGTCGACGACGGCGGTGTACGGCGAGGGCCCGCACACGGGCGTCGGCGTCGACGAGGTGCTCGCCGCGCCGCTGTCCGAGGCCAGCCGCACCAGGCTGCTCGGCGAGGGCCACGCCCTGGCGGCGGGTGCCGTGGTGCTGCGGCCCGCGCTGGTCACCGGGACGGGCGACCGCTGGGTGGTGCCCGGCCTGGCCGAGCTGGCGCGGCGGGTGCCGGGCCGCTGGGCGGGCGGCGACGTACGGATCTCCCTGGTGGACCGCACGGACCTGGCCCGGCTGATCACCGCGCTCGCCCTGGACGCGCCGGCGCCGGTGGCGGGCGTCCACCACGCGGCCCACCCGGAGCCGGTCCGCAGCGGTGACCTGCTCGACGCGCTGGCCGGGCTCGGCCTGCTGCCCGCCCTGGACGGCCCGGCGCTGTCCTGGGAGGAGTGCCGCCGACTGCTCGCGGCGAGGCCGGGGACGGTCTCCGAGCGTCAGTTGGCGATGATCGCCCGGGACCACTGGTACCGCAGCGACGACGTCTGGCGGCTGGCCGCCTGCCCGCCCGGCCCGGGGCCGCTGGCCCGTCTGGCGGGGGCGGCGCCCTGGTACCGGGCGGCCCTCGGACTGGGATGAGCGGAGGGTTCGACTACGTCTGTAGTGACGACACCTGTCGTTACTACGCCTGTAGTTACTGCAGCTGTCGTTACTGTGCGCGTAGTTACTGCGGCCGTGGTTACTGCGCCCGCAGTCGTCGGGCCCGCGCCTCCAGGAACCGCTGTTCCGCCAGGCTCGCCGTGGCCTTCGCCGCACGGCGGTAGTGGTCGTACGCGCCCGCCCGGTCGCCGGACCGTTCCAGCAGGTGCGCCCGGACGGAGAGCAGCCGGTGGTGGCCGGCCATCCGCTGGTCCCCGTCCAGGGTGGCGAGCAGGGCGAGCCCGGCCTTCGGGCCGTCCCGCTCGGCGAGGGCGACGGCCCGGTTGAGGGTGACCATCGGGTTGGGGGCGATCCGTTCCAGGATCAGGTAGAGGGCGTGCACCTGCGCCCAGTCGGTCTCCTCGGCGGTGGCGGCGTCGGCGTGGGTGGCGGCGATGGCGGCCTGGAGCTGGTACGGGCCCAGCTCGGGGCCGGCCAGGGCGGCCTTGGCCAGCGCGGTGCCCTCGTCGAGCAGGTCGCGCTCCCAGGTGCTGCGGTCCTGTTCGGCCAGTGGCACCAGGTCGCCCGCTGCCGTCGTCCGGGCCGCCCGGCGGGCGTGGGTGAGCAGCATCAGGGAGAGCAGACCGGTCACCTCGCCGTCCTCGGGCAGCTGGGCGTGCACCATCCGGGCCAGCCGGATCGCCTCCTGGGCGAGATCGGCGCGGTGCAGTTCGCTGCCCGAGGAGGCGGTGTAGCCCTCGTTGAAGATCAGGTAGAGCACGTGCAGGACGACCCGCAGCCGCTCCTCCCGCTCGGCGCCCTCGGGCAGGGCGAAGGAGCTGCCGGCCGCCCGGATCCGCTGTTTGGCCCGGCTGATCCGGGCCGCCATGGTGGCCTCCGGCACCAGGAAGGCCCGGGCGATCTCGGCCGTGGTCAGCCCGCCGACCGCGCGCAGGGTGAGCGCGGTCTGGGAGGCGGCGGTGAGCGACGGATGGCAGCAGAGGAAGAGCAGCAGCAGGGTGTCGTCGGTGTCCGGCACCTCCTCGGGCACCACCTCGGCGGCCGTGGTCGCGGTCTCGCGCTCGCGGCGGGCGTGGTCCCTGCGGATCTGGTCGACCAGCCGCCGGGCGGCGACCGTGACCAGCCAGCCGCGCGGGTTGTCCGGCACGCCTTCCTCGGGCCACTGCACGCTCGCGGCCAGGACGGCCTCCTGCACGGCGTCCTCGCAGCCCTCGAAGCGGCCGTGCCGTCGTACCAAGGTGCCGAGGACCTGCGGCGTGAGGTCGCGCAGCAGGTCCTCGAAGTCCGGTGCTGTCATGCCTCCAAGTGTCCGTCGGAGAACATCACCTGGCGCACCTCGACGCCCAGCCCCTCGATCGCGGCGTCCGGGATCTGCGCGGCGAGCTCGATCGCCCGCTCCTTGTCCTCGCAGTCGACCAGGTAGAAGCCGCCCAGGAACTCCTTGGCCTCCAGGAAGGGGCCGTCGGTGACCGCCGGCTGGCCGTCGCGCACCGTGACGACGGCGGCCTGGGACGGGTCGACCAGCGCCTGGGTGACGATCAGTTCGCCGGAGGACTTCAGCGCCTCGATGAACTTGCCGTGCCCGGCGCCGATCGCCGCCTTCTCGTCGTCGGTCAGCGCGTCCAGCACGGCGGGGTTGATGTGCAGGCTGATCAGGAACTTCATGGCGTACTCCTCGTCCGTGGTCGGGCCCCGGTCGGGCCCCTCGACCGTACGGTCGGAGCCGGCGCCGACGTCTTGACATCCCCGCCGGAGAAATCTCCCACGACTTCCCTCCCGTCGCACCGTTCACCGCCGCCGAGGACCCGGTGTCAAGAATCCGGCGGCCGCTCCGACCGCCCGGCGGAACGTTTCCGAGGCGGAGGAGTCGCCGGGATGAGAGTGAACCGGGCACGGCTGGGACTGGCCCTGCTGATGCTGCCGACCCTGCTGGTCGCGATGGACATGACGGCGCTGCTGCTCGCCCTCCCGAGGCTGAGCGCCGACCTGGGCGCCTCCGGCGTCCAACAGCTGTGGATCAGCGACGGCTACGGGCTGATGGTGGCCGGGCTGGTCATCACCATGGGCACGCTGGGCGACCGGATCGGCCGCCGGCGCCTCCTGCTCGGCGGCGCGGCGGCCTTCGGGGTGCTGTCGGTGGTCGCCGCCTTCGCGGTCGACCCGCTGATGCTGATCGTCGTGCGGGCCCTGCTGGGCGTCGCCGGGGCGACGCTGGCGCCGTCCACGCTCGCGTTGATCACCAACATGTTCCGGGACGAGCGCGAGCGCGGCCGGGCCGTCGCCGTCTGGGCGACCTGCCAGTTCGCGGGCGGGGCGCTGGGGCCGGTGCTGGCCGGGCTCCTGCTCCAGCACTTCTGGTGGGGGTCGGTGTTCCTGGCCGCCGTCCCGGCCATGGCGCTGCTGCTGGCGGCCGGGCCCGCCGTGCTGCCGGAGTTCCGCGGCGGGACGGCCGGGCGGCTGGACCCGGCCGGGGTCGGGCTGTCGCTGGTGGCGGTGCTACTGGTGCTGTACGGCATCAAGCAGTTGCCGGTCGGGGGCGCGCCGCTGGTCCCGGTGGCGGCCCTGCTGGCGGGCACCGGCGTCGGGTACGTCTTCGTTCGGCGGCAACTGCGCTCGGAGCGGCCGCTGTTGGACCTGCGCCTGCTGCGCAGCCGTCCGCTCACGGCCGTACTGGTCTCGCTGGTGCTGGCCGGGGCCGCGATGGCGGGCACCGGCCTGCTGGTGACCCAGTACCTGCAGAGCGTGCTGGGCCACTCGCCGTTCGCCTCCGCCGTCCTGTTCGCCCCGATGGGCCTGGCGGTGGCGGTCGGCACCATGGCCGCGCCGCGGCTGACCGGCCGGGTGGAGCGGGCCACCGCGATCGCGGGCGGGCTGGCGCTGTCCGCGCTGGGTGCCCTGCTGCTGGTCGCCGCGGGCCAGGACGAGGGCTCGCTGCCGCTGGTGATGACCGGCATCGCGGTGCTGGCGCTGGGCACCGGGCCGCTGTTCGCGCTGGGCACCGGACTGGTCCTCGGTTCGGTGCCGCCGGAGCGGGCGGGCTCGGCGGCCTCGATGTCGGAGACCGGCAACTACTTCGGTGGCTCGCTCGGCTTCGCCCTGCTCGGTACCGTCGCGGCGGCGGTCTACCGCGGCCGTACCGGCGGCGGCTCCGACTCGCTGGCGGCCGCGGTCGAGGCGGCCCGGCACCTGCCCGCCGGGCAGGGCGCCGAGCTGCTGCACGGCGCGCGCTCGGCGTTCACGGCGGCACTGCACGTCAACGGGCTGATCGCGGCCGCGCTGTTCGCCGCCCTGGCCGCGCTGACCCTGGTGATGCGCCCGGCGAAGGGCCCCGCGCCGACGGAGGAGCCGATGGCGGACACGACGGCGGACACGGTGGAGGGGCAGGAGGAGGCGCCCGCGTACGAGCGGGCTTGAACCTGACACCTGTGTCAGGCCCTACCTTCGGGGCGCGACGAACGCAGCATCCACTCAAGGGGGAAGAACGATGAGCAACGAGCTGACCGGCAAGGCGGCCCTGGTGACCGGCGGCAGCCGGGGGATCGGCGCGGCGGTGGCCAAGCGGCTGGCGGCCGAGGGGGCGGCGGTGGCGCTCACCTACGTCCGGGCCGAGGAACAGGCCCGGACGGTCGTCAAGGAGATCGAGGCGGCGGGCGGCCGGGCGGTGGCGATCCGCGCCGACCTGGTCGAACCGGAGGCCGCGACGCGTGCGGTGGAGGAGACGGTCCGGCAACTGGGCGGGATCGACGTCCTGGTGAACAACGCGGGCTTCCTCACCTACGGCCCGCTCGACGAGGTGTCGGTCGAGGAACTGGACCGGGTGCTCGCCGTGGACGTCCGCTCGGTTTTCCTGGCCGCCCAGGCCGCCGCCCGGCACATGGGCGAGGGCGGGCGGATCATCAGCATCGGCTCCTGCTTCAACGGGCGGGTCCCCGGCGCGAACTTCGTCCTCCAGGCGACGGCCAAGACCGCGCTCGTCGGGCTGACCAAGGGCCTGGCCCGGGAGCTCGGCCCGCGCGGGATCACGGCCACCGTCGTCGACCCGGGCCCGATCGACACCGACATGAACCCGGCCGACGGTGACTCCGCCGCCTTCCAGCGCTCGCTGACCGCGCTGGACCGCTTCGGCGAGGCCGAGGACATCGCCGCTGCCGTCGCCTTCCTGGCCGGCCCCGGCGGGCGCTACGTCACCGGTACCGCCCTCGCGGTGGACGGCGGCTACACGGCCTGAGCGAACGGCCGGTGCGGGGGCGGTGGTCGGGGCCGCCGCCCCGCGCGTGCGGCGGGTGATCACGCCGTCATCCTTGGTAGCGTCGGTCCTGGCGCCGCTCAACTGCGACGCACTGCAGTCGACATGAGAGAACATCACATGGCCCCCAGGACGATCCGCCGAGCCGTCATCCCCGCCGCCGGACTCGGCTCCCGCCTGCTGCCGCTGACCAAGGCCACCCCGAAGGAGATGCTGCCGGTCGGTGACAAGCCGGTGATCGAGCACACCGTGCGCGAGCTGATCGAGAGCGGCATCACGGACATCACCATCGTCGTCAACGGCGACAAGGGCCTGATCCAGGAGCACTTCCGCCCCAACCCGGTGCTGGTCGACCAGTTGCGCCGGGACGGCAAGGCGGCGTTCGCGGACGCCGTCGAGGAGGTCGGGGAGCTGTCCCGCAAGGGGCACATCAGCTACCTCTACCAGCACGGCCCGTACGGCAACGGCACCCCCGTGCTCAACGCCGCCCGGCACTTCGGGGACGAGCCCTGCCTGGTGCTGTGGCCGGACGATGTCTTCGTCGCCGAGGTGCCCCGCGCGCAGCAGCTGATCAGGGCGTACGAGCAGACCAACGCGCCGGTGCTGGCGCTGATGCCGATGGCCCCCGAGGACTCCTACCGCTACGGCGTGCCGGTGGTGAAGGAGGACCTCGGCGGCGGCTCTCTGCGGATCACCGGCCTGGTCGAGAAGCCCAAGCCGGCCGACGCCCCGTCCGGGTACGCCGCCATCGGCGGGTACGTCATCACCCCCGGCATCGTCGACGAACTCCGCGAGCTCACCCGCCGCTGGCTCGAGAAGCCGGAGGACGAGGTCTACCTGACCGACGCCATCAACGCCTACGCGGCCCGCCGCGCCGTCTACGGGCAGGTCATCGCCGGCACCTGGTACGACACCGGCAACCCGGCCGCCTACCTGCGCGCCCAGTTCGCCGCGGCGCTGGCCAACCCCGAGTTCGGGCACGAGCTGCGCCAACTGGCGGGCGAGCTCGCGCCGGTGGAGTGAGTCGGCGGCTCAGCCGCGGTCGTGGTCCCCGGTCGCGCCGTCGGTGAGCTCGCGCAGGATGTCCATGTGCCCGGCGTGCCGGGCGGTCTCGGTGGTCATGTGGATGAGCACCCAGCGCAGTGAGACCGTCCGGCCCGACCAGGAGGTGCCCAGGGAGTCCAGCTCCAGCCGGCCGATCGCCTCGTCGGCGGCCGCCCGGGCGCGGGCGTAGAAGGCCAGCACGTCTGCGGTCGACTCGTGCGGCTCGATCCGCATGTCGGAGCTGTCGTCGGCGTCGACGTCGAACGGCAGCGGGCCGGTCTCCAGGCCGAAGGTCTCCCGGAACCAGCCGAGTTCGGCGCCGCCGAGGTGCTTGACCAGGCCCAACAGGTTCGTCCCCGAGGGCGTCATCGGTCGGCGCAGCTGCTCGTCGTCCAGGCCCCGGAGCTTCCACAGCACCACGTCGCGGTGCCGGTCCAGCGCCGCGTGCAGGCTTTCCTTCTCACCGCCGGTGAACGGCACGATCTTGACCATGTCCGGACGCTAGCAGACTGAAGGGCCGCCGACACCGCCGGTGGTCCGCGTTCGCGCCGGTCGGACGTGGTCCGGCCAGCTCGTGGCACTCCTGGCAGACCGCTCCGCTGTGTGTAGGGTGGACGAACTTTGCCGGGGGGCCGGAGGGGAGCGGACGTGGTACAGCAGGAGTGCGGGGCGCAGCGGTTGCGGTTCAGCCTCCTCGGGCCGCTCGGCATCGAGAACGAGGGGCGGGCCGTTGCGCCCGGCCCGCCGCAGCAACAGGCCATGCTGGCCGCGCTGTTGCTGCGGGCCGGCCGCGCCGTCACGCTGTGCGAACTCATCGATGCGCTGTGGGGCGAGGAGCCGCCCTCGTCCGCCGTGACGATCCTGCGCACCTACGCCTGGCGGATCCGCCAGCGGCTGCCCGCCCCGGAGGGCACCGAGCCCGCGGTGCAGCTGCTCGCCTCGATCGGCGACGGCTACCGGTTGTCCGTGCCGCCCGAGTCCGTGGACGCCCACCGGGCCGAACGGCTGGGTGCCGCCGCCGCCCGGGCCTGGCGGCAGGGGAGGCAGGAGGAGTGCGCCGGGCTGCTCGCCGACGCGCTGTCGCTCTGGCAGGGCGAGCCGCTGGCCGGCCTGCCCGGGCCGCTCGCCGAGACCGAGCGCTCCCGCCTCGCCGAGCTGCGGGTGACGCTGGCGGAGCAGTGTTTCGCCGTCGACCTCGCGCGCGGCCGGCACCACGTGCTGGTGTCCGACCTCACCGCGTTCGTCCGGGAGCACCCGCTGCGCGAGCGGTCCTACGGCTTCCTGATGCAGGCCCTGTACGCCGCCGGACGACAGGCCGACGCGCTCGCCGTCTTCGCCCGCGCACGGCGGACGCTGGACGAGGAGCTGGGGCTGGCCCCCGGCCCGGAGCTGTCCGAGCTGCACGGCCGGATCCTCGTGGGTGACCCGGCGCTGCTGGCCCCGGTCGCCGCCGGCCCCTCCGCGGCCCTGTCCGCCGCTTCGTCCACGGCGTCGGACGGCAGCGTCCGGCCGGCCCAACTGCCGCCGGACATATCGGACTTCAGCGGCCGCGCGGAGGCCGTCCGGGAACTGGCCGAGGCCCTGGCCGGGGCCGACCGGTCCGCCCTCGCGGTGGTCTCGATCAGCGGCATGGGCGGCATCGGCAAGAGCACGCTGGCCGTCCGGGTCGCCCACCGGATCCGGGACCGCTACCCCGACGGCCAGCTCCACGCCGACCTGCGCGGCAGCAGCGGGGAACCGGCCGACGCCGGCGCCGTCCTGGGCAGTTTCCTCGGCGCACTCGGCGTCGCCGCCGCCGATCTGCCGCGCGCCGTCGAGGACCGCTCCCGGCTGCTGCGCAGTCTGCTCGACGGCCGCCGGGTGCTGCTCCTGCTCGACGACGCCCGGGACCACGAGCAGCTGCGGCCGCTGCTGCCGGGCTCCGCCGACTGCGGGGTGATCCTCACCGGCCGCACCCGGCTGCCCGGGCTTTCCGCCCGCGCCCACGTCGACCTCGAGGTCTTCGCCGCCGACGAGGCGCTCGAGCTGCTGCGGCAGGTCGTCGGCGGGGCCAGGGTGGCCGACGAGCCCGCCGCGGCCGTGGAGCTGGTCGAGCTCTGCGGCGGGCTGCCGCTGGCCGTACGGATCGTCGCCGCCCGACTGGCGGCCCGGCCGCGCTGGGCACTGGCCCGGCTGGTCGCCGCGCTCACCGACGAGCGCCACCGGATCGACCGGCTGCGGGCCGGCAACCTGGCCGTGACCACCGTGTTCGAGCACGGCTACCGGCAGTTGAACGGCGTCCAGGCGTACGCCTTCCGCACCCTCGCGCCCTTCACCTGGCCCACGATCGCGCTGGACGCGGCGGCGGCCGCGCTCGGCCTGGGCCGGGAGGACGCCGAGGAGGTGCTGGAGTCCCTGGTGGACGCGGCCCTGCTGGAGTCGCCGCGGCCCGGCCGGTACCGCTACCACGAACTGCTGCGCAACTACGCCGAGCAGCGGCTGGTCGACCGCGGGCGGCCGCCGGTGGCCGCCCGGCTGCTCCGCTTCCTGCTGTCCGGTGCCGTCGCGGCCTTCCAGTGGGCGGTGCCGGGGGACCCCGCCGGCACCACCTTCGCCGTCGAGCACGCCTCACGGTTCGCCGACCTGCCCGAGGCCAGGGCCTGGCTGGTGCGGGAGTTCGACGGGATCGCCCACACCATCGGGGTCGCGCTGCGGTCCGCCGCCGATCCCGCCCTGCTGGGCGCCGCCGCGGACCTGCTGGTCGCGTGCAGCGCCTTCGGACGGGACGTCCCGTCCGCCCGGCTCGCCTCGGTCGCCCGTGAGGTGGCCGAGGCCGCGGAACTGGCGGGCGACGACCGGGCGGCCGGCCGGGCCCGCTTCGTCTGCGGCAACGTCGCCCTCCAGGCCACCCGGCTCGACGAGGCCCGCGAGCACACCACCCGGGCCGCGGAGGCGTGCCGGCGTGCCGACGACACCGTGATCCTCCGCCAGACCTGCAACGACCTGGGCGTGATCGCGCTGTTCCAGCAGCGACACGCCGACGCGGTGCGCAGCTTCGACCAGGCCCTCGTCCTGGCCCGGCACCTCGGCCACCGCTCCGGCGCGCTCGCCACCGCCCTGAACGCCGCCCTCGCCCGACTGCGCAACGGCGACGCCGCGGAGGCGGTGGCGATCTGCGACGAGGAACTGCGCGCCCTGCGGGACGCCCCGGACAGCCACGGGGCAGCCCACGCGCTCGGGATCCGCGGCCGGGCGCTGCACGAACTCGGCCGCCACGAGGAGGCGTTGGCCACCTACGGCGAGTGCCTGGAACTGTGCCGGACAGCCCGGCTGCCCCGCCAGGAGGCGATGACCCGCTACCGGCGCGCCGACACCCTGCGTGCGGTCGGGCGGCTGGACGAGGCGTTGGCTCAGGCCCGGTCGGCGGTGGCCCACCTGGAGACCGCGCGGGACGGCGAACGCGACCGGGCGTACGCCCTGGAGGTGCTGGCCCGGACCGAGGCCGAGCTCGGCGACCGGGCGGCGGCCGCGGAGCACGCGGCCCGGGCGTACGAGCTGCTGAGCTCGCTGGGGCTGCCGGAGGCGGCGGAGCTGCGGGAGTTCCGTGACCGGGTGCGGTCCGGGGACTGAGCGTCGGAGGCGCCGTCAGGGCGGGCGGCGCAGGCCCGGGGGATTCCCGGTCACTCCGCCGCTCGCGCTGCGGCCGGCCGGATCAGGCCTGCTGGCGGGGCGGCACCACCACGGAGGCGATGGTGTTCCACTCCTCGGGGGTCGGCTTGGTGTGCGGGCCGCCGGCCTGGTTGGTGGTCGCCGGGGCGGGGGCGGCCGCAGCGGTCGTGGCGGTGAGCAGGGCGGCACCGGCGGCGAGGCCCAGCAGGAGGGCTGCGGTGCGCTTGGCGGCGGACGGAACGAGGTTCATCGGAAGGCTCCTGGTCGGTCGGGAGGCGCACGGTGTGTGCGACTCGCTGAGCTTCTCAGTCACCGATTGACGAAAGATCAACGCCTTCGGTTCCGGCGTTCACCGCCGCACCGGAAGCCGGGCACCGGTCCGGGCCTGGGGGCCGACGTGCAGAGCGCCCAGGCCGGTCAGCCCGTCCGCCGTGCGGGTCTCCCGAGGTCAGTCAGGGAGCAGCACCACCCGGGTGAGGCCGGGCAGGACCGCGGTCGCCAGCGGATCGCGGTCCAGCGGGACGGCGACGGCCCGCAGGCCGGTGGTGGCCCGCAGGGCGGCGGCCAGGGCGGCCAGGTCGGTGCCCGGAGCGTCCGACCGCTGCGCGGCGGCGGCCACGGGCGCGAGCGCGGTGATCCCCGGAACCGTCTCGGGCCGGTACGCGGGCCGGCCCTCCGTCCTGCACTGCCGGGCCAGCACCGCGCGTTCGGCCGCGCGGGCGACCGCCTCGGCCAGGTCGCGTCCGGCGGCGGCGACGGTCTCGGCGCGGGGGTCCTGCCCGGCGGGTCCGAGCCGGGTGGCGCAGGCCGGCACGCCGGTCACCGTCGTGAGGTCGTACAGCGCGGGCTCGCCGTCCGCTTCGAGCAGCCGCAGCAGCTGCGCGGTGCGGGGGTCGGCGGTGAAGTCCGCCGGGTCCAGCGCGGTGATCCGCCCGGCCGGGTGGGCGGGCAGGGCGAGCAGCGCCTCGACCTGGTCGGCGAGGCCGTGCCAGTGCGCCTCCTCGGGGGACCGGCCGCCAGCCGCGCCGCGCAGCCGCGTCCCGGGGGCGCGCTCCGGGAACGCCGCGGACGCCGGGATCAGGACGGGCCGTCCGTCGGCCAGGTCCACGCCCTCGACGGCGGCCAGGCCCTCGTCGGCCGTCCGGCAGGCGGCGGCGTCCGCCGCGTAGGCCGCCAGGCCGGCCAGTACGGCCGCGAGCCGGGCCTCTTCCCGTTCCAGGCCCGAGCCGATGGCCGGGGCGTCCAGCGGTCCGCCCCGGTAGCCGTGCGGGACGGCGCGGCAGACCCGGAGCGGGGACTGGCTGAAGTCGGCCTCGTCGACCGCGCCGAGCAGGCCGGTCCGGGCGTCCACGACGCGTGCCGTGCGGGCGAGGAGCTCCGCACCGGATTCGTCGGAGGGCGTCGGGGGCGTCGCCTGCTCCGTGCCCGCGGCACGGAGTCCGGCGGTGGCGGCCGCCGGGTGGGGCAGGGCCGGGTGGCGGGATCCGGCGAGGGTGCGCAGGTCGGTACGGGTCAGTACGGGGTCGGCGGGGGACCCGGGCGCGGGCGGCAGCTCGTCCAGGCCGGTCAGGGCGAGGAACAGGCTGAGGACCAGCCGGTGGGCGAGCAGGCCGGGGACGGCGCCGTCCAGCGGCGTCTGCCGGGTCCCGCCGCTGGGCGGCAGCAGCCGGAGCCAGCCGGCGGCGGCGGCCCGTGCCGCGGTGGGGCCGAACCAGACCTCGTCGTCGCCCACCAGCAGCTGGGCGGGCGTCAGGCCGGCGGCGGCGCAGTGCTGCGCGGTCGCGATCAGGGCGCGGCGCGCGGTCTCGAAGTTCCCGCGCACCGTGCGGACCTCCAGCACGGCCCCGGTGCGCGGCACTCCCGGGACGTCCGGAGCGTCGGCCCCGTCCGTCAGGTGCACCCACTGGTCCGGGTCCCGGCGCTCCTGCTCCGCGGCCCGGCTCAACTCGCCGAACCGGGCCGGCTCGGCGACCACCTCGATGTCCCGGCAGCCCGTCCGCAGCAGTGCCCGCAGCACTTCCGCTCGCAGCGGTTCGTCGGCGAGCAGCCGCACCCGGGTGTCGCGGTAGCGCTGGAAGCGGTGCTCGGGGGAGTCCAGTGCGTGGCGCAGGAGCGCGATCTCCGGTGCGTACTGGCGGAGTTCGCGCTCGCCGAGGCCGTGCGGCAGGTCCTCACGGGGGTCCGGGGCGAGCGGGAGCAGCTGGGAGTCCATGGTGAGGGTCGTCCTCCTGGGTCCGTCGGGTCCGACAGGAAGACCTTCACAGGCACTGATCTACAGCCGATATACGCAGCCCGGGTACCGGGTCCGCTCAGTCCTTCGGCCCCAGGGTGTTCTCGCTGCGCCGGCCGGCGGCGAAGTCGTCGATGTTGCGGGCGGTGGCGTCGATGATCTGGCCGACGGCGGTGCGGGTGACGTCCAGGCAGCGCAGCCCGTGCCGGCCCGCGAAGGCCCGTTCCAGCAGTGGCCGTTCGTCGGCCTGCACTCCGTAGGCCAGGGTCTCCACGGGCCGTCGTCCCTCCGGTGGGTGGGCTCCCGGGGCGGGGCGGACGCGCCCCGGCCCACGCTAACCGGCGGGTGCGGGGCACCGCCCGCCGGGTGTGCCGGAGCCCCCGGCCGGGCGACCGGGGGCTCCCGCACGGGTGTGGAGGCGGTCAGAGGACCGTCTCGGCCTCCTGGTAGCGCTCCTGCGGGACGGTCTTCAGCTCGGCGACCGCCTCGGCCAGCGGCACCAGGTTGATCTTGGTGCCCTGCAGCGCGGTGATGTGCCCGAAGGCGCCCTTGTGGACGGCCTCGACGGCGTGCCAGCCGAAGCGGGTGGCGAGCACCCGGTCGTAGGCGGTCGGGGTGCCGCCGCGCTGGGTGTGGCCGAGGATGACCGGGCGGGCCTCCTTGCCGAGGCGGTGCTCGAGCTCGCGGGAGAGCTGGGTGGCGATGCCGGTGAAGCGCTCGTGGCCGTAGATGTCCTTGGTGCCCTCCTCCCAGTGCATGGTGCCGGGCTCGGGCTTGGCACCCTCGGCGCAGACCACGATGGCGAACTTCTTCTGCCGGTCGAAGCGCTCGCGGACGACGGCGGTGAGCTTCTCGATGTGGAACGGGCGCTCCGGGACGACGATGGCGTGGGCACCGGCCGCCATGCCCGCGTTCAGCGCGATCCAGCCGGTGTGCCGGCCCATGACCTCGACGACCATCACCCGCTGGTGGGACTCGGCGGTGGTCTTCAGCCGGTCCAGGGCCTCGGTGGCGACGGACACGGCGGTGTCGAAGCCGAAGGTCACGTCGGTGGCGGCGATGTCGTTGTCGATGGTCTTCGGCACGCCGACGATCGGCAGGCCCGCGTCGCTCATCAGCTTGGCGGCCTTCAGGGTGCCCTCGCCGCCGATCGGGATCACCGCGTCCAGGCCGAGGTCCGAGCAGTACTGCCTGGCCCGCTCGACGCCGTCCCGCAGGTGGCTCGGCTGCACCCGGGAGGAACCGAGGATGGTGCCGCCCTGGGCGAGGATGCCGCTCACCGAGTCCAGGGTCAGGGGGCGGTGGTGCCCTTCCAGGAAACCGCGCCAACCGTCCTCGAACCCGATGATCTCGTCGCCGTGGTCGACCACCCCACGGTGCACCACGGAACGGATCACCGCGTTCAGGCCGGGGCAGTCACCGCCGCTGGTCAGCACTCCGATACGCATTAGCTTTGCAACTCCCGAGCAGAACCGAGGAACGGCCGGACTACAGGCTGGGACGACGAGCCGACACCGTGACGAGGCGCTCCCGCACCGGGATGGCGGGGAGGTGGCCGCGGGGTGAAGGACCGGCCGGTCCGGACAGGAGGTCCGGGAACGGCCGTGAAGTCGAGCATACGGCCCCTGGTCCGGCCGGGCAGGAGCCGACGCGGGAGCGGCGCCGTCGGCGCCCCCGCGCGGAATTGCAGCCTGCTGCCGAGGAGGGTGTGCAGCCGGCAGCCCCATTGTCGTACGTCCGGGGCCGCCCGCGGGCCGGGTGACCGCATCGCGGGCACCCTGGCGGGCGTCCGGACGTACGACGTGGGGTGCGTCGTTGGGTACTACTGAGTACTACTGCCCGGTACTACGCGGGGCGCGTCGTGGCGGCGATGCGCTCGGCGCGCAGTGCGTCGTACCAGGTGGTGTCGGCCGGCGGCAGGGCGTTGACGTCCAGCGCCAGCCGGATCAGCATGTCGGCGACGGCGGGGTTGCGGGCCAGCACCGGGCCGTGCATGTAGGTGCCGAAGACGGTGTCCCGCCAGGCGCCCTCGGTGCCGTCGCCGGTGCCGTTGCCCCGGCCGACGGTGACGGTCGCGAACGGCTGGACGCCCTGGCCGAGGTGGGTGACGCCCTGGTGGTTCTCGAAGCCCGTCAGCTGCGGCAGGCCGAGTCGCGGGTCGATGTCGGCCAGCACGTCGCCGACGCAGCGGGCGCCCTCGCCGCGGGTGGTCCAGACGTCCAGCAGGCCCAGGCCCTGCTCGCGCTCGCCGAGGTCGTTGACGAACTCGTGGCCCATGATCTGGAAACCGGCGCAGACGCCGAAGATGATCGCGCCGTTCTCGGCGGCGCGCACCAGGCCGCTGTCGGCGCGCAGCCGCTCGGCGGCCAGCCGCTGCGGGCGGTCCTCGCCGCCGCCGATCAGGTAGATGTCCCCGCTGGTGGGGATCGCCTGGTCGGACCGGACGTCGATCCGGGTCACGTTGAGGTGGCGCTGGCGGGCCCGGCGCTCCACGACCAGGGCGTTGCCCCGGTCGCCGTAGGTGCTGAGCAGGTCCGGGTAGACCCAGACCACGCGCAGGCTGCTCTCACTCATCCTCGAAGGCCTTCCGTCACGAAAAGACTGGTGTGCGGGCGCGGCATCAGCCGGCCACGACCTTCCGCAGCTGCTGGAAGGCGGTGTAGTTGGCGATCGCCTCGATCCGGCCGGGCGGGGCCATCCGGACGGCCTGTTCCAGGGTGTCCACCACGTGGAACTGCAGCCCGGCGACCTCCAGGCGGACGGCCAGGTCCAGCTTGCGCTGGCCCATCACGAAGATCGGGTGCCCGGCGAGGCGCTCGTAGTCGACGTCCCACAGCCAGGAGGTGTCGGTGCCGTCGGCGTCGAGGGCGTTGACCGAGAGCAGGACCGGCGCCGGCGGGCCGTCGATCAGCGAGAAGGTCTCCAGCCAGCCGGCCGGGTTCTTCGCGAGCAGCAGTCGGATGTCCCGGCCCTGGTACTGGACCACGTCGTAGCGGCCGGCCACCGCGCTCACCGAGCGCATCCGCTCCAGCGCGACCTGTGGGGAGACGCCGAACACGGCGGCGACGGCGGCCGAGCTGGTGGCGTTGGCCAGGTTGGCCCGGCCGGGCAGCTGCAGCTGGATCGGCCAGGCGCCGCGCTGCGGGTCGATCACGTGGGTGCCCTGGAGCGCCCAGTGCGGGTTGGGGCGCCGGAAGCCGCACTCCTGGCAGAACCAGTCGTCGCCCGGGCGCTGCATCACACCGCCGCAGGCGGGGCAGGACCAGGCGTCCTCCTTCCAGGCCTGTCCGGCGGCCACCCAGACGACCTTCTTGCAGGAGGAGGCGGCCCAGGTCACCAGCGGGTCGTCGGCGTTGGCGATGACCACGGCCTCGGTGTCCTGCAGGCCCTCGCGCCACTTCTCCGCCATCATGCGGGTCTCGGCGGCGCGGTCGAGCTGGTCGCGGGAGAGGTTGAGCAGGGCGATCGCCTTGGGGTGGGTGTCGCGCGCGACCGTCGCCAGGTACTTCTCGTCGACCTCGATCACGCCGAAGCGGGCGTCCGTGCCACCGGCCAGCGCGGAGGTGATGCCGGCCGGCATGTTGGCGCCCAGGGCGTTGGAGACCACCGGGCCGGCGGCGCGCAGCGCCTCGGCGATCAGGCGGGTGGTGGTGGTCTTGCCGTTGGTGGCGCTGACCAGGACGACGTCGAGGTGGTCGGCGAGGGTGGCGAGCAGATCGGGGTCGAGCCTGAGGGCGACCTTGCCGCCGATCACCGAGCCGCTTCCGCGACCGGCCTTACGGGACACGGCGGCGGCGACCTTGCCGGCCGTGACCGCGATCTTGGCGCGGGCCGGCAGCGAGGCGTCGCGTGCGCCTGTGGGCTCCGATTCGGTGCCTGCCATGCTCAGTGGTTCCTCCTTGCTGCGGCACCGCCCGGTGGCCGGATAACGGGCCGTCGGGCGGCGGGGACGGGGTCAGCCTACCGACTCCGTCGCCCGACCGGACGAACCGGACCCCGCGCCGCCTGCTGCGACGCGGCCCCGGGGGCCGCTGACGGCCCGTCAAGGAGGGCGGTGTACGGAGGGACCTTCGTTTCCCCGGGGACGCTCCGCCGCCGGTCCCGGGTTCCCCGGGCATCCGGTGAGGATGTGGTGAAGAAAATGGTCAGCGCCCCGGCGCGGGTGCGGGCGCCGGGGCGGCAGCGGCTCCGGCGGCCAGGGTGGCGGTGATCACCAGGGTGCCGTCCTCGGCGCGGAAGTCCAGCGGCGCCGCCAGCCGGCGCATCGCGGCGATCAGCCCGGTGTTGGCGGCCTGGGTCACCGCGTACACCGTGCCGATCCCGGCCGTCCTGGCGGCCGCGGTCAGCCGCCGCAGCAGGGCCAGGCCCAGCCCGCGCCGCTGCCAGGCGTCCTCGACCAGCACGGCCAGCTCCGCCTCCTCGTCGTCCCACATCAGGTGCCCGAGTGCGAGGATCCGCCCGTCCGGGGCGGCCGCGACCAGGCTGCGGCCGTGCCGCGGGTCCAGCAGGTGGTCCAGGTAGCGGGCGGCGTCCCGGACCGGCCCGTGGTAGCGCAGCCGCAGCGCGGCGGGGGAGCAGCGGCCGTGCATCGCCAGGGCCGCCGCCTTGTCGGCCGGTCCGGCGGGGCGCAGCACCAGCCCGGTCCCGTCCGGCAGGGACAGCCGGGACACCGCCTCCCCGGCCCGGGCGGCCGGCACCGGGTGCGGACGGGTCGGCCGGGCCGGGGAGGCGGCGAGCCCGGGCAGCCGGGTGTCCTGGGCGCCGGGGACCGCGCACCTGTGCTTCGACCTGTGGAAGGGCCGGTGCCAGAGCCGTTCGAGGCGAGTGCGGGATGCCGTCATGGGGCCGACGCTACCGACGGCTCGCTTCCGTCCGGTTACGTGATCGTGAACGCACGAATGCCCGCAGGTGCGCGGGTGTCCCACCGGGACGCCCGCGGGCACGGGTCCGGACCGGTGCCTCATGCGGCCGGGACAACGGGCGGCCGACGGTGGTGGCGTGCCCGGCACCTGCGCGACCCGCCGGCCGCGCCGGCCCGTCCGGCACCGCGATCGTCACCTTCGGGGAGGCCTCGACGGCCCACGTCCTCCACACCTTCGGCAGCACCGGCCGCCTGGCCGGGGACCACTACGGGGTGCTGAAGCCGCACGGGGTGCTGGGCCGCGCCGCCGCCGTACGGGCGGTGGCGCGGATGGCGACCTGACGGGGCATTGACGACTTTTGACCGGACACACTCACGGATGGCCCAGGATCCGTGACCGCGGGGAGCCCCTTCGGATAGGGATGGCTCGGCTTCCCCACCGAACCCATCCCGATCCGAAGGGGCTCCCCGATGTCCGTGAAGAACTCCGCCCTCGCCGCGGCCTGTTGCGCCCTGCTATTGGCCGCGCCGCTCGCCCTCGCCCAGTCGGCCGCCGCCAACACCAGCATCAACAGCACCAGCAACACCGGCAACAACGGCCCCAAGACCCCGCAGGAGGCGGCCGCCTGCCGGAGCGTGGTCAACTCGCTGCTCGGCGGCTTCGGCGCCATGCTGGGCAACACGCTGTGCACGGTGCAGCCGGCGACCAAGGGCTGAGCGGAAAACCGACCGGACCGGCGGCGGGTGCTGGGGCGCCCGCCGCCGGTCCGTCGGCTTTGAATACCGGCGCGGACCATTCGCGTGCTGACGTGTCATCCGGCGATCTGTTGAACGCTTGTTTGCACGAATGGGATGACATGCCGGGCATGGAGAACCAGCAGCCGTCCGAGAGACCCACCGGCCTGCAGGCGATCTGGGCCAACACCCTGGAACCGGTGGCCCCGCTGCCCCGGTACCGCACGGTTCCCCGCAAGGCCTGGATCGCGGGCGGGGTGGTCGTCGCCCTGTTCGCGGCCCTGACCGTGGCCGCGGTGACCGGTGCCGGGGCCCCACCTTCGCACCGGATCGTCCTGGCGGACCGGATCGGCGACCAGGAGCGGACGCCGGACGACAAGGTGGTCACGACCGAACGCGCCCGCCTCCACCGGGCCCTGACCGCGTTGAGGCCCTACCGGGACGTGTCCGTGGCGGGCTACGGCCCCGCCGGCTCGGGCCGGAGGAGCCTGCTGGTGGCCGGGATGACGGGGAGCTTCCCGGACGCCCGCGGGGAACTGGACCGGCAGTTCGGCGCGGGCTGGGGCTCCGACGTCTCCCGCTGGCCCGACAACGAGCCCATCCGGGAGCGCCAGGACCACCCGGCCGGCCCGCTCGGCGGCGCGCTCGACTGCGCCGTCCTGGGCGATTCCGCCACCTCCCGGACCATCTGCATCTGGGCGGACGGCACGACCGTCGGCGCCGTCATCGACGGGACCGGCGAGACCCGCCCGGACGACCTGGCCAAGCGCGCACTGGAGATCCGCACGGCCGTCGAGGTCGAGGTCTGAGGCCCGTTCCGGTCAGGCGATCCGGGTCGGGGTGTCCTGGAGGGTGTGGCCGCTCGTGGTGAGGAGGGTGCTCAGGGCGGCGGGGGTGAGGGTGTGCGGGGTGCGGAGGAAGAGTTCGTCGGTGGTGGGGTGGGGGTGGAGCGAGAGCAGCGTGATCTGGTGGTCGGCGAGCGTGGTGTGGGTGTGCGCCAGCGCGGTGGTGCGCACCCGCCACAGGACGGTCGGGGGAGGGGCGTGCGGGGACCACCAGGCGTGCAGCAGGGCCGCGGTGAGCAGTGCGAGGGCGGAGGTGGCGAGGACGATCGGGCCGTCGGAACCGTGGAGGACGACCTTCGCGATCAGGTCGGCCGCGGTGACGGAGAGGAAGGCGGCGGCGAGCTCGACGGTGTCGCGGCGCCAGCGGCGGGCGCGGTGCAGGGAAGTCTTCGAGTGCTCCATGGCCTCCACCGTGCCCGACCGGTGTTTCCTGATCGCGAAGCGGCCGTGACCTGGTGGTAAAGGTCTGCGACGGTGTGTTACGGCAGCAGCGTCCGGGCGGCGGCCTTCACCTCGGCGAGCAGGAGGTGGAGGTCCTCCTCGGTGGTCGCGGCGTTCAGCAGGCAGGCGCGGAGCATCTCCTGCCCGCCGAACCGGGCGCCGGTGACGAAGACCCGGCCGCGCCGCTGGACGGCGACCGGCAGGTCGCGGTTGAGGGCGTTCAGCTCCGTCCCGTCCAGTCCGGTGGTCCGGTGGCGGAACGCGACGATGGAGGTCTGCACCTCGGCCAGCAGCTCCAACTCGTCGTCCGCCTCGACCAGTTCACCGAGCCGACGGGCGAGGGCGGTGCAGTGGGCGATGTCCCGGGCGAGGCCGGTGCGGCCGCGGTGGGCGATGGTGGCCCAGACCTTGAGGGCGCGGAACGGGCGGGTCTGCTCGGTGCCGTACTCGGAGAACCAGCCGAGCGCCCCGGCCGCCTCGTCGCGCAGGTAGGACGGGACGAGGCTGAAGGTGGCGCGCAGTTCGTCGGTGTCGCGCACCAGGGCGCAGCCGCAGTCGACCGGGACGCCGAGCCACTTGTGCGGGTCGAGGGCGAGCGAGTCGGCGCGCTCCAGGCCGGCGTAGCGGTGGGCGATCGCGGGGTCGAGGCGGCCGAAGGCGCCGTACGCGCCGTCCACGTGCAGCCACAGGCCCTGCTCCTCGCAGAGGTCGGCGATCGGGCCGAACTCGTCCACCGCGCCGGTGCCGACGGTGCCGGCCGAGGCGACCACCAGGAAGGGCAGCAGCCCGGCCGCGCGGTCGCGCTCGACGGCCGCCCCGAGCTCGACGGGGTCGAAGCGCCCGTCCGGCCCGGTGGCGACGGTGCGCAGGTGCCTGCTGCCGAGGCCGAGGAGCTCGGCGGCCTTGCGCACGCAGGAGTGGGTCTCGCCGGTGACGTAGCCGATCAGCGGCGGCAGCCCGGCCAGGCCCTCCTCGCGGACGTCGTGCCCGGCCCGGCGGGCGGCGCGGTTGCGGGCGGCGGCGAGGCACACGATGGTCGCCATCGAGGTGCCGGAGGTGAGCAGCCCGCCGCCGGGCGGATGCGGGAAGTCGACCAGTTCGGCTATCCAGCGGACGACGGCGCGTTCGAGGTGGATGTCGGCGTGGTCGCCACCGGCCGAGCTGGGGTTCATCGCGGCGGCGGCGAGGGTGGCGAGCACCCCGGCGGGCGCGGGGGCGGAGTTGACCCAGCCGAAGAAGCGGGGGCTGCCGTTGCCCATGGGGTGGGGGAGGACGTCCCGCTCGATGGCGGCCAGCAGTTCTCCGAGCGGGCGGCCCTCGGCGGGCAGCGGGGCGTCGAGCAGGGTCTTCCGGGCGGTGTCGCCCATCGGCTGCCAGACCGGGCGCGCGGGCAGTTCGGCGAGGTAGTCGGAGACCAGGTCGGCGGTGGCGCGGGCGGCGCTGCGGAAGTCCTCGGTGGTCATGGCGTGCTCCAGGGAGGCCGTGGTGGGACCGGGCCAGGCGCGGCGTCCTCGGCGCACCCTGATCAGGCGATGGTCGGGTGATCCTACGCAAACGGGCCCGCGCCGTGCGGCGCGGGCCCAGCAGGTGGGACGGGGACGACCGGTTCGCTGACCGGTCCCTCGACCGGTCCGGCGGTCAGTCCGGCGGTCAGTCCAGGGAGCGGGACAGTCCGCCCGCCGAACGGCAGTAGCCCTGCATCTCCTTGTTGGTGATCTTCGCGCAGAGCCGCCCGGCCGCGCCGCCGTCGGTGTAGTTGACCGTGTAGTAGCTGACCAGCCCCTCCGCGCAGGCCTTGCGCTGCCAGCCGTCGGCGGCGGTGGCGCACTGCTGGGCGGCCCAGTCCTCGCGGTCCAGGTTGTACTTCATGGTCCGGGAGCCGACGCCGCGGCTGCAGTCCGCGGCTCCGCCGCTGGCCTTGCCGTTGAGGCACCACTTGAGTGCCTCGGCGTAGACCTCGGGGTGGTTCGGGTAGTCGTGCGAGGACAGATAGAAGGTCGGGGCGTAGAAGAAGCAGGCCGACTGGAACAGCGACGGCTGGTCCTTGCACGGGTACAGCGGGTCCTGGGCGAGCTTGTCGGCGGGCAGGTTGGCCTTGGCCTGCTCGTCCTCCTCGTCCGGACCGAAGAGCTGCATGAACAGGCCCTCGGAGCAGCGGATCCGGTTCTGGTCGGAGGTGAACTTGTTGCACAGGTCGCGGGCCTTGGCGACGTCCTGCTTGGCGACGAACATCGTGCCGTGGCCGACGCCGTGGATGCAGGGGCCGGTGTTCTGGGGGGCGCACAGCTTGAGCAGGTCCACCTCCGGCTGGGTGGAGGCGTTGAGCATCTCCTCGACCGCGCCGTGCAGGTAGCCGGCCGCGCAGGTCTCGTGCGGGAAGGAGATGACCTTCTGGAAGTCCTCGTGGTAGCGCTTGACCGCCGCGTGGCCGAGCTCGTGCGCGATCGGGTGGCAGAAGCGCACGGTGTACGGCTTCTCCTTGGTGATCTTGTCGAGGTCGGCGAGGGCGACGCCCGGGTCGGTGGCGTCCATCTCGGCCATCATCTTGTTGCGCAGCGTCGAGCGGGTCCACACCGCCGGGTCGCCGGTCGGGGTGGCGCTCGCCCCGCCGACCGCGGCCGGCCGGGCGCCCGCACCGCCTCCCGGCGCGGTCGTGGCGGCCGGGGACGTGGCTGCCGCGGGCGACCAGTCGGTCACGGCCACCGAGCCCAGGCCCAGGACGCCCAGGAGCAGGGCGGTGAGAATCGCGAAGAATCGCGGCTGCATGACGGGATCCCCCGGCGGATCGAGGTGAACGGTTCGCTCCCATCCTGACGGCACGGGGGCGGGAGTCCGCGTTTTCGCCCGCCATTCGGGAGGTGTCGGCGACGCTACCGCATCGCTCGTGCAGCCCGACGCGCAGGGACCGTTCCGGGTGATCATGCGTCAGCGGCGGTACGGGTGACCAACCGCCCGCCGGGAGCCACGGTGCCGCCCGCTCACCCGAACGGCTCAGCGGCCCGCCCGAGGGGGCCGCCGCACCGTCCGGGCGGGCGTCAGAGCTCCAGGGTCACCGGGTACTCCGTCAGCCAGGCGTCGAGGTCCAGCGCGAGGTCGACGGCCAGTCGCACGGACTGGGGGTCGGTGTCGGGGGCGAGCGCGTCGGCGAGGCGCCGCCGGTCGAGCAGGTCGAGGGCCGGGGACTTCCGCCCGGCGGCCAGCCGGGCGAGCTCGGTGCGCAGTTGCGCCGGGTAGCGCGGGTCCATCGACACCGGGTACGGGCTCTTCGCCCGGTCGGCGACCTCGGCCGGCAGCACGTCCCGGACGGCGGCGCGCAGCAGGCTCTTCTCCCGGCCGTCGAAGGATTTCATCGCCCACGGCGTGTTGAAGACGTACTGGACCAGCCGGTGGTCGCAGAACGGCACCCGCACCTCCAGGCCGTTGGCCATGCTCATCCGGTCCTTGCGGTCGAGCAGGATGCAGACGAAGCGGGTCAGGTTGAGGTACGAGATCTCGCGCATCCGCCGCTCGAGCGGGTCGGCGCCGTCCAGGTGCGGGACCTCGGCGAGCGCCTCGCGGTAGCGGGCCCGGCGGTAGCCCTCCAGGTCGAGCTTGCGGAGCAGGTCGGCGTCGAGCAGCCGCTCGCGCGGGGCGGAGCCGGTGCCGGCGATGGCGGCGACGCTGGCGGCCCACGGGAAGTCGTCGGTGGCCACGGCCTCCGGGTCGTGGAACCAGCGGTAGCCGCCGAAGAGTTCGTCCGCGGACTCGCCGGACAGCGCGACGGTGGAGTGGCGGCGCACGTCCCGGAAGAGCAGCAGCAGCGAGACGTCCATGTCGCCGACGCCGTTCGGCAGGTCGCGGGCGCGCACGGTCGCGGAGCGCAGGGCCGGGTCGGCGAGCTCGGCGGCGTCCAGCTCGATCACGCTGTGGTCGGCGCCGACGTGGTCGGCGAGCAGCCGGGCGAACGGGCCGTCCTGGGACTGCCGGACCGGGTCGGCGTGGAAGTCCTGCGGTCGCCCCGCGAAGTCCACCGCGAAGGAGCGCACCGGGCCGGCGCCGGCGGCGGCCAGCGTCCTGGCGGCGAGGGCGGTGACGGCGCTGGAGTCCAGGCCGCCGGAGAGCAGCGAGCAGAGCGGCACGTCCGACTCCAGCTGGCGGTGGACGATGTCGTCCAGCAGCGCCCGGACGGTGGCGATCGTCGCCTCCAGGCTGTCGGCGTGCTCACGCGCCTCCAGGGCCCAGTAGCGGCGCACCGAGACGCCGCCGCGGCGCACCCGCACCACGTGCCCGGGCCGGACCTCCAGGACGTCCCGGTACGGGGTGAGGCCGGGGGTGCGGGTGTGGGCGAGCAGCTCGCGCAGCCCGTCCAGGTCGACCACGGCGCGGACCCAGGGGTGGGCCAGGACCGCCTTCATCTCTGAGCCGAACACCACGCCGTCGGGGGTGGGGTGGTAGTAGAGCGGCTTGACGCCCATCCGGTCGCGGACCAGCAGCAGCTCCTCGCGCCGGGAGTCCCAGACCGCGAGGGCGAACATGCCGTTCAGCCGTTCGGCCAGGCGCTCGCCCCACTCCAGGTAGGCGCGCAGCACGACCTCGGTGTCGCTGCGGGTGCGGAACCGGTGCCCGGCCGCCTCCAGTTCCGCACGCAGCTCGCGGTGGTTGTACACCTCGCCGCTGTAGCTGAGCACGGCCAGCGGGCGGCCGTCGTGGTCGACGGTCATCGGCTGGACGCCGCCCTCGATGTCGATCACCGCGAGGCGGCGGTGGCCGAGCGCGGCGTGCGGCTCCAGGTGGACGCCGCCGGCGTCGGGGCCGCGGCAGACCTGGGTGGCCGTCATGGCGTCGAGGACGTTCCGTTCGGCGGTCAGGTCGCGGTCGTAGGCGATCCATCCGGTGATCCCGCACATCAGCAAGCCCTCCGGTCTTCGGCGGTGTGCCGGAGATCACGCTAAGGGCGGAGTCGGCGCGGCATCAAGAGACCGTCGGGAAGGTGGCAGGAGGGGGTCCGAGGGGTTACCTGGACCGAAAGTCGCGAAGTCTGCCCGATTCCGGGCAAGATCTTTGGCTTCGAGGAGTGACGCGGCCTAGAGTCTTCACTCGTGCCGAGCTCACCCCACCCTCACGAAGACCTCCTCGCCCACCTCGCCCGGACCAGCCCGCTCGGGCCCCGGGAGGCGGCGAGGGTCGTGGCGGAGGTGCTGGCGTACTTCTCCGAGACCACCGAGGAGTACGTCCGTCGCCGCCACGGCGAGCTGCAGGCACGAGGCCTCACCAACGAACGGATCTTCGCCCGGCTCGCCGAGGAACTGCCCGCCCGCCGCGTCGCGGCGCCGGAACTCTCGGCCCGCCAGCTGCGCCGGATCGTGTACGGCTGAGCCCGGTTTCGGCTGAGTGCAGTGAGGGCTGAGCGCGACAGCCGGGCCCGGCAGCCGGCCCGGTCGCGGCTGAGCCCGGTCCATCCCCTATCTCTGGAGGAGTCCACGTATGTGCGGAATCGTGGCCTACATCGGCCCCAAGGACGCGACCCCCTTCCTGCTGGAGGGGCTGGCCCGGCTGGAGTACCGCGGCTACGACTCGGCCGGCGTCGCCGTCGCCGGGCGCACCGGCGGGCTGAAGCTCCGCAAGGTCAAGGGCCGGGTCGCCGACCTCGCCGCCGCCGTACCGGCCCGCTTCAAGGGCGGCACCGGCATCGGCCACACCCGCTGGGCCACCCACGGCGTCCCCAGCGACGCCAACGCCCACCCGCACCTGGACAACGCCGAGCGGATCGCCGTCGTCCACAACGGCATCATCGAGAACGCCGACGAGCTGCGCGTCAAGCTGACCGCCGACGGCGCCGTGTTCCGCTCCGAGACCGACACCGAGGTGCTCTCCCACCTGATCGCCGCCCACGCCGCCGAGGGCGTCGAGCTGGAGGACGCCGTGCGCGCCGCACTCGGCCGGGTCGTCGGCACCTACGGCATCGCAGTGCTGGACTCCGAGCAGCCGGACCGGATCGTGGTCGCCCGCAACGGCAGCCCGATCGTCCTCGGCATCGGCGAGAAGGAGATGTTCGCCGCCTCCGACGTCTCCGCGCTGGTCCGCTACACCCGCCAGGTCGTGCACCTGGAGGACGGCGAGCTCGCCACCGTCCGGGCCGACGGCTTCCGCACCTTCACCGCCGACGCCCGCACCACCCACCGTCAGCCGTCCACCGTCGACTGGGAGATCGACTCCTTCGACACCGGCGGCTACGAGCACTACCTGCTCAAGGAGATCCACGAGCAGCCCGGCTCGGTCGAGCGCACCCTCAGCGGCCGGCTCGACGAGCGCTTCAGCACCGCCCACCTCGGCGGCCTCAACCTGGACGCCCGGGAACTGCGCGAGATCCGCCGGGTGAAGATCCTCGGCTGCGGATCCGCCTACTACGCGGGCGAGATGGGCGCCCAGCTGATCGAGGAGCTGGCCCGGATCCCCGCGCACAGCGAGCCCGCCTCGGAGTTCCGCTACCGCAACCCGGTGATCGAGGCCGACACCCTGTACGTCGCGGTCAGCCAGTCCGGCGAGACCTACGACACGCTCGCCGCCGTCCAGGAGATCAAGCGCAAGGGCGGCCGGGTGCTCGGCGTCGTCAACACCGTGGGCAGCGCGATCGCCCGGGAGTGCGACGGCGGCATCTACCTGCACGCCGGGCCCGAGGTCTCCGTCGCCTCCACCAAGGCGTTCACCTCCACCGTGGTCGCCTTCGCCCTGCTCGCCCTGCACTTCGGCCGCATCCACGACCTCTCGCCCGCCGACGGCCGCCGGATCGTCGCCGCCCTCCAGGCGCTGCCCGACCAGATCCGCGAGGTGCTCGACCAGAGCGAGGCGATCGCGAAGCTGGCCGCCGAGTACGCCGACTCCACCGGCATGATGTTCATCGGCCGGGTCCGCGGCTACCCGGTGGCCCGGGAGGGCGCGCAGAAGCTCAAGGAGATCTCCTACGTCCACGCCGAGGCCTACCCGGCGAGCGAGCTCAAGCACGGCCCGCTGGCCCTGATCAGCCCCGAACTGCCTACCGTGGCCCTGGTCCCGGACGACGAGCTGCTCGACAAGAACCTCACCACCCTCGGCGAGATCAAGGCCCGCTCCGGCCGCGTCATCGCCGTCGCCCACCGGCGTCCGGAGGACAAGCTCGTCGACGACTGCATCCTGGTGCCCAAGAGCGAGCCCGAACTCGACCCGCTGCTCCTCAACATCCCGCTCCAGCTGCTCGCCTACCACGCCGCGGTCGCCCTCGGCCGGGACGTGGACAAGCCGCGGAACCTGGCGAAGAGCGTGACGGTGGAGTAAGTCCGTTTCTTTGCAAGGCCGTTTCGGCCCGGTCGCGACGTTCTCGACCGGGCCTTCCGGCTGTCAGAAGACCGAGCAGCCCGAGAGGGTGGTGAGGGTGTCCAGGGCGGTCACGGCGGCGACGGAGTTGCCGGCCTGGTCGAGGCGGGGGCCCCAGGCGCAGATTGCGGCGCGGCCGGGGAGTATGGCCAGGACGCCGCCGCCGACGCCGCTCTTGCCGGGCAGGCCGACCCGGAAGGCGAACTCGCCGGCGGCGTCGTAGGTGCCGCAGGTGAGCAGGACGGCGTTGATCCGCTTGGCCTCGCTGCGGGTCATCAGGCGGGTGCCGTCGGTCCGCACGCCGTAGCGGGCGAGGAAGGCACCGGCCAGCACGAGGTCGCGGCAGCTGGTGGCGATGGCGCAGTGGGCGTAGTAGTGCTCCAGCACGGTCTCGACCGGGTTCTGCAGGTTGCCGTGGCTGGCGATGAAGTGGGCCAGCGCGGCGTTGCGGTGGCCGTGTGCCGCCTCGGAGGCGGCGACCACCGGGTCGGTGTCCAGCAGCGGGTTGCCGGACTCGCGGCGCAGGAACTCCCGTACCGCGCCGGAGGCGTCGCCGGTCAGCGACTGGAGGCGGTCGGTGACCACCAGGGCGCCCGCGTTGATGAAGGGGTTGCGGGGGATGCCGTGCTCGGTCTCCAACTGCACCAGCGAGTTGAAGGGGTTGCCGGAGGGCTCGCGGCCCACGCCCCGCCAGAGCTCCTCGCCGCCGTCGCTGCTGTAGGCCAGGGCGAGGGCGAGCGAGAAGAGCTTGGAGACGCTCTGGACGGAGAACGGCTGCTCCCAGTCCCCGACGCCGTACAGCTCGCCGTCGACGGTGGCCACGGCCATGCCGAAGGCCTCCGGGTCGGCCTCGGCGAGGGCCGGGATGTAGTCGGCGACGTGGCCCCGGCCCGTGGTCGCCCGGGCGGCAGCCTCGGCGGCCTCCAGCAGGACCGGGTAGTCCAGGTTCTCCACCTCGTTCAAGGTTCTTCACTCCACGCGCGGACGGACGGGTACGGACACGATCGGGACGGGGGCCGTCGTTCGGCGACACCCGGTCCGACCAGTGATTATCCGTGCTCCGGAGAAGTGCTCCCGCCCGGGCGCCCGCACCGGCCCGGCCTACGGTGCGTTGCTCGGTGCCTGGACGGGCGGGCCGGTGAGCAGGGTGCCGGCGTCCGAGTAGGGCCAGCCGTTGGGAACGCAGCCGTGCAGGCCTTTGATCTGCTGCATCATCACCGGCGCCGGCGCGCCCGGGCCCGGGCAGTCGACGTGGCCGTTGCCGAGGATGTGGCCGACCTCGTGGTTGACCGCGAGCGCGTGGTACAGCTCGGGCCTGCCCTGGTAGAACTCGGACAGCTCCGTCCACCGCTCGAGGTTGATCACCACCTGGTGCTGGACGCCGCAGTTGACCCAGCCACCGGTGTCCAGCCCGTACTGGCCGCAGATCCGGTCGGTGGACGAGGGGGACGCCAGGTAGACCGTGAAGTCCACTGGGTCGGCGGGCATCCGCTGGAAGGACGCGGTGTTCCCCGCCGCCCAGCCGCGCCGGGTGTCGCCGAGGATCGCGTCCACCTCGGCGGCGAACTGCTCGGGGCTCTCCCGGATGCCGTCCTCCACCCGCACCTTGTAGCGGTAGAGGTGCTCCCCGGTGCCGAAGCGGGCGGAACCGCCGGGCGCGGTGGTGAAGGCCAGCGGCGCGGGTTCGTCGTGCCAGGGCTGCCACCAGAGCAGTCCGGCGGTCACCGTCGCGACCAGCGCCAGGGCGAGGGCGCCGTGCCAGGGCTTCCAACGCTTCATGGTGGGAGAACAGCTCCTGCGATGGGGCGAAAGGGTTCGTCAGGAGGAACGGGCAGGTGGGCGGGGGCGGTTCAGGCGGGGTGAGTGCGGTGGCTGGTGCGGTGGCGAGTGCGGGCGGACAACCCCGTGCACCTCGGACCGGCCCTGCCCCGGTTCGGCAGCCCCCGACGGCCTCCGTCGGGCGCGCGGCCCGGCTGGTTCCCGGAACCACTCGATGGTGCCCTTCCGGCGGCGTGTCCCTGGGCGCGGCGGCCGGATTCCGCTGTGGTGGTGCAGGTCGGCCCGCAGACCACCCCGGCGCGACGGTCGTCCGGGCCCTGCCGATCATCCCTGACACGCCATTGGAGGCACCGCCATGTCCATCACCACCGTCCTCGCCGTCGACGGCATGAGCTGCGGCCACTGCGAGCGCACCGTCAGCGCCGGGCTGGCCGCCATCCCCGGCGTCATCGACGTCGTCGCGGATGCGCCGAGCGGCCGGGTCACTGTCGCCTCCGCCGGGCCGCTGGAGACGGCGGCGGTGCGCAGCGCGGTGGACGGGGCCGGGTTCACCCTCGTCGGCGAGGCCTGAACCCGGATCGTGGTGGGGGCTGCCCGGCCGGGCGCGGCAGGCAGCCCCCGCTCGGCTCAGCCCATGCTCTTCGCGCCGTCCAGGGCCTCGCGGATGATGTCGGCGTGGCCCGCGTGCTGGGCCGTCTCGGCGACGATGTGCAGCAGCACCCGGCGGGCCGACCACTCGGCGTCCGCCTCGAACCAGGGGGCCTTCGGCAGCGCCTGGGTCGCGTTCAGGTCGGGCAGCGTGGCCACCAGCTCGTCGGTGCGGCGGGCGACCTCGGCGTACTCGGCGAGGACACCGGCCAGCGTCTCGCCGGGCAGCATCCGGAACTCGTCGGCCCGGCGGGCGAAGTCGGCCTCCGTCATGGCGGAGAAGTCGGGCATCGCGGACGCGCCCTCCACGATGAAGTCCGCCCACAACCGCTCGACCGAGCTCACGTGCTTGACCAGGCCGCCCAGACACAGCTCGCTCGCGGTGGTCCGCAGGCCCGCCTGCTCGTCGGTGAGGTCGCGGGTGGTGAAACGAAGGAAGTGCCGCTGCTTCTCCAGCGCCACCAGGAGGTCGGCCCGCTCGCCGGTGACAGGGGTGGCGGCGGGGGTGGTGGGGGTTGCGGGGGTGGTGGTCATGGCTCTGGCCTTCCGTTCGGTTCCTGCTCTCTCGGACAAGAACAACGTTACGGACCATTGCGGCCACTTCCTGTCCTGAATTCAGGACAGAATCGGGACATGGCGAACACCAGCACCCGAACGCTGCGACTGCTCTCCCTGCTCCAGACCCACCGCTACTGGCCCGGCGAGGAACTCGCCGACCGGCTCGGCGTCTCCGTCCGGACCCTGCGTCGCGACGTCGACCGGCTGCGCGAACTCGGCTACCCCGTCGAGGCCCAGCGCGGGGTCGACGGCGGCTACCAGCTGGCGGCGGGGGCCGCACTGCCGCCGCTGGTCATCGACGACGAGGAGGCGGTCGCCCTCGCGGTGGGGCTCCAGGCGGCCGCCGAAAGCCCGGTCGAGGGCGTCGCCGAGGCCTCGGTACGGGTACTGGCGAAGGTCGTGCAGGTGATGCCCGCCCGGCTGCGCCGCCGGGTCGAGGCGCTGCGCGCGGTCACCGTCCCCGTCGACTGGGGCGCCTCCGCCGGCTCCGGCGTCGACCCCGACGCCCTCACGGCCGTCGCCCTCGCCTGCCGCGACAGCGAACGGCTCCGCTTCTCGTACACCGCCGCCACGGCGAACCGCAGCGACCGGCACGTCGAACCGCACCGGCTGGTCTGCCTCGGTCGGCGCTGGTACCTGGTCGCGTACGACCTCGACCGCGGCGACTGGCGCACCTTCCGCCTCGACCGCCTCACCGCCGCCGAGGGAACCGGCGCCCGCTTCGCCCCGCGCACCCTCCCGGCCGCCGACGCCGCCGAGTACGTCCGCGCGGGCCTCAACGCCACGCCCCGGTCGAACCGCGTCGAGGCCCTGGTCGAAGCCCCGGCCGACCACGTCCGCGCCCACGTCGGCCGCTGGGGCGAGGTCGAGGAGGTCGACGCCACCCGCTGCCGCCTCCGAATGACCGCCGACTCCCTGGACTGGCCCGCCATGGCCCTCGGCTCCCTGGCCGCCGACTTCCAGATCATCCACCCACCCGAACTCCGCACCCTCATCGCCGACTGGTCAACCCGCTTCGCCCGCGCGGTCGAGCGGCCGGCGGAGTAGGAAGTCGGCCCGGCCGACTTTCCGCGCGGCGCCGTCGCGGGGCCGGTTCGTCGTTGGTGGTGGTCATGGCATCGGGGGCCTGCGGGTGTCGCCGTACCGGGCGCGGTCGATGCGGAAGGGGCCGGAGAACGTGCGGGCCGTCGCCCGGGGGATCAACCTGCCGATCGACGAGGGTCTCGCGGTCCCACCGCCCGTGCCCCGGGGCCGCCCGGGTCCGTTGGTCTCCGCCTGAAATTCGCTTGGCGGGAGGGGGAGGTCGGGCGACCATGGCAGGATGCCCGACCTGCTTGAGCGCGTGAGCGCCTTCCGTGCCTCCTTCGCCCGCCGCGACGCGGGAGAGATCGTCGAACTGCCCGAGTACCCCGGGGTCTTCGCGGTCCGGAATGCGGACTACGTCCTCTCCCATGAGCACAACCAGCTGATCGTCACCGGGCCGGGCACCGATCCGGCGGCGCTGCCCGGTCTGGCGGCCCGCTGGCTCGGGCAGCGCAGGCAGTACGCGATCACCGTGCTGGACGAGGAGTGGGGGGAGCGGGCCACGCCGGTGCTGGCGGAGGCCGGGTACGAGCGGGGCACCGCTGTGGTCATGGTCCGGGACACGGCGGGCTGTGAGTTGCCCGAACCGGCCGCTCTGCCCACGGAGTTCGCCGATCTGCGGGAGGCCGTGCTGCGGCAGCAGTCGGAGTGGTACGAGGGCGAGGAGCTGATCCGGCAGCTCACCGATCGCCGGCCGACCCGGCTCCGAGGCGCCGAGCAGGTGCACTTCCTGGCCGCCCGGTCGGCGGACGGCGGGGTCGCGGCCTGGGTCGATCTCTACCTCGAACCGGCTGCCGGGCTGGCCCAGGTGGAGGACCTGGTCACCGCCGCTCCGCACCGCCGCGCGGGCCACGGAGACACCCTGCTCGGCAGCGGCCTGGCGCTGGCGGCAGCTGCCGGGATCCCGCAGCTCTTCCTCCTCGCGGACGCGGACGGCTGGCCGCGCGAGTGGTACGCGCGCCGGGGCTTCACCGGGATCGGGCGCAGCCACTCCTTCCACACGAACTGACCGGGGACCCGGCGCGGGTACGGGCGAACGCGCTGCCCGCTCGCACGGCAACCGTCCTGGCGGCTCCGAGGCGGGCGGGTGCCGGGCCTGCTGGTCGTCCCGTCGGCGGACTTCGCGGCAGGGATCCGCCGGCGTTGGGCGGGGTGACCCCGGTCAGGAGGTGGCGGCGGGCGCGGGGCCGACGGGGAGCGGCGTCGCGCAGTGGGTGGCGACGGTGTCCGCGAAGGCGCGGGCGAGCGGGCCGAGGGTCTCCCATTCCCGGGCGGCCCAGCCGACGGTGAGGCCGGGCAGGTCGGGCAGCGGGACCAGCCGCAGGCGGGGATGCCCGGGGCCCTGCCACTCGGGGAGTGCGGGTACGACGGCGTGGCCGAGGCCGAGTTCGGCGAGCAGGATCGCGGTGTCCCAGTCCGTGACGCTGGTGTCGAAGACCGGCCGGATGCCCGACTTGCCCAGCCAGTCGTCGAGTTGGGAGCGGGATACCGAGTTCTGCGGCAGCCCGATGAGCCGGGCGTCCTGCAGGTCGGCGGGTTCGATGCGGGCCCGGGCGGCGAGCGGGTCGCCGGCCGCCACGGCGAGGACCCAGGGCAGGTCGGCGACCGGCCGCTGCTCGATGCCGCGGACCGGGGTGCCGAGGGTGATCCAGGCCAGGTCGACCTGGCCGGCGGTGAGCGCCTCCAGGCAGTTGCGGCTGGAGACACCGGTCTGGAACTCCAGGTTGACCTGCGGGTAGCGCTCGCGGAAGTCCACCACGGCCGCGGACATGAAATGCCGGATGCTGGTGGCGCCGGTGGTGATCCGCACCGACCCGCCCTCGCCCCGGGCGAGTTCGGCGATGGTCCGCAGGGCGTGGTCGATGCCGCCCAGGCCGTTGGCCACGGCGGTCTGCAGATGGCGTCCGGCGTTGGTGGGCACCACGCCGCGCGGATGACGCTCGATCAGGGCGAGCCCCAGCTCGCGTTCCAGCCGTTTCACGTGCTGGCTGACGGCGGACTGGCTGCAGGCCAGTTCGCGGGCGACGGCGCTGAGCGAGCCGGCCCGGCAGACGGCGGCGAAGACGCGGAGGTCGTCAAGGGTCACGAGCGCCCAGGGTACCGCCGGGCCCGGGCCCGCGGTCGGGGGAGACCCAAGGCCGAGCTTGGGGGTTTCCCAGGAAATCAGTGGATTGACTTGGAACTTCGCCAGGATCGATCATCGGTGGCAGGGCCCGAGAGAAGGGCGGCAACCCGCCCGCTGCCTTCGCGCGTTCCGGACGCTCAGGCGGGGGTACGGCGGGTGTCGACCCGTGAGGGCGAGTACGTCAGGCAGTGGAGGGGGAGCGGTATGCGGTACGCCGATGGTCCGGGCGCGCAGTGCGAGGTGTTCGTCCAGGCGCCGGTGGAGCGGGTCTGGGCGCTGGTGACCGACATCGAGCTGCCCGCCCGGCTCAGTCCGGAACTCCAGCGGGTCGCCTGGCTGGACGGCGCGGCCGGCCCCGCCGTCGGCGCGCGGTTCGAGGGGCACAACAGCCGGCCGAGCATGCGCGACTGGCGGACGGTCTCCGAGGTGGTGGAACTGGCCGAGCACCGCGTCTTCGCCTGGGCCGTCATGGACGCCGACGGCCGGTTCGGCGACCCGGTTTCGGAGGTGGCCGGCGCGCTGGCGCGGTGGCGCTTCGACCTGGTCCCCGAGGGAGGCAGCACCCGCGTACGCCACTCGGCGGTCATCGGACCGGGTCGCAGCGGTGTGGTACTGGCGATCGAGTCCCGGCCGGAGGCCGAGGAGAAGATCGTCGCCTTTCGGCTGGGGGAGCTGCGGACCGGAATGGCGGCGACCCTGGAGGGCATTAAGTCGCTCGCCGAGTCCGGGGGTTGATCGTCCGGTGGAGTTCGACGAGCTGTTCCGGGAGGTTCGGGCGTCGGCGGCGCGCCTCGGGGCGGATGCGGACTCGCTGACCGACCGGCAGGCCCGCGAGCCGTCCCGGCTCCCCGGCTGGAGCCGGGGCCATGTGCTGACCCATCTCGCCCGCAGCACCGACGCGTACCGGTGGATGCTCGCCCTGGCCCGTACCGGCACCGCACCGGGGCCGCGGGCCGACGCGGCCGAGCTGGAGCGGCAGTTGGGCGAGGGCGCGGGGCGGAGCGCCGCCGCGCTGGCCGCGGACCTGCGGGGGAGCCTGGACGGGCTGCTGCGGGACGCGGCGGAGCTGCCCGTCGAGCGCAGGACGGTGCTGGTCCCGGCGCTGGCGGGCTGGCGGCACCCGGCCTGGTACCTGCTGTGGCGGGCCTGGCGGGAGCTGGAGGTGCACCACGTCGACCTGAAAACCGGTCGCGACTCGGCCGGTTGGCCGGACGGCTTCGTGCGGACGGCCCTCGCGGAGACGGCCGCGGCGCTGGCGGCGCGCGGGGTGCCGGTGGCCCGGGTCGAGGCGGAGGACCTCGGCCAGGGCTGGGCGGTCGGCGGGTCGGGACCGGTGGTGAGCGGTCCCGGGCACGAGCTGCTCGCCTGGTTCGCCGGGCGCGGCCCGGTGGCGGGCCTGCGCGCGGACGGGCCGCTGCCGTTGCTGCCGGGCTGGCCGCTGCCGCCGGTGCCGGGCTGGTCGTAAGGGCGCCGGTCGGTACGGGCCGGCGGGCGGTGGTCGTAAGGGCGCGCCGGTCGGTCGTACGGCCGGTGCCGGGGTGGCCGTAAGGGCGCCGTCGGCCTGGGGGCTGCCCGGCAGTGCGGGCGGGGCGGCGGCCGAACCGGCGGTCAGTGGTGCCAGGCCGTGCCTCCGGTGTTGTGGACGAACCGCTGCAGGACCTTCAGCGTGGTCAGGTACTCCTCGTCCGAGATGCCCGCGTGGCGTTCGGCCCACAGCTCGCCCTGGACGGCGGCCACCTTGTCGAAGAACGTCCGTCCCCCGGCGGTCAGTTGGAGCCGGCCGCCGGCGGACTCGGTGACCCAGCCGCGCTCGACGGTCGCGTCGATCTCGGTCTCCACGGTGTCCTGCCCGGTGTCGAGGTAGTCGCGCAGCACGGCGCAGACGTCGTCGCGGGTCCTCGGCGCCTCGGCCCGGGCGAGCTGGGCGAGTACCCACCACTGCGGCTGGGTGGTGCCGAGCTCGGCCAGCGCGCCCCGGGTGCGGCTGACGACGGCCTTGTAGGCGGCCCAACTCCAGTAGCCGATCGGCTGCTTGACCAGTTCGTCATCACTGTGCGAGTACTCCACGGCCGGCCCGCCCCTCCCCGTCGATCACTTCGGTGCCACCGACCCTAGAAGTTGAAGTCCACTTGAGGTCAAGCTCGGCCATCGAGTCCGGGCGGGGTGCGGCTCAGCCGGTGGGTGTGCCGATCCGGTCGCGTTCGAGGGCTGCGCGCAGGGTCGCGAAGGTCCGGGCGGCCGCCGAGAGCGAGGCGGCGTCGAGGGTGCCCGTGAGGAGTTCGGCCAGGGTGTCGGTGAAGGTCCGCTGCGCCTCCTCGACGAGCCGGGTCCCGGCGGTGGTCAGGGCCAGCAGCGAGGACCGGCGGTCCGCGGGGTTCGGCCGGCGGGCGGCCCACCCCTGCTTCTCCAGGCGGTCGATGCCCTTGCTGGTCGCCCCGACGCCGATGGCGAACTCGGCGGCGATGTCCGCGACCCGGCACCCGGGGTGGCGGCGCAGGTAGTCGAGGAACTCGTACTGCGAGGTGACGATCCCGTGCCGTTCGCGGAGGCGGTCGTTGAGGGCGTTGTACAGCCGGGTCTCGCACCTGACCAGGTCGGCGAACAGCTCGCTGAACAGGCCGGTGGGCCCGGCTGCGGGACGGCCCCCGTCCAATGTATCTTCCATAGCATATAGTGTACGGGAAGCTACTTGTGGCAGGAGTGTGCCTATGAGCAGGGAGCAGCGCATCCGGATCGACGGAATGCTACGCAGGCCGGAACCGGACGGACCCAGGACGGTCGAGGAGATCCGGGCCGGATTCCGGGAGCTGATGGCCGGGATGATCGTGCCCCACGGTCGTATCCGGACCGCCTCCACGACCCTCGGCGGCCGGCCCGCCCTGCGCGTCGAGCCGAAGTCCGGACCCGCCGAAGGCGTCGAGAGCGGCTCGGGTGCCGGGACGATCCTCTACTTCCACGGTGGCGGCTGGGTCTTCGGCTCACCCTGGACCGCCCTCTCGCTGACCGGCAACCTGGTGGCCAGGACCGGCCTCGGCGCCTACTCGGTGGACTACCGGCTGGCCCCCGAGCACCCCTTCCCGGCCGCGATCGAGGACAGCCTGAGCGCCTATCGTGACCTGCTCGACAGCGGTGAGGACCCCTCCGCCGTCGTCCTCGCGGGGGACTCGGCAGGCGGCGGCCTGGCCGTCACCCTCTGCCTCGCCGCCCGGGACGCGGGCCTTCCGATGCCCGCCGCCGTCCTGGCCTTCTCCCCGGGGCTCGACGCGACCAGGACCGGCGAGAGCATGAGGACCAAGGAGGGCGTCGACCCGATCTTCACCCGCGCGGCCCTCGAACACACCGGGGCCATGTACCTCGCCGGAGCCGACCCGCGCCAGCCGCTGCTCAGCCCGGCTGTCCACGCCGACCTCACCGGCTTCCCCCCGATGCTGATCCAGGTCGGTGCCAACGAGATGCTGCTGGACGACTCCACCCGCCTGGCCGCGCGGGCGAGGGCCGCGGGCGTGGACGTCATCCTGGACGTCACCGCCGATGTGCCGCACGTGTTCCAGGCCTTCGCCGGCGTCCTCGACGAGGCGGACGAGGCACTGGACCGGGCCGCCCTGTTTCTGCGTCAGCGGATCCGGGCCGGGGGTGCCGCGCGGGCGTCGGCCGCATAGGGGGGACGAGGCCGCGTCCGCCGCGGGGTTCAGGACTCGGTGCTCGTCCGGCGCAGCAGGTAGGCGCCGGAGGCGGCGGCGAGCAGGGCCATGCAAGCGGCGAAGACCAGGCCGGCGTGGGCCAGGCCGAGTGGGCCGGTGAGCAGACCGACGCCGATGACGGGGATCGAGATGCCGAAGTAGGCGACCACGAACAGCGCCGAGAGGACGCCGCCGCGATGCTCCGCCGGGCTCGCGTCGGCGACCTCGCCCACCGCGCCGCGCAGCCCCATGCCCTGACCGGCACCGCCCACCAGCGCGGCGAGCACCAGGAGCGCCAGAACGGCCCAGGCGAGCGAGCCCGCCAGCAGAGCCAGTCCGGCGATCAGCACCAGGCAGCCCAGCGGGATCGCCCGGGCGCTGCCCAGCCGGGGGACGAGCAGCTGGCCGATGGTGGAGGCGAAGAAGGTCGTGAACACGACGAGGCCGACGACCGCGCGGTTGTGGACGTCCAGGCCCTCGGCGAGGAAGGCCGGGCTGACCGAGGTGAACAGGCCCAGCAGGGAGAACCCGGCGAAGGCGGCGATCCCGGCCGGCAGGAACACCTGGCGCACCTCCGGCGGCAGTTCGGGCCGGTCGGGGCGGGCGGTGCGCAGCGGACGGGCCTCGGCGACCGTCTCCGGCAGCAGTAGGAGCAGCCCGAACGACACGGCGAGCAGCACCAGATGGGCCGCGAACGGCAGCAGCAGGGGATATGGCGCGTACTGGGAGAGCAGGCCGGACAGCAGCGGTCCGCAACCGAGGCCGCCCATGTTGGCGGCGGTCGCGGCGAAGCTGGCGCGCCCGCGCTTGTCCCGCGGGGCGAGCTCCAGGACGTACGCGGTCGCGGTGCCGGTGAACAGGCCTGCCGACAGGCCGGACAGCAGCCGGCCGAGGCAGAGCAGCGGCACGCTGTCCGCAGCCAGGAAGACCACGGCGCTGCAGGCCGCGCAGACCAGCCCGCCGAGCAGGACGGGACGGCGTCCGACCGCGTCGGAGATGTTCCCGACCAGCAGCAGGACGCCGATGACGGCGAAGGCGTAGACGGCGAACACGACCGTCACCGTCAGCTCGGAGAAGCCGATCCGCTCCCGGTACAGCCCGTACAGCGGGGTGGGCAGGGTGGTGCCGGCCATGCAGACGGCGAAGGTGAAGGCGGCGAGGAGGTAGCCCGTTCGGGCGAGGGCGGGCTGAGTAGTCCGATGATCGGTCACCAGCCCACGATAGGTGCGCCGTCCGGCCGCACCGCGGCACGCGGGCGAGCGCTGCGCCGACCGGCCGTACCAGGGTCGGCGCGGCCGGCAGCCCGGTCGCCGTCACCGCGGCCGTCACCGCCGCCGTCCCGCATGCCCGCGTGGAAGGCGGCCGAGTCGGTGCAGCGGTGGGGCTCGCCGTACATCAGGGCGTAGAGCCGGCACGGCGACTTCCCGTGCCTGGACACCAGCGGCGGCGTCGCCCGGTTGTTCCTGGAGAACGCGCCCTTCACGGAGGCGGAGAAGGCGGCCGTCGGGTCCGGCAACTGGGAGCGGCTGACCGGGCACGTCACGGCCGGCCACCGGAGCCGACGGTCGGGCTGAGTGCGCGCCCGCCGCCGGTCGGGCTGGGCGTGTGTCCGCCGCCGGTCTGCGTCCGCCGCCGGACGTAGCCGCCTGCCCGTCGCGGTGGAAGTGGTGGAACGCGCCAAGATCGGCTCTTGATCGTTGTCCCTTGCGGGGGCCACGGGCCGCGGCCGTCCTGGCACAGACTTCCAGAGTGGCGCGGCCCGTTCGTCGGCCGCGACTTCGGCCCGGACCCAGATCCAGTTCCAGATCCAGATCCAAGGACTGCCATCGTGAGCGAGCGCGTTCTCACCCCCCGTCACCGGGGCTTCCTCTTCCTCGACTCCCACCCGGCTGGCTGCGCGCGGCTGGTGGCGGACATGTGGCAGGCGTGCCCCGGCGCCGCCGAACTCCCGGAGGGGGAGGGGCCGGTGGCCCTGATCATGGGCTCCTCGGCCGGGTACGGGCTGGCGGCCACCGTGGCCGGGCTCAAGCGGGCCGGAATCCGCGGCATAGCGGTCTCCTACGAGAAGGCCCCTTCCGGGCGGCGCACCGCGACGGCCGGCTGGTACCGCACCGCGGCCACCGCGGACCTCGCCCGTGCCGCCGGTCGTGACCTGGTCTTCCTCAACGGTGACGCGTTCTCCGACCTGATGAAGGACCAGGTCGCCGAACTCATCGAGCAGCGGTTCGGCGGCCGGCTGGACTACCTGATCCACTCGGTGGCCGCGCCCCGGCGCACCGATCCGGACACCGGCACCACGTACGCCTCCGTCCTCAAGCCGATCGGCCGGGCGAACCGCACCAGGACGCTGGTCTTCGACGAACAGGGCGTTCCCGAGGTGCGGGAGGTGGAGACCGGGCCGGCGGAGGGCGACGACGTCGAGCAGACCGTGGCCGTGATGGGCGGTGCGGACTGGGAGCGCTGGATCGACCACCTGGCCGGACGGGGACTGCTCGGCGAGGGCTTCGCCACCGCCGCGCTGTCGTACATCGGTTCGCCGCTGACCGCGGCGATCTACCGGCAGGGCACCATCGGTGCGGCCAAGCTCCACCTGGAGGCCACCGCCCGAACGCTGAACGAGCGGCTGGGCAGGACGGTGGGCGGCCGGGCCGTGACCTCCGTCAACGGCGCGGCCGTCACCCAGTCCTCCACCGCCGTCCCCGGGATCGCGCTGTACACCGGGCTGCTGCGCGGCGTCCTGGGCGAGGACATGGTCCCACCGGTGCGTCAGTTCGCCTCCCTGTGGGACCAGCTCACCGGCGCTGCCCCGCTCGTCCCGGACGAGGAGGGTCGGATCCGGCTGGACGGCTGGGAACTCGCCGATGACGTCCAGGCGGCCGTCGCCGAGCGCTGGGAGGCCGCCACGACCGGGACCGTCGCCGGTCTCGCCGACCTCGACTGGTTCTGTGCGGAGGTGCGGCGGCTGTACGGGTTCTCCGTGCCGGGGGTCGACTACTCCGCCGCGGTGGCGACCGACGTTCCCTGGCCCGGTCGTTGATCGCGGCGGTGAGACGTCAGGGGTCCGTGCAACAGTGAAGCCGAAGCCGCGCAGGCGTAGCTCTACCGGGAGGCGGGTGGCGGGTGGCGGGTGGCGGGTGGCGGGAGCGGCACTCGTCAGAGCTTCTCGGCTGCCCGGACCCGGTGGAGGTGGATGAGCACGTCGTAGCCGGCGCCCAGGGCGAGGGTGGGCAGCGGGTCGCGACTGAAGGTGGTCCCGGCGTCGTAGGTCGGGTGGGCAGTGTCCAGCCAGGTGCGGGCGGCGGGCGGAGCCTGGCGCAGGTCGAGGTAGTAGTCGCGGGGGCGGACCCGGTCCAGGAGGTACTCGTTCATGCCGAGGGTGGCCGGGGGCACCGTGGTGCTCTGCCAGTTGCCGGCGAACGGGTCGGTCCCGGTGAGGAAGGAGCCGCCGCCGAAGGTGAAGCCGATGGAGACGTAGCCGTCGCCGAGCGCGTCGCGCAGGTGGGAACCCTGGGTGGTGGGGTACAGCGCCGGGGCGCTCGACCGGTAGCCGATGTGGCCGTTGTGCGCGGAGAGCAGGACCTTGCCGCCGAGGCGGCGCTGCCACCACAGGGTGTTGTCGGCCATCGCCCGGTCGCGGAGCAGCTGCGCGGCGGTGACGGAGGGGGCGTCGTCGGCCCGCATGGTGGAGAAGGCGAAGGTCCGGGCGATGTTCCGGGCGTGCTGGACGGCCCACTCGTACTGCGCGTCGCCGTCCTTCCCGGCGGCGGTGACCAGGTCCAGCGCCTGCTGTGCGAGGTCCGCGTTGCGCTGCCGCTGGGGCAGCGGGACCCGGGTCAGGTAGCCGATGGCGTCGTCGAACGGCCGCAGGCCGGCGTACAGCTGCTCGACGCTCGACAGCGAGGCGGGCGCGGCCTTCCGCACGTAGGCGGTGACCTCGGCGAAGGGCTGCTCGCCGATCCCGGGGAAGCCGAGGTCGGTGCCCACGAAATGGACCGGGCGCTGCGGGTGGCTCCGGTTGTAGGCGCGCATCCACTCGATGAGATCGGCGAACTCCCGCCGCTGCCAGGGCGATCCGGCCAGGGTGCGGCGGACCAGCCGACGGGCGTCGCCGTCGCCCTCGGCCTCGCCCTGGACGTACGCGTCGATCAGCAGGCCGGCCGACCAACTGGCCTCCAGGGCGAAGGTGGTGAAACCCTTCTCCTCGACCAGGTAACGGAACACCCGCTGCTTCATGGTGAAGAACTCGTGCGACCCGTGGGTGGCCTCGCCGAGTCCGACCACCCGGGCGTCGCCGATCATCGCGCCCAGCGCCCGCAGGCCGCCGGCCGGGGCGTCGGGCTCGGTGGACCGCAGGGAGTGGGCGATCCGGTCCAGTTCCTCGGTCACCGTGACGGTCGGTGGGACCGTCCGGGGGCCGGGTACGGTCTGCGGGCCCGGTGCGACCTGCCGGCCCGGTGTGGCGCCGGCGGCCGCCGCCGTGGTGGCCGGGGTGAGCAGGGCGGCGGTCGCGGCGACGGCGCTGCCGGCGGTGGCGACCAGCAGGGTCCGCCGGTGGGTGGGCTTCCGGGTCACGGCCATGACGGGTACTCCTCGGCTCGTCGGTTCAACTCGTCCGGCTGAGTGGGCCGGTGAGAGAATCCTCTGCCGAGGAGGGGGTGGCGCGCGCTGGGGCGGGCCGCCCGGTTTCCCGGGGGGCTTCCCCACTCGCCCCGGGCCCCTGGGGGCACTGGGGCGGTTCCCCTGGGGCCACCTGGACGGTTGGGCGAAATGCTGGTACCGGGCCGCGCGTTGTCCGGGTGCTCCGGGGGCCGGTGTTTCCGGTGTTCCGCGTCAGGAGAGCCGGTCGGCGCGGTGGGTGGGGCGGCCGTCCAGGACGGTGAGCAGGACCGGGACCTCGGCGAGTTCGGTGGCAGGAGTGGAGAGCGGGTCGGCCGCGAGGACGGTGAGGTCGGCGCGGTGACCGACGGCGATCCGGCCCGCCAGCTGCTCCTCGCCCGCCGCGAAGGCCGCGTTGACGGTCATCGCGCGCAGCGCCTCCAGGGCGGTGAGCGCCTGGCCGGGGTTGTGCGGGGGCTGGGAGAGGTCGCGGGTGGGGCGGCGGTGGCGGGCACCCGCCATGACGCCCAGCGGGGGGTAGGGGGCGATCGGCCAGTCGGAACCGAGGACGACGGTGGCACCTGCGTCCCACAGGTCACGGCAGCGCCAGGCGCGGTCGGCGCGCTCCTCGCCCAGGCGGCGGGACCAGTTGTCGGTGTGGTCGGCGCGGGTGAAGTCGCAGCAGTGGGTCGGCTGCATGGAGGCGATCACGCCCAGCCCGGCGAAGCGGCGCACCACGTCGTCCGGGACGGTCTCGATGTGCTCGATCCGGTGGCGGACGGGGCTTGGCGTGCTGTTCGTCTCGTTGGCGGCCCCGTTCGCGGTCGCCTTGGCGATGGCGTCCAGGGCGTGGCGGACGGCCGCGTCGCCGATCGCGTGGGTGGCGGTCGGCACCCCGGCCCGGTGCAGCTCCTCGATCACCTGGGTGTAGTGCGCCGGGTCGGGCCAGAAGGCGTGGGTGGACTCGCCGTGGCAGTCCGGCCGCTCCAGCCAGGCGGTGCCGTTGTCGATCGTGCCGTCCATGAACAGCTTGACGCCGTCCACCCGCCACAACTCGCCGCCTCGACCCTGCAGTTCGACCAGTTCGCGCAGCCCGTCCCGGTCCGCGCCGGGCTGGCACCAGGGGGCGACCCGCAGCCGCAGCGGCAGTTCGCCGGCCCGGTCGAGCTCGGTGTAGAGGTCGAGGCTGTCGCCGCCCGCGTCCATCGCGTGGCCGCCGGTGAGGCCGCTCGCGGCCATCGCGCGCAGGGCGGCGGCCAGGCGCTCGCGGCGCTCGGCGCGGGTGGGCTGCGGGGCGGCGCGTTCCACCAGCTCGCAGGCCGCGTCCTCCAGCAGCAGGCCGGTCGGGCGGCCGTCGGCGTCGCAGACCACCTCGGCGGCCTGGGCGAAGGCGCGTGGGCCGTCGACGCCGGCCAGTTCCAGGGCGCGCGGGCTGGCGAGCATGGAGTGGGCGTCGAAGAGCTGGAGCAGCGCCGGGACGCCGTCCAGCACGGGGGAGAGGGCGGCGGCCTCGACCGGGCGGTCGCCGAAGACGTTCGGGTCCAGGCCCCAGGCGTGCAGCCAGGCGCCCCGGGCGAGGGTGCCGACCTCTGCGGCGAGGGCGTCGCGGACGGACGGCAGGTCGGTGCATCCGGAGAGGTCCAGACCATGGGTGAGCTCGGCGCCGGTGACCGGGTGCAGATGGCCGTCGACCAGGCCCGGGGTGACCACGGCGCCCTTGAGGTCGATCACCGTCGTTGCGGCGCCGGCGAGTTCGCGGATCGCTCGGTCGTCGCCGAGGGCGGCGATCCGGCCGTCCACCACGGCGAGTGCCGTCTGGGGGAGGAAGCCGCCGGACGCGGGGTCGAGCAGGCGGGCGGAGAGGAGGACGAGGGAGGTGCGCACTTCGGCTCCAGCGGTGGTGCGGGGGAGGTGGGGGAGGTGGGGGCCGGGAGGTGGGGGCTGGGGAGGTGGGGCTGGGAGCGGGTCAGGAGGTTGGGGCGAGGGCGCCGTCCGGCAGGCCGAGTTCGCGTTCGGCGGTGGCGGCGGCCAGCCGGGTGACGGACGGCGGGTGGTTGCCCAGACCGGTGTTGGCGTGGGAGGCGAGGCCGTCGATCACGACCAGGATCAGGACGGCCGCCAGCTGCGCGTCCTCGGTGCGGAACTGGCCCTGGTCGACGCCCGCCCGCACGACGGCGGTGAGGCGGCCCCGCCACAGCGACTCCTGGCCGAGGACCCGCTCGCGCAGGACCGGGCGGTAGCGGCTGAGGTGGCGGGCGTTGAGCCAGAGCCGGCTCATGTCGTCGTAGGCCGGGCCGGTGGTGCGGGCGAAGAACCGGGCGAGGTGGTTCAGCGGGGACCCGTCCGGCGGGTCGGCGGGCAGCAGCGTCTCCAGTTCGGCGGTGGCGGCGCTGCCGAAGGCCTCGGCGACCAGGTCCTCCACGGCCGGGAAGTAGTGGCTGATCAGGCCGGGTCTGACGTCCAGCTGCTCGGCGATCCGGCGCAGCGTGATGCACTCCAGGCCCTCGGTGAGTGCGACGGTGGCGGCGGCCTCGACGATCTCCGCCCGGCGGTCGTCGGGGGACTTCCGGATCCGTTTGCGCTGAACGCTTGACGTCATGTGCCGGATGCTATTGAGTGTGCGACCAATAAGCAAGCAGGTGGGCACGACACCCCCACGGAGGGCCCCCAATGGCGTCCACACTTCCGGACCATCCCCAGTCCGACTCCCCCGCCGGACCACCGGCCCAGCAGGCCCAGCAGGCCCAGCAGGCCCCGCCGTTCTCGCCGTCCTCGCCGTCCTCGCCGTCCTCGCCGTCCTCGGTTTCCCCGTCGGAGCAGGATCGGAGCGGCCGGGTCGAGGTCCACGGCATCGACCACATCCCGGAGGGCGAACGGCGAGGCCGCGCCCGCGAACTCTTCTCGGTCTGGGCAGCGGCCAACGTCAACTACCTGAACCTCGTCGTCGGCGGCGCCCTCGTCCTGACCGGGCTCAGCCTCTGGCAGGCCTTCGCGGTGGTCGTGGCCGGCAACCTGTTCTGGCTGAGCACCGGGCTGCTCGCCGTATCCGGCCCGGCCGCCGGGGCGCCCAGCGAGGTGATCACCCGCGCCATGTACGGCGTCCGGGGCAACCGGGTGAACAACGCCGTCACCGGGTGGATGATCTCCGTCTGCTACTTCGCGCTGAACCTCGCGGCGGCGGCCGTGGCGGCGTTCTCCCTCGCCGAGCAGGTCGGGATCACGCCGAACACCCCGATCAAGATCGTGATCGTCATCGCGATCGTGGTGGTCACCCTCACCATCAGCGTCTACGGACACGCCATGATCGTGCGGCTCTACCTCCCGATCACCCTGGCCCTCGCCGCCGCCTTCGCCGTCGTCGGGTACGCGATCCTGCGGCACGCCGACTTCGGCTGGAGCCAGCCCGAGCCGCTCACCGGCGGCGGGCTGTGGGCAGCCGTCCTGGCGGGCATCACTCTGATCGCCTCCGGTCCGCTCTCGTACACCACCAGCGCCGACTTCTCCCGCTACCTGCCGGCCACCACCTCCCCGCGCGCCGTCCTCGGATGGACCGCCCTCGGCGGGTTCCTGCCCAGCGTCGTGGTCGGTGGCCTCGGCGTGCTCGGGGCCAGCGCCGTCGACATGGCCGACCCGCAGGCCGCGCTCCAGAAGATCCTGCCCGGCTGGTTCAACCCGGTGTTCCTGCTCTCCCTGGTCATCGGAACCATCGCCGTCAACGCCCTCACCGCCTACAGCGCGGGCCTCGCCCTGCAGGCCGTCGGCATCCGCATCCGCCGCACGCTCAGCGTCCTCGTGGACGGCACGGTCGCCGTCGCGCTGACCCTCTACGCCCTGCTGGTCTCCAACTTCCTCGACACCGTCAGCAACGTGCTCCAGCTGACCGTCGTCCTCCTCGGCCCCAGCACCGCCATCTACGCCACCGACATTCTGCTCCGCCGCAACCACTACGACGGCCGGGCCCTCACCGACGAAACCCCGGGCAGCAGCCCTTTCTGGTACCGCGCTGGCATCAACCCGGCCGGCGCCCTCGCCCTGGCCGCAGGCGTAGTCACCTCCGCCCTCTGCGTCGACACCCTCTACACCGGCCCGGTAGCCGCCCTGACCGGCGTGGACCTGGCCCTACCGGTGGGGATCGTGGTGGCGGCAGCGGTGTACGCCCTGCTGATGCGGCGGACGGGAGCGTGAGAAAGTTCGTGCAAGTCCGTGATCTGGGAGGCTGGTCTGGGCCCGGCTGAGGGCTCGGGCCGGCCGGGACAGGACATGGGCGAGAAGGAAGGGCCGGTCGTCGAGCTGGTCGATGAGCGGTTGGTGGACGAGGTCGTCGAGCGGTTGATGGACCGTGCCGACGCCTCGGGTGCGGCCCTGCTGGGCGAGGGCGGGCTGCTGACCCAGGTCACCCGGGCGGTGCTGGAGCGGGCCCTGGACGCGGAGATGACCGAGCACCTGGGCTACGAGAAGCATGATCCGGCTGGCCGTGGCTGGGGCAACAGCCGCAACGGGACGTCGCCGAAGACCGTGCTGACCGATGTCGGGGCGGTGACGGTCGCGGTGCCCAGGGATCGCAACGGCGAGTTCGAGCCCCGGCTGATCCCGAAGAACGCGCGGCGTCTGGCCGGCTTCACCGAGCGGATCCTGTCGCTGTACGCGCGCGGGATGTCGGTGCGCGACATCCGCTCCCACCTCGCCCGGATCTACGGTGTCGACGTCAGCGCCGACCCGATCAGCAAAGTCACCGATGCCGTGACGGACGAGCTGGCCGCCTGGCAGAACCGGCCGCTGGACGCTGTTTGGCCGATCATCTACATCGACTCCCTGTGGGTGAAAATCCGCTCCGGATCGGTGAGTTCGAAGCCCGTCTACGTGGCGGTCGGGGTGGACATTGACGGCCGCAAGGACGTCCTGGGCCTGTGGATCGGCGCCGAGGGCGAGGGCGCCACCGCCTGGATGACGGTGCTGACCGAACTGCGCAACCGAGGTGTCGAGGACGTGTGCACCGTCTGCTGCGACGGCCTGAAGGGGCTACCGGACGCGGTGACGGCCACCTGGCCGCGGGCGACGGTGCAGACCTGTGTGATCCACCTGATTCGCGCCTCGCTGCGGCTGTCCTCGGGCAGGGACCACTGCGCCCTGGTGCCGGCGCTGCGGGCGATCTACGGCGCGCCGACCGAGCAGGCGGCCGAGCAGGCCCTGGACGAGCTGGCCGCTTCCGAGCTCGGCGAACGCTATCCGGCCGTGGTCCGCACCTGGAGGGCGGCCTGGGGCGAGTTCACGCCCTACCGCGCGTTCCCAGCCGCGATAAGGAAGGTCGTGTACTCCACGAACATGGTCGAGTCGATGAACTCCCGACTGCGGAAGGCCACCCGCAACCGCGGTCATTTCCCCTCGGAACAGGCCGCGTTGAAGGTGATCTACCTCGCTCGCCGTCCAGGAGCAGATCAGTCCCAGGGCCCGCGACATCAACCACGTCGCCGCACACTGGAAGGAGGCGCTGAACCAGTTCTCGCTCTTCTTCGAGGACCGGCTCAGCATCCGATAACTACGAGGCACTTACACGAGATCGCTTACACGCCCGGGGATCGTGGTGGCGGCAGCGGTGTACGCCCTGCTGATGCGGCGGACGGCAGCGGCGCGCGAACGCGCCTGACCGACGGGGGCTGTGCGCAGGAAGTCGGCCAGCCCGACTTCCTGCGCTGGCGGGTACGCGGCGGGCTGTACTGCGGATGTGCGGTGGCTGGTTCGGCGGGTGTGGAACCGGCGGTGGTGATCGTGGTGGCTGTTGCGCCGTTTGTCCTCGTGGTGAGGCGGGCGAAATGGCCTGGCCCTGGGGGTGGGCTGGACGGGAGGTCGGTGGGCTCGAGTTCACGCGTTGGTGTGTCGTAAGGCCGGGGGTGATGGCAGTGCTGGCCAACTGGGGGCCGTCGGGGGCGGGCGCCTTCGTGGTGGCGCGCAAAGGGCCTGATGTGCGGGGGTGGTTGGGCTGTGCGCGGGAAGTCGGCGGGTCCGACTTCCCGCGTTGGCGTGTATTACGGCGGGTGTCGTCGGATGTGTCGGGCGTCGGGGGTGGCTGTTGTGGGTGTGTGTCCTGCTGATGCGGCGGGTGGCGGTGGCGCGCGAAGGCGCTTGACCGGCCGGGGGGTTGGGCCGTGCGCGGGAAGTCGGATCCGGCGACTCTGCTGGCGAAGTAGTTGATCCAGGTCAGGCTCAGGCTGCCGTTGCGATGTCGTGTTGGGTGCAGAGTGCGTGGATGCGGGTGGGACGGCGATCTGTCTGGGCGGTGGTTGATGGCCAGCCGATGAGGACGTTCTGGAGGTGGGTTGTGGCGAGGCCCTGGTAGCGGGATCGTCGCAGGCCGGGGCCTCGGACCGCTTGTGAGACGGTGCCCTCGATGCCGGCACGGGCCTGGTAGGCCTCGCGCCACTCGGGGGTATCCTGTTCGGCCTGCACCCGTGTCCGGGCGATATGGATCGGTTCGGGATGGATCTCCAGGACCCGGCCGAGAGGGAGACACCGGTGGTGCACTGGGCGCGGATCGGGCAGGGGCAGCGGTTTGCGCGGGGGAAGGCGACGCGGAGCAGGCCGTTCTTCTTCGGCGGTATGGAGAGGACGCGCTGGGTGCGTTGTTCACCCAAATCGGCGGACGCTTACTGTCCCACAACCACCCCAACCGACTTCGCCTGCAGGTTCGACCGGCCGACTTCCCGTGCGCGGGTGTGCCCCGTACCGGGTGTGGTCGGGGTGCCGGGTGGCGGGGGCCGAGGCGCGGATTCGTGGTGATGTGCGAAAGCGCGTGACGTGTGGGGCGGGTTGGGTCATGGGTGGGGTGTCGCTGGTTGCGGCGGTGGGCGTTGTCGGGGCGTTGGTCGGTTGGGGCCGTGGCGCGGATTCGTGGTGGCTGGTCTGGCGGGTGTGGAGCTGGCGGGATTGTGGTGGCTGGTGTGCTGCACCTCCTGCTGACGCGCCGGACGGCGATGGCGTGGGTGTGATCGGGCGCGGGTCGGCTGAGGCGGCCGGGGCTATTGGGGTGTGGGGCGGGTGGCTGGCTCGGGGGTGTTGGGGGTTGGGGTGAGGGTGAGGGAGTGGATGCGGGGGATCGGGGAGGGGAGTAGCCAGAGGAGGGACAGGGTTCCTCCGAGGGCGGCTGTGATCAGGGTGGGCGTGAGTCCCAGGAGAGTGGCGAGCAGGCCTCCGGCGAGGGCGCCGATGGGGCGAGTGCCGTAGTTGACCGTGCTGTAGGCGCCGGCCACCCGGCTGCGCATGCCGTCCGGTATGACGGCGGCTTGCAGGGAGTTGAGGTTGATGTCGAACAGCATCACGCCGATTCCGGAGAGGAACTCGGCAAGCCCCAGGGCCCCCACGCGGGACCAGGTAGGACCGCTCGCACTGGCGGCGATGGCGATGGGGGCCGGGAACAGTACGGCGCCCGCCGCGATGCTGCGTCCCACGCCGATGCGTTGCGAGATCCTCGGGGCGATCATCGCGCCCGCGAGGGCTCCGGTGGATCCGATACCGAAGGCCAGCCCGATGGTCCCCGCAGAGAGACCGAGTTCCCGTTCGGCGAACAGGACGGTCAGGCCGGAACCCGCCATGAAGGTGAAGAAGTTGACGGTCGTCGCGCAGCCGAGGCTCGCCCGCAGCACCGGGTGGTGGAGGACGAAGACCAGCCCCTCCCTGGCCCGCCGCAGCAGTGAGGGCTCTGCCGCTCCTGCGGCGGGGACGGTTGGTTCGTCGCCCCGGACCGGCCCGAGCAGGGCGGCCGAGGCCAGGAAGGACAGTGCGTCGGCGACCACGGCGAACGGTGCGGTCAGGGCCTGGACGAGGGCACCGCCCACGGCAGGGCCCGCGACGAAGGAGGCGGACCGGCTGGCGCTGAGTTTGCTGTTGGCGTCGACGTAGGAGGAGCGCGGTACGAGGTGGGCGAAGAAGGGCGGGTAGGCGGTGTTGAAGAGCACCGCTGCCGCGCCGGTCAGCAGTGCCACCGCGTACAGGTGGGGAAGCGTCACCGTGCCCCACAGGCAGGCCGCGGGCAGGGTGAGTAGCACGCACGCGCGGACCAGATCAGCCGCGACCATCAGGCGGCGCTTGTGGGGCCGGTGGTCCACCCAGGCTCCGAGCACGATGGCGAGGAGATTCGGAGCCCAAGCGAGCGCCGTCAGCCACGCGACCTGCCCAGCCGAGGCATCCAGCGACACCACGGCGATCAGGGGTAACGCCAGCTCCGAGATCCGGTCACCGAACTGGGAGACCGATTACCCGGCCCAGAAGCGGACGAAGCGTCCGTCCTGCCACAGGGACACCGGAGCGGCAGTGTCCGCCAAGGAGTTCACGCCGACTCACCCGCCCGCTCCTCGTGGGCCTCCGGCAGGACGTAGCGGAGCAGCCGGACACCACGGCTTCCGCTCGGCCGCTGCGCCGGGTCGCGCGTCACATAGGGCGCGAGGACGCCTTGGATCGCGTCCTCGATGGCGGCGAGTTCGTCGGGGGACACCACCACGCGGGTGTTTGCCAGCCCTGCGGGCTTGCGCCACATTGGATCGAGTTCGGGCTCTGTCTCGGTCACCCACCGGTGCGGCAGATCGGCGGAGCGGGCGAACATCTCTCGGGACAGCATCCGGGCGGCCGACTGGCCCGCTTCGTCCGCCGGCATCCCGAAGCGGAAGCCGCGCGCCACGGCCTCCCATCGCCGCTCCCGCCGGTCCGCCGCCGCCTCGGCGTCCTGGACCAGCCCGAAGCCCGCCAGGTGTCGTAGGTGCCAGCTGGTCACGGACGGGGTGGCTCCGACGTCCGGTGACAACTGCGTCGCCGTCGCCGGCCCGTGCCGTTGCAGCCGTTCGAGGATCGCCAGCCGCACCGGATGCGCCAACGCTCGCATGGCCTTCGGATCGGTGATCTCGATGTCGCCCAGGCGATTCCCGTGTTCCATATTATGAGAGTGTTCTCTCATAATGCGTGAGAGTCAACTCTCAGACTTTGCGACGGCGTTGGTGGGCGGGGCGCGGCTGACCGGGTTCGGCGAGGGGTGTCGGTGATCTCCGTTAGGGTGCGGACCGGCTGCGTCTGGCCACCGCAGGGCCGGCGCGAGGGGAGGGGCGTCATGATCGGCGTCATCGGTGACGGTTCGCGCGAGGCCGAGGATCAGGACGGTGAGGGCATCCAGTGGCTGGCCGACGCGGGCGGGGAAGTGGACGGCGTGATCTTTGCGCGTGGAATCCCGCCCGAGGAACTCGCCCGCCGCATGGGCGCCGATCCGGCTGCCGCCACCGGGCCGATCAGCGGGACCGAGATCTGGGGCCTGGACATCGAGGTCTACCGCCCCGGTGACGACGGCGACGGCGTGATCCGGGTCGGTGAGACGGACGGGTGGTCCTTCGCTATCGAGTACGGGGACTCGACCGGCGGCGAACTGCTCACCGAGATAGCGCGCGGCGGCGTCGAGGTCGTCCACTTCCGGCCGATGCCGGACCAGCCGCCGGCCCTGCTCGACTACGCCCGGGACGGCGCCGTGCTGTGCGGGTTCGGCCTGGGAGAGGAGCGCTGGCGCTGGGGGCAGGAGCCCGACCTGCTCGTCCCGGAACTGGTCGCTGCGAACGTCCTGGAGGCCGACGGCGTCACCCGCTGCGCCCCCGGGGCCGTGCCGTACCCGAGCGCGTGGCAGCGGACCCTCGGTGTGGTCGGGCGGCGGTTCGGGCTGAGGCTGCCCCGGGCGGTGCTGGGCGAGCTGCGGTTGCCGGCGTACGTTGTGCGCGGCCGCCCGGGGCTGGAACTGCCCTGAGGTGAGCCGGGGCGAGAGGACGGGAGAGACGAGGGGAGAGACGAGGAGGGCGGTCATGGCAGGGCTCCTTCCCGGGCCCCACCGGCGGGGCCCCGATGACCGTCATCCTCGCCCGCCGCGCATTCCCCGCACATGTGCCGATCGGGAGGTTCCGACCTCCGGATTTCCCCCACCAGGGGTGCCGATCGGCCAGGGCAACTGCGGGGGGTCCAGCGCGACGGAAGAGCCTTGAACCGGCGGCTACCCCTCCGGATCGAGCCGCGACGGTTGCCAGCGCGCCAGGTGTTCGGCGAGGACGGTGCCCGGGTCGGCGGTGGTGTCGCGCAGCGCGACCATCGCGGCGGTGATCACGTCGCACAGCTCGCCCTGCAGGTCCGCCACGGTGGGGCTGACGCCCTTGCGCGGATTGGCGCCGAGCACGCCGAGCAGGGCCTCGGCGACCTCCCCCGCCTCCTCCTGGATCTTCACCACCTGGAGGTGCAGCAGCGACAGGCCGAGCCCGGCCCGATGGGCCGAGATATGGCGGTGGATGTCGTCGACCACGGCCCACTCCGGGGTCCGCCCGGCGGTCAGCCGGGCTTCCAGCTGGCGCAGGTAGCCCTTGAGCGCGGGTGGCGGTTTCATCCGCTGCGCCTCGGCGAACGGGACGAGCCGCAGCTCCTGGCCCTCGCCGAGGACCAGCTCGGCCGGGTCGACGTCGACCCGGGCGTGGACGGCGCGCCGCCGGGGACCGCGGAGGTCGGTCTCGGCCGGCACCGGGTGGAAGGGGCGCAGGCCGGGCACGTGCAGCCCGGTCTCCTCGAGCAGTTCGCGTACGGCGGCCTGGTGGGGGGGGTCTCGCCGGGCTCGCGGTGCCCGCCGGGGACGACCCAGTGGGCGGGCCACCGGATGTCCGGCTGATCGTCGCGCAGTTGCAGCAGCACCTCCTGCCGGCTGGTGGTGATGAAGACGTCCACGCTGACGACGCCGGGATCGTCGGTGCTCAAGGTGTCCTCCGGGTTCACATCCACTCCGGGTCCGCTCGACTCCAGGTCCGTTCCGCGAAACGACGCGACGCGACGCGACACGACGCGACACGACGCGACCGGTCCGCGCTGGGCGGGCGCCCGCGGCCGTCGGCCGGCGGTAAGGCTGTCACCCGGTGGGCCGGTTGAACCCTCACCCGGTCGGCCGGTGACAGTCGGTTCGGCGCGATCCGCCCGTCCGGGGATTCCGACGGGCGTCGCCGCCCCGTGGCCCCTAGGGTCTGTGGTGCGCCGACGGTGCCGAGCGCCGGGGCGCACGCCGTCTCACCGCGCGCCGGTGCGTCCAGAACCCCCGTCCGGAAGCCCCGTCCGGAGACCCCGTCCCGAAACCCCGTCCGGGACACCCGTCCAGCAGCCCCGACCCGCCGGACCGGGGAGACCGACCCGCCGGGCCGGAGCGGCGGACCGACCCCGCCCGGCCAACCCGAGAGGTGGACCTGCCCCATGCACACCGTCGTCCGCGGCGCCGGCGCGCTCGGCCTGACCGCGCTGCTGCTCGCCCCCGTCTCCGGATGCCAGGGCGCCGACCGCTCCGTCGCCGACCCGGCGCCGACCTCCCCGGCCACCGGCCCGAGCCTCTCCGGCCTGGCCACCCAGCGGCTGGACTGGCGCCCGTGCCCGGCCCCGAGTACCGCGCAGGGCGGCGGTACCGCGCCCGCGAGCGACTGGCAGTGCGCCACCCTCAAGGCCCCGCTGGACTACGCCAAGCCGGGCGGCAAGACCATCGACCTCGCCCTGATCCGCAGCAGGGCCAAGGACGAGCAGCACCGGATCGGCTCGCTGTTCTTCAACTTCGGCGGCCCCGGCGCCTCCGGCGTGGCCACCCTGCCCGCCCTGGCCCCGGCGTACGCCTCCCTCAACACCCGCTACGACCTGGTGAGTTTCGACCCGCGCGGGGTCGGCAACAGCGCCGGGGTGAAGTGCCTGGACGACCCGGCGATGGACGCCAACGCGGCCGTCGACAGCACCCCGGACAGCCCGGCCGAGGTCATGGCCCTGGACGCCAGCAACGCGCAGTTCACCACCGCCTGCGAACACAACTCCGGCCCGGTGCTGCCGTACGTGGACACCGAGAGCGCCGCCCGGGACCTCGACCTGATGCGTCAGGTGGTCGGCGACCGGAAGCTCTTCTACTTCGGCATCAGCTACGGCACCGAACTCGGCGGGGTCTACGCGCACCTGTTCCCCCAGGAGGTCGGCCGGCTGGTCCTGGACTCGGTGGTCGACCCGACCAAGGACCCGCAGCAGAGCGCGCTCGGTCAGGCCCAGGGCTTCCAGCTCGCCCTCAACGACTTCATGAAGGCCTGCGCCACCCAGGACCCCAGCTGCCCCACCGGCCCCGGCGGAGCCGAGGGCACGGCGAAGATCACCGGCCTGTTGCAGAAGCTGTCGCAGTCGCCGCTGCCCACCAGCAGCGGCCGCAAGCTCACCGAGGGCCTGGCCATCACCGGCATCGCGGCCGGCCTGTACAGCCAGCAGACCTGGCCCGCCCTGGCCTCCGGGCTCACCGAGGCCATGCAGCAGGGCACCGGGGACACCCTGCTCCAGCTGGCCGACTCGCTGCTCGGCCGCGACCCGCAGGGGCACTACAACAACCTGAACGCGGCCAACCGGGCGATCAGCTGCGTGGACTCCCGGCAGCGCTACTCCGACCAGGACGTCGAACAGCAGCTGCCGCAGTTCCGCAACGCCTCCCCGGTGTTCGGCACCTTCACCGCCTGGGGCCTGACCGCCTGCACCGGCTGGCCCGTCCCCGGCAAGTCCGACCACCCGGACGTCTCCGCCGCGGGCGCCGCCCCGATCCTGGTGGTCGGTACCACGGGGGACCCGGCCACCCCGCTCGAGGGCGCCCGCGCGATGGCGCAGCAGCTGGGCGCGGGGGTCGGCGTCGCCGTCACCCTGAACGGCGAGGGCCACGGCGGCTACAACACCGGCAACCCGTGCCTGAAGAAGACCGTGGACGCCTACCTGCTGGACGGTACGGTACCGGCCGACGGGACCACCTGCAGCTGAGAAGTGGCCCAGGGCAAGGGTCTGCGATTGGCCCTGGGGACTGGTCCAATCGCAACCTATGATCATCGACGTGAACACGCACGCGAACGAGAACGCCACCAAGGTCGACTTCTACTTCGACCCCGTCTGCCCCTTCGCCTGGATCACCTCCCGGTGGATCCTGGAGGTCGAGAAGCAGCGCGAGCTGGACCTCAACTTCCGGGTGATGAGCCTGTCCGTCCTCAACGAGGGCCGCACCGACCTGCCGGAGCGGTACCAGCGACTGATGACCACCGGCTGGGGCCCCGTCCGGGTCTGCATCGCCGCCGCCGAGCAGCACGGCGAGCACGTGCTTCGCGACCTGTACACCGAGCTCGGCACCCGCCTGCATGACCAGGACCGGGAGGCCGACGACACCGTCATCCGCGAGGCACTGGTGGCGGCCGGACTGCCCGAGGAGCTGGCCGAGGCGGCCGGTAGCACGGCGTACGACATCGCGCTGCGCAAGAGCCACCACGACGGCATGGACCCGGTCGGCGAAGAGGTCGGCACCCCGACCATCCACGTGGACGGCGTCGCCTTCTTCGGCCCGGTGCTGAGCGCGATCCCGCGCGGCGAGGACGCGCTGCGGGTCTTCGAGGGAGTCCGGCTGCTGGCCGGTTACCCGAAGTTCTTCGAGCTCAAGCGGACCCGGACGGGGTCGCTCGACTTCTCGTGACGCTTACCGGGCGCGCCGACGCCCGTTCGGTGCGGCGACGCCCACGCGATGCGGCGACGCCCGCTCGGCGTGCGGGGCCCCGGCTGCCGCGTGGGGGCTCGCGCACCGCGTCGGGGCCCGTGCGATCAGTGGCGGCGCTGCTTGATCTTGATCAGCCCCGACCGGGGATGGCCGACGACGGTCACGGTCGGGGCCCCGGGCTCGGCGGCCTCGGTCGCCTTGTTGACGATGTGGCCGGTGTTGGTGCTCGACCCGTCCACCCGCACGCCCCACCCGGCCGGGACGACCAGCCGGATGTGACCCGCACCGCACGTCGCCTCGACGGTGACCTCGCGGTGCGGGCAGACGGCTTCGGTGAAGTCGATCTCGATGTGCATCATCCGGCACTCGGCGACGATCCGGGACGGTACCGTCCACCGCCCGCTCTGCCGGATGTTGGCCAGCTTGGGCTTGAGTACGAGGACGTCGTCGCCGGAGTCCGCCCCGTCGGCCGGTCGGCCGCCCAGGTCCGCCACCAGGGTGTCGAGTTCGCCGTAGGTTTTGGCCGCGTAGGCGCGGTCGAGTCGGGTTCCCGTTCCGGCGCGGGTCGATGAGGGTCGCGGCGAGCGCTCGCGAGCAGCACCAGAAGGGCGGCCCCGATGAGGATGCCGGTCGCGGTGAGGGAGTAGGGACCAGTCCGAGCCGGGTGGGACGCGCGGAGCGGCGGGACCGCGCCGGCGCGGTCATACTGACGGCGGTGACGGCGGTGACGGTGCTGCTCGCGGGCGCGGCGACGCGGGCGCCGGAGTGGCCCCGCCGAACCGTGCGGCGCCCGTCGGCGGGCACCCCGCGCGGGGGGTGGTTCCCCGCTCTCGGGTAGCCACAGGATGCGGCGGGAGGCACGGTGAGGCTCGGGTCCCGGGGCCGTTCGCGTCCAGCCGGGACCTGCTCGACTCCCGTCCGGGACCGGAGGGGTCGACCATGGAGAGGAAGGCCCGGAGCAGGCCCCGGGCAGTGCAAGCGAGAGGCGGTGATCGTGGATGATCGTACGAACGCGTCTGCGTGCCCTCCGCCACCCCGCTACCCCGCCCGGCTCCGGTCCCGGCTCCGGTCCCGGCCGCGCCCCCGGAGGCTGGCCGCCCCCCGGCCCCGGCGGAGGCCCCGGCCCCGGCGGCACCCCGCCCAAGCCGCCCCCGTCTCCGTCCCCGCTGCGCCGCTGGCTGCTGCCCGTCGCGGTGCTGGTGACCCTGCTCCTCCTGGTCCTGTTCTCCAAGTCCCCCCCGACCGGCCCCCGCTACGGCTACACCGACTTCCTGAACCGGGTCGACACCGGCCAGGTGCAGACCGTGGACGTCACCGACACCGGCGGCGTCACCGGCACGCTCAAGGACGGCACCCACTTCACCAGCCAGATCCCGACCGCCCTGGACACCTCCCAGCTCAGCCGTGCGCTCTCCGACCAGCACGTGAACGTCACCGGCACCCGGAGCGGCGGCGGCAGCTCGATCTGGTCCACCCTGCTGCTGTTCCTGCCGCTACTGATCTTCGGCGGACTGTTCCTCTGGTCCGGAAGGATGGCCGCCCGCTCGCTCGGCGGCGGGCTGAGCGCGATCGGCCGCTCCCGGGCGAAGATCATCGAAGCCGAGCGGCCCGCCACCGGGTTCGCCGACGTGGCCGGGTACGAGGGGGTGAAGCAGGAGGTCAGCGAGGTGGTCGACTTCCTGCGCAGCCCCGAGCGCTACGCCGCCGCCGGGGCGAAGGGGCCGCGCGGGGTGATCATGGTCGGGCCGCCGGGCACCGGCAAGACGCTGCTCGCCCGGGCCGTCGCCGGCGAGGCCTCGGTGCCGTTCCTCTCCGTGACCGGCTCCGGCTTCGTCGAGATGTTCGTCGGCGTCGGCGCCTCCCGGGTCCGCGACCTCTTCGAGGAGGCCCGCAAACGAGCCCCGTCGATCATCTTCATCGACGAGATCGACGCCGTCGGCGGCCGCCGCGCGGGCGGGACCCGCATCGGCGGCAACGACGAGCGCGAGCAAACCCTCAACCAGCTGCTCTCCGAGATGGACGGCTTCGACCAGAGCACCGGCATCGTCGTCATCGCCGCCACCAACCGGCCGGACGCCCTCGACCCGGCGCTGCTGCGCCCCGGGCGCTTCGACCGGCAGGTCACCGTGCCGCTGCCCAACCAGGCCGAACGGGCGGCCATCCTCGCCGTCCACACCCGCGGCAAGACCATCGCCCCCGACGCCGACCTGGACCGGATCGCCCGCGGCACCCCCGGCTTCTCCGGCGCCGACCTCGCCAACCTGGTCAACGAGGCCGCCATCAACGCCGTGCGCGCCGAACGCGCCACCATCACCGCCGCCGACCTCGACGAGGCTCGCGACCGGGTGCTGCTCGGGCGCCGGGAGTCCTCCAACGCGCTGCTGCCCGAGGAGCGGCACGCCGTCGCCGTGCACGAGTCCGGGCACGCCCTGATGGCCGCGCTGTGCGAGCACGCCGACCCGGTCGCCAAGGTGACCATCCTCCCGGCCGGGGTCGCCCTCGGCGCCACCGAGCAACTCCCCGAGGCCGAACGGCACCTTTACAGCGAGAGCTACCTGACCGACCTGCTCACCGTCCAGCTCGGCGGACGGGCTGCCGAACTGGTCGTCTTCGGCGAGGGCTCGACCGGCGCCGCCAACGACCTCGCCAACGCCACCTCGGTCGCCACCCGGATGGTCCGCGAGTTCGGGCTCTCCCCGGACCTCGGACCGGTCGGCTACTCCAGCGGCTCCCCGCAGTACCTCGGCGACCACCCCGACGACCTGCTGCGCCGCCCCTACTCCGAGCAGACCCAGCGCGCGGTGGACGAGGCGGTGGCCGCCCTGCTGCGCGGCGCCGAGCGCCGGTCCGTCGGACTGCTGCACGAACACCGGCACCACCTGGACGAGTTGGCGGCGCTGCTGGTCGCCCAGGAGACCGTGGACGGGCGCGTCGTGCTCGACATCCTCGGGCACCCGGCACCGGAGGCGGGCCGGACCCTGGGCGCGGAGCCGCACGTCGGTCCGGGCGGGGGTCCGGGCGGGGGTCCGGGCGCCGCCCCGGAGGCGGAGCCGGGCGCCGCTCCGGACGTGGAGCCGCAC
>NZ_JPRF03000013.1 GCF_001188955.3 Kitasatospora aureofaciens | reverse complement strand
GCCGCCGGTGGCGGGACCCGGATGAAGTCGAACAAGCTGCCCAAGGTGCTGCACGAGGTGTGCGGGCGCTCGCTGGTGGGTCACGCGGTGTCGGCGGCCGGGGCCGACTTCGCCGGGCTGGCGAAGTACGGGCTGTTCGGTGCGCTCGGGCACCAGGAGTACCTGCTGCGGGCGCAGCAGCAGCTGACGGGCCTGTACGAGCAGGGGCTGGAGGTTCACCTGCGCGTGCTGGAGGCGGGTGACTTCGAGGACTACTGCTCGGCGCTCGGGCTCGATCCCCGGGCCCCGGCCGCGCGGGTCGCGTACGCGGGGGATCCGGAGCTGGCCGGCGAGCCATTCGTCTACGCGGGGGAGCCGCTGGTGGACCTCCTGCCGGTGCTGCTGGACGACCACCGGGCGCGGGTGCGGATGTCCGTGGCCTGCGCGGCGCTGCTGGGCGCGGTGGGTGACGACCCGACGGGGCAGCGGCGGATGGCGGCCGTGATGAGGTACGTGACCTCGGTCTACCTGGCGCTGGCCGAGGGTGCGGGGGAGGGCTGCCACCTGCTGACGCTGCGCTGCCACGGTCCGGAGGACGGCGAGGAACTCACCTCGGCTGTGGACGTCTGCGTGGAGCGGGGGCACCTGCACCCCGCCGGGCGGGATGCGGAGGCGTTCTGCGTCACGCTCGCGGCCGGGGTGGCCTCGGGCGGTGAGGGGGCGCTGCTCCTGCACGGCGATCCGTCCGCGGGGAACGGGGACGGGCCGCCGGACAGGTCGCCCGACGGGCCCTCGGGCGGGCCGCCGGGCGGACCGGGGCCCGGGCCGCGGGTGCGGGGCTGGGCGCTGGCCGGTGGGCGGCTGCGGCCGATGACCGCCCACGAGGTGTTCGACGAACTGGCCGACGACGCGGCGCGCGGGCTGCCCTTCCCGCCCGGTGTGGTCCCGCAGCCGGGGTTCCGGCTGCCGGACTTCCCGGGGGCGGGGGCCGAAGCCGGGGGCGGGGGTGGGCCGCTGGGGTGATCAGGGTGTTCGCGGCCGCCGCATCCGCCATGCGGTGCTGGGGACTGTTCATCGACCGCCTGTTCGGGGAAGATCGGAGAAGATCAACAGCAGGAGCGCGCGGTACCCCACGCCGCCGCTCCGGCCGCTCTGCTCGAACCGTGCTCCGCAGGTCCGGCGAGCCCGACAGCGAGAGGGGGGACGCGCGGCATGGGCCGGATCGAGTTCACGGCGGAGATCGCCGAGCTGCTCGGGAAGGTGCGTCGGCGTCCCACGGCGGGCTGGCCGTGGCGGCCGGGCGAGCAGGTGCCGGACGGGCTGCCGACGAAGCAGTCCTGGGGGTGGCTGTTCGCCCCGGACGGGCGGGTGCTGACCCTGGTGAACCCGAGGGACGGGATCTGCTCGCTGCCCGGCGGCTCGCTGGAGCCGGAGGACGCCGCTGACCCGGCGGCCGCGCTGGCCCGGGAGGCGAGCGAGGAGGCCCAGGCCGTGATCGGCCGGCCGTACTACCTCGGCTACCTCTACGACCGGGTCGGTTCGGCGAACGGCGGGCACGAGTGCGCGCGGGTCCGGATGGCGGCGGCGCTGCGGGCGGTCGGGCCGAGCGAGGCCGACCCGGCCTCGGGTCGGCACTACCGGCGGCTGCTGGTCGCGCCGGGGCTCGCGGTCGAGTTGCTGGGCTGGGGGGCGCCCGGGCTGCGCCAGGCCCGGGCGGCGGTCGCCGCAGCCGTCCATTGGCTCGGCGTGCCCGCCGCCGCGAACGAGACGATCGAGGAGCTGCCGGTCGAGGGCTGCACGGTCTTCCCCGGCCCGGTCTACCCGGGTGGCGGACGCTCCCCGGGGCGCTGAGTCGCGCCCCCGGTAACACCGTTCGGGCCCCGGCGCGCGTGCCGTTGCGCGCCGCGAACTGACGCACCGGCGGCCGTACGCTGACCGCCGGCTGACCGCGAGCCGACTTCTCGAAAGTTTTTCGTCTACACGCGATGACCGACGCGCGTCGACATACACCAGCACCCACCTGCGTGAACTCACGTTCTGTCGGGAGCAGTTCACTTCTCCGCTATCAGACTGTCCGTCAACGTCCTTGGCGTGAACGCTTCCGCGTTCGGCTACCGCCTGGTATCCCTTCTGTGACCCGCGTCATACCAGGAGGTGCAATGCTCCGCCCTGCTCGTGTCCTGTCCGTCGCCGCGATAGCGGCCGGCCTCACCATGACGACGCTCTTCACCGCGTCCGCCGCCAATGCGGCCGGCGTCAACTACGTCGCCCTCGGGGACTCCTATTCGGCCGGCGTCGGTGCCGACGGCTACCTGGGCGACAGCGGTAGCTGCAAACGCAGCACCAACGCCTACGCCTATCTGTGGAAGAACGCGCACAAGCCGTCCTCCTTCGCCTTCGTGGCCTGTTCGGGCGCGAGAACCGGGGACGTCCTCAACAGTCAGATCTCCGCGCTGAAGAGTTCCACCACGCTGGTCAGCCTGTCGGTCGGCGGCAACGACGCGGGCTTCGCCGACACCATGAAGACCTGCGTCCTGGGGTCCGACAGCGACTGCCTCAACGCCGTCAGCACGGCGAAGAGTTACGCGGTCAACACCCTGCCGGGCCAGTTGGACCGGGTGTATTCCGCGATCAAGTCCAAGTCGCCGAACGCCCACGTCGTGGTGATGGGCTACCCGCACCTGTACAAGGTCGGCGGCGACTGCCTCTTCGGCATCGGTGACACCAAGCGCGCCGCCATCAACGCCGCCGCCGACGCCCTCGACGGCGTGATCGCCAAGCGGGTCGCCAACGCGGGCTTCACCTTCGGTGACGTGCGCAGCGCCTTCACCGACCACGAGATCTGCGGCTCGCTGAGTACCTGGCTGCACAGCACCACCCTGCCCATCGACGAGAGCTACCACCCCACCTCTGCCGGCCAGGCCAGCGGCTACCTCCCGGTCTTCAGTCGCTCCTGAGCGCGTCGGTCAGGACGTCCGCCCGGTCGCCCGCGTGGCGGCGCCCTTGTGCCGGGGCAGTTCACTTCTCCCCGCGCCCACGGTCCGCCGACAACCTTGGCATGAACACTCTCGCTTTCGTCCACCGCTCGGCATTCCTTCCGTGTCCCACGCCATTACCTGGAGGTGCGATGTTCCGCCCAGCTCGTGCTCTCTCCGTCGCCGCGACAGCGGCCGTCCTCGCCATGACGACGCTCTTCACGGCGTCGTCCGCCAACGCGGCCGGCGTCAACTACGTGGCGCTCGGGGACTCCTACTCGGCCGGCGTCGGTGCCGGCAACTACCTGAGTGACAGCGGTAGTTGCAAGCGCAGCACCAACGCCTACGCCTACCTGTGGTCGAACGCGAACTCCCCGTCCTCCTTCTCCTTCGTCGCCTGTTCGGGCGCCAGAACCGGTGACGTCCTCAACAGCCAGATCTCCGCGCTGAAGAGTTCCACCACGCTGGTCAGTCTCACGATCGGCGGCAACGACGCCGGGTTCTCCAGCACCATGCAGACCTGCGTGCTCGGTTCCGACAGCGACTGCCTCAACGCCGTCAACACGGCCGAGAACTACGCGGTCAACACCCTGCCGGGCCAGCTGGACCAGGTGTACTCCGCGATCAAGTCGAAGTCGCCGAACGCCCACGTCGTGGTGATGGGCTACCCGCACCTCTACCAGATCGGCGGCTACTGCCTCTTCGGCATCGGCGACACCAAGCGCGCCGCCATCAACGAGGCCGCCGACACGCTGGACAGCGTCATCTCCAAGGAGGTCGCCAACGCCGGCTTCACCTTCGCCGACGTGCGCGACACCTTCGCCGGGCACGAGATCTGCGGCGGGCTGGACACCTGGCTGCACAGCACCACCTGGCCGATCGACGAGAGCTACCACCCGAACTCGTCCGGCCAGGCCGACGGCTACCTCCCGGTCTTCAGCCAGTCCTGAGACCGGGCCCGTCCCGCCCTGGTTCCGCCGTCCCGTCGGGACCGTGACGTGACAGCCGGTGCCGCCGGATCAGGGCACCGCAGGATCAGAGCGCGGTCGGCCCCGGCCGCACCGGCGGGAAGGGGATCCCGGCGAGCGCCGGCAACAGCTCCGCCTCCTCGTGGTCGAGGTGCGTTTCCAACTCCGCTGACATCCGGTCCAGTTCGGACCGCAGCCGGTCCGGCTCGGAGATCCCGATCTCGGCGAGCAGTGCCACCAGCTCATCCTTGATCCGCCCGATGGCCCGGTGCTGCTCGCCGAGTTGCTCCAGCACTCCGGCGAGCTCGGGGTGGCTGCGCGCGAGGGCCGGGAAGATCGCGGAGTCCTCCCCGGTGTGGTGGTGGGTCAACCCGGCGCAGAACGCCAGGCAGTGCTGGCGCAGTTGGAGTCCGAGCCCGGCCGGGCGGCCGGGGGAGTGCGACTGCGCCTCGGCCCGGACGTGGCGCAGCTGGGCCCGCAGCCAGGTGTGCGCCTCCAGCAGCTTGTCGGCCAAACTGCGCGCCTCGCTCGGCAGACCTGGCGGCGCCTCGGGCCGTTCCAGCACGACCACCGGCAACTCCCGTTCGGTGTGCGCCTGGTAGTCGCCGTACCCGGGCGCCGTACGGACCACGGTCTCGAACAGCCGCTTGCGGCGGTCACCTTCGGCGGGCACGGCGATCGCGTCGAAGGTCTCGGTGCCGAGTTCGACCCGCACCACCGGATGGGCCAGCAGGTTGCGGTACCACTGCGGGTGCTCCGGCGCCCCGGCCGCCGAGGCGACGACCAGGAGCAGGCCCTCGGACCGGACGAACCCCAGCGGCACGGTGTGCGGCCGACCGGAGCGAGCCCCGGTGGTGGTCAGCAACAGCAGGTCGCCGCCCTCGAACGGTCCGCCGACCCGGCCGCCGTTCGCGCGGAACTCCTCGATGATGTTCAGATTGAAGGACATAGGCATGCGTGTGTGGTGAAGTCTCCTGGGAACTCGAGGATCAGCGGCCACACGCGGCGCGCGCAAACAACTCGGCGGACACCGCAGTGGCCGCCTGGGTCAGATCAGGGCAGCGGAGAAAGTACTCATCGCGCATCGTCCCCTTGCACATCAGGTGCTGGCTCGGCTGTCGGCCGGCCCACTGCTCAGTGGCCGACGCCGCGCTGCACGCCCCCATTAGAGCCATGCCACGGACGCCCTGTCAACGCACAAGATCACCGGCGGACGGATGGCGGCGAAGAGATGGCGGAAGACAGGCTCTCCTGCTTGATGTGTGGGTCAGGCCGTTGTGGGTTGGCGCCCCGGGAGGGCGGGGCGGGGGGCGAGGGTGAGCACGACCAGGGCGATGACGGCGTCTGCGGAGTGGAAGCCGAAGCCTCGGCGGATGATCAGTCGGGTCGTGGTGCACCCACCCGGGCGATCGCCCTCACCCCGATCGCCGTCCTGGTTCCGATCCGGCGGAGGCGCTGGGCTGTCGAGCGCTCGTCCGGGACGGATCGCGGTGCGCTGACCTCCACTCAGGACCGCGCGTCGCCCCCCGAGGGGTCGTGATCCACCAGGCCTCAGATCTTTGATCGGTATGCGATGCGTGCCGCAATTCCACCTGGCTGGCCCCATGGCGTCACACCTTGGGCATGTCCGAAATGCCAGCCACAAGAGCTCTCATTACGTTCATCGCAGATCGGACGCCTGGTCGGCGTCCTCGCGACAGAGAGAAGTGACATGTTCACGCGCGCACTAACTTTGACCGCTGCCGGAATAGGCACGACGGTCCTTGCGGCCACCGGCATCACGTACGCCTCGTCTTCCGGAACCACCCCAGCGCCGCCGCCCGTCCAGCCGGCAGCCCAGCCTGCGGCCCCGCCAGCCCAACCAGCCGCCCCGGCCGCGGCCGCCCCTGGCGGCGGCAACGCGGGCGGAGAGAAGGCGGTCGCCTCTGGCGGCAGCAACGCAGGCGGAGAGAAGGCGGTCGCCTCTGGCGGCAGCAACGCAGGCGGAGAGAAGAACGAAAACCGCGGCCACGAGGGCGGCGAGGGCGGTGGACACGGCGAGGGCGGTGGACGCGGCCACGAGGGCGGTGGACGCGGCGAGGGCGGTGGACGCGGCGAGGGCGGTGGACGCGGCCACGAGGGCGGCGAACACGGTGAGGGCGGCGACCGCGGCGAGGGCGGTGGACGCGGCCACGAGGGCGGCGAACACGGTGAGGGCGAACACGGCGGACGCGGCCACGAGGGCGGCGAGCGCGGCCACCGCCACAAGGAGGGGAGGATCTTCTTCAACGAACGAACGTTCTCCGCCCACACCGAGGGCTGCATCACCACGGCCAGCGGCCTGGGTGCTACCAGTTTCAACGTTTTCAACGACAGCTGGAAGACCATCGAGGTCTTCCGCGGCTTCAACTGCGACCACGGTGGTCCGGTCGCCGTCGTGGGCCCCCACAGCTCCACCAACGGCGTGGCGGCCCGCCACTTCGACGAGGACGAGTCCGATTTCGGTGGCGCCTTCGATTGCGATGGCGTCGTGGGCAGCTTCCGGGTGATCGGCCACCGCGGCGAGTGGTGACAGCACCGTCCGGAGCACGGGGGCGATCCCGGCCCGCCGGAAGCCGGCGTGAAGAGATGACAGATGACGGCCCGCCAGCCTTGCCAGCCCGGGTGCCCGTCAGTGCAGGTAGTCCACCAGCCCGGCCGGCTTGAGTCCCGCGGCCTCGGCGGCCGCGAGGGCGCGGGGCAGGTCGGCGGCGAGGGCGTCGGTCCAGTGCATCAGGACCACGTCACCGGGCTGGAGCAGCCCCGGGTGCCAGATGTTGGAGGCGCCCCAGCTGAAGTCCGCGTCCGCGGTCAGCACCGTGCGGATGCCGCAGTTGGCGGCGGCCTGCAGGGTGTCGGTGTTCCAGGTGAAGAACGGCGGGCGGAACACCACGGGTGCGGTGCCGAACAGGCGGGTCATCGTGTCGCGCGCGTCGCAGATCTCGACCTGCTGCTGCTCCAGCGGGAGCTTGCTGAGGTCGGAGTGCGAGACGCTGTGGTCCTGGACGGAGGAGCCGGGCACGGCGGTGACCCGCTTGAAGAAGTCCGGGTCGGTGCCGGCCGGCATGGGCAGTGGGAAGGCGGTGATCGGCAGGTGGTGGTCGGCGATGAACCGTTCCGCCTCGGGGGTGCGCTGCCAGCCGTCGTCCACGGTGAAGAAGACGACCTTGTCGGTCGTCGGGATGGAGCCCGCCGCGACCGCGGGTGCGGGTGCCGGGCCGTCCACCCGTACGTCGTCCACCGAGAACGGGCCCTGCTGGTACCAGCCGTGCACGTACAGCCGGATGCTACGGGCGTTCGGGCCGGTGGTGAAGCGGGTGGTCAGTTGCTGCCACCCGCCGGACGTGGTCGCGGTCCAGGCGGGGGCGACGTCGTGACCGGTGCCGGTGGCGCCCAGGTGGACGAAGTTGCCGCGCACCCAGGCGGAGGCGGTGTAAGTGGTGTCGGGCTGGACGTCGACGGTCTGCGCGCACTCGCCGGTGGAGTCGGCGTTCGCCGGGGTGACGGTCAGCGCCGAGGTGCCGGAGTGGGCGGCCGTGGTGGTGACGGCCGCCTCGGCCGGACCGCCCGTGCAGTTCCAGCCGGGGACGCTGCCCCAGTCGGCGAGGTTGGGGGAGGGCAGCTCGAACCCGGGGTTGGTGGCGAGGTTGACGGTCGGGGCGCCCGAACCGGCCGCAGCTCCCGGGTCGGCGGCGGCCGCCGGGACGGCGAGGGCGGTGAGCAGCGCGACGGAAGCGGCCAGCGCACACAGGCGCGTGGACATCGACACGTGAGGACTCCAGCGGGTGGGGGGCACGCCCGTGGGGAGGGCGTGAACGGGAATCTGGGCCGTGGAACCGGGGCGCTCCCGGAGGGGCGGGAGCGGGTGGTGTCGGTGCGCCGCACGCGGACCGAAGAGCAACAATGGACTGGACCAATCGACCCGTCAAGGGAACGGCAGGTGAACCGGGCGATGAACGACTGAGCGCCGGAAGCAATAAGACGTGACGTCAGAAAATGGGCGCCGCAAGCCGATCCAGGATCGATCAGGAGAGGTAGAGCTCCTCGATGTCCGTCGAGTAGTGCTCCGCGATCGCCGCTCGCCGAAGCTTGAGCGAGGGAGTCAGCAGCCCCTGCTCCAGGCTGAACTCCCTTGGCAGCAGCCGGAAGGCGCGGATCGACTCGGCCCGCGAGACGGCGGTGTTCGCCGCCGCCACCGCGCGCTGGATCTCGACGTGCAACTGTTCGTCCGCGAGCACCGCCCAGGCGTCCAGCTGCTCCCGTCCGTGGCTCTTCAGCCAGTGCGCCAGCGCGGCCGGGTCGAGCGTGATCAGCGCCGCCACGTACGGGCGGTCGTCGCCCACCACCAGGCACTGGGAGACCAGCGGATGTGCCTCGACCCGTTCCTCGAGTGCCGCCGGGGCGAGGTTCTTCCCGCTGCTGGTGACGATCAGGTCCTTCTTGCGGCCGGTGATGGTGAGGTAGCCGTCCTCGTCCAGCCGGCCCAGGTCGCCCGTCCCGAACCAGCCCTCGACCAGTGATTCGGCCGTGCACTGCGGGTGGTTGAGGTAGCCGTCGAAGACCGAGCCGCCGCGCACCCACACCTCGCCGTCGTCGGCGATCGCCACCGAGGCGCCCGGCACCGGCTGCCCGACTGTGCCCAGCTTCTGCCGTCCGGCCGGGTTCGCGGTGATCGCCGCGGTGGTCTCGGTGAGGCCGTAGCCCTCGTACAGCTGGAGCCCGGCGCCGGTGAAGAACAGTCCCAGCTCCCGCCGCAGCCCGGAACCCCCGCACATCACCGTGCGCACCCGGCCGCCGAGCACGGCGCGCAGCCTGGGGTAGACGGTCCGCTCGTAGGCGAGGTGGCGCAGCCGTAGCGCCGCACCCGGGCCGGGGCCCCGGCCGAAGGTCTTCTGCTCCCGGGCGGCGGCCCAGTCGACGGCCACCTGCCGGGCCTGCTCGAAGAGTTCGCCGCGCCCGGCCTCCTCGGCGGCGCGTCTGGCCCGCTGGAAGATCTTCTCGAAGACGTACGGGACGGCGTGCAGGAAGCTCGGCCGGAAGCTCTCCAGTGCGGGAAGCAGGGCGTCAGTGGAGACCTCGGGGATGTGGCCGATCCGGAAGCCGCCGCGGACGGCCGCGATCTGGACGGCCCGCCCGTAGACGTGCGCCAGCGGCAGGAACAGCAGGGTGGCGGGCTGGCCGCCGCCGGTGTCGCGGAGCACCTCGCCCCAGCCGGCCAGCAGCGAGTCGGCCTCGGCGGCAAGGTTGCCGTGGGTGATCAGGCAGCCCTTGGGGCGTCCGGTGGTGCCGGAGGTGTAGACCACGGTGGCGATGTTGGGGGCCGCGACGCCGAGTCGCTGGCGGTGTACCAGCGCGTCGGGGACGTCCCGGCCGTCCTCGGTGATCGCGGTGACGCAGTCGCGGTCGAGCTGCCAGATCCCGGTCAGGTCGGGCAGCGCGTCGCAGACCGCGCCGACGGTCATCGCGGCGTCCTCGTCCTCGACCAGGCAGGCCACCGCCTGGGTTTCGGCGAGGATCCAGCGCACCTGCTCGGGCGCGGCGGTGGGGTAGACCGGGACGGTGATCGCGCCGATCGACCAGAGTGCGTAGTCGAACAGGGTCCATTCGTAGCGGGTGCGGGACATCAGCGCGACCCGGTCGCCGTAGCGCACGCCGTGGGTCAGCAGGCCCTTGGCGAGGGCGATGACCTCGTCCCGGAACTCCCGCGCGGTGACGTCCTGCCAGCCTCCGTCGCCGGTCCGTCGGGACAGTTGGACCAGGTCGGGGGTGCGTTCGGCGGTGTCGTACAGGGAGTCGGCGAGTCCTCCGGTGGCCTCGGGGCCGGCCGGGGCGGGGGTGGTGAACTCGCGCACGGTCCTCCCCAGTTCGCGTCTCGCGGCGCTGTCTGCCGGTCCCGGCGCACGGGTGCCGGGACGGCGGCGCCCGGTCGTGCGGGTGGAGCGAAACTATCGGATCGGCCTGTCACTGCCCAGGGTTGTGACGGTGGCGCGACGAGATCGGCACCGGTCCGCGGGAACGGTGTCGTAACTGCGGAGGAATCGGGGAGACTCTCCAGCGGCGTCGCGGCCCGGCGGTGGACGGTGAGCCGGCGGTGCGGCGAAGGTGCGCCCGTGATGCGCCGGTCGTGCGCCCGTGGCGCGGGCGGGACCGCGATCGGTGTCTGACGTGTTCGGGGCAAGGTGGGAAGCGGAATGGTTCGACCCTCGAACGTGTGGTCAGGGCGTAGTAGAGTCTCGCAGACCTGTGGCCGGGAGGCTTCCCCAGCCTCCTCCCCCAGGCCTCCCCAAAGTCCCGCCGAACCCGCCCCCAGCACCCCAGCACCCCGGAACCCCTCCGTACCGCTCCCCGTCCGCGCCTGGCACTTCCCGACCGAGGACTCCATGCGTCTGCGCAGCAGCTCGATCCGCGCGAAGATCATCGCGCTGCTCCTGGTGCCCATCGTCGCGCTCATCGCCCTGTGGGTGTACGCGACGCTCGCCGCCACCGGGGACGCCTGGAACCAGCTGGCGATCAGCCGTACGTACAAGGACTACGGAACGGCCGTGGACCAGTACGCGGGCGACCTGCAGAACGAGCGCCGCGCCGCCGTCCAGCACCTGGCCGACCCGAACTCGCCGGTCGCCCGGGACGCCTTCGCCCGCGCCACCGCCGCCACCGACCGCAGCCTCGCCGTGCTGCGGCAGAAGAAGGATGCCGCGGGCGACCGGCTCTCCACCGCCCAGCGGGCCCGCCTGGTGCAGATCATCGCCGCCGCCGACCAGATCGGCCCGCTCCGGGCCCAGGTCGGCCGTCTGGCGCTCAACTGGGAGTTCGCGCTCGGGCAGTACAGCGACCTGGTCCGGCCGGTGTTCGGCTTCCGGTCCGCCTACGTCGCCCGGCAGAGCGGCCAACTCCCGCGTCAGGGCACCATCCTGATCGAGCTGGTGCGCGCCCGCGAGTACCTCTCCCAGGAGGACGCGGCGATGGAGGGCCTGCGCACCGGCGCGACCAGGCCCACCCCCGAGCAGTACCAGACCGCGCTGGACGCCCTGCACGACCAGCAGGCGCTGTACACCGTCTACATCGCCGAGCTCGAGCCCGCCGACCAGGCCGACTACATCGCCCTGCGCGGCGGCGAGGCCTGGGCCGCGCTGGCCCGCGCCGAGGCGGACTTCGTCGGCGCCGGCGGCCCCGAGCGGGTGGTCCAGGCGCTCAACGCCGACAACTGGCGGCAGACCGCCGACCGCTCCCTCGGTGACCTCTCCTCCATCAACTCCCGGATCGCCGCCGGACTGGACGACCGCGGCCGCTCCGCCGCGATCGCGGCACTGTGGCGCGGCGGCATCGCCGGTGCCATCGGCCTGGTCGCCGTCGTGCTGTCGGTGCTGATCTCGTTCCGGATCGGTCGTGGCCTGGCCCGCGAGCTGATCAACCTGCGCAACGCGGCCAACGAACTCGCGACCACCCGGCTGCCCGCCGTCATGCTGCGGCTGCGCCGCGGCGAAGCGGTGGACGTGGCCGCCGAGGCGCCCGAACTGCACTTCGGACAGGCCGAGATCGGGCAGGTCGGCCAGGCCATCAACGCCGTCCAGCGGGCCGCCGTCGAGGCCGCCGTCGAGCAGGCCGAACTGCGCCGCGGCGTCTCGGCCGTCTTCGTCAACCTGGCCCGGCGCAGCCAGGTGCTGTTGCACCGCCAGCTCACCCTGCTCGACACCATGGAGCGCCGCACCGAGGACCCGGCGGAGCTGGCGGACCTCTTCAAGGTCGACCACCTCACCACCCGCATGCGCCGCCACGCCGAGGGCCTGATCATCCTGGCCGGCGGCTCGCCCGGACGTGCCTGGCGCAAGCCGGTCCGGATGGTGGACGTGGTCCGAGCGGCGGTCGGCGAGGTCGAGGACTACGCCCGGGTGACCGTCCGGCCGTTCCCCGGCACCGGCCTGCTCGGCAGCGCCGTCGCCGACGTGACCCACCTGATCGCCGAACTCGTCGAGAACGCCGCGGTGTTCTCTCCGCCCAGCACCCAAGTGACCGTCCAGGGGGAGGTGGTGGCGCACGGCTTCGCGCTGGAGATCGACGACCGCGGGCTCGGCCTGGGCGAGCAGCTCCTCGCCGAGATCAACGAACGTCTGGCCGTGGAGCAGGAGTTCGACCTCGCCGACACCGACCGGCTCGGGCTCTTCGTGGTCAGCCGGCTCGCCCGGCGGCACGGAATCCGGGTCCATGTCCGGCCCTCCCCGTACGGCGGAACGACGGCCGTGGTGCTGATCCCGCGCGAGCTGCTGGCGGAAGCGCCGGACGGCCTGCCGGAGCCGCCCTCCGCCGGGGCCGGTGGCCGCCGCCCGGCGGGACGGACGGCCGGTCGCACGACGGGGCGGCGCGACCTGGTCGCGGTGCCGGACCCGGCCCCGGGCGCGGGCGCGGCTGTGGGCACCCCTGCAGGGCCGGACCCGGTTCCCTCCTCAGCCTCGGAAGCGGCGGAGAGTCCGGCCGGGCGGCACCGGGGCAGCGGCGGTCCACGGCCGTCCGTGCCCGAGGAGGGGCGTACGGCCAACGGGCTGCCGCGCCGGGCGGCGCGGACCAAGGGCGGCCCGGTCCTGGTACCCGCGCCGGGGACGGACGCCGAGGGCGCGTCGGGAACCGGGCGGCACCGGCGGGAGGCGGCGGAGGCCGCGGCGCTCCACGGGCAACTGGAAGCCGCGCCGGTGGACCGCGCTTCCCTGGGCGCCGCTGCCGCTGCCGCGGACGCCGTTGCCCTGGACGCCGCCCGGGAGGACGGCTCAGTGGACACCACCCCGGTGAACACGGCGGCGCCCCGGACGCCGGGCGGCCTGCCCCGGCGGGTCCGGCAGGCGAACCTGGCACCGCAGCTCAAGGAGCAGGCGAAGGAGCGGCTCCGCGGGGAGACCGGGGCCGTGGACCGCGCAGCCGGGTCGGGCGCGCGGGCCGTCGAGGCACCGGACGCCCGGGACGCCCGGGAACGCTCGCCGGAGGAGGCCCGGGCCACCTTCGCCTCGTTCCAGCGCGGCTTCACCCGTGGACGTGGGACCACCGCCCCCGCCAGGACCCAGGACGGCACCGTTCCGGGCCGGGCCACCGGCGGCGACGCCCCGGCCGCAGCGAACCGTCCGGCCGCGCCCAGCAGCCGCCCAGCGCCCGGCACCCGCCCCACGGCCGTACCGGCCTGGCAGCCTCCGGACCCGTCCCGGCGGGCGATCAGCCCGGCGCCGGCCCCGGCGGCGCTCCCCGGGCCCGACCCCGAGGACGCCGGCCGAGCGCCGCTCATCCGCCGGATCCAGCCGGGCCAGCCGGTGCGGCGGAACCCTGCGGGCGCCCCGCCCGTACCTCAAGTGACACCCTCAGCACCCGTAACACCGGAAGTACCGGCAGTGCCCGCACCACCCGCAGGACCCGGACAACCCGCAGGACCCGCGGTATCCGCAACACCCGCAGTGCCCGCATCACCCGCTCCAGCGGAAGGAACTGATTCATGACCACTTCGACGCAGCCGTCGGGGGACCTCAACTGGCTCCTGGACGACCTGGTGGGCCGCGTCGCGGCCCTGCGGCACGCGGTGATCCTCTCCAGCGACGGGCTGGCCACCGGTGCCTCGCGCGACCTCGACCGGGAGGACGCCGAGCACCTCGCCGCCGTCGCGGCCGGGTTCCACAGCCTGGCCAAGGGCGCCGGCGGGCACTTCAAGGTCGGCGGCGTCCGGCAGACGATGGTGGAGCTGGACGAGGCGTTCCTGTTCATCACGGCCGCCGGCGACGGCTCCTGTCTGGCCGTGCTGAGCGAGGCCGAGGCGGACATCGGCCAGATCGCCTACGAGATGGCCCTGCTGGTCAAGCGGGTCGGCGAGCACATGGCCGCCGAGCCGCGCACCGAAACCGCCGCGCCGAGGGGCTGAGCGGTCCGATGGCGGATCCGAAGGCGGACGGGCCGGGCGGCCCGGCGGCACCGGAGGGCTCGACGACACCGGCCGGGCCCGCCGGCGCGGAGCAGGTGCCGGGGCCGGAGTCCCCGGACGGACCAGAGGTCGACCTGTTCCGTCCGCGCACCCCGGCCGACGACCGGTGGTTCGACGACGAGGCCGGCCCGGTGGTGCGGCTCTACTCGATGACCCGGGGCCGCACCCGGCCGGTCGAGGAGGGCCTGTTCGACCTGATCTCGCTGGTCACCGCCAAGGACCCCGGGCCGGACGCGGGGGCCGTGCCCGCGCACGTCCTCGACCCGGAGCACCAGACCCTACTGGCCTGGTGCCGTCACGAGCCGCTGTCCGTCGCCGAACTCGGCTCCTACACCGACCTGCCGGTCAGCGTGGTGCGGGTCCTGCTCGGCGACCTCTACGACGCCGACCTGATCAGCGTCACCCGACCCGTTCCGCTCGCCGAGCTGCCGGACGAGCGCCTGCTGCGAGACGTGATCAATGGACTCCGTGCGCTCTGACCACACCCCGCCGAGCACGTCCGGGCACGCTCCGGGCAGTGCCGGACCGAACCCGGCCGGGAGCGCCAACGACCCGCGCTGGCGGGGCGGGCCGGGCGTCGCGGTGAAGATCCTGGTGGCGGGTGGGTTCGGCGCGGGCAAGACCACCCTGGTCGGCTCGGTCAGTGAGATCCGGCCGCTGCGCACCGAGGAGGAGCTCAGCGAGCTGGGGCGCCCGGTGGACGACACCTCGGGCGTGGAGACCAAGCGCACCACCACGGTGGCCATGGACTTCGGCCGGATCGACCTGCGGCCCGGCCTCGCGCTCTACCTGTTCGGGACGCCCGGGCAGGACCGGTTCTGGTTCATCTGGGACGAGTTGGCGCGCGGCGCGCTCGGTGCCGTGGTGCTCGCCGACACCCGGCGACTGGCCGACTGCTTCCCCTCGGTGGACTTCTTCGAGCAGCGCGGCATCCCGTTCCTGGTCGCGGTCAACTGCTTCGAGGGCACCGAGCGCTTCGCCCCGGAAGAGGTCCGGGACGCGTTGGACCTCGACCCGGGGATCCCGGTGGTGCTGTGCGACGCGCGGCTGCGGGAGGACGGGAAGGAGTTGCTGGTGACGCTGGTCGAGCACGCCGCCGCGCTCCGCCGACGGGCCTGAACGCAGGCCCGAGCCCAGAGCGGGGTGCAGGACCGAGCGGAGGCTTGAGCGCAGATCGAGGCGCTGGCCTGAGGGGCCGTGGGATCGCCGCTGGTCAGAGGCCATCCGCATATTCGGCGTCTCATTCGGCCGTCCATATGCCGGACGTTCGACGTCCGGAAGGTTGCCTAGACAGCCTCGGGCGTGGAAGGCTCTGTGGACGGAAGCCGTCCCGGCCGTGCCGCCGGGAGGGCCGTCAGAACGACGCAGCACGACGCCGAACGAGGCAGGACGAAGGGGGAGGGCAGCAGGGATGACCGTCGACCAGCGACGCATCGCCTCCGTGCCCGGTCCCGTCATGCCGGTGCTCACCGTCCGCCGCTACATCGACCACGCGCTGATCTGCAGCGCCTGTTGTCGCTGACCGGCTTCGCCCCGACCCGGTACGTCCCCGGCACCTCCGGCCCACACCCGGCCGCCGTCCGACGCACCATCGAACCCGTCGACCGGGCCGCAGCGGATCACCCGTCAGGTGCGCCCGCGCCTTCCCAACCGGCCCCGGGCCTTCCCAACCGGCCCCGCCCCGCGGAGAAACCACCAGTGAACATCGTCCGCCCCAGCAGCCCCACCGGTCGGACCGGTCCCGGCACGGACTGCCGACGGGGTCGCCACGACCTCGAGCCGTTCTGGCCGTCCCGGCAGCCGCACCTGTTCGACCAGACGTGTCCGGGCTCGCCCAGCGCGTCCCGGCCCTCCGCCCGCTGAACCCGACCCACCCGGTCCAGCTCCGGCAGTACGCCCGGTCGACGCGCAGACGACTCCACCCCGTCCGTCACGCGCGAAATGAGCGGCACACCATGTCTTCCTCCTCCACGGCCACCCTGCCCCTGCCCACCGCGACCACCCCGCACCTGCGCGCGGTCCGGTCCGTTCCCTCCCTCTCCGCGATCCCCTCCACCGCCCCGGCCGTTCCCGGCCCGTCCGGCTCCCCGGTCGTCGGGCCGAGCCGTCCGGGGGCGGTCCCGTCCGCCGGGCCGCAGCCCGGTGCGGTCGTACCGCCGGCGCCCGCCTCGCTGCTCGCCGCACTGCCGGAGGGAGCGACCGTGGTCGCCGCCCTGCCCCAGGGTGCGCTGCCGCAGGGACTGCTCGCCCAGTACGGTGCCCAGGCCGGCGGGCCCGCGGGCCACCCGATGGTCGGCTACCTGGTGCTGGTGCCGGCCGAGAACCCGACGCCGGCACCGGGCGGCCTGCCCGGGGCCGGCGCAGCGGGCGCCGTGCGGCCGGTCCGTCCGGCCGGACGCGGCATCACCGTCGACGCCGAGCGGCGGAACGCCTACGTCGACGGGCGGCTGCTCGACCTCACGTACCTGGAGTTCGAACTGCTGGCCCACCTCACCGAGCACCCGCAGCGGGTGCACACCCGGGACCACCTGGTCTCGGCGGTCTGGGGCTACGGCCACGTCGGCGACGGCCGCACGGTCGACGTGCACGTCGCCCGGCTGCGCCGCAAGCTCGGACCGACCTACCGCGACTCGATCGTGACGGTGCGCCGGGTCGGGTACAAGTACACGCCGGTCCACTGATCGAAGGGATCGGCCGGAACGACAGGTGACGGCTGACAGATAACAGATGACAGCTGACGGATTTCATCAGCTGTCATCTGTCATGCGTCGGTGGCGGCCGCTCTCACGCGCTCAGCCGGTCGATCTCCGCCAGCTCCTCCTCCGTCAGCGGCCCGCCGGCCAGCGCGTCGAGGTTCTGGTCCAGCTGGGCCACGCTGCTCGCCCCGATGATCACCGAGACCACCCGAGGGTCCCTCAGCACCCAGCACAGCGCCAGCTGGGCCAGGCTCTGCCCGCGCCTCTCGGCGACCTTGTTCAGCGCCCGCAGCTGCTCAAGTTTCGGCCCGGTCAGCACCTCCTCGGTCAGGAACCTCCCGACCGACATCCGCGACCCGGCGGGCACCTGCCCGGAAAGGTAACGGTCGGTCAGCAGCCCCTGCGCGAGCGGAGAATAGGCGATCAGGCTGGTCTGGGTGTCGCCCACCGCGTCCAGCACGCCGGCCTCTTCCACGTGCCGGTCGAGGATCGAGTACGCCGACTGGTTCATCAGTGCCGGCGTCCCCAGCTCGCGCAGGATCGCCGCCGCCTCCCGGTGCTGCTCCGCCGGGTAGTTGGAGATCGCCGCGTACAGCGCCTTGCCCGAGCGCACCGCGCTGTCCAACGCCCCCATCGTCTCCTCGATCGGGGTGTCCGGGTCGTAGCGGTGCGAGTAGAAGACGTCGACGTAGTCCAGCCCCATCCGGCCGAGCGACTGGTCCAGGCTGGCCAGCAGGTACTTGCGGCTGCTGCCGTTGCCGTACGGGCCGGGCCACATGTCCCAGCCGGCCTTGGTCGCGATGAAGAGCTCGTCGCGGTACGGCCGGAAGTCCTGCGCGAAGAGGTAGCCGAAGTTGCGCTCCGCGCTGCCGTACGGCGGACCGTAGTTGTTCGCCAGGTCGAAGTGGGTGACGCCGCGGTCGAAGGCCCGGCGCAGCACCGCCCGTTGCACGTCGAGCGGTTGGGAGTCACCGAAGTTGTGCCAGAGCCCCAGCGAGACGGCGGGCAGCTGCACGCCACTGCGGCCGGCCTTCCGGTAGGTCATCGAGGCATAGCGGTCATCCGCGGCGAGGTAGCTCATGGCGGACATCTTGCCAGCAGGTCCGGCCTGATCAAGCCCTGCGTGATGCCGCCCCGGCGGTCCGGCGCGAACGTCCCCCGGCCGCCCGCCCGCGCAACGCGCCGCGCACCCCCTGCCCGGCGTGATGCCCGCCACCGTACGTGACGTGACGCGCGCCACCGGCCGTGACGGAATGCCCAACGCCGGCGCGGGGGATGACGAACGGTCGAGGGGCCGTGGCCGCCGGGGGGCGGCGCACGGCCCTCGATCCTCCGGCGCAGTCCCATCCAGGATTCGGGGAACCCCTTCCCTTCTGTACCTACTGGTATGTACAGTGATCCACATGACCACCCAGGACCGCCTCATCGAGAGCACTCAGGCCCTCCTCTGGGAGCGCGGCTACGTCGGCACCAGCCCCAAAGCCATCCAGCAGCTCTCCGGCGTCGGCCAAGGCAGCATGTACCACCACTTCAACGGCAAGCCCGACCTCGCCGCCGCCGCCCTGCGCCGCAGCGCCGAGCAGATGCGGGGTACCGCCGAGGCCGACCTCGCCGCCCCCGGCACCGCGTACGACCGGATCGCCGCCTACCTGAACCGCGACCGCGAGGTGCTGCGCGGCTGCCGGATCGGCCGGATGGCCCAGGACCCGGACGTGGTCGCCGACCCGCAGCTGCGCGCCCCGGTCGAGGAGACCTTCGACTGGCTGCGCGGCCGGATCGCCGAACTGGTCGCCGAGGGCCAGGCCCACGGCGAGTTCGCCCCCGGCCTCGACCCGGCGGACACCGCCGCCGCCGTGGTCGCCGTCGTCCAGGGCGGCTACGTCCTGGCCCGCGCCGCGGACAGTGCCGCGCCGTTCGAACAGGCCGTCCGCGGCGCCCTCGGCCTGCTCGCCACACGGCGCCGGCAGGCCTGACGGGCGACGTCCACCGCACACGACCCCCTCCGGCCGCCCGCCCCCCTCGGGCGGGCCCGCCGCCTCCGGCCGCCCACGCCGCCAGCCGTTCGAGCCCAGGAGCCCCGCCGTGCACGCCATGCAGTACGAGATCACCCTGCCCGCCGACTACGACATGGGCGTCATCCGCAAGCGCGTGGCCGACAAGGGCCACCTGCTCGACGCCCACCCCGGGCTCGGTCTCAAGGCGTACCTGGTCCGCGAGCGCGGGCAGGGCGGTTCGCCGGTCAACCAGTACGCGCCGTTCTACCTCTGGCGCACCGCCGAGGGCATGAACGGCTTCCTCTGGGGCCCGGGCTTCCGCGGACTGAGCGCCGACTTCGGCCGCCCCGCCGTCCACCACTGGCTCGGTGCGGGCCTGGTCGAGGGCACCCGCACCGACGCCCCGACGACCGCCACCCGCACGACCGTACGGCTCCCGGAAACCGCGGACCCGGCCGAGGCCCTCGAACAGGCCGTCGCCGAACTCGCCCAGTTCGCCGCCTTCACCGAGCTTCCCGCCCGCCCCGGGCAGTCCGCCCTGCACACCGCCGCCGTCGCCGTGGACCCCAGCCGCTGGGAACTGCTCACCCTCGCCCTCTGGCACGGCCCGGCTCCCGAGGACGCGCCTGGCACCCGCTACCAGGTGCTGCACCTGTCCCGCCCCGAACTCGACCGGCTGCCGGCCGGCCGCCACTGGTGAAAGGCCCCGCCGCCGTGACCCCCGATCCCACGACCCCCGATCCCACGACCCCCAATCCCACGACCCCTGAGACCACGCCCCCCGAGCCGATGACCCCCGCCGACCTCACGCCCGCACCGCTCGACCGCGAAGCCGGGTACGCCCTGCTCGCCGAGCTCGCCGGCCCGGTCGCCGTCGCCACCCTCGGCGGCCTGGACGGACTCGCTCCCGGCTTCGCCGACTGGATCGTCACCAGCCTGTTCGGTGGCACCTACCAGCGCCCCGGTCTGGCCCTGCGCGACCGCCAGATCGCCAACCTCGCCGCCCTCGCCGCCCTCGGCGGCGTCGAGCCGCAGCTCGCCGACCACGTCCGCAACAGCCTGCGGATCGGCATGACGCGGGAGGAGATCACAGAGGTGATCGTCCATCTCGCCCCGTACGTCGGCGTCCCCAAGGCCCTGGCCGGCCTGCGGGTCGCCGCCTCCACCTTCACGGCGGCCGAGGCCCCGACGACCAAGGCCCCCGCCGCCGGCACTCCCGAGTCCGACACCCCAGCGCCCGACACCTCGGCGTCCGTCACCCCGGCGGAGGCCCGCGCATGACCGCCGCCCCGGCCGCCCCGACCGTCCGGACTGTACGGACCGTCCTGGGCGACATCGACCCCGCCCAGCTGGGCGTCACCGACTCCCACGACCACCTGTTCATCCGCAGCCCCCGCTTCCCCGGCCAGGAGCTGGACGACCCGGCAGCCGCCGAGGACGTGCTGCGTGCCTACGCCACCGTCGGCGGCCGCACCCTCGTCCAGTGGACGCCGTGGGGCATGGGCCGTGGTGCGGACGCCCTCGCCGAGCTGTCCCGCACGACCGGCGTCCACATCGTCGCCGCCACCGGTGCGCACCAGACCGCCCACTACGCCCCGGGCCGCTTCCCCGGCCCGGACCTCCCGATCCCCGACCTCCAGGCCCCGTACGCAGACCTCGCCGAACGCTTCGTCACCGAGCTCACCGCCGGGCTCCCCGGCGCCCCCGAGGGCGTGCGACCCGGCCTGATCAAGATCGCCGACGACGCCGGCCCGCTCACCGCGCACACCCGCCGGACGATGGCCGCCGCGGCCGAGGCCCACCACGCCACCGGCGCCCCGATCGCCGTGCACCTCGAACCCGACGGTGACCCGCACGGCGTCCTGCGCAGCCTCCACGGACGGCACGGGGTCCGCCCCGACCGGATCGTCCTCGGCCACCTCACCCGTTTCACCGACCGGTCGCTGCACCGCAGTCTCGCCGCCGAGGGCGTCTTCCTCGCCCTGGACAGCCCCTCCCGGATCGGTCACCCCGCCGACCTCCAGGCCTTCGACGTGATCGCCGACCTGGTCGAGGCGGGCCTCGCCGACCGGCTGCTGCTCGGCGCCGACACCACCACCCGTACGGCCCGTGAGCTCGGCGGCCCCGCCCGGCTGCTCACCGACCTCGCCCCGCGGCTGTCCCGCACCTTCGGGCCCGAGCTGCCCGACCGACTGCTGCTCGCCAACCCGGCGTCGGCCTTCGCCGTTGACTGGTGCACCCCGTGAACGCCCGGCGGGGGAGCGGCTGACCCCCGCCGGGCGCACGCGGTCACCTAGCACGGCCACCTGCGGCCGGGACGAGGGCCGCAGGTGGCCGGAGAAACCCGCGGGGCCTGTGCCGTACAGGGGACGGCACAGGCCCCGCGCCCGACCGGGCCGACGGACGGGTCACATGTGGGTGCCGCCGTCGATGCGGAGTTCGGTGCCGGTGACGAAGGCGCCGTCGTCGGAGGCCAGCATGGCGATCACGCCGGCGACCGTCTCGGGGCCCGCGAAGCCCTGGCCGAGGGCGGGGGAGAGCTTGGCGAGCAGGCTGAAGTCGGCGTCGGCGGGCAGGCCCGGGTTGTTGGTCATGCCGCTGTCGATGCTGCCCGGCGCGACGCAGACCGCGCGCAGGCCCTGCTTCGAGTACTCCGAGGCGATCGCGTGGGTGAAGGACTGGATGCCGCCCTTGGTCGCGGCGTACGCGGCCATGTAGGGGTGGGCGAAGGCCGCGGAGGTGGAGCTGAAGTTGACCACCACGCCCCGGCCGGTCGCGAGCAGTGCGGGGAGGGCCTCGCGGGTCATCAGGAAGGTGCCGGTCAGGTTGACCGCCAGGAGCTCGTTCCAGAACTCCAGGGTGGTCTCGTGGGTGTGCGAGGAGCGCAGGATGCCGGCCGCGTTGACCAGGACGTCCAGGCCGCCCAGCGCCGCGACCGCCTCGGCCATGCCCGTGACGACGGCGGCCTCGTCCGCGATGTCGAGCACCTGGACGGTCAGGCGGTCGGCGGTGCCGTCGGCGGTCGCGCGGTCCAGGGTCCTCTTCAGGCCGTCCTCGTTGACGTCGACGGCGACGACCGTCCCGCCCTCGGCGAGGATCCGGTGGACGGTCGCCTGGCCGATGCCAGAGCCGCCGCCGGTGATCAGGACGTTCCGTCCGCTGAAGCGCTCCATGGTGGTACTCCTTCGTTCGCGGTCTCTCGACCTCGAGAGGCACAATACGCCTGAATGGCACGTCGTGCCAAAAAGTCCTGTCGTGCCTCCTCGGCGTGCGGAGCCATGGCGGCACGGAACTGCGTACGCTGGCCCTCGTGACCGGACGCCCCACCCTGACCCAGCGCCGCCGTGACGCCACCCGGCTGGACATCGCCCGCACCGCCGCCGCGCTCTTCGCCGAGCAGGGCGCCGAGGCGACCACCGCCGAGGAGATCGCCGCCGCCGCGGGCATCTCGCTGCGCACCTTCTACCGCTACTTCTCGGTCAAGGAGGACGCCGTCGCCCCGCTGCTCGCGGCGGGCGGACAGCGCTGGGTGGACCTCCTGGCCGCGAGCCCGACGGACCTCCCGCTGCGCGAGGCGCTGGAACGCTCGGCGGTCGAGTCGCTGACCCCGGCCGACGACGAGGCCGTCGAGGCCATGCACTGGACCCGCAGCCTGCTGCGCGACCCGCGGCTGGACGGCACCTGGCAGCGCGTCCACGCCGGATCGGAGGAGCGGCTGCGGTCCGTGCTGGCCGCCCGCTGCCCGGACGGCGCCGATCCGCTGGAGATCCGACTGGCCGCCGCCGCGGCCACGACGGCGATCCGGGTCGCCCTGGAGCAGTGGGCCGGCTCCGACGCCCCGGTCGCCGGCCCGGGTTCCCCGCGGGACCTCGGCGCCCGCTGCATGCGCGAGCTCACGGCGGGGCTGCGACTCCTCACCTGACCCCCAGCCGCCGGTCAGCTGTCTCACAGCTCCCGCTAGGGTTGGTCCTCGCGCCCCCGTGGGGGAACCGGGGTGACCTCCTCGGATGTCCCTGAGCGGAGGGGACGCGGAGTTCGAGGCGTGGGAGCAACTGGGACATGGGTCTGACGAGCCACAAGGTGCTGGCGCTGGCCGTGCTGATGGCGGTCGTGATGATGGTCGGCACGGTCTGGCTCTGGCCCAGACTCGCCAAGAAGAGCTGGCAGGCGGTGCTCGGCCGAATTGGCACGCTGCTCGCCACCCAGGTCGCCGTGCTCGCCGCACTCGGCCTGGTGGCCAACAACTACTTCGCGTTCTACAGCAGTTGGGACGACCTGCTGGGCACCGGCAGCACCGGCCCGGTGGTGATCCACAACAAGGCGGACGCCTCCGGGCGCCTGATGGTGGAGACCATCGGCCAGGCCTCGGTCAAGGGCGGCGGCGCGATGGGCCGCGAGCCCAGCCAGTCCGGGGAGATCCGCAAGGTCCGGATCGACGGCCGGGAGAGCAGGCTGTCGACCGAGGGGTACGTCTACCTGCCGCCCCAGTACTTCCAGCCGGAGTACGCGCAGAAGCAGTTCCCGGCCGTGATCGTCAGCACCGGATTCCCAGGAATCGCCGAGAACCTGATCACCCGTTTCAATTACCCGGGTGCCGCCCTCAAGCTGCTGCAGGAGGGCCGGATGCAGCCGACCGTCATGGTCCTGATGCGTCCCTCGCCCGCACTGCCGCAGGACACCGAGTGCGAGGACATCCCGGGCGGAGCCCAGTCCGACACGTACTTCACCAAGGACGTCCCCTCGGCGATCGAGGCGAGCTACCGGGTCTCGGCCGACCCGCGGGCCTGGGCCTACATGGGCAACTCGACCGGCGGCTACTGCGCCGTCAAGTTGGCCATGCGCCACCCGGACGTCTTCCCGACTGCCGTCTCGCTGTCCGGGTACTACGAGGCCGCCGACGACCCGACCACCGGTGACCTCTTCGGCGGCAGCAAGCAGCGCCGCAACGAGGCCAACCTGATGTGGCGGCTGAAGAACCTGCCGCAGCCGAACATCTCGCTCCTGCTGGCCGGCACCAAGAAGGGCGACGGCAACTACAAGCAGGACACCGAGGCGTTCATCGACGCGGTGCACAGCCCGATGAAGGTCTCGTACAGCATGCTCGAGAACGGCGGCCACAACTTCGAGACCTGGAGCGCACTGCTGCCCTCCTCGCTGGAGTGGCTGTCCCAGCACCTCAAGGTGCCGGACCAGCCGGGCCGGACCGTCTGACGAGAGCGCACCGAACCCCGGGGACCGGCCACGGCCCCCGGGGCTCAGTGCGTCGCCACGCGGCTCAGGCCACCCGCTCCAGGGTCCCGGTGTGCAGTTGGCCGACCCGGCCGCCCTCGCCCTCGAAGGTCCAGAAGGCCCGCACGGTCAGCGCGTTGAGGTCCATCACGTGGCTGACGGTGATCCCGCTCTGCTCCGTCCAGCTGACGAAGTAGATCCCCGGAGCGATCTCGGCGACGTGCAGCCGCACGTCCTCCCACTGGCCCGCCGACTCGCCGAGGCCCTCCCAGCGCAGCCGTGCGCCGTCGGCCGAGTAGGTGTTGCGGAAGGCCGCGCCGTTGTCGACCCGGAAGACGTAGGTACGGCCGGCGAAGGCGGGCAGGGACGCGGTCATGGTGGGGCGGAACCTCTTCTCGGGAGCGTGGGACGGGCCGTACGGACCGGGCACACCGGGACTCGGCGCACTTGTGCACCGCGGAAAATGCCAGGGTTCCAATTTATCCGACCGGGCGGACTCGGGCGGCCCGCGCCACGGTGCGGTCCGCCACCGTCGCGCCGCTCACGCTGCGCGACCGGCCCCTGGGCCGGCGCCGGGACTGATCAATTCGGCGGCCACCCAGGGTCGTTGATCGACACCACTGTGAGCTGCGCGACAACCGGCCCGATCGAGTTATCCGTCCACGCGCGGACTGCCCAGCCTGCAACGGGTCGTCCGCCCCCGCGGACCCCGTCGCCGGGATGCCGAGTCCTGTCCACCCGCCGGCGGGCAGCCGAGCACGACAGCGGACGGGAGCGGGGGAATCAGGTCAGTGCCCGGCCCGTGCGCGCCGGCGTGCGGGCCGCGGCCAGGGGTGAAGCCGCTCCACAGCGTGCGCGTCCACCGCTGACCGCCCGGGGCGTGTCCGACACGCCCGCCCGCAGACCAGCCGCTCTCAGGAACCGGCAGCCGTCTCGACCACGTTCAGGTCGAACGGCTGCCGGTTGTTGCTCCTGTCCCGGTCGTCCGGGCTGCGCACCTCGACCGACCCGCCGGTCAGCATGCCCAGCCGCACGTCGAGGCCGACCCGCACCGGTACGAGCGCGGTCGCGCTGCGCCCCTGCTTCAGCCCGGCCCCGAAGACGCAGCGCACCTCGTGCCCGCCCCGCAGCACCGCACAGTCGGCGGGGAAGTACGGCCCCTGCGGGGTCACGCCGTCGGGCAGGGTGACGATCACGGTGAACGGCGAGGCCGTGGTGTCCGGGCCGCGGTTCGCGACGAAGGCACGGACGGTGGTCGTGCCGCCGGGCGGAGCGGCGTCCGGGTCCTCCCGGACCACCTCCAGGTCGGAGTCGGACCGCACGGCCGCCGGGCCCACCACCGGAATCCGCGGCTCCGGCCGGGGCGCGGTACGTGGGGCCGCCCAGGACGGCCCGGCGGCCAGCAGCGCGACCGCGCAACCCGCCGCCGTCGCCGCCGTGAACGCCGTCCCGCCGGATTCGACCCGAAGCCGCCTGCGCCTGCCCTGCCCGCCTGCCACCACCGCTCACCGCTCCCTCGTCCTCCGGCCGCCCGCTCCGTCGCGGGCCGCGTCCGCACCAGGGTGGTGGCACCGGGGCGCCGGACCCGGCGCAACCCGCCCACCGGTCCGTCGAACGGAGGACACTGCGGACGGCCGGCATCCAGGCCACACCCTCCCGCCGCAGCAGGAGGATTGACGTGGCGTCAGGGAGCGAGGACCTGTCCCAGTCGGGTCGCGATCTGGTGCATCACCGGCACCAGCGAGGACGCCCCCGCCTGCTCCTCCAGTGCCCGGATCCGGGCCTCCGGGCCGGACACCGACAGGGCGGTGGGCGTCGGCGCGCCCGGTACCGCGAGCGCGATGCAGCGGACGCCGATCTCCTGCTCCTGGTCGTCGACCACGTACCCGCGCTCGCGCGCCTCGGCGAGCTGGTCCATCAGCTCCTGCGGGTCGGTCACGGTGTACTCGGTGTGCGCGGGCAGCGAGTTGGGGCCCAGGATCGCGCGCGCCTCGTCCTCCGGGAGCTGGGCGAGCAGCGCCTTGCCGACGCCGGTGCAGTGCGGCTGCACCCGCCGTCCGACCTCGGTGAACATCCGCATCGAGCGCCGGGACTGCACCTGCCCGACGTACACCACCTCGCCGCCCTCCAGCACCGCCAGGTTGGCGGTCTCGCCGGTGGCCTCCATGAGCTCGGCCAGGTACGGCCGGGCCCAGCTGCCGAGCAGGCGGCCGGCCGTCTCCCCGAGGCGGATCAGCCGGGGGCCGAGGGTGTAGCGGCGTGCGGTGTCCTGGCGGACATAGCCCTGCTGGACGAGGGTACGAACCAGTCGGTGGATGGTCGGCATCGGGAGGCCGGAACTGCTGGAGAGCTCGCTGAGGGTGGCCACCCCGCCGGAGTCGGCCAGTGCCTCCAGGAGTTGGAAGGCGCGCTCGACGGACTGCACGCCGCCGCTCGCGCGGTCGGCGCCTGTCGTCGATGCTGTGTCGGGGGTCGCAACCACCGGCGTTCCCTTCGCTGTCGGGGAGGAGTAAAGTCCCGGCGACCTCTTCAACAAACCGTTGAAATTCTGTATCGCGGAAACTAGTCTCCACCTTACAGAATCGAACTCGCCGACAGGCGGGTATCGATCGAGGAAGTTCCCGAGGAAGTTCCCACCGGAACTCCCTCTGCCAGGCTCAACCGTCTTAGGAGTGTCCTGCTCATGGCTGCAGATCAGGGGCCCGTCGGCGCCTCCCCCGCCGCTCCGGTCGTCACTGTCGCCGGACCGCGCGTCCACCGGGCGGAGGAGGTGCTCACTCCGGAGGCGGTCGCCTTCGTCGTCGGCCTCCATCGCGCCTTCGAGGGACGCCGGCAGGAGCTCCTGGCCAGGCGGAAGGCCCGACGCGCCGAGATCGCCCGTACGGGCACGCTGGACTTCCTCCCCGAGACCGCCGACGTCCGGGCCGGGGACTGGAAGGTCGCCGAGGCGCCGCGCGCGCTCCAGGACCGCCGGGTCGAGATCACCGGCCCCACCGACCGCAAGATGGTCATCAACGCGCTCAATTCCGGGGCCAGGGTCTGGCTCGCCGACTTCGAGGACGCCACCTCCCCGACCTGGGAGAACGTGGTCAGCGGTCAGGTCAACCTGATCGACGCCTTCGAGGGCCGGATCGACTTCACCAGCTCGGCCGGCAAGGCCTACACCCTCAAGCCCGCCGCCGAACTCGCCACCGTCGTGGTCCGCCCGCGCGGCTGGCACCTGGACGAGAACCACCTGCTCGTCGACGGCGTCCCGGTCGCCGGCGCGTTCGTCGACTTCGGCCTGTACTTCTTCCACAACGCGGCCCGGCTGCTCGCCAAGGGTGCCGAGGACCCGAACTCCGGCCCGTACTTCTACCTGCCGAAGACCGAGAGCCACCTCGAAGCCCGGCTCTGGAACGACGTCTTCACCCACGCCCAGGCCGAACTCGGCATCCCGCACGGCACCGTCCGGGCCACCGTGCTGATCGAGACCATCACCGCCGCCTTCGAGATGGACGAGATCCTCCACGAGCTGCGCGACCACGCGGCCGGCCTCAACGCCGGACGCTGGGACTACCTGTTCTCGATCGTCAAGAACTTCCGCGACGCCGGCGAGCACTACATCCTGCCGGACCGCAACAGCGTCACCATGGCCTCGCCGTTCATGGCCGCCTACACCCGGCTGCTGGTGCAGACCTGCCACAAGCGCGGCGCCCACGCGATCGGCGGCATGGCCGCGTTCATCCCCAGCCGCAAGGACCCGGAGGTCAACGCGGCCGCGCTGGAGAAGGTCAAGGCGGACAAGGACCGCGAGGCCGGAAACGGCTTCGACGGCTCCTGGGTCGCCCACCCGGACCTCGTCCCGGTCGCCCGGGCCTCCTTCGACGCGGTGCTCGGCGAGCGGCCCAACCAGAAGGACAACCCGGGGCCGGCCGAGCCCGTCACCGCCGCCGAACTGCTCGACGTCGCGGGCGCCGGCGGCACCTGCACCCACGCCGGGCTGCACAACGCCGTCCAGGTCGGCATCCGCTACATCGAGGCCTGGCTGCGCGGGCTCGGGGCGGTCGGCATCTTCAACATGATGGAGGACGCCGCCACCGCCGAGATCTCGCGCTCGCAGATCTGGCAGTGGATCCACAACGGGGTCGTGCTGTCCGACACCGGCGAGAAGGCCACCGCCGAGCTGGTCCGCAGCCTGGTCGCCACCGAACTGGCCGAGCTCCGTGCCGAGTTGGGCGCCGAGGCCTACCAGGCCGGCCGCTGGCGCGAGGCCGCCCAGCTCTTCGAACAGGTTGCCCTGGCCGATGAGTTCGCGGACTTCCTGACCCTCCCCGCGCTTCCCCTGCTGGGCTGAGCACCAATCTATCCACCGGCGCCACCGCTGCCGCCTGCCGGGCTGTAGCAGTTCCGCCGCCCTTTGCTCCGTTCCGTACGGCGACGAATCCACCTGTCCTCTCGTCGCCGTACGGAACGGTCTTTTCCTCGCGAGGAGTTCACCGATGGCACGCATCTTCTTCAACGGCCAGGCGATGGTCGGCGGACCGTTCCACGGCAAGGTCGCCGACGCCCTGATCGGCCCCGCCCGCACCGCACCCGGGTACCGCTTCTTCTCCATCGACCACAGCGGCGGGACGGACGTCTGCCCGGGTCTGCTGGCCGACCCGGCCGTGGACAGCGCGATCGAGGGGGAGCTGTACGACATCAGCCTGGAGCGCCTGCGGGACGTCATCCTGCCCGGCGAGCCCCGGGAGCTGGAACTCGGCGTGATCAAGCTGGAGGACGGCTCCCCGTGCCTGTCCATGCTGCTGGCCCGGGGCGAGGTCGAGCGCGGCGTGCACCGCGAGATCACCCATCACGGCGGCTGGCGCGCCTACCTGGCGACGCTGGGGCGCGCGGGCTGACGGCTGGCGCCCTGATGGCCCGGCGGCCCGGCGGCCCGGCGGGGAACAGACTTCAGCAACAGATGACGAAAGTTGTCATCCGTTTGCTGAAGTCTGTCTGCTGAAATCTGTTCGTTGAAATCTGTTGGCTGCGTGTGTCCGCCAGCGCCCGGCCGCCGACCCCGCCCGCACATGCACCGCGGCCCCGAACCCTCGCCGTGGGTTCGGGGCCGCGGTCCGTACGCCCTGCCGGGCCTACGGAGTCCGGGTGCGCACCGTCCCTGGGCGCCCCGGAGCTCTTCGGTGTCGGGCCGTCACACCGGCCGGGAAGCCAGTTCCTTGGCGGCGCGGGCGCAGGCTCGGGCGATCCGGTCCTCGTTGACGGTGGTCAGCTCGCCCTTCTCGACCACGGCGTTGCCGTTGACGAACAGCACCGCCAGCGGCGGCAGCGCGCCGAAGGTGAGGGCCGCGACCGGGTCGGCGATCGAGGAGTGCATGACGCCGTCGATCTTCCACAGCGCCAGGTCGGCCAGCTTGCCGGCCTCGATCGAGCCGATCTCGTTCTGCCGGCCCAGCACCCGGGCCCCGCCCATGGTGCCCAGCCGCAGCGCCTGACGCCCGGTCAGCGCGGTCGGGTAGCCGTGCAGCCGGTTGATCAGCAGCGCGTTGCGCAGCTCGGTGCCCAGTTCGCCCGACTCGTTGGAGGCGGTGCCGTCGACGCCGAGCCCGACCGGTACGCCGGCCTCGAGCATGTCGGGCACCCGGGCGATCCCGGCGGCCAGGCGGGCGTTGGAGGACGGGCAGTGCGCCACGCCCGTGCCGGTCTCGGCGAACTTGGCGATGTCGGAGTCGTTCATGTGGACGCAGTGCGCCATCCAGACGTCCTCGCCGAGCCAGTCCACCGACTCGAAGTAGTCGGTCGGTCCCATACCGAACAGCTCCTTGCAGAACTGTTCCTCCTCGGCCGTCTCCGAGCCGTGGGTGTGCAGCCGGACGCCCTTGCGGCGGGCGAGTTCGGCGGACTGGCGGAGCAGGTCGGTGGAGACCGAGAACGGCGAGCAGGGCGCGATCGCCACGTGCAGCATCGAGCCGAACGAGGAGTCGTGGTAGTGGTCCACGGCGGCCTCGGAGGCGGCCAGGATGTCGTCGAGCTCCTCGACGGCGTGGTCCGGGGGGAGCCCGCCGTCCTTCTTGCTGCGGTCCATCGAGCCGCGCAGCGCGGTGAAGCGCAGACCGAGTTCCTGGACGGCCTCGATCGAGGCGCCGAGGACGTCCCCGCCGTCCTTGGGGAAGACGTAGTGGTGGTCCGAGGCGGTGGTGCAGCCGGACTTCAGCAGGGCGGCGGCCGAGCCCTGGCTGGCGGCGTGCACGAGCTTCTCGTCGATCCGGGCCCAGGTCGGGTAGAGGGCGACCAGCCAGTCGAAGAGGATGTTGTCCTGGGCGAGCCCGCGGGTGATCCACTGGTAGAAGTGGTGGTGGGTGTTGACCAGGCCCGGGGTGATCAGGTGGCCCTCGCCGTTGATGCGGCGCACCACGTTGTCCAGCCAGTTGGGGGCGGGGCCGTCCCCGACCGACTCGATCCGGTTCCCGAGGATGACGACGTGGCCGCGGGCGTACTCGGTGTCGGCGGCGTCGACGGTGGCGATCGCGACGTTCTCGATCACGATCCGCTGGTCGGCGGGTGGGGGCTGGACTGCCATGGTGTCACTCCTATGGGGGGAGGGTCGGGAGGGGCGCGCACCGCACGGTGCGCGCCCCTGCCCGGACCGGTCAGGACGGTGTCGCCGTCGGCACCGTCGCGCCGGGGGCCTGGCCGGATCTGGATTCCGGTTCCGGTCCTGACCGGCGGGCGGCCCCGACGTGGTGGAAGAGCAGGTTGAGCAGGACGGCCATCACGCAGCCGGCGGATATCCCCGAGTGCATCAGGGTCCGGACGGCCTCCGGGAAGGAGTCGTAGAAGTTCGGCACGGCGATCGGGATGATGCCGACGCCGAGCGAGACCGACACCAGGATGGTGTTGGCACTCGACTCCATGCCGGCCTCCGCGAGGGTGCGGATCCCGCTCGCCGCGACCGTGCCGAAGAGCACGATCCCGGCGCCGCCGAGGACGGGCTGCGGCACCAGGGAGACGAGCGATCCGAGCACCGGGAAGAGCCCGAGCAGGATCAGGATGCCTCCGCCGGCCGCGACCACGAAGCGGCTGCGGATCTTCGTCAGTGCCACCAGCCCGATGTTCTGGGCGAAGGCGCTGGCGGCGAAGCCGTTGAAGACGGGGCTGAGCGCGGTGGCCAGTCCGTCGGCCCGCAGGCCGGCGGCGAGCGTGGGTTCGTCGGCCTCGCGCTCGACGATCTTGCCGAGGGCGAGCATGTCGGCGGTGGACTCGGTCATCGAGACCACCATGACGATGCACATCGAGACGATCGCGGCGGCGTCGAACGCGGGCGCGCCGAAGTGGAACGGGGAGGGGAGCGCGAAGACCTTCGCGTCCTGGACCGCGCCGAAGTCGGCCAGCCCCAGCGGGAAGGCGATCAGGGTGCCGAACGCCAGACCGATGAGCAGGGACAGCTGCTGCCAGAAGCCGCGCAGCAGCCGGTTGCAGAGCACCACCGCGACGAGGGTGATCGCGGCGAGGCCGATGGCCCGCATGGAGCCGTATCCGGCGGCGCCCGGCGAGCCGCCGCGCGCCCAGTTCACCGCCACCGGGAGCAGGGACACCCCGATGAGGGTGATCACGGTGCCCTGGACGACCGGGGGGAAGAACCGGATGAGCTTGCAGAAGTACGGCGCCGCGAGGAAGCACAGGGCCCCCGCGACGATCACCGCTCCGAAGATCACCGGGAGGGCGTCCTTCGGTCCGTGTTCTTCGGCAATGGCGATCATGGGCGCGACGCCCGCGAACGACACGCCGTTCACGAACGGCAGTCGCGCGCCGATCCTCCAGATGCCGAGGGTCTGGAGCAGGGTGGCCAGTCCGGCGGTGAACAGGCTGGCCGAGATGAGCAGGGCGAGGTCGGCGGCGGAGAGTCCGACGCCGGCGCCGACGATGAGCGGGGGTGCGACGACCCCCGCGTACATCGCGGCGACGTGTTGGAGCCCGGTGGAGAACAGCTTCACCGGGGGCAGCACCTCGTCCACGGGGTGGATACCGGGGTGGGTACCGGGGTGGGTACCGGACCCGGACGGCTTGCCGGGGAGGCGGGTTGAGTCGCCGTCCAGGCCTGGGGTTCTTGCTGGGGTGGAACCGCCGTCGTTACTGCTGGTGGTGCTGGGTGCCATGTCGAGCCCCTCTTGTGCCCGTGGCTCCCGGCGCGCCCGTGGCGCTGGAGACCCCCCGAGGGCGGGACGGCGGAGCAAGGATCCCTCGGGGCGCTTCTCCAGTGCCCCGGGCCGGCCGCCGTGAGGCAGACACGAACTCCGGTTGGTGGGGGTGGAGAAACAGGTGGTGCGGGTGGTGCGGTCCGCCCGGACTCGACCGGCCCGTGCGGACCGGAGGTGCGGCGACTCCGGGCGGAGGCCGTGGGTGAGCGGGGTGGAGCGAGGTGGAGCGAGGTGGAGCAGGGGTGAAGCGGGTGGCGCGGTGGGGGGAGGTCAGACGACCGGGATGACCGGTACGACGCCCTCACGGTGCACGGTGCCCTCGATCAGGCCGTACATGCGGTCCGCGGCGTAGTAGACCTCGTTCTCGTTCTTCAGCCCGAAGGGCTCCAGGTCGACCAGGAAGTGGTGCTTGTTGGGCAGTTCGAGGCGCACCTCGTCGACCTCGGCGCGGTTGTTGAGGACCCGGGTGCCCATCGAGTGCAGGGTCTGCTGCAGCGAGTAGGAGTAGGTCTCGGCGAACGCCTCGAGCATGTGCCGCTTCACGTGGGTGTAGGAGCGGTTCCAGTTGGGCTGGGCCTCGCCGTCGCGACCGCTGTAGCCGTACTTCCAGCGGGCGGTGACCTGGGTGGCGAGGATGCGGTCGTACGCCTCCTGGAGGGTGGTGTACTTGTCCTTGATGTAGCCCCAGAACTCCGAGTTGGTGGAGTTCATCACGATCAGGTCCTTCAGACCGGAGATGACCTGGACCTTCTCGCCGTCGTAGACGACCTCGGTGGTGCGGGTCTCCTGGCCGCTGCGGACGAAGGAGTGGCCGACCTCCTCCGAGCCGATGAAGCGGGCCGAGCTGTCCGGCGTCTTGATCCGGTCCCAGGCGTACTCCTCGATCCGGATCCGGGCGCTGTGCACGACGCCGCGCTCGGTGTCGTCGACGAAGTGCCGGGCCAGCAGGATGCCGAAGGCCTCGGCCGAGTCGATGCCGTACTCCTTGGCGAAGGCGAAGACGGTGTTCTTGGTGGTGTCGGTGGGGAGGCAGTTGGCGTTGGACCCGGTGAGGTGGACGTCCTCGAACTCGCCCTGGAGGGCGACCGAGACGTTCAGGTCCTTGATCTCGTGCCGGGTGGAGTCGCGGTAGACCCGGACGATGCGGTTCTCCGCCTTGCCGTACTGGTTCTGACCGAGCACGTGGGCCATGACAGGCTCCTAAGCTTCAAGGTCGGTCTACTAGCTTCCGCGGTAGACCGAGTATCCGAACGGGTTCAGCAGCAGCGGCACGTGGTAGTGGTGCTGCGCGGGCGCGACCGTGAAGACGATCGAGACCTCGGGGAAGAACGGCGGCTCCTCGGACTTGCGCGCGTAGTAGGCGGCGGTGTCGAACAGCAGCCGGACGACCGAGCCCGCCTCCACGGCCGGCAGGTCCTTGACCCGGCCGTCGGAGTCCGTGGCGGAGGTGCCGAGCACCTGCCAGCCACCCTCGGTGTGCAGTGCGAGCTCGACCGGAACACCCTCGGCCGGGCGGCCGAGGCTGGTGTCGAGCACGTGGGTGGAGATGCCAGTCATGGGTGAAGTGACCTTACTGATGGCAGAGATGATCGCGCGTCAGTCGAAATGGTAAAGAGCGGCGCACGGGCGGCGTCGGACCGCCCACGAAGCATTCTTGACGAGAGGTCAGGAAGCGTCGAGGAGGCGGTTGAGCCGGATGTCGTTGATCTTGCGCAGTTCGCCCCGGACGATCTCCGCCTCGGTGGCGGGATCGTTGGGGTGGCGCTCGCGCAGCGCGGCGAGCATGGTGGCCGCGGTGCGGCCGGTCGCGCAGATCAGGAACACGTGGCCGAACTTGGCCTCGTAGGCGGCGTTGGCCTCGTGCAGTTCGTCGAGGACCGCTTGGTCCACGCCCTGGATCCCGGCCTGTTCGCGCTCGGAGGTGGCGTCGCCCGCCTTGGGCTGTCCGATCCGGGCGTGTCCGGCCATCGCGTCGCGCAGGTCCGCGGCGGTCAGTCCGGCCATCGCCGCCGCGTTGGCGGCGAGCAGGGCCTCACGGCTGGACCAGGGCTTGGCCTCCGCGACGGCGGCGGCCCAACGGGGGCTGGAGCAGACCTCCAGCAGGATCCCTTCGAGCTCGGCGGCATCGGCCGCGGCCAGGGCGTCAAGGGCGTGGGGGTGGTTGGTCACGGGTGGACCTCCTGAAGAGTGGTGCCACCCGGAAAAGCTAGATCGGCCCCACCCGGCCGTCAACAGTTTGTTGAACGGTTGGTGGTTACGTTTTGAACCGGCCCCCGGTGCGGGGCCCTTTCGTGTGCGATTCGCCAAGTGTGCCCCGCCGTGCGCCGATCCAGACTTCTCGGCACCGGCGGGGTCACCCGGTCGGCGGACCGCCAGGGGCGGCCCGGGGTCGCTCAGGAGGGCTTCGAGCCGTCCTGGCGGTTCAGGTAGTTGTACACGGTGAAACGGCTGACGCCCAGGGCCGAGGCGACCGTCTCGACCCCGTGGCGGACGGTGAAGGCGCCGCGCTCCTCCAGGAGGGCGACCACCCGCTGCTTCTCCCAGCGGTCCAGCTCGGCCAGTGGACGGCCGTCGAACTGCCGGGTCATCTCGGCCAGCAGCCGGTCCAGCGCACTGCTCAGGTGCGGCAGCCGGACGGCCAGGGCCGGGGTGCCCTCCCACTCCAGGACGACGTCCTCGGCCTTCGCCTCGTCCAGCGGGACGGGCGTGGCACCGACCGCGGCCAGTAGCGGCTTGACCGCCGCGGCGAGCGGGTGTTCCACGTGCTGCTCGGTCACGGCGTACCGCCCTCCTCGCCCAGCAGGCTGACCTGGACCGAGATCCGGGTCGCCCCGGCGTCCAGGGTCTCCCGGAGCAGTCGGGTCACCGCGGCGAGGACCTGCTCGGCCTCGCCCTCGGCGCCGGTTCCGAAGGGGCCGACCAACACGTCCAGGCCGGCCTCGTCGACGACCTTGCGGGCCGCCGCGGCGTGCTCCGGGAACGTGTCCAGTTCGAACGGTTCTGTCGTGAACTCCACCATCAATCGCACGTGCTCACTGTATCGAGCGGGGGGTGGACGGGGGCAGGGGCTGGGCGATCGAACAGCCAGGGGTGCTGGTGGCGGGCCCCTCCCGGCCGCTTCAACAAAATGTTGCGACAGCCTTGACACTGCCTCGCCGGGCCGGAGATGCTTCCACCACACAGAATCCCTCTTCCGGATCGTGGAAGTTGCGGATGAAGGAAGAGAGAGTGAGAGGTGATGGACGTGACGGCGGCTGCCAAGCACAGCTTCACGGTCAACCTGTCGATACTGTTCGGCGAACTCCCGCTGCTGGAGCGACCCGCGGCCGCGGCCGCGGCCGGCTTCACGGCCGCCGAGCTCTGGTGGCCCTTCGGCACCGAGCACACCCCGAGCCAGGCCGAACTGGACGCGCTGCGCAAGGCGTTCGGTGAGGCGGGCGTCCGGCTCGCCGGCCTGAACTTCCTGGACGACCTGAGCCGGGGCGCCCGGGGCACCGTCTCGGTCCCGTCCGAGCGGGACCGGTTCCGCGCCAACGTCCCGGTCGCCGCGGAACTCGCCGCCTCGCTCGGCGCCACCGCGCTCAACGCGCTGTACGGCAACCGGATCGAGGGCGTCGAGCCGGCCGAGCAGGACGCGCTCGCGCTGGAGAACCTGGTGCTCGCCGCCGAGGCGGCGCACGGGATCGGCGCGATCCTGCTGATCGAGGCCCTCAACAAGGCCGAGTCGCCGGACTACCCGCTGGTCTCCGCGGCCGCCGCGGTCGACGTGGTCGACAAGGTCAACGCCGCCACCGGCCTGGGGAACGCCAAGTTCCTCTGCGATCTGTACCACCTGGCCAAGAACGGCGAGGACCTGGCGGCGGTGATCGACACCTACGCCGACCGGATCGGCCACGTGCAGATCGCCGACAACCCGGGCCGCAACGAGCCCGGCACCGGCGAGCTGGACTTCGAGGACCTCTTCGCCCGGCTCAGCGCCGCGGGCTACACGGGCTCGATCGGCCTGGAGTACCGCCCCTCCACCGGCGTCAGTGCGGACAGCTTCGGCTGGCTGCCGCGCGAGCTGCGCGCGGCCCGCTAGCCCAGGCGGTCCGGCAGTCCCGGCAGTCCGGCAGTCCGGCAGCCCAGGCGGTCCGGCAGCCCCCGCAGCGCGGCGCCCGACGGCCGCCGGAAAGCCACCCCTCCCACCCGCACACGTAAGGAACCCGACGCGATGAGCGCCTCCCGCAAGATTGCCTTCGTCGGCCTCGGCATCATGGGCAAGCCCATGGCCGTCAACCTGGTCAAGGCCGGCCACCACGTGACCGGCTTCGACCTCTCCCAGGCCTCGATCGACACCGTGGTCGCGGCCGGTGGCCACGGCGCCGCCAGCATCGCGGACGCGGTGAAGGACGCCGAGGTCGTCATCACCATGGTCCCGGCCGACCCGCACGTCGAGGCGGTCATCCTCGGCGAGGGCGGTGTCCTGGAGAACGTCGGCGCGGGCACCCTCGTGATCGACATGTCCTCGATCACCCCGCAGACCTCCATCAAGGTCGGCAAGGCCGCCCGCGAGAAGGGCGTGCGCACCCTGGACGCCCCGGTCTCCGGAGGCGAGGCCGGCGCGATCGAGGCGGTGCTGTCGATCATGGTCGGTGGCGAGGCGGCGGACTTCGCCGAGGCCAAGCCGCTGTTCGACGCGCTGGGCACCACGGTCGTCCACGTCGGCCCGGACGGCGCCGGCCAGACCGTCAAGGCCGCCAACCAGCTGATCGTCGCGGTCAACATCCAGGTGCTCGCCGAGGCCGTGGTGTTCCTGGAGAATGCCGGCGTCGACCTCGCCGCCGCGCTGGACGTGCTCGGCGGCGGCCTGGCCGGCTCCACCGTGCTCAACCGCAAGAAGGCGAACATGCTCAACCGCGAGTTCGCCCCCGGCTTCCGGATCGACCTGCACCACAAGGACATGGGCATCGTCACCGACGCCGCCCGTGCCGTGGGCGCCGCGCTGCCGGTCGGCGCCGTGGTGGCCCAGCTGGTCGCCTCCGCCCGGGCCAACGGCGACGGCCCGCTCGACCACTCGGCGCTGCTGCGCGGCGTCGAGCGGCTCTCCGGCCGCGAGGTCAAGTGACCCGCGAGGTCAACTGACCCACGCGGTCAACTGACCCGCGGGCTCAACCGACCCGCGCGGTCAAGTGACGAAGGGGCCCCGGCGCCCCGACAGACTCCTCCTGGCGGCGTGTACCTGATCCGGTCGTGCCCGCGCCGCCAGGAGGCCAGGCCCGACCGGCGTGCGGGCAGGGGCTCATCCGCCCGCCCGCCGGTCGACCCAAGCCGGTGACGCGCACACCCTCCCCCGGGGGCACTTCGGTCGTGCCTGTTGCGTGTCGCCCGGCCCCCTCCCCGCCGAGGGGAGCCCCTCGTACGTCGGAAGCGGGACGAGGGGAACGGCGGGGAGGGGGCGCCGCACCTCCGCGGCCCGCGCCGCACCTCCGCGGCCCTGGCCGCACCACCCGGGCGGGGGTCGCGTTCCCCGGGCCACCGGACACATGCTTGTCGAACCACCGCCAGACCCCGTACGGAAGTGAGGACCACCGATGCCCCCCACCCCCCACCAGGGTCACGTGGTCGTAGCGCCGGACAAGTTCAAGGGCACCCTCGAGGGTGCCGAGGTCGCCGCCCGGATCGCCGCCGGCATCAGGCGCGCCGCGCCCGGCACCGAGGTGCGCGAACTGCCCGTCGCCGACGGCGGCGAGGGCACCCTGGCCGCGGCGCTCGCGGCCGGCTTCGACCGCGTCCCGGCCAAGGTGGCCGGTCCGACCGGTCTGCCGGTGGACGCCGCGCTCGCCGTCCGCGGCGACACCGCCGTGGTCGAGCTGGCCCAGGCCTCCGGCCTCGCCCGGCTGCCCGGCGGCCGGACCGCCCCGCTCGCGGCCGGCTCCTACGGCGTCGGCCAGCTGATCGGCCGGGCGGTGTCCAGGGGCGCCAAGCGGATCGTCCTCGGCCTCGGCGGCAGCGCCTGCACGGACGGCGGCGCCGGCATGGTGCAGGCGCTCGGAGTCAGCCTGCGGGACGCCGACGACGTCGAACTGCCGCCCGGTGGCGCCGCGTTGCGCCGCCTGGAGCGGATCGAGCTCGGGCCGCTGGCCGGTCTGCTGACCGGCGTCGAGGTCGTGGTCGCCTGCGACGTGGACAACCCGCTGCTCGGACCGCGCGGCGCCACCGCCGTGTACGGCCCGCAGAAGGGGGCCGACGGCGACGACCTGGTGGTCCTGGAGGAGGGGCTGACCCGCTTCGCCGACCAGGTGGCCGCGGTCACCGGACGCGACGTGCGGCAGGCCCCCGGCGCCGGGGCCGCGGGCGGGGTGGGCTTCGCCGCCCTCGCACTGCTCGGCGCCACCATGCGACCCGGTATCGAGCTGCTGCTCGAACTGCTGGGTTTCGACGAGGCCGTGCGTGGGGCACGTCTCGTCGTCACCGGCGAGGGCTGCCTGGACGCACAGACGCTCCACGGCAAGGCCCCCGCCGGAGTCGCCGCGGCGGCTGCTCGGGCGGGGGTTCGGGTGGCCGCCGTGGCGGGTCGGCTGGAGCTGTCCGAGCCCGAGTGGCGGGCGGCCGGCTTCACCGCCGCGATCGCGCTCACCGACCTGGCCGAGCAGCCGGGGGACAGCATGACCAGGGCCGGTGAGCTGGCCGAGGTGGCGGGGGAGCAGCTGGCCGGAGCGCTTCTGCCGGCCTGATCCCTCGTACGTTCCTCCATTGACGTTTTGTTGAAGGCGGCCCTAGGCTCCCGGCAATCCTTCGGTTCCCACCCACTCCGACCACCCGCGAGCGCCTCCCCGGGCCGTGTGGTCCGGTGTGTCCCCGCGTACCCCCATCCCCCCAGTTCCAGGTTTCGGAGGTCCCCATGCCGTTCAGCCAGCCAGCGGTGATCCGCTCCCGCCGGGCGGTGCTGCCCACCGGTGAGCGCCCCGCGGACGTGCTGATCCGGGACGGGAGGATCGAGCAGGTCGCCGCCCACGGATCGCTGGTGGTCGGCGACGGCGAGCTCGTCGACCTCGGCGACACCGCCCTGCTGCCCGGCCTGGTCGACACCCACGTGCACGTCAACGAGCCCGGCCGCACCGAGTGGGAGGGCTTCGCCACCGCCACCCGGGCCGCCGCGGCCGGCGGCGTCACCACGATCATCGACATGCCGCTCAACTCGATCCCGCCCACCACCACGGTCGACGGGCTGGCCGTCAAGCGGAAGACCGCCGAGGGCCAGGCATGGGTCGACCTCGGCTTCTGGGGCGGGGCCGTCCCCGGCAACGTCGCCGACCTCGAACCCCTGCACCGGGCAGGCGTGTTCGGCTTCAAGAGCTTCCTCGCCCCCTCCGGCGTCGACGAGTTCCCGCACGTCGAGGCCGCCGACCTGGAGGCCGCCCTGGCCGAGCAGGCCCGGATCGGGGCACTGGCGATCATCCACGCCGAGGACCCGGCCGTGCTCGCCGCCGCACCGCAGCAACCCGGCGTCCACTACCGGGACTTCCTCGCCTCCCGCCCGCCCGGCGCGGAGACCGCGGCGGTCGCCCACCTGCTCCGCACGGCCCGGCGCACCGGCGCCCGGGTGCACATCCTGCACGTTTCCTCGGCCGCCGTGCTGCCGCTGCTGCGGCGGGCGCGCGAGGAGGGCGTACGGGTGACCGCGGAGACCTGTCCGCACTACCTGACCCTCGCCGCCGAGCAGGTGCCGGACGGCGACACCGCCTTCAAGTGCTGCCCGCCGATCCGCGACGAGGCGAACCGGGACGCGCTCTGGGAGGCTCTGGCCGACGGAGAGTTCATCGCCGTCGTCTCCGACCACTCGCCGTCCACCCCCGACCTCAAGCTGCTGCCCGAGTACGGCGGCAGCGGCGACTTCGCGGCCGCCTGGGGCGGCATCGCCTCGCTGCAGCTGGGCCTGCCCGCCGTCTGGACCGAGGCCCGCCGCCGCGGTCACACCCTGGCCGACGTGGTGCGCTGGATGTCCACCGGACCGGCCGAACTGGTCGGCCTCACCGGCACCAAGGGCGCCATCGCGCCCGGCTGCGACGCCGACCTGGTGGCCTTCGACCCCGACGGCGAATTCTCCGTCCACGCAGGTGAGTTGCATCACCGCAACCCGGTGACCCCGTACGCGGGAAGGACGTTGACCGGTGCCGTCCGCACCACCTGGCTGCGCGGCCGCGCGGTGGACACCGGCGCCGAGCCCTTCGGGCGCCAGCTCACCCGCCCCGCCGACTCCCGCCCCGAAAAAGCCTCCTGAGCCGGCGCCGCTTCCCGACCCGGAGCGGCGACCGAGCCGGCACCGCCTTCTGAACCGACACGTCTTCCGAGGAGAGTCAGTGACCACTGCCGACACCCCGAGCGCTCCCTTCACCGAGCTGGTCAACCTGGCCTCCCGACTGCTCGGCGCGGGCGTCGTCGCCACCAACGAGGACACCTTCGCGGACGCCGAGAACCTGCTGGTGGCCAAGCCGGCCGAGTTCCGCCCGCACACCTTCGGCCACAAGGGCCAGATCATGGACGGCTGGGAGTCCAAGCGCCGCCGCGGCGTCTCCGCCGAACAGCCGCACCCCACCGACCAGGACCACGACTGGACGATCGTGCGGCTCGGCGTCGGCGGCGTGATCCGCGGCGTGATCGTCGACACCGCCCACTTCACCGGCAACTACCCGGAGAGCGCCTCGGTCGAGGCGGCCTCCGTCCCCGGGCACCCCTCGCCCGAGGAACTGCAGGACGCCGAGTGGACCGTCATCGTGCCGCGCACCCCGCTCCGGGGCGACACCGCCCACGAGTTCGCCGTCCAGGACGACACCCGCTACACCCACGTGCGGCTCAGCATCTTCCCGGACGGCGGCGTCGCCCGGCTGCGGGTGCACGGTGAGGTGCTGCCCGACCCGCGCGAACTGGACGGCCTCACCTTCGACCTGGCCGCCCAGGAGTACGGCGGCGTGGCCGAGGCGGCGTCCGACCGCTACTTCTCCTCCCCGCACAACCTGAACGCTCCCGGTCGCGCCTCCGTCATGGGCGAGGGCTGGGAGACCCGGCGTCGGCGCGACAAGGCCAACGACTGGGTGCAGATCGCCCTGGCCGGGGGCGGCGAGGTCCTGGCCGCCGAGGTGGACACCACCCACTTCGTCGCCAACGCCCCCGGCTGGGCCGACCTGATCGGCTTCGACGCCTCGACCGGGCAGGCTGCGACTTCACAGACACCGGCCGACGGTGAGTGGTTCGAGATCCTTCCCCGGACCCGCCTGCAGCCCGACACCCGGCACCGCTTCCGGCTCGACGTCGGCCGCCCGGTGACCCACGTGCGGATCAACGTCTACCCGGACGGCGGCCTCGCCCGCCTGCGGCTCACCGGCCGCCTCACCGAGGCCGGCCGCGCGGCCCTCGCACTGCGCTGGTTCAACGCGGTCCCGGCCGCCGAGGCCGCGGCCGCCCTCGCCGACGCCGGCCTGACCTCCGAGGAGGCCGACGCGCTGGCCGCCGCCCTCCAGCCGGCCGACGGCCCGGACGGCGAGCACTCCGCCCGCCGCCGCTCGGCGCTGTGGCGCCTGCTGGGCGTCTAGGGCCTGTCTTACGGCCTGGCCCGGGGCCCGTCTCCCGGGTCGGGGCTCGCGCGCCCGCTCCACCTCTCCACGCACCGCCTTATCGACACCCGAAGGACCCTCCATGTCCAAGACCCTGACCACGGAGTCCGGCGCCCCGGTCGCCGACAACCAGAACTCGGCCTCGGCCGGTGAGTACGGCCCGCTGCTGCTCCAGGACCAGCACCTGCTGGAGAAGCTCGCCCGCTTCAACCGCGAGCGCATCCCGGAGCGCGTGGTGCACGCCCGCGGCTCCGGCGCGTACGGCTACTTCGAGGTCACCGACGAGGTGTCGAAGTACACCCGGGCGGCCTTCCTGTCCGAGGTCGGCAAGCGCACCGAACTCTTCCTGCGCTTCTCCACCGTGGCCGGCAACCTGGGCGCCGGCGACGCGGTGCGCGACCCGCGCGGCTTCGCGGTGAAGTTCTACACCGAGGAGGGCAACTACGACCTCGTCGGCAACAACACCCCGGTGTTCTTCATCAAGGACCCGATCAAGTTCCCCGACTTCATCCACTCGCAGAAGCGCGACCCGTACACCGGCGTGCAGGAGGCGGACAACGTCTGGGACTTCTGGGCCCACTCGCCGGCCTCGACCCACCAGATCACCTGGCTCTTCGGCGACCGCGGCATCCCGGCCTCGTACCGCCACATGAACGGCTACGGCTCGCACACCTACCAGTGGGTCAACGCCGAGGGCGAGGCCTACTGGGTGAAGTACCACTTCAAGACCAACCAGGGCATCCGCAGCCTGGACGGCGACCAGGCCGCCGAGGTGCTCGGCGCCGACGCCGACTCGCACCAGCGCGACCTCCACCAGGCCATCGAGCGCGGGGTGTTCCCGTCCTGGACCCTCTACGTCCAGCTGATGCCCGTCGCCGAGGCCGCGGACTACCGCTTCAACCCCTTCGACCTCACCAAGGTGTGGCCGCACGCCGACTACCCGCTGGTCAAGGTCGGCCGCCTGGTGCTCAACCGGAACCCGGAGAACGTCTTCGCCGAGGTCGAGCAGTCCGCGTTCTCGCCGAACAACTTCGTGCCCGGCATCGGCCCGTCCCCGGACAAGATGCTCCAGGGCCGGCTGTTCGCCTACGCCGACGCCCAGCGCTACCGCCTCGGGGTCAACCACACCCAGCTGCCGGTGAACGCCCCGCGCGCCACCGAGGCCAACAACTACGGGCGCGACGGCCACAACGCGCTCAACCCGGCCGGCCGCGGCAAGAACTACGAGCCCAACTCGTACGACGGCCCGGTCCAGACCGACGGCGCGCTCGCCGCGCCGCTCAAGCTGGACGGCCACACCGGCACCTACACCACGCCGGCCCACACCAAGGACGACGACTTCTTCCAGGCCGGCGAGCTGTACCGGCTGATGTCGGAGGGCGAGAAGACCCGCCTGATCAACAACATCGCGGGCTCCCTGTCGCAGGTCGCCCGGGACGACGTGGTCGAGAAGAACCTCGCCCACTTCCACGCCGCCGACGAGGAGTACGGCGCGCGGCTCGAGGCGGCCGTCGCCAGGCTCCGCGCGGGCGACGAGGGCTGACGCCCCGGAAGCCCTCACCGGACCATCCGTCCGCACCCTCACGGCCGCCGGGGCCCGCACCCCGGCGGCCGCCCGACGAGCCCCTCCCCCCCGGGCAGTGGGGGAGGGGCCCGTCGGGCGTTCCGGGGGGCCCGGCTCATGCGGGCCGGGGTCGCAGGTCGCAGGTCGCGGGCACGGGTCGCGCGGGCCGAGGGCGCGGGCCGCGCGGGGCGGGGGCGCGGGCCGGGCGGGTCGGTGCGCCCCTTCTACCAGGCGACCGGCGGTTGCTCCACGGAATGTTCACGGATATTCACGGACGGCAGTCGACCGGCCCCCGGGGTGGATAGGCTGGAGACTGCCCGCGGTCGCTCCGTGGGGGGACATCGGAAGGGGACGACATGTCGACACCAGCCCCGGGTCGTCACGCCGCGCTGGACCAGGGCCTGGCGGGCCCGTTCACCTCCCTGCAGCACGCCCTCAGACTGCTGGAGGCCGTCGACCGGCACCCCGACGGCGCCACCCTGGTCGCCCTCGCGCGGGAGACCTCGCTGGGCCTGCCGACCGTCCGGCGGCTCGCGGAGATCCTGGAGATCGAGGGCTACCTCCAGTGCCAGGACGGCGGTTGGGTGCTCGGCGGCACCTTCGCCCTGCTCGGGCAGCACAACCGCGAACAGCTCGTCAAGGCCCGGCTGAACCGCAAACTTGCCGAACTCCGGGACGAGTTGGGTGCTGCGGTGTACTTCAGCCGGTACCACGACGGGGAGTTGACGGTCGAGGCGGTCTCGGCGGCCGACTACGCGCCCGCCGTGCAGGAGTGGGTGGACTTCCGCGCCACCGCACACGCCAGTGCGATCGGCAAGTGCCTGCTCAGCCAGCTCGACTCGGACGGGCGGCGGGACCACCTCTCCCGGCACCCGGTCGCCCGGCTCACCTCCCGTACGGTCACGGACGCCGACCAGTTGATGCACCGGCTGGAGCGCCAGCCCGCCACGGTGCCGGTGCTGGACATCCAGGAGTACGCGCTCGGCACGGTCTGCGCGGCGGTGCCGATCACGGCGGGCAGCACGGTCGGCTGCCTGGCCACCTCGATGCCGGTGGACAACATCCACAAGCTGAAAGCCGCCGCCGAGCTGCTGGCGGCCCGGGCCGCGCCGCTGATGCTGGCCATGGCGGTCTGAGCGCCGCACGGTCGTCGGTCACGTAGGGAGCCCCGCCGGGATCCGGCGGGGCTCACGTGTTTCCCGGGGCGCCCGGCGGTGCAAACACTATTAGACGGGATGTCGATAAGGGTGGGAGAAACCCTTGCCCCGGCCGCTACCCGCGAGTACGTTTCCCTGAAGCCGAGCCGCCGCCCCAGCTCAGGAGGGCCTGCCATGCCCCGCTCCACTCCCGTCCCCGCCCTCGCCGCCCCTGCCGCGCGCGTCCACGAGAGCCTCGTCCTGGAGCCCCGGGACGTCCGCTTCGACTGGGCCCGGCTGCCGCTGCACTGGATCCCGGACGAGCCGATGGCCACCCACGTGATCAACGTGCTGCACCTGCTGCTGCCTGAGGGTGAACGCTGGTTCGTCAAGGTGTTCAAGGAGGCGCTGCCGCTCATCCGGGACGAGCAACTGCGCGAGGAGGTGCTCGGCTTCATCGGGCAGGAGGCCATCCACGCCGAGGCCCACCAGGAGGTGCTCGACCACCTGCTCGGCCAGGGCCTCGACCCGCGCCCGTACGTCCGGCAGGTCTCCTGGCTCTTCCAGCGCGTCCTGGGCGACAAGCCCGGCCTGACGCCGGCCCAGCGGAGGGAGAACGTCATCGAACGGGTCGCCTTCGTCGCGGCGATCGAGCACTTCACCGCCTTCCTCGGCAACTGGGCGCTCAACTCCCCGGGCCTGGACCGGGCCAAGGCCGATCCGACGATGCTGGACCTGCTGCGCTGGCACGGCGCCGAGGAGGTCGAGCACCGCAGCGTGGCCTTCGACCTGATGGTCCACCTGGACCCGGGCTACCTGCGCCGGGTCCGCGGGATGGCACTGTCCGGGCCGCTGCTGGTGCACCTCTGGGTGCGCGGCGCCCGCTTCCTGCTCGCCGCCGACCCGACGCTGCAGGGGCGGCTCAAGCCCAGCTGGCGGGAGGCGGGCCGGATCGCCAGGCGCGGACTGCTGCCCGACCCGATCCGCTCGATCCGCTCCGGGCTGCGCTACCTGCGGCCGGGCTACCACCCGACCCAGGAGGGGTCCTCCAGCCAGGCGCTGGGCTACCTCGCCACCTCCCCGGCCGCCCGCGCCGCGGCGGCGCACGGGTGACAACCGCCCCTCTCCCACCCCAAGGACCCCGCCGGATGGACCTGTCCACCCCACCCCCCGACCTCTACGGCCGCCCCCGCACCGACACCTTAATCCGCCGACTCACCGCCTTCGGCGACCGCTACTCCCCGGCGCTCGGCGGCCCCCTGCTGCGGCGCAACCCCCGCCGCCCGCTCAGCCGCCCCACCCCGCCGCTGCAGCTGGCCGTCGCCGCCCGCCGCCAACTGGCCTCCGAAGTCGTTGAATTGACCTTCGCCGACCCATCCGGCGGCCCGCTGCCGCCCTGGCAGCCCGGCGCCCACCTGCGTCTCGCCCTACCCTCCGGCCGCGAGCGCCACTACTCGCTCAGCGGCGACCCCGCCGACCGCCTCCGCTACCGGATCGCCGTCCGGCGACTGCCCGGGGGCGGCGGCGGATCGGCCGAGGTCCACGACACCCTGCACCCGGGTGCCCGCCTGACCGCCCGCCGCCCGCGCAACGGCTTCGCCTTCTGCGCCGAGCCCGCCGTCCTCCTGCTCGCCGGAGGCATCGGCATCACCCCGCTCCTGCCGATGGCCCGCGAGGCGCAGCGCCACGGCCTCGACTGGCGCCTGGTCCACGTCGGCCGCAGCGCCGACACCCTGCCCTACGCGGACGAGCTGCGCGCCCTCGACGCGCACCGCGTCGTGCCGCGCACCGACGACGAGCACGGCGGCGTCCCCACCGGCGCCGAACTGCTCGCCCACGCCCCGCGCGGCGCCGCCGTCTACTGCTGCGGGCCGGCTCCGATGCTCGCCGCCGTCCAGCGGGCCCTGGACGCATCCCCCGCGGCCTCCCTGCACTTCGAGCGCTTCGGCGCCGCCCCGATCACCGACGGCGAGCCCTTCGCCGTCCGGATCGGCGCCGACGGCCCGACGCTGGACGTCCCCGCCGACCGCTCCGCCCTGGATGTGCTGCGCGAGGCCCGTCCGGACCTCCCGTACTCCTGCCACCAGGGCTTCTGCGGCACCTGTGAGGTGCGCCTGCTCGCCGGTCGGCCCGACCACCGGGACCGCCGCCTCACTCCCGAACAGCGCGCCGCCGGCGCCCTGCTGCCCTGCGTCTCCCGGGCCGCCGAGGGTGAGACCCTCGTGCTCGACATCTAGAAGGAGAGCCCCTCGATGCCTCCGACGGCCCCGACGGCCCCGACGGTGAAGGCGACGCCCGCCTTCCCGTACACCGAGCGCGACCTCGCCCGCTTCCGCGAGACCCAGCAACTCGCCTACCACTGCGCCGAACAGGTCGCCGCCTGGATCGAACCGGGCGTCACCGAGCGGCAGGCCACCGCCGAGCTGCGCCGCCGCCTGATCACCGCCGGGGTGCAGGACTTCTTCCACGTCCCCTTCGCCTGGTTCGGCGACCGCACGGCCTTCCGGCACTTCCACACCCCGCTGCAGTTCTTCGCCGGCAACCGCAGGTTGGAGGAGGGCATGCCGTACGTGCTGGACTGCGCGCCGGTCGTGGACGGCTACACCGCGGACATCGGCTACGGCGGCAAGATCGGCGAGAACCGGGTCTGGGACCGCCTGGCCGCCGACCTCCAGGTCTACCGCGAGCTGATCCTCGCCGAGGTGCGCGCCCGCCGACCGCTCAACGAGGTGTACGCCGCGGTGGACGCGCAGATCGCCGCGCACGGCTACGACAACCGCCACCAGGTCTATCCGGGGCGGGTGATCGGCCACCAGGTCACCCGTACCACCGTGCGCGGCCCGGCCGGGGTGAACGTCCTCGGCTTCGGCGTGCGCACCCTGCAGACCCTGGGCCGGGAGCTCATCTCCGAGCGCCTGCACGGCCGTTCGCCGCTGTGGGCGGACGGCCGGTCGTCCCGGCACGCGCCCACCCCGGGCCTGTGGGCGGTCGAACCGCACATCGGGTTCCGCGGCGTGGGCATCAAGTTCGAGGAACTGCTGGTGGTCACCGAGGACGACGCCCACTGGCTCGACGACGACCTCCCGCACGTCCGCCGCTGGTCCGCCGGGACCGCCGCGGCCACCGAGCCGACCGAGCGGACCGAGCCCACTGACGAGCCGACCACCCTGGAGGCCACCCGATGACGCCCCCGCCGTCGCCAGCCCCGTCTCCCGCGCCGACGCCCCCGGTCCGCCGCCGGACCGTCCACTCCGGCGGACTCCCGCTCGCCGTCTTCGAGCAGGGCGACCCGCAGGCCCCCACCGTCCTCCTGGTGCACGGCTACCCGGACACCCACATCGTCTGGGACGACATCGCCGCCGATCTCGCCCGCGACCACCACGTGGTCCGCTACGACGTGCGCGGCGCCGGCGAGTCGGCCGCCCCGGCGGACCGCGACGGCTACCGCCTGGAGCGGCTCGCCGACGACCTGTTCGCCGTCGCCGAAGCCGTCAGCCCCGACCGCCCGGTGCACCTGGTCGCCCACGACTGGGGCTCGATCCAGTCCTGGGAGGCCGTCACCGTGCCCGGCGCCCGGCACCGGATCGCCTCCTACACCACCCTGTCCGGCCCCAGCCTGGACCACATGGGCTACTGGTTGCGCCACCGGCTGCGCCGCCCCACCCCGCGCCACCTCTGGCAACTGCTCCACCAGGGCCTGCACTCCTGGTACATCACCGTCTTCCACCTGCCCTACCTGGCCCCGGCCGCCTGGCGCCTCGGCCTCGCCCGGGCCTGGCCGCGGGTGCTGCGCGACCTGGAGCACGTCACCCCGCGCGCCGACCACCCGCAGCGCACCCTGCGCCGGGACGCGGTCCGCGGCATCGAGCTGTACCGGGCCAACTTCCGCCCCACGATGGGAAGTCCGCGCGAACGCCCGACCGAGGTCCCGGTCCAGCTGATCACCCTCACCCGGGACCGCTACGTCGGCACCTACCTCTCCGAGGGCCTGGAGCGCTGGGTGCCCGATCTGACCCGACGCACACTGCACGCCGGCCACTGGTCGGCGCTGCTGGAGAAGGGAGCCACCGTGGCCGGCATGGTCCGCGAGTTCACCGCCCGGATCGAGTCGGGACGGTCCCGGGAGGCCGACGGCGACGGCCGCCTGGTCGTCGTCACCGGCGGCGGCAGCGGCATCGGACGGGCCACCGCGCTCGCCTTCGCCGAGGACGGCGCCCGGGTGGTGGTCTGCGACCTGGACCTCGCGGCCGCCGAGCGCACCGCCGAACTCGCCTCGCTGATCGGCCCGCAGGCACACGCCTACCGGGTGGACGTCTCCGACGGCGCGGCGGTGGACGCCTTCGCCCAGCGCGTCGCCGCCGATCACGGCGTGCCCGACGTGGTGGTCAACAACGCCGGCATCGGCCACTCCGGGACCTTCCTGCAGACCACCGAGAAGGAGTGGCAGCGCGTCCTGGACGTCAACCTCTGGGGCGTGATCCACGGCTGCCGCGCCTTCGGCGCCCTGATGGCCGACCGCGGCCAGGGCGGCCACGTCGTCAACGTCTCCTCGGCCGCCGCCTACCTCCCCTCCAAGGCGCTCACCGCCTACGCCACCAGCAAGGCCGCCGTGTTCATGCTCTCGGACTGCCTGCGCGCCGAGTTCGTGGGCCACGGCATCGGCGTGTCCACCATCTGCCCCGGCATCGTCAACACCAACATCACCCGCACCTCCACCTTCTCCGCCAGCACGGCGGCCGAGCAGACCGCCAAGCAGGCCCGCGCCGCCAGGCTCTACGCCCGCCGCGGCTTCCCGCCGGAGAAGGTCGCCACCGCGATCCTCGCCGCCGTCCGGACCGGCAAGCCCGTCGTCCCGGTCACCCCCGAGGCCAAGGCCGCCCGCCTCCTCTCCCGGCTCAGCCCCGGCCTCCTCCGCCTCGCCGCCCGCCTCAACGTCACCTGAAGCGACTGCCGGGCCTGCGATGCGTTCCTGGCCTGGCTCGCCGGCGGCGGGTTGCCCGGCCTCACCGGGCCGGTGGAACAGGGCGTGTGAACGCGTCATCGGGCGTGTGAGAGCATCCGGGCCCATGGAGATGACAACCGCCCTGTGGTCCTTCGCCCTCGTCGTGGGGCTGCTCACGCTCACGCCCGGGCTCGACACCGCGCTGATCCTGCGGACCTCCGCGCTCGGGCGGCGGCGGCAGGCCTGGGGCGTGGTGCTGGGCATCCAGACCGGGACGCTGATCTGGGGGACGCTGACCTCGGCCGGGGTGACGGCGCTGCTGACCGCCTCGCAGGTGGCGTACGAGGTCCTGCGCTGGGCCGGGGCCGCCTACCTGGTGTGGATGGGCGTCGGGATGCTGCGCAAGCGGGGGACCGAGGCCGCGGCCGAGCAGGAGGAGTCCGTCGAGGGCGGATTCGGGCACGGCTGGCGGCGCGGCACGCTGACCAACCTGCTGAACCCCAAGGTCGGGGTGTTCTACGTGGCCGTGCTGCCGCAGTTCATCCCCGCCGGGGCCCCGCACTTCGCCGCCGGGGTGGCGCTGACCTGCGTGCACGTCGTGGAGGGCGTGCTCTGGTCGACCTTGCTGGTCGGCTTCGCCCGGGTGCTGCGGGGCTGGCTGCGCCGCCCGGCGGCCCGGCGGGTGATGGACCGGGTGACCGGCGCCGTGGTGGTGGGCTTCGGCCTGAAGCTGGCGCTGGCCGACTGAAGGGGCCGCCCCGGGTCTCAGGCGGCGTCGGTCCGCCGTGCGGCCTGCGGCTCCTCCGCGGCGGCCGCGGCGTCGTGGTGGATCGGCCCGTCGCCTGCGCTCAGCGGCAGGCAGCTGCCGCCGCGACGGTGGGCGACGATCTCGGCGGCGACGGAGACGGCGGTCTCCTCCGGGGTGCGGGAGCCGAGGTCGAGGCCGATGGGGGAGCGCAGCCGGGCGAGTTCGGCGTCGGTGAGCCCGGCTTCGCGCAGCTTGGCCTGCCGGTCGCGGTGGGTGCGCCGGGAGCCCATCGCGCCGACGTAGCCGACCGGCAGCCGCAGGGCGCGTTCCAGCAGCGGGACGTCGAACTTGGCGTCGTGGGTGAGCACGCACAGCACGGTGCGCCCGTCGATCCGGCCGAGCTGGGAGTCCAGGTAGCGGTGCGGCCAGTCGACGACGACCTCGTCGGCCTCGGGGAAGCGCCGGGTGGTGGCGAAGACGGGCCGGGCGTCGCAGACGGTGACGTGGTAGCCGAGGAACTTGCCGATCCGCACCACGGCGGCGGCGAAGTCGATGGCGCCGAAGACCAGCATCCTCGGCGCGGGCACGTAGGACTCGACGAAGCAGGTGACCGTGCCCTGCCCGTGCTCGTCGCAGGGCCGTCCGTCGAGGCCGAGCACGATCCGCCCGGTCCGGCCGGCGTCCAGCATGGCCCGGGCCTCGGCGACGAGGGAGCGCTCCAGGGCGCCCACCGTGGACGGTCCGACGGAGAGTGCCCCGTGCTGTCCGGTGGCGGTGACGGCGATGGTGGCGCCGAGCATTCCGGCCGGTCCGGCGATGATCCGGGCGAGGGCGACGGGCGTGCCGTCGGCGATGAGGGCGAGGCCGGCGTCCATTCCCGGGGCGGCCCCGGGGACGACCGGCTGGACGAACACGTCGAGGATCCCTCCGCAGGTCAGCCCGACGGCGAAGGCGTCCTCGTCGCTGTAGCCGAAGCGCTCCAGCACCGGTTCGCCGGATTCGACGGCGGCCTGGCAGAGCTCGTACACCGCACCTTCGACGCACCCGCCGGAGACGCTGCCGACCGCCTCGCCGGCCGCGTCGACGGCCAGGGCGGCGCCAGGGTCGCGCGGGGCGCTGCCGGAGACGCCGACCACGGTGGCCACGGCGAAGGAGCGCCCGGACGCGTGCCAGGCCTGCAACTGCTCGGCGATGTCCTGCATGTCGGAGGCTCCTTACACGGTTTCGACAGTAGCGGGAGACGCCGCCGTACGGGAAACGATCCCGTACGGCGGCGGTGGTGCCAAAAGGTGCGCTGGTACCCGCAGGCGGTGGTGCCCGCAGGGCGGTGGCGCCCAAGGACCGGCTAGTGCACGCCCAGCCAGGACTTGATCGGGCTGAGTGCGAAGTACAGGACGAACACCCCGGTGAGGATCCACATCAGCAGCCCGGGCTCGCGCCACTTGCCCTGCCCGGCCTTGATCACCGAGTAGGAGATGACGCCGGCGGCGACGCCCGCCGTGATGCTGTAGGTGAAGGGCATCAGCACGGAGGTCAGGAAGGCCGGGATGGCGACCTCGCGGTCGGACCAGTCGATGTGCCGGGCCTGGCTCATCATCATCGAGCCGATCACCACCAGGGCGGCGGAGGCGACCTCGACCGGGACGATGCCGGCCAGCGGCGAGAAGAACAGCATCAGCGCGAACAGGGCGCCGGTGACGGTGGAGGCGAGGCCGGTCCGGGCGCCGTCGCCGACACCGGTCGCGGACTCGACGAAGACGGTCTGGCCGGAGGCGCCCGCCAGGCCGCCGATCGCACCGCCGGCGCCGTCGACGAACAGGGCCTTGGACAGGCCGGGCATCCGGCCCTGCCGGTCCGCCAGTCCGGCCTCGGTGCCGACGCCGATGATGGTGGCCATGGCGTCGAAGAAGCCGGCCAGGACCAGGGTGAACACCGCGACGGAGGCGCTGATCGCGCCCATCCCCCTGCCGCCGAAGGCGCCGAACAGGTCGACGTGGCCGAACAGGCTGAAGTCGGGGGCGGCGACGGGGCTGCCGGGCCACACCGGGACGGAGTTCGCCCAGGCCTTGGCGGGTACGTGGGCGAGCTTGTCGACGGCCATCGCGACCACGGTGCCGCCGGCGATGCCGATCAGGATCGCGCCGCGCACGCCGCGCGCCATCAGCACGAAGATCGTGAGCAGGGTGAGGCAGAAGATCAGGACGGGCCAGCCGGAGAGTTCGCCGAACGGGCCGAGCGAGAGCGGGGTGGGGCCGCCGGTGTGCACGAAGCCGGCCTTGTAGAGGCCGATGACCGTGACGAACAGGCCGATGCCGATGGTGATCGCGTGCTTGAGCGGCAGCGGGATGCCGTTCATGATCTTCTCGCGCAGTCCGGAAACCACCAGCAGCACGATCAGCAGGCCGTAGATCACGCACAGGCCCATGGCCTGGGACCAGCTGGTGTGCGGTACGACGAGCGCGGAGACCGCGCCGGAGACCGAGAGCCCGGCGGCGAGGGCCAGCGGCACGTTGCCGACCAGGCCCATCAGGATGGTGGTGACGGCGGCGGCGAGGGCCGTGGCGGTGGTCAGCGCGGCGTGGTCGAGCTTCACGCCGGTGACGTCCGCGCCGCTGAGGATCAGCGGGTTGAGCAGGATGATGTACGCCATCGCCATGAAGGTGGTGACGCCACCACGCAGTTCGTTGGCGAGGGTCGAGCCGCGGGCCGAGATCTTGAAGTACGCGTCGAGTGCGCCCTTCGGCCCTGGTGCCGGGGGCGAGGGGTGGGTCTCGTCCCCGGTGGGTCTGTCTGCTTCGGTGGTGCCGGGCTCCGTGGGGATCCTGGTCATGTCCACTCCCAAGTGTCAATGGGGGTTGGGGTGGGGCGAGCCGACCTGGTTGCCAGTCAACGAAGTTGGCGGCAGGGGGACGGTATCGACTCACTGGGGCACTCTTCGGGGGAGTGCCAGCGGTGCAGAGAGGGTGGTGCGCACCACTGCGGAACCCCGGCGTGGGAGGGCAGCGGGTGGGGGTCCCCGGGGCGGCGGGGAAGACTCGTCGCCGCCCCGGGAAGTACTGCTCGGTTGTGCTGTTCGGCAGTGCTGTTCGGTGCTGCTGTGCGGTGGTGCCGTGGAGCCGAACTCCGGGGGTCAGCCGGGCTGTTCGGTGGTCAGGTGCTCGGGCCGGACCGGGATCCGGTTGAGCGCGAGACCGGTCGCGTTGCGGATCGCCGCCACGATGGAGGGGGTCGCCGACACGGTCGGCGCCTCACCGACGCCGCGCAGCCCGTACGGGGCGTGCGGGTCGGGCAGTTCGAGGACGTCCACCGGGATCGGAGGGGTGTCCAGGATGGTGGGGATCAGGTAGTCGGTGAAGGAGGCGTTGCGCACCTTCCCGTCGCGGACGATGATCTCCTCCATCACCGCGAGCCCGAGCGCCTGGGTGCAGCCGCCCTGGATCTGGCCGACCACGGAGAGCGGGTTGAGCGCCTTGCCGACGTCCTGGACGGCGGTGAGCTCGACCACCTTGACCAGGCCCAGCTCCACGTCCACGTCCACCACCGCGCGGTTGGCGCAGAAGGTGTACTGGACGTGGCCGAAGCCCTGGCCGGTCTCCTTGTCGAAGGCCTGGGTGGGCCGGTGGTGGTGCTCGCGGGTGAGGTCGATCGCCTCGTCGCCGAGCAGGTCCACCATCGGGACGAGCACGCCGGCGCTCTCCGAGACGACCTTGCCGCCGGCCAGCGTGATGTCCTGGTGGGTCCAGCCGTAGCGGCGCCGGCCCTTCTCGATCAGCGCCCGCCCGACGGCCTCGGCGGCCAGCTTCACAGCACCGCCGGTCATGTACGTCTGGCGCGAGGCGGAGGTCGAACCGGCCGATCCCACCTCGGTGTTGGCCGGGTGGATGGTGACCTGCTCGACGCCCAGCTCGGTGCGGACGATCTGGGCGTGCACGGTGACGCCGCCCTGGCCGACCTCGGCCATCGCGGTGTGCACCATGGCGACCGGCTCGCCGCCGATCACCTCCAGCCGCACCCGGGCGGTGGAGTAGTCGTCGAAGCCCTCGGAGAAGCCGACGTTCTTGATGCCGACCGAGTAGCCGACCCCGCGCACGATGCCCTCGCCGTGCGAGGTGTTGGACAGCGCGCCGGGCAGCGCGCGGACGTCCAGGTGCTCGGTGTCCAGCGGCGGCGGCAGCGGCATGTCCTTGGCGCGCTGCAGCAGTTCGACCACCGGCGCGGGGGAGTCGATCTGCTGGCCGGTGGGCATGAAGTCGCCCTCCGACATGGCGTTCAGCTGCCGCAGCTCCACCGGGTCCATGCCGAGTTCGGCGGCCAGCTTGTCCATCTGCGACTCGTAGCCGAACGCCGCCTGCACCGCGCCGAAGCCGCGCATCGCCCCGCAGGACGGGTTGTTGCTGTAGAGCGCGATGGCGTGCATCTTCACGTTCGGGATCACGTACGGGCCGTGCCCCAGCGAGGCGGCGTTGCCGACCACGGCGGGGGAGGCGGAGGCGTAGGCGCCGCCGTCCAGCACGATCCGGCAGTCGGCGAAGACCAGCTTGCCGTCGCGGGTGGCGCCGTGCTCGTAGTGCATCCGCGCCGGGTGGCGGTGGACGTGGCCGTAGAAGGACTCGTCCCGGGAGTAGACGATCTTGACCGGCTTGTCGGTGTGCTGGGCCAGCAGGCAGGCGTGGATCTGCATCGAGATGTCCTCGCGGCCGCCGAAGGCGCCGCCGACGCCGGCCAGCGTGAGCCGGACCTTCTCCTCGGGCAGGTCCAGCACCGGGGCCATCTGCTCCCGGTCCACGTGCAGCCACTGGGTGGCGATGTAGAGGTCGATGCCGCCGTCCTCGGCGGGCACGGCCAGGCCGGACTCGGGGCCGAGGAAGGCCTGGTCCTGCATGCCGACCTCGTAGTCGCCGCTGACGATGACGTCCGCCATCGCCCGCACCTCGTCGGTCACGCCGAGGCCGGAGACCAGCTTCTGCTCGTGGCAGATGTTGCCGTACGCGTGCGACTTGTACTCGTGCGGCTCGTGGACGTACCCGTGGGTCTCCGGGTCCAGGCACTGCTCCTCGGTGACGATCGGGGTGAGCACCTCGTACTCGACCTTGATCTTCTTCACCGCGCGCCGGGCCGTCTCCGGGTGGTCGGCGGCGACCAGCGCGATCGCCTCGCCGTGGTACCGGATCTTGTCGATGGCCAGGACCGGCTGGTCCCGGATCTCCAGGCCGTAGTACTTGGAGCCGGGGATGTCCTCGTGGGTCAGCACGGCGTAGACACCGGGCACCTTGAGCGCCTCGGAGATGTCCACCGAGAGGATGTTCGCCCGGGGGTGCGGCGAGCGCAGCGCCATACCCCAGAGCATGTCCTCGTGCCACAGGTCGGACGAGTACGCGAACTCGCCCCTGACCTTGAGGTTGCCGTCCGGGCGCAGCGGCGAGCCGCCGATGCCGTCCTTGGAGGCCTGGTTGATGTTCTGCAGGTTCTTCTGACCCTGGATGGTCCGCGTAGCCATCAGGAAACCTCCCCGGCGCACTTGCGGGCCGAGGCGAGCCGCACCGCGTCCATGATCTTCTCGTAGCCGGTGCAGCGGCACAGGTTGCCCGACAGCGCCTCGCGGATGTCGTTGTCGCTCGGCTGGGTGTCCTTCTCCAGCAGGGCGTCGGTCTGCACGAGCAGGCCGGGGGTGCAGAAGCCGCACTGGACGGCCCCGGCGTCGACGAAGGCCTGCTGGACCAGGCCCAGCTCGCCGGTTTCCTCGGCCAGGCCCTCGACCGTGCGCACCTCGCGGTCCTGCACCTGGCCGGCCGCGACCAGGCAGGAGCAGACCGGCACGCCGTCCAGGTAGACGGTGCAGGAACCGCACTCGCCCTGCTCACAGGCGTTCTTCGAGCCCGGCAGGCCGACGCGCTCGCGCAGCACGTAGAGCAGGCTCTCGCCCTCCCAGACGTCGTCTGCCTCGACGGGCTTGCCGTTGGCGGTGAACGTGACCCTCATGCCGCGCTCCTGATCTGCTTGCCGTAGTCGTTCCAACACCAGGTGAGGGTGCGGCGGGCCATCACGGCCAGCGCGTGCCGCCGGTAGTCGGCGGTGCCCCGGACGTCGTCGATCGGGGAGGCGGCGGCCTTCACCAGCTCGCCGAAGCGCTGGACCACCTCGGTGCCCAGCAGCTCCCCGCTCTCCCAGAGCCCGCGCTCGGCGAGCACACCCTGGAGGTACTCCTCGGCCTCGACGGCGCGGCGCGGCGTGGGGGCAGCCGAACCGATACCGGTGCCCACGGTCCCGTTCTTCGGGTGCAGGGCGAAGCCGAAGGCGCACACCGCGATCACCATCGCGTTGCGGGTGCCGATCTTCGAGAACTGCTGCGGGCCGTCCGCGACCGGCACGTGCACGGCCCGGATCAGCTCGTCGGCCTCCAGGCAGTTGCGCTTGACCCCGACGTAGAACTCGTCGATCGGGATCAGCCGGGTGCCGCGCACCGAGGCCGCCTCGACGTGGACGTCCCGTCCGGCCGCCAGCAGCGCCGGGTGGGAGTCACCGGCCGGGGAGGCCGCGCCCAGGTTGCCGCCGACGCCGCCGCGGTTGCGGATCTGCGGTGAGCCGACGGTGTGGGCCGCCAGTGCGAGCCCGGGCAGCGGCCCGGACAGCTCCGAGATGATCCGGGCGTACGGGACGGAGGCGCCGAGCCGGACGACGCTGCCGTCGTTCGTCCATTCGGTGAGCTCGGTGACGCGGTTCAGGTCGAGAATCGCGGATGGCCGGTGCACGTCGAAGTTCAGCTCGACCATGACGTCCGTGCCGCCCGCGATGGGCAACGCGGTCGGGTACTCAGCCTTCGCCGCGAGAGCCTCGTCCCAGGTGGCGGGCCGAAGGAACTCCATGCGGGTGTCTCCTCAAGTGTTCGCCGACCGGGTGTCCGGCGGCGTGTCGCCCAGTGAACCCCTGTGACCGGGGCCACTGGCAGTCACCGATGGCATGAAGCCCCGGCTGTGAGCCCGCCCGGCATCCTGTACGTTCCTCTAAGCAGGAGAATCCCGCAGCCCAGGTGTTGGCCGGGTGCTACCTACGACCGTAATCCGGCCGTGATTCGCGGGCTACGGCCCCGGGACCCGGTGAGCCGCTGGTACGTAACGCCGAGCACGGATGTTCGGGCACACTGTCACCCCCGGACCGCGTGTCCGGCCACCCCACCCCCTCGATCCGGCCCCCTTCCCCGTTCCACCCCCTGGTCCAACCCCCCGTAAGGAGTCCGCGGATGCGTGTCCGTGACCTGCTCGCCCCCGGCGCCCCACGACTGCGCCTGCTCGCGGCCGAGGAGGAGCTGGACCGGCAGGTCAGCGGTGTGATGACCACGGACCTGCACGACCCCGGCCGCTACCTGCACGGCGGCGAGCTGGTGCTCACCGGCATGCTCTGGCGCGGCGGCCCGGCCGACTCCGAACGGTTCGTCCGGACCATCGCGGCCGGCGGCGCGGTCGCCCTGGCGGCCGGCGAGGCCGAGGTCGGCCCGGTGCCCGAGGACCTGGTCGAGGCCTGCCGCCGGCACCGGATGCCGCTGCTGGCCGTCCCCGACGACATCGCCTTCGGCACCGTCACCGAGTTCATCGGCCGTCAGGTCTCCGCCGACCGCGCCGCCGACCTCGCCGCCCTGGTCGACCGCCACCGGCTGCTGGTGTCGGCGGCCGGCGGCGGCGGACTGGACGCCGTGCTGGACCTGCTGGGCGGCGACCTCGACCTGGACTGCTGGGTGCTCGCCCCCACCGGCGCGGTGATCGCCGGCCCGGCCGACCGGCTCACCGCCGAGGACCGCGACCAGCTGGTCCGCGCTCACCTCGCCGCCCAGCGCCAGCGCCGCCGCCCCCCGCACCGGGCCCGGCTGGCCGGAGGCGCCTACTCGCTGCTGCCCGCCGGCGCCTCCGCCGGCGCCTCCGCCGGGCCCGAGGCGCCGCAGACCGGTGCGCTGCTGGCCGACTGGGTGCTCGCGGTGGCCGGTGACGTCACCGAGTGGACCACCAAGCGCCAGCAGCTCGCCGAGAACCTGGCCCGTCTGGTCGCCGCCGAGCGCCACCGCCGCGACGAGGGCCGCCGGCTGCGCCGCCGACTGGCCGACGAACTGCTCGCCCTGCTGCGCCGCGACGCCGACCCGGGCGAGATCAGCCGCACCCTGTACGCCTCCTCGGCGATGGCCGCCCGCTACGAGAGCCCCGAGCCCAAGTCCCAGGCACAGGAATCCTCCTGGCTGGTGCTCAGCGCGGAGGGCACCGGCCTGCCGGAGGGCACGGTACGGGCCGTCCTGGAGGAGGCGCTCGGCGGCACCTCCGACCGCGCCCTGGTCGCCGGGGCGGGCAACGGCGCCGTGGTGGTGCTGCCTGCGCTGGACACCCCGGTGCCCGCCGACACCCTGCGCGAACTGCTCGCCCCGCTGGAGGCCGGGCTCGGCTCGGAGGGCCGGATCACCCTCGGCGTCTCCGCCCCCGCCTCCGAGGCCGGCGGCCTGCGCGGCGCCCTGGAGGAGGCCCGGCACGCCCGCCGGATCGCCGCCGCCCGGGTCGGCCGGGTCTGCGTGGCCGGTCCCGAGGAACTGGCCTCGCACGTGCTGCTGCTGGCCGCCGTCCCGGACGAGGTCCGCCGCGCCTTCCGCAGCAGGCTGCTGGACAAGGTGATCGCGTACGACATCGAGCACCAGGCGGACCTGGTCCGCACCCTGGAGGCCTTCCTGCGCTCGGACGGCTCGTGGACCCGCTGCGCCGGGCAGCTGCACGTCCACGTCAACACCCTGCGCTACCGGATCGGCCGGATCGAGGAGCTGACCGGGCGGGACCTTTCCCGGCTGGAGGACCGGGTGGACTTCTACCTGGCGCTGGAACTGGCCTGACCGGTGGACCGATCGCCGGTCTTGTCGCCGGTCTGATCGTCGGCCTGATCGGTGGACTGACCGCCTTCTGGCAGTCCCGGTCGGGCCCCGGTCGATCCTGACCGTGTCCGATCGGTTCCTGGGAAATCGCCGGGAGAACCGAAAACGGCCGAGGGCCCGCCGCCAACGCTCGCGGCGGGCCCTCGGCCGTGCCGACGGGTCTGACCACCGGTCGGTCTGACCACCGGTCGGTCTGACCACCGGTCGGTCGTGACGGCCGGTCGGTCGTGACGGCCGGTCACTGCACCGGGATGATCCCGGTCAGCCACTCGAAGGCGCTCGGGACCATCCGCTTCCACATGTCGGTGGTGTGCGGGCCGGTGCTCTCCTCGACCTGGACCTTGGTCGGCTCCTTGGCCACGGCGGCGATCGCCTGACCGTCCTCGTAGCCGTCGCCCTTGGCGCCGCTGACGAGCAGGGCGACCTTCGGCGGCTGCTGGGCGGACTTGAGGATGTTGACCGGGTTGCTGGCCTCGCGCAGCTTCGCGTCCTTGCCGACCAGCGAGTCGGGCTCGACCGCCGGGTCGTTGTAGCCGGACATCGCGATGCCGGCCCGGTAGCGGTTGGGGTGGGCCAGCGACAGCTTGGCCGCGCAGTGGGCGCCGGCCGAGTAGCCGGCGATCGCCCAGCGGTCCGCGGACGGGTCGGCGCGGAAGTTGTCCATCACCATCTGCGGGACGTCGCGGGTGATCCAGGCGTCCGCGTTGATCTTGCCCGGGATGTCGGTGCAGCCCGCGTCCTGGTGGCTGCCCAGCAGCAGGGTGCGCGGCGAGACCAGGATGAACGGCGCGACCTTGCCCTGCTGCATCAGCGGCTTGAGCTGCTCGGAGACCTTGAGGGTGCCGTACCAGGTGGAGGAGGAGCCCGGGTAGCCCGGGATCAGCTCGACCACCGGGAACTTCTTGTCCTTGAACGCCGGGTCGTTGTACTGCGGCGGCAGCCACACCAGAACCTCGCCGTCGACGCCCGACACCTGGCCCTTGAGCTCGGTCTTCTGGACGTCGCCGGGCACCGCCGGGTCGTTCACCCCGCCGAACTTCTGCAGCACCTTCGGGGGCTGCTTGGCGGCGTCGCCGGACTGGCCGTTGCCCGCCGGGTCCGCCGGCGGCACCGAGGGCACCGCGCGGACGTGGTCACCGGTCCCGAGCAGGTCGTCCCAGTTGCCGTAGATCAGGTTCGCGTTGTTCACCATCACGAAGACCATCAGCACGGCCGTGACCTGACAGAACATGATCATGACGATCCGGGAGAGAGTGCGCACGGGCTGCGGGCCGCGCACCTTCCCCCAGAACAGCAGCGCCACCGTGATGGACACCGGCACAAGGACGACGGTGAGGATGAAGAATGGCGTACCTGTCAGTTCCATCGAGTTCTCGTATCCGGGTCGCTCGCCGCTCGGGCCCCAGGCGCCCGAACGCACGTCAATGGCATCAGACGGCTGGGAACCGATGATCGGTTGCCGTCCGAATCTGTGCGGAACCTGAGAGGAACATCACGTTTCCGAGCTGTTCCTGCTTCGGGTCGGCGCCTAGTCTGTCACCCGGACGGCGGTGCTCCGGACCAGATGTTCAGCGAACTTCCAGGAAGGTCCCCCGGGGCACCTTACCTCCCGGCCCGTGCGCGCCGCCGGGCGAGGCGGTGCGATCCCGCGCAGCCGGGCCAGAGAGACTATGGGGATGAGCACAACCCGCTTTCGCCCGTCCCGCCGCTTCTGGCCCGTGTGCGCCGTCCTGGCCCTCGCGGTCACCGCGGCCGGTTGCAGCAGTACCGGAGGCAGACGCGCCGAGGAGGCCCGCGCCAAGGCCGTGGCCGCCGGTGGCAGCGCCGTCACCACCCCGCGCTGGAAGGTCGCCATGGTGACCCACGCGGGCCCCGGGGACGCCTTCTGGGACAGCGTGCGCAAGGGCGCCGAGCAGGCCGCCGCCAAGGACAACATCACCTTCCTGTACTCCAACGACGCGCAGACCCAGAACCAGGTCCAGCTCGTCCAGGCCGCCATCGACCAGAAGGTCGACGGCCTGCTGGTCACCCTCGCCAAGGGCGACGCGATGGCCGACGTCCTCGGCAAGGCCAGGGCGGCCGGCATCCCGGTGATCACGATCAACTCCGGTCAGGAGTTCTCCGCGAAGTTCGGTGCACTGACCCACATCGGTCAGGACGAGTCGGCGGCCGGTCAGGCGGCCGGGGCGGAGCTGGCCTCCCGCGGCCGCAGGAACGTGCTCTGCGTGATCCACGAGCAGGGCAACGTCGGCCAGGAGGAGCGCTGCTCGGGCGCCCAGTCCAAGGCCGGCGGCAGCTTCCAGGTGCTCTACGTCAACGGCACCGACATGCCCGACGCCCGGGCCGCGATCTCCGCCAAGCTCCAGGCCGACCCCTCCATCGACACCGTGCTCACCCTCTCCGGCCCGATGGCTGCCACCGGGATGCAGGCCGTCCAGGACGCCCACCGCGGCGTCGAGCTGGACACCTTCGACCTGGGACCGCAGGTGGTGGCCGGGCTCAAGTCCGGCACCGTCGGCTTCGCCGTCGACCAGCAGCCCTACCTCCAGGGCTACGAGGGCGTCGACCTGCTGTGGCTGTACAAGTCGAACCTGGACATGCTCGGCGGCGGCAAGCCCGTCGCGACCGGCCCGCAGATCCTGACCAAGGACAACGCCGACGCGCTCGCCGAGTACGTCGCGAGGGGGACCAGGTGAGCGCCTCGACCACCCCCGACCTGCTCGTCCAGGACCGCCCGGCGGCCCTGCGGCGGCTCCTCGCCCGCCCCGAACTGGGCTCGCTGATCGCCGCCGTGGCGGTGTTCGCGGTCTTCGCCGCCGCTGCCGAGCCCTTCCTGCGGGTCTCCTCGCTGGGCACCGTCCTCTACGCGGCCTCCACCATCGGGATCATGGCCGTGCCGGTCTCACTGCTGATGATCGGCGGCGAGTTCGACCTGTCGGCCGGAGTGCTGGTCACCACGGCCGCGCTGACCTCCTCGATGGTCTCGTACCAGTTCACCGCCGTCACCTGGGTCGGCGTCCTGGTCTCGCTGGCGACCACGCTGGCGGTCGGCTGGTTCAACGGCTGGATGCTCGGCCGCACCAAGCTGCCCAGCTTCATCGTCACCCTGGGCACCTTCCTGATGCTGACCGGCGCCAACCTCGGCGTCACCAAGGCCGTCTCCGGGACGGTCTCCACCAAGTCGATCGCGGACATGCAGGGCTTCGAGACCTGCCGACTGCTGTTCGCCTCCGAGGTGAACATCGGCGGGCTGACGGTCAAGGCCACCGTCTGGTGGTGGCTCGGCCTGCTCGCGGTCGGCAGCTGGGTGCTGCTGCGCACCCGCTTCGGCAACTGGGTCTTCGCCGTCGGCGGTGACGCGTCCGCCGCCCGCGCGGTCGGCGTGCCGGTCGCCCGGACCAAGACCGTGCTCTACCTGGGCGTCGGCTTCGGCGCCTGGGTGCTCGGGCAGCACCTGCTGTTCTCCTTCGACACCGTGCAGTCCGGCGAGGGCGTCGGGAACGAGCTGATCTACATCGTCGCGGCCGTCATCGGCGGCTGTCTGATCACCGGCGGCTACGGCTCGGTGGTCGGCTCCGCGCTCGGCGCGCTGATCTTCGGCATGGCCAGCAAGGGGATCATCTACGCCCAGTGGAACCCGGACTGGTTCAAGTTCTTCCTCGGCGCGATGCTGCTGCTGGCCGCGCTGCTCAACGCCTACGTCAAGCGCCGGGCCGAACGGGGGCCGCGATGAACGACGCACTCTCCCCGGGCGGCGAACTCCTCTCCCTGGTCGGCGTCGGCAAGTCCTACGGGACGGTCCGGGCCCTGGAGGACGTCTCGCTGACCCTGCGGGCCGGCGAGATCAGCTGCGTGCTCGGCGACAACGGGGCCGGCAAGTCCACCCTGATCAAGATCATCGCGGGACTGCACCAGCACGACGAGGGCACCTACACCGTCGGCGGCGAGGAGGTCCGGTTCGACTCCCCGCGCCAGGCCCTGGACCTCGGCATCGCCACCGTCTACCAGGACCTGGCCGTCGTGCCGCTGATGCCGGTGTGGCGCAACTTCTTCCTCGGCTCCGAACGCGGCATGCGCCGCTGGGGCGGCCTGCGGCTCGCCGCCGACGGCATGCGCGCCACCACCCGTGAGGCGCTCGCCAGGATGGGCATCGACCTGCACGACGTCGACCGGCCGATCGGTACCCTCTCCGGCGGGCAACGCCAGTGCGTGGCGATCGCCCGCGCCGTGCACTTCGGCGCCAAGGTGCTCATCCTGGACGAGCCCACCGCGGCGCTCGGCGTCAAGCAGTCCGGGGTGGTGCTCAAGTACGTCACCGCGGCCCGCGACGCCGGGCTCGGAGTCGTCCTGATCACCCACAACCCGCACCACGCCCACCTCGTCGGCGACCACTTCACCCTGCTCAAGCGGGGGCGGATGGCCGGCAGCCACCCGCGCGCCGAGATCGGCCTGGAACAGCTCACCACCGAGATGGCCGGCGGCTCCGACCTCGCCGAGCTCTCGCACGAGCTGGCCCGGCCGTCCGTCGCCGACCCGCTCGAGCCCCCTGTTTCCCGTGAGACCCGCGAGACCCGTGAGGAGCGTCCGCAGCCGTGACCAGCCCCCAAGGCACCACCCGGCCGGCCGTCCTGCCCACCCTGCTGGGCCTCGGCCCGCGCGCCGAGCGCCGCCGCCGCGCCCTGCCCGCGGGGATACTGCGGCTGCCCACCATCGGTGTCGACATCGGCGGCACCAAGGTGGTCGCGGGGGTGGTCGACGGCGAGGGCAAGGTGCTGGAGAAGCTGCGCACCGACACCCCGCACAAGAGCAAGAGCGCCAAGGTCGTCGAGGACGTCATCGTCGAGCTGGTGCTGCAGCTCGCCGACCGGCACGACGTCCATGCGGTCGGCATCGGCGCGGCCGGCTGGGTCGACGCCGACCGCTCCCGGGTACTCTTCGCCCCGCACCTCAACTGGCGCAACGAGCCGCTCCAGCAGGCGCTCAGCGAGCGGCTGCGCTTCCCGGTGATCGTGGAGAACGACGCCAACGCCGCCGCCTGGGCCGAGTGGCGCTTCGGCGCCGGGCGGGGCGAGGACCACATGGTGATGCTCACCCTGGGCACCGGCATCGGCGGCGCGGTCGTCCGGGACGGCTACGTCGACCGCGGGAAGTACGGCCTGGCGGGCGAGTTCGGGCACATGCAGGTGGTGCCCGGCGGGCACCGCTGCCCGTGCGGCAACCGCGGCTGCTGGGAGCAGTACTCCTCCGGCAACGCGCTGGTGCGGGACGCCCGCGAACTGGTCGCCGAGGAGTCCCCGGTGGTGCAGCCGCTGCTCGCCCGGGCCGGGGGGACGGTCGAGGGCATCACCGGTCCGCTGGTCACCGAGGCCGCCCAGGACGGGGACCCGACCGCCGTCGAGCTGCTCTACGAGGTCGGCACCTGGCTCGGCGTCGGCATCGCCAACCTCGCCGCCGGCCTCGACCCGGGGCGCTTCGTCATCGGCGGTGGTGTCTCCGAGGCCGGCGACCTCCTCCTCGGCCCGGCCCGGGACACCTTCCGGCGCACCCTGACCGGCCGCGGCTTCCGGCCGGAGGCCACCATCGTCCACGCCGCCCTCGGCAACGAGGCAGGCCTGGTCGGCGCCGCCGACCTGGCCCGCCAGGTGGCGCGGCGGTTCCGGACCATCAAGCGGCGACGGGTGGAGCGCAGCGCGCTGTAGCGGTGGGGCGCCGGGCGGCGGCCGGGCGCGGATGACAACTGACAGATTTCAGCGAACAGATGACGTCATCTGTTCGCTGAAATCTGTCATCTGAAAGTCCTCAGTCGTCAGCCCGCCGACTTCCAGCGGTCCCGCCCGTCGGTGCCGGGGCCGCAGACCATCGGGGTGCCCTTCGTGGTGACGCCGGTCGCGCCGGCCGGGGAGCAGAAGGCGCCCGGGTGGACGGTTCCGGCGGACCCGCCTGCCGAACCGGACCCACCGGCGTCGGACCCGCCTCCGGAGCCCGACCCGCCGGAGGTCGAACCCCCCGAGCCGGACGAGCCTCCCGTGCCGGACCCGCCCGAGCCGCTCCCGCCACCGCTGCCGGTGGACGAGCCGCTCCCGCCGCCCGTGTTTCCGCCGCCGCCCGGATCGGCCGGCCGGGCGGTGGGGTGCGGCGTGGGCCTGGGCGCGGTCGGGGCCGGTGGCTCGGTGTGGTTCTGCGGGGCCTGGGTCGGGGCGGGCGGTTCCGGTGCGGTGGTGGCCGGCGGCGTCTCGGCCGGCGTCGGCGTTGCCGTCGGTGTCGGGTCCGGGGCGGGCGTCGGCGTGGCGGTGGGCGTCAGGCCGGCGGACGGGCCGGTCGTCGCCGCGACCGGTGCGGGGGTGGGTGCGGTGGTGGCCGGCTGGGGGCCGACCAGCGCGCCGAGCCACACCAGGCTGCAGAACGCCGCGACGACCGTGCTGATGAGCCTGCGCCAGAGCGGTCGGGGCCGCCAGGTCCAGGCGATCGCGAAGGCCGCGACCGGGAAGACCAGGAAGCTGGCGGCGTGCACCCCGCGGCGCTGCCACCAGGGGCGGAGCGGCGGAACCGCCGGTGGCTGGGAGGGCGGGGGCGGGGGTGGTGGCGGATACACGGGGGAGCCGGGTCCTTCTCGTGGTGGGGACGTGGCGAACCCTCACACCGTATACAGATCGCATAAAGAGACGTTCCGAATCGTGCGGAACCGAATCCGGAACGTGACCTCCGATTGTCCTGGCCTGTCGGTACGTCAACTACCCATGGGTAGCGATGCGGTGTGGTTGTCGGATTGTCGCTCCTGTGGAACAACTGGTGAGTTGACGTCGAATCAGGAGGACTCGGATGAGGGCTCTGACCCGTCTCGCGCCACCACTGCTGCTCGCCACCGCACTGGTCTGGGCCACCACCGGTCCCGCCGGCGCCGCGGCACCGCCGACTAAGGCACCGGAGGCGGTGGGGTGGGGTGGGGCGGTGGCGTCCGTGGACGCGGACGCCACCGCCGCCGGGATCGAGGTGCTGCGCAAGGGCGGGAACGCGGTGGACGCGGCGGTGGCCGTCGCCGCGGCGCTCGGGGTGACCGAGCCGTACTCCTCCGGGATCGGCGGCGGCGGGTACTTCGTCTACTACGACCACGCCACCGGACAGGTGCACACCGTCGACGGCCGGGAGGTGGCCGGCCACACCGCCGACAGCGGACTGTTCCTGGAGGACGGCAAGCCGCTCGCCTTCGCCGACGCCGTGACCAGCGGCCTGTCCGTCGGCGTCCCCGGCACCCCCGCCACCTGGGACTCCGCCCTGCGCCAGTGGGGCACCCGCTCGCTCGCCCAGGCCCTGGCACCCGCCGAGCGGATCGCCGAGAACGGCTTCGTCGTCGACGACACCTTCCGCGGCCAGACCGCCGACAACTACGGCCGGTTCAAGGACTTCCCGGCCACCGCCAAGATCTACCTGCCGAACGGCAAGCCCCCGGAGGTCGGCTCCGTCCTGCGCAACCCCGACCTCGCCGCGACCTACAAGCTGCTCGCCAAGGACGGCGTGAAGGCCTTCTACCAGGGCGAGTTGGCCCGGGACATCGTCAACACCCTGCAGCACCCGCCGGTCGACCCGGCCTCCGGCCGCAACGCCCGCCCCGGAAAGGTCGACACCGCCGACCTGGCCGCCTACCAGGTCCGCCGCCAGGCGCCCACCCACGTCGCCTACCGCGACTACGACGTCTACTCGATGGCCCCTTCCAGCTCCGGCGGCACCACCGTCGGCGAGGCGCTCAACATCCTGGAGGACGGCGAACTCTCGGACTACAGCAGCACGCAGTACTACCACCACTTCCTGGAGGCCTCGCGGATCGCCTTCGCCGACCGCAACCGCTGGGTCGGCGACCCGAGCTTCAACGACGTCCCCACCAAGCAGCTGCTCTCCGAGCGCTACGCCGCCTCCCGGGCCTGCCTGATCAGCCCGGACCACGCCCTCAGCAGCCCGCTCGCCCCCGGCGACCCGCGCCACCCGGCCGACTGCGCCGACACCGGCCAGGCCGTCGCCGAGCCGTACGAGGGCCCCAACACCACCCACCTCACGGTGGCGGACCGCTGGGGCAACGTCGTCTCCTACACCCTCACCATCGAGCAGACCGGCGGCAGCGGCATCACCGTCCCCGGCCGGGGCTTCCTGCTCAACAACGAGCTGACCGACTTCGACTTCGCACCGCTCACCGCCGGAGTCCCCGACCCCAACCTGCCCGGTCCGGGCAAGCGGCCGCGCTCCTCGATGTCCCCGACCGTCGTGCTGCGCGACGGTGAGCCGCTGCTGGCCACCGGCAGCCCTGGCGGCGCGACCATCATCACCACCACCCTCCAGGTGCTGCTCGGGCGTCTCGACCGGGGGCTGAGCCTGGAGCAGGCCATCGCCGCGCCGCGCGCCAGCCAGCGCAACACCGCCGTCACCCAGGCCGAGCAGGGCTTCCTGGCGCTGCCGGAACGGGCCGGGCTGGAGGCCCTCGGGCACCGGTTCGCCAACGGCGGCGAGATCGGCGCCGCCACCGGGGTGGAACGGCTGCCGGACGGCCGCTGGGTCGCCGCCGCCGAACCGGTGCGGCGCGGCGGCGGCTCGGCCGCGGTGGTCCGGCCCGCAGGCTCGCGCTGACCCGGGCGGGCGCCCGTCCCGGAGGCTGACCGGGCCGGGTTGTCGGCGCCGGGCGGTATGTTCGGGGTGGGCCTCCCTCCGGGGCGGGCCCACCCCCGTCCGTACCGACCGAACCACCGGGAAGGCCGCCCGCCGTGACCGTCCGCATCGCCACCTGGAACATCAACTCCGTCACCGCGCGGCTGCCCAAGCTCCTGGAGTGGCTGGAGAGCGCCAGGCCCGACGTGCTCTGCCTCCAGGAGCTCAAGTGCGCGGCCGACGCCTTCCCGTACGAGCAGGTCCGGGAGCTCGGCTACGAGACGGCCGCGCACGGCACCGGCCGGTGGAACGGCGTCGCGATCGTCTCCCGGCTCGGCCTGGAGGACGTCGTGCGCGACCTGCCCGGCCAGCCCGGCTACCTGGCCGACGGCGCCCTGCTGCCCGACGTCGAGCCGCGGGCCATCGCCGCCACCTGCGGCCCGGTCCGGGTCTGGTCGGTCTACGTGCCCAACGGCCGCGAGGTCGACCACGCCCACTACCGCTACAAGCTGGAGTGGCTCGAGGCGCTGCGCAAGGCCGCCGCCGCCGACGCGGCCGGTCCGCGCCCCTTCGCCGTCCTCGGCGACTTCAACATCGCCCCCACCGACGAGGACGTCTTCGACGTCGCCGCCTTCGAGGGCCTCACGCACGTCACCCCGGTCGAGCGCGCCGCGCTGGAGGCCCTCGGCGAGATCGGTCTGCACGACGTGGTGCCGCGCCCGCTGAAGTACGACCGCCCGTACACCTACTGGGACTACCGTCAGCTGGCCTTCCCGAAGAACCGGGGCATGCGGATCGACCTCACCTACGGCAACAAGCCCTTCGTCGACGCCGTCACCGACAGTTACGTGGACCGCGAGGCCCGCAAGGGCAAGGGCACCTCGGACCACGCCCCGGTCGTGGTGGACCTGGACGTCTGAGGCAACAGGGCTCCACCCCTGGTCACACTAAGTGACGGGCCGTCGCTCGAACGGACCTGAGCGGTGGCCGCCCCCGGAGCCCCTGCCTACCGTCGGTGAATGACCGGGTGCAGTTGAAACACCACGTGGACATGGGAGTCCCCGGCTGCGCCCGAGAATCCCGGAGGTTCGGCATGCGCCCCATGCGTACGGCCGCCGCCGCCCTGATCGGCGCGACGGTGCTGACCGGTCTGACGGCCCCCCTCGCGGCAGCCAGGGACGGCGCGGCCTCGGTCAGCCCGTCCCAGGCCGCACCGGGCCAGACCGTGACGGTCACGGTCTCCTGCGAGAAGTCGGACAGGCCCGACGCCAAGACCGTCACCGCCCACTCCGCCGCCTTCGAGGGCGGCCCCGCGACCCTCACCCTGGGGTCCGACGGCAAGCACACGGGCTCCGCCCGGCTGGCCTCCCAGCACAACGGCAACAGCAAGGTCGACGGCACCTGCCCGGACGGCGCCGCCTTCTCCACCGGTGTCACCGTCACCACCGTCGCTGCCTCCGGCCCCGACAAGGGCCTCGGCGACTGGGGCAAGGCGGCCGGGGAGTGGGCCGGCTCGCTCGGCCAGTCCGGCGTCGGCAGCCAGCAGGTCGCCCCGCACGGCGCGGTGAAGACCGGCCTCGGCGGCTCGGTCGCGGCGGACCCCGCGGAACTGGCCGGAGGGCTGGCCCTGGTCGCGGGCGGCCTCGGCGGCTTCTGGCTGCTTCGGAGGCGCAGTGCCTGACGGCGGCCCCGTCCCCATCGCGCCCGCGCGACGCGCCGCCGGATCCTGACGGGACCGGCGGCGCCTCGACGCGTCAGAAAGCAGGTCGCTCCTGCAGCTCCTGTCGTTCCTCGTGCCGGAGGATGCCGCTGGCCAGCAGGTACTGGGCCAGCACGTACGTCGCCATGATCCAGAACTGATGCCCCGGAAGCTCGCGCCACTTCGCCAGCTGGGTGGCGATCAGCGTGTCGGACAGCAGGAACAGCGCCCCGCCCAGCCCGGTTCGCCAGCCCAGCCCGGCCGAGGTGACGGCCGTCGAGGTGAGCAGCAGGCTGTACCCGGCCACCGGGACCTTCAACTCCCCGAGGTCCGGCCAGAGCTGACCGACCAGGCCCGCCCAGGCCGTCGCGTACGCGGCCGCGACCACCAGTGCGCGCCGGCGGTCGGTGAACGCCCCGCGCTGGACGAACATCGTGACGTAGCAGACGTGCGCGGCCGCGAACGAGCCCATGCCGGCCAGGAAAGCGGTGTCGTCCTTCAGCTGCAGCAGCACGTCCCCGCCGGCGCTCGCCAGCAGCGCCGGGGCCAGCAGCTTCGGCGCCTCGCGCCCGGCGGTGGTCGCCGCCGACACGCTGTGCGCGGCCAGCAGCGGCATCAGGGCCGGCTTGGTGGCGTTCTGCAGCACCGAGGCCCCGGACAGGATCGAACCCAGGTGCGCCACCGAGGTGGCCGCGAAGCCGCCGAGCAGGCCGGTGGCCGAGCGCAGGCGCCCGCCGAGGCCGGCGGCGCGGGTGGTCGTACGGATGCTCATGCGGTGAATGCCTCCGAGGTCGCTCGGCTGGGGGACCAACCGACCCTACGGGAGCCGACCGGGCGGGGGAAGACCGGGTTACCGGTGCGTAACCCGCCCGGGGAACGGGCCGTGACGGACCGGGCCGGGAGAGCGGAGGGCCTGCGGCCGGTTCGAGGGCTCCTGCGGAGACTTCCTCAGGAGGACGGTTGCTGCCAGCGGGTGACCCGGCCACCGTCTAGTCTTGACCCCGACATGGAGCAGCAGGAGTACGCGGTCGGCGCCACCCGGGTGGCCGCCGGCAGACCGGACGGGCGCACGGGCGGGGCAGGACGGGGAACCGCCGACGCCGTCCTCGCCGTACGTGAAGCCGAACGCGAGGTCGAGCGCTCGGTCGAGCGCGGTGCCGAAGGCGAAGTCGAACGCGACTGCGAGGCCGACCCCGTGGGGGCCGTGGCCGGGAGCGGAGCTGACGACCCGCTGACCTCCGCCGAAGGACTCTCGCCCGACCCGGGACTGCTGCGGCTCGCCCACTGGTTCGCCGCCGCCACCCCCGGCACCGCGGACGACCTGTGCACCGCCTCCTTCGGCCTCTACCCCGCCCGCCACCTCGGCGCCGCCGCCGCCCCCGCCGACCCCGCCGTCAGCTGGTGGCACGGCCCGACCGCCCACGCCGCCGTCCCGCGCGCCCGCGAGGCCCGGACGGACGGCGGCCTGCGCCGCGCCCGCCGAGACGCCGCCGCACTGCCCGTCGTCCGGTCGGGCGCCAAGCAGGGCGGCCCCGGCAGGCACCGCAGGCCGGAGCGCAGCCGTGCACTGCCGGATGCCCCCCGTGACGTGCAGGATCGTTCCGGTGAGGAACTCCCGGACGCCGAACGCCGCATCGCCGCCCGGCTGCTGCTCGCCCACCCGCTGGTCACCGCCTCCGGCCCGCACGCCGACGGCTTCCCCCTGATCCGCCGTCACCGCGACTGGCTCACCGAACGCTTCGACACCCTGCTCGGCTACCGCCTCGTCATCGGCCCCTGGCACGCCCGGCTCTTCAAGGCAGGCCTCGGCCCCGGCGCCGCCCGCCGCCTCGAACACCCGGCCACCGGCGCCCCGTTCACCCCGGCCGGCTACGCCCGGCTCGCGCTCGCCCTGGCCCTGCTCGTCGACGCCCCCGAGCAACTCCCGTACGGGAGACTGGTCCAGGCGATGCGGGCAGCCGCACCCGACCTCGCGGCGGAAGGGGCGCCGACGGGCACGGCGGCGCTCGACACGTCCCTCGGTGCGGCCCTTGACGCGTCCCTCGACATGGCGCTCGCCGCACTGGCCGACTGGCAGGTGCTCGGCGAACTGCCCGCCGACCCGGGCGACACCGCCTTCGTCCTGACCGTCGACCGCGAACTCGCCCGCGCCGTCCCGGCCGGCCCGCCCGCGCTCGCCGATGACGCCGCCGACCTCATCCGCCGCGCCGCCGAGGCCGAGCCCGGCACCGCAGTGCGCCGCCTCCTCGCCGAGACGCCCGCCGTCCTCACCACCGACCTCCCCGAGGACCAGCGCGAGTGGCTGCGCGAGCACCGGCTCAGCGGCCCGGCCGCGCTCGCCGAGTTCCTCGGGCTGGAGGCCGAACTGCGTGCCGAGGGCGTCGCCCTGCTCGACCCGGCCGCCGAACTCACCGACCTCGCCCTCCCCGGTGCCGGCACCCTCGCCCAGGCCGCCCTGCTGCTGGTGGAACGCCTGGTCGAGGAGGTCCGCCCGCTGCCGGGTGAGGACCCGGGCGGCGACGTAGCGATCCCCGACGCGCTGATAGACGGGGTCCTCGGCGACATCGCCGACGACCACGACCTCCCCGCCCGCTACCTCGCCGACCGCACCGCCCTGCGCCGCGACGCCCTCGACCTCCTCCACCGCCTCGGCCTGATCACCCCGACCCCCCGGGCCACCTGGCTCCTCCGCCCCCCGGCCGCCCGCTACGCCCCGGCCCCCGACCTCCGCCCCACCCCCGGCACCGGCCGCCACTCCCGCCCCACGACCCCGACTCCGCCCCCGCCCCGCGAGGGCCCGCACACCTAGCGACGCCCCTGGCCACCGGCACGTCGCTCCGCCCCGGCCCCGACCTTCCGCGCCGCCCCGGCACCTGCCGCCACCACCGACCCGCGCGGCCGGTGCAGCTGGCGCCGTGACCGCACGGGGTTCGCCGGGCTGCCGAGTGGGACCCTGTGGCCCGGTGCGCTCCCGTCCCACCATGGCGACCAGCAGCGGCGTAGTACAACAGGTCGTCGGCGAGGTGCTCGACGGTCGGATCGGCCCTCGCGAGGCGGCGGTGCTCGCCCGGGGTGCCGGCGGAGGCCGGGCCCGGCTCGGCTGGGGCCGCGGGCCGAGCCGGGCCAGGGGTTAGCCGGGACCCCGGACCGGGCGCCGGGAGGTGGCGGTTACCTGCTGGCGGTGGCGGTGGCGAGCGGGCCGTGCTGGACGGTCTCCACGGTCGCGCCGACGCCGAGGGTGCCCAGGGCGATGGAGGCGAGGACGGCGGTGCAGGCGAGAAGGCGGCGGTGGCGCTGGGGGAGCGGGAAGCGCGGTTCCTGGTAGGGCGCCTGAGTGCTGGCGTTCATGACAGGGAGGCTTCCAGGGCGGTGTGAACGGTCGGTACGCGCGGGTGAAGTCCGGACGGGGGTTGGGCGTCGGTTGGCCGCATACGCCCCACCCGACCCGCGGGCGGGGCATATGCGCTGGTCAGCGGGGCCCTCCGCGGCCGGCGAGGGCCAGGCCGACGGCGACCGGTACGGCGTCCCGTACGGCGTCCCGTCAGGCCGCCTGTTCCTCGCTCGGCGCGTGCGCCGTCGCCAGGTAGTGGGAGAGCACCCGGCGGCTGCGGGTGAGGTCCTCGATCCGGGCGTCCAGGTCGGCGAGTTCGTCGCGCAGGGTGGCGAGCAGGTTCGGACAGGCCGTCAGGGCGGGCACCGGGCCGGTGGCGCAGGGCAGGATCCCGGCGATGATCCGGGTGGGCAGACCGGCCGCGAGCAGGCTGCGGATCTGCCACACCCGTACGGTGTCCTCCTCGCCGTACTCGCGGTAGCCGGCCGCGGTGCGCGCGGGCCGGAGCAGGCCCTGCTCCTCGTAGTAGCGGAGCAGGCGGGCGGACACCCCGGTCACGCGGGCGAGTTCTCCGATGCGCATGATCGGGTCAACGCGGTCCACCGCGGGGCTGTTCCCGCTCGGGCCGGTGCCCGGGTTCGGGTTCCCCGGCTCAGCCCTTCACGAACTCCATGACCACTTCGCGCAGTTGGGGCAGCGCCTCGACCATCGGCAGGTGTCCGGAGGGGAGTTCGACGAAGCGGGCGCCCGGGATGCCCTCGGCCAGCAGGCGGTGCTGGGACGGCTGGACGAGCATGTCCTCGGCGGCCCCGACGACCAGGGTGGGCACGGCGATCGAGGCCAGCTCGGCGCGGACGTCGGTCCGGGCGGCCAACCGGAACTGCTGCGGGAACCCGGCCGGCAGCGGGGACCTGAGCCCCTCGCGGAGCGCCGCGAGCTGGTCCGCGGGCAGGGCGTCCACCCAGCTGTGGCCGAGCACGACGGTGAGCATCAGGTCGGCCAGCTCGGCGGGCCGGTCGCGGAGCCCGACCATGAGCTCGGTCAGGGTGCTCTGCCGCGCCGACCCGCCGGCCACGCCCGCGATCAGGAGCAGCGAGCGGACCCGCCCGGGGTGGCGGTTGGCGATCCGGACGGCGACGGCGGCGCCCAGCGAGAAGCCGGCCAGGTCGAAGGTGTCGAGGCCCTCCTCGTCGGCGGCGGCCACCAGCCGGTCGGCGTACTCGTCCAGGGTGGGTTCGCCCGGCTCGTACGGGCTGTCGCCGGAGCCGGGGTAGTCCGGGGCGACGACGGTGCGGTGCGCGGCCAGGTCGGCCAGCAGCGGGCCCCAGTTGTCCCGGGCGCTGCCCCCGGCGCCGTGGGCGAGCAGCAGGCCGGGGCCGGAGCCCTGGACGATCCGGGCGAGCGGGGCGACGGCGGGGGCGGGGACGGTGGACGGCACGGGTGCTCCTCGGGTCGTGGGTTTCCTGGTCGTACGGCGGGCCTGGTCGTACAGGTGCCTGGCCGTGCGGTGGCCTGGTCGTACGGGCCGCCCGGCTGGGCCGGGGCTCGATTCCGACACCGGGAACGCTAGGGATTCACACCGGTGAGAAGGTCAAGTGGAGAGCCCGGGGGTTCGCCCTGGTCACGGAAAGCGCCGGAGCGCCTACGCTGGGGCGTGGAGCGCCATCCGGACAGTGCCGTCCGGATACCGCTGCGCTCCGCCGCCGGGGCGCTCACCGTGCCCGCGTCGGCCGCTCCGGTGTTCGCCCCGGGCCGGGCGGCCGCCGAGGAGGTGCCAGGCCCCGTGCCCGAAAGCGTCAACATCCCCGGAATCGTCAAGCCGCTGCCCGCCCAGTGGTTCGTCCAGCGCGACACCAACGCCGAGATGCGGTGGGAGTCGCTGCGCGACGCCGACGGCGAGGCCGTCGTCGGCCGTCATGTTCCGGTGGAACGGTTCTTCGTCCGCAACCACACCAGCACCCCGCTGATCGACCCGGTCGGCTGGCGGCTGAAACTGTTCGGCAGCGGCCTGCGCGGCGCCCCGTCCCCGGAGCGGGCGGTCGAGTTCGCCCTGGACGACCTGCGGGCGCTGCCCGCCACCGGCATCCACGCGCTGATCGAGTGCGCGGGCAACGGTCGCAGCTACTTCCACCGCCAGCAGGGCCGGCTCACCCCCGGCACGCCGTGGACGCTCGGCAGCATCGGCTCGGCGAGCTGGCGGGGCGTCCGGCTGGCCGAGGTGCTGCGGGCCGCCGGGCTGACCGACGCGGCGGTCGACGTGCTGCCTACCGGACTGGACCCGGACTACGTCGTCGACGGCACCGACTACGGCCCGGTGCGCCGCCCGCTGCCGATCGCCAAGGCGCTGGACGACACGCTGCTCGCGTACGAGATGAACGACGAGCCGTTGACCCCCGACCACGGCGCGCCGGTGCGGCTGGTGGTGCCCGGCTGGGTCGGCATCGCCTCGATCAAGTGGGTCGGCAGCATCGAGGTCGCCGACCACCCGCTCCACTCACCCTGGAACACCGTCTTCTACCGGATGTACGGCCCGGGTCACCCGCCCGGCGGCGGGCCCGCGCTCACCACCCAGGTGGTCAAGTCCGCCTTCGAACTGGCCGAGGGCGCGCGGCTGGAGGCCGGCCGCGAGCACCGGCTGCACGGGCGGTCCTGGTCCGGCACGGCACCGGTGCGGCAGGTGGAGGTGAGCACCGACGGCGGCCTGAGCTGGCGGACGGCCGAGCTGGCCGAGGAGCCGTGCGCCGGTGACTGGACGCGCTGGAGCACCGTCTGGCGCCCCGAGAGGCCGGGCCGCTACGAGCTGCGCGCCCGCGCGACGGACCGCCAGGGCGCCACCCAGCCCGAACGGGAGGCCTTCAACCGTGAGGGCTACCTGTTCGGCGCGGTGGTGGCGCACCCGGTGACGGTGGTCTGAGAGCCCCCGACGAGAGCTCCCGACGAGAGCTCGCGGTGAGAGCCTGAGGCGAGCCCCCGCTGAGCCCCCGACGGGCCTCCCGATCCGGCTCAGCCGGTGGACTGGACCTCGTACGGGGCCGGATAGTGGGTCTCGTACGGGGTCAGCACCAGCCGCACCACGTCCTCCAGCCGCCGCCGGGCGTCCCCGAGCGTGGTGCGGCCGGTCACCCAGGCGGTCAGCTCGCCCTGCCAGGCGTGCGCGACGATGTGCCGCACCAGCTCGCTGGCGGCGGCCGGCACCTCGGCCGTCACCGCCTGGAGGGCGGCGCTGTCGGCCCGGGCCATGCCCTGCAGCGCCTCGCTGGCGAAGGGATCGGTGGAGGCGGCGACGGCCACCCGCAGACGGGCCAGTTCGGGCTGGCGCTGGTAAGCCCGCATCCCGCCCCGGACGAACCGCACCGCCCGGTCCGTGGCCCCCAGTCCGGCGCGCGGCCCCCGCAGTTCGGCCACCAGGTCCGCCAGCAGCAGCCGGTGCCACTCGGCGATCGCCGCCGCCAGGAGGTGGTCCTTGGAGGAGAAGTATCGGTACGCCGTCCCCAGGGCGACTCCGGACCGCTCGCAGACCTGCTTCATCTGCAGCCGCTCGACGCCGATCTCGTTCACCAGGGCGAGCGCGGCCGCGATCAGGCTTTCGCGGCGTTCGAGCTGACGCGGAGACATCGCCTCCACCGGCCGTGGTGACAGGTCAACCTTGGTCACCCGCACCATGATACGGGCCGGGGCCGCTCAGGAGTATGACGCCGACCGGCCCCCTTCCGTTCGCCCGGCGGCAACCGGGCTTCCTCCGGGGGCTGCCGGGGCGTGCCGGGGCGCCCCGGCAGCTCCTCGGGCGGCGGTCGGAGCGCCGGGGTGTCGGGGTGTCGGAGCGCCGGGGCGGCGAGCGCCGGGGCGTTGGGGTGTGGCAGCGCCGGGGCGGCGAGCGCTACGGCAGCCTGCGGATCAGCGCCTCCTGGACGGCCGAGGCCACCAGTCGGCCGTCGCGGTCGTAGAACTCGCCGAGCGCCAGGCCGCGGCCGTCCGAGGCGGACGGGCTGCGCTGGGCGAACAGCAGCCACTCGTCGGCCCGGAAGGGGCGGTGGAACCACATCGCGTGGTCCAGTGAGGTCATCAGCAGCCGGGGCGGCTCGGTGCGCTGGAAGAAGTTCGGCTGTTCGTGCAGGCCCGCGGTGGAGGCCAGGGTGAGGTCGGACAGGTAGGTGAGGGCGCAGGTGTGCAGCAGCGGCTCGGTGTCCGGCAGCGGGGTGGCGATGCGCAGCCAGACGAACTGCTGAGGCATCCCGGGGACGGCCGGCGGCACGCCCGGGGCGTCCGGCGGCACGAAGCGCAGTTCGAGGTCGCGGAAGCCGTCGGAGCTCCTGACCGCGGCGCGCAGTTCCTCGTCCCGGTGGGAGAAGGCGTCGGGCAGGCACTCCGGGCCGGGCAGCGGCGGCATCGCGCGGTGGCGGTCGCCGGCGGTCGGCTCGGGGAGCTTGAAGGAGGCGGTGAGGTTGAAGATCTCGTTCCGCTCCTGCACCGCCCGGACCCGGCGGGTGGTGTAGGTGAAGCCCTCGCGCAGCCGCTCGACCTGGTAGTCGATCGGCCGGGTCGGGTCGCCGGGCAGCATGAAGTAGCCGTGCAGCGAGTGCACCGCGCGCTTCGTGGCGCAGGTGCGGCCGGCGGCGGCGAGGGCCTGGGCGGCGACGTGGCCACCGAAGGTGCGCATCGGGGCGCCGGCGTGGCAGTGGCCCCGGAACGTGTTCTCGTCCAGCTGCTCGATCGCCAGCAGTTCGGCGAACGGGGCGGCCGGGTCGGGCGCCTGTTCGGTCGGCCTCTGCTGTTCTGTCAGGTCGGTCACGGGCCCATAGTGGCAGAAGCCAACCGTGCGGTGGTGTGACCTGGGTAACGCTCCAGGGGGATAGAACGTGTTCCATTGCGAGCGTCGGCGACATCGAACGGACGACAGATAACAGATGACAGAATTCAGCGAACGGATTTCAGATGACAGAGTTTGAAATCTGTTCGCTGACACCCGTCACCCGTTCCCGCGCCTCCGGCCGCCCCGCGACCAGCGGTTCGATGCCGCGCGGCTTCGCCGCGACGGCGCGCCACCACAGCCGCAGGGCCGGTGGGTCGACGGGCTCGAAGGGCTTGCCCGGGCGGGGGACGGCCAGGTGGACGCCGAGGGCCTGGGCGGCGGCGACCACGCGTTCGGCGGGCTCCTCCCAGGGATGGAGCGCCAGGTTGAAGGTGCACCAGTGGATCGGCAGCATCAGCTGTCCGCCCAGGTCCAGGTGCGCCTGCACGCCCTCCTCCGGGGTCATGTGCACCTCGGGCCAGAACTCGCTGTACGCGCCGACCTGCACCATCGTCGCGTCGAACGGGCCGAGCCGGCGACCGATCTCCGTGAAGCCGGGGAAGTACCCGGTGTCCCCGCTGTGGAAGATCCGGTGCCCGCCGCCCGCCACCACCCAGGACGCCCACAGGAACAGCGCGCTGGTGCGCGGACCGCGGCTGCAGTAGTGCCGGGCCGGGGTGGCGGTCAAGGTCAGCCCGGTGACCTCGGCCGACTCCCACCAGTCCAGCTCGACGATCCGCCGCGCGGGCACTCCCCAGTGCTCCAGGTGTGCCCCGACCCCGAGCGGTACGGCGAACACCGCGCTGCGGTCGATCAGGGCCCGTACGGTGCGCATGTCGAGGTGGTCGTAGTGGTCGTGCGAGATCACCACCACGTCCACCGGCCCGAGTTCGGACAGCGGCAGCGGCACCGGGTGCAGCCGCTTGGGCCCGGTCCAGTCGAACGGGGAGCAGCGCTCGCCCCAGACCGGGTCGAGCAGGATCCGCCGTCCCCCGATCTCGGCGAGCACGGTGGCGTGCCCGAGCCAGGTGAGCCGCAGCCCGGAGGCCGGCGGGGCCGCCAGGTCGACCGGGAGCAGCCGGTGCACCGGCACGGCGGCGGCCGGGGCCCGGCGGGTCTTGTCCGCGCTCAGCTGGGCGCGGGTGATCTCCAGCGGGGTCCGCTCGTAGACCAGTCGGCGGGTCGGCACCGGGTTGCGGAAGGCGCCGTCGGCGAACTGGGGCGAGCAGCGGATCCGGGCCAGCCGTTCGCCCCTGGGCTCGGCCCCGAAGGCGTCGGTGCGGACCCGGTGCCAGGCGGCGCGGGGGAGTCCGGCCAGGCCGGGGACGGCCCGTTCCGGTACGGCCCGGACCGGGAAGGCGGGTTTCCCGGCGGGTGGCGGGGCGAACTGCGAGGCCAGACCGGCGAGACGGGAGAACCACGGGGCGGGGCGGGGCACGGCTCCTCCAGGGACGGTCACGGCTACCGGGCAGGCCGGGGCGCGTACCTCGGAGGCTCATGAGGCCGCTGGGGTACGACAACCATCTCGTCGGACGTTACTCGCCGTGGGCCGTTCGGACCCGGTGGAGGGCCCGGCACGGTGCAATCGGCGTACCCGATGCCTGCCCGGTCGCCGCGGTGGCGACTCCGCCGCAGCCGCTGCGCCGCGCCACTCCGCCGCGCCACTCCGCCGCAGCCGCTGCGCCGCTACGCGTAGAAGCGGGTGATCGCCTCGGCGACGCAGTGCGGCTTGGTGCTCTGCTCACTGGTGATGGTGAACCGCACCACGGCCTGGACCCCGCCCGGGACCTCGGTGGCCGAGAGCAGTTCGGCCGTGGCCCGGATCGCCGTGCCCACCGGCACCGGGGCCGGGAAGCGCACCTTGTCCGAGCCGTAGTTCAGTGCCATCCGCACGCCCTCGACGCCGTAGCACTCCTTGGCCAGCACCGGGATCATCGACTGGGTCAGATAGCCGTGCGCGATGGTCGAGCCGAACTGGCTCTCCTTCGCCCGCTCCGGGTCGACGTGGATCCACTGGTGGTCCCCGGTGGCCTCGGCGAAGAGGTCGATCTTCCGCTGGTCGATGGTGTGCCACTCGCTGGTGCCCAGTTCGGTGCCGACGGCGGCGGTCAGTTCGGCGAGGGACGCGAAGGTCGTCACGGTGCGCTCCTGGAGGGGGACGGGCCCCGCGGAGGGGCCGGACGCGGGAAGCGTATGCCTACCCACCGGTACCTGTCAGGAGCGGAACGCGAAGCGCCAGTTCAGGGCCGCAGCAGCGGCCGCCCGGCGGCCCCCTGCCCCACTGGCCCCTGGCCCAGTGGACCCTGCCCGGTCGGGAACAGCCGGCGGCCGCTGACCAGCTCCGGTACCAGCGCGACGAACAGCGGCTCCGGGTCCCCCACCCACGGGCGAAGCCCGGACCGCAGCACCCGGCGTACCTGCTCGGGGTCCCTCACCGCGTCCGCCCGCCCGTGCACCAGCACGCTCCAGCCGGTGCGGGTGACCGGGTCCAGCAGGTCCGCCTGGAAGGCCACCACCGTGCCGTCGAGCCCGCGCGCGGTGGCACTTCCCCGGCGCACGGCGAGCACCAGCCGCCCGTCCAGGACCTCGAAGGAAACCGGCAGGACGGCCGGCAGTGCGTGCTCGGTGTACACCACGCGCCCGACGGGCACGGTGCTGAGCAGCCGCAGGCACTCGGCCTCGCTCAGGGTCTCCACACCGTCCTCACGCTCCATGCGTTCGATCGTCCTCGGTCGGCGCGTGCGTCGATAGGGCCCATGGTCCCTGGGCGGACGGGTCGGGAGCCCCGTCGGCGGCCGCCCGGCGGGGTAGCCTGCCCGGCGGCGGAACCGATGGCTGAATCGGTGGCGGGATCGGTGGCGGGGCGGGTGCAGGAGGGGGCGGACGGATGGCCGGCGGAGTCGATCTGGTGGTGATCGGGGCGGACGGCGGGCCCGACCGGGCCTTCGGTGGTTCGGCGCACGCCCCGGCGGGCGCCCGGCTGCTGGCCGAGGTGCTGCCCGGGATGTGCTTCGACACCGGGGCCGCAGGCTGCCGGGTGAGCGCCGTGGCGCCGGACGCGGACGCCAACGCGATGCTCACCGCCGTCCGCGCCGCCGCCCAGCACCCCGGCCGCTGGCTGGTGGTCTGCCTGGTCGGCCAGTTGGTGGCGGACCCGCGCGGGCGCCGGCTCGCCCTGGTCACCGGCGGCAGCACCCCCGACAACGCCTACCGGCGGGGCCTGGCCTGGGACTGGGTGGTCAGCGCGATGGTGCACGGCGACCAGGAGGAGGCGCTGCTGCTGGTCGACGCGGTGGCCGACCGGGACGCCTGGACGGCGCTGGAGCGCACCGGCGAGGACACCGCCGGCGAGCTGCTCAGCTACTCCAGGGTCCCGCTGTGGGGCCGGATCGGCCGGTACGCCCCGGGCAGACGCGGCCGGGGCGCCGTACTGCCGGGTGACGAGGGCTCGTTCAGCCGGGCGCTCACCACCGTCCTGCGGCAGGGCGTCCCGGGTGCCCCCGCGGCCGTCGCCCCGTCGGACCTCCAGCCCGCCGTGGCCGGTCTGCTCGACGGGGGAGATCCGCCCGGTAGTTCGGGTGCGCCGGGCGCGCGCCTGCTCGTTCCGCCGCAGGGCGGGCGCCTGTTGATGCGCAATCGGGCCGCCGTTCGGGGCGCATTGGCCGGATTGTCGCTTTCCGAAGAACTGTTGGCCGTCCTGTGGCGGGAAAGCGCCCCGACGGAACCGCCTTCCGCGTAAGGTCAGGGGGCCTGAGGTGTTGCCGTGATGGGGTGGGTTGGCGAAGAATCGATCCCCAGCGGAAACATCGGCGGGACGGCGGAATTCTCCTGGCGGCCGTGGATCACGGATCGGCTCGGTCGCGACGAGGTGGGGCCATGCGACAGCGCGGAAATGTGTTGCGCCCTGGGGCGGTTGGGACTGGCGGGGCGGTTCTGGTGTTACTGCTCGGCGGGTGTGCGAGTGGTGGTGCGAGTGGTTCCGTCGATCGTCTCGGTTCGCCCGCGCCCACGGTTGCGGGAGTGGGTCCGTTAACTCCTTCGGGTGGTTCGGTAAACGCCACGATCGCGCCGACCGACGGCCCGGAGGGAGCCATGGGGCGGCTGGCCGTGAAGACCTATCAGGACTGGTGGCAGGCCCAGGCCGAGGCGTTCGGGCGTCCGGATTCGGACGGTTCGGCGCTGGCGCAGTACTCCTCCGGGCGCGCCCTGTCCGACACCCTGGTCGGGCTGCGCCAACTCCACGACGCCAAAGTGGTGATGACCGGAACACCGCGCAATTCCGCGCTGGTGAAGGCGATTGATCTGAAAGCCGATCCGCAGACCGCCGTGATCGAGGACTGCGTCGATCTCTCGGACTGGCACCGGGTCGACGCCGTCACCGGGGCGGCGAAGGATCCGGGCGGGCGCTTGAACCGGTACGTCGCGACCGCTTCCCTGCGCAGGTTCCAAGCACATTGGCTGATCTACGAGTTCACTCGGGAGGTGGACCGGACATGCTGAGCGCGCGGAAACCGGCCGGACGATTCGCGGCCGTCGCATCCCTGTCGGCCGGCTTGTTGCTGACCTCGGCGGTGACCGCGACGGCGGACGAACCGCCGAGTGGCGGCGCCGAACAGTGTTTCCCCAACGTGATCTGCGCCCACGCCGGTTCCGGCGGAACGACCGCCACCCCGAATCCCGGCGGAAACGGCGGAGGATCGGACGGCGGCCCGGAGCTGTGCAGCTACCACGGCGTGCAGTGGGCGTGCTACGACCCTCAGTGGGGCTCCTTCGACAGCGGCGAGGGCTGCTACTACCGCGAACTGGACAAGCAGCCCCCGGCGGACGACTCGGCCTGGGGCACGAACAAGCCCTCGGACGGTTCGATCTACTCGAAGGTCTGTCCGCAGACCAACGGGGGCCAGGACGGCGCCCAGTTCGTCTTCGTGCCCACCGGGCAGCGGGCGAAGAGCGTGGCGGAGCTCAAGCAGGAGGCGAAGGACCGGGTCCACCTCCCGGCGCCGGTGGGCCGGGTCGCGCCGAGCGGCACGGCGGTGGTCAAGGCTCCGGTGTGGCTCTGGGCGGAGAACGCGACGCCGCCCAAGCCGGGGAACGCGACATCCGGCGGCGTCAGCGTCACCGTCACGGCCCGACTGACCGGTGCCACCTGGGACTTCGGCGACGGCCGCACCAAGGAGTGCGCGACGGCCGGGACGCCGTACGACCCCAAGTACGGCGGCACCGCGTCCCCCGACTGCGGCTACGAGTTCACGGTCGGCTCGGGCACCAAGCAGAACGGCGCCTTCACCGCCACCGTCTCCACCCACTGGGTGGCCGACGTGGTCGTGACGGGGCCGAAGCCGGAGAAGTACACGATCTCGATGCCCCCGCAGGACAGCGAACCCTTCACGGTCAAGGTCGCCGAGGTGCAGGTCCTCAACTGACGCCGCCACGGCGACGATTCGACCACTGACGATCCGAAGAGCGAACGAGGGAAGGGCGGAACCCGGTGGAGAACCGTACATTCGCGACGCCGGGATCCGGCACACCCGCCGGCGCCGCGGTCTCCGTGGCGCTGCCGGAGCAGCAGGAGCCGGGCGCTGGAGGCGGCGGCCGGGGCCGGGGACGGGCGGTGCCGCACGCGCCCGGCCCTTGGTCCACTTGCCGTTGGGCAGCTCCGGCGGCGGCGCCCCGCGGTGCTGGCGATGGCGGTCGCGCTGATCGCGGCTGGCGGGCTCGGCGGCGCCGCCCTCTACAACAGCACCGGCCAGCGGGTCGCGGTGCTGGCGCTGGCCCGGGATGTGCCCTGGGGGCAGGTGATCACCGACGACGACCTGGTGGTGGCCCGGATCGCGGGCGACCCGGCGCTGCACCCGGTCTCCGCCCAGGACCGCTCCAAGGCCGTCGGCATGCGGGCCGCCACCGACCTCAAGCGCGGTTCCATGCTGACCGGTTCGGACCTGGCGCAGGGCCAGACCGTACAGCCGGGGCAGATCGTGGTCGGGGTGTCCGCCAAGCGCACCCAGCTGCCCGCGAGCCGGCTCCAGCCCGGGGTGCAGATCGTCGTGGTCAACACCCCCGACAACGGCAGGCCCGACTCGCTGGCCGCGACGGTCATCACGGTCGGCAGGGTGGACACCGACGGCAGCCAGGTGATCGACGTGGCCGTCGGCTCGGCGGACGGGCCCCGGCTGGCCCAGTGGGTGGCCGGCGGGCGGATCCAGGTGCTGCTGGCCCCGCGCGGGTCCGCCGCGGGCGGATCCGGTCCGGCCGGATCCGGGGCCCCGGCCTCCCCCTCGGCCGCGCCCTCCGCTGCCTCCACCGGCACGGCACCCTCCGGAGGGGCCGGCGCGCCGGCGGCCCCGGCCGGAACGGGTGGTGCCTGATGGCGGTGATCGCGGTGGTCGGCGGCCCGGGCGCGCCCGGCGCCACCACCACCGCCCTGGCCCTGCTGCTGGCCTGGCCGCTCCGGCCCGGCCGGCGGATCCTGCTGGTCGAGGCCGACCCGGACGGCGGCGCGGTGCTCGCCGGTGCCCTGGAAGGCCGGGTGGAGGCGGTGTACGGGCTGCGCAACCTGGCCGTCGCCGACCGGCGCGGGCTGCTCGCCCAGACCATCTGGGAGCAGCTGATCGACCTGTCGCCCGAGGGCAACGCCGAGCGGCTGCTGCTGCCCGGCCTCACCGACCCGGCCCAGGCACCCGGCCTCGCCTACACCTGGGAGCCGCTCGCCGAACTGCTGCACGGCATCGAGCAGCAGGGCTACGACGTCATCGTCGACCTCGGCCGCTCCGGCGCCACCGGGACGAGCGCGGTGCTGGCCCGCCGCGCGGACGTCGTGGCCGTGACGGTCCGCAGCACGTTGCGCGGGCTGAGCGCGGCCCGCCCCCGGCTCGCCGCGCTCGGCGAGGACCTGGCCGCGGCCGGGACCGGGGCGGACGCGCTCGGACTGCTGCTGGTCGCGGAGGGGCCCTACTCGGGGGCGGAGGTGTCGCGCGAGTTCGGCCTGCCGCTGCTCGGAGTGCTGCCGTACGCCACCCGCACGGCGCGGGTGCTCTCCGACGGCGGGGACACCACCGACCGGCGGTTCATCCGCTCGGAGCTGATGCGCACCGCGCGGTCGGCGGCGGACGAGGTCCAGCTGCTGGTCCGGCGCCGGCGGCAGCGGCTCGCGCCGAACGCGGCGCCTGCGGGTGCGCCCGCGGTCGCGCCGGCGGTCGCGCCCGCAGCCGCCGCTCAGCTCTCGGCACCGGGTGGACCGGGGCCTGCTGCAGCCGGGCCCGTGGCCGTGCCTGTGGCGCCGCCGTCCGTTCCGGTGCCGCAGGCGTCGTCGGCGCCCGGTCCGGCACCGTACGGGCAGCCCGCTTACGGGCCGACGGGCCAGGGGCAGGGCCAGCCCGGCTACGCCCAGCCCGGCTACGGACAGTTCGGCTACGCCCAACCCGCCCACGCGCATCCGGCCCACGGCCAAGGCGAGGCCGAGCCGCCCTCCTACGCCCCACCGGTGATCACCACCGGACCGGTCGCACCGCTCGCCGGGCTGGCGCCGCAGCCCGCAGCCCCGGCGCCGTTCCCGGCGCACGTCCAGGCGGCTGGACCGACCGAGGACGAAGGCCAGTACCGCCTGCAGCAACCGATGGTGACGAACGATCAGATCGAGGACCGGTACCCGTACAACCCCGGGGAGGTGCTCCGTGCGCGGTAGCCCCCTGCACCAGCACCCGACGGCCGACCCGGCCGCCCTGCCCTGGGCCGCGCCCGTACCGGCCGCCGCCCAGCCGCAGCCGCAGGCGTACCGGCCCGGCCCGGTCGCGCCCCAGCCCGTAGCATCCGGCGGTGAGGCCGCCGGGCCCACCGCCGTGCCCTCCCAGCTGCCCTCGCTGGACGTGCGCGGCGCCGCCACCCGCCCGGCCGTCGACCCGCAGGTCGCCCGCGAGCTGAAGCGCCAGGTCGCGGCCGAACTGCACCAGCAGATCACCCGGTTGACCACCGCCTCCGGCTCAGAGCCGGACCGCGCCACCCGCCGCCAGCGCGGCCGGGCGTTGATCGAGGAGTCGGTCGCCCGCTGGTCCGACGCCTACGCGCAGACCCACGGCATCCCACCCACCCGGGAGCAGGACCGCGCCCTCGCCGAGGCCGTCTTCGACCTGCTGTTCCGGGCCGGCCGGCTCCAGCCCTACCTGGACGACCCGGAGATCGAGAACATCCTGATCAACGGCTGCGACGACGTCTGGGTCTCCAAGGTGCACCAACCCCTGCGCCAGGTGCCGCCGGTGGCCGACAGCGACGCCGAACTGGTCGAACTGCTCCAGGACCTGGCCCGGCAGCACGGCGGAGGCGAACGCAGCCTCTCCACCGCCAGTCCGACGCTGGCGCTGCGCCTGGAGGGCGGCATGCGCCTCCAGGCGCTCACCGAGGTGACGCCCCGCCCGTACGTGGCGATCCGCCGCCACCGGGTGGCCTCCGCGACGCTGCCCGAGATGGTCGAACTCGGCACTCTGGACACCACCTTGGCCGCCTTCCTGGCCGCCGCGATCCGGGCCAGGAAGAACGTGATGATCACCGGCACCCAGGGCGTCGGCAAGACCAGCCTGCTGCGCGCGATGGCCGCCGAGATCCCGCCGGACGAGCGGATCGGCACCCTGGAGTCGGAGTTCGAGCTGTGGCTGCACACCCTCGGGCACCTGCGCCAGGTCGTCCCGATGGAGGCCCGCGAAGGCAACGGGGAGCGCGTCGAGGGCCGTCTGGCCGGGGAGTTGAGCATCGGCGACCTCATCCCGGCCGCGCTGCGGATGACGCTCTCCCGGATCATCGTCGGCGAGGTCCGCTCCGGCGAGGTCGTCCCGATGCTGCGGGTCATGACCAACGGCGAGGGCGGCTCGATGTGCACCCTGCACGCGCGTGGTCCGCACATGGTGGTCGACCGGATCGCCGAACTCTGCCTGGAGTACGGCTCGCACATGACCGACGCGCTCGCCTATCGGCTCACCGCCAACGCCCTGGACCTCATCGTGCACGTCAGCATGGTCGACGAGACCGCCGTCGGCGGGCGCCGGCACCGCTTCGTCTCCCACGTCCTGGAGGTCACCGGCCTCGGCGAGAGCGGCCGGCCCGCGCTGAACACCGTCTTCGGCCCCCGGCCGGACCTCGGCGAGCCGCGCGCCGTCCCGCACACCCCGCCGCAGTGCCTGGACGACCTGCGCCGGGCCGGCTTCGACGCCTCCTTGCTCGGCTCCCGTTACGGGAGTTGGGCCACCCCGCTGCAACTGCGGATCGGCGGTGGCGCGCGGTGATGCTGCTCCTCGCCCTGTGCGGGCTGGCGGTCGCGGGCGGCCTGGTCGCCCTGGTGGCCTGGGCCCGCGGCAGCGAGCCCGACGACGGGGACGGGCCCGCCCGCCGGGAGAACCCGCTGGCCGGCCGCGCCCACGTCTTCTGGTACGGCGCCCCCGGCTCGGCCTCGCTGCGGATGGTGCGGCTGCGCCGGATCCAGCTGCCGCTGGCGCTCGTCGGCGGCCCACTGGCCTGGCTGTTCACCGGCATCCCGCTGACCGCGCTGCTGGTGCCGCTGGCCGTCTTCGGCCTGCCCTGGCTGTTCGACACCACCCGCCCGGACACCCACCGGATCGAGCGGCTGGAGGCGCTGTCCGAGTGGACCCAGCGGATCGCCGACGTGCTGCTGCTCGGCGTCGGCCTCAACCAGGCCATCGTCACCAGCCGCCGCACCGCCCCCGCCGCCCTGGAGGACGAGATCGGCGAGCTGGCCGCCCGGCTTCAGGCCCGCTGGCGGCCAGAGGAGGCGCTGCACGCCTTCGCCGACAGCCTGGCCGACGCCACCGCCGACAAGGTGCTCGCCGCCCTGGTGCTGCGGGCCGGGGACAGCGGCCCGGGCCTGGCCCGGACGCTGTCCGACATGGCCGACTCGGTGCGCGAGGAGGTCCGCCAGCGCCGTGCCATCGAGGCCGACCGGGCCAAGCACCGCACCACCATCCGCTGGCTGGTCGGCATCATCGTGCTGGTCGTCACGGTCGGCTCGTTCAACACCGAGTACACCCGCCCGTACGGGACCTTCCTCGGGCAGGTCGTGCTCGCCGTGGTCGCCGCCCTGTTCGTCGCGATCATCGCCTGGATGCGCGCCCTGGCCTCGCACCCGCCGGTGCCCCGGCTGCTCACCCCGGACCGCCGCAGCAAGGGCGGCCGCCGCGGACCCGTGCAGGAGCCGGTCGAGCAGCTCGGGGAGGTCCGGTGATCTCCCCCTGGCCCGTGCTGGCCGGCGCGGTCGCGGCCGGCGGCCTCGCCCTGCTGATCGCCGAACTGCGGCCCGCGCCGCCGGACCTCGGCCAGGCCCTGGACCGGCTGCACCGCGCCCCGGCCGACCGCGGGCAGGACCCGGACGAGCGGCCGCGCTGGTACGACCGGATCGGCGAGCGCTCTCTCACCCTGCGCGGGGTGACGATCCCGCGCCGCGAACTCGCCCTGATCGGCCGCACTCCCGCCCGGTTCATGGTGCACAAGCTGCTGTTCGCCGCGCTGGGCCTGGTGCTGCCCGCCTACCTGGGCGCGATGGCCGTGCTGGTGGACGTCGGCCTGCCCTTCGCCCTGCCGCTGGTCGTCGGGCCGTTGCTGGCCGGGCTGCTGTGGTTCGTCCCGGACGCCGTGGTGCGGGGCGAGGCCAAGGAGGCCCGCACCGAGTACCTGCACGGCATCGCCGCCTACCTGGAACTCGTCGCGCTGGAGCGGGCCGCGGACTGCGGCCCCGCCGAGGCGCTGCGCCGCGCCGCCTCGGTCGGGCAGGGCGCGGTGTTCCGGCGGATCCGCGACGCGCTGGAGCGCGCGGCCACCGACCGGCTCCCGCCCTGGGCCGGACTGGACGCACTGGCCGAGGAGTTGGGCCTCAGCCCGCTCCAGGACGTGGCCGACATCATGCGGCTGTCCGGCACCGACGGCGCCGCCGTGTACGACACCCTGCGGGCCCGCGCCAAGGGCCTGCGCGGCGAACTCCTCGCCGAGGACCTGGCCCGCGCGAACGCCGACAGCGAGCGGATGGTCGCGCCGGGCGCCGCCCTGACCCTGCTGATGACCGTCCTGATCGTCTTTCCGGCACTCCACCAGATGCTCAACTGACTTATGTCACCGAGCAGCTGACACCACACATCACCCCCCGGAGATCCCGATGACCGTACGACTTGCCCAGCTGGCAGGACGGGTGCTGCGGCCCGTGCTGCTGCCCGTGCAGTTCGCCCTGCTGCTCTTCACGCTGCGGCTGGGCCGGCTGCGCGCCGCCCGGGCGCGCGGCGACCGCGGCGCCATCAGCATCGAACTCGCCCTCGCCATCATCGCGCTGGTGTTCGTCGCGGGTGCCGTCGCGACCGCGCTGTACCTGCTGAAGGACAAGGTGGTCACCAAGGTCGAGCAGGACCCGAACCTGCCCGGCGGTGGCGGCGCGGGCGGCGCCACCAAGTGACCGGCCGGCTTCGCCGCCGCGGCGACCGGGGATCGATGAGCATCAGTCTGGCCATCGTCTTCCCGGTCGTCCTGCTGCTCCTGCTGCTCGTCGTCCAGGCCGCGCTGATCTGGTACGACCGGCAGGTCGCGCTCACCGCCGCCCGCGAGGGCGTGGACGCCGGGCGGGTGCAGGCGAAAGCGACGGAGGCGGAGGCGGAGGAGGCCGCCCGGCGGCAGGCCCGGGACTTCCTGGACCGGCAGGGTGTGCACGCGTACCAGGTGGAGACCGGCGACAGCACGGCCGACACGATCAAGGTCACGGTGGAACTGACGCCACCGCTGCTGATCCCCGGGCTCACCGGGCCCAGCGTCCGCCAGTACGCGGAGGCGCCGCGCGAGCGCTTCGTCCCGCCGGCGGTGACGCCGTGATAGCGGGCGCGAGAGGGGCCGTCGACGGCCGGCGCCGACGGCTGCGCCGGCCGGACCGGCCCGACCGTTCGGACCGTTCGGACCGCGGCGGGATCGCGATCGAGGCGGCGATCGTCGTCCCGGGCGTCATCGGGCTGGTCCTGCTGGCGATCGCCGCCGGTCGGGTGCAGACCGCGGCCGGCACGGTGGAGGCCGCGGCCCGCGCCGGGGCCCGGACCGGCTCGCTGCAGCGCAGCGTCGCCGGGGTGGACAAGCCGGCCAGGGACTCCGCCCTCGCGACCCTGCACCAGCAGGGCGTCACCTGCCGCCACGAGGACGTCCGGGTCACCACGGACGAGTTGACGCTGGACGACGGCCCGGTGGTGACCGTCAAGGTCACCGTCGACTGCGACGTCGAACTCGCCGACCTGCTCGGCGGACCGTCGGGACTGCCCGTGACGAAGCACCTCAGCGCGGAGTTCATCTCCGTGATGGACCGCTACCGCGGCACATGACGGCGGCACCGGACGGCACCCGGCCCGTAACGGGCCCGGCCGGGGGATTGGGGACGGCCCGTGCGGGGGAGACGCAAGCGGAGAGCGCTCGGGGGATGACGCAACGGCACCGAGTGGCGCCCGGTGGGGAGCCGGTGGGGAGGCATCGTGCGGATCGGGGGGAGGGGATGCGAGTGCTGAGCCGACTGCGACGCCTCGGCCACCGTCCGGCCGGGCGCCGTTCCGATCGCGGCGCGGTCGCCCTCTTCGTGGCGATCTGCGCGGCCTACCTGGTGCTCGTCGTCGCGCTGGTGATCGACGCGGGCGGCCGACTGCGGGTCGCCGAACGCACCGACGCCTACGCCCAGGAGGCCGCACGGGTCGGCGGACAGCAGCTCGACCGGGCGGCCGTGCTGCAGGGGAAGGGCTTCAAGGTCCAGCAGGACTACGTCCGGCAGGCCGCCGCGACCTACCTGAACCTGTACGGCCTGCAGGTCGACGACGTCACGTTCTCCGGCGACGGCAAGGTCGTCACCGTCACCGTGCGGGCCGACTACCGGCCGGTCCTGCTGGGCGCCCTCGGGCAGCGGAAGGTTACGGGCAAGGGCAGTGCGACCCTCGTCCACGGAGTCAAGAATGCGGAGACCGACTGATGGCCGCGCCACGTGCCAAGGACCAGGCCCGTTCCGCCCAGGCCCGTACCGGTGGGCCGGGATCGGGGTCCGGGGGAACAGGGAAGGACGGGATGCGAACGGTGAGGGGGCACGCCCGGAGCGGTCGCCGCGCCGGGGGCGGCCGTGGCGGCGGGGGCGGCCGCGGCGGCGCACTGATCACCGCGCTCGCCGCGCTGGTCACTCTGCTCGCCCTGCTGTTCGGCGTTCCGGCGCTGCTGCTGTACGGCACCCAGGCGGTCGCCTCGATGGGCGAGGTCGCGTCCGGCGGGGTGGGGGAGGCGCTCACCGGTCCGGACGACGGGCGGCTTTTCCTCTGGCTGCTGGTGGTGGTCGGCTGGCTCGCCTGGGCGTGCTTCGCGCTCTCCGTCCTGCTGGAGGTACCGGCGCAGCTGCGCGGCCGGATCGCCCGTCGGATCCCGGCCTTCGGCTGGAGCCAGCGAATCGCGGCCGGGCTGGTCGGCTCGGTGCTCGCGCTGGTGCCGGTGGCCGGTTCGGCCTTCGCGGCGGTGCCCGAGGCGGCCCATGCCCCGTCTGCCCAGGCGCAGTTGACCCCGGGCGTGCAGCGCGCCGCGCTGCCCGCCGCCCGGCCGGCGGCGGCACCGACCCCGGCGGCGGACCAGCACCCCACGTACACCGTGCGGGACAGCCGCCCGGCGGACAGCCTCTGGTCCATCGCGGAGCGCCAACTGGGCTCCGGGGAGCGGTGGGAGGAGATCGCCAAGCTCAACAACGGCCGGGTGATGGACGATTCCGGCATCCGCTTCGACGCGGAGCGGCCGATCCAGCCCGGGTGGGAGCTGCTGATGCCAGCGGACGCCAAGCCGGACGAGGCGAAGGCGCCCGCGCCGACGCCCGATCCCGCCCAGGCCCAGGCGCAGACGCCGGCTCCGGCGCAGACGCCGCAGTCCGGGACGGAGCCGACCGCAGGCGGGCAGAAGACGGTGACCGTGCAGTCCGGGGACAGTCTGTCGGCCATCGCCCAGCGGGAGTTGGGGGACGCCGAGGCCTGGCCGAAGCTCTTCGAGGCGAACAAGGGCGTGCAGGCGCCGGGCGGGGAGCGGCTGACCGATCCGGACGTGCTGGAGCCGGGGATGGTGCTCACCGTGCCGGGCGCGGCCGCCCCGGCCGCGCAGACGCCCGCTCCCGCGCCCGGTTCCGAGCAGGCCCCGGCCACCCCGGCCCCGGCCGCCGAGACCCCGGCTGCCCAGACCCCGGCCACCCAGGCGGCCCCAACCACCCAGGCCCCGACCACCGCGCCGTCCCAGGCCGCTCCGGCGCCGGGGGCGCCCAGCCAGGGCGCCCCGAGCCAGGGTGCACCGCAGACGGCCCCGGCGCCGACCCGTGCGCCCGCCCACGCACCCGTGCCCGCCCCCGCCGCGCACGCCGACCCGGCGCCCAGCGACGACTACCGCATCGCCCTCGGCGCCTCCACCGTCGGCGTGCTGCTCGCCGCCATCATGGTCGGCACCGTCGCCTACAAGCGCGGCACCCAGCAGCGCGCCCGCCGCCCCCGGCACCGCATCGCGATGCCCGACGCCGAGGCCGCCGCCTTCGAGAACGAACTGATTGTCCGTCAGGACCAGGAAGGGCTGGAGCTGCTGGACCGTGCCCTGCGCACCCTGGCCCGCAACACCGTGCGCGGCGGCAAACGGCTGCCCGCGATCGTCGCGGCCCGGATCACTCCCGACCACACCATCGAGCTGCACCTGTCCGGCCCGGCCACCCCGATCGCCCCGTTCCGCGCCGCGCACGCCGCCAACGTCTGGTGGTGCAGCGACGAGTCCGGCGACCTGCTGAGCCCCGCACAGGCCCGCAAGACCGCCGCGCCCTACCCCGCGCTGGTCACCCTCGGCACCTCGCCGGACGGCTCGGTGGTCCTCGCCGACCTGGAGGCCGTCCGGCTGCTCCACCTGTCCGGGCACCCCGACGACGCCCGCGACGTGCTGCGCACCCTCGCCATCGAGCTCGCCCACAGCCCGCTGGCCGACCGGCTCCACCTGCACCTGGTGGACCTCGCCGAGGAGGTGCCGATCAGCGGACCGGCCGCCGAGCGGATCCACCGACACCCCACCCTGGAGGCCGCGCTGGCCGCCCTCGGCCCGCGCACGGCCAAGGCCCGCGCCACCCTGATCGCGGCCGAGGCCGCCAGCCCGCGCGAGGCCCGCAGCCGGGGCCGGGCGGACGAGTCCTGGGTGCCGGAGATCGTGCTCTGTGCCCAGCAGCCCGGCGGCGACGTGCCCGCCGAGCTCGGCCGGCTGCTGGACGCCCGCCCGCGCACCTGCGTCGCCGTCGTCACCCGCGCGCCCGAGCGCGGCGCCGGACCGGTGGCCCGTTGGACCCTGCCGACCACCGGCCAGGCCGCCATCCCCGGCCTGCACCTGACCGTCGAGCTCCAGCGGCTGGACGACCGCCAGTACGACCAGGTCGCCGAACTGCTCCGGGCCGCCGACGACACCACCCAGCACCCGGCGCCCGCCTGGACCCTGGACGGTCCCGGGCTCGACCCGGATCCGGACGAGGACACCGACACCACCGAACTGCCCGTCGCCGTACCGGTGCTGGCCGCGGTCGGTGCTCCGGGCGCGACGGCGGCGGAGGAGGCGGATGCGGCCGCCGGGCCCCGGCTGCTGACCCGGGTCATCGGGACCGGTGCCAGCCCGTTCGCGGGCACCGACCCGGTCGCGCCCGCGCCTGCTCCTGCCCCGCTGCCGGTTCCGGCTCCGCCGTCGGCCGGTCCGACACGGTTCGCGGTAAACGGGCAGGGGCGGCAGGCGGCCACCGGGCCGGAGCAGCCCGCCGACGAGGCCACCCGCGACCTGCGGCTGCCCGGCGGACCCGCCGAGCCGGCCGAGGCGGCCGAGGCGGGTGCGGAGGACGCGGCCGGAACGGACGAGGAGGCGGCACCGGCGGACGCCCCGGCGACGGTGCTTCCGGTGCCGCCCGTCCAGCCTGTGCCATCCGTGCAGCCTGTGCAGTCCGTCCAGCCTGTGCAGCCCGTACGGCCCGTCGAGCCGGCGCCGACGCACCAGAGCGCGCCCGCGCCCACCGGCGCCGACCCGCGCGTCCCGGCCAGGCCCGAGCCCGGTACCGGCCCCTCCGGTCCGAGCGGCTCTTCCGGCTCCGAGACGGGGGCGACGGTCGAACCCGGCCCGGCCGCCGTGGCCCCGGTCGCCCGGACCGCCCCCGGCCGCAGCGACAGCGACGACCTGCTCGCGATCCTGCGCTCCCCGGAGGCGCACACCCCGCGCAACGCCCCCCGGATCCGGCTGCTCGGCCCTGTCGACGTGGCCGGTACCCCCGGTGCCGTCGAGCCCGGCGCGCTGCCCAGGCTCACCGAGCTCGCCGTCTACCTGGCGCTGCGCCCGGGCGCCGACCACCACGCGCTCGACCACGACCTGCACCCCGGTGCCGCCCACCTCGACCCGCACCCCACCGCGTCCGACGCCAAGAGCCCGCTCCCGGCCAAACTCGCCGACCTGGCGGCCTGGTTCGGCACCTCGCCCGACGGGCGCGCCTACCTGCCCACCGAGACCACCGACGGCTACGCCTTCACCCCGGCCGTCACCTGCGACTGGGACGAGTTCCGCAGCCTGTACCGGCGCGGCATGCGCAGCACCAGCGCGACCGCCGACGCCGCCCTCGCCCACGCCCTGGCGCTGGTGCGCGGAGCCCCGTTCGCCGAGGCCCCGCCCGCCTCGTACGGCTGGGCCGAGTCGGAGCGCCAGGACATGATCGCCGCGATCGTCGACACCGCTCACGAACTCGCCGCCCGCCGTCTCCAGTACGGCGACCACCGCAGTGCCGAGGCGGCCGTCTTCCGCGGCCTCGCCGTGGCCCCGGACGTCGAACTCCTGCACCGGGACCTGTTCTACGCCTACGCCTCGGCCGGCGCGCGCGACCAGCTCCTGCGTGCCGTCAACCGCCTCGACGCGTTGAGCCGCCGTACCGGCCGGGACCTGGACGCGGACACGGTCGCCCTGCTGCGGGACCTGCTCGCGGGCTCCTGAGCAGGCGGGCCGCCCGCCCGGTCACTCCCGGTCCGCCGGGCGGTGGCCGGGCGGGCGCGCTCATTCCCCGGCGGAGGATCCGGGGAGCCCGGGGCAGACGCAGGCGCCGTCGTGCGAGGGCCGGGAGGCGGTGTGGACGTCCTGGACGGATCCTGTCGCCAGCCGGGCCACGGCCACCATGACCCGGTGGGAGTCGGACGGGGTCCGGGCCAGGACGTGGGCCTGCCCCTGCTCCTCCTCCGTCGCCCGGACGAGCGCGCTGAACTCGTACGCCCCGTTCACGATGCCGTACCCGTCCGCCCACAGTTCGAGCAACGTCCCGTCCTTCAGGGTCAGATGCCAGCGGGCCGGCGGTCCGGCGACGAACTCCATGGCGGTGGAGTGTAGTCAGACCGTGCGCAGCCAGGCGTCGAGGGCGGTGAAGTCGGCCTCGGTGAGGCCCACTCGGGGGTCGACGCGGTGGAGCAGCGCGGGGCCGGGGGAGTGGGCGTCGACCCAGCGGCGGTCGGCGGGGGAGATCTCGTCGTCCACCCAGGCGAACGCGCGGCCGGCCGCGCGGGCGACCAAGGTGCGGGTCTTCCAGTGCAGTTGGCCGTCGCCCTTCGTTCCGTCGACCACCGGCCAGTCCACGTAGGGCAGTTGCGGCAGGCCGAGGCGGGGCGAGAGGCAGTCGTTGGCGTCCGCCAGCCAGGTGGTGGCCCAGACCAGTTCGCAGGGCAGGCCCAGCAGTCGACGCCCGAGAGCCGGGTCGACCCGGGCCACCAGCGGATTGCCGGACGGCCCCGAGCCCGGGCCCGGATAGGTGGGGTAGCCGGCCGGGGGCGGAGCACCGAAGGGAATGAGCGGACCGTCGACGTCGAGGAACAGCAGGGGCGGGCCGGAACCGGTCATGACGGCATGATAGCGGCCGGTGCCGACGGCCTGGCACGCCGATCTCCCACCCGGCCTGGCTCGGGCGTGCCGGGATCTCGTAGGGTGGCGCGCACGGGTTGTGGTGGCAGGCACCACGAAGGCAAGGGCATCAGACGCCGTGGAAGCGGCGGGGCGGGGCGGTGACCAGAAGATGGCGGAGACGACAGCTGTTTCCGGAGGTCCCGAACCGGCAGCGGACTCGGGCCCCTGGGACGCCGTACCGCCGCTGTCCGCAGGCCGGCCCGCCGAGGAGCACCCGCCCGGGCCCGCCGCGCTGTACGAGCCGCCGCCCGCGCCTCCGGCGCCCCCGGTGGCGCCCCCGGCCCCTGCCCCTGCGCCGGCCCCGACCCCCGCCGCTTCGGTGCCGACGGCTCCGCCACCGGCCGCGTCCACCGGATGGACCCTCACCGGCCTGCCCGCCGCGGGTGCTCCGTCCCCGGCGGCCGCTGCCGCGGCTCAGGCCCCGGGCCCCGGCGGGCTGGGCGCGGCGCCGCGCGGCCGGATCCTGGTGATCGAGGGCGGCTACGGCAACTCCGGCCGCCGCACCTGGGGCCGGGGCGGTCCCGCCCAGGCGCCGGTGCTGTCGGCGATGCTGGCCGCCGTCTCGCCGCAGGTGCTGCTCGCCGCGGACGCGGTGGACGCCGTCCACCTGCCGGGCGCCAGCGACCCGCACACCGTCCTCGCCCACCTGCGCGCGGCCTCCCGGCACCCCGGACCGCTGCTGGTCCACCTGGGCGGACACGTCGTCGCCGACAAGCGCGGCGGCCAGCTGCAGCTCACCCTGCGCGACGCCAAGCAGGACGGCCTGCCCTGGCAGGCCATCGCCGCGGAGCTGAGCCACCGTCCGGCCGAGTGGCAGACGCTGGTCATCGCCGACCTGAGCGCCGACCAGAACGCCTGGCCGTACCTCCAGGGCACCGTGTCGCCGCTCAGCGAGGGCATCCCGCTGTGGGCCGTCGTCAGCCCGGACCCGGAGCAGATCGGCACCTTCACCCGCGCCCTGATCGAGGCGCTGCACGGCGGCCGCCCGGGCGCGGGCGACGTGCTCGCCCCCGAACAGCTGCGCCAGCAGGTGTACTCGGTGCTGCGGCCGGACGTCGTCATCCTGGCCACCCACACCCCGGACCGGCCGGTCTTCCGCAACACCGCTCGCCGGGGCGAGGCCCAGCCGGCGGACGTCGTGCTCCCGGTGACGGACGCGCTGCCCCTCCGGGACGCGGCGTCGGCCGGCCCGGCTCCCTCCGCGGCCCCGCCGCTGCCGTGGCAGGCGGAGCCGCGGGAAGCCGTGGTCGCGCGGGACTCGGCGGGTGCGAGTGCGGGTGCGATTGGGGCTGCGGTGCCGGTGCCGGTGCCGGTCACGCCGGCCGGTGGCCCGGTGAACCTGATCAAGCCCGGCGTGCCGCCCACACCGCCCCGACCGGCTCGCCCGGTCAGCCTGCTGAAGGCGGGCGAGGAGCCGGCGGAGGCGCCGTCGAGCGTGAGTCTGCGCAAGGCCGTTCCGGCCGGTGCGGGGATGGAGCCGGCCGACGCCGTGCCCTCGGTGGGCGTCACGCTGCGCAAGGCCCGGCCGGAGGCCCCGGAGGCCGGTACGGTTCCGTCGTCGCAGGCTGCCGAGGACGAAAGCGTGCCCGCGGTCGTCGAGGATGTCGTCGTCGAGGAGCCCGTCGGCGTCACCGAGCAGGCGGCCGACGGGGTCGTGGAGGAGGTGGAGGACGCGGTCGCGGAGGAGGCCCACGACGCCGTCCCGGCCGACCTCCAGCCGACCGCCGAGCTGGCGCAGGACCAGGCGCCCGCCGATGCGGTGCCGTCCGACGTAGTGCCGACCGATGCGGTGTCGTCCGATGCGGTGCCGACCGATGCGGTGTCGCCCGACGGACCGTCCGCACCGGCCGATGCCCCGACGGCTCCTGTCGCCCCGCAGGCCGACTCCCCGGACTCCCACGCGCCGCGCGCGGACTACCGTGAGGTCATCGGACGGATCGTCCGCAGTGCCGACGCCGGGGACCACGCCGCCGCCACCGATCTCGCCTTCGCCCTCGAACTGGAGGCGATCGCCGAGCACGGCGCCGTCTCCGAGACGGTGCTCCAGGTGCGCCAGGTACGGGCCCACGTGTGCCGACTCGCGGGCCGACCGGTCGACGCCGCCGAGATCTACCGCGAGGTGGCGATGACGCTGCTCCGCTCGCAGGGCGCGGACCACCCGGAGACCCAGCGTGCGGCCACCAATGCCGAGGCCTGCTGGCGCGCGATCACCGACCGGGCCGAGGCCATCCGCATCGCTCCGGAGATCATTGAGCTGCGTGCCTTCCTCCCGGGCCCCGACAACCGCAAGCTCCGGGCCGCCGAGCGCTACCTGACCCAACTGGCCGCCTCCCCGGCCCCCGTCCCGGCGACCGGCCAGGCCTGACAGCCGGTCGGTCCCGGGCCTCGGGCACCGGGCAAGGGCCGAACAGATGACAGCAAACAGAAAACAGCGAACGGATAACAGATGATGAAATCTGTTATCCGTTCGCTGTCACTTGTCAGTTGTCAGCCGCCAGCGGTCCCTTGTCGGACACCGACCGCCGCACGCCGACCACCCGCGACTGCTTACTGCTCGTCACCCTGGCTGTTGTCGTTGCCCAGCACGTCACCCGCGATCGCGTGGACGAACTTGGTGCCGTCGATGGTGCCGAGGCCGCTCGCGAGGTCGTAGCCCTGGGTGGCGTTGTTGCCGGTGACGCCGCCCCAGCTGTTGTCGCCCTCCTTGACGTCCACGATGCCGCTCCAGTTGCTCGGGAGCAGGCTCAGGCCGTACAGGCTCGGGTTGAGCTGGCCGAGGCGGTGGCCGGCGAGCTGGTCGGCGAGGGCGACGATGCCCGAGAACAGCGGGGTGGCCTCGCTGGTGCCGCCGGTGAGGTGCCAGCCGACCGCGGTCGGGTCGTAGGACTCGTAGGTCCAGGCGGCGCCGTCGACGGCCGCGCTCATGCTGATGTCGGGGGTGCCGCGGTGGTTGCCGGTGACGTCCGCGACGCCGGCCTGGTACCACGGGCGGGAGAAGATGCCCGACACGCCGCCGCCGCCGGCGCCGGACTTGTCGTGCCAGACCTTGTCGGGCGCGGTGCGGTTGCCCTTGTCGTCCAGGGTCAGCTGGGTGCCGCCGATGGAGGTGACCAGCGGGTCCGAGGACGGCCAGGAGTTGACCTTGAACGGGTACAGGTCGGTGCCGTTGGACTGCGAGTCGGTCGCGCCGTTGTCGCCGGAGGCGGCGAGGACGGTGACGTTGCGGTCGGCGGCGGCCTTGAAGGCGTAGCGCAGGTCGGTCAGCGACTTGAAGTCGCCCTTGTCGTAGCCCGGGAAGGTGTTCTCGGTGGCGCCGAAGCTCTGCGAGATGACGTCGCCGACGCCCTTCTTGATGAGGTCCTTCTCGGCGTCCATCATCTCGGGCAGGCCGGTGGTGCCCTCGGTCTCGGCGACGCCGGTCTCGACCAGGACGATGTGGGCGTCGGGGGCGATCGCGTGGGCGTACTCGACGTCCAGGGTGGTCTCGCCGGCCCAGCCGGTGTGGTCGGGGTTCTTCGGGTCGAAGGCGGGAACGTTGCCCCACTTCCGGACCTCGACCTGGGTGTCCTTGAGACCCCACTGCTTGTCGAAGACCTCCAGGTCGTGCTGGATGGTCGGCGAGCCGAAGGAGTCGACGATGACGATCGTGCGGCCCTTGCCGGTGATGCCCTCCTTGTACAGCGGCGCCAGGTTGTAGGCGGCCTGGTACTGGACGGGCGAGTAGCAGTGGATGCCGATCTGGCTGACGCACTGGGTGGTGGTCAGCGGCGCCGGGCGGGTCGTGGCGAGGTGGTGGCCGAAGGAGGCCGGGCGGACGTGCACGCCGGAGAGGTCGTGCGCGGGGGCGGCGGTCGCGGCGCCGACGGCCGGAACGGCGATGGTGCCGGCGGTGAGGGCGGTGGCCCCCACGGCGAGCAGAGCCAGGGCGCGGCGGAGGGTGGCGGGGCTGCCCATGGGACTCCTTGGGACGCAGAGGGCCCGACCAGGTCCGGTCGGGTCGGTTTGGACATCCCATCGAGCGCCGCATGATCATGCCATAGTCATTTGGTGGGGTCGTCCGACCAGGTAGATGGTCATGATCGGCCACGCGAAAAGGTAAAGGCCGTCCCAGGAAAAAGTAACCACGCACCTGGGACGGCGATGTGATGACACGTCAGTAACATTCAATGAATATTAACCGTATCTACCCAGCGCTCACCCATTTCAATCCGGAGCCACCGGAGTCGTCGGAATCGCGCCGGCTGCCGGGACTACCGGGCCCCGCCGTTGACGTACAGCGTCTGCCCGCTCACGTACGAGGCCTCCTCGCTGGCCAGGAAGGCCACCACCGAGGCGATCTCCTCCGGCTGCCCGACCCGGCGCAGCGGAGTGCGGGCGGCCACCTCGGCCTGGTGGTCCTCGGCGGTGGCGCCGACCCGCTCGGCGGTGGCCGCCGTCATCGCGGTGGCGATGTAGCCGGGGGCGACGGCGTTGACGTTGATGTTGAACGGACCGAGCTCGATCGCCAGGGTCGCGGTGAGTCCCTGGATGCCGGCCTTGGCGGCCGCGTAGTTGGCCTGGCCCCGGTTGCCGAGCGCGGAGCGCGAGCTGAGCGAGACGATCTTCCCGTACTTCTGGGCCACCATGTACTTCTGCGCCACGTGGCTGCAGTTGTACGCGCTGGTCAGGTTGACGGTCAGGACGGTGTCCCAGTCGGCCTTGGGCATCTTGAAGAACAGGTTGTCCCGGGTGATCCCGGCGTTGTTCACCAGGATGTGCAGCCCGCCGAGCTCCTCCACCACCCGCGCGAACACCGCGTCCACGGCCTCGTAGTCGGCCACGTCGCAGCCGTAGGCCTTGGCGGTGCCGCCCTTGGCTGTGATCTCGGCGACCGTCCCGGCCGCCCGCTCGGCGGTCAGGTCGACCACGGCGACCGTCGCGCCCTCCTCCGCCAGCCGGCGGGCGGTGGCCGCGCCGATCCCCTGCGCCGCGCCGGTCACCACGGCGACCTTCCCTGCGAAACGCGCCATCTCAGTTCCTCCGCTCACTCGAAAATCCGTCAGACGTTCTCGACCAGCACGGCCGTACCCTGCCCCACGCCCACGCACATCGTGGCCAGGCCGCGCCGGGCGCCGGTGCGGCGCATCCGGTGCAGCAGGGTGGTGAGGATGCGGGCGCCCGAGCCGCCCAGCGGGTGGCCGAGGGCGATCGCCCCGCCGCTCGGGTTGACCACCTCGTCGGCCCGCTCCGGGCTGAACCCGATGCCGTCGGCGGAGGCCAGCGCCTGGGCGGCGAAGGCCTCGTTCAGCTCGGCGGTGTCCAGGTCGGCGAGGCTCCACCCGGCCCGGCCGAGCACCTTGGCCGTGGCCGGCACCGGCCCGATGCCCATGACGTCCGGGTGCACTCCGGCCGAGGCCCCGGCCACGTACCGGCCGAGCGGCTGCAGCCCGAGGTCGCGCAGCGCCTCCTCGCTGACCAGGACCAGTCCGGCCGCGCCGTCGTTCATCGGCGAGGCGTTCCCGGCGGTGACGGTGCCGCCCTGGCGGAAGGCCGGCTTGAGCCTGGCGAGCTTCTCCAGGCTGGTGTCCTCGCGGACGCCCTCGTCCTGGGTCACCGTCACCCCGTCCGGCCGCTCGACCGGGATCAGCTCGGCGTCGAAGTGCCCGTCCTTGCGGGCGGCCGCGGCCCGCTGGTGGCTGCGCAGCGCGAAGGCGTCCTGGCGCTCGCGCCCGATGCCGTACCGGCCGGCCACCTCCTCGGCGGTCTCGCCCATGCTGAGCACGCCGTGCAGTTCGGCCATCCGCGGGTTGGTGAGCCGCCAGCCGAGCCGGGTGTCGTGGGTCTCGATCCGGTGCGGGAGCGCCTCGTCGGGGCGGGGCAGGACGAACGGCGCGCGGGTCATCGACTCGCAGCCGCCGGCCAGCACCACCTCGGCCTCGCCGGAGCCGATGGCCCGGGCGGCGAGCGTGACGGCCTCCAGGCCTGAGGCGCAGAGCCGGTTGACGGTGGCTCCGGGGACGGTCTCCGGCAGCCCGGCCAGCAGGACGGCCATCCGGGCGGCGTTGCGGTTGTCCTCGCCGGCCTGGTTGGCGGCGCCCCAGTAGACGTCGTCGATGCGGGCCGGGTCGAGGGCGGGTACGTCGGCGAGCAGGGCGCGCAGCACGGTGGCCGAGAGGTCGTCCGGGCGGACCGTGGCGAGCGCTCCGCGCAGCCGGCCGATGGGTGTGCGGCGGGCTGCGGCGAAGTAGACGGGACGCACGTCGTGCTCCTTGTCGAGAGGGGTGGGATGCGCTTGCGGATCTCAGAAGGCGTTGACGCCGGTCAGGGCACGCCCGATGAGCAGTTGGTGGATCTGGCTGGTGCCCTCGTAGAGGGTCATCACCCGGGCGTCGCGCAGGTACTTGCCGACGGGGTACTCGTCGATGAAGCCGTAGCCGCCGAAGACCTGGAGCGCGTTGTTGGCGGCCCGGACGGCGGCCTCGCTCGCGTAGAGCTTGGCGACGGAGGACTCGGTGGCGAACGGCAGGCCGCGTTCGATGTGGTCGGCGACCTTCCAGGTGAGCAGCCGGGCGGCCTCGACGTCCACCGCGATGCCGGCCAGCAGTTCCTGGACGAGCTGGTGCGAGGCGATCGGCTTGCCGAACTGCTCGCGTTCGCCCGCGTACCGGACGGCGGCCTCCAGGCAGGCGCGGGCGATGCCGACGCAGCCGGCCGCGACCGACATCCGCCCCTTGGCCAGGGCCGCCATCGCCACCGTGAAGCCCTTGCCGACCTCGCCGAGCCGGGCGCTGTCGGGCACCCGGACGTCGTTCAGGGCGAGTTCGGCGGTGGCCTGGCCGCGCAGGCCGAGCTTGCCGTGGACCTCGGTGCGGCCGAAGCCGGGCAGGTCGGTGGGGACCAGGAAGGCGGTGATGCCCCGGTGGCCCCGCTGCTCTGGGTCGCTGCCGCCGGTGCGGGCGAAGACCAGGGCGACATCGGCCCAGGTGCCGTTGGTGATGAACATCTTGGCGCCGCTGATCAGCCAGTCGTCGCCGTCCCGGACGGCCCGGGTGGTGAGGTTGGCGGCGTCCGAGCCGGTGCCAGGCTCGGTGAGCGCGAAGCAGGCGAGCGCCTCGCCCGAGGTGAGCCGGGGCAGCCAGTGGCGCTTCTGCTCCTCGGTGCCGAAGCCGTTGATCGACTTGCCGACCAGGCCGAGCGAGACCGAGACGATCCCGCGCACGGCCGAGTCGCCGCGCCCGAGCTCCTCCAGCACCAGGCAGTACGACAGGTGGTCACCGCCGCTGCCGCCGTACTCCTCGGGGATGGTCAGGCCGAGGAACCCGACCTTCCCGAGCTTGCCGATGATCGCGCGGTCCACCGACTCGGCGCGGTCCCACTCGGCGGCGTACGGCACGACCTCGCGGTCGGTGAAGGCGGCGGCGAGGTCCCGGACGGCGCTCTGCTCCTCGGACAACTCCAGGTTCACGGCGGTGGCCACCTCGTTAAACTAGCGCTGTAAGTTTTACGAGGGGACTGTAGCTCCGACCCGCCGCGCTGGGAAGGGGCACCTGCCAGAATCGGTCCCCACCCACCCGACCGGAGGTAGCGACCCGATGGCCCGCCCGCGCACCCCGCTCCTCAGCCGCGACCGGATCGTCGCCGCTGCCCTGCGGCTGATCGACGGCGAAGGGCTGGAGGTCCTCTCCACCCGCCGCCTCGCCGCCGAGCTCTCGGTCAGCGGGCCGTCGCTCTACAACCACTTCGCCACCAAGGACGAACTCCTGGACGCGGTGGTGGACAGCGTCATCGGGGAAGTCGACCTGTCGATGTTCGGCCGCCCGGACACCCCCTGGCCCGAGGCGCTGCGGGCGTGGGCGCGCTCCTACCGCGCCGCGCTGGCCGCCCACCCCAACATCGTCCCGGTGCTCGCCCAGGGACCGGGGCGGCGGCCCAACGCGCTGCGCCTGGCCGACGCCGTGTTCGGTCACCTGGTCGACTCCGGCTGGCCGCGCGGCCAGGCCACCCGGATCGGCGCGCTGATGCGCTACTTCGTCACCGGCTCGGCACTCGCCTCCTTCGCCGCCGGCTTCCCGGCGGACGCCGAGGTCTACGACGCGGCCGACTACCCGCACCTCGGCGAGGCGCACCGGCTCGCGGGGCACCGGGGGACGGTCGACGAGGGCGCCTTCGAGACCGGGCTGGAGGCGCTGCTGGAGGGGCTCGTCCTGCGCTTCGAGCGCCTCGCCGCGCGGCCGGTCCGGTAGCTCCGTACGGCGCCGCTTCCGACCCGGCGCAGGCGCTCCGCGTCGTCCTACCAGGGCTCGCGGGCGAGGAAGGCCGGCCGCTGCTCCGGGTCCACCGGGTCGTAGTACCGGTGGTAGACCGGTGTCAGCCCGCCGGAGACCGGGGGCACGATCCAGCTCCATTCCGCCGGGGTCGGGCGGCCGAGCCGCTGCTCCTGGGCGACGTGCCTGAGGAAGCGCTCCGACTCGGTGTGGTGGTCGGCTACCGTCACCCCGGCCTCCTGGAACGAGTGCAGCACCGCGAGGTTGAGCTCCACCAGGGCGCGGTCGCGCCAGAGCGTGCGGTCGCTGGAGGTGTCCAGGCCCAGTCGTTCGGCGACGGTGCCGAGCATGTCGTAGCGGTCGGCGTCGGCGAGGTTGCGGGCGCCGATCTCGGTGCCCAGGTACCAGCCGTTGAACGGCGCGGTGGGGTAGCGGACGCCGCCGATCTCCAGCGTCATGTCGCTGATCGCGGGCACCGCGTACCAGCGCAGTCCGAGCTCGGCGAACCACGCGTGGTCGGGGTGGCTCAGCGGCACCTCCAGGGTCGTGTCGTCCGGGAGTCCGTACCAGTGCGGGCGCTCGTCCGGGCGCTCCTGGATCAGCAGCGGCAGTGGCTCGAAGCGGTCCTCGGCGCACTTCCAGCCCAGTTCGCGGGCCCGGGCGGCGAGCGCGGCGCCGGCCGGGTCGCCGATGACGGCGCCGTCGACCCGGTGCCCGGCGTAGCGGACCAGCTGCTGGTTGAGGATCCGCGCGGCCGGGCGGCCCGGGAGGTCGGGGGCGAACACCGAGACCACCGGGCGGATCCGCCCACCGTTGCCGGCCAGCCGCAGGTGCTCGAAGCACTCGGCGGCGATGTCGTCCGCGGCGGACAGGTGGCGCAGGTCGCGGACCACCAGGCTGCGCCAGTACAGCCGGCCGATGCAGCGGGCGGCGTTGCGCCAGGCGAGCTTGGCGCCGTAGGCGAGTTCGGCGGGGGTGTGCCGGTAGCTGCCGGTGCGGCCGATCTCCTCCCGGACGGCGCGCAGCCTCGACTCCGGGGTGCCGGCGGCGGGTTGCTCGCGGTGGAACTGGCGGATGAACTCGGCGGCCCGGTCGGGATCGGTGAACGGCATTGGCACCGACGGAAGTCGGGGGCCTGGGCGGTGCGATGCAGGCGGCTGGGGGTCGGGGCGCTGCGGTACGGACTGCTGCGGTACGGGTGGCTGCGGGTCGGGGCGCTGCGGTACGGGCTGCTGCGGGAGAGCGCCCGGCGCATGGGCCGGGTGGCCGTGGGCGTACGGACAGCCGCCGCTCGGGGCGGTGGCGGTTCTGCGGGTGCGAATCCGGTCGAAGATCAAGGACACATCCCTCCTGTCGCACAGGAGTACCGGAGGTCGCGGACCCGGCACAGGGAGTGAACGATTCGGCCCCCGCATCGGCGCTCAGCGCGCTAGGGTGCGGGGGCCGAAGGCCTGATCGTCGGATCAGCCGATGGGCGGCTGGTCAGCCCATGTCCTCCAGGCGGACGCCCTTGGTCTCCTTCATGAACTTCGCCACGAAGACGATCGACAGCGCCGCGAAGGCCGCGTACACCAGGTAGGTCGCCGAGAGGTTCCAGCGCGAGAGCGACGGGAACGACACGGTGATCACCCAGTTGGCGATCCACTGGGCGGAGGCGGCCACGGACAGCGCGGCGGCGCGGACCCGGTTGGGGAACATCTCGCCGAGCATGACCCAGACGACCACGCCCCAGGACATCGCGAAGAACAGCACGAAGGCGTTGGCGGAGATCAGCGCGACGGTGCCCTGGAGGTCGGGCAGCGAGACGTTGTCGCCGGAGCCGGTCGCGGAGGAGAACGCCCAGCCGGCTGCGGCAAGGGTGACGGCCATGCCGGCCGAGCCGATCAGGGCGAGCGGCTTGCGGCCGACCCGGTCGACCAGCAGGATCGCGATCACGGTGCCGAGGATGTTGATGACCGAGCCGATGAAGCTGATCAGCAGCGAGTTGCTCTGGTCGATGCCAACGGACTGCCACAGGATCGACGAGTAGTAGAAGATCACGTTGATGCCGACCAGCTGCTGGAAGACCGACAGGCCGATGCCGACCCAGACGATCGGGAGCAGGCCGAAGCGGCCGCCGAGCAGGTCGCGGAAGCGGGGGCGGTGGTCGGAGGCGATCAGCGACTGGATCTCGGCGATCCGGGCGTCGGTGTCGATGCCATCGCCCTCGACCTCGGTCAGCACCTTGCGGGCCTCGTCCAGGCGCTCGGCCTGGATCAGGTAGCGCGGGGACTCGGGGATCACCGAGGACAGCACGAAGTAGACCACGGCCGGGACGACGCAGATGCCGAGCATCCACTGCCAGGCCTCCAGGCCGAGCAGGTGGCCGCGGGTGTCGCCGCCGGCGGCGTCCGCCAGCACCCAGTTGACCAGCTGGGATATCGCGATGCCGAGCACGATCGCGGCCTGCTGGAAGGAGGCCAGCCGGCCCCGGTACTTGGTCGGGGCGACCTCGGCGATGTAGGTCGGGGCGATCACCGAGGCGATGCCGATGGCCGCGCCGCCGAGGACGCGCCACAGGGCGAGGTCCCAGGGGGAGAAGGGCAGCATCGAGCCGACGGCACTGACCGCGAACAGCAGCGCGCCCGCCTTCATGACCTTGATGCGGCCGTAGCGGTCCGCGAACCGGCCGGCCAGGGCGGCGCCGACCGCCGAGCCCAGCAGCGCCGAGGAGACGATCAGGCCGGTCTCGCCGCTGCCGACTCCGAACTTCCCCTGGATGCCGGAGACGGCACCGTTGATGACGGAGCTGTCGTAGCCGAACAGGAAGCCGCCGAGGGCTGCGGCGGCGGTGATGAAGACGACGAACCCGAGGCGGCCGGGCGCGGTGGCCTCGGCCGCCCCGGAGGGCTTCTGGGTGACACTCACGATCTTGACTCCTGGTACTCAACGCTGAGCGGTAGTCGAGATCGTAACCCGTATTCGTTCAAGCCTTGTATGCGGGGAGGCTCAGGTCCAGCTCGGAGAATTCGTAAGGTGAACAAGCAAATTGAACCCCTTCCCGACGGCTGCGGCTGCGGCCTGCGGCTGCGGCCTGCGGCTACGGCCTGTGGCTGCGGCCCGCGGCTCACGCCGGGGCGGACAGCGAGAGCCCGAACCGGCCCTCGGGGTCGGTCCACCAGTGGGTCAGCCGCAGCCCGGCCGCCGTCAGCTCGTCGGCCACCCGCTCCCGGCGGAACTTGGCCGAGACCTCGGTGCGCAGCTCCTCGCCCCGGTCGAAGTGCACCGGCAGGTCCAGGGCCGGGATCTTCACGGTCTGCGCGCGCAGCGAGCGCAGCCGCATCTCGATCCACTCCTGCTCCGGATCCCAGAGCGCGACGTGCTCGAAGGCGGTCGGGTCGAAGTCGGCGCCCAGCTCGCGGTTGAGCACGTTGAGCACGTTGCGGTTGAACTCGGCCGTCACCCCGGCGCGGTCGTCGTAGGCGGCCACCAGCACCGCGGGGTCCTTGACCAGGTCGGTGCCGAGCAGCAGGAAGTCGCCGGGGTCCAGGGTGGCGCGCAGCCCGCGCAGGAAGGCGGCGCGCTCCTTCGGCAGCAGGTTGCCGAGGGTGCCGCCGAGGAAGGCGACCAGGCGGGGGCCGCCCTCCGGGGGGAGGCCGAGCCGGGAGGTGAAGTCGGCCAGCACGCCGTGCACGGCCAGTCCGGGGTACTCGGCGGCGAGCGCGGCGCCGGCCGAGGTCAGCGCGCTCTCGCTGACGTCCACCGGGACGTAGTCCTCCAGGGTGTCGAGCGAGCGGAGCGCGTCCAGCAGCAGCCGGGTCTTCTCGGAGGAGCCGGAGCCCAGCTCGACGAGCGTGCGGGCCCGGGTCGCGGCGGCGATCTCGCCGGCCCGGGCGGTGAGGATGGCCCGCTCGGCGCGGGTCGGGTAGTACTCGGGCAGTCGGGTGATCTCCTCGAACAGCTCGCTGCCCCGCGCGTCGTAGAACCACTTCGGCGGCAGCCGCTTGGGGTCGGCGGTCAGCCCCTGCCGGACGTCGTGGCGCAGGGCGGTGCTGAAGTGGTCGGCGGGCAGCAGTCGGGTGAGATCGAAAGTGTCCATGACAGGGTGGTTCCTCTGTTCAGAAGATGAAGGGAGAGCGGAGGGTCAGTAGTGGCTGGGGAGCTGTCGGACGCGGACGCCCCCGGCATCGGCCAGCAGCAGGGAGCCGTCCGGGACGGACGTCCAGCCCGGGTCGTCGTCGTACGGCTCCGAGGCCACCACCGTGCCGAGGCCGGGCAGGCCCCGGTGGTGCAGGTCGTCGCCCCAGGTGGTCGCGGCGAGCGAGGTGCCGTCGGTGAGCAGCAGGTTGAGCCGCCCGGTGGTGTGCGCGGCGACGTCGGCCACCGTGCCCGCCAGCGCCTCGCCGAGGTCCGCGCCCCGGCGCAGCCGGTGCAGGGTCAGGGCCCACAGCAGGGCGGAGTCGCTACGGGCCTCCAGCTCCAGCAGCTCGGCGGGCGGCAGCAGGGCGGCCAGTGCGTCCAGCTTGCCGGGCCAGCCCGCCACTGCGCCGTTGTGACTGAACAGCCAGCGACCGGCGGCGAACGGCGCAGCGGCGCCCTCGCCCGCCGCGCAGCCCTCGGTGGCGGAGCGGACGGCCGCCAGCAGTGCCCCGGTGCGGATCACCCGGGCGAGGTCGGCGAAGGTCGCGTCGGCCCAGATCGGCCCGGCCCGCCGGTAGCGGGCGGGCAGTTCGTCACCGTCCGCGTACCAGCCCAGGCCGAAGCCGTCCACGTTGACCGTCCCGTACTGCTGGGTCCGGGGTGCCCAGGACTGCCGGTACAGTGCGTACGGCGGGTGCACCAGCAGCTCCTGCGGCGCCAACGGCTCGCCCAGGTAGGCGATATGACGGCACATCAGGACTCCTCCGCGCTACGGGCGGTACGGAAGCCGGAGAAGATCTGCCGACGGACGGGGTAGTCCCAGTTGCGGAAGGTGCCCCGGCAGGCGACCGGGGCCACCGCGAAGCAGCCGCCGCGCAGCACCTTGTACTCGGGCCCGAAGAAGACCTCCGAGTACTCTTTGTACGGCCAGGCTCGGAACCCCGGGTAGGGGTGGAAGTCGCTGGCCGTCCACTCCCACACGTCGCCCATCAACTGCCGTGCCCCGTACGGTGACCGGCCTTCCGGGTAGCTGCCGGCGGCGGCCGGGCGCAGGTGGCGCTGGCCGAGGTTGGCCTGCTCGGGGCCGGGCGGGCCGTCGCCCCAGGGGTAGCGGCGGGAGCGGCCGGTGGCCGGGTCGTGCCGGGCCGCCTTCTCCCACTCGGCCTCGGTCGGCAGCCGCCGCCCGGCCCAGCGGGCGTACGCGTCCGCCTCGTACCAACTGACGTGCAGCACGGGCTCGTTCGGCGGGACGGGCTCGACCGTGCCGAAGCGGCGGCGCAGCCACTGGCCGTCCTGCTGCTTCCAGAACAGCGGGGCACTCAGCTCGGCCCGCAGGCGGTGGTCCCAGCCCTCCTTCGTCCACCAGCGCGGGTCGTCGTAGCCGCCGTCGGCGATGAAGCGCTGGTAGGCGGCGTTGGTGACCGGGGTGGTGTCCAGGAAGTACGCCGGGAGATCGACGGTGTGCGCCGGGCGCTCGTTGTCCAGCGCCCACGGCTCGGTGTCCGTGCCCATGGTGAACGGGCCCGCCGGGATCAGGACTTCGGCCGGCAGGGTGGCCGCGTCGGCGGGGGCCGGCGGTGGCGGGGGAGCGGCCAGGGCGGGTTCGCCGCGGCGGAGCTGGTGGGTGATCAGCATCGTCTCGTCGTGCTGCTGCTCGTGCTGGGCGATCATCCCGAAGGCGAATCCGGCGTCCAGCAGCGGCGCCCCCTCCAGGGGGCTGGCAGCCAGCAGGTCCAGTACCCGGCCGCGCACCTCGTGGGCGTAGCCACGGGCCTCGTCGGGCGGCAGCAACGGCAGGGCGGGACGCTCGGCCCGGGGGTGCTGGAACGCGTCGTAGAGCGGGTCGATCTCGGGGTGCATCGGGTCGCGGCCGCCGACGTTGCGCAGCAGCCAGAGCTCCTCCTGGTTGCCGATGTGCGCGAGGTCCCAGACCAGCGGCGACATCAGCGGAGAGTGCTGGGCGGTGAGGTCGGCGTCCTCGACGCAGTCGGTCAGCGCGGCGGTCCGGGCGCGGGCGGCCAGCAGTTCGGCGGCGATGGCCTCGCGCAGCGCCTCGGTGCCCGTCGTGCCCGTGTCCGGGGCGGCGGGCGGTCGGACGTCGGTCATGATGCCTCCTCCGGCGGAGTGCGTCGGGTGCCGGAGCGCAGGGCGTCCAGCTGGTCGTCGGCCGGGCAGCGGCCGCGCGCGGGGTAGCGCTCGGCGAACTCGGCGACGGTGGCGCGCAGCCGCCCGGCGCCGGGCAGGCGGCCCAGCGCCGCGTCGGCGGCGTCGAAGCAGGTGAGGGCGGCGCGGCGCAGCTCGGGGTCGGCGACGCCCAGGGTGGCGGCGCGGCGCCAGGCCGCGCTGCGCGGGGGGCGCGGGGCGGCGGCGCCCTGCTGCCGGTCGAGGGCGTCCAGCGGCTCCAGGGCGGCGAACGCGGCGTCGGCGGCCACCGGGTCGTCCAGCAGCGCGGTGACCAGTGCGGTGACCACCATCCAGCCGTCTCCGGGCTGGGCGTCGATCATCCGCAGCTCCAGGTGGCCGCGCGGGCGCACCGGCGGGAACAGGGTCGTGCAGTGGTACTCCAAGTCGGCGAGTGTGGGCGGGCGTTCGCTCCCGCCGCGGATCCAGTCGCGGAAGGTCAGATCGGGCGGGGCCGTCCAGGGCAGTCCCTCCGGCCGTCGCACGCACACGACTTGGGCGTCCAGCACGTACCGGGCCCAGGCCTCGCGCGGGTCGCCGTGGTCGGACTCGGGGGCGAGGGTGCGGGACGGGTCCATCCGGGACCAGACGGTCTGCCTGGTGGACCGGTGGCCGGTCGGCTTGCCGTCCAGGACCGGGGAGTTGGCGAAGGCGGCGACCAGCACCGGACCCAGCCGGTGGACCAGCTGCCAGCGCCGTTCGGCCGCGTGCGGACCGTCCGCGTCGCCGGCGTCCAGGCATACCTGCACGGACGCGGTACCGGTCATCATGACCCGGCCCCAGGGGCCGGCCGATTCGAAGAAGCGCTCCATCGCGAGGTAGCGGGGGTGGTCCAGCACCATCCGGCGCGGGCGGGCGAGCGGGTCGGTGCCGGTGCCGGTGAGCCGGAGGCCCTGCGCCGCGAAGGCGGCCCGCAAGGCGGTCAGATCGCGACGGGTGTCGTCGACGCAGGCCAGGAGGCCGGTGGCGGGCGGGGAGCTGAGCTCGACCTGTCCGCCGGGTTCGAGCGTGAGGCGCGAACCGGAGGGGAGCGAGGTGCCGTCGGGGCCGCCGAGAGGCAGCGACTCCAGCGCCGCGTGGAGCAGTTCGGGCTGGACGGGACGAGTGGGACATCGGTCGTCATGGACGAACCACTCGACCTCGACACCCACCAGACTGGGCGGTCCGATCTTGAAACAGACGCCCGACACGTGGCTGAGCGCCCCCGATTCGGTCAGCGGGGTCACCCCCGTGGGGGGAGGCGGCGCGCTCTGCCGGTCGGGCGGAGTGGTGCGGGACGTCGGTATCACCGGACTCACCATCCTCGGGATCACGATTGCGGCCCGGTCTACCCTGCCCAGTCTGCTACGGAGCATGCCGGGCCGCTCCGCAAATATCGCGTGAATGTTCGTTCCGGCAGGTCAGGAACGTGGCGAACGGGTGAATGCGGGGGTCCGGAGGTGGTGCGGCGAGGAGCGGGGGCGGCGTGTCCGGCAGGGGCACATGCCCCGGTCACAGCCGGTCCAGCCGCTCCAGGACGGTGTCCAGCACGGGGCCCGGCAGGGCGTAGTTGAGGCGTAGCGAGCCCGTGCCGCCCGGGCCGAACTCGGCGCCGTCCGAGGCCTCCAGGCCGCAGCGCTCCAGCAGCGCCGCGCGGGCGGTGGCGGGCGGCAGGCCGAGGGCGGCGGCGTCCAGCCAGAGCAGGTAGGAGGCGTGCGGGGTGGAGCGGACGGCGGGGCCGAGGCGGTCGGTGAGCCGGGTGCGGGCGGCGGCGAGGTGGGCGAGCAGTGCGTCCAGCCAGGGGCCGCCCTCGGCCAGTGCGGCCCGCTGCACGGTCTGCTCCAGCAGGCCGCCCTCCCAGAGGCCGTAGCCGGCCAGGGTGTCGGTGAGGCGGGCGCGCAGCCCGGGATCCGGGACGAGGGCGAAACTGCTGGGAATGCCGGAGCAGTTGAAGGTCTTGCCGACCGAGTTGAGGGTGACCACGCGGCGGCGTAGGGCGGGCTCGACGGTGGTGACGGCGACGGGGTGGGCCCGCCCGGGGTGGGTGAGGTCGCCGTGCACCTCGTCCGAGACCAGCAGTGCGTCCGCCTCGGCGGCGTACTCGGCCAGGGACCGCAGCCGGCCGGGCGGCCACACCGTGCCGGAGGGGTTGTGGGGGTTGCTGAGCAGCACGGCCGACGCGGGGCCGGCGAACGGGCCGCGCGGGAGGCGGTAGCCGTCGAGGCCGAGGGGCAGCGGCAGTTCGAGGTACGGGAGGCCGGCCGCGCGGCAGAGCTGGGCGAAGCCGCCCCACTCGGGGGTGGGGAAGAGGACGGGGGGCTGCGGCTGCGCGGCGTCCGTCCGTACGGTCTCCAGGAGGTGGCGGAGGGCGGTGCGCGGGCCGCAGGGCAGCAGCAGGACCCAGTCCGGGTCCACCTCGGCACCGTGCCGGGTGCGGTACCAGTCGGCGACCAGGGTCCGCCCGGCCGGGTCGCAGACGGTGTAGCCGTAGGCGCGGTGGCGGGCGCGCCGTTCCAGCGCCTCGGCGACGGCGGGCGGGCCGGGCAGGTCCATGTCCGCCAGGCCCATGGGGATCACCCCGGGGGCGGCGGCCCGGGCCCACTTGCTGCTGCCGGTGCCGGTGCGGTCGAAGGGGGCGTCGAAGGCGAACGGCACGTCGAAGGCGGCCGGGTCGTCGCAGGCGGCGGTGGAGGCCGGCGGACGGCTGACAGCTGACAGATTTCGAAAGGTGTCATCTGTTCGCTGAAAGTTGTCAGCTGTCATCTGTTCGCCGCCTCCCGCTCGCCCGTTCCGTGGGTGCCGCTGCCCGCCAGGTACGCCGCCAGCCCGCGGCGCCCCCGGCGCATCATCACCGCGTGGTTGGCCCGGAACACGGGGTGCAGCGGCAGGGCGAGGCGTCGCAGCAGGGGCTTGCCGGGCCGGGTGTCCTCCTCGAACAGCACCCGGCACGCCGCGCCGCCCGGCCCGTCCGCCGTGACGGTGAACCGCGACCACCCGTCGAGGTCGCCCCGCATCGCGGCCTCCAGCACTCCGGCCGCGGGGTCGCGCCGCCGGGTCTCCAGACCGATCACCAGCCGGTACGGCAGCAGGGCGCGGATCACCACCTCCCCGCTGTCGGGGCCGGTCTCCCGGGTCTCGCGGATCTCGGGCCACCACAGCGGGTAGCCCCGGACGTCCTCCAGCGCCGCGTACACCGCCGACGCGGGCGCCGCGAGCCGCCACACGCCCCGGAAGCGGTAGTGGTTGGGATCCACGCGCCCACCCTAGTCGGGCACCCGCCGCCCGAGGGGTGAACGAGGGCGAGCGGGCGCGAACCGCGGAGCGAACGCCCGGTGATTCCGGGCAGAGAGCGCGGACCCCGGGGAAGTGCGCACTCCGCTTGCACCCGTTCGGGGTGCGGGGGAGGATCTGCTGGGCTTGTAGTCTCATCAGTCACGGCAGCATCTCCAGGCGCTGCACCCCCGGAACCGGAGTGAAGGAGTCACAGGCATGCGGCGACCGAGCTGGGTACCGGAAGGTACGGACCTGGACAAGCCGAACGCCGCGCGGGTGTACGACTACTACCTCGGGGGCTCCCACAACTTCGAGGTCGACCGCGAGATGGCCCGCAAGGCGCTCGCCCTGTGGCCCGAGCTGCCCCAGATCATGCGCTCCAACCGCGCCTTCCTGCGCCGTGCCGTGACCTTCCTCGCCGAGCAGGGCATCACCCGCTTCCTGGACATCGGCTCCGGCATCCCCACCTTCGGCGCCGTGCACGAGATCGCCCGCGCGATCCGCCCCGGGGCGAAGGTCGTCTACGTGGACCGCGACCCGGTCGCCGTCGCCCACAGCCGCCTGCTGCTGGAGGACGACCCGGACAGCGCCGTCGTCCAGGCCGACCTGCGCGACGTCGAGGACCTGCTGGACCGCTCCGAGGTGGCCGCACTGCTGGCCGAGGGCGAGCCGGTGGCCGTCCTGCTGGTGGCCGTCGCCCACTTCGTCAGCGACGACGAGAACCCGTCGAAGCTGATCGCCACGATCCGCGACCGGCTCCCGGCGGGCAGCGCGCTGGCCCTCTCGCACGCCTCCCTGGAGGCCCGCCCCGACCAGGCCGAGGACCACCAGAAGCTCTACCGGATGACCCCGACCCCGCTGACCATGCGCACCAACCAGCAGGTCACCGCCATGTTCGCCGGCTTCGAGCTGGTCGAGCCGGGCGTGGTCCCGCTGCCGCGGTGGCGCCCGGACCAGCCGGGTACCGTCGGCGAGCACCCCGAGCGGATCGCCGGGGTGGCGGGCGTGGGGTTCCGTTCTTGAACGGTCGCACCGGGCGCGCAACCGACGGCCGTACGCCCCGTGGGACGGCCGCCGGACGCCCGGGCCTGCGCACCACCGGGCGACCGGGCCCGCGCACCACCGGGCGACCGGGCCCGCGCACCACCGGACCCGGCACGGCCCGAAGCACGCGACACAGAACCGGGGCGGCCGGATGAGCGGCACGACCCCGGTGAACGGCAGCGCCGAGCGGTTCCACGAGGACTGGTCCCGGCTGCTCTCCGCCGACCACGGCATCGCCGTCCACCCCGGACTGCTCGGCCGGCTGGTCGCGCGGACCGCCGCGCTGCTGCACCGCGCCCAACTGGACGAGCCCTTCCAGCCCCGGCTGGCCGCCCAGGCCGGCGCCGAGCTGGTCGACGCGCACTTCACCGACCCCGTCCTGCTCGCCCGCGCGGTCGAACTGCTGCAGTCCCAGCCGATCGGCGACGACCGCGGCCCCGCTCTCACCGGCGCCTTCGCGGCCGGCTGGGCGAACGCCCTGCGCGAGCGCACCCTGAGCGAGCAGGAGGCCATCCGCACCGCCGCCGACGCCGCCCGCAAGGAGGCCGAGCGCGCGCTGCGCGCCTCCGAGGCCAGGTTCCGCGCCCTGTTCGAGAGCGCCGCGATCGGCATCGGCATCGGCGACACCGACGGCAACATCCTGGCCGTCAACAAGGCCCTCCAGGAGCTGTTCGGCGCGGCCCCGGCGGACATGGTCGGCCGCCGGGTCGGCGATCTCGTCCACCCCGAGGACACCCCGGGCGTCTGGGAGGCGTACGAGGAGCTGATCAGCGGCAAGCGGGAGTACTTCCAGTTCGACAAGCCGTACTACCGCCAGGACGGCGAGATCATCTGGACCCACCTGACCGTCTCGCTGATCCGCGACGACGACGGCGTCCCGCAGTACCAGGTCGCGATGCTGGAGGACGTCACCGACCGTTACCGGCTCCAGGAGCGGCTGCGCCACCAGGCCACCCACGACCCGCTGACCGGCCTGCCCAACCGCGCCGCCTTCTTCGAACGGCTGGAGAAGCTGTTCGAGAACCCGGAGCCGGGCGCCCGCTTCGGCCTGTGCTACGTCGACCTCGACGGCTTCAAGGTGGTCAACGACAGCCTCGGCCACGACATGGGCGACCAGCTGCTGTCCGCCGTCGCCGCCCGGCTGAAGGCCGCCCTCACCCCGCTCGGCCACCTGGTCGCCAGGCTCGGCGGCGACGAGTTTGTCGTCCTGCTGGAGAACTGCCGCGGCGAGCAGGAGGCGGTGGCCGCCGCCAAGACGGTGCTCAAGGCGCTGGCCGGGCCGGTGCTGATCGGCGACCACAAGCTCGCCGTCGGCGCCAGCGTCGGCGTGCTGGAACGGCGGGTGTCCACCACCACCCCCGGCGCCGCCGTCCGGGCCGCCGACCTGACGCTGTACCGCGCCAAGGAGGCCGGCCGCGGCCGCTGGACGCTGTTCGACCCCAAGGAGAACGCCCGCGCGGTCAGCCGCTACGCGGTGTCGGTCCGGATGCCGGCCGCCCTGGACCGCGGCGAGTTCTTCATCGACTACCAGCCGCTCTACCGCCTCGCCGACGGCCGGATGACCGCCGTCGAGGCGCTGGTGCGCTGGCGCCACCCGCAGCTCGGCGTGCTCGGCCCGGACGAGTTCGTCACCACCGCCGAGGAGACCGGGCTGATCATGCCGCTCGGCCGCTGGGTGCTGGAGCAGGCCTGCGGCCAGGCCGCCGAGTGGATCAAGCAGTACGGCGACGCCGCACCGCAGTTGAACGTCAACCTGGCGGTACGGCAGGCGCGCAGCGCCGCGCTGGTCACCGACCTCGGCCGGATCCTGGACAGCACCGGCCTGGACCCGGCCCGGCTGCAGCTGGAGATCACCGAGTCGACCGTGGTCGGCCCCGAGGACGAGGCGCTGCGCACCCTGCACGGGCTGGTCGACCAAGGGGTGTCGCTGGCGGTGGACGACTTCGGCACCGGCTGGTCCAACCTCGCCTACCTGCGCGACCTTCCGGTCTCCGGGCTGAAGATCGCCGGCTCCTTCGTCGGCGACCTCCACGACCCGGCGAAGGACGGGGCCACCGGGTGGCGGATCGTCAGCGGCCTGGTGTCGATGGCGCACACGCTCGGACTGAACGTCACCGCCGAGGGCGTGGAGACCCGCAAGGACGCCGAGCGGCTGCGCGAGATGGGCTGCGACTGGGCGCAGGGCTGGCACTTCGGCCGCCCGGTGCGGCCCGCCGAGATCGCCCGCCGGATCGTCGAGGAGCCGAAGGGGCGCCCGGTCGAGGAGCGGTGACCCCCGGGCCGCGTTCCCGGCCGTCCCTGGTCTCACTCCCGGCTGTTGTTCCGGTCCGGCAACCGTTCCGGAAGCGTTGCGGAAAGCCCCTCCGGTCCTGACCGGTATGCGGGATGATGACGCGTCAAAATCACCACCCGGCACCGGTGCGCCCGCAGTCAAGGCCCTCGCAGTCACGGCCCTCGCACCGGCCCCGGGGCACGGGGAGGGGAACGCCGCCATGGGCGCAACGGAGGACGCCGGGCCGGTCGGGGAGGACCGACGCCAGGGGACGCCGGGGGAGCCGCCGCGGACCAGGGTGGACTGGGGGTCGCGGGAACGGGGCTCGCGGTTCCGGGGGTCGTGGGACCGGCGGCGCGGTGCGCGGGCCGGTACGGAGGCGGGCGCGGACGGGGCGTCCCGGCTCGGCGCCCAGCAGACCGCCGCGGTGGACCCGGAGGCCGCCACCCGGCGGATGCCCGGCCCCCGCCACGACCCGGAGGCCGCGACCAGGGTCCGGCCCGGCACACCGGGCCGGTACGACCCGGACGCCGACACCGAGGTGGTGCGGCCCCGGGCCGCGCAGGGACCGTCCTGGCAGGACAGCATCGGCCCCGGCCCCAGCCCGAACGGCGGCCCCGGGCCCGTGGGCGCCGCCGCCCCGGACGGGGCCGCCGCGCACGGCGGCCCGTGCGAGGGCGGGGACCCGTCCGAGGACGGCTTCCCCGACGCCCTGCGCGCCCGCTTCACCCCGCTCGGCAAGGCGGGCGCCGGCGCGGAGGGCACCGTCTGGTACGTCCGGCGCACCGACGGCGGCGCCGACGCCGCGGTCAAGGTGTCCGTCGTCGGCCAGCCGATGGACCACGAGCTGCTCGCCCACCTGCGCAACGACGGCTTCCGGCGGCACGTACCGCACCTGATCGACTTCGGGCGGGTGCGCCACCACGGCGCGCTGGTCGACTGGGTGGCGATGGAGTACCTGCCGGTCACCCTCTCCGCGCACGTCGCCGAACTGCGCCGCAGCGGCGCCCACACCGACCCGCGGACCGCCGAGCAGATCGTCTACGAGCTGGTCTCGCTGCTGGAGTTCTGGCAGCGGCGGATCCAGCGCAACCCACTGGACTTCAAGCCCGCCAACATCCTGGTTCGGCCCGGCCGGGGGCCCGGGGAGTTCGTGATCGCCGACTTCGGCGGCGTCGACCGGCTCACCGACAGCCGCCGCTTCACCTCCGCGATGATGGTCACCGTCGCCTACATGGCCCCCGAGCAACTGGCCGGCAAGAACCATGAGGCCGGGCCCTGGTGGGGGCTCGGCAACGTGCTGTACGAGCTGTTCGTCGGCCGCCCCCGGTTCGTCGGGCCGGACGGCCGGCGGGCCGCCGACCACGACCTGGAGCTGGAACTGGTCATGGGCGAGGAGGTGGACCTCGCCGCCGTCACCGACCAGCGCCAACTCCTCCTGCTTCAGGGCCTGTTCACCAAGAAGCCGGAGGACCGCTGGACCGCCCCGGAGGTCCGCAGCTGGCTGGCCGGCGGCAGCCCGGAGGTGGTCCGGCGCCGCCCGCAGGCCCGTCGGCCGATCACCTTCCTCGGCGACCCGTTCACCGACCCGGTCCGGCTCACCGAGGTGCTGCTGCGCAACTCCGGTGCGGCGGCGCGGTGGTTGGCGGCGGTGGGGGCGGAGCGGCTGCGGGACTGGCTGCGCGACGATGTCAAGGACTCCGTGTTCGACCTGCACTACCTCACGGACGTGGTCCGCGCACCCGGCCCCCGGCGCGAGGCGGTGGCCGGCGTCGCCGTGCTCGCCCTCGGCGCGGCCTACGCGCCGTCCGCCGTCCCGCACTACCGCGACCGTCCGATCGACCCGGCCGGACTGGAGCGGATCGCCACCGAACCGGACGGCGCCGCCTTCGTCGACGAACTGGTCCGCGGCGGCGCCCCGGCCGTCGCCGCGCGCTACGACTGCTTCCATCCCGAGTGCTCCGGCGAGCACTGTTCGCGGCTGCTCGCCCTCGCGGCGCTCCCGGACGTGCTCGCCGAGGTGGAGCGCACGGCCCGTACGGTCGGCGGCGGGCGCCGCGGTGGCGGCGGGCTCAGCCCCGAGGAGCGGGAGGAGGCGCACCGGCTGGCGGTCTGGCTGAGCATCCGCCCGGAGGAGCGGTACCGGCTGCTCGCCCGGCTCTCCCCGCTGCCCGCCGCACTGCATCGACTGCCGCTGCCCGCACGGGTTTCGGAGCTCGCCGCAGTGGTGGCGGCGGCGGTGGTGGACGGGGCGCTGACGGCGGGCGCCGGGGCGCGTTCGGCGGTGCGCTCGGTGGCCCGCCGGCGCAGGGCCGACCAGGGGCAGGTCTCGGGACGGGCGGCGATGGTGGCGGCGGAGGCGCTGCGACGGCGCGGCCGCGGGCGGCCCGAGCAGCCCGAGCCGGAGGCGGGCATGCTGCGGGAGGGACGGGCCAGGGCCGGACGGGCGGCCCGGCTGTGGCGGGAGCGGCGCCGACGGCCACCGGTGGACTGGGCGGCCCGGCTGCGGCTCTGGTGGCCGTACGCCCGCACCATGCTGCCGCGCCGGGTGGCGGCGGTCGCGCTGCTGGTGGTGGGTCTCGGGCTGCTGCTGTGGGCGGGGGCGGTGCTGCGCCTCCCGGTCGAGGGCGGGCACCGGCTCGACCTCTCGCCGGACCTGTTCGGCGGGCCGCTGCACTCCGCCGGGAAGCATGCGGCGGAGCAGGTGGTCGGCAAACTGGGCGCGGCCTTCGTGGCGGCCGCCGTGCTCGCCTTCTTCCCGGCCCGGGTCGGCTTCGGCACGGGCCTGCTGACCGGCGTGGGCGCCCTCACGATCGGCTACCTGCGGCTCGGACCGCCGATGACGGCGGTGGAGGCGCCGCAGCCGGTGGCCCAGCGGGTGGTCATGTTCGAGGGCGGTATGGGGAGTTGGGCCGGGATCGTGGCGGTGATCGCGGTCGTGGTGGCCTTCGTGCTGATCGAGCGGGCCTGCGACCGGCTGCTCAAGCCTGCCCAGCAGGCCCGGCGGCAGGTCCGGGAGGGCTGGCGGGACCTCGACCGGCGCGCCGCGCGGGTCTCGCGGGCCGCAGGGGCCGATGGGCAGCCGCGGCGGGAGGCGGCCGCCTCCGGGGCGTGGCGGGAAGGCCGGGCGGGGACGCGCGACCGGCTCCGGTTCGCGCTCGGCAGCACCGGGGTGCTGGTGCTGCTGCTCTGGGCGGTCGTGGAGGTGCGGCTCGCGGCCGCCGGGGTGCACCGGACGCCGGACTCCTGGGGGACGGGTCAGACCGGTGCGTCCTACCAGGCGGGGTTCGTCATCCTGCTGGCGGCGGTGTCGCTGTTGAGCACTCTCGGGACGCCGGTCACCGCGCGGGTGCTGTTCGTCGGCTGGATCCTCGGAACGCTGTTCCTGGGGGCCTGGCCCGGGGCGTTGGGGCCGGTGGAGGCGCTGCGCATCCCGGTGTTCGAGGGGCTGTTCGGCGCGGTCGCGAACTGGTGGGGGCACGGGGCCTTCTGGGCCGCGCTGCTGGTGGTGCTGCCGCTGGCGGCGTACGGAGTGCTGCGGACGGTGCGGGGGCGGGGGACCGGCAACTGACAGATGACAGCAGACAGATGACAGCGGACAGCTTTCGAAATCTGTCTGCTGTCATCTGTCATCCGTCGGCTGTTACCTGTTCGCCGCGCGCCGGCCGCCGCCACCCTGCTCAGCCCACCAGCCGGGAGAGCTCGATCGAGTGCCCGGTCCGCTCCACCTTCGCCGTCAGGTACCGGACATTGCTCGCCGACAGGTGGACGCCGGTCGGCACCCGCCGCCGGACGGTGACGCCGAGCCTGCCCAACTGGGCGGCCTTGTCGGGGTTGTTGCTCAGCAGGTCGATGCCGCCCGTGCCGCCCGTGCCGCCCGTGCCGCCCGTGCCGTCGATGCCGAGCGCGGCGAGCATCTGGGCGGCCGCGGTGTAGTCCCGGCCGTCCTCGGGCAGGCCCAGCGCGGTGTTGGCGTCGTACGTGTCCAGGCCGGAGTCCTGGAGGGCGTAGGCGTCGAGCTTGTTGTACAGCCCGATGCCCCGGCCCTCCTGGCGCAGGTAGAGCAGGTAACCGCCGGCCCCGCTGATCAGCTCCACCGACTCGCGCAGCTGCGGGCCGCAGTCGCAACGGTCCGAGCCGAAGACGTCGCCGGTCAGGCACTCGGAGTGCAGCCGCACCAGCGGCGTCCCGCCGTCCGGGACCGCGCCGAGGGCGAGCGCCAGGTGCTCGGCGCCGTCGGCGAGGCCGTGGAAGGTGAAGACCTCCGCCTCGGCGCGGTAGCCGTCGGGGAAGGTCAGCGGGATGCGCACACGCGAGCGCACCGTGGCGGAGCCGGGCTGCGGCATGGGTGGGCCTCCGTCGTCGGGGGTGGGCCGGGTCGGACCGGGTTGGACCGAGTGGGATCGGGCGGATCCGAATGGATCGGGTGTTGACCGTACTAGGTTGTTCCAATTTGAACAACTGGATGCGAGTGGTGCCCGGCTCGACACCGGAGGCACAACCGGAGGCGCAGAACGCCGCACCCGCCCCGTGTGTTCCCGCTGCGGCGTTCCAGCATGTGGAAGGGTGGGAACCGAGGTGTGGACGGGTGCGACACTGCCTCCCGTTTCCTGGGCACGGGAACGCCTCGCGCACGACCACCGACGACCACGGAAGGTCTTGATCAGATGCCCACGAGCCGCGCCGGCGCCCCCACCTCCGCCCCGCAGTCCCGCTTCGACGCCGAGCAGCGCGCGATCGAGACGCTCTACGCGGACGTCGTACGCCGCAACAAAGGCGAGGAGGAGTTCCACCAGGCCGTGCACGAGGTGCTGGAGACCCTCGCCCCGGTGCTCGCCCACCGCCCCGAACTCCTCGACGCCCGGCTCATCGAGCGGATCTGCGAACCCGAGCGGCAGCTGATGTTCCGGGTGCCGTGGACGGACGACTCCGGCGACGTCCACGTCAACCGCGGCTTCCGGGTGGAGTTCAGCAGCGCCCTCGGCCCGTACAAGGGCGGCCTGCGCTTCCACCCCTCGGTGAACCTCGGCATCATCAAGTTCCTCGGCTTCGAGCAGATCTTCAAGAACGCCCTCACCGGGCTGGCGATCGGCGGCGGCAAGGGCGGCTCCGACTTCGACCCCAAGGGGCGTTCGGACGCGGAGATCATGCGGTTCTGCCAGTCCTTCATGACCGAGCTGTACCGCCACCTCGGCGAGCACACCGACGTCCCGGCCGGAGACATCGGCGTCGGCGGCCGGGAGATCGGCTACCTGTTCGGCCAGTACAAGCGGATCACCAACCGCTACGAGGCCGGCGTGCTCACCGGCAAGGGCCTCGGCTGGGGCGGCGCGCAGGTCCGCACCGAGGCGACGGGCTACGGCTGCGTGCTGTTCACCGCCGAGATGCTGCGCAGCCGGGGTGAGGGCCTGGAGGGGCGCCGGGTGGTCGTCTCCGGCTCCGGCAACGTGGCGGTGTACGCGATCGAGAAGGCCCAGCAGTTCGGCGCGACCGTGCTGACCTGCTCCGATTCCTCCGGCTACGTGGTCGACGAGAAGGGCATCGACCTCGAGCTGCTCAAGGAGGTCAAGGAGGTCCGGCGCGGCCGCGTCTCCGACTACGCCGAACTGCGCGGCGGCCACGTGAAGTTCGTCGAGGGCCCCGGTGTGTGGAGCGTGCCCTGCGAGGTCGCGCTGCCCTGCGCCACCCAGAACGAGCTGACCGAGGCCGACGCGCTCGCCCTGGTCCGGAACGGGGTGCTGGCCGTCGCCGAGGGCGCCAACATGCCCACCACCCCCGACGCGGTGCGGGTCCTCCAGAAGGCCGGGGTGGCCTTCGGGCCGGGCAAGGCGGCCAACGCGGGCGGCGTCGCGACCAGCGCGCTGGAGATGCAGCAGAACGCCTCGCGCGACTCGTGGACCTTCGAGCGCACCGAGGAGCGGCTGGCCGGGATCATGAAGCACATCCACGACTCCTGCTTCACCACCGCCGAGCGCTACGGGCACCCGGGCGACTACGTGGTGGGCGCGAACATCGCGGGCTTCGAACTGGTCGCGGACGCGATGCTGGCCCAGGGCCTGGTCTGAGCCCTCGCCCTTGCCCTCGCCGACACCCGGCGACCGACACCCGGCGACCGGCACCCGGCGATCGGCACCCGGCGACCGGTATCCGGCGATCGGCACCCGACCGCATCGGGCACCGATCGTCGGGTACGGCAGGGTGGGTCCTTCCTACGGTGGTGATCAGTAAGGGAAGGACGGGGGCGGAGTGCTGGAGCACCTGAACCGGGCGATGGAGGACATCGAACGGAACCTGGACCAGGAGATCGACGTGGCCGAGCTGGCTCGGACCGCGATGACGTCGGAGTACCACTTCCGACGGCTGTTCTCGATGCTCGCCGGGATGCCGTTGTCCGAGTACGTCCGGCGTCGGCGGCTGACCGTCGCCGGGGCCGAAGTGCTTGACGGCGGAAGGACGTTGCTCGACATCGCGGTCCGGTACGGCTACACCTCGGGAGAGGCGTTCGCCCGGGCGTTCCGGTCGATGCACGGGGTCGGGCCCGGGGCGGCCCGGCGCGACGGAGCGGTGCTCGTCTCCCAACCCCGGATGTCCTTCCGGCTCATCGTGGAGGGAAGCAGCAGCATGGAGTACCGGATCATCGAGAAGCCGGCGTTCCGGATCGTAGGGAAGAAGGCCCGGGTGCCGCTGATCTACCTGGGCGTCAACCCGCACATCGCCGAGTTCATCAAGGGACTCGGCGCGGAGACCGTCGAGCGGATCACGGCGCTCACCGGCGAGGACCCGCTCGGCATCGTGTCGGTGACGGACGACTTCTCGCCCAACCGGGAGGAGAGGTCCGAACTCGACTACTGGCACGCGGTGGTGGCGCGCGAGGACGCCGTCGTCCCGGAGGACCTGGAGGTTCTGCACGTCCCGGCCGGGACGTGGGTGGTGTTCACCAACACCGGGCCGTTCCCGCACGCGCTGCAGGAGATGTGGGGGGACACCTACAGCCAGTGGTTCCCGTCCAACCCGTACGAGACCCGGCCGGGCCCGGAGATCCTGCGGACCCGCTTCATCCCCGGGACGGGCGACGCGGAGGCGGAGCTCTGGATGCCGGTGACGCGGACCACACGCGGCTGACGGCCGACACATGGCCGCTGACGGCTACGGCTGACAGATCACAGGCAACAGATAACAGCGGACAGCTGACAGATTTCGAAATCTGTCAGCTGTCCGCCGTCGATTGTTCGCCCACCCCCGTTCGGCCCACCAGCGCCCGCCCCCATCCCGCCGCGCCCCGCATGCTGGGGCGGGGGAGCAGGGGCCGCAGGCCGTACCCGAGGAGTGGGATCAACCGATGGCCAAGGCATTCGGCTTCGTCGACTACGGCGGAGCGGAGGTGCAGGAGTTCCTCGACCGTCCGGTGCTCGCCCCCGGCCCCGGTCAGCTGGCGATCACGGTCCGGGCTGCCGGGGTGAACCCGGTCGACTGGAAGATCCGCCGGGGCCACCTGGGCCGTGAGCGCGAACTCCCCGCCGTCATGGGGCAGGAAGCCTCCGGAGTGGTGCAGCAGGTCGGCCCCGGAGTCACCGCGTTCACCCCGGGGGACGAGGTGTTCGGCCTCGTCGCCGCCGGCGGCTTCGCCGAACAGACCCTGTTGCGTGCCGAGTTGAGCGCCCTCAAGCCCGAGGCCGTCGACTTCGACCGGGCCGCCGTGATCGGTGTCTCGGTCGCCACCGCCGACGACGCCCTGCGCCAACTCGCCCTCGGCGCGGGCCGGACGCTGCTGATCCTCGGCATCGCCGGCGGGGTCGGCAGCGCCGTCGCCCAGCTCGCCCGTCGCCAGGGCCTCAATGTGCTCGGCACCGCGAGCGACGCCAACCGCCCGTTCGTGGAGTCCCTTGGCGCCACCCAGGTCCGCTACGGCGACGGCGTCGCCGAACGGATCGCCGCGGCCGCCCCCGACGGCGTCGACGCCATCCTCGACCTGGTCGGCGGCGACGCCCTGCGCGCCGTGGCCGCCGTCCGCACCGACCGCACCGAGCTGGTGAGCACCGCCGACCCCGCCACCGCCGCCGAACTCGGCGGCAAGCCCGTCGACCGCTCGACGACCTCCGAGACCCTCGCCGCGCTCGCCGCCCTGGTCGCCGTCGGCGACCTCGACCCGCACATCACCGGCCGCCACCCGCTCGCCCGGGCCGCCGAGGCGGTCGCCGCGGTCGAGTCCGGGCACGTCCGCGGCAAGGTCGTCATCGAAGTCGCCTGACAGCCATCCCCCTTGGCGAACTGGACGAGCCGGACGAGTCGGACGAGCCGGACGAGCCGGTCCCCGGACGAGTCGGTCGAGCCAGACCAGCCCGACGAGCCAGACGAACCAGAACCCCATCCCCTCGACCACCCCGGAGAGTCGGAGCCATGAAGCAGACCACCGTCACCACCAACGCCCCCTGCTGGGTCGAACTGGGCACCGACGACCCGCCCGCCGCCCGGACCTTCTACACCGAACTGTTCGGCTGGCGCCCCGACAGCGGAGCCCGCCCGGAAGCCGAGGGCTACACCCAGATGTTCGTCGGCGACGCCCCGGCCGCCGCCATCACCCCGCGGTACGCGCCGCAGCAGCCGACGGCCTGGACGGTCGCCTTCGCGGTCGCCGACGCCGAGGTCACCGCCTCCAGGATCAAGGCCGCCGGCGGCAAGGTCATAAAGGAGCCCACCGACGTGCTCGACCACGGCCGCTTCTCGGTGTCCGCCGACCCGTCCGGCGCGGTCTTCATCCTCTGGCAGCCCCGCGGCTTCAAGGGCGCCGGGGTGTTCAACGAGCCCGGCGCGCTCGGCTGGGTGGAGCTGGCCACCCGTGACACGGCCGGCGCGAGGGACTTCTACCCGGAGGTCTTCGGCTGGTCCGTAGCGCCGTCCGAGCACTACACCCAGTGGGGCCTGAACGGCCAGGACTTCGGCGGCATGCTGGCGATGGACGACCGCTTCCCGCCCCAGGTGCCGCCGCACTGGCTGCCGTACTTCTCGGTGGCCGACGCCGACAACACGGTCGGCCGGGCGGTCGCCATGGGCGGGGACGTGTTGGTGCCCGCGGTCTCCATGCCGGGCGGCCGGCGGACCGCCGTGCTGCGCGACCCCCAGGGCGCCACGTTCGGCATCTACCGCGACGCCACCGAGGGCTGAGCGGGAGCGCCGGAGGCCGGGTTAGGCGGCGGGCCGAGTGCCCGGCCCGGCCGCCGCCCGTCCGGCGGCGGTGCGCGAGCGCCAGGCGGGCACCGCTGCGCCCGCCGTGACCAGCAGGGCGCCCATCGGCACCACGTCGCCGATCCGGTCGTACCAGGTCAGCGTGCCGGGCGCGGCGAGCGGCAGCCGGACGGTCAGCGCGCCGGTGCCGTCGGTGCCCAGCCGGGCGAGTTCCCGGCCCTGGGCGTCGAAGGCCGCGGAGACTCCGGTCAGCGAGGCCTGGACGGCCGGGCGCCCGGTCTCGGCGGCCCGGATCGCCGCCAGCGAGACGTGCTGCTCGGGCGCCCAGGTGTGCTGGAAGGTCGAGGTGGAGGACTGGTAGACCAGCACCCGGGCGCCGTCCCGGGCCGCGGTGCGCGCCATGTCCGGGAAGGCCGACTCGAAGCAGATCAGCGCGCCGACCGGCAGTGGCCGGCCGGCGCGGTCGGTGGCGGGCAGCACGTGGAAGTCGCTGCCGGACGCCCGGTTCTCGCCCGCCGCCCGGCTGACCCCGGCAATCCAGCCGAGCACCGGCCGCAGCGGGATGTACTCGCCGAAGGGCACCAACCGGATCTTGCGGTAGCGGTCGACCACCCCCACCGGGGAGACCAGCACCGCGTCCTTGGAGATCCGCCCGTCCGCCTTGCGGGCGTCCTCCCCGGCCATCACCTCGGCGCCGGTGGTGGCCGCGAGCCGGCGCAGTTCGTCCAGCGCGGCCGGGTCGCGGTCCAGGTCCGCGGTGGTGCTGCTCTCGCCCCACACCACCAGGTCCACCGGCTGCCCGACCAGGGCGGCGGTGTCCCGCGTGCTCGCCTCGAACCGGGCCTGCGGGTCCTCGACGATGCCCGGCTGGACCAGCGCCACCGTCACCGCCCCAGCCCCCGCCGGTGCCGGGCGCAGCGCGAACAGCAGCGGACCGGCGGCCAGCACCAGGACGGTCACCAGCGCGGCGGCCGCCCGGGGGCGCCAGTGCACCGCGGTCAGCGCGATCAGCGCCCCGGTGTTCACGGCCGCCACCGCCGCGCTGACCAGCCAGATGCCGCCCGCCGAGGCCAGCCCGAGGATCGCCGGGTGCTGCCACTGGGTGGCGCCGAGCAGCGCCCACGGTCCGCCGAGCGCGTGCCAGGACCGCGCGTACTCGGTGCTCACCCACGCCGCCGGGACGACCAGCAGCGCGAGCAGCGCCCGACGGGTGGTCAGCGGCGGGTGCAGCAGCCGGTGCACCGCGTACCCGACGACGGACTGAAGTGCCCCGAACAGCACCGCGAGCACCGGCAGCGCCGGCCCGATCGACGGCACCAGCCAGTACATCGCGGTCAGGATGAACCCGGCCCCGAACCACCACCCGCGCACCGCCGCCTCCCGCCCCGACGGTGCCCGCTGAATCAGCGACAGCCCCGGGACCAGCGCGATCCAGGCCAGCCACGCCAGCCCCGGTGCCGGGAAGGCCACCACCGGCACGGCCCCCGCCGCCAGCGCCCCGAAGCGCGCCCGGTACCGGTGCGGCGCGCGCGGCTGCCGCTCCGCCGTGGGTGTCGTGCGGGTCGTGCTCGGGGCGGGGCTGGCGGGAGCGATGCGGCGCGACATGCCCCGTATTGTCCGCCCGGGTGGCGGCCGGTGCCAGACGACGTAACGCGTGGTTGACACCGGCCCGCCGGCGGGTCAGCCCTCGTCGCCCTCCGGGTCGCCGCCCTCGAGGTCGCCCTCGGTCTCCAGGAACGCGGCCTGCAGCTGCGCGATCAGCTCCGGGTCCGGCTGCTCCCACAGCCCGCGGCTCGCCGCCTCCAGCAGCCGCTCGCTGATCCCGTGCAGCGCCCACGGGTTGGCGCCCGCCAGGAACTCGCGGTTGACCGGGTCGAGGACGTACTCCTGGGTCAGTTTCTCGTACATCCAGTCCGCGACCACGCCCGTCGTGGCGTCGTAGCCGAACAGGTAGTCGACCGTCGCGGCCATCTCGAAGGCGCCCTTGTAGCCGTGGCGGCGCATCGCCTCGATCCAGCGCGGGTTGACCACCCGGGCGCGGAAGACGCGGGCGGCCTCCTCGGTCAGGGTGCGGGTACGAACCGTCTCCGGGCGGGTCGAGTCGCCGATGTAGGCGGTCGGGGCCTTGCCGGTGAGGGCGCGCACGGTGGCCACCATGCCGCCGTGGTACTGGAAGTAGTCGTCCGAGTCGGCGATGTCGTGCTCGCGGGTGTCGGTGTTCTTCGCGGCGACGGTGATCCGCTTGTACGCGGTCTCCATCTCCTCGCGCGCCGGACGGCCGTCCAGCCCGCGGCCGTACGCGTAGCCGCCCCAGACGGTGTAGACCTCGGCGAGGTCGGCGTCGGTGCGCCAGTCCCGGCTGTCGATCAGCTGGAGCAGGCCGGCGCCGTAGGTGCCCGGGCGGGAGCCGAAGACGCGGACGGTGGCCTTGCGTTCGTCGCCGTGCACCGCGAGGTCGGCCTGCACGTGCGCCCGGACGTAGTTCGACTCGGGCGCCTCCTCCTGGGCGGCGGCCAGACGCACCGCGTCGTCCAGCAGGGCGACCACGTGCGGGAAGGCGTCCCGGAAGAAGCCGGAGATGCGCAGCGTGACGTCGATGCGCGGGCGGCCGAGCTCGTCCAGCGGGATCGGCTCCAGGCCGGTGACCCGGCGCGAGGCGTCGTCCCAGACCGGGCGGACGCCGAGCAGGGCGAAGGCCTCGGCGATGTCGTCGCCGGCGGTGCGCATCGCGCTGGTGCCCCAGAGCGAGAGCCCGACCGAGGGCGGGTAGGCGCCGTCGTTGTCGGCCCGGTAGCGGTCGACCAGCGAGCTCGCGAGTGCCTGGCCGGTCTCCCAGGCGAGCTTGCTCGGGACGGCCTTCGGGTCGACGGAGTAGAAGTTGCGGCCGGTCGGCAGCACGTTGACCAGGCCGCGCAGCGGGGAGCCGGACGGACCGGCCGGGACGAAGCCGCCCCGGAGCGCGTGCAGCACGGCGTCCAGCTCGTCGGTGGTGGCGGCCAGCCGCGGCACCACCTGGGTGGCGGCGAAGGCCAGCACCTCGCCGACCGCCTCCGGGAACCCGGCGGCGACCTTCTCCACCGCCTCGGGCGCCCAGTCCTGCGCCTCCATCGCCTCGACCAGCGCGCGGGCCTCGGCCTCGGCGGCGTCGGTGGCGCCCAGGGTGAGGGCCGCCTCGTCCAGGCCCAGCGCCTCGCGCAGGCCGGGCAGTGCGCTGACACCGCCCCAGATCTGCCGGGCGCGCAGGATGGCGAGCACGATGTTGACCCGGTCGGTGCCGACCGGGGCCTGGCCGAGCACGTGCAGGCCGTCGCGGATCTGGGCGTCCTTGACCTCGCACAGCCAGCCGTCGACATGCAGCAGGAAGTCGTCGAAGCCGTCGTCCTCGGGGCGCTCGTCCAGGCCGAGGTCGTGGTCGAGCTTGGCGGCCTGGATCAGGGTCCAGATCTGGGCGCGGATCGCGGGCAGCTTGGCCGGGTCCATCGCGGCGATGTTGGAGTGCTCGTCGAGCAGCTGCTCCAGGCGTGCGATGTCGCCGTAGGAGTCGGCGCGGGCCATCGGCGGGACGAGGTGGTCGACGAGCGTGGCGTGGGCGCGGCGCTTGGCCTGGGTGCCCTCGCCCGGGTCGTTGACCAGGAAGGGGTAGATCAGCGGGAGGTCGCCGAGGACGGCGTCCGGGCCGCACTCGGCGGACAGCGCGGCGGTCTTGCCGGGCAGCCACTCCAGGTTGCCGTGCTTGCCGAGGTGGATCACGGCGTGGGCGCCGAAGCCGCCGTCCTCCTGGGCGGCCTGGATCCAGCGGTAGGCGGCCAGGTAGTGGTGGCTCGGCGGCAGGTCGGGGTCGTGGTAGATGGCGACCGGGTTCTCGCCGAAGCCGCGCGGCGGCTGGATGAGCACCAGCAGGTTCCCGGAGCGGATCGCGGCCAGCACGATGTCGCCGTCCGGGTTCTGCGAGCGGTCGACGTACAGCTCGCCGGGGGCCGGGCCCCAGTGCTGCTCGACCTGGTCGCGCAGGCTCTGCGGGAGCGTGGCGTACCAGCGGCGGTAGTCGGCGGCGGGGATGCGGACCGGGTTGCGGGCCAGCTGGTCCTCGGTGAGCCAGTCCTGGTCGTACCCGCCGGCGGCGATCAGCGCGTGGATCAGCGCGTCGCCCTCGTGGCTGTCGTCCGTGCCCCCGTCCAGACCGGGAAGGTCGTTCCCGAGGTCCATGCCCTCCTCGCGCAGCCGGTGCAGCAGCCGGACGGCGCTGGCCGGCGTGTCCAGGCCGACGGCGTTGCCGACCCGGGCGTGCTTGGTCGGGTAGGCGGACAGCACCAGGGCGAGGCGGCGCTCGGCGGCCGGGACGTGGCGCAGCCGGGCGTGGCGGACGGCGGTGCCGGCGACGCGGGCGGCGCGCTCCGGGTCGGCGGCGTAGACGGTCAGGCCGTCCTCGTCCAGCTCCTTGAAGGAGAACGGAACGCTGATCAGGCGGCCGTCGAACTCCGGGACCGCGATCTGGGTGGCGGTGTCCAGCGGGGACAGGCCGTCGTCGCTGGCCTCCCACTGGGCGCGCGACCAGGTGAGGCAGAGGGCCTGGAGGATCGGGCGGTCGAGGGCGGCCAGCGCGCCGGCGTCCCAGGCCTCCTCGTCCCCGCCGGCCTGGGCGTCGGCCGGGCGGGTGCCGCCGGCGGCGAGCACGGTGGTGACGATCGCGTCGGCGGCGCCGAGTTCGGCCAGCAGCTCGGGGTCGGCACCGCGCAGCGAGGCGCAGTAGTAGGCCCGGGCGCGGGCGCCCTGGTCCTCGACGGCGCGGCAGAGCGTCTCCACGAAGGCGGTGTTGCCGCTCATGTGGTGGGCGCGGTAGTAGAGCACCGCGACCGTCGGGCCTTCGTTCGTACGGGCTTCGCGCTCCAGCGGGCCCCAGGCGGGGGCGGAGGCGGGCGGGGCGAAGCCGTGGCCGGTCAGCAGCACGGTGTCGGAGAGGAAGGCGCCGAGCTCGGCCAGGTTGGCCGCGCCGCCGTGGGCGAGGTAGGCGTGCGCCTCGGCGGCGATGCCGGCCGGGACGGTGGAAAGCTCCATCAGCTGGGCGTCGGGGGCCTGCTCACCGGTCAGCACCACCACCGGGCGGGGGCCGGCCAGCAGCGCGTCCAGGCCCTCCTGCCAGGCGCGGCGCCCGCCGAGCAGACGGACCACGACCAGCTCGGTGCCCTCCAGCAGCGCGGGCAGGTCCTCGGGGGTCAGTCGGGCCGGGTTGCCGAGCCGGTACGGGACCGGGCCCGTCGAGGCGCGGGCACTGAGCAGGTCGGTGTCGGACGTCGACAGCAGCAGGATCATGCGAAGGCCCTCCTGGCCTCGTCGGTGGCCAGGATGGCCGCAGTGGTGGCCGGGGCGGCCGCGGCGGTGGCCGCGGGAACGGGCGCGGGCATGCGACAGCGCTGGTGCATTTCTGCCTTCCTCGGGGTCCGCGCCCCGGGCCGGTGGAGGACGGCGGGAGTTCCTGGCTCCCGCGGCCGACCGGCTTCCCGGTGAACCGCGGTCACAGTGGCGGGACCGCACCGGGCTTGCACCGGTTTCCTCCCCTGCGCCGTCGCTGGCGTGGACGGCCCGCTGGGGACCGCCCGCCAGCATCGTACGGGGTGCGGCTGACCTGGGGGAGAGCCAGCTCGGCCTCGCCCGGCGCACGGGTGGGCGCACGGAACCCACGGGCGCCGGGCGGTGGGCCGGGCGTGCTGCCGGGTGTGACGCAGCGGACGGAGGCAACCGATCGGATCATCTGTATGCTCGCCGCCATGCCACCGACACCCGACGTCACCGCGCCGGGCGCCGCCGTGCCCGACCGGGGGCGCGCGGACGCCTGCCCCGGGGCCCTTCGCCTGCACACCGCCGACGACGGCGGCCTCGCCCGGGTCCGGCTGCCCGGCGGACTGCTGACGGTTCGTCAGGCAATTGCGCTGGCCGAGGCGTCGCAGGCCCTGGGCGACGGGGAGTTGGAGACCACCTCGCGCGGCAACGTCCAACTCCGCGGCCTGGCCCCGGACTGCGGGGCCGAACTCGGCGAGCGCCTGCGCGCCGTCGGACTGCTGCCCTCGGACACCCACGAGCGGGTGCGCAACATCGTCGCCTCGCCGCTGGCCGGGCTGGACACCCTCGGCAACGCCGATGTGCAGGCCTGGGTACGGGAACTGGACGCGCGGCTGTGCGCGAGCGACTGGGCGGCCGGGCTCTCCGGCAAGTTCCTGTTCGCGCTGGACGACGGGCGGGGCGACGTCGCCGCGCTCGACGCCGATGTGACATTGATCGCAGCCCGGGGCGGCCCTGCCCTGCTGCGCCTCGGACGGGCCGAGCACGGGCACCCGGTGGAGGCCGGCCAGGAGGTGACGGCCGTGCTGGACGCGGCCCGCGCCTTCCTGGACGCGCTGCGCGGCAGCGGCCGCAAGGCCTGGCACCTGCGCGAGGTCCCCGACCTGCTCCCGGCCGGCACCGTGCCGCTGCCGACCGCCTGCGTTCCGTCCGCCTCCGGTTCGGTGGGCGCGCTGCCCGGCGGCCTCTCGGTGGGCATGCGCTTCGGACGGGCGAGCGCCGCGCAGTGGCGCGCACTGGTCGCCGCCTCGGCGGGCGAACTGCGGCTGACCCCCTGGCGGGGCGCCGTGCTGCCCGGCGTCCCGGCCGACCGGCTGCCCGCACTGGCGGCGGCCGGGTTCCGCACCGAGCCGGGCTCCGCCTGGGAGCGGGCCACCGCCTGCACGGGACTGCCGGGCTGCGCCAAGTCGCTCGCCGACGTACGGGCCGACGCGGCCCGGGCCCTGGACACGGGCGCGGGGGCCGGTTCGGGTGCGGTGTCGGGCGCCGGGGCCGGTGCGGGGACCGGCGGACTGCCGGTCCACTGGTCCGGCTGTGAACGGCGCTGCGGTCACCCGGCCGGGCGATGGGTGGACGTGCTGGCCACGGGGCACGGCTACCGGGTGACGGTGAACGGGCCGACCACGACCGCGGGCGCACCCGTGGACGTGAGGAACGAGGAGATGGCCGAGGCGGTCGCCGAGGCCAGGAGGACCACAAAGTGATCGAGTACGAGAAGGACGGCGCGTCCATCTACCGCCAGTCCTTTGCCACCATCCGTGCGGAGGCCGATCTGGCCGCCCTCCCGGCGGACGTCTCCCAGGTCGCGGTGCGGATGATCCACGCCTGCGGGATGACCGACCTGGTCGAGGACCTGGTGTACTCGCCCGGCGTGGTCGCCTCGGCGCGCGCTGCGCTGCACGCGGGTGCGCCCATCCTCTGCGACGTCAACATGGTCGCGAGCGGCGTCACCCGCAAGCGGCTGCCCGCCGACAACGAGGTGATCTGCACCCTCACCGATCCGTCGGTGCCCGAACTCGCCCGAGCGATGGGCAACACCCGCAGCGCGGCCGCCATGGAGCTGTGGCTGCCGCGACTGGAGGGCGCGGTGGTCGCCGTCGGCAACGCGCCGACCTCGCTGTTCCGGCTGCTGGAGATGATCGAGGCGGGCGCGCCGCGCCCGGCCGCGGTGATCGGCGTCCCGGTCGGCTTCATCGGCGCCGCCGAGTCCAAGCAGGCCCTGGCAGAACACCCTTCCAGCCTGGAGCACTTGGTGGTGCGCGGTCGGCGTGGTGGCAGTGCGATCGCCGCCGCCGCCATCAACGCGATTGCGAGCGAGGAAGAGTGACGGATCGACAGACGACCACGGGCCGGCTGTACGGCGTCGGGCTCGGCCCCGGCGACCCGTCGCTGGTGACCGTCCGTGCGGCCGAACTCATCGGCAAGGCCGATGTGGTGGCGTACCACAGTGCCCGCCACGGCAGGTCCATCGCCCGCTCGATCGCCGAGCGCTACCTGACGGGTAGTCAGATTGAGGAGAAGCTGGTCTACCCGCTCACCGTCGAGACCACCGACCACCCGGGCGGTTACCGGGGCGCGCTGGACGAGTTCTACGAGGAGGCCGCCGCCCGGCTGGCCGCGCACCTGGACGCCGGGCGCGACGTGGTCGTCCTCGCCGAGGGCGACCCGCTGTTCTACGGCTCCTACCAGCACATGCACAAGCGGCTCGCGCACCGCTACCCGACCGAGGTGGTGCCCGGCGTGACCTCGGTCAGCGCGGCGGCGGCCCGCCTCGGGCAGCCGCTGACCGAGGCGGAGGAGACGCTCACCGTCATCCCGGGCACGCTGCCCGAGGAGGAGCTGACCGCGCGGATCGCCTCCGCCGACTCCGCCGTGATCATGAAGCTGGGGCGTACCTTCCCGGCTGTCCGGCGGGCGCTGGAGCGGGCGGGCCGGCTGGACGACGCCCAGTACGTCGAGCGTGCCTTCATGGACGGGGAGCGCATCGCGCCGCTCACCGAGGTCGACGACGAGAGCGTCCCGTACTTCTCGGTGGCGGTGCTGCCGAGCAGGGTCGCCCCGCTGGAGCCGGTCGTACGGCCCGCGGACGGCGTGGGCAGCGTGACCGTGGTCGGCACCGGGCCGGCCGGGCCGCTCTGGCTGACCCCCGAGGCGCGCGGCGCGCTGGCCGAGGCCACCGACCTGGTCGGCTACACCACCTACCTGGACCGGGTGCCGGAGCGGCCGGGACAGCGGCGGCACGGCTCGGACAACAAGGTGGAGTCGGAGCGCGCCGAGTTCGCCCTGGACCTCGCCCGACGCGGGCACCGGGTCTGCGTGGTCTCCTCGGGCGACCCGGGCGTCTTCGCGATGGCCACCGCCGTGCTGGAGGTCGCCTGCGAGCCGGACTACCGGGACGTGCCGGTGCGGATCGTCCCCGGGATGACCGCCGCCCACGCGGCCGCCTCCCGGGCCGGCGCCCCGCTGGGGCACGACTACGCGGTGGTGTCGCTCTCGGACCGGCTCAAGCCGTGGGACGTGGTGGCCAAGCGGCTGCGCGCCGCGGCCGAGGCGGACCTGGTGCTCGCGCTGTACAACCCGGGCTCGAAGTCCCGCACCACCCAGGTCGGCCAGGCCCGGGACGTGCTGCTGGAGTACCGCGCGCCGGAGACCCCGGTGGTGATGGCCCGTGACGTCGGCGGGCCGACCGAGCGGATCCGGATCGTCCGGTTGGGCGAGCTGGACCCGGCACTGGTCGACATGCGGACCATCCTGCTGATCGGCTCCTCGCAGACCCAGGCGGTCGAGCGGGGCGGCGGCGTGGAGGTCGTCTGGACGCCCCGGCGGTACCCGGAGGAGTGACGGCGGACGAATGACAGATGACAGCTAACAGATTTCATCATCTGTTAGCTGTCATCTGTTTTCTGTCTTCCGTCCGCTGTTACCTGTTATCCGTCACCCACCACCCGCCACCCGTCACCGGGTCGGCTTGGTGATCAGCAGCTCGGTGTTGTGGTCCTCCCCGGCGCCGAGCAGCGCCGAGACCCGCCCGTTCGGGTCGTTGTACGACAGCTCGCGGTACAGCGCCGCCAGGTTGGCGTCCGAGGTGCTGCCGAAGTCCGTCGTGTACGGCGCCGAGGACTCGATCAGCGTGGTGAACAGCGACAGCGTGCCGTCCCCGTTGTCCGCGATCTCGATGATGCGGCCGTGCTGCGGGTAGTCGATGTGCGAGGCGGTGTTGATCTCCCAGAACGCCCGTTCCGGAACCGCGTGCCCGTGCGCCGTGATCTTGTTCATGTGGGTGTGCCCGTTCACCCAGGCGACCACGTTCGGGTAGCGCTGCAGCAGCGCGACCAGCTCGTTGCCGTCGTGCCGCTTCTCGAAGACGTTGCGCGGGTCCGGCAGCAGGTTGCCCATCGAGCCGCTGGTGTGGTGGCTGAAGAGGAGGATCACGTCGTCGGTGCTGCCGCCCGTGACCTTGTTCCCGTTGGTGTCGTACCAGTGCCCGCTGTGGTCCTTCAACTGCTGCTCCAGCCAGCGCACTTGCGTGGTGCCGAGTGAACCGTCGGCGAACCCGGCCTGGTTGGTGGTGTCCAGGCTGATGCCGACGACCTTCTCCGAGATCCGGAAGGTGTAGTAGAGCTTGCCGCTGCCCACCATGTCCGAGGTGAAGCCGTGCCCGAACGGACCGGCGCCGGTGACGGCCGGGTTGAGGTGGGCCTTGGCGAACTCCTTGAGCGTGAACGGGTGTCGGCGCTCGTCCGGGGTCACCCGGCGCACCGCCTCGCCGTTCGCGAGCAGCTTGGCGAGCAGCAGCACGGCGCCCGCCGGGTCCCGGCGCAGCGAGTCCATCAGCTGTGCGGCGGTCGCGTCGTCGCAACCCTCCAGCTTGAGCCCGCCCGTGTAGAGGTCGTTCAGCAGCCCGAAGTCCGGCAGCGAGCCCTCGATGCTGTCGTCGTGGTTGCCGACGGTGGTGTACCAGGGGGTCTTCAGGCCCGGCGCGTCGAAGGGCCGACCGGCCGCCGACAGGAAGCCGGGCACCTGCGGGAAGCCCTTCGCCTTGTAGACGTCGCTGTAGGCGATCTCGGGGTTCCAGAAGGCCGAGTTGCCGGAGTTCTGCACGCCCTCGTAGCGGGACGGGTCACCGGTGTTCTGGGCCATCCGCCCGCCGCCCATGACGGTGAGGTACCAGTCGAGTTCGGCCAGCTCGTGGTTGTCGGTGTTGTCACCGGTGGCCATCACCATGCTGAACGGCAGCCCGGTGTACGGGCCGCCGGAGAGCGAGTTGACCCGCTCGACGAGCGCCGAGACACCCCGGGCGTTCAGGGCCTCCTGCGGCCGGTAGGCGCTGTCGTTGTACTTGGCCAGGAACTCGAAGCGCACCGGGGACTCGGTGTCCACCAGGTGCAGGTCGCTGAACTGGACGAAGCTGGCCAGCCCGGTGCGGCGGTCGTCCCGCCCGGCGCCCGGCGCCGCGAGCTCCCCGCGCACCACCAGCGGCCACCCCGGCCCGGCGGTCAGCCGCTTGTAGGCGCCGGTGCCGGACGGCGTGGCCACCTGCTCCAAGGTCGTCCCGGCGACGTCGACCGCCCGCGCGGCCGTGGTCGCCAGTGCCCGGTCCCGCCCGGCGGCCGAGGCGAACTGCGCACCGCCGATCGACAAGGCCGACCAGGCGGCGGCCACCGACGTACCGGTGATGAACGTACGTCGTTTCATGCCTGCCACAAAAACCCCCACATGCTGACGGCCCGGCCGGGAAGAGCGCCCCGCCCACCGGACCTGAGTGTCATGAACCCGCTTCTGGCGGACCGCCAGATTACCCACCGGTAGCCACCGTGCGTTAGGCCCGGGTGGAGAACTCTTCGGGAACACGGGCCGGCGCACCCCTGCGCCGGCCCGTCGGCTGTGGGGCCGGCCGCCACCCCGGTCGGGGCGGAGCCGGACGGATGGGGGAAAATCGGCGGCGACGGCCGGTGCGGCCGCCGACGGGACGAGGGGCGGTGCGCGGGCGCCGCCCCGGCAGCGCGGAAACGAGGCGCAGGGTGGCCGCAGCGGGAGCCGAGGCGGGAGGCCGGGCCGGCCAGCTGAAGAGCAGCGGGCTGCGGCACGGCTGGACGACGGGCGCCTGCGCCACCGCCGCCACCAAGGCCGCGTACACCGCGCTGCTGACCGGCGAGTTCCCGGACCCGGTCACCATCACCCTCCCCAAGGGCCAGCAGCCCGCCTTCGCCCTCGCCGCCGAGCAGCTCACCACGGAGAGCGGGGTGCCGGCCGGCGCCATGGCGGGCGTGGTCAAGGACGCCGGCGACGACCCGGACGTGACCCACGGCGCACTGATCCGCGCCACCGTCCGGCCCGGCGGACCCGGCACCGGAGTCGTGTTCCGGGCCGGCCCCGGAGTCGGCACGGTCACCAAGGCGGGCCTGCCGCTGGCGGTCGGCGAGCCCGCGATCAACCCGGTCCCCCGGCAGATGATCCGCGACGCCGTGGCCGAAGCGGCGGCGGCGCACGGCGGCAGCGGGGACGTGGTGGTGGAGATCTCGGTGGACCACGGCGAGGAGATCGCCCGCTCGACCTGGAACCCCCGCCTCGGCATCCTCGGCGGGCTGTCCATCCTCGGTACCACCGGGATCGTCGTCCCCTACTCCTGCTCGGCCTGGATCGACTCGATCCGCCGCGGCGTCGACGTGGCCCGGGCGGCCGGGCGCACCCATGTGGCGGGCTGCACCGGTTCGACCTCGGAGAAGGTCGCGGTCGCGGTGCACGGACTGCCCGAGGACGCGCTGCTGGACATGGGCGACTTCGCCGGGGCCGTGCTCAAGTACCTCAAGCGCCACCCGGTGCCCCGGCTGACCATCGCGGGCGGCTTCGCCAAGCTCTCCAAGCTCGCCCACGGCCACCTCGACCTGCACTCGGCGCGCTCCCAGGTGGACAAGGGGTACCTGGCCGAACTGGCCCGTCGCGGCGGGGCGGACGAGGAGTTGGCGGCCGCGGTGGCGGTGGCCAACACCGGGCTGGAGGCCGTGCAGCTGTGCCGGGCGGCCGGGGTGCCGCTCGGGGACCTGGTGGCCGAGGCGGCCCGGGCGACGGCGCTCGGCGTGCTGCTCGGCTCGCCGGTCGCGGTGGACGTCATCTGCATCGACCGCGCCGGAACGGTCGTCGGCCGGGCGGAGCCGCTCGGGCCCTGAACCCTGAACGTACGGGCGGAACCGCTCGGGCCCTGAACGTCCGTGGGGAACCGCCCGGGCCCTGCGCGGCGTCCAGTTGAGCGTGCCGCCCCGCTCAGCGCAAGCTCAGCAGTTTCGTACGGTGATGTGAAGATCCGGCGCTCATACGGGGTGAGAAACGGACAAAAGTGGCGTCGCGCCCATCCATGGTTCTGGCGTCATCTCAACCATGAGATATGGTCTGCCGAGTGACAGGCGACTACCTCACCCGTATCGGCACCCTCATCCGTACCGCGCGCCAGCACCGCGGCTGGTCCCAGGCGCAGCTCGGAGAGGCCCTCGGCACCAGCCAGAGCGCGGTCAACCGCATCGAACAGGGCAAGCAGAACGTCAGCCTTGAGATGATCGCCCGCATCGGCGAAGCCCTCAACAGCGAGATCGTCTCCCTCGGCTACTCCGGCCCGATGCACCTGCGCGTCACCGGCGGCACCCGCCTCTCCGGCGCCATCGACGTCCGCAGCAGCAAGAACGCCTGCGTCGCGATCCTGTGCGCCTCGCTGCTGACCACCGGCCGCACCACGATCCGCAGCGTCGCCCGGATCGAGGAGGTCTACCGCATCCTCGAGGTGCTGACCAGCATCGGCGTCAAGAGCCGCTGGCTCAACGACGGCCGCGACCTCGAACTCACCCCGCCGGCCGAGCTCGACCTCGCCGCGATGGACGTCGACGCCGCCCGCCGCACCCGTAGCGTGCTGATGTTCCTCGGCCCGCTGATGCACCGCGCCCAGCACTTCGCCATCCCGTACGCGGGCGGCTGCGACCTCGGCACCCGCACCGTCCAGCCGCACCTGACGGCGCTGCGCCGCTTCGGCCTGGAGGTCGCCACCACCGGCGGCGCCTACCACGCCTCGGTCGAGCCGGGTGCCCCGCTGGACCGCCCGATCGTGCTGACCGAGCGCGGGGACACCGTCACCGAGAACGCCCTGCTGGCCGCCGCGCGGCACGACGGCGTCAGCGTCATCCGCAACGCCTCGCCCAACTACATGGTCCAGGACCTCTGCTTCTTCCTGGAGAAGCTGGGCGTCAGGATCGAGGGCATCGGTACCACCACGCTGACCGTCCACGGTGTCCCGCAGATCAGCCGCGACGTCGACTACACCCCCGCCGAGGACCCGGTGGAGGCGATGAGCCTGCTCGCCGCCGCCGTGGTCACCTCCTCCGAGCTGACGATCCGCCGGGTGCCGATCGAGTTCCTGGAGATCGAGCTCGCGGTGCTGGAGGGCATGGGCCTCGACTACGACCGGAGCCCCGAGTACCGGGCCCACAACGGCCAGACCCGCCTGGTCGACCTCACCGTGCGCCCGTCCAAGCTGAGCGCGCCGATCGACACCATCCACCCGATGCCGTTCCCCGGCATCAACATCGACAACGTGCCGTTCTTCGCCGCCATCGCCGCGGCCGCGAACGGCACCACGATGATCCACGACTGGGTCTACGACAACCGCGCGATCTACCTCACCGAGCTGACCCGGCTCGGCGCGGACGTCAAGCTGCTCGACCCGCACCGGGTGCTCGTCCAGGGCCCGACCCGCTGGCGCGCCGCCGAGATGATGTGCCCGCCCGCGCTGCGCCCGGCCGTGGTCATCCTGCTCGCGATGCTCGCCGCCCAGGGCACCTCCGTCCTGCGCAACGTCTACGTCATCAACCGCGGTTACGAGGACCTCGCCGAGCGCCTCAACTCGATCGGCGCCCAGATCGAGACCTTCCGCGACATCTGACCGACGAGTTGGCGTTCCGTCAGTTCACCGATCGGCCCCACTCGCTGAGGCCGGTCAGCAGTACCGCCACGTCCAACCCGGTGTTCAGGTAGTCCACGAACACCGGGTTGTTCAGCGCCCAGGGCGAACGCCGCTCCCGCACCAGCCGGACCGCCTCCTCCGTGCCGTGCCCGAGCTCGACCAGCGCCTGGGCCACCACCAGGCCCGAGCGGTTGTAGCCCGAGTGGCAGCGCACCAGCGTCCGACGGCCCCGTGCGCCGGCGCGGCCGCTACTCGCCGGTGGTGCCGTCGAGGTGCTCGCGCAGGAGGTCGGCGTGGCCGTTGTGGCGGGCGTACTCCTCGATCATGTGGGTGAGGATCCAGCGCAGCGAGAAGACCTCCTCGCCGTGGTGGCCCAGGACGTCCAACGACGGTGCGGCGGCGACGAGTTCCCGGGTGTGGTCGCACTCGCGGCGCCAGACGGCGAAGGCCTCCTCCGGGTCGGCGGTCTCGACGTCGAACTCGGCGAAGGTGCCGTCCGGGTGCTTCCAGAAGCCGCGCCGGCCTTCGCCGTCCAGGACGTTGCGGAACCAGCTGCGCTCCACCTCGGCGAGGTGGCGGACCAGCCCGAGCAGGGAGAGCCCGGAAGGCTCCAGCACCCGGGTGCGGAGCTGCAACGGCGGTCAGGCCCGCGCACTTCATGGCCAGGGTGTCGCGCTGGTGGTCCAGGAAGCTCGCCAGGGTGGCCCGTTCATCGGCCGTGCGCAGGGTCGTCGTGCGCGAGCTGGCCGTGCGCGAGCCGGCCGTGGGCAGGGTCGCGGTCCGCGGGGCGGCAGTGGTCTGGTCATCGGTCATCGGGCCATCCTGACCGCCCGCCCGCGTGACCGCCCGGTGAATTCCACGGACCGGACGCGGGCCTGGACTCAGACCGTCCGCTCCAGCCAGTGCACCGCGCCCGCCACGTCCGCCGCGACCGGCACGCCCTCCGGCACCGGCGGGCGTTCCACCACGACCACCGGCAGGCCGAGTTCGCGGGCCGCGGTGAGCTTGGGCGCGGTCGCGGCGCCTCCGCTGTCCTTGGTGACGACCACGTCGATCCGGTGGTCGCGCAGCAGCGCCCGCTCGCCGTCGAGGGTGAACGGGCCGCGGTCCAGCAGGACTTCGAGCGACGGCGGCAGCGGCGGCTCCGGCGGGTCCACCGAGCGGGCGAGGAAGTGCAGCCCGTCCAGGTGGGCGAAGGCGCCGATGCCCTGCCGGCCGGAGCTGAGGAAGACCCGCCGCCCGAGCCCGGGCAGCAGCTCGGCGGCCGCCGGGAGCGAGGGCACGGGGTGCCAGCGGTCCCCGGGGACGGACGCGAAGCCGGGGCGGCGCAGCACCAGCAGCGGCACCCCGGTGGCGGCGGCCGCCAGCGCGGCGTTGCGGGACATCCCGGCGGCGAACGGGTGGGTGGCGTCCACCACGGCGGCCACCCCTTCGGCGCGCAGCCAGGCGGCCAGCCCGTCCGGGCCGCCGAAGCCGCCGACCCGCACCTGCCCGGCGGGCAGCCGGGGCCGGGCGACCCGTCCGGCCAGCGAGCTGGTGACCCGCAGAGACGGGCGGCCGTCCAGCGCGGCGGCCAGCGCCCGGCCCTCCGTCGTGCCGCCGAGGACCAGGACGTGCGCCGGGGCCCCGGTCATGCGCCGCAGGGCTGGTGCGGGCGCTCGCGGTCCGCCGAGTAGAGGTGGCTGTCGCGGAACTGCTCGGCGGCGAGCGTGCGGCCGACGATGATGACGGCGGTGCGCACCACGCCCGCCTCCTTGACCTGCCCGGCGATGTCGGCGAGCGTGCCGCGCAGCACCAGCTCGTCGGGGCGGCTGGCCATCGCGACCACGGCGGCCGGGCAGTCGGCGCCGTAGTGCGGGAGCAGCTGCTCGACCACGTCGTCCACGTAGCCGGCGGCCAGGTGCAGCACCAGCAGGGCGCCGCTGCGGCCGAGGGTGGCGAGGTCCTCGCCCTCGGGCATCGGGGTGGCGCGCTTGGCGATCCGGGTGAGGATGACGGTCTGGCCGACGGTCGGCACCGTCAGCTCGCGCTTCAGCGCGGCCGCGGCGGCGGCGAAGGCGGGCACGCCGGGGACCACCTCGTAGGGGACGCCGGCCGCGTCCAGGCGGCGCATCTGCTCGGCGACGGCGGAGAAGACGGACGGGTCGCCGGAGTGCAGCCGGGCCACGTCCTGGCCGGCCCGGTGCGCGGCGACCAGCTCGGCGGTGATCTGGTCCAGGTTGAGCTGGGCGGTGTCGATCAGGCGGGCGCCGGGCGGGCACTCCTCCAGCAGCTCGCGCGGGACGAGGCTGCCGGCGTAGAGGCAGACCTCGGCACGGGCCAGGACGCGCTGGCCGCGCAGGGTGATCAGGTCGGCGGCGCCCGGGCCGGCTCCGATGAAGTAGACGGTCACGAGGCGTTCTCCTGGGGGGTGTTGGGCTTGACGGCGGACCACTGGGTGACCGGCATCGCCTGCCGCCATCCGGTGAAGCCGCCCACCGGGACGGCGTGGGCGACGGCCAGCTTGACCAGCTCCCCGCCGTGCCGCCGGTACCACTCGGTGAGCAGTGCCTCGGACTCCAGCGTCACGGTGTTGGCGACCAGCCGCCCGCCGGGGCGCAGCGCGGCCCAGCAACGGTCCAGCAGGCCGGGCGCGGTGAGGCCGCCGCCGATGAACACGGCGTCGGGGGTGGGGAGTTCGACGAGTGCGGCGGGTGCCGGGCCGGTCACCACCCGGAGCCGGGGCACGCCAAGCGAGGCGGCGTTGCGGGCGATCCGCTCGGCCCGGAGGGGATCGCGCTCGATGCTGACCGCCCGGCAGTCCCGGTGGGCGCGCAGCCACTCGACGGCGATCGAGCCGGAGCCGCCGCCGACGTCCCAGAGCAGTTCGCCGGGGGAGGGGGCGAGCACGGCCAGGGTGGCGGCGCGGACGTGCCGCTTGGTGAGCTGGCCGTCGCTCTCGTACGCGGCGTCGGGCAGGCCGGGGACGAGGGAGCCGCGCGGGCCGTCGCCGAGTTCGACGGCGATGAGGTTCAGCGGGTTGCCGGGCGGGTGCGGCCAGTCGTCGGCGCGGCCGTCGAGGCGGCGCTCGTCCGGGGAGCCGAGTTGTTCCAGCACGTGCAGTCGGGCGGCCCCGAAGCCGCGTTCGGTGAGCAGTGCGGCGACGGCGGCGGGGGTGGCGGCGTCGGCGCTGAGCACCAGCAGGCGGCGCCCGGGGTGCAGGGCGAGCGTGAGGGTGTCCAGCGGTCGGCCGACCAGGCTGACCACCTCGGTGGCCTCCAGCGGCCAGCCGAGCCGGGCGCAGGCGTAGGAGACCGAGGAGGGGTGGGGCAGCACGCGCAGCCGGTCGGCGCCGACGGTTTCGGCGAGGGTGCGGCCGATGCCGAAGAACATCGGGTCGCCGCTGGCCAGGACGGCGAGGCGGCGGCCGGCGTGGTCGGCGAGCAGCCCGGGGAGGGCCGGGCGCAGCGGGGACGGCCAGGCGACGCGCTCGGCGCCGACCTCGCCGTGGGGGAGCAGCGCCAGCTGCCGGGGGCCGCCGATGACCACCTCGGCGGACTGCAGCGCGGCCCGGGAACCCGCGGCGAGGCCGGACCAGCCGTCGGCCCCGATCCCGACGACGGTGATCGGAGGTGGCAGCTCGGGCACCGGGTGGCTCCTCGTCGTTCGTTCCTGCTGGCCGGGGCAGCCTACCTGGCGGTATCCGGGCCGGAACCGGCCGCCCTCACCTGTCCGTCCAGTCCCCCGAGGCGATCAGCGCCGGCCGTGCCCGCAGCCGTGCCGCGGCCGCCGGACCGGCGAGGTAGACCCATGCCTCGCGCCGCTCGCCCGCCGCCGTCCGCACCGCCATCCGGCGCCGCAGGTAGAGCCCCGTCCCGTCCGCCCGGCAGTCCTCCAGCCGGTCCAGGTCCGCGAGCACCCCGGCGTACGCGCCCGGGCGCACGGTGACCAGCTCACCCACGATCCGGCGCCCGGGCGTCGCGTCCGGCACCGCGTACGGGTACCCCGGTCCGTCGTGCAGGGCGGCGCCGTCCAGCACGGCGGGCAGGATCCCGTCGCAGCGTCCGGCCAGGTGGACGGCGTGGTTGCGGCCGCCGCTGCGCAGGGTGCCGTACACGAAGAACGGCAGCGCCGCCTCGACCGGTGGGGTCTGCTCGGACGCTGACACTTGTTCGACCTCCTCGCCGGGGAGCGCCAACGGTACGTTCTGCGGACCGATCCGTGATACCCACTGGCGCGCCGGGCCGTCGATGCGCTGTCATGTCGGGTGTTCAGCCAGCACCGTCCAAGGGGGACACGCATGACATCGCCCGCCTCGCCGCCACCGGCGACGACCCCCGACAGCAGCACCTCCGCCATCCCTTCGACCGCCCCCGCCCCTTCCCCCGCCCGGCTCTCCGGCGCCGTCTGGCTCGCCCTCGCGGTGGTCTACGTGGTCTGGGGCTCGACGTACCTCGCGATCCGGATCGCGGTCGAGACGATGCCCTCCTTCTTCTCCGCCGCCGCCCGCTTCCTGACCGCCGGCCTGCTGCTGGTCGGCTACCTGCTGGTCCGCCAGGGCCCGGCCGGCCTGCGGGTGAGCGGGCGCCAGCTGGCCTCCGCCGCCCTGGTCGGCGTGCTGCTGCTGACCGGCGGCAACGGCCTGGTGGTGCTCGGCGAGACCTCCGTCCCGTCCGGCCTGGCCGCCCTGCTGGTGGCCGCCGTCCCGCTGTGGATGGTCGTGCTGACGGCCGTCGGCGGCGGCGAGCGCCCCAGGCGCGCAGAGCTCGCCGGGGTGCTGCTGGGCCTGGTCGGCCTCGGTGTGCTGTCCGCCCCCGCGATCGGCGGGTCGGTGGAGCCGCTCGGCGTGGTCCTGATCATCTGCGCCACGCTGGCCTGGGCGGCCGGTTCCTTCGCGAGCAAGAAGATCCCGATGCCGGGCAACGTGCTCGCCGCGAGCGCCTACCAGATGCTGGCGGGCGGCCTGTGCAACGTGCTGATCGGACTGGCCCGTGGCGAGCAGCACGGGCTGGACCTCGGGGCGGTGTCGGGCCGGTCCTGGCTGGCCCTCGCCTACCTCGTCCTGTTCGGATCGCTGCTCGCCTTCACCGCGTACGCCTGGCTGCTGCGGTCGGCCCCGCTGACCCTGGTCGCCACCTACGCGTACGTCAACCCGGTGGTCGCGGTGCTGCTGGGCTGGCTGATCCTGGCCGAGCCGCTGACCGGCCCGACGCTGGCGGGCGGGTCGATCGTGGTGGCCGGCGTCTGTCTGGTGGTCAGCGTCAGCCGGCGGCAGGGGCGTCCGTCGAAGGCGGGGGCGGCGGCGCGCAGGTGAGGGCGACGGCGGCGCGCAGGTGAGCACGACCGAAACCCGGTCCGCCGGATCACCCCGGCAGTGCGCCGAGCAGGCGAAGAGCCTCCGCCGGTCCTGAACGGATCGGCGGAAGCTTGTGTGCCGGAGCGCGCGGATCAGAGCGCGTGGGGCGGCTTCCCCGTCCACCAGTTCCCCGGCGCCTCAGGGTCGCGGCTGGTCCAGTACTCGATGATCGCGTTGGTGAACTCGTCCGCCGACAGCGTTCCGTCACCGTCCAGGTCGAGGTGGCGGAAGGCCTCGTCGGCGTCGTCGCGGGAGAGTCCGGCGAAGTGGCCGCGCTGGAAGACGAAGAACTCGCCGGCGTCCACCGTTCCGCTGTGGTCGGCGTCAGCGACGGCGAGGAAGGACCCGGCCAGGGCGCCGAAGATCTCCCGGGCGGCCACCGGGTCGTCGGCGAGCGCGCCGGTCGAGGCGACGAACTGCTCGCGGGTGATCGCCTCCGTTCCGGTGGGCTTTCCGGCGAGGTGGAGGTCGTGCCAGACGGTCAGGTAGGCGCGGACGATCACGGCCTCGGCCTCCGAGCCCTCCTGGTGGCCGAGCGAGCGGGCCACCGAGTGGCCCATCAGCACGTGGTCCCGTTCGGTGAGCAGCCCGTCCCCGTCGGCGTCGAGGTGGTCGAAACCGTGATTGATCTTCGAGAAGAGCAGGTCGTCCGACAATGTGCCCCCTCCGGTGGCGATCTCGCGGCTCAGGGAGGGCCGCGGCACGTTGAGCGACGTCGCGTCGCCAGCACGCTAACGCGTGGAACCGCGCCCGCGCAGCCGAACGAAGGGCGAACAGCGGCGCCCGGGCGCAGCGATCAGTGCGCCGCGGCCGCTGCCCGGTACGGAGTCCGTCCGCAGCGCCGCCCCCACCAGTGCCCGGGTGTACGGCGCGCGCGGCGCGGCCAGCAGCTCGCCGGTCGGCGCGGACTCGACCTCGGAGCCGTCGCGCAGCACCAGCGTGCGGTCCGTCGTCCCCGCGACCACGCCCAGGTCGTGGCTGACCAGCAGCACCGCCGTGCCGTGTTCGCACTGCAACTCGCCCGGAAGGTCGAGTACTTGCCGCTGGACCCGGGCGTCCAGCGCGGTGGTGGGCTCGTCCGCGATCAGCAGCCGCGGCTCGTTCATCAGCGCCATCGCGATCACCACCCGCTGCCGCGTCCCACCGGAGAAGCGGTGCGGGTGGTCGCGCAGCCGGGCGGACGGGATGCCGACCCGGTCGAGCATCTCCGCCGCTCGCCGGCGGGCCTCGGCGCGCCCGGCCCGCGGGTGGTGCAGCCGGTACGTCTCGGCGAGTTGGGCGCCGACGCCGTGGAACGGGCTGAGCGAGGTCAGCGCGTCCTGGAGGACCAGCGCGGCCCGGCCGCCCCGAACCCCGCGCAGCAGCGGCTCCCCGGCGCCCACCAACTCCTGTCCGTCCAGCCGGATCGAGCCGCTGACGGTGGTGGTGCGCGGGTCGTGCAGGCCGAGCACGGCCAGCCCGACGGTGGACTTCCCGGAGCTCGGACGCGTTCCGGTATCCGCAAATCACCGGAAGTCGCTCCGGAGGAATTCCTCCCGGACTGTTTCGGGGATTGTGGCAGCTTCGTTTCCCGGCAACACGGCCGCCACAGAGGAACGAAAATATATTGGCGAACCGGGCGGCCCGTCCCGCATTCTGAGACCTCCGCCACAGTCCCCGCGGTCTTGGTACGATCCCGGTGGACCGCGACTGGCGCGTAGGGATGGAATCGACCATCGGGAAGCGGTCCCGTGGATCCGCACGTCGTTGCCGAGCGCCTGGGCCGCCCGCATCCCCACCAGGAGACCGCCATGGCCCAGCCCGAGCAGCCCCAGCAGACCCCCGCGCAGCCGCACACCGCCGCGAGCGCCGCCGCCGACACCGCCTTCCGCAGTGCCCTGGACGTCGTGGCCGGCGTCGAGCCGCGGATCGCCGCCGCCATCGGCAGGGAACTGGAGGACCAGCGCGCCTCGCTCAAGCTGATCGCCAGCGAGAACTACGCCTCCCCGGCCGTCCTGCTCGCCATGGGCAACTGGTTCAGTGACAAGTACGCCGAGGGCACCGTCGGCCGCCGCTTCTACGCCGGCTGCCGCAACGTCGACACCGTCGAGGCGCTCGCCGCCGAGCACGCCCGCGAGCTGTTCGGCGCCGAACACGCCTACGTCCAGCCGCACTCCGGCATCGACGCCAACCTCACCGCCTTCTGGGCGGTCCTCTCCCAGCGGGTCGAGAGCCCGGCCCTGGAGCGCGCCAAGGTGCGCAACGTCAACGACCTCACCGAGCAGGACTGGGCCCAGCTGCGCCAGGAGCTCGGCAATCAGCGCATGCTGGGCATGTCCCTGGACACCGGCGGCCACCTCACCCACGGCTTCCGGCCCAACATCTCGGGGAAGATGTTCGAGCAGCGCAGCTACGGCACCGCCCCGGAAACCGGCCTGATCGACTACGACGCGCTGCGCGAGACCGCCCGCGAGTTCCGCCCGCTGATCCTGGTGGCCGGGTACTCCGCCTACCCGCGGCTGGTCGACTTCCGCAGGATGCGCGAGATCGCGGACGAGGTGGGCGCGACCCTCATGGTCGACATGGCGCACTTCGCCGGCCTGGTCGCGGGCAAGGTGTTGACCGGCGACCACGACCCGGTGCCGCACGCCCACATCGTCACCACCACCACCCACAAGTCGCTGCGCGGGCCGCGCGGCGGCATGGTGCTCAGCAACGCCGAGCTCGCCGAACACGTCGACCGCGGCTGCCCGTTGGTGCTCGGCGGCCCGCTCTCGCACGTCATGGCCGCCAAGGCCGTCGCCCTCGCCGAGGCCCGCCGCCCCGAGTTCCGCGCCTACGCCCGCGCCGTGGTCGACAACGCCCAGGCGCTCGCCGAGGGCCTGCTGCGCCGCGGCGGCAAGCTGGTCACCGGCGGCACCGACAACCACCTGGTGCTCACCGACGTCTCCGGCTACGGACTGACGGGCCGTCAGGCGGAGGCGGCACTGCTGGACTCGGGCATCGTCACCAACCGCAACTCCGTCCCCCAGGACCCGAACGGCGCCTGGTACACGTCGGGCGTCCGGCTCGGCACCCCGGCGCTCACCACCCGTGGCCTGGGCACCGCCGAGATGGACGAGATCGCCGCCCTGATCGACACCGTCCTGCGCGGCACGACTCCCACCACCACCGCCAACGGGGCGCCCTCCAAGGCGAACTACGCCCTCGACGAGTCCCTGCGCGACGGCATCGCCAAGCGCGCCGCCGACCTCCTCGCGCCCTTCCCGCTCTACCCGGGCGTCGACCTGGTCTGACCGGGACGGCGCGGGCCGACCGCAACCCGGGGCTACCGAAGAGCTGTTCGGCAGCCCCGGGCCCGAGCCGGGCAGTACTGCAGTGGCTTGTACTGCAGGAACCGGGTGGTGGCTGCCCAGCCCGGGGCCGCCCGGCGGGCCGCCGTCACCGCGGCGTCGACGTCGGCCGCCCCGCCCGCCGGTACGGTGGTGAGCACCCGCTCGGTGGCCGGGTTCAGTACGGCGACGGGGATCCGTAGTCCCCGGAGGGCCGCCAGGAACCGTCGACGCACTGGTCGCCGTACTCCGCGTGCTCCTGCACGGGTCGTCCCGTCGGCTGGTCAGCGAACCCGCCGCGTGGACCGGCTGGTTATCGCGGAGCGAACCGCGCGGTGTACTGGTCGAACGGTTCGATCCCGACCTGCGCGCGACGCTCGTCCAGCCGCTCCGGGTCCTCGCACGGCCACGGCACCGGGCGGCCGTCCGCCACCGCGCCGATCTGGGTGCCGTAGCGCTGCGGGCGCCCCTCGTTGACGGCCAGCCGGTCCCGCAGGAAGCCCAGGTCCCGGGCGCTCGCCGCGCCGTCCGCCACCGCCTCCGCCATCAGCTGCACCGCCCGCCGCTGGACCTCCAGTTGGCGGTCCGCGTGCTGGGCGACCAGCCAGGCCGCCCGGGCGGCATCGGCGCCGACGGTCCGCTCGGTCGGCCAGCCGTGCTCCGCCATGATCTCCGAAAGCCGGTCGCCGTGCCGGGCGGTGAGCCTTCGCCAGACGGCCTGTTCGGCCAGGTCAGGGCTGTGCGCCAGCCGCGCGGCCGTGTTGTCCTCAGCCATCATCGCCGTCAATTCGACGGAGAGTGCGTTCGCCTGGGTTTCCGTCCGGTCACGCTCTGCTGCTGTCATGCCGATCCGTTCCTCGCCTCGAGGCCCTTGTCGGGCCGTCTGCCACCACGGTAGGGGTGGAAGTGGCGACGAAGATCATTCGCGAGGCCGGTGACGCGGGGCGGCCGATCGGGGCACAATTGGACGTAGCCCAGCCGCCAGGCCGTGTTCACCTCCGGTTGCGAAGAGCCGTGTTCCGCATTTCGGCAATTGGGCACCCGAGAGCCCTCCTCATCGCCCGGGTCCCGCTGTAGATTGCAGCGAACTCCGTGGTGGGGCCTACTGGCGGTGGGGGGCGACTCGCGTACGGCCGGGTGACCCGGCCGTCCCCGGGCCCGAGCAGGCTGCCACCGCGCCGAGACGTGGCCCAGGACCCGCAGGTCACCCGTACCGCTAAGGAGCATCCCGTGACCGACACCGCGTTGCAGGGCGAATCGCAGCAGCCCGGCGAACCCGCCGTGTTGGAGGACGTCCCGGGTTGGTTCTGGGACCACGACCGGCACTCCTTCGAGTGGTTCCTCGACCGGCAGACCGAGCGCGGTGTGACCGGCGACCTGCTGGAGATGGGTGCCTACCTCGGCCGCAGTGCGATCGTGATCGGCGAACACCTCCAGCCCGGCGAGACCTTCACCGTCTGCGACCTGTTCGACTCGGTCGCGCCGGACGAGGAGAACTCCAAGGAGATGGACACCTCCTACCGGAAGACGCTGACCCGGTCGGCCTTCGAGGCCAACTACCTGTCCTTCCACGACGAGCTGCCGGACATCATCCAGGCCCCGACCTCCGTACTGGCCGGCGGGCGGATCGCGGCCGGGGCCTACCGCTTCATCCACATCGACGCCTCGCACCTCTACGAGCACGTGGTGGGCGACCTCCAGGTGGCCCGGGTCGCGCTGCAGGAGCAGGGCGTCGTGGTGCTGGACGACTACCGGGCCCAGCACACCCCCGGCGTCGCGGCCGCGACCTGGGAGGCGGTGTTCAACCACGGTCTCAAGCCGATCATGCTCACCGAGTGCAAGTTCTACGGCACCTGGGGCGACCCGGAGCCGTTCCAGCGCGACCTGCTCGACCGGGTGCATCTCGCGTCCGGCTGCCACCTCAGCACCGAGACCCTGAACGGTCGGCAGGTGCTGCGGATGACCGGCAGCTCGGAGGGCATCCAGCCGTTTCGCGCCTCCCGTCACCGGCGGCGCCCCGCCGTCGAACCGTCGCAGTCCCGCGACGCGCTCCGCGCCGCCCAGGACGAGGCCGCGCTCGACCTCGCCGTGCGCCGCGCCCGCGCCGCGGAGGCGCGCCGCCCGGTCAACGTCGCCAAACGCGCCGCGAAGGACCTCCTGCCGCCGGTCGTCACCTCCGCCATCCGCCGTGCTCGTCGCGGCTGACCAGCCTGACGGGCGGCGGTCGGCGGTCGGCGGTCGGTGAACCGATGACGGCGGCGGCGAACAGCTGACAGCGGACAGATGACAGCGAACAGATAACAGATGACAGATTTCAGTCTCTGTCATCTGAACCCCCTCCTCGCACCAACGCCGAAGGGCCGGTCGGAAACCCGACCGGCCCTTCGAAACGCGTATCCGCTCAGACCCGCGAAGGCTCCGCAGTCCCCGCGGCGTCACCCGACGCCTCGGCCGCGGCCTCGGTCTCCAGCTCGCGTCGCACCTCGGCCAGCGAGGGGTTGACCCAGGAGCTGGCGACGCCCCAGTAGTAGAACGCCAGCCCGATCGCGGCCACGATCAGCAGGTCCCAGCCCTCCGGCAGGTAGCCGTGGCCGCCGAAGTCGGTGCTGCCGGCCCAGGAAATCCCGGCCATCACGAACAGGTAGGCCACCATCCAGGCGCCCGCCTTCAGGTGCGGCTTCAGCTCGGCGAACGGCTTGCGCAGCTCGTAGAAGGCCCAGATCGGCAGACCGGCGGCCATCAGCAGGATGACCTTGCCGGTGAGCGGCCAGCGGGCCCAGTACAGGACGAGCGAACCGAACACCATCGCGACCGGCGCGATCACCGGCATGGCCTTGAGCCGCACCGGACGCTTCAGGTCCGGGGCGAGGCGGCGCAGCGACATCACGGCGACCGGGCCGGTGATGTACGAGATCACGGTGGCCACCGAGACGATCTCGGCCAGCGAGCCCCAGCCGCGGAAGACCGCGAGGAACAGGAAGGCGACCAGCAGGTTCAGCAGCAGCGCCGGGCGCGGGATGCCGGTCTTGGCGTCGACCTTGCCGAAGATCTTCGGCAGGTGGCCGTTCTCCTGCACGCCGTGGATCATGCGCGAGGTGGTGGCGGCGTAGATCATGCCGGTGCCGGACGGCGAGACGAAGGCGTCCGCGTAGAGCAGCAGCGCGAGCCAGTTGATGCCCCAGGCGATCGCGAGGTCGGCCAGCGGCGAGGTGTAGGAGAGGCTGCTCCAGCCCTTCGACAGATCGGCGGCCGGGATGGCGCCGATGAAGGCTATCTGCAGCGCGACGTAGATCACCAGGGCGATCAGGATCGAGCCGATGACGGCCTTCGGCAGCGACTTGCCGGGGTTGCGGGCCTCGCCGGCCATGTTGAGCGGGGACTGGAAGCCGTTGAAGGCCCAGACGATGCCCGAGACGGCGACGGCGGTGAACACGGCGCTCCAGCCGTTCGGCGCGAAGCCGCCCTGCTGGGTGAAGTGCGAGGTGTCGAAGTGTGCGAGGAGCAGCGCACCGGCGGTCAGCGTCGGCACGACGACCTTGAACACGGTGATGGCCGTGTTGGTCTTGGCGAACAGCGTGATCGCGAACCAGTTCAGGGCGAAGTACACGACGAGCAGCACGCTGGCGAGCGCCACACCGCTGACGGTGAGCTCCTTGCCGTCGTACAACCCCTTGGCCCAGCCGAAGTGCCAGGAGCTCATGTACTGGACGGACGCGGTGGCCTCGCCCGGGATGACCGAGACGATGGCGATCCAGTTGGCCCAGGCGGCCAGGTAGCCGGCCAGCGAGCCGTGCGAGTACTGGCCGTACCGGACCATGCCGCCGGCCTTGGGGAACATCGACCCCAGCTCGCTGTACGTGAGGGCGATGGTCAGCGCCACGGCGGCGCCGATCACCCAGGCGAGGATCGAGGCGGGCCCGGCCAGCTTGGCCGCCCGCTCGGCACCGAACAGCCAGCCGGATCCGATGATCGAACCCAGGCCGACCGCGGTCAGGCTGATCGTCCCGAGCGATCGGCGGTAGTTCTGGTGTGATGCCGTCGACGAAGCGGGCTCACTCAACGTATCGGTCCTCTCGCTCGGGGTTCAGCGGATGGTGTCGGTTCTTTTACGGTTTTGGTCGGCATTCCGGACAAACGCCAGAAGCCTATGGTTCGAAAAGGGGCGAATACCTCAGAGGAAGCTCAAACTGCCCGATCGTTGCCATCTCGTGTCCGGTTTCCGGACGACTGGACCCTGCAGCGAGACGGACGCCACACCGCCGGACGGCAGTGGATCACGGGGGGAGCCGGGCTCGGGCCGGGAAAAGGAAATTCCCCGTGGATTCCTTTCGGATTCCACGGGGAATTTCGACTGTGTCCGAGGGGGGACTTGAACCCCCACGCCCGATAAAGGGCACTAGCACCTCAAGCTAGCGCGTCTGCCATTCCGCCACCCGGACGGGGTGTGTGCTCCGGGGTTTTTCTCGCCCCCTCGGCGACAGAGAGAACATTACCAGGGTTCTGGAGTGCTTCTCACCTGCGTTTCCTCGGCCCCGCCCCGCGGCGGCCGCGCGCCCGGGCCTCGCGGCCGTCCGGGCCCGCCGTGTGCTCCGGTTGCCGCCCGGGCCCCCGCCCTGCCTGGATGGGACGGGGGGCCCGGGCGGACTGGCTGGAACGCTTCGCGAGGGCGCTCGAACCCCGGCCGAAGCGGTGAGGGAGCGCTAAGCAAACGATCGGTTTCGCCCCCACTCACGATCGATCCCGATCCGAACCGATCCGACACGGGCAACTTGTCGACGGTGCCCCGGCCGCGCCGACCGCTCTCCTAGCCTCTGTGGACCGAGGGCGCCATGAGCGGATCGCCTGATTCCCGGGTCGCCTGATTCCCGGGTCGCGGACGAAGGGCGGCTGGACGTGGAGCAGATCAGCGGGTCGGCGAAGGCCGGCCCGAGACCCGGCAGCCGGCCGGGCGGGCGGCAGGCCGCCGACGGCCCCGTGGAGGGCGTGTGGCGCTTCCGGGTGCCCGCCGTCGAGGCCTCCGTGCCGCGCACCCGCCATGCGGTGCGCGACCGCCTGCTGGCCCAGGGCATGACCGGTGTGCGCTACCAGGAGCTGGTCGACGACCTGCTGCTGATCGTCTCCGAGCTGGTCGGCAACGCGGTGCGGCACGCGGCCGAGCTGTCACCCGAGGTGACGACGGAGCTGTCGGTGCGCCGCGGCTGGGTGCGGGTCTCGGTCGAGGACGGCGATCCGTACCGGCCGAAGGCCCTGGAGAGCGACACCGCCCGGACCGGCGGGCGCGGCCTGCTGCTGGTGAAGAGCGTCACCCTGCAGGCCGGCGGGGTGTGCGACGTCGAGCAGACGGGGGAGGGCGGCAAGGTCATCTGGGCCTCGCTGCCCGTCCCCCCGGGGCCCGCGCACTGACGGCCGCCCCTGGGAGGGCGACCGCCCCCGGGGAAGGTGACCGCTTCCGAGAGGGCGGCGGCGGGACGGCCGTCCGCGCGCAGGCGCGGCCGCTACCAGTCCCGCCCGGCGATCTCCCGGATCCCCGGCAGCGCCGCCTCGAAGACCGTCTCGAACCAGACCGAGAAGGGCCGGTCCGCCCGCAGCTCGCGCAGTTCCTGCGCGGTCACGAAGGCGAAGTCGTCCACCTCCTCCGGGTTCGGCTCGACCGGCGCGGTGACCAGCCCGACGAACAGGTGGTTCCACTCCCGCTCGATCAGCCCCGAGGCCTCGTCCGGGAGGTCGTAGCGGACCGTCCCCGCCTCGCAGAGCAGCGCCGGCGCGACGCCCAGCTCCTCGGCGGTGCGCCGGGCGGCGGCGACGAACGGCGGCTCGTCCGGGTACGGGTGCCCGCAGCAGGTGTTCGACCAGACGCCGGGGGAGTGGTACTTGCCGAGCGCCCGGCGCTGCAGCAGCAGCCGGCCCTGGCGGTCGAAGAGGAACACCGAGAAGGCCCGGTGCAGCCGGCCCGGCTGCTGGTGGGCCCAGTGCTTCTCGGCGGTGCCGATCGTGACACCCTCGTCGTCGACCAGTTCCAGCAGGATCTCGGCACCGGAGGCGGCGGCGGAGGCCCGTGGGTCGACCGTCACGTCGGTCTCGACGTCGAGACCGGTGTCGATCTCGGCGGCGAAGTGCGTCGGGTCGGTCGGCAGACTCTGGGGCATGGGGCCTCTTTCGGGAGCGGGAGCAACGGAAGCACCGGGTGCGTCCCGTGCACCGGGTGGAGGGCACGGAACACAGCGGGGGCACCGGCGCCGGCGTCGGGCTCCAGTCTGCCGTATGGGTGGCGGTCGGGACGGGTCCCACGCACAACCGGGCGGATCATGACCCGGGGGAGTCCCGATCCGGGCAGAGAAGGCCCCGGGAAGCCCCCGGACGGTCATTGGACCCGCAGGCCAGTTCGATATCCGTTCCAATCACGTTCGATCACGGCTCCTCCACCGGGCCGTCACCTTGCCGCCTCCGGCCGCGTTCGGGAGGGTGGTCCGGGTCGCCTACCATCACTAACGACACGCTGCCCGGATCTGTGCCGGTCCGGCGCGCCGCCCCCGGGCCCGGCCGAACGCCGCTCCGGGGCGATACAGCGCCGCCGCGCCCGTCGGCACATCCCGCGCGCACCGCACGACGCACGACGGATCAGGAGACCCCGCATGATCGGCCTCGTTCTGGCAGCCGGCGCCGGCCGCCGGCTGCGCCCGTACACCGACACCCTGCCCAAGGCACTGGTGCCGGTCGACGGGGAGCGGACCGTCCTGGACCTCACCCTCGGCAACTTCGCCGAGGTCGGCCTGCGCGAGGCGGCGATCGTCGTCGGCTACCGCAAGGAGGCGGTCCGCGACCGCAAGGACGCCCTGGAGAGCAAGTACGGCGTCAAGCTCCACCTGGTCGAGAACGACAAGGCCGAGGAGTGGAACAACGCGTACTCGCTCTGGTGCGCCCGCGAGCTGTTCTCCGAGGGCCTGCTGCTGGCCAACGGCGACACCGTCCACCCGGCCTCGGTGCAGCGCACCATGCTGGAGGGCAACCGGCAGCTCGCCGAGGCCGGCCGGGCCCCCGGCATCCTGCTCGCCCTCGACACGGTGAAGAAGCTCGCCGACGAGGAGATGAAGGTCGTCGTCGACCCGGCCGCCGGCATGCGCCGGATCACCAAGCTGATGGACCCGGCCGAGGCCACCGGCGAGTACATCGGCGTCACCGTGATCAACCCCGCCGCCGCCGCCGACCTGACCGACGCGCTGCGCGCCACCTACGAGCGCGACCCGCAGCTGTACTACGAGGACGGCTACCAGGAGATGGTCAACCGGGGCCTGCGGATCGACGTGCAGCCGATCGGCGAGGTGTCCTGGGTCGAGGTCGACAACCACGACGACCTGGCGAAGGCGCGGGAGATCGCGTGCCAGTACTGACCCGACTGGTTCCGTCGCCGCTGTTCGCCGAGATCCGCCCGGGCGCGCTGGACGCGCTCGGCGGCATCCTGGCGGACCAGCGGCTGTCGGCGTCGGGCCGGATCGCGGTGGCGATCAGCAACGGCTCCGGCGCCGCGATGCGCGAACGCCTGGAGCCGGCCCTGCCCGGCGCCGACTGGTACAACGTGGACGACGGCAGCCTCGACAGCGCGGTGCGCTTCGCCGAGGAGATGCGCGGCCGGCACTACGACGCGGTCGTCGGCCTCGGTGGCGGCAAGATCATCGACGCCGCCAAGTACGCCGCGGCCCGGGTCGGCCTGCCGGTCGTCGCGGTGGCCACCAACCTGGCCCACGACGGCATCTGCTCGCCGGTCTCCACCCTCGACAACGACGCCGGCCGGGGCTCCTACGGGGTGCCCAGCCCGATCGGCATCATCGTCGACCTGGACGTGATCCGGCAGGCCCCGCAGCGCTTCGTGGCGGCCGGCATCGGGGACGTCGTCTCCAACATCTCGGCCTGCGCGGACTGGGAGTTGTCCCACACCGTCACCGGCGAACCGGTGGACGGACTGGCCGTGGCGATGGCCCGCTCGGCTGGCGAGAACCTGCTGCGGCACCCAGGAAGTACTCAGGACCAGGACCTCCTGACGGCCCTCGCGGAAGCCCTGGTACTGTCCGGCATCGCGATGAACATCGCGGGCAGTACCCGGCCCTCGTCGGGCGCCTGCCACGAGATCTCGCATGCCCTGGACGTGCTGTACCCCAAGCGTTCCGCCCAGCACGGCGAACAGGTGGGCCTCGGCGCCGCGTTCGCCAGCTTCCTGCGGGGCGAGCGCGAGCTGACCGGCCTGGTCGTGGAGCGCCTGGCGCGCCACGGCCTGCCGGTGACCGCAGCTCAAATCGGCTTCACCGAAGCGGAGTTCACCGAGGCGGTGCACTACGCTCCGAACACCCGCCCGGGCCGCTACACCATCCTGGAACACCTCGACCTCTCCCCTTCCGCAATCAGGGACGCGTACGCCGACTATGTCCAAGCCGTCAACAGCTGACCCCTCCACCGCGGGCGCCGAGCGGCCCCCGGTTGACCTGACCCGCCGGCCCTCGATCGAGGAACTGCGCGCGGTGATCCACCCGGAGGGCATGCTCCAGCGTCGCAGCGCCGAGCACTGGGCCGGGCGCCTGTACATGCGGAAGATCTCGCTGCGGATCACCCGCGTGCTGTCCACCATGACGGCGATCACGCCCAACGGCCTGACCTACCTGATGATGTTCACCGGCATCCTGGCCGGTGCCGCACTGGTCGTGCCGGGCATCACCGGCGCGGTCCTGGGCGCCCTGCTGATCCAGGTCTACCTGCTGCTGGACTGCGTGGACGGCGAGGTGGCCCGCTGGCGCCGGCAGACCTCGCTCACCGGCGTCTACCTGGACCGGGTCGGCCACTACATGTCCGAGGCGGCCCTGCTGACCGGCCTCGGCCTGCGCGCCACCGACCTGCTGCACCGCGAGGGCCGCGGCTCCCACTGGGAGTGGGCGTTCCTGGGCACGCTGGCCGCGCTCGGCGCGATCCTGATCAAGTCCGAGACGGACCTGGTGGACGTGGCCCGGGCCCGCAGCGGCATGACGGCGGTCGAGGACAGCGCCTCGGTTCCGCGTTCCTCCTCGGTGGCCAAGGCGCGCCGGGTGGCCTCCTTGCTGAAGTTCCACCGCCTGGTCGGCGCGGTCGAGGCCTCGCTGTTCATCCTGGCGGCCGGGATCGCCGACGCCGTGCACGGCGGGCTCCTCCTCACCCGGCTCGCCGTCGTGGTGCTGGCGGCGATCGCCATGCTGCAGACCGTCCTCCACCTGCTGAGCATCGTCCTTTCGAGCAGGCTCCGATGACCACTACCACCACCACCGCGGACAGCTTCCGCCTCGGCGTCGTCATCATCACGATGGGCAACCGGCCCGCCGAGCTCAACGCCCTGATCGAGTCCGTCCGCGCCCAGGAGGGCCCGGCGGTCGAGCTCGCCGTGGTCGGCCAGGGCGTCGAGCTGCCGCCGCTGGTCGAGGGCGTGCGCACCGTCGAGCTGCCGGAGAACCTCGGCATCCCGGGCGGGCGCAACGTCGGCATCGAGCTGTTCGGGCCGGACGGCCGGGAGGTGGACGCCGTCCTCTTCCTGGACGACGACGGGCTGCTGCCCCGCACCGACTCGGCCCGCCTGCTGCGCGAGGCCTTCACCGCCGATCCGGAGCTGGGCATCGTGTCCTTCCGGATCGAGGACCCGGACACCGGCGTCACCCAGCGCCGGCACGTCCCCCGGCTGCGTGCCAGCGATCCGATGCGCTCCTCCCGGGTGACCACCTTCCTGGGCGGCGCCAGCGCCGTGCGCTGCAAGGTGTTCGAGCAGGCCGGGCAACTGCCCGCCGAGTTCTTCTACGCCCACGAGGAGACCGACCTCGCGTGGCGCGCGCTGGACGCCGGCTGGGCCATCGACTACCGGGCGGACGTGGTGCTGCACCACCCCGCCACCTCGCCGGCCCGGCACGCCGCCTACTTCCACAACGTGGCCCGTAACAGGGTCTGGCTCGCGAGACGGAACCTTCCGGCCCCGTTGGTGCCTCTCTATCTGGGAACCTGGTTCCTGCTGACCCTGGCCCGACGTCCCTCCGCGGAGGGACTGAAGGCCTGGATGGGCGGATTCCGGGCGGGCTTCCGCGAACCCTGCGGTCCGCGGAAGCCCATGCGGTGGCGTACCGTCTGGCGACTGACCAGGATGGGCCGTCCTCCGATCATCTGATTGGATCGAGTGATCGATCGCCTCGGCCGGTGACCACACACCGGCCGGAACCTCCCCCGTGATCCCAGTGGATCCCCATCGGCGCAAGGCCGGCGGACCCCCGCCGACCGGCCGCCCCGACCAGATCCCGCGCGAAGGACGAATGTGTCGACAGTGAGTGAACCCGTCAGCCTCTCAGCCCCGAGGGGGGCGGACGCGGGCCTGACCCCCAAGCAGCTTGCGGACAAGTACGGCCTGTCGGTGAGCGGCGCGCGCCCCGGGCTGTTCGCCTACACCAAGCAGCTCTGGGCCCGGCGCCACTTCATCTGGGCCTTCGCCACCGCTCGCCTGGTGGCCCAGTACACCGACGCCAAGCTGGGCCAGCTGTGGCAGGTCGTGACCCCGCTGCTCAACTGCGGTGTGTTCTACCTGGTCTTCGGTGTGATCCTGGCGAGCAAGCAGGGCTTCCCCGGTCACACCTACATCTCCTGGTTGTGCATCGGCGTATTCGTCTTCCAGTTCACCCAGAACGCGGTGCAGTCCGGCACCCGGGCGATCTCCGACAACCTCGGCCTGATCCGCGCGCTGCACTTCCCGCGCGCCAGCCTGCCGATCGCCTTCACCGTGATCCAGCTCCAGCAGCTGCTGATCTCGATGGTGGTCCTGGTCGTCACCGTGCTGGCGGGCGGCATCAAGCCGGGCAAGACCTGGCTGCTGGTCATCCCGGCACTGCTCCTGCAGACGCTGTTCAACACCGGCATCTCGCTGATCTTCGCCCGGATCGGCTCCAAGACCAGTGACATCTCCCAGCTGATCCCGTTCGTGATGCGGGCCTGGATGTTCCTGTCCGGCGTGATGTTCAGCATCCAGGACAAGATCCAGACCTGGCCGCACTCCATCCAGACGATCATGGCCCTCAACCCGGCCTCCGTCTACATGGACCTGCTGCGGCACGCCTTCGCGCCGATCATCTACAACAAGCACCAGGCCGTTCACCAGACCCTTCCGCCGCACCAGTGGACGTACGGCATCGGCTGGGCGATCGGCATGTTCGTCATCGGATACGTCTTCTTCTGGAAGGCCGAGGAGGAGTACGGCCGTGGCTGACACCGACCTGATCAAGCGCGACGCCGTCCCGGCCGTCAGCGTGGCCCGTGAGCCCACCGTGGTCGTCGACGACGTGCACATCGTCTACCGGGTGCACGGCGCCGGCTCCGGCAAGGGCAGCGCCACCTCGGCGATGAGCCGCATCCTCAGCCGTAAGCGCGGCGCCGGCGTGCGCGAGGTGCACGCGGTCAAGGGCATCAGCTTCACCGCGTACAAGGGCGAGGCGATCGGCCTGATCGGCTCCAACGGCTCCGGCAAGTCGACCATGCTGGCCGCCATCGCGGGCCTGCTGCCGACCGAGAAGGGCGGCATCTACACCAACGGCCAGCCCTCGCTGCTGGGCGTCAACGCGGCCCTGATGAACGAGCTCACCGGCGAGCGCAACGTCATCCTGGGCTGTCTGGCGATGGGCATGACCCCGGCCCAGGTGAAGGAGCGCTACCAGGAGATCGTCGACTTCTCCGGGATCAACGACAAGGGCGACTTCATCTCCCTGCCGATGCGCACCTACTCCTCCGGCATGGGCGCCCGGCTGCGCTTCTCGATCGCCGCCGCCAAGACCCACGACGTGCTGCTGATCGACGAGGCGCTGGCCACCGGTGACCAGGCCTTCCAGCAGCGCAGCAAGAGGCGCATCGACGAGCTGCGCGGCTCCGCCGGTACGGTCTTCCTGGTCAGCCACGACAACAACTCGATCCGCGAGGTCTGCGAGCGGACCATCTGGATCGAGGCGGGCGAGCTGGTCATGGACGGCCCGACCGACGAGGTCGTCGGCCGGTACGAGCGCGGCGAGCGCCCGTAGGCTCAGGCCCCCGAAAACCCCTGGCTCCCGAGGGCCGGCACCGGAACACTCCGGAGCCGGCCCTTCGGCGTGCGCCCGCTGATCCGACGTCATCCGAAAGACACGCCCTAGTCCGGCTGGCCGTCCCCGCGGGGGTGAGCGCCACCGTGCGCCGGGCGGGGCACTCTTCTCGGGCGCGTCGCGTGGTGTCAGGCTGGGGGCGCGGGGGCGATGTGCCCTGCGTGACGCCCGCGCTCGGACGCGTGTCCGAGTCGGACCGGTGGTACCCAGCGGTGTAGAACGGGGGAGTGACTGCAGTGTCGGCTTCGGCCCAGCCCAGAGATACGCCGGTGAACCCTTCCGCGGGACAGACCCTGGAGAAGGCGGGTGCGGAGAACTTCCCGGTCGCCCCCTTCTTCCTGCCCGCGGCCTGGCGCGACGACCTGATGGCCGTCTACGGCTTCGCCCGGTTGGTCGACGACGCCGGCGACGGCGACCTGGCCGACCCGGCCGCCACCGCTGCCCTGCTCGGGGTCGAGCGGCGGCCCGCCGCCACCCCTTCGGCCCAGTCCGGCCGGCCGAGCCCGGCGGAGGCCGCCTTCCGCCTCGCGCTGCTCGACGGGCTGGAGCGCGATCTCGACCGGGTGTTCGAGACCGCCCTGCACTCCGCCGACGCCGAACGGCCCCGCCACCCGCTGATGACGGCGCTCGTCCCGCTGGTCGACCGGCACCAGCTGACCCCCGAGCCGTTCCGGCGTCTGATCGAGGCCAACCGGGTGGACCAGACCACCACCCGCTACGCCACGTACGACGACCTGGTCGGCTACTGCACGCTCTCCGCCGACCCGGTGGGCCGCCTGGTGCTGGCCATCGCGGGCGTCTCCACCCCCGAGCGGATCGCCCTCTCCGACGCGATCTGCACCGCCCTCCAGGTGGTCGAACACCTCCAGGACGTGGCCGAGGACCTCTCCCGCGGCCGGATCTACCTCCCCACCGAGGACCTCGAACGCTTCGGCGTCACCGAGGAGGAGCTCGCCGCCCCCCGCGCGACCGGAGCGGTTCGGGAACTGATCGCCTTCGAGGCCGAACGGGCCCGCACCCTGCTCGACCGCGGCGCACCATTGGTAGGTACGGTTCGGGGGAGGCTTCGACTGCTACTGGCGGGATTCACCGCAGGCGGCTACGCGGCCCTGGCGGCCGTCGAGGACGCCGGGTACGACGTGCTCGCCCGGCAGGCGAAGCCGGACAAGCGTCGCCTCGCAGTGAAGGCGGCGGCCATCTTCGCGAAGGGAAGGTGAACGCCCGAGTGGCGGCATCACCACTGGCGTCGGCCCAGGTCATGGCGGCGTACCGGTACTGCGAGGCAGTCACCGGACTGCAGGCGCGCAACTTCAGCTACGGCATCCGGCTGCTGCCCGAACCCAAGCGGCTGGCCATGTCGGCCCTGTACGCGCTGGCCCGCCGGGTGGACGACATCGGCGACGGCGACCTCCCGGCCGACCGCAAGGCCGAGGCGCTGGTGCGCACCCGGGAACTGGTGGACGAGGTCCGCTCCGGGACGGTCGCCGAGGACGACACCGACCCGATCAAGGTCGCCCTGGCCGACGCGGCCCGGCGCTTCCCGATCCCGCTCGGCGGCTTCGACGAGCTGATCGACGGTGTGGAGATGGACCTCAAGGGCGCCGAGTACCAGACGTACGAGGAGCTGAAGATCTACTGCCGTTGCGTGGCCGGAGCCATCGGCCGGCTCTCGCTCGGCGTCTACGGCTGCGAGGACCCGGAGCGCGGCGCGCGCTACGCGGACACCCTGGGCCTGGCCCTGCAGCTCACCAACATCCTGCGCGACCTGCGCGAGGACGCCCTGAACGGCCGCACCTACCTGCCCACCGAGGACCTGGTCCGGTTCGGCTGCGAGCAGGGCTTCGCGCTGTCCAAGCCGCCGGTCGGCGCGGACTTCACCGGTCTGGTGGCCTTCGAGGCCGCCCGTGCCCAGGCCGCCTTCGAGGAGGGCCTGCGGCTGCTGCCGATGCTCGACCGCCGCAGCCGCGCCTGCACCGCCGCGATGGCCGGGATCTACCACCGGCTGCTCGGCCGGATCGCCGCCGATCCCGAGTCGGTGCTGCGCGGCCGGGTCTCGCTGCCGGGCTGGGAGAAGGCGTACGTGGCGCTTTCCGGGCTCGCCGGGGGGCGTTCTTGATTCTCGTCACGGTTCTGTCACGCTGTGTCAGCGGGGAATCACATCCGGGTAGAGCCGCGTTGACCACGATGCTGACCATGACGGTGCCGGCCGCCAGCGCGCCGGCCACACCGACCGCCACCGGGCGGTCGAGCGAGGGGGAGGGCCGATGACCGGGCGAGCCGATGCCGCGCGCCCGGCCGCCGTCGTGGTCGGCGGCGGCCTGGCCGGGATCACCACCGCGCTGCGGCTGGCCGAGGCCGGCCACGACGTCACCCTGGCGGAGGGGCGTCCCCGGCTCGGGGGCCTGGCGTTCTCCTTCCAGCGCGGCGAGCTGACCGTCGACAACGGCCAGCACGTCTTCCTGCGCTGCTGCACCGCCTACCGCGGGCTGCTGGAGCGCCTGGGTGCTGCCCGGATGACCCATCTCCAGGACCGCCTGGACGTCCCGGTGCTCTCCGTCGCCGGCACCGAGCAGGCCCCGGTGCGCACCCTGGGCCGACTGCGCCGGGCCGGCCTGCCCGTTCCGCTGCACCTGGCCGGCAGCCTCGCCCGCTACCCGCACCTGTCACCGGCCGACCGCGCCCGGGTCGTCCGCGGCGCGCTCGCCCTGAAGGGCCTGGACCTCGCCGACCCGGCGCTGGACCGGCTCTCCTTCGGCGAGTGGCTGCGCCGCAACGGGCAGAACGCCGCCACCACGGCCGCGCTCTGGGACCTGGTCGGCGTCGCCACCCTGAACGCCCGGGCCGACGAGGTGTCGCTGGCGCTCGCCGCGATGGTGTTCAAGACCGGCCTGCTCTCCGAGCCGGGGGCCTCCGACATCGGCGTGCCCGCCGTCCCGCTCGGAGTGATCCACCACGACCGGGCGCTCGTCGAGCTGGAACGCGCCGGCGTGCGGGTGCTGCTGCGCGCCCGGGTCGCGGAACTCAAGCCCGCCGCGCCCCAGCACGCCGTCCGGCTGGAGGACGGGCAGCTGCTCACCGCCGACACCGTGGTGCTGGCCGGTGCCCAGGACACCGCCGCCGCTCTGCTGCCCCCCGGCGCCGTCCCCGGGCAGGAGCGGCTGGCCGGGTTCGGCACCACGCCGATCCTCAACGTGCACGTGGTCTACGACCGCAAGGTGCTGCGCCGGCCCTTCTTCGCCGCGCTCGGCAGCCCGGTCCAGTGGGTATTCGACCGCACCACCCACTCCGGCCTGGCCGGCACCGGACTCGGCCGCGCCCACCCCGGCGCCCAGTACCTGGCACTCTCGCAGTCCGCCGTCCGGGACGAGATCGACCTGCCGGTGGCCGAGCTGCGCCGCCGCTACCTGCCCGAGCTCGCCCGGCTGCTCCCGGCCGCCGCGGGCGCCGAGGTGCTGGACTTCTTCGTCACCCGGGAGCGCACCGCCACCTTCGACGGGGCGCCCGGCAGTGCCGAGCTGCGGCCCGGAGCCGGGACCGGCGTCCCCGGCCTGCTGCTGGCCGGTGCGTGGACCGCCACCGGCTGGCCCGCGACCATGGAGGGCGCCGTGCGCAGCGGCCACGCCGCCGCCGACGCCGCGCTGGCCGCGGCCGGAGCCCGGGTGCCGGTGGACCGGGGCGACGGGCGGTGGCCCAGGTGACGGCGGCTCCCGTCGCCGGGGAGCCCGCCAGAGCCGACGGGCGTACCGTCGGCCCCGTCGGCCGTACGGACACCGTTCGCGCCGCCACCACCAGCATCGACAGCACCAGCATCGACCGCACCGGCATCGACACCAGCGGCACCGACAGCACCCGGCCGCCCCGCGCGGTCCGGCACCACGAGGGAGAGGGAACGCACGTGGAGTCACGCACCGGCTTCGCCGTCGGAGGCACGGCGCACGCCGAACCGGTCTCGGTGCCGGAGCTGCTCGCCCGCAGCCGTACGCTCTGCACCCCGCCGCTCCGGGCCACCGTCGCCCGTCTGGCCGCACCGATGGACACCGTCGCGGCGTACCACTTCGGCTGGATCGACCGGGACGGCACCGCGGTGGAGGGGGACGGCGGCAAGGCCGTGCGCCCGGCGCTGGCGCTGCTCTCGGCCCAGGCCGCCGGTGCGGCGGCAGAGGTGGGCGTGCCCGGTGGGGTGGCTGTTGAACTGGTGCACAACTTCTCCCTGCTCCATGATGATCTGATGGACGGTGACGAGACCCGGCGGCACCGGGCCACCGCCTGGACGGTCTTCGGTCCGGCCCAGGCGATCCTGGTCGGCGACGCCCTGGCGACGCTCGGCACGGAGGTGCTGCTCGACGCCGGGGACACCGGCGGCGCCAGCCCCGCCGACGCGGCGCGTGCCGTCCGGCTGCTCACCACGGCGACCCGCCACCTGATCGACGGCCAGGCCATGGACGTCGCCTTCGAACAGCGCGACAGCGTCACCGTCGCCGAGTGCCTGGAGATGGAGGGCGGCAAGACGGCGGCCCTGCTGGCGGCCGCCTCGGCGATCGGCGCCGTACTGGCCGGGGCCGACGACAAGGTGTCCGGCGCGCTCCAGCGCTACGGCCACCACCTGGGCCTGGCCTTCCAGGCGGTGGACGACCTGCTCGGCATCTGGGGCGCGACCGAGGTCACCGGCAAGCCGCACTGGGGCGACCTGCGCCAGCGCAAGAAGTCCCTGCCGGTCGCCGCCGCGCTCGCCGAGGGCGGGGCGGCCTCGCGCAGGCTCGCCGAGGAGCTCGCGGACCCGAAGGGCCGGGGCGAGGAGCCCGAGCCCGAGCTCGCCGCCCGGGCCGCGCTGATCGAGGAGGCCGGCGGCCGCGCCTGGACCCAGGAGGAGGCCCGCCGCCAGCACACGACTGCCCTCGCCGCCCTGGACGAGGTGCCCATGTCCGACGCGGTGCGCGAGCACTTCGTCGCACTCGCCGAATTCGTGGTGGTACGAGAGAGGTGACGTTACGTTGACAGCAACCGCGGACGGCCGGCTCGACCCTGAGTACGATTCCGAGCCGGTCGCGGTGGGCGACCGCCCCCCGGCCCTGCTGGGCGCGGGGCGGTGGCAGCCCGAGGACACCGACCGGCCGCGGCCGGCCGGTGAGGCGGACCGGCAGCCCGGCGACGCGCGCGAGGCGCTGGCGCGCGCCACCACCCACCTGCTCTCGCTGCAGTCCTCCGAGGGCTGGTGGAAGGGCGACCTGGAGACCAATGTCACCATGGACGCCGAGGACTTACTGCTCCGCCAGTTCCTGGGCATCCGAACGGAGGAGCAGACCCGGGCCACCGCCCAGTGGATCCGCTCCCAGCAGCGGGAGGACGGCACCTGGGCCACCTTCCACGGCGGGCCCGCCGAACTGTCCACCACCGTCGAGGCGTACGTCGCCCTCAAGCTCGCCGGCGACGACCCCGACGACCCGCACATGCTGGCCGCCGCGCGGTACGTCCGCTCCGCCGGGGGCATCGCGGCCGCCCGGGTGTTCACCCGGATCTGGCTCGCGCTCTTCGGCTGGTGGCCCTGGGAGCGGCTGCCCGAGATGCCACCCGAGATCATCTTCCTGCCCAAGTGGCTGCCGCTGAACATCTACGCCTTCGGCTGCTGGGCCCGCCAGACCATCGTCCCGCTGACCGTCGTCTCGGCCCACCGTCCGGTGCGTCCGGCCCCCTTCGCGCTCACCGAGCTGCACACCGACCCGGACCACCCGTACCCCGACCGGCCGCTCGCCCCCGCCACGAGCTGGGACGGCCTGTTCGAGCGCCTGGACAAGGTGCTGCACGCCTACCACCGCCGGGCCTTCCGCCCGCTGCGCCGGCTCGCCGTCGCCCAGGCCTGCCGCTGGATCGTCGAGCGTCAGGAGGCCGACGGCTGCTGGGGAGGCATCCAGCCGCCGGCCGTCTACTCGCTGATCGCCCTGCACCTGGAGGGCTACGAGCTCGAGCACCCGGTGATGAAGGCCGGGCTCGCCTCCTTCGACCGCTTCACCGTGCACACCGAGGATGGCATGCGCTGGATGGAGGCCTGCCAGTCCCCGGTCTGGGACACCTGCCTGGCCACCATCGCGCTGGTCGACGCAGGGCTTCCGGCCGACCACCCGGCGCTGGTCTCCGCCGTCGACTGGATGCTCGGCGAGGAGATCCGCAAGCGCGGCGACTGGGCCGTCCAGCGGCCGGACCTGCCGGCCGGCGGCTGGGCCTTCGAGTTCGAGAACGAGACCTACCCCGACATCGACGACACCGCCGAGGTGGTGCTCGCGCTGCGCCGGGTCGCCCACCCGGACCCGGCCAGGGTCGACGCGGCGGTGGACCGGGGCGTGCTGTGGAACCTCGGCATGCAGTCCAAGAACGGCGCCTGGGGCGCCTTCGACGTCGACAACACCAGCCTGCTGCCGAACAAGCTGCCGTTCTGCGACTTCGGCGAGGTGGTCGACCCGCCGTCCGCCGACGTCACCGCCCACGTGGTGGAGATGCTCGCCGAGACCGGCCGGGCCCGGGACCCGCGGACCAGGCGCGGCATCGAGTGGCTGCTGCGCAACCAGGAGGCGGACGGCTCCTGGTTCGGCCGCTGGGGCACCAACTACATCTACGGCACCGGCTCGGTGCTGCCCGCCCTGGTCGCGGCCGGGGTCCCGGACGAGCACCCGGCGATCCGCCGGGCGGTGCGCTGGCTGGAGGACCGGCAGAACACCGACGGCGGCTGGGGCGAGGACATGCGCTCCTACGAGGACCCGGCGCGCTGGGCCGGGCGCGGCGAGTCCACCGCCTCGCAGACCGCGTGGGCGCTGATGGCGCTGCTCGCGGCCGGCGAGGGCCCGGAGGGCCGGGCCAACCCGGCGGTGGAGCGCGGCGTGGACTGGCTGGTGCGCACCCAGCTGCCCGAAGGTACCTGGGACGAGCCGCAGTTCACCGGCACCGGCTTCCCGTGGGACTTCTCCATCAACTACCACCTGTACCGGCTGGTCTTCCCGGTCACCGCGCTCGGCCGCTACCTCAACGGCGCCCCGGGCATGGTGAAGCCCGGCGGTACCCCGGCGATCGGCGCGGCGCGGTGACCACCGCACCCCTGCTCGTGCTCTGCGCGCTGGGCCCCGAGGTGTGGGCCCTGCGCGGCGGTGACTGGCGCGGCGCGGTCGGCGGACCCCCGGTGCTGGTACGCACCGGGGTCGGCCGACGGCGCGCCGGGACGGCCGTCCGCCGGCTGCTCAACTCCGCCCGGGGCGGCTACGGCGCGGTCGTGGTGGCGGGCTTCGGCGCCGCCGTCGGGCCGGGCGTGGCACCGGGCGACGTCGTCGCCGCCGACGGCGTGCGCGACGCCGAGGGCCACCTCTACCCGGTCGACTCCGGGCCGGAGCTGGCCCGGGCGCTCAAGGAGCAGGGCCTCACCGTGCACATCGGGGTGCACCACACCGCCGACCACGTGGTGCGCGGCATCGAACGGCGCGCCCTGCACCTGCAGGGCGCGCTCGCCGTCGACATGGAGGCCGCCGCGGTGCTCGCCGCACTGCGGGAGGTGCGCCCGGTCCTGCCCGTCGCCGTCCTGCGGGTGGTGGTCGACACCCCCGAGCACGAGCTGCTGCGCCCCGGGACCCTGCCCGCCGGGGTGCGCGCCTGGCGGACCCTCCGGGCGACGGTACCCGCCCTGGTCGACTGGTACCGGCAGGAGCCCGTCGACGGCTCCGCAGACCTGAACCACCCCACATCCTCGACGCTCCCCCAGGAGGCGAGCTAGCCATGGCCATGCCGTTGCGCCAGACCGTGCGGGTCGGCACCTACCTGATGCAGCAGAAGCTGCTCAAGCGACGGGACAAGTTCCCGCTGATCGTCGAGCTGGAACCGCTGTTCGCCTGCAACCTCGCCTGCGAGGGCTGCGGCAAGATCCAGCACCCGGCGGGCGTGCTCAAGCAGCGGATGCCCGTCGCCCAGGCGGTCGGGGCGGTCCTGGAGTCGGGTGCCCCGATGGTCTCGATCGCCGGCGGCGAGCCGCTGATGCACCCGCAGATCGACGAGATCGTCCGGCAGCTGGTGGAGCGCCGCAAGTACGTCTTCCTCTGCACCAACGCGCTGCTGCTGCGCAAGAAGATGGACAAGTTCAAGCCATCGCCGTACTTCACCTTCGCCGTGCACATCGACGGCCTGCGGGAGCGGCACGACGAGTCGGTGGCCAAGGAGGGCACCTTCGACGAGGCGGTGGCGGCGATCAGGGAGGCCAAGCGGCGCGGCTTCCGGGTGACCACCAACAGCACCTTCTTCAACACCGACACCCCGCAGACCGTCATCGACGTCCTCGACTACCTCAACGACGAGTTGAAGGTCGACGAGATGATGATCTCCCCGGCCTACGCCTACGAGAAGGCCCCCGACCAGGAGCACTTCCTCGGCGTCGAGCAGACCCGGGAGCTCTTCCGCAAGGCCTTCGCCGGCGGCAACCGCAAGCGCTGGCGCCTCAACCACAGCCCGCTCTTCCTGGACTTCCTGGAGGGCAAGGCCGACTTCGAGTGCACCCCCTGGGGCATCCCCAACTACTCGCTGTTCGGCTGGCAGCGGCCCTGCTACCTGATGGCCGACGGCTACGTGCCGACCTACCGCGAGCTGGTCGAGAAGACCGACTGGAGCAAGTACGGGCGCGGCAAGGACCCGCGCTGCGAGAACTGCATGGCCCACTGCGGATACGAGCCGACCGCCGTCCTCGCGACCATGGGCTCGCTCCAGCAGTCGCTGCGCGCGATCACCGAGACCGTCAGCTCCAGCCGCGGGCACTGAGACCGGGCCGGCCGCGCCCGGTTCCGAAGCCGTACCGCCCCGAGTTCCCGTCCGGCCCGGGCCACCGTGCCCGGGCCGGCTTCCCGCCCACGCCGGGCGGAGGCACCACCGCACCGCTCCGAGTCGTGAGGTGTACCCATGTCACTGCTCTCCCGCGTCACGTCCCCGGCCGAGCTGCGCAAGCTACCCGCGCCCGAACTGCCGTTGCTAGCCGACGAGATCCGCGACTTCCTGATCGACGCCGTCACCCGCACCGGGGGCCACCTCGGGCCCAACCTCGGCGTGGTGGAGCTCACCATCGCGCTGCACCGGGTCTTCGACTCGCCGTACGACCGGATCGTCTTCGACACGGGCCACCAGAGCTACGTCCACAAGCTGCTGACCGGCCGCCAGGACTTCTCCCGGCTGCGGATGAAGGACGGGCTGTCCGGCTACCCCTCGCGGGCCGAGTCCGAGCACGACCTGGTCGAGAACTCGCACGCCTCCACCGCCCTCTCCTACGCCGACGGACTGGCCAAGGCCGCCCAGCTGCTCGGCCAGCACGACCGGCACACCGTCGCGGTGATCGGCGACGGCGCGCTCACCGGCGGGCTCGCCTGGGAGGCGCTCAACAACATCGCCGACGCCAAGGACCGGCCGCTGGTCATAGTCGTCAACGACAACGAGCGCTCCTACGCCAGGACGATCGGCGGCCTCGCCCACCACCTGGCCACCCTGCGCACCACCCAGGGCTACGAGCGCTTCCTCGCCCTCGGCAAGGAGGCGCTGCAGCGCACCCCGCTGGTCGGGCAGCCGATCTTCGACGCGCTGCACGGGGCCAAGAAGGGCTTCAAGGACGCCTTCGCCCCGCAGGGCATGTTCGAGGACCTCGGGCTGAAGTACCTCGGGCCGATCGACGGCCACGACGTCGGCGCGGTGGAACAGGCGCTGCGGCAGGCCCGGAACTTCGGCGGACCGGTCATCGTGCACTGCCTGACCGTCAAGGGGCGCGGCTATCTGCCGGCCGAGCAGGACGAAGCGGACCGCTTCCACGCCGTCAACCCGATCGACCCGTACACCTGTCTGCCGATCTCGCCGAGCGCCGGGATCTCCTGGACCTCGGTGTTCGGCGAGGAGCTGGTCGCGCTCGGCGCCGAGCGGCCCGACCTGGTGGCGATCACCGCCGCGATGCTCCAGCCCGTCGGGCTGGAGCCGTTCGCCAAGGCCTACCCGGACCGGACCTTCGACGTCGGGATCGCCGAACAGCACGCCGTCACCAGCGCGGCGGGCCTGGCCACCGGGGGGCTGCACCCGGTGGTGACGGTGTACTCGACCTTCCTGAACCGGGCCTTCGACCAGGTCCTGATGGACGTCGCCCTGCACCGGCTGGGCGTCACCTTCGTACTGGACCGCTCCGGGGTGACCGGCCCGGACGGGGCCTCGCACAACGGCATGTGGGACATGTCGATCCTCCAGGTCGTCCCCGGGCTGCGGCTCGCCGCGCCGCGCGACGCCGAGCAGCTGCGGGCCCAGCTGCGCGAGGCCGTCGAGGTCCGGGACGCGCCGACCGTGGTCCGCTTCCCCAAGGGGAATGTCGGCCCGGCTGTTCCGGCGGTCGAGCGGATCGGCGGGACGGACGTGCTGCTGCGCACCGGACCGGCGCCGGAGATCCTGCTGCTGGCCGTCGGCAGCACCGCCTCCGCCTGCCTGGACGCCGCCCGGCTGCTGCTCACCGAGGGCTTCACCGCGACCGTGGTCGACCCGCGCTGGGTCAAGCCGGTCGATCCGGCGCTGCCCGAACTCGCCGCCGCCCACCGGCTGGTGGTCACCGTCGAGGACAACGGCCGTACCGGCGGAGTGGGTTCGGCCGTCTCCCAGGCGCTGCGCGACGCCGACGTGGACGTCCCGGTGCGGGTGCTCGGCCTGCCGCAGGAGTTCCTCGGCCACGCCGCACGCGGCGAGATCCTGGAGGAGGCCGGCCTGACCGGAACCGGGGTCGCGGCCCAGACCGCCGTCTTCGCCAAGAACCTGCTACCGACCCGAGGAGCGAACCCGCGCCATGCCGGCTGAACCAGACCGCCCCGCCTTCGACCTCGCCGCGCTCCTCGCCGAACGCGGTGGCGAGCGATACGAGCTGCACAGCCGCTACCTCAACCCGCAGCTGCCCCGGATGCTGCGCACCATCGGCTTCGACAAGTACTACGAGCGCGCGGAGGGCCAGTATTTCTACGACGCCGAGGGCAACGAGTACCTCGACATGCTGGCCGGCTTCGGCATCTTCGCGCTCGGCCGGCACCACCCGGCGGTGCGCGCGGCGGTCCGGCAGGTGATGGACCTGGAGCTGCCCGACCTGGTCCGCTTCGACTGCTCGCCGCTGCCCGGGCTGCTGGCCGAGCGGCTGCTGTCCCACGCACCCGGGCTGGAGCGGGTGTTCTTCGGCAACAGCGGCACCGAGGCGGTGGAGACCGCGCTGAAGTTCGCCCGGTACGCGACCGGCCGCAAGCGCGTCCTCTACGCCGACCACGCCTTCCACGGGCTCACCACCGGCTCGCTGTCGGTCAACGGCGAGAGCGGCTTCCGCAAGGGCTTCGACCCGCTGCTGCCGGACACGGCCATCCCGCTCGGCGACATCGGGGCGCTGACCAAGGAGCTGAAGCGGGGGGACGTCGCGGCGCTGATCGTGGAGCCGATCCAGGGCAAGGGTGTCCAGGCGCCGCCGCCCGGCTGGCTGCGCGCCGCCCAGGCGCTGCTGCACGAGCACAAGGCGCTGCTGATCTGCGACGAGGTGCAGACCGGGATCGGCCGCACCGGCGAGTTCTTCGCGTACCAGCACGAGGAGGGCGTGCTGCCCGACCTGGTGTGCGCGGCCAAGGCGCTCTCCGGCGGGTACGTGCCGATCGGGGCGACGCTCGGCAAGAGCTGGATCTTCGAGAAGGTGTACTCCTCGATGGACCGGGTGCTGGTGCACTCGGCCAGCTTCGGGTCCAACGCCCAGGCGATGGCGGCCGGGCTGGCGACCCTGGAGGTGATGCGCGAGGAGAAGGTGGTGGAGAACGCCCGGCAGGTCGGCGACCGGCTCCGCGAGCGGCTCACCGAACTGGTCGACCGGTACGAGCTGGTCGCCGAGGTGCGCGGCCGCGGGCTGATGACCGGCATCGAGTTCGGTCGGCCCAGGTCGCTGAAACTGCGCACCGGTTGGACGGCCCTCCAGGCGGCGCGCAAGGGGCTGTTCGCCCAGATGGTGGTCGTCCCGCTGCTGCAGCGGCACCGGATCCTGACCCAGGTGTCCGGGGACCACCTGGAAGTGATCAAACTGATTCCACCGCTGATCATCACCGACCGGGACGTGGACCGGTTCCTGGACGCCTTCACGGAGATCATGGACGAGGCCCACCGGGGCAACGGCCTGATGTGGGACTTCGGCCGGACCCTGGTGAGACAGGCGGTGGGGAACCGGTAGCGCGGCGCGGGGTGGGAAGTCGGCCCGGCCGACTTCCCACCCCGCGGGAGACACCGCGTCAGAGCTCGGTCCGGCGACGCCGGATGACCACCACGAGGTCGACGACGGCGAACAGGGTGACCAGCCCGAGGGCGATCGCGAAGCCGGTCAGGGTGCCCCGGCTGGGTGCGCCGTCCACCGGCGAGGAGGCGGCCCAGAGCGCGAAGCCCGCCGTCCCCAGCGCGAACAACGGGGTGAAGGTCACTGCGAGCAAGTAGCGGAGCTTGAGGTCGCTGCGGGCGGTGGCCGGCTCGGTGCCGCTGCGCCACCGTCGCGGGGTGGTGGTGCGCATCGCCGTTCACCTCCGGGTCGCGCGGGTGGGGCTACGATTCCAGCGTACGTCGGGGGCGGAGAGCCGGGGAGGCGCGATGACGGGGTCGGACGTGGCGGGGGAGGACGCCGAGGGGTACGCGGGGCTGCGGATCGAGCGGGCCCGGGAGCTGGCCCGGCGGCACGGCTGGGCCTCGGTCCGGGTGCTGGAGCCGGGGCAGCTGATCACCTTGGAGTACCGGGAGGGGCGGCTCAACCTCGCGGTGCGGGACGGTGTGGTCGAGCGCAGCTGGGAGGGGTAGCCCTCCCCGTGGTGCGGGGCTCAGCGCGCGAACCGCCGGTTGAGCCGCTGCTCGGCGACGGCGACCAGGGGTTCCAGCAGCGGCAGGCAGAGCAGCACCAGCAGCCCGGCGGCCCAGCCGGCCAGCACGTCGGAGACCCAGTGGGTGCCCAGGTAGACGGTGGTCAGGCCGATCGAGCAGGCGGTGGCGGCGGCGATCACCGCGCCGGTGCGCCGCCAGCGGACGGCGAGGTAGGCGAGCACGCCCCAGGTGACCACGGCGTTGGCGGTGTGGCCGGAGGGGAAGATGGTGCCGCCGGAGAACAGCTCGGGTGAGCCGACGTACTGGGCGTAGTGCGGGCCGAGCCGGCCGGTGACGATCTTGACCGCGCCGACCGTGACGTTGAGCAGCAGCAGGGCGACGCCCATGACCAGCAGCGGGCGCAGCCGGCCGAGCCGACGGGCGCGCCAGAGCAGCCAGGCGAAGGCGGCGATGGCGCTGGGCCCGCGCTGGCCGACCACGACCCAGGCGTTGAGCACCGGTTCCAGACTGGGCCACCGCTCGTACGGGCGCAGCAGGCGGACCGACCAGTCGAGGTCGACCAGGTCGGTGTTGAGCAGCACCCCGGCCAGTACCAGCAGGTAGACCGCGAAGGTCCCGGCGAACAGGGCGGCCCGGCGGCGGCTCATCGGGGGCCAGCCGGGCTCACCGCGGTCGCGGCCGGTCGGGCAGGGTCCGGTCGAGCCGGGGCCGGTCAGGCCGGGGCGGGTGGGGCCGGGCACGCGGGCCGGGGCGCGGTCGGGGACCGGGAGTTCCCCACGGTCGCCGGTCCGGTTTTCCGGCTCCTGCCGCGGAATGCGAGCGGCGGTACTTCTGGATTGCACGGGGTGACCATACCCATCCGACCGGGGGCATCCCGGAGCGAATTTGTCATTTTCCCGGGAAATCGACAATTAGGGCGCCGCCGGGTGACCCGGGGAGTGATTTCCAGTATTCCAGGATCGAATGTCCGTGTGGTCTTCGAATGATTCTGCAAAAGCCCCGGTAAAGAAAACGGAGCGGGAGGCCGGTCCGTCCGGCTCCCCACTCCGTGGTAACCCTGTGTAGGTTCCGTGCTCAGTCGAGGGGGCCGCCCGCGACGTAGATCACCTGGCCGGAGACGAAGCCGGCGCCCTCGCCGGCGAGGAAGGAGATGGTGTTGGCGACGTCCTCCGGCTCGCCGACCCGCTGGACCGGGATCTGGGAGGCCGCGGCGCGCTTGAAGTCCTCGAAGTCCACGCCGACCCGGGCGGCGGTGGCCGCCGTCATGTCCGTGGCGATGAAGCCGGGGGCCACCGCGTTGGCCGTGATGCCGAACTTGCCCAGCTCGATGGCCAAAGTCTTGGTGAAGCCCTGCAGACCGGCCTTGGCGGCGGAGTAGTTGGCCTGGCCGCGGTTGCCCTGGGCGGACGAGGAGGACAGGTTGACGATGCGGCCGAAACCGGCGTCGACCATGTGCTTCTGCACCGCGCGGGTCATCAGGAAGGCGCCGCGCAGGTGAACGTTCATGACCGTGTCCCAGTCGGACTCGGACATCTTGAAGAGGAGGTTGTCGCGGAGCACCCCCGCGTTGTTGACCAGCACGACGGGGGCGCCGAGCTCGGCGACCACCCGGTCGACCGCGGCCTGGACCTGCTCGGCGTCCGAGACGTCGGCGCCGACGGCCAGGGCGCGCCCGCCGGCGGCGGTGATCCGGTCGACGGTGTCCTTGCCCGCCGCCTCGTCCAGGTCCAGGACCGCGACCGCGTAGCCGTCGGCGGCCAGCCGGACGGCGGTGGCGGCGCCCAGTCCGCGGGCGGCGCCGGTGACGACCGCGACCCGGGGGGCGGTGCTCTGCTCGGTCATGCTCGCTCTCGTCTCTCTCGGGGGTGCCTCCGGGGAGTGCCCCCGGAGAGGGTGCCCACACCCTACCGGCGAGTAGGGGCGGCGGCCAGGGTGGAGAGGCGCAGGTGACGGTCGGTAAGGACCGACCGGTCGGCTTTCTGCTGAGAACGGGTTACTGCAAGGGCGTGGCAGCGCGTAAATATGCCAATGTTGCCGAACCTGCGTCTACTATCCGCCCCTGCCTGCCAGCAAGGGCCTGCCGTTTGTATAGTGTCCGCCAGCAGCCACCGGCTGCACGGCTGGAGCGCCCTCCCTCATAGCTGGACGCCCACTCGCCGTTACTGCCCCACCCGGGTGTCCCACACACACCGGGTGTGACATCGGGACGGATACATGGTGCTGGGGGAGATCCCGACAACCCGCGTGTCCGCGCGACTGCAGCAGTCGCCCGGACACCTCATTCGCGTTGCACAGCAGGTCCACACCCGTCTGTGGTCCGAGCACGTCGGAGCCGATCTCACGGCTCCGCAGTTCGCGGTCCTGCTGGTGCTCGCCCTCGAACCGGGCGCGGACCAGCGGACGGTCGGCGAGCGTGCCTCGCTCGACAAGGCCACGATGGCCGAGATGGTCGCGCGGCTGGTCCGCCGCGGCCTGGTGCTGCGGAGGCGTGACCCGGCCGACGGCCGGCGCAAGCTGCTCGCCCTCTCGCAGAGCGGCGCCCAGGCGGTGCGTGAGGCCACCGGTGGTGTGGTCCGCGTCCAGCGGGTGCTGTTCGAGCCGCTCACGCCGGAGGAGCAGGTCGAGATCGTCCGGGTGATGGCCAAGATAGCCAGGCTGGAGCCCGCGGCGGTGGCCGTCTTCTCCGACGCGCGGCCGATACTGGACGCCCAGCGGGCGATCGGCTACCTGATCAGGGTCGGCCAGCAGGTGCACACCAAGCTCTGGTCGGAGCACGTCGGGGCGGAGCTCACGGCTCCGCAGTTCGCCGTGCTGGACGCGCTGGAGCTGGAACCGGGTGCGGACCAGCGCACGGTCGGCGAGCTGGCCTCGCTGGACAAGGCCACGATGGCCGAGATGGTCAGCCGACTGGTGCGGCGCGGTCTGGTGCAGCGCCGGCGCGACCCCTCGGACGGGCGGCGCAACCTGCTCTCGCTCTCGCCGGCGGGGCAGGACCTGTTGCACCGCTCGGCCGCCGGGGTGGCCGAGGTCCAGCGGCTGCTGCTCGCGCCGCTGGAGGAGGAGGAGCACGAGGCTGCGCTCGCGCTCATCGCCAAGGCGGCCAGGCTCTAGCCCAAGCTTTGGTAACAACAGCCAAAACGATTCACCAAAGCTCCTCAACTCCTCGGGTGTCCGCATCGGCCGACCGTGGACGCGGGTGAATCAGGGCGCACCGAAGTGCCGCTCGTCCATGACCGGAACGAGCGGTACTTCGATATGACCGACTGTCAGATTCGCTCGGACTGTCGTTGTCGGGGGCGCCGGGCCGGCTCGGCCGGCGCCCCCACGGCCGGCATCAATTCCAGTCGAACCCCTGCGGGTCCGGGCCGATCCGCTTGCCGGTGGCGACACCGGCGATCGCCGCGAGGTCCTCGGTGTCCAGCTCGAAGCCGGTGACCGCGAGGTTCTCCCGGATCCGGGACGGGGTGACCGACTTCGGGATGGCGATCACGCCGTTCTGCAGGTGCCAGCGGAGCACCACCTGGGCGACCGTGCGGCCGTGCTTCTCGGCGATCCTCGCCAGCTCCGGCTCGGCCAGCAGCTCCCCGCCCTGGCCCAGCGGGCTCCACGCCTCGGTGGCGATGCCGTGCTGGGCGTGGAAGGCGCGCAGCTCTCCCTGCGGGAAGTACGGGTGCAGCTCGACCTGGTTCAGCGCCGGGACGACGGAGGCCTCGTCGAGCAGGCGGGTCAGCTGCTCGGTGCCGAAGTTGGAGACGCCGATCGACTTGACCCGGCCGCCCTCCTTCAGCTGCTCCAGGGCCTTCCAGACGTTCAGGAAGGTGCCGTGCATCGGGCGCGGCCAGTGGATCAGGTACAGGTCGATGTACTCGAGGCCGAGCTTGTCCAGGGAGGCGTCGAACTCGCGCAGCACCGCGTCGCGGCCCTGCTCGCCCGACCAGTCGCGGGTGCCCGAGTTCCACAGCTTGGTGGTGACGTAGAGGTCCTCGCGGGCGAGGCCGCCCGCAAGCGCCTCGTTGATGGCCGCGCCGGTGCCGGTCTCGTTCTCGTAGATCGCGGCGGTGTCGATGGAGCGGTAGCCGGCCTCGATCGCGGTGCGGACCGCCGGGGTGGCCTCGGCGTCCGGCACCTGCCACACGCCGAATCCGAGCTGCGGGATCTGCGTGCCGTCGTTCAGGGTGACGCTGGGGATGTTGCTCACGGGAAGGGGTGCCTTCCTGGTCGTCCGTTGGTTCCAGAGGGGCAACTGGTGCCCCGGCACGATTGTTCCCGCCGTTCGGGCGAATCTCCGGCGAAGCTTTACGGCGGCGTGGCGAGTGGCTGGGCGCCGCCGGCCGGGGTGGCGCGGGCGGAGCGGCGGGGGCGGCGCGGCGGGGCGGCGGAAAACCTGTTGCGTGGATCACAGCGGGCTTGGCAGGCTCACGGACATGACCTCCTGAGACCAGGGTCCTTCGTACCCTTCCGCGGTCCGGCCGCCGTCGCCGCCGGACGTTCCGACGTCGGCGCACCTTCGCGCCGCGCGTCCTCCGCCCGTCCCCGTGCGTCGGCGGGGCGGCACCGCCGTACGGCCGAGTGCCCGTGCTCTCCCCGCACCCTCCGCGACTCCTGCTCCCGCACTTTCGTGCTCCGCACCCCTCGTATCGGAGAGTCATGCCGCTCATCCCCCTGCCGCTGGCCGACCCCGGCAGTCCCGACCTCTCCTCACCCCTGGCCTTCCTGCGCTGGTTGCAGCGCGCCCAGCGGCGCGGGCAGGTCCGCGCCACCTGCTGGGCACTGGTCCAGATGGGCTCCCAGGCCGCGGCGCCGGTGGCGCTCGGGCGCGGCGTCCAGGCCGCCGTGGACGGCGACGCCGGCGGCATCTGGTGGGCGGGCGCGCTCGCCCTGCTGCTGTCCGCCACCGCCGCGCTCGGCAGCGTGCTGCTGCACCGGCAGGCGGTGTGGAACTGGATCCACGCCGCCTGCCAGTTGCGGCAGTTGGTGGCGCGTCAGGCCTCCGACCTCGGGGCCGGGCTGTCCCGCCGGATCGCCACCGGCGAGGTCGTCGCGGTCGGCAGCGGCGACGTCGAACGCATCGGCTGGTACGTCGAACTGGTCGCCCGGGTCCGGGCCGCGGTGATCTCCTGGCTGGCCGTCAGCGCCGTGGTGCTGGTGGTCGAGCCGGTACTCGGGATCGGAGTGCTGCTCGGTGTCCCGGTGCTGGCGGCCTCGGTCTGGCCGCTGATCGGGCCGTTCGAGCGGCGCTACCAGGAGCAGCGTGAACTCGGGGGAAAGGCAACTGAGTTGGCTGCCGACACGGTGGCCGGACTGCGGGTGCTGCGCGGCATCGGCGGCGAGGAGCTGTTCCTGGAGCGGTACCGGGCGGCCTCCCAGAAGGTCCGCGCCGCGGCTGTGCGCTCGGCCCGGCTGTGGTCCCTGATGCAGGCCCAACAGGTGCTGTTGCCCGGCGTGTTCGTGGTCGCGGTGACGTGGTACGGCGCTCGTCTGGTGGTGTCCGGCGAGCTGGGTGTGGGCACCCTGATCGCGGTCTACGGAGCCACCGCCTTCCTCGCCTCGCCGCTGCGGATCTTGGGCGAGGCGGCGCACGCCTGGAGCGTCGCCCGGGTCTCCGCCGGACGGGCCGTGCGGGTGCTCTCGCTCAGCCGGACCGGCGGCACGGCCCAGGGCGTGCTGGCCCGGCCGGACAGGTCCGATCTGCACGACCCGGCCACCGGCCTGACCGTCCGGGCCGGCGAGTTGACCGCGGTGGTCTGCGGGGACCCGGACTTCGCCGGGGCGCTCGCCGAACGGCTCGGCGGCCACGTCCCGCTGGCCGCGGGCGAGTCGGGACCGCCCTCCGTCCGGCTCGGTGGCACCGAGCTGGACACCGTGCCGCTGGCCGAGGCCCGGGCGGCGGTACTGGTCCACGACAAGGAGCCGGTGCTGCTCTCCGGCACGCTGGCCGAACTGCTGGACGTCCCGGCCTCCGGCCGGGTGCCCGTGACCGAGGCGCTCGCCGCAGCCCGCTCCGAGGACGTGCTGGAAGCCCTCGTGGACGGCTCGCCCGAGTGCGGGGGCGATCCGATGCTCGCCCGGATCACCGAGCGCGGGCGCTCGCTCTCCGGCGGGCAGCGCCAGCGGCTCGCCCTGGCCCGGGCGCTGGTGGCCGACCCGCCCGTGCTGGTGCTGGACGAGCCCACCAGCGCGGTGGACGCCCACACCGAGTCCCGGATCGCCACCGGGCTGCGCGACGTCCGGGCGGGCCGCACCACCGTGGTGTTCGCGACCAGCCCGCTGCTGCTCGACCAGGCGGACCGGGTGGTGCTGCTGCGGGACGGCCGGGTGGCCGCGGCCGGCCGCCACCGCGAGCTGATGAGCACCGAACCGGCCTACCGGGCCGTGGTCACCCGGGACGAGGAGGCCGCGTCGGTATGAGCACCGTCGCCAACCGTCCGGCCCCACGAGCGAGGAGTACGTCATGAAGCCCCCCGTCCATCAGGAACAGGGGCCGGCCACCACCCTGCCGGTCGGCTCCCCGGCCGCCGTGCGCGGCTACCTCGGGCTGCTGGCGCGCCGGCACCGGGGCGGGTTCGCCACCGTGGTGGCGCTGCACTCGGCGGCCACCCTGGCCGGGCTGGTAGGGCCCTGGGTGCTCGGCAACCTGGTCGAGTCGCTGGCCACCGGCACCGCCGGGGGCACCATCGCGGTGGCGGTCGGCTGGTACCTGCTGGCGCTCGCGGTGCAGTCCGCGTTCACCGGCTGGTCGCGGATGCGCGGGTCGGTGCTCGGTGAGCGGGTGCTGGCCGACCTGCGCGAGGACTTCCTGGTCCGCTCGGTCGCGCTGCCGACCGGTGTGCTGGAACGGGCCGGCACCGGGGACCTGGTCTCCCGGGGGACCACCGACATCGACCGGCTGGACAAGTCGGTGCGCGAGGCGGTGCCCGAACTCGCCGTCGCGGTCGTCTCCTTGCTGCTGGTGATCGGCGCCCTGCTGGTCACCTCACCGGTGCTCGCGCTGACCTCGCTGGTCGGGCTGCCGCTGCTGCTGGCCAGCTCCCGCTGGTACTTCCGCCGCGCCCCGCAGTCCTACCGCAACGAGTCGGCCGGGTACGCGGCGGTGAGCAACGTGCTGGCCGAGACGGTGGACGCCGGGCGGACGGTCGAGTCCCTGCGCCTGGGGGAGCGGCGGGTCGGGCTGACGGACCGCAAGCTGCGCGAGTGGCTGGCCTGGGAGCGCTACACCCTGTGGCTGCGCTCGGTCTGGTTCCCGACCATCGAGGTGGTCTACACGGCGGCGGTGCTGACCACCCTGGTGGTCGGCGGGCTGTTCACCCTCAGGGGCTGGCTGACCGTCGGGCAGTTGACCACCGGCGTGCTGTACGCCCAGATGCTGATCGGCCCGGTGGACCTGATCCTGCGCTGGTACGACGAGCTGCAGATCGGGCAGGCCTCGCTGGCCCGGCTGGTCGGCGTGCACGAGGTGCCGGAGCACGACGGGGACGAGTCGGCCCGGCCGGAGGGCCGCCGGGTCGAGGCCCGGGAGGTCCGCTTCGGCTACCGCGAGGGCGCGGACGTCCTGCACGGGATCAGCCTGGACGTCGCCCCGGGCAGCCGGGTGGCGCTGGTCGGGCCGTCCGGGGCGGGCAAGTCCACGCTCGGCCGGCTACTGGCCGGGATCTACGCGCCCGGCCGTGGCAGCGTCACCCTCGGCGGGGCGGCGCTGTCCCGGATGCCGGCCGAGCGGGTGCGCTCGCAGGTCGCCCTGGTCAACCAGGAGCACCACGTGTTCGTCGGCACCCTGCGGGACAACCTGCGGCTGGCCGCGCCCGGGGCGGACGACACCGAACTGCGGGCCGCGCTGGACGCGGTGGAGGCCGGGGCCTGGGTGAACGCCCTCCCCGAGGGGCTGGACACCGAGGTCGGCTCCGGAGGCGCCTCGCTGACCCCGCCTCAGGCCCAGCAGCTCGCCCTGGCCCGGCTGGTGCTGGCCGACCCCCACACCCTGGTGCTGGACGAGGCCACCTCGCTGCTCGACCCGCGTGCCGCCCGGCACCTGGAGCGCTCGCTGTCCAAGGTGCTGGAGGGCCGGACGGTCATCGCCATCGCCCACCGGCTGCACACCGCGCACGACGCGGACGTGATCGCGGTGGTCGAGGGCGGCCGGATCAGCGAGTACGGCAGCCACCCGGAACTGGTCGCGGCGGGCGGCCCGTACGCGGCGCTCTGGCGCTCCTGGCGGGACGAACGCTGAGCGCGCCGGCCCGTGAGGGCGCGGCAGTGTAACGGGGATTCGAAACCCGTACGGGGCAGGATTGCCCCGTACGGGTTACCTCATGGCCCGGAAGGGCGCGTAACCGGGCAAACCGCCGGCCCCGGCCAGCAGACTGCACCGGTGACCAAGATTTCGGACGGCTCGTCCCGCCCCCAGCGCAGCGAGATCGGCGGGATCCCCACGCGGTACATCGGGATCGGCGTCATCGTCGTCCTCGCGGTGTGGTTCCTCTTCGCCAACCTCGACAAGGTCAAGATCCAGTTCTGGGTGTTCACCGTGACCGCGCCGCTCTGGATCGCGCTGCTGGCGACGCTGGTCGCCGGCGGTGCGATCGGCTGGCTGTTGAAGGGACGGCGCGCCCGGTGAACACCGTTCCCGAACCTGCACCGCCCGGTAACCCGGCCTTCGCCCCACTGATCGAGATGCGCGGGGTCAACAAGCACTTCGGCGAGCTGCACGTGCTGCAGGACATCGAGCTGACGGTCGGCCGCGGCGAGGTCGTCGTGGTGGTCGGCCCGTCTGGCTCCGGCAAGTCCACGCTCTGCCGGGCGATCAACCGGCTGGAGCCGATCGAGCGCGGCACCATCCTGATCGACGGCCAGCCGCTGCCCGCGGAGGGCAAGGGGCTGGCCAAGCTGCGCGCCGAGGTGGGCATGGTGTTCCAGTCCTTCAACCTGTTCGCGCACAAGACCGTGCTGCAGAACGTCTCGCTCGCCCAGATCAAGGTCCGCGGCCGCGCCAAGGCGGAGGCGGACGCCAAGTCCCGCTCGCTGCTGGAGCGGGTCGGCCTCTCGGCGCACGCCGACAAGTACCCGGCCCAGCTCTCGGGCGGCCAGCAGCAGCGGGTCGCGATCGCCCGCGCGCTGGCGATGGACCCCAAGGCGTTGCTGTTCGACGAGCCGACCTCGGCGCTCGACCCCGAGATGATCAACGAGGTGCTGGACGTCATGCGCCAGCTCGCCAGCGAGGGCATGACGATGGTCGTGGTCACCCACGAGATGGGCTTCGCCCGGGCGTCCGCGAACCGGGTGGTGTTCATGGCCGACGGACGGATCGTCGAGGACCGCGCCCCGGAGGACTTCTTCAGTGCCCCCGAGAGCGCGCGCGCCCGGGACTTCCTGTCCAAGATCCTGAAGCACTGAGGGCGGCGCCGTGAACCGTACGACCACGCCCGCCGCGCGGGCGCGCGGCCGCCTGACCGCCGCCGCCCTGCTGCTCGCACTGCTGGCCGCCGGCTGTGGCAAGGCCGGCACCCCGCCGCCCAAGGGCCCCCAGCCCAGTGCGCTGCCCAGTTACCAGGTGCAGGACGCCTCCTCGATCACCGGCTCGCCGACCCTGGACGCCGCCCGCAGCCGGGGCCACCTGGTGGTCGGCGCCAAGGAGGACCAGCCGTACCTGGGTCAGAAGAACCCGGCGACCGGTGAGTACTCCGGCTTCGACATCGAGATCGCCAAGATGGTCGGCGCCTTCCTCGGCTTCCCGCCGGAGCGGATCCAGTTCAAGACCATCGCCTCGGCCAACCGCGAGACCGCGCTGCAGAACGGCCAGGTGGACTACTACGTCGGCACCTACACCATCAACGACAACCGCAAGAAGCTGGTCGGCTTCGCCGGGCCGTACTTCATCGCCGGGCAGTCGCTGCTGGTGCGGAAGAACGACGACAGCATCCACGGGCCGCAGGACCTGGACGGCAAGAAGGTCTGCTCGGCGTCCGGTTCGACCCCGTACCAGCGCATCCAGTCGCAGTACCCCAAGGCGCACCTGATCGGCTACGACACCTACTCGGCGTGCGTGGACAACCTGATCACCGGCCAGGTCGACGCCGTCACCACGGACAACGCGATCCTGCTGGGCTACGCGGCCAAGGTGCCGGACGAGCTCAAGGTGGTGGGCCCGCTGTTCTCGACCGAGCCGTACGGGATCGGCACGCCGAAGAACGACACCGTGCTGCGCGGGGCGCTGAACGACGCGCTGGAGCACCACGAGCAGAACGGTGACTGGAAGAAGGCCTTCGAGGCGACCCTCGGCCTGTCCGGGGCACCCGCTCCGACCCCGCCGAAGATCGACCGGTACTGAGAGGGCCGCGCCGTGAAAACGCTGACCGACAACTGGTCGACCTACTGGGACGGCTTCCTCGGCACGCTCTCGCTGTTCGCGGCGAGCGCCGTGCTGTCGCTGGTGCTGGGGGTGCTGATGGCGGGCTTCCGGGTCTCGCCGGTCCGGCCGCTGCGGGTGTTCGGAACGGTGTGGGTGACGGTGCTGCGCAACACGCCGCTGACCCTGCTGTTCTTCATCGTGGTGCTGGGCCTGCCCCGGTTCGACATCACCCTGCCCTTCTACACCTTCGCCGTTCTCGCCCTCGGCTGCTACACCTCGGCCTTCGTCTGCGAGTCGATGCGCTCGGGCATCAACACCGTGCCGTCCGGGCAGGGCGAGGCGGCCCGCAGCCTGGGCATGAGCTTCGGGCAGACGATGAGCCTGGTGGTGCTGCCGCAGGCGTACCGCTCGGTGGTGGCGCCGATCGGCAGTGTGATGATCGCGCTGGCGAAGAACACGGCGATCGCCGGCTCGTTCAGCGTCACCGAGCTGCTGGGCACCTACCGGACCATCAACGAACTGGGTTACAGCATCATCTGGACCTTCTTCTGGATCGCCGTCGGCTACCTGATCATCACCCTGGCCATCAGCGCCGTCTTCAACCTGCTGGAACGACGAGTGGCGGTGTCCCGATGACCGGTGAATCCTCGGCGCTGTACGACATCCCCGGCCCCAAGGCGCTGGCCCGGCACCGGCTCTACGGCGGGATCGCGCTGCTGCTGATCGCGGCGCTGATCGGCTGGGTCGTCTACATGCTGTTCCACACCCAGCAGTTCACCTACGCCAAGTGGGAGCCCTTCACGTACCAGGGCGTGCAGGACCTGTTGCTGCGCGGCCTGGGCAACACCCTCCGGGCCTTCGGCTGGACGGTGCTGTTCGCGCTGCCGTTCGGCGCGCTGTTCGCGGCCGGGCGGCTGTCCGACCACCGGGTGGTGCGCTGGTTCGCCACGCTGGTGGTGGAGTTCTTCCGGGCCATGCCGCTGCTGGTGATGATCTTCTTCGTGTTCGTCGCCCTCAGGGTGCAGCCGCTGTGGGCGCTGGTGGCCGGGTTGGTGCTCTACAACGGCTCGGTGTTGGCCGAGGTGTTCCGGGCCGGTGTGCTCGCGGTGCCCAAGGGGCAGCGGGAGGCCGCGTACGCGCTGGGCATGCGCAAGACCCAGGTGATGACGTACGTGCTGGTGCCGCAGGCCAACCGGGCGATGCTGCCGGCCATCATCAGCCAGCTGGTGGTCGCGCTCAAGGACACCTCGCTGGGATTCCTGATCACCTTCGAGGAGTTCCTGCACGCGGGCAAGCTGATCGCCACCAACCTGGACTACGACCTGCCGTTCATCCCGGTGGTGATCGTGATCGCGCCGATCTACATCGGCATGTGCCTGCTGCTGTCCTGGCTGGCCCGCTGGGTCGAGCGGCGCAGCCGCCGCAGCCCGAGCGTGCGGGGCGGGGCGCCGGTGGCCAAGGCCGGAGTGGCGATGGGGTTGCCGCCGTCGGCACAGTAGTGAGCGGTGCGCGCTGTGAGCCCCGGCGCGCTGTGGGCCCGTGGCAGGTAAGGCTGGTTCGCGTCTGAACCATAGGTGCGGGTGGGATCGGGGCCGGGACCTCCAAATTCCTCTTATGATTGCGAGGGCAGGCGACAGACGACCGGGCGGAGGGGCCATGGAGCCGGTGTTCGACTCGCGGCACATCAGGACGTTCCACGAGGTCGTCCGGGCCGGTTCCTACTCGGCCGCGGCCCGGGAGCTCGGCTACACCCAGCCCGCCATCACCCAGCAGATGAAGGCCCTCGAACGCACCGTCGGCGTCCCGCTGTTCACCCGCGCCGGGCGCGGCCTGCGGCTCACCGAGGCGGGCGAGGCGCTGTCCCGGCACGCCGAACTGATCCTCGGCAGCCTCTCCGCCGCCCAGCAGCAGCTCGCCGCGCTCGCCCGGCTGCGCGCCGGACGGGTACGGGTCTGCGCCTTCCCCAGCGCCAACGCCACCCTGATACCGGAGGCGATGGCCCGGCTGCTCGCCGAGCACCCCGGCGTCCGGGTCGAGCTGCTGGAGGCCGAGCCGCCGGACTCCGTCCAGCGGCTGCTGCGCGGCGAGTGCGACATCGCGCTGGCCTTCCGCTATCCGGGCCAGGCCACCGAGGTGCCGGACGGGCTGGACGAGATCCCGCTGATGGAGGACCTGCTCACCGTGCTGCTGCCGGTCGGGCACTCGCTCGGCCGTCGGCACGCCGTCCGGCTGGCCGACCTCGACGGTGAGCGCTGGATCGCCGGCTGCCCGCGCTGCCGGGCCAACCTGCTGCACGTCTGCGCGGAGGAGGGCTTCGCGCCGGACATCGTGTTCTCCACCGACGACAACCTCGCCGTGCAGAGCTTGGTCGCCGCCGGGGTCGGGATCGCCCTGATGCCCGCGCTGGTGCTCTCCTTCATGTGCCACCGCAAGGTCACCGGGCGGGCCGTCGAGCCGCACCTGCGGCGGCAGGTGAGCGCGTACGTGCTGCGCGAGCACCGGCGGATCCCCGCCACCGCGCTGGTGCTGGACCACTTGCGGCAGGCAGCGGCGAGCCGGGTCGGGTGCTGAGGCCGCGGCTGCTGCGCCGCACCTGCTGCTCGACCCATAAGCATGAGTGAGGGTGATGCTTAGGAACCCTCGTTGGACGTGATAGGTCGGTCGGTCCCAGCCTGCTGGTATGACACCCCCAGCCACGGTCGGCAGCGACCGGCTCACGGAGCGGATGGCCGCGCTGGTCAGCGAGATCCGCGCCGTCGTGGACCGCGGACTGCCACCCGAACTCACCGCGTACCTGGTCGGCGAACGCCTCGCCCCGCACCTGCTCACCGCCCCCGACGGGTCCGACGCCCTGCTCACCCCCGCCCAGCGCGAGGGCGACCCCCAGCGCTACCGCCAGCACGTCCTGCACGCCGAGGCGGACGGCAGCTTCTCCGTCGTCGCCCTGGTCTGGCTGCCCGGACAGCACACCCCGATCCACGACCACGTCTCGTGGTGCGTGGCCGGGGTCCACCAGGGCCAGGAGAGCGAGACGCGCTACCGGCTGGTCTCCGACGGGCGCAGCTCCCGGCTGGTCGAGACCGAGCACGTGGCGGGCCCCGCCGGGACGGTCGCCGCCTTCGCCCCGCCCGGCGACATCCACCTGGTGCGCAACTCCTGCAGCACCACCGCCATCTCCATCCACGTGTACGGCGCGGACGTCTCGCGGCTCGGCACCAGCATCCGGCGGGTCTACCGGCTCCCCGCCGACCAGGAGCGGTGAGCGGCGACGTGGCACTGACCCTCCGGGAGCGGGCCGCCCGCACCCGCTCACTTCCCCCGCTCGGCGGGGACGCCCCCGGCCTGCTGCTCGCGGCGGTCGGGGTGGCCGCCGCGATCGCCGTCCACGCGGCCGTCCCGGCCGTGCCCGAGCTCACCGCCGCCGTCGTGCTCGGCATGGCGGTGGCCCACCTGCCCGGGCTGCGCCCGGTGGTCCGCGGAGTCGCCCGGCCAGGGCTGTCGACGGCCGGGAAGCGGCTGATGCGGCTCGGGATCGTCCTGCTCGGGCTCAAGCTCAGCCTGGACGACGTGCTCGGCCTCGGCTGGGCCACCGTCGCCATGGTGCTCACCGTGGTCGCCGCCACCTTCGCCGGCACGCTCTGGCTGGGCCGGCGGCTCGGCCTGCCCGGCGACCAGTCGCTGCTGGTCGCCACCGGCTACTCGATCTGCGGGGCCTCGGCGATCGGCGCGGTCAGCCAGGCGGCCGGCAGCGAGGAGGAGGACGTCGCCTCTTCGGTCGCGCTGGTCACCCTGTGCGGGACGTTGGCGATCGCGGTCCTGCCGCTGCTGCAGCACCCGCTGGGGCTCGGCGAGATCGAGTTCGGGCGCTGGGTCGGGGCGAGCGTGCACGACGTCGGACAGGTGGTCGCCACCGCGCAGACCGGGGGCCCCGGCGCCCTGCGCGAGGCGGTGCTGGTCAAGCTGATGCGGGTGATGCTGCTGGCGCCGCTGGTCGCGGGCGTCGCCGTGGTGGCGCGGCGCAATGCGCGCGGGGCCGCGGCCGGCGGTGCTTCGGCCGACGGGGCGGACGGTGTCGCCAAGAGCGGAAACCGGCCGCCGATCGTGCCGCTGTTCGTGGCCGGGTTCCTGGTGATGATCGTGCTGCGCACCACCGGGGTGCTGCCCGAGCGGGCGCTCACGCTGGCCGGGGACGCGCAGGAACTGCTGCTCGCGGCCGCGCTGTTCGGGCTGGGGAGCGCGGTGCACCTGCCCACGATGGTGCGGACCGGCGGGCGGCTCGCGCTGCTCGGTCTCGGCTCGTGGGTGGTCGTCGCCGGTGTGTCCTACGCGGGCGTGCTGATCACGACCTGACGGGGCGGGGTTGCGTCCGGGCCGGGTCCCTTCGGGGCCCGGCCCTGTCCGTGGGGGCCGTTTATTCACGGGCCGGACGAGTGCGGACTCGGTTATCGTCGGGCGGAAGATCGCCCGTACCGGGACGATCCTGCTGCCGAGTCCGTCGAGGAGGACGCATGACCACCGCACTGCCCGAACGGGACGGCCACGAGGCCGTCGTCACGCTCGACCGACGGGAGGGGCCGTTCGGCGAGGTGGTGTTGCGGCAGCGCGGACGGCACTACGAGATCATCGCCAACGGGTGCTTCCTGATGGACACCGCCGACGGACGCTCCGAGCGGCTGCTGGTCCAGGCGGCGCTGGACGAGCTGGACCGGACCGGCGCCGCCGTGACCGCGCCGTCGGTGCTGATCGGCGGGCTCGGGGTCGGCTTCTCGCTCGCGTACGCGGTGGCCGAGCCGCGCTGGGGGCGGATCGCCATCGTGGAGCGGGAGAACGCGATCATCGACTGGCACCGCAGCGGCCCGCTGGGCGGCTTCTCCGGCGGTGCGCTGGACGACGAGCGGGTCGAGGTGATCCACACCGACCTGCTGGGGTACCTGGCGGCGTCCGACGGCGAGCGCTACGACGCGCTCTGCCTGGACATCGACAACGGGCCGGACTGGACCGTCACCGACTCCAACTCCGGGCTGTACGGGGCGGACGGGCTCGCGGTGCTGTGGCACCGGCTGCGGCCCGGCGGAGTGCTGGCGGTGTGGAGCGCGCAGCCGTCGCCGGACTTCGAGGAGGCGCTGCGGGCCGCGGGTTTCGCGGACGTGGTCAGCCGGGAGGTGCCGGTGAGCCGGGGGGTGCCGGACGTGGTGCACCTGGCGCGGCGCTCCGGCTGAACCGGGCCGCTGCGCGGACCTGTTGGCGACGGCGGCCGTCAACTGGCCGGCGGGGCGTGCGGTTTGGGTTCACCTCGCGGCCGAGTGACCGACTGCTAGCGTGGGTGCCTGCAGTGCACTAGTGCGTTAGTGCGGTCGGTCGAGCGGGCGGTGGTGGTTGTGGTGGACGGCGGAACGCCTTCGGAGCGGATCGCGGCCGAGCTCCGACGCCGGATCGCGGCAGGGGAGTTGAAGCCGGGTGCCCGGGTGCCCTCCACGCGGCGGATCATGCGGGAGTGGGGCGTGGCGATGGCCACCGCGACCAAGGTGCTGAACCGGCTGCGGGAGGACGGGTTGGTGCGGGCCGTCCCGGGGGTGGGGACGGTGGTGGCGGCCCGGCGGGCTCCGGCGGGCGCTCCTGCGCAGGGCCGTGCGGTCGCGGGCCGGGAGGCGGGTCGCGAGGTGGGCCGGGAGGCGGAGCGGGTGCCGGGTGCGGCGGGCGTCGTACAGCGGGCGAAGGGCGGGGAGCGGGAGCTCGGCCGGGAGCGGATCGTCGAGGCCGCGGTGCGGGTCGCCGACCACGAGGGGCTGGCGGCGCTGTCGATGCGCCGGGTCGCGACCGAACTGGGTGTCGCCACCATGTCGCTCTACCGCCATGTGCCGGGCAAGGACGAGCTGTTGCGGCTGATGACGGACAGGGTCTTCGGTGAGCAGCCGCTCGCGGCAGCACCGGCCCCGGCCTGGCGGCCGGGACTGGAAGAGGTCTCGCGGTTGCAGTGGCGGATCTACCGGAGCCACCCCTGGCTGGCGTCCACGATGTCCTTCACCCGGCCGGTGCTGGCGCCCGACGCGGCGCTGCACACCGAGCGGGCGATCTCCGCGCTTGCGGGGCTCGGGCTGAGCTGGGAGGAGATGGCCCAGGCCTCGGTCAGCCTGGCGGCCTTCACCTGTGGGCTGGCCGTCCACTTCGAGCGGGAGGCGCAGGCGGAGCAGGACAGCGGGATGTCCGCGGAGGAGTGGATGGAACGGCTCGACGACGAGGACCACGACCGGCTGATGTCGGACCCGGAGCGCTTCCCGATGTTCGACGCACTGAACCGGGGACCGGAGATCGACCTCGGCCTCGACGCGCTGTTCGAGTTCGGGCTGGCGCGGATGCTGGACGGGGTGGGGGCGCTGATCGCGGCGCGGGGAGGGGCGACGGGTAACAGCTGACAGATGACAGATGACAGATTTCAGCTTTCGTTCGCTGAAGTCTGTCGGCTGTCATCCGTCAGCTGTCATCTGTTACCGGCCGCCGCGGTCGGCGGCGGGCTGCCCTCCGTCAGCCGAACGGCCGGTGCTCCGGCTCCGCCTCGGCGTCGGCTGCGGCCTCCGCCTGCGGTTCGTCCGAGCTCGCGGCCAGGCCCGAGATGCCGAAGGGGTCGAAGTCCGGTGGCGGGATCATCACCGGAGTGCCCTTGCGCTTGGCAGGCTCGTCCGCGTTCGCCGCAGGTGCGCCCGCCGGAGCAGCCGCCGGGGCGGTCGGGGCCGGGATCAGCGGCGGGGCCGAGGGCGGCGGCGGGACGGCCGGCCCCTTGGCGGCGACGGTGGTGCCGAAGGGGTCGGGCTTCTGCTCGGCTGCGACCGTCGTTCCGAACGGGTCGGGCGCAGCCGTACCGGCGCCGGCGGCCGGCGCAGCGGTTCCTTCCGCGGTCGGGATCGTGCCCCCGATGCCGAAGGGGTCGAAGTCCGGCGGCGGGATCATGACCGGCGTGCGCTTGCGTTCGGCCGGCTCCGCGCGGACGGCAGCGGCAGCGGCGTCCGCCGCCGCCTCCTCCTGCGCGACGGGCGCGAAGGGGTTGAAGTCCGCGGGCGGGATGCGCACCGGCGTCCCGCGCAGGTGCACCGGCTTCTCCTCCGGCTCCTCCGCCACGGCCGCAGCGGTCGGCGCAGCGGTCGGAACGGCGCTCGGCGCAGTGGTCGGAGCGGCAGGAGGGGCCACGGGAGGCGGCACCGGCACCGGTGGGGCCGCCGCCGCGGGCGCGACCGCAGCCGTGAGCGGTACGCCGTCCCAGCCGAACTGGATGCTCTTCAGCAGCTCCGCGAAGGCCTCCGTGTACAGCTCCCAGTCCTCCGGCCGGGCGGTGGAGAGCTGGGCGCACAGAACCGTTCCGCCGTCCGGCAGCGGCACGAACGCCTGGACGACCGAGGTGACCACCCAGCGGCGCTGCCCGTCGGCGGCCAGCGGTCCGGGCACCGGGACGGTCCGCCCCTCGACCAGGACGGCGGCCGGCCCGGCGGGCAGCAGCACCGTCCAGACCTCGGCGTGCCGCCGTACGGTGGCCAGCTCGGTCGCGAACGCGGTGATCGGCAGCGGGTGGCGGGCGAGCGAGACGACGAGCGTGGCCTCGGTGGCGCGCCCGTCGACCTCCAGCGCGCACACGCCCGCGTAGCGGACGCCGGCGTCCTGGACCAGGTCGGTCAGGGTCGCGGAGATCACCGCGAAGTCGCGGCGCGGCTCCGGGCCGGTGGCGCTGAACAGTTCCTCGGCGACCTCCGCCAGGTGCCCGGTCAGCTCCGTGGCGGCCGCCACGGAGGCGCGGTCGGTCCCGTCGGCGTCCGCGGTTCCGTGGGTGTCCGCGGTTCCGTCACCGCCGCCGCCCGGAAGCGGGGGCACCGTACGGGCGGAGGCCCCGGCGGGCCCGCCGGGGGAGGTCAGCGAGTGGAAGCCCGGCGGGACGACCAGCCGGACCTCGGTGCCCGCGCCGGTGGCGAGTTCGACCGGCTGCCGGGTCTGCCGCCCGGCCGCCAGCGCGGCCAGCGCCGGGGCGAACGGCGGGCGAAGCTTGGCGTCGGCGAACTCGCCGGTGACCGGCAGCTGGAACAGCGCGGCCGAGGTGGTGCCCCGGTCGGCGATGGCGCCGCGCACGGCTCCGCCGCCGTAGCGGTGGTGCAGCGCGGCCGTCACCCGGTCGGCGATCCGCGCGCCGGTGCCCGGTCGGGCCGTGCCGGCGGTGATCACCGTGCCGAGCCGGTCGAGGGCCTGGTGCACCGGCCCGTTGGGGGCCAGCGGCAGGCCGAACAGCGCCTCGGCGGCGGGGTGTTCGGCCGGTTCGAGGGCGCTCAGCGCGGTCGCCGGGTGGCGCGAGGTGTGCTCGTCGAAGAGGGCGTCGGTGAGGGTGCCGAGGGTCGCGCAGACCTGCTCGGCCGCCGCGAAGGGGTTGGCCTCCGCGCTGAACTGGACGTCCTGGGTCAACTGGTGAGCCCCCCGCTCTGCTCCGTCTGCCGTCGGTGGTTCGGGTGGGACCGGGCCCCGCCCGGCGGCGGGTCGTCAGGTCCCCGCCCATTCCTATCAGAGCCCACCGTCGTCGCCGAACCGCAGGATCACCTGATGATCACTCCGCGGGGGCCCCGGCAGTGCCCTCCGTGGCCTGCGCGGACGCTTCGTCCACCGGCCCGACGGTCTGCGGCCCGACGGTCTGCGGCCCGGCGGCCAGGGCGGTGACCGCGTCGAGGATGCCGGGCACCGCGAACAGCCCGGCGAGGTCCTGGACCAGTCGCCCGGTCGGCCCGTCGGGCCGCTCGTCGGCGAAGAAGGAGGCCAGCTCGGCGGCGAGCGCGGGCTCCCGGGCGGCGGTCAGGGTGAGCGAGGCGACGAACTCCTGCACCAGGTGCAGCTGCAGCTCCTCCAGCGGAACGGACCGCTCGGCCAGCCACTCCAGGGAGGTGATCTCGGCGTTGGCGATCCAGGCCCGGACGGTCAGCCGCAGTCCGGGGCTCGGAGCGGGGATCGCCAGGTGGCTGAGGATCTGGTCGTGCGCGGCCCGGCGCACCTCGTCGATCACCGCCGAGGTGCCCGCGCTGGCCGCCACCGAGCCGCCCCGCAACAGCGCGGCGAAGCCCGGCCCGTGGCTCTGCACGAAGTCCAGGTAGCGGCCCATCACCCGGTACAGCCGCTCCGACAGCGGCCCCTCCATCGGCTCCTCGAACCGGGCCGAGAGTTCCCGCCCGGCACGCCGCAGCGACGCCTCGTAGAGCGCCTGCTTGCCGGGGAAGTAGTGGTACACCAGCGGCCGGGAGGCGCCCGCGGCGGCGGCGATGTCGTCGATCGACACCTCCTCCGGCGGGCGGCGGCTGAACAGCTCCAGCGCCACGGCGATCAGTTGCTCCCGCCGCTCGTCCACGCTCAGCCGTCGGCGCGGCCGTTCACCCGCGGCGCCCCGGTCGGGGGCGGCGGTCCGTTCTGCGCGGTCGGCCGTCGGCGACGGCGTACGGGAGGCCATGCGCGTCAGCCTATCCGTCGGCCGCCCGCGGGCCCATGCGGCCCGGCCTGCGCTCCCCTGCCCTCATGCGCTGCCCGAGGCCGGTTCGGCACGGTCCGCCGGACGGCCCTTACTCTCCTGGCGCTCCAGGTAGCGGCGGTAGGCCTCCAGGCCGTCGGGCACGAAGGTGTCGCGGGCGAGGCGCTCGGAGAGTTCGGCCGGGGTGAGCCAGGCGTGCCAGGCGACCTCGGACTCCTGCGGGGAGACCGGGCCGTCCCACTCCGCCTCGTACATGTCGCACCACCAGGAGAGCTTGCCGCCCTCCGGCTCCCTGAAGAGGAACTTGAAGATCGGCCGCGGGGCGATGCCGCGCACCCCGAGCTCCTCCTCGGCCTCGCGGACGGCGGCCTCGGCGTATGTCTCGCCGGAGCCGACGACGCCGCCGACCCACATGTCGTACGCGCCGGGGGCGAACAGCTTGGTGTCGGTGCGGCGGTGGACGAAGATCCGGCCGGCCGGGTCGCGGACCATGATGAAGACGCACCGGTGGGTCAGCCCCTGCCGGTACACCTCCCCGCGCAGCGCGGTACCGATCACCCGGTCGTTGTCGTCGACGATGTCCAGCAGCTCTTCGGCAGGGTTGGTCATGAACGACAGGTTAGGGTTTCGGAGCCCGCTTCGAACGCGGGATCGATCAGCTGGGCGGCGACGAACGACCTGAGGACGGCACGCGGTGGTGGAGATCTGGGGCGAGACGGCCGAGGGGTTCGAGCCCGTACGGGAGGCCTTCGCGCGGAACTTCGCCGAGTACGGCGAGCTGGGCGCGGCGTTCGCGCTGTACGTGCGCGGGCGCAAGGTGGTCGACCTGTGGGGCGGGGACGCCCGGCCCGAGGTCGGCGGGCGGCCCGCGCCCGCGGTGCCGTGGACGGCGGACACCGCCCAGGTGCTGCGCTCGGTCACCAAGGGCCTGACCGCGGCCACCGCGCTGCTGCTGGTCGAGCGCGGCCTGCTCGACCTGGACGCGCCGGCGGCCTCGTACTGGCCGGAGTTCGCGGCGGCGGGCAAGGGCGCGGTGCCGGTGCGCTGGCTGCTGTCGCACCAGGCGGGGGTGCCGGCGCTGGACGTGCCGCTGCGCCTGGAGGACGTGCTGACCTGGGAGCGGGCGGTCGCCGCGGTGGCCGCCCAGGCGCCCGCCTGGGAGCCGGGGACGGCGCACGGCTACCACCCGTACACCTTCGGTTGGCTGGTCGGCGAGGTGGTGCGCCGGGTGAGCGGCCGTACGGTCGGCCAGTACTTCGCCGAGGAGATCGCCCGGCCGCTCGGGCTCGACCTGTGGATCGGGCTGCCGGCCGGCGCCGCGCCCCGGGTCGGCAAGCTGGTCGACCTGCCCGCCCCGGAGGCGGCCCGGACCGGCCCGAGCGGGCTGCGGCTGCGGCCCAAGCAGTCCGTGCGGGACGCCTACCAGGACCCGACCTCGCTGACCGCCCGCGCCTTCGCCTCGGTGCTGCCCGGGGTGAACATGAACGACCCGGCGGTGCAGGCCGCCGAGATCCCGGGCGCGGGCGGCATCGGCACCGCCCGCTCGGTGGCCCGGTTCTACGCGGCGCTGATCGGCGCCGCCGACCGCCCGGACGGGTCCGGCGCGCTGCTGCCGCCGCTGTTCGGCCCGGAGGTGCTGGCCCGCGCGGTCGGGCCGGTGGTGAACGGCCCGGACCGGGTGCTGATCGTCAACTCCACGTTCGGCCTGGGCTTCTGGCGGCACGGACCGACCGCGCCGATGACCTCGCCGACGAGCTTCGGCCACCCGGGCCGGGGCGGCTCGCTGGGCTTCGCCGACCCCGAGCTCGGGCTCGGCTTCGGGTACGTCACCAACGGCATGCAGCCGGGCGTCACCGGGGACGTCCGCTCGCGCAACCTGATCCGCGCGGTGCGGGGGTGCCTGGGGCTGTCCTGAGGCCGGTCGGGCACCGGGTCACGCCTGGCCGGTCTCGAAGCGGCTGATCCTGCCGCCGTCGACGGTGAACCGCCAGGCGGTGCGCATCTCGCCCCAGGTCTCGTTGGTGAAGTTGGCGACCAGCGCGTGGCCTCCGGAGGACTCGCTCTGGACGTCCATGCGGCCGTTGGGGCCGAAGATCTCCCGGTCCACCCACTCGTCGAGGTCGCGGTCGGAGCCGTCGTCGGACATGGTCGCGTCCGGGGCGAGCACGTGGAAGAAGGCCTCGCGGTCGCCCGCGTTGACCGCGGTGACGAAGGCACGCACGGTGGGGTCGGTGAGCTTGGCGGGGGCGATGGTCATGCCGGACTCCGTGGGCGGGATCGGGAACGGGGAGTCCTGTCTACGGCGTTCGCGGGGGCCGTTCGGGCATGTCGGCGGCGCGTCGGGAAAATCAGCCGATTCACGTGCTTAGATCCCGAACCAGGTGAAATTCCCGGAACACGGGATTGGCCCCGAGAGCCCGCCGCGGGGAGTGGCGGTGGAGCGGGGGACCGGACGAGGTCTCCCGCTCCACTTCTGTCGGGCCCCCGGACTTCCGTCGGGGCCTACCGGGGCCCTGGGGCCTAGAAGAAGCCGACCGCGTCGGGGGAGTAGCTGACCAGCAGGTTCTTGGTCTGCTGGTAGTGCTCCAGCAGCGCCTTGTGGTTCTCCCGCCCGATGCCGGAGTTCTTGTAGCCGCCGAAGGCCGCGTGCGCCGGGTAGGCGTGGTAGCAGTTGGTCCAGACCCGGCCGGCCTGGATGGCGCGCCCGGCCCGGTGGGCGGTGTTGATGTTGCGGGTCCACACGCCCGCGCCGAGCCCGTACTGGGTGTCGTTGGCGAGCGCGACCGCCTCGTCGAAGCCGTCGAAGCGGGTGACCGAGACGACCGGGCCGAAGATCTCCTCCTGGAAGACCCGCATGCTGTTGACGCCCTCGAAGACCGTCGGCGTCACGTAGTACCCGCCGGCCAGCGGGCCGCCGAGGTCGGCGCGCTCGCCGCCGACCAGGACCTTGGCGCCCTCGGCCTGGCCGATCTCGAAGTAGGAGAGGATCTTCTTCAGCTGTTCGGCGCTGGCCTGCGCGCCGACCTGGGTCTCGGTGTCCAGCGGGTCGCCCTGGCGCATGGCGCGCACCCGGCCCAGCCCGTCGCCGAGCAGCCGCTCGTAGACCGGGGACTCGATCAGCGCGCGGCTGGGGCAGGTGCAGACCTCGCCCTGGTTGAGGGCGAACATCGCGAAGCCCTCGACGGCCTTGTCGTAGAAGGCGTCGTCGTCGGCGGCGACGTCCGCGAAGAACAGGTTGGGGCTCTTGCCGCCGAGTTCGAGGGTCGCCGGGATCAGGTTGTCGGCGGCGGCGCGGGCGATCAGCCGGCCGGTGCCGGTCTCGCCGGTGAAGGCGAGCTTGCGGACCCGCTTGCTGGCGGCCAGCGGGGCGCCGGCCTCCTCGCCGAAGCCGGTGACGACGTTGAGCACGCCCGGCGGCACCAGGTCGGCGGTCAGCTCGGCCAGCAGCAGCACCGAGGCCGGGGTCTGCTCGGCGGGCTTGAGCACCACCGCGTTGCCGGCCGCGAGTGCCGGGGCCAGCTTCCAGATCGCCATCAGGATCGGGAAGTTCCACGGGATGATCTGGCCGACGACGCCCAGCGGCTCGTGGAAGTGGTACGCCACGGTGTCCTCGTCCAGTTGGGAGAGGCTGCCCTCCTGGGCGCGCAGCGCGCCGGCGAAGTAGCGCAGGTGGTCGACGGCGAGCGGGAGGTCGGCGGCCAGCGTCTCGCGCACCGGCTTGCCGTTCTCCCAGCTCTCCGCGACGGCCAGCTGCTCCAGGTGGGCCTCCATCCGGTCGGCGATCCGCAGCAGGACCTGCGCCCGCTCGGCGGCGGAGGTGCGGCCCCAGGCCGGGGCGGCGGCGTGCGCCGCGTCCAGGGCGGCCTCGATGTCCTCGGCGGTGCCGCGGGCGACCTCGGTGAACACCTCACCGGTGACCGGCGTCGGGTTGCCGAAGTACTCGCCGCGCACCGGGGGCGCCCATCCGCCGCCGATCCAGTGGTCGTACCGGGAACGGTAGGCGACGATGCTGCCGGGTGTGCCGGGCGGCTGGTAGACCGTCATGCTCTGTGCTCCTCGCGACGTCGGGCGCCCCTGGCGCCGGTCGGACCGGGGGCGGCACGCCGGGCCGCCCGGTCAGGGGGCGGCTCGGCGGGAGGGTGCGGACACGCAGTCGGGCGGCGCCCCGCCGGGGCGCCCGCCGACGAGCACGATAACCGCCGGGTGCGCGCTGCGGCTACGGTCCGTACGCCGGCCCGGTACGGAGGGTCCGCGTTCCGGCCGTTGCCGGGCGGCCGCGCCCGGTGGTGCTCCGACGTCCGAGGGACGGGGCCTCAGACCGCGTGGTACCGGCCGGTGCGGGCCTCCCAGCTCAGGTACCCGGCCAGCCAGGTGATCAGCCCGTCGGCGTACCGCTGGGCGATCGTGCGTTCGATCCGGGACAGGCCCAACTCCAGGAAGACGTCGGGCAGTCGCTCGTGCAGCTCGGCGCAGCGCTCGACCATCAGCTGCGCCTCCGCCATCACCGCGGAGCAGGCCTCCTCGGCCGAGCAGTGGCGCTCGCGCTGGACGATCATCACCAGGTTGTTGACGTCGCCGCGCGGGGCTTCGAGCGGGAAGGACCGCACGTCGTTGCTGAGGGACGGTATGTCGGCGGCCAGCTGGCGGATCTGACGGAGCACCGGATGGTGCAGCACGGAGGCGGGGACCTCGAACTGGCCGATCCGTTCGACCATGTCGAAGATGGTCTCCATCGCCGCGGTGCCCCGTCTGAGTTCCAGGTAGCCGTCCCGGTCCGGCGGTCGGGCGGAGATCCGGCCGGCCGCCTCGGCCGGGTGACTGGCGAAGTAGTACTCCCAGTTGTAGGCGGCCCGGGCCTGCCAGCGGGCGGGCATGCCGCGCACGCTGCGGGCCCACAGGTCGGCGAAGGCCGTCTCGACCGGGGAGTGCTGGTCGGGCCGGGCGCCGTGCAGGACGGCGATCAGGCGCTCGCAGATCGGGGCGACCTCGGTGGGGCGGCGACCGAGCGGCCCGTCGAACTGGTCGTCGAAGAGGAAGTAGAAGCCCATCAGATCGGCCGCCAGTGCGAGTTCGTCCGGACCGGCGTCCGGGTAGCCGAGCGCGGCGAGGTCGACCACCTCCCAGTGCGCGTACCCGGGGTGGTCGGCGTCGGGGAGCAGCGGGTGGCGGATCAGCCAGTCCCGGTGCAGTGCGGTGGCGTACGGTCCGTGCGGACTGCGGCGGTACGGGAACGGGATCTCAAGTGATGTGTCGTCAGACATCGGACTCCCGGTGCAGCGGAGGGTGGGGGCGCTTGTGGTTCGAGCACTTCTGGTGGGGGAGTTGACGTGACGGGGCGCGGCGGGTGAGGGTGGTTTACGCAAGATCATCCGCGCCTCGCGGGCCGTAGGGTATCTGATGCAATGATCGGACGTTAGGGATATAGGGCAATTGCCCTTGGCAAGCCGCCCGAACCCTCACCGTCCGCCCCAGCCTGCACGAATGCCTCACGGGAAGTCCTACACGGCGCTAACCTCGGCTCCACGAACAGTGATGGACCGGCTCCCCCGTGCGGCGGCGGAGCCGTGCCGCGAGCGGGTGAGGCGGAGGCGCGACGGTGACCGATCAGGGCAACGAACTTCGGGCGGGAACCGGGTCCGGCCGGGGTGACGGCGGACCGGCGGCCCGGGTCCGGCTGCGCGACCGCGACGCCGAACTGCGCTCCGTCGAAGCGGCCGTCGACCGCCTCTGCCGCGAGTTCGCCGCCGGCGGCACCGAGATCGGCGAACTGCTCGCCTTCTCCGGCCGCCCCGGCATCGGCAAGACCAGCCTGCTGCACGAGGTCCGACGGATCGCCAGCCTGCGCGAGGGCGCCACCGTGCTGTTCGCCCGCGGCGGCGAACAGCAGTTCAAGGAGCCGTACCACGTGCTGCGCCAGCTCCTGCAGCCCGTCCTGACCAAGCTCGAGGCCGACGAGTTCCGCCAGGTCATGGGCACCTGGGAGGAGGTCGTCGGACCGGCCATGGGCCTCAAGCAGCCCAAGGCCGGCGCCCGCCGCCTGGACCCCCAGGGCGTGCGCGACGGCCTCGACTACGTCCTCACCCAGCTCGCGCCGCGCCGCGCGCCGATGGTGATGATCGTCGACGACCTGCACTGGGCGGACGCCGAATCCCTCTCCTGGCTCGCCAAGTTCGCCGTCCGCTCCGGCGAACTGCCCGTGCTGCTGGTCTTCGCCTTCCGCGAGGACGAGAACGACTGGCCCACCGAGACCCAGGGCCTGCGCCGGGGCGTCCTCGACCTCGCCAGCCGCAAGCACGAGCTCAGCCGGCTCACCCTGAGCTCCGTCACCGACATGATCCGCGCCGAACTCGGCGACAAGGCCGAGGACGCCTTCTGCTACGAGTTCTGGAACGTCGTCAACGGCAACCCCTTCGAGGCTGGTCGCCTGCTCGACCAGGTGCGTGAACAGGAACTCGAGCCGGTCGAGGAGAACTCCCGACAGCTGCGGGAACTCGCCGTCGACGCCACCGGGATGACCCTCAAGAGCTGGCTGGACCGGCTCGGGCCCGCCACCCTGCGCTTCGCCTGGGCCTGCGCCATGCTGGGCACCGACATCCGGGTCGACCTCGCCACCCGGATCTCCACCCAGAGCACCGAGGGCGCCCGCGAGTCCATCAAGCAGCTGCGCAAGCAGCGGGTCCTCACCCAGGCCCCCAACGGGAACCTTGAGTTCGTCCACCCGCTGATCGCCAGCTCGATCTACAACACCATGCCGGACGCCACCCGCCTCGGCATGCACGGCATCGCCGCCGTCGAGATCGAGAACGCCGGACTCGGCCTGCTCGCCGCCTCCCGCCACCTGGTCGAGACCCACTCCGGCGAGGGCGACGACCGGATCGTCAAGAAGCTGCGTCGCGCCGCCGTCGAACACCAGCTGATCGGCGCCCCGGAGGCCGCCCAGCGCTGCCTGCACCGCGCGCTCAACGAGCCGCCCGCCGACGACATCAAGGCCGAGGTGCTGTACGAGCTCGGCTGCTCCGCACTGCTCACCGACCCCGGGGCCACCGTCAACCAGCTCCGGCTGGCCCTCGACCCCGACGAGGGGCCGCTGCGCCCGGAACTGCGGGTGGACGCCACCTTCCGGCTCTCCGAGGTGCTCGCCCACAGCGGTGAGCTGGGCCAGGCCGCCCTGGTCTGCCAGGAGGAGGCCGAGCAGACCGCCGAACCGGCCCGGCGCCAGCGGCTCCAGGCGGCCTCGTTCATGTGGCACGCCTTCCGCAAGTCCGAGGAGGACGGCCCCGGCCGCTCCGCCCGGCTCGCCGAAATGTGCCGGAACCTGACCGGCCGGGAGGCCGCGGACCGGGCCGTGCTCGCCATGCGCGCCTGGGACCTGACCCTGCGCGGCGCCTCCTCCGCCGAGGCGCTGGCGCTCGCCGACGAGGTCCTGGACGGCGGCCGGCTGCCCAAGGGCCTCGGCTGGACGGACACCACCTGGGGCTTCGAACTGCCCTCGATGCTCTGCCTCACGTACATCTACAACGACCGCATCGCCCAGGCCGAGCGGCTGGCCGCGGACGCCATCATCCAGTTCGAGGTGGCCGGTTGGAGCGGTGCCCACCGGGGTTTCGCGTACTTCCTGATGGGGCTCGCCCGTTTCCGCCGCGGACTGCTCGCCGAGGCCGAGGACTTCCTGCGCCGGGCCTACCGCATCTCCGAGCGGATCGGGGCCAAGCTGCCGCTGGCCTGGGGCGCCGTCGGCGTGCTGGTGGACACCCTGATCGCCCGCGGCCGGGTCGAGGAGGCCTGGGAGGAGGCCAACCTGTTCGGCTTCCACCCGCCGTACCACCCGACCGCCATGGTGCTGCCGGACGCCGCCTCGCTGTACGGCAAGCTGCTGGTCGCCAAGAACCGGCACGCCGGGGCGGCCGCCTCGCTCACCGAGGCCGGGGCCCAGCTGGAGGTCCGCGGCTGGCGCAACACCGTCTGGGCGCCGTGGGCCGGACACCTCGCGATCGCGATCGCGTCCGACGAGCCCGAGCGCGCCCGCGAGTACGCCCAGAAGGCCGTCAGGGACGCCCGCACCTTCGGCACCGCCTCGGCGATCGGCAGCGCGCTGCGGCTGCAGGCGCGGATCGAGGACGGTCAGCAGGCGGTCGAACTGCTGGAGCAGGCCGTGGAGCACCTAGGGCAGTCCCCGGCCGGGTACGAGCACGCCGTCGCGCTGGTCGACCTCGGCGCCGCGCTGCGCCGGGTCGGACGGCTGGAGGACGCCCAGGAGTACCTGTACCAGGGCATCGAGCTGGCCCAGCACTGCTCGGCGGAGAAGCTGGTCGACCGGGCCCGGCGGGAACTGGCCAACTACGGGCTGCGGCCCAACCGGCTGGGGCTGCACGACTTCCAGGAGACCCTGGAGACGCTCAGCGGGCCGGAGCGGGAGGTCGCCAACCTGGCGGTCAAGGGCGTGCCGCCGCAGCGGATCGCCGAGCAGCTCGGGGTGCACCTGAGCCTGGTCAACCGGCGGCTGGCGGCGGTCTACCGCAAGGCGGGCACCGGGCCGGACGGGCTGGCCTCGGCACTGGGGCTGCAGCAGCGGCTGGAGGAGGAGCCGGGGGAGTAGTGGCGCGCGCGGCAGGGCGACGGCCTGCGGACGGGCGAGACGGCCCGCCGAGGGCAGCAGGGCAGCGGCCGTGAGGGGCGGGCGGCCGTTGGCGTTCGGCGGCCGGTAGCGTTCGGGCGGCGCGCGGAGGCGTGGAAGCGCCCCCGCGGGCGCCGCCCTCGCTAGGCTGACGGACACCACGGGGGCCGCCGCTACGCTCCCTGGACGGACCGGGACCGGGCGGAAGTGGCGCACTGCCGCCGCCAGTGAGGAGCAGGCCATGCCGAGCGAGGCCACCACGGTGCGCCGAGAACCCCTCGACCCCTCGGGTGCGGGCGCGGCGATCCAGCGCTGGACGCTGACGGCCGGTCCGTACGAGGCGAGCGTGCTCACCCTCGGTGCCACCCTGCACACCCTCAGCGGGCCGGACCGGTCCGGTCGTACGGCCCAACTGCTGCTTTCCACCGACGAGTTGGCGCAGATCCTGGGCCCCGCGCGGCACTACGGCACGGTGGTCGGCCGGTACGCCAACCGGATCGACGGTTCCAGCGTCACCATCGACGGCCAGAACCACCCGCTGGCCCCGACCGGCGGCGGGATGACCATCCACGGCGGCCCGGACGGCTTCGCTCAGCGGATGTGGGCGGCCGAGCCGGTCGAGGGCGGGGTGCTGCTGCGGCTGCACAGCCCGGACGGCGACCAGGGCTTCCCGGGCGCGCTGGACGTCACCGTCTCCTACACCCTGTCGTACGCCCCGGGGGCGGGCGGCGAGCTGGTGATCGACTACCGGGCCGTCACCAACAAGCCGACCGTCGTCAACCTGACCAACCACGCCTACTTCAACCTCGCGGGTGAGGGCAGCGGTGACGTCCTGGGCCACCTGCTCACCCTGGACGCCGACGAGTACACCCCGGCCGACGAGCGGCAGATCCCGTACGGGCGGACCGAGCCGGTGGCCGGCACGCCCTTCGACTTCACCGTGGCCACCCCGATCGGCAAGTCGCTGCACGACGACCACCCGCAGCTGGCCGGCCCGGGCGGCTACGACCACAACTGGGCGCTGCGCGCCCGCCCGGCGAGCGGCGGCCCGGCGCGGGCGGCGCTGCTGGAGGACCCGGTCAGCGGCCGCACCCTGGAGGTGCTGACCACCGAGCCGGGCCTCCAGGTCTACACGGCGAACAAGTTCCAGGGCGCGGTCACCGGAGCGAGCGGGGTCCCGTACGGGCCGTTCGCCGGGATCGCGCTGGAGACCCAGCACTTCCCGGACTCCCCGCACCACCCGGCCTTCCCGAGCACGGAGCTGCGGCCGGAGGAGGAGTTCCGCTCGACCACCGTTCTGCGGCTGGGGGTCAGCTGACCCGTCGGACGAGGTCCCGCCGCATGCAGAGCCGGGGCCAGCGGTCGAGGCCGTGCTCGGCCTCCTTGCGGCGGATCTCGCGCAGGCCGGGGGTGAGCTCGGCGTCGGCCAGCGGGCGGAATCCGCAGCGGGCGTAGTAGGGGGCGTTCCACGGGACGTCCGCGAAGGTGGTCAGGGTGAGCGCGGGGGCGTCGGTGCCCTCGGCGAGGTGCTCGATCAGCGCCCGGCCGATGCCCCGGCGCGCGTGGTCGGGGTGGACCGAGACCTGTTCGACGTGCAGTGCGCCGTCCACCGGCTCGGCCAGCAGGTAGCCGGCGACGGTTCCGTCGGGGGCCTCGGCGACCAGCGCGGTGCCGTGCTCCAGGTAGCGGGCCAGCTCCTGCGGGGCGGGGGGTTCGTCCTCGGCGATCTCCGGCATCCCGATCTCGGCGAAGGGGGCCCCGGCGGCCCGCTCCAGTTCGCCCAGCAGGGGCAGTTCGTCCTCGGTGACGGCTCTGATGCGCATCCGTCCAGTCTGCTGCAAGCGCCTTTCGGCCACCCAGGGTGGTCGCGTCGGCCACCCCGCACCGGGGTGGAAACGGACGAAGTCGGACATTGCACCGCACTGTCAACTACCGCACGGCCACGTCCAGGACACGCGGGAGTAACGATCGCCGTTTCTTGCAGAAACTTGCTGCAAGGACTTTCCGTCACTGTTGCGCCGCTGTTAACTTCCTTCCGAGCCCGACGGCAGCAACGGTGCGGTCGGCACGAGGCAGCCATTATGCGCCTGTCTCCGAACATCTCGGGCACCCCCACCCTCCCAAGGAGTTCTCATGCGGCGTGGCATCGCGGCCTCTGCCCTCGTTGTGGCCCTCGCGGTCTCGATGGCTGCCTGTGGCAGCAGTGGCGGCTCCGGCTCGGACAGCAAGGCCGACGGCCCGGTCACCCTCACGTACTGGGACACGTCGAACGCCACCAACGAGGCTCCGAACTACCAGGAACTGGCCAAGAAGTTCGAGGCGGCCAACCCGAACATCAAGGTCAACTTCGTCAACGTGCCGTTCGACCAGGCCCAGAACAAGCTGCAGACGGCCATGGGGGCCAAGGGCGCACCGGACGTGTTCCGCTCCGACGTCGGCTGGACCGCCGCCTTCGCCAAGGCCGGCTTCCTGGAGCCGCTGGACGGCACCCCGGCCGCCGCCGACACCTCCGCCTTCCAGCCCAGCCTGATCCAGCAGGCCAAGTACGACGGCAAGCTGTACGGCGTCCCGCTGGTCACCGACACCCTCGGCTTCCTCTACAACAAGGACCTGTTCGCCAAGGCCGGCATCACCGACGCCCCCAAGACCTGGGACGAGCTGAAGACCGACGCCGCCACCATCAAGGACAAGGCGGGCGTCGACGGCTTCTGGCTGAAGGCCGCCGACGGCTACTACGCGATGCCGTTCCTGTTCGGCGAGGGCACCGACACCGTCGACGCCGCCAACAAGAAGATCACCATCACCTCGCCCGAGGCCGTCAAGGGCATCGAGACCTACAAGTCGATGTTCACCTCGCCCGGCACGGCCAAGGCCGACGTCACCACCGACGCCTACGCCCACATGATGGACGCCTTCAACAGCGGCAAGGTCGCGGCGATCATCCAGGGCCCCTGGGAGATCACCAACATCTACAAGGGCTCCGCCTTCGCCGACAAGAAGAACCTCGGCATCGCCCCCGTCCCGGCCGGCTCCGGCGGCAAGGCCGGTGCCCCCACCGGCGGCCACAACATCGCCGTCTACGCAGGTGCCGACAAGGCCCACAAGGCCGCCGCCGAGAAGTTCGCCGCCTTCATGACCTCGGCCGAGAGCCAGGCCTTCATCGCGCAGAAGAACTCCACCCTGCCGACCCGCTCCGACGCCTACACCGCCGACGTCAAGGCCGACCCGGGCATCGCCGGCTTCCAGGCCATCCTCGGCAGCGCCAAGCCGCGCCCCGAACTGCCCGAGTACGGCTCGCTGTTCGACTCGCTCGGCACCAACCTGGGCAAGGCCGTCCAGGGCACCAGCACCCAGGACGCGCTGAACACCGTGGCCACGGACTACGCCAAGCTCCTGCCGGGCTTCGCCAAGTAGTCCCCGCAGCCCGGCCCGCCGACACCGGCGGGCCGGGCCGTCGGCTCCCCCGAGACTTCCCCCCGAGAAGGTGCAAACGATGTCAGTCGCCGTGCAGGGCGCCACCGGCAAGGGCAGCCGGGAGCGCGATCAGCGTCCGGGCCTGCTGGAACGCCTCAAGCGCTCCTACGCCAGGCACTGGTACGCCTACGCGATGATCGCCCCGGTCGTGCTGGTGCTCGGCGTCCTGGTGTTCTACCCGCTCGTCCAGGGCATCTGGCTGACCCTCACCGACGCCAACAGCCTCAACGTCGCCCGCCACATCGGCGTCAACGAGATCCCGGCCAGCTACCAGTACATCGGCTTCCACAACTACGCCGACATCCTCTGGGGCCCCGGCTCGTACGACCGGTTCTGGTCCCACTTCGTGTGGACCATCGCCTGGACGGTCATCTGCGTCTGCCTGCACTACACCCTCGGCCTCGGCCTCGCCGTCCTGCTCAACAAGAAGCTGCGCGGACGCGCCGCCTACCGGATGCTGCTCATCCTCCCGTGGGCCGTACCGACCTTCGTCACAGTCTTCTCCTGGCGCCTGATGCTCTCCGACGGCGGCGTCGTCAACACCGTGCTGTCGGGCCTGCACCTGCCCGAGCCCGGCTGGCTCACCGACCCGTGGGCGCAGAAGGCGGCCGCGATCCTGGTCAACACCTGGGCCGGCGTGCCGTTCATGATGATCTCGCTGCTCGGCGGCCTGCAGTCGATCCCGGCCGAGCTGTACGAGGCCGCCGAGATGGACGGCGCCACCCGCTGGCAGCAGTTCCGCCACATCACCCTGCCCGGGCTGCGCAGCGTCTCCTCCACCGTCGTGCTGCTCGGCGTGATCTGGACGTTCAACCAGTTCAACGTCATCTTCCTGCTGTTCGGCAAGGGCGCGCCCGACGCCCAGCTGCTGGTCACCTGGGCCTACCGCCTCGCCTTCGGCCAGATCCCCCAGGACTTCGCGCAGTCCGCCTCGTACGGCGTGATCCTGCTGTCCATCCTGATCGTCTTCACCGCCTTCTACCGGCGCTGGCTCGCCCGCAACGAGCAGGCCAACGGCTGAGGCCCCGGACCCAGTTGACCCACGAAGGCAGGTAACCCGATGAGCACCACCACCGAACGCCCCGCCGCCGCGGCGACCGCGGTCCCGGCCGCCCGGCCGGCCAAGTTCCGGCCGCGCGGCGAGAGCAGCCCGCTGTCCAAGGCGCTGTCCCACGGCGTCCTGATCCTGGCCAGCCTGATCGCGCTGTTCCCGGTCGGCTGGATCCTCTTCGTCTCGCTCGGACCGGACAAGACCGACTACCTCCACCCGGGCCAGATCTTCGGCAAGCTCACGCTGTCGAACTACCAGCACGTGCTGGCCGACACCGACTTCTTCACCTGGTTCGGCAACGCCCTGCTGGTCTCCGGCGTCACCACCGTGTTCGGCGTGCTGCTGGCCGCCACCACCGGCTACGCCGTCTCCCGGATGAAGTTCCCCGGGCACAAGCCGCTGATGTGGTCGCTGCTGGTCACCCAGATGTTCCCGATCGCGGTGCTGATCGTGCCGATGTACACGATGCTCTCCGAACTCGGGCTGCTGGACAGCTACACCGGCCTGATCCTGGTGTACTCGACCACCACCGTGCCGTACTGCGCCTGGCTGCTGAAGGGCTACTTCGACACCATCCCGGTGGAGATCGACGAGGCCGGCCGGGTCGACGGGCTCAGCCCCTTCGGCACCTTCTGGCGGCTGGTGCTGCCGCTCGCCCGCCCGGGCCTGGCGGTTGCCGCCTTCTACTCCTTCCTCACCTACTGGGCCGAGGTGCCGTTCGCCTCCACCTTCATGCTCAGCTCCGACAAGTACACGCTGGCCGTCGGCCTGCAGAGCTTCGTCAGCGAGCACGACGCCCAGTGGAACCTGATGGCTGCCACGGCGGTGCTGATCGCGATCCCGTCCGCGGCCTTCTTCTACCTGGTGCAGCGCCACCTGGTCACCGGCCTGACCGCCGGTGCCTCCAAGTCGTAACGCTCCCGCACCCCTCAGCGCTCCTCGCTCCTCTAGTCCCCAAGGGATTCCGTCCATGACCCAGAACCTGGCCGACACCTCCCGGCCTGCCGCCGACACCGCTCACGAGGCGGCCCCGCTGGCTCCTGTGACTGGCGGCGCGTCCAGAGGCTGGTGGCGGGACGCGGTCATCTACCAGGTGTACCCGCGCAGCTTCGCCGACTCCAACGGCGACGGCATGGGCGACCTGCCCGGCATCCGCAGCCGCCTGCCGTACCTGCGCGACCTCGGCGTGGACGCCGTCTGGCTCTCCCCCTTCTACGCCTCGCCGCAGGCCGACGCCGGGTACGACGTCGCCGACTACCGCGCCGTGGACCCGATGTTCGGCACCCTGTTGGACGCCGACGCGCTGATCCGCGACGCCCACCAGCTGGGCCTGCGGATCATCGTCGACCTCGTCCCCAACCACTCGTCGGACCAGCACGAGTGGTTCCAGCGCGCCCTGCGCGAGGGCCCCGGCTCCCCGCTGCGCGAGCGGTACCACTTCCGCCCCGGCAAGGGTGAGCAGGGCGAACTGCCGCCCAACGACTGGGAGTCCATCTTCGGCGGCCCCGCCTGGACCCGCACCGAGAACCCTGACGGCACCCCCGGCGACTGGTACCTGCACCTGTTCGCCCCGGAGCAGCCCGACTTCAACTGGGAGAACCCGGCGGTCGCCGACGAGTTCCGCTCGATCCTGCGGTTCTGGCTGGACATGGGCGTGGACGGCTTCCGCATCGACGTCGCCCACGGCCTGGTCAAGGCCCCCGGCCTGCCCGACCTCGGCGGCGCCGACCAGCTCAAGCTGCTCGGCAACGACGTCATGCCGTTCTTCGACCAGGACGGCGTGCACGAGATCTACCGCAGCTGGCGCCGGATCCTCGACGAGTACCCGGGCCAGCGGATCGGCGTCGCCGAGGCCTGGACCCCGACCGTCCAGCGCACCGCGAACTACGTCCGCCCCGACGAGCTGCACCAGGCCTTCAACTTCCAGTACCTGGGCACCGACTGGGACGCCGCCGCGCTGCGGGAGGTGATCGACCTCTCGCTCGACTCGATGCGTCCGGTCGACGCCCCCACCACCTGGGTGCTGTCCAACCACGACGTCACCCGGCACGCCACCCGCTTCGCCAACGAGCCCGGCCTCGGCACCCAGATCCGCACCCCCGGCGACCGCGAGCTCGGCCTGCGCCGCGCCCGTGCCGCCACCCTGCTGATGCTCGCGCTGCCCGGCTCCGCGTACGTCTACCAGGGCGAGGAGCTCGGCCTGCCGGACGTCACGGACCTGCCGGACGAGGTCCGCCAGGACCCGTCCTTCTTCCGCCAGGCCGGCCAGGACGGCTACCGCGACGGCTGCCGCGTCCCGATCCCGTGGTCCGGCACCGAGGCCCCGTACGGCTTCGGGCCGGTCGCGGGCGGGCCGTCCTGGCTGCCGCAGCCGGCCGAGTGGGCCGAACTGAGCGTCGAGGCGCAGACCGGCGACCCGTCCTCCACCCTGGAGCTCTACCGCAGCGCGCTGGCCGTCCGACGGGCACAGCCCGACCTCGGCGCCGGCACCGAGGTCGAGTGGCTGGACAGCCCCGAGGGCACCCTCGTCTTCCGGCGCGGCTCCTTCGCCTGCACGGTGAACACCACCGGCGAGCCGGTGCGGATCCCCGCCCCGGGCCGGCTGCTGCTCGCCTCGACCGAACTCGTGGTGGACGGCGGCGAGACGGTGCTCGCTCCGGACGCCACCGGCTGGTGGGCGGTCTGACGTGGTTGCAATAGGCTCTGGGACCGTGACTACGGCGCGACTCTCAGACATCGCGGCACAGGCGGGGGTCAGCGAAGCCACCGTCTCCCGCGTGCTCAACGGCAAGGCGAACGTCTCCGCCGCCACCAGGCAGACCGTCCTGGCGGCGCTGGACGTGCTCGGCTACGAGCGGCCGACCCGGCTGCGCCAGCGCAGTGCCGGGCTGATCGGGCTGATCACGCCGGAGCTGAGCAACCCGATCTTCCCCGCGCTGGCGCAGGTGATCGAGCAGGTGCTCAGCCGGCACGGCTTCACGCCGGTGCTGTGCACCCAGACCCCGGGCGGGTCCACCGAGGACGAACTGGTCGAGATGCTGGTCGACCGGGGCGTGGCGGGCATCGTCTTCGTCTCCGGGCTGCACGCCGACTCCACGGCCGACCACGACCGCTACGCCCGGCTGGCCGGGCGCGGGGTGCCGTTCGTGCTGATCAACGGCTTCAGCGAGAAGATCGACGCGCCGTTCATCTCGCCGGACGACCGGTCCGCGATGTGGATGGCCGTCCAGCACCTGGCCGAACTCGGGCACGAGCGGATCGGCCTGGCGGTCGGGCAGCGGCGGTACGTGCCGGTGCTGCGCAAGATCGAGGGCTTCACGGCGGCGATGCGAGAGGTGCTCGGGCTGGGGCAGGAGGAGGCGGAAGGCCTCGTCCACCACACGCTGTTCAGCGTGGAGGGCGGGCACGCGGCAGCCGGCGCGCTGCTCGACAAGGGCTGCACGGCGATCGTCTGCGGGAGCGACATGATGGCGCTCGGGGCGATCCGGGCGGTGCGGCAGCGCGGGCTGTCGGTGCCGCACGACGTGTCGGTGGTCGGCTTCGACGACTCGCCGCTGATCGCCTTCACCGAGCCGCCGTTGACCACGATCCGCCAGCCGGTCGAGGCGATGGCGACGGCGGCGGTGGACGCGCTGCTGGAGGAGGTCGGCGGGAACGCCGCCCAGCGCGGGGAGTTCATGTTCCAGCCGGAGCTGGTGATGCGGGGCTCCACGGGGGCCTGTGCGCGCTGAGCCGCGGCCGTAGGTACCAACTGACGGGCCCCGGAGGGCGGTTGCTCTCCGGGGCCCGTCGGCGTGCGCGTGCCCGGTGGTCGCGCGGTACCAGTTCGGCGGCGTCCGGGGGTTCTGGCCGCGGAGAGCAGCATCGCGTCGATCGCGCGGGTACGCCGAAGCCCCGGGGAGGAGCGCTCGGACTCTCCCCGGGGCGGTCAGCCGTCAGCCGTCAGCCGTCATCTGCCGTCTGTTCGGTGTTCGCGGCGCTCAGACCCGGCCGGCGAAGTCCGGGGCCCAGTTGGCGATGGTCTGGAGGCGGACGCCCACGCTCGGGTTGGCGGCCTCGACGTACTGGCCGCCGCCGACGTAGATGGCGACGTGGTAGACGCCGGAGTTCTGACCGTTGTTCGACCAGAAGAGCAGGTCGCCCGGCTGCAGGCTGTCCAGCGACACGTGGGTGCTGGCGGCGGCCTGGTCGGCGGCGACCCGCGGGATGTTGATGCCCGCGGCGCGCAGCGCGGCCTGGGTCAGGCCGGAGCAGTCCCAACCGCCGTTGCCGGTGCCGCCGTAGACGTACGCCTGGCCGACCTTCGACTCGGCGAAGGAGACGGCGGCGGCCATGCTGCCGGTGGCGGCCGGGGCCTTGGTCTGCGCCTGGGCGGCCGGCTTCGAGGCGGGGGCCGTGGTCCGGGCGGTCGGCTTGGCGTTCACGGCACCGCCGTTCGAGGCCTGGCCGGACTTCTGCGAGCGGTCGAACCAGGTGAAGTCCGAGCCGGACTTGGTGGCGGTGGAGGACCGGTCGGCCTGGGCAGGGGTGCCGTCACCCAGGGTCAGCTGCTGGCCCGGGTAGATGGTGTCCGGGCCCTCGGTGAGGGTGCCGCGGTTGAGCTCGTACAGGTGCTGCCAGCCGCCCTGGACGTTGTGCTTCTCGGCGATCGAGGACAGCCAGTCGCCCTCGACGACGGTGTAGTCGCCGGCCTGGGTCTGCGCCGGACGCTGCTTCGCCCAGCCGCTGGTGGCGGACTTGGCGGCGGAGGCCGAGGCGGAGTCACCGGAGGCCTGGGCGGGCGCGGACGGCACGGCGGGCTTCGCGGCCGGGGCCTGGCTCGGGGCCGGCTTGGCGGCGGGCTTGGCGGCCGTCGAGGTGTCGACGGCGGCCGCGGCGCCGCCCTGGGTCAGACCGGCCTGGACCGAACAGACCGGCCAGGCGCCGGGGCCCTGGGAGGCGAGGACCTTCTCGGCGACGGCGATCTGCTGGTCCTTGGTGGCGAGGTTGGCCTGCGGGGCGAAGGAGGTGCCGCCGAAGGCGGCCCAGGTGCTGGAGGTGAACTGCAGGCCGCCGTAGAAGCCGTTGCCGGTGTTGATGCTCCAGTTGCCGCCGCTCTCGCACTGGGCGACCTTGTCCCAGGTGGCGACGGAGGCGGCGTTGGCGGTGCCGGTGGTGAGGCAGGGAACGGTGAGGCCGACGCCCACGACGCCGAGGGCGGCGATCACGCGACGGGTACGGCTGGACAGGCGGTTGCCGTTGGAAGGCAGCATGAAGACGCGGTCCTCTCCCACGCCTGCGAGGTGAGCTGTCGGATTCGGGCTGGAGTTGCCCGGCCGCGCTGTGGCACGGCTTCACCCCTAGCCCAGGACCGTTTCCGGGAAGCGGTCCGGGGCGACTTACCTGTGGTTCCCCCGCTCCTGCCGTGATGCGTTTTCGCGCTGCCAGGACATCCGACGGCAGGACTCGGCGTCGCGGATGAACTGGGTCCGTGTGGTCACGAACGGGGAGCACGTTAAGCAGACTTAAGTTCAAACTGCAAATATCTGTGATGCGCATCACGGTTTACGGAAAAAGGCCGAATGGCTCGCATTTCATGATCGGAAATGATCGTTCATCGGCAATCCCGCGAGGAATTCCGAAAACTGGCTACGCCTCAGGAGTGATGTGACGGAGCGTTGGAGCGGGAGGGGGGCGTGCCTGTCGGATCGGGGGGTGCCGGGAATTCGAGCGCCCCTCGATGCGCCGACTATTCATCGACAAATTGCACCAGAACGGACATTGCTGGCAATGGCCGCTTAATGCCCCAGCGGGGCAATCCGAACAAGCGCGAAGGACCCGGAACACAGTCGTTCCGGGTCCTTCGGTGGTGTGGGTGGGCGCGACAGGGGGTGGGTGGGCCCGTCAGTCCTCCACGGGCCCCTCAGTGGCCGCGTGGGCGCGTCGGGAGCCCTCGCCGGCCCCCACGGTGGCGGCGGCCTCCGCCTCGGCCTCGGCCAGCTCCTCCGCCGACGGCGTCGGCAGCGCGGCGAGGTAGGTGGAGGCGATCAGCTGGCCGACCGTCGGGTACGCGCCCAGCGGCGCCGCCGACGGGCAGCCGGTCTCCTCGGCGGCCGTGGCGAGCAGCTCGGAGTCCGCCTCCGGGCCGATGACGAGCGGGGCCAGCGCCGGGCGCTGGGAGCCGGTCTCCTTGAGGTGGTTGACGGCCCCGGCGACGGAGCCGGGCACGTCGAGCGCCGCGGCGACGACCGGCACGGCCAGCCGGGCCGCCAGCAGCACGCCGGTGATGCCCGCCGCGGCGGCCGCGTCCTCACCACCGACGGTGGTCAGCACGACGCCGTCGGCGGCGGTCGCGATGGCGAACAGCCGGGCCCGGTCGGCCCGGGCCAGTCCGGCCTCGGACAGTCGCACGTGGACGGCCTCGGCGAGCAGCGGGTGCGGGCCCAGCGCGTCGGTGACGGTCGCGCCGTACTCCGCGGCGAGGGCGTGAAGCCCGGTCAGGAAGTCGTGCGGACCGGGCACCAGCGGCACCACGACGGGCGTCGGCAGTCCGGCCTCGGCGGCGGCCGCCAGCAGCTCCGCCACGGTGCGGTCCTCGGATCCGCCGTCCTCGGCGCCGTCGGCCGGGAGGTAGCCGACCGCGGCCTGGACGCCGGCGTGTTCGCTGCGGACGATCGACAGCAGCTCCTCGACGACCGAACGGGACTCGGGCCCCGCGGTCGCGGGAACGGCGAGCACCAGGGCCGGCGAGCCGGTGCGGATCTCGGGGCGCTCGGGGCGGCGGTGGCGCCCCCGCGCACGGGAGCCTGGAGTGCGGACGGGCAGTGGCGCGCCCGGGATGGCTGCGGTGCTCATGCCGGAGATCGTAGGACATCGGCCCGTCGGGCCTGCAGTCGGCTGCCGTACGGGTTTCGGGTGGTCGTGGTGCGGAGGCCGTGTCGCCGCCGCACCGGTCCGGGCGATTTGCCTACAATCCGGACATTCCTCGCGCAGTGCCCCCGCGGGCGCACACAGTTGCCCTGACGCGTCCCGAGGGGCGGCGCGTTGCATCCGGGGCGCGTGAGATGTCTCACAGCCGGGAGGTGGCCTGACGGAGGGTCACAGCGGTGCGACTCCCGGCATTCGAAGATCAACATTTAGCGGGGGGCCGCTCACGGCCGGTTATGGAAGAGCCGACGATTCCATCGGCTATGTCCGTTTACGTACCGTCAGGAGAAGGGTCCGTGAAGAGTTCGGCGCGACCGACAAAAGGCACCGTGCACCTGCAATGTCCCGTGCTGATGCACGTGCACTGCAGCTATCATCGCGTCAAGTGAGGCGTTGTGCCGGGCCGGTACGGGGCCGGTCCGTTCATTCGGCGGGTGCCGGGGGCGCCGCGCTGGACGACAACTCCGGAGCTCTTCGGGAGACTTCTATGCACGACTCGCAGAACACGCACGGCTCGAACCACACATACAACGGGATGGCCGCCGCCGACCTCAGGGGGGTGGTCTGGCAGAAGAGCCGGCACAGCAACTCCCAGGGCAACTGCGTCGAGTTCGCGGCCCTGCCGGGCGGCGACGTCGCGATGCGCAACTCGCGCTTCCCGGACGGCCCGGCGCTCATCTACACCCGGGCGGAGATCGCCGCCCTGCTGCTGGGGGCCAAGGACGGGGAGTTCGACCACCTGGCGGTCTGACCGGCCGCTGCTCCACCATCGGGGGGCCGTCGTGGGTGCTGACACCACGACGGCCTTTGTCTTTGTCCGGCCGTGTTCCCTTCCCCGTTCCGTCCGGTCCCGTGGTGGACCGTGCGGCGAGGGCCGCCGGGGGTGCCGGGGACGCTCCTGCGGGCGGCCCGCCGTCTCCGGAGCCGGAGCTGTCGGCGAGGCCGGAGTTGCCGGTGCGGGTAACCGGTGCCGGGGCTGCGGTCCGGTCCGGCACGGGGGCCTGGCTGAAGAGCTCGGGGCGTGGTCCACCCGGGTCGTCCCGCGGTCGGCCGTGCGCCGTGCGGCGCTAGGCCGAGCGCCGGTGCCGTCCACCGATTTCGACTCGTCCGCCCAGCCCGTCCAACGCGTGGCCGTCGAGCCTGCTGGCGCCGGCCGGCTCCGCCTCGAACACGGCCCAGACCACCTTGCCGCTGCCCAACGGATGCCAGCCCCAGGAGCGGCTGAACGACTCCACCAGGTGCAGTCCGCGGCCGGACTCGGCGACGAAGTCCGCCTCCCGAGCCACCGGGCCGGTGCTGCTCGGGTCGCTCACCGCGCAGACCACCTGGGGCGCGCGGTGCACCAGGCTTATTCGGATCGGCAGCCGTCCCTCCGGGGACGGTTGTGTGGGAAAGTCGTACTCGCCCGGGGCGCCGCCCGACGGGTCGGGCCGTGCGCCGACCGCATGCCGGAGCGCGTTGGTCACGAGTTCCGAGGCCACCAGCGCGACGTCGTCGAACAGCTCCATCAGGCACCAGCGCTGAAGAGCGGTCCGGGCGAAGTCGCGCGCGGTTCTCACGGCTTCGAAGCGAGGAGCGAGCGTACAGGTGACCACAAGGGGGTCAACCGCCAAAGCCGTACCGGTGCTCATGAAGAGCTCCTCCCATAAGGGGGCGGACACGGCTGGACCCGCCGGGGTCATGCCGGTCACCTCCGACTCGCTCGGCCGCTCGGCCGCCCCCTCGACCACGCGCGCGCGCACTCGAACGCCCGATGACGCGGGGGACGCCGTCGGGCCGGTGCACGGAGTCGCGCGTGGGGTCGACGCGGAGCCCGCGGGATTGCCAGGGATGTGCAGGTGCACGTGCACCATGGTGGTGTGCGCTCACTGCAGATGCAAGAGTCGATTCACGTGCAGTCGCACTATTGGCATATGCAAGCGCCGGATGCACGTGCATCCTGGTGTGCGGAGTGCAGAACTGATAGGAACATCCGTCAGTATCGGCACCGTGAGCGCTCAACTGATGGCAGACTGTGCGCTGTTTGCCCTAGGTGGAGGTTTCGACCGCATGACCACAGTTCAGCCGGGCGGCGGCTCGATGGTCCGCCGGATCCTCCTCGGCTCGCAAGCTGCGCCGCCTGCGCGAGGCGCGCGGGATCACCCGTGAGGACGCGGGCTACGCGATCCGCGCGTCCGAGTCCAAGATCAGTCGCATGGAGCTCGGCCGGGTCAGCTTCAAGGAGCGCGACGTCGCGGACCTGCTCAGCCTCTACGGCGTCGACGACGGCCTGGAGCGGGAGGCCCTGCTCGGCCTGGTCCGCGAGGCCAACAAGTCCGGCTGGTGGCACAGTTTCAACGACGTGCTGCCGGGCTGGTTCCAGACATACGTCGGTCTGGAGGAGGCCGCCCAGCTGATCCGCACCTACGAGGTGCAGTTCATCCCCGGACTGCTGCAGTCCGAGGAGTACGCGCGGGCGGTTTTCGGCCAGAGTCGGCCGGTCATCAGCGAGGAGGAGGTCGAGCGGCGGGTCAGCCTCCGCCTGCGCCGCCAGAAGCTGCTGACCGAGGGCGCCAGCCCGCGGCTGTGGGCGGTCATCGACGAGGCGGCGCTGCGCCGGCCGGTCGGCGGTCCCAAGGTGATGCGCGGTCAGGTGCAGTACCTGATCGACGTCGCCGAGCAGGCCAACGTGGTCATCCAGGTCATGCCGTTCCGCTTCGGCGCGCACGCCGGCGAGTCCGGGGCGTTCACGATCCTGCGCTTCCCGGAGCAGGACCTCGCGGACGTGGTCTACCTGGAGCAGCTCACCAGCGCGCTCTACCTGGACAAGCGGGACGATGTCGACGCATACGTCCAGGTCATGGAGCGGCTCTGCGTGGACAGCCTCACGCCCGAGCGCACGATAGACCTGCTCGCCTCGATCCTGAAGGAGCGCTGAGCGACCCCGGGCGGGGCCCGGGAGACGTTCGGTAGCAGATCGTCCTTCGAAGGCCGGCCGACCCGCCGTCAACCGCGGGTCGGCGGCCGTTCGCGTTCCGGCGGCAGCGGCTGCGGCGGGCGGCCCAACTCCCAGGCGAGGCCGTAGCGGCCGAACAGGTCGGCCCGGATCGGCGCCAACGGGACCTCCGCGCCCGGCAGCAGCACCCCGATGCAGCCGCCCATCAGCGCACTGCGCAGCACCCCGTGCTCGGCGACCGGATCCGGCGCGCCCCAGTCCTCCAGCAGGCCCTGCAGGATCGCGCCGACCTGCTGCTGCTCCGGGTCCTGGACGAAGGCGCCGGTGTCCGGGTCGAGGATCAGCGCCAGGTGGGAGCGCATCACCCGGGGGTGGTCCATGGCCAGGCCGAGGACGGTGTCGATCGCGCGGGCCAGCCTGGCCTCGGGGGAGGCGCCCGGCGGCAGTTCGGCCAGTGCGCCGGAGAGCGCCTGGTGCATCATCCGGTGCGTGGCGGACTGCATCAGCAGTCGTTTGCCGTCGAAGTAGTACGAGAGCAGGCCGCGGGCGAGTCCGGCCCGCTCGGCGATGTCGGTCAGCGTGGTGCCCGCGTAACCGCGCTGGTCAACGAGATCGATGGTGGCTCGCATGATGCGGCGACGGGAGCGTTGCCGCATCTCCTCATTGACCGAATCCCCGCGAGGTGCCATCGTGACTGCTCCGAACGTTCGTTGGCTCCGGGCCAATATACTTGCGGAGCCGGCAGCCGCACCGTGGAACCGTGCCCTTGCGGGCGCCGCCCGGGCGGCCCGTACAGAGACGGCCGGCTCCACCAACACGGGGGTTTGGTGGAGCCGGCACCGGTACCCGGCGGTCAGGGGTCGACCGTGGGTGGGGGCCAGTGGGTCAGTGCTCGGTCAGGACTTCGGTCCGGGCCACGGGCGACCCGGCAGACGGATAATCATAATCCGGCACCGACATGGGAGCTGAACTCCGGCGTCGGTCCACCAGGGCACCCACCGAGGCGACGAGCAGCCCGACCAGCGCGACCGCGGTGACCAGGACCAGGGCCGGCCGGTAGCCGTCCAACTGGGCTCGGGCACTGTCGCCGCCCGCACTCCCGGCGGTGATCATCGCCGTCGCCCCGGCCAGCACCACGGCCGTGCCGACCTGGATCGCGGTGTTCACCAGACCGGAGGCCAGTCCCTGCTCCTCGTCGGCCACTCCGTCGGTGGCGGCGATGTTCACCGAGGGGAAGGCCAGGGCGAAGCCCACGCCGAGCAGCAGCATCGACGGCAGCACCAGGACCGGGTACGAGCTGTGCTCGTCCAGGCGCAGGAACAGGGCGAAGGCGCCGGCCAGGGCCAGTAGGCCGACCGGCAGCAGCCGGGCGGTGCCGAAGCGGTCCACGATCGGGCCCATGAACGGCGCGGACAGGGCGATGAAGGCGCCGGCCGGCAGCAGTCCGAGGGCCATCTGCAGGGCCGACCAGCCGAGCAGGTGCTGCAGGTAGAGCGTGACGACGAACTGGAAGCCGCCGTACGCGCCGGTCATCGTGAAGGCGACCACGTTGGCCCGCGCCACCGAGCCCTTGCGGAAGATGCCGAGCCGGACCAGCGGGTGGGCGGTTCGGCTCTCGACCAGCAGGAACGCGGCGGCCAGCGCGGCGACCACGACCAGCGAACCGAGGGTGCGCAGGCTCAGCCAGCCGGCGCCCTGGGCCTCGGTCACGGTGAACACCAGGAGCAGGACGGTCGCGGTGCCGGTGATCGCGCCGAGCACGTCGTAGCCGCCCTCGGCGGGCTCCTCGACCGGGCGGGGGAGCAGGCGCACGGCGAGCACCACGGCGAGCAGCGCGACCGGGACGGGCATCAGGAAGGTCCAGCGCCAGCCGACCGAGGTGAGCAGGCCACTGAGCACCAGTCCGAGCGAGAAGCCGCTGGCGCCGCAGGTGGTGTAGATCGACAGCGCCCGGTTGCGGGCGGGGCCCTCGGCGAAGGTCGTGGTGATGATGGACAGACCGGCCGGGGCGGTGAAGGCGGCGCCGACGCCCTTGAGGAAGCGGGCCGCGATCAGCAGGCCGCCGTCGTTGACCAGGCCGCCGACCAGCGAGGCGGCGGCGAAGGCGCTGAGGGCGACCAGGAAGACCCGGCGGCGGCCGAGCAGGTCGGCGGCGCGTCCGCCGAGCAGCAGCAGGCCGCCGTAGCCGAGCACGTAGCCGGAGACCACCCACTGCAGGGTGGAGGTCGAGAGGTGCAGTTCGGAGCCGATGGAGGGGAGGGCCACGCCCACCATCGAGACGTCCAGGGCGTCCAGGAACATGGCGGCGCAGAGCACGACGAGGGTGCCCCAGAGGCGGGGTGTCCAGTGCAGGCCGCTGGTTGACGGGGCGTCGGGTGACGTGACGGTCGCGGTGGTCATGGGAAGGAGAGTACATGCACACGCATTCAATGCACATGAATAAGATGTGAACGCATAAGTTTACGATGCACGTGCTAGTCTGGCGGCGTGGCTGAACTCGACTCCCTCGAAGCCTCGGCGGAGGCCGGTCTCATCGCGGAATGGCGCGAGCTGCTGGCCCGCCATGCCGCGGCCGTCTGCGCGCTCGACCGTGAGCTCGGCGAGAAGTACGGGCTGGGCATGAGCGAGTTCGAGGTGCTGGAACGGCTGGTGGAGGGGTGTGAGGCCGAGGCCCGGCACGCCCTGCGGGCGAGCGAGCTGGCATCCATCGTCCATCTGAGCCAGAGCGCGCTGTCCCGGCTGATCGCCCGCCTGGAGAAGGCCGGACTGGTGACCCGGGAGATGTGTCCGAGCGACCGGCGGGGGATCATGATCGCCCTGACCGAGGCCGGGCGGGAGCGCTACGAGCAGGCCCGGCCGCTCCACCGTGCGGTGCTCGGGCTGACGCTCGGCGGGCGGTTCGCTCCGCTCTGCGGGGATCCGGCGAGCGGCTGACTTCGGCTCAACCGCTATGCCGCTGTTGCTGGTTGAACCGTGACATTCGTCAGAGGAGCGAGTGGAGCCCCGGGGCGACGGCCAGCAGGACGGCCCCGACGGGTGCGGCCAGGGCGACGGCGGTGAGTCGCAGCCGCTGCGGGACGGACAGCCGGGGGCGCCCCGCGAGCAGTCGGTCCACCCGCTTCGGGGACTGCGCCAGGCCGGGCGGACAGGAGCCGAACACCCCGCGGTCCAGGTTGAGTTCAGCCAGCGCGAGGGCGGTGGTGTGCCGGCCGTGTCGGCGGGCGGCCCGGTCGTCGGCGGCCAGCTCGACCAGCTCCGCCACCTGGTCCCGGAAGGCGCGGAAGACGCCGATGCCGGGAAAACCGGAGGCGAGTGCCTGGGCGAACTGCTGGAGCCAGTGGTGCCGGGCCCGGACGTGTCCTCGCTCGTGGCTCAGCACGGCCGCCAACTCCCGGTCGGTGAGCTGCTGGAGGGCGCCGGTGGTGACCACCAGACGGGAGTTCGGGCCGGGCAGCGACCAGGCCTCGGGGCGGACGTTCTCCAGCACCACCAGCCGCTCCCGGCGGCTCCGGGCGGACTCGATCGCCTCGGGCAACTCGGGCGCCCGGGTCGCCAGTTGGGCGTGCCGGCGGTTGCGCAGAGCCTTGGCCGTACGGACCTCGCGGGTGAGTGCCCGCACCGTCTGGAGCGCGCCCGCCGCCAGGACCGCGGCGCACAGCCGGCCCCAGCCCTCGGCGTCCTGGAGACCGTAGGCGTCCTCCACGCCGTGCGGGGCGCCGGAGAACACCCAGGCGCGCAGCTCGGGCTCGGCGGCGGAGGCGGCGAGGAGCAGGCCCAGTGCGCAGCACAGCAGGACGGCCACCACGATGCACTGCCACACCAGCAGGGCCAGTACCGGTTCGCGCTCCACCCAGCGGGCCCGGGCCAGCAGCCGGGGCACCACGGTGGAGAGCAGCAGGCCGAGCAGCAGCAGGCCGATCAGGGCAGTCATCGCATGGGCTCCCCGAGTACGCACGGAACGCGACAACGCGCTCCCTGCCAACCTATGCGCTGGCGGCGTCCGGTGGAACGGCTTTCGACCGGCCAGTGACCAACGCCACGCGGGGGAGCGGGCTTTGGTGGGCCCCGGCGGGGCTTCGGTGGTCGTGGGGGAGTGGCCGGGGTGGGGTGCGGGCGTGGGCGTAGCGGGGGTGCGGGCGGGGCCCGTACCGGAGGGGCTACATCGTCAGGAGCATGGCGAACATGCCGATGCCCATGGTCAGTCGGCAGGCCCGGGGCAGACCGGTGGTGCCGAGCACGAGGGTGCCGGCCGGGGTCCGCAGCAGCCGGGCACCGGCCCACAGGGAGTAGCCGCCGAAGTAGAGCAGCAGGGTACCCGTCAGTAGAGGGGTACCGAGGGCGGTGGCGTGGTGGTGTCCGCCGGGGGAGGCGGTCATCGCGAGGGCCATGTACGTCATGGCGAGCGCGCCGACCGCGTGGTGCAGCCGGTGCGCCCGGCCGGCGGGCGCGTGCAGGGCGGCGAGCAGGAAGGCGGCGGCCGGGAGGCCGAACAGACAGGCCCAGACGGCGGCCGGGACGGTGGCGCCGGTGACGGCCATCGCCGCCATGCCGAGCCCCATCAGGGCTTCCGCGGCGTCCGATTCACGGGCAAGTGGCGGGTTGGTCGGGCCGGTGCCCGGGGCGGCGGTGGCGCAGGGGGCGTGCCGCAGGCGGGTCAGGCAGTAGGCGCCGGCGGTGGCGGTGAGGAGGGCGAGGAGCCAGTTGACCAGGGTGGGTCCGTGCAACGGCGGCCTCCCGGGGGTGGCGGGCGGCGAACGACGGGCGGCTAACAGCTGACAGAAGACAGATGACAGATAACAGAGAACAGAAATTGAAATCCGTCATCTGTCAGCTGTCAGCTGTGCGCCGTCCTCCGTTCCCCCGTCGTCCCTCCGCCACGGCGACGATCGTCCCCTCCACGATCACCGCTACGCCCCTGCCGCGGCCAGGGCGCGTGCAGGGGCGCACAGTGGTGACCGCCGTGGTGCGGCCCACCTCGCACCACCCGCCGGTGAGCTGTGAGCCGTGAGCCGTGAGCGTGAGCCGTGCATCGTGAGCGGTCAATCGAGAACAGGGGACGCCGCTCAGCCCTGGAGCCGCCCGGAGGCCACGACCCGGCTGAGGAACTGCCGGGTCCGCTCCTCCTGCGGATCGCCGAAGACCTGCTCCGGCGGTCCCTGTTCGAGCACCACCCCGCCGTCCAGGAAGCAGACCCGGTCGGCGACCTCGCGGGCGAAGCCCATCTCATGGGTGGAGAGGACCATCGTCATCCCCTGCTCCTTGAGGTCCCGCACGACCATCAGCACCTCCCCGACCAGCACCGGGTCGAGCGCCGCCGTGATCTCGTCGAGCAGCAGCAGGCGGGGCCCGGTCGCCAGCGCGCGCACGATGGCGACGCGCTGCTGTTGCCCGCCGGAGAGCCGGTCCGGGTACTCCTTGGCCTTGGCCGCCAGCCCGAGCCGGTCCAACAGTTCCAGCGCCCTGGCCTCGGCCTCCGCCCGTCCGACGCCGTGCACCCGGCGCGGCGCGAGCGTGATGTTCTCCAGCACCGTCATGTGCGGGAACAGGTTGTACGACTGGAACACCACCCCGATCCGGCGCCGCACGGCGTCCACGTCCGCGCGCGGGTCGGTGATCTCCGAGCCGTCCAGGAAGATCGCCCCGTCGTCGATCCCCTCCAGCAGGTTGACGCACCGCATCAGCGTGGACTTCCCGGAGCCGGACGCCCCGATCAGCGCCGTCACCGAGTGCTCGGGCACGGCGAGGTCCACGTCGCGCAGCACCACCTGGCTGCCGAAGGTCTTGCGCACCGACTCCAGCCGGAGCACGTCGGTCCCGCTCACACCGCACCTCCCTGCAGCTGCCGACGGTTCATCCGCCCGGTCAGCCAGTCGGCGAACCGGGTCAGCGGAATGGTCAGCACGATGAACACCAGCCCCGCCAGCAGGTACGGCGTGAAGTTGAAGGAGTGCGCCGCGATGATCTTCGCCGCGTACACCGCGTCGATCGCGCCGCCGATCGAGACGAGCCCGGTGTCCTTCTGCAGGCTCACCAGGTTGTTGATCAGCGGCGGCACCACCCGCCGGACCGCCTGCGGCAGCACCACGTACCTCATCGCCTGGGCGTTGGTCAGCCCCAGCGACCGCGCCGCCGCCCGCTGGCTCGGGTGCACCGACTCGATGCCCGAGCGGAACACCTCCGACACGTACGCCGAGTACGTCAGCACCAGCGCCGCCCCGCCGAGCAGCAGCGGATCGGTGGTCACCCCGGTGAGCCGCAGCGCCGGCACCCCGGTGATCATCACCAGCAGGCAGATGATCATCGGCAGCCCGAGGAAGAAGTCCACGTAGGCGGTGGCCAGCAGCCGCACCGGCAGGAACACCGGCCCGCGCAGCGTCCGCAGTACCGCGAGCAGCAGCCCGAACACCAGGATCAGCACCCCGCAGCCGAGCATCAGCTCCAGGTTGAGCCGCAGCCCCCGCAGAACCTCGGGCAGTGCCTGGCGGGCGTAGTCCAGGTTGAAGAAGGTCCGCCGGGTCACCTCCCAGCCGGGGGAGTTGACGACCAGCAGGTACAGCGCGACCGCCGTCAGCACGGTCGAGGCGGTGGCGATCAGCGCCGAGCGGCGGGCGCGGGAGCGCCGGTACGCCTCGTGTGCCAACCGCCGCTCGGACGGGCGGTACCCGTCCTGCTCCGCCCGAGTCGCGAAGGCCTCCACCCCCGTGGGCTCGGTCGCCCCCGTCGGGTCCTTCGCGCGCTTCGGGCCCTCCGGCCCCACCGGCTCCTTCGCGACCTCGACCGGCCCGGCCGCGCCCGCCTCCCCGGTCACTTCAGCACCGGTGCCGAGACGGCGTCCGACAGCCACTGCTTCTCCAGCTTCTCCAGCGTCCCGTCCGCGCGCAGCGCGTCCACCGCCCCGGACACGCACGACGTCAGCCGGGAGCCCTTGTCCAGCACCAGGCCGAACTGCTCGCCCTGCGCGGCCGATTCGAACTGCCCCACCACCTGAGCCTCCGGCACCTCGGCGCCGGTGATGTAGAAGGCCGTCGGCAGGTCGACCACGAGCGCCTCGACCTGACCGTTCTTCAGCGCAGCCTTCGCCAGGTCGTTGGAGTCGAACACGGCCGGCTGTCCGCTGGGCTTGATGGCGTTGGTGATGGTGTCCAGGCTCGTGCTGCCGATCTGCGCGCCGAGCTTGGCGTCCTTGAGGTCGGCGATGCTCTTCGCACCCGCGGCCTTGGAGCCCTTCAGCGCGATGACGGCCTGGCGCACGGAGTAGTAACCGGAGGAGAAGTCCACTGCCTGCCGGCGCTCGTCGCTGATGGACACCTGGTTGATGTCGAAGTCGAAGTCCTTGGCCCCCGGCGCGGTGGCCTTGCCGAACGGCGCGACCACCCAGCCGACCTTGTCCTTCGGGTATCCCAGCTTCTCCGCCACGGCGTACGCCACCGCCGACTCGAAGCCCTTGCCGTTCGCCGGCTCGTCCCCGGAGAACCACGGGTCGTACGCCGGCTTGTCGGTGCCGATGGTCAGCTTTCCGGCGGTCCGCGTGGCCAGTGCGCCCGGCGCGCAGCCCGCCGCGGTACGGGCCGACCCCGAGGCGCCGGACGCGGCGGCCCCGTCGGACTTGGCGTCCTGCGGCGCGCACCCCGTGAGCGCGGCGGCGGCCACCACCAGCGCGGCGAGGGGCAGGACGGCGGACGGCTTGCGCAGGCTCATGGCAGGACTCCAGGGAAGGGCCGGACGGGTAACGGGGAGGGGCCGGGCAGGCGGCGACGGCACGGGCCGGACGGGCCGCTTCCCGGCGGGTCACTTCCCCCGGTGGCGGCGCCGGAACACACACGGCATGGTCGGCGTACGGGCCCGCGTCCGCGGCGCCCCGAGCCGGATCAGCGGCAGCCGGTGAGCCGCGGCCGGGTCGAGGGCCGCGGCGGTCGGGTCAACGACAGCGGCGACAGCGGCCGTGCGGGCGGCAGCGGCAACGACAACAGGCCTGCTGACGGGAGGGCACCCGGAGCGGGCTGTCGTGGCGCTCGGCCACCGTGATCACCGTCGGGAGCATGCGGGGAGGTTCGCATCAGACCCGCGCATCTGTCCAGAGCATCCAGGACACCGTCCACATGTCGGACAAGCGCTGTTCCGACGCAGGTTTTGGGGCCGGAACGGCGGCACGCCGGATGTTTGTCGGTCCAGACCCCCTTGAACGGGAGAACCTTTCGTACTTATGGTGTCCTCGTTGAAATAACTCCTGTCGAAGTGAGTCCACGATGCAGAATCTTTCGCCAAGGCTCGCAGCGGCGGCCGACGCCCCGGTCTCGACCCTCGCCGCCCACCCGGCGTGGCTGCGCCTGAAGGAGGCCGTCGAGAGGCTGCGCCCGCTGCAGTCCAAGGACGGCTCGATCGACCTGTCCGCCGTCCAGCGGCAGACCGTCGACCCGCTGGTCGCCACCGTCCGGGCCTCCGTCGAGGAGCTCGCCCCGAACTTCCCGCACGACGCCGCCTACCTGGCCGCCGTCGACGCAGACCTCGCCAAGTGGGCCGACACCGGCTACCGCGAGCCCGACTTCCTGGACTCCCTGCTCGCCTTCCAGCCCGCCGAGCAGCGGGAGGACGGTCTGGAGCACCTGGTCGTCTTCCCGATGTACACCCAGAACGGCAACCCGGACCGCAACCTCGAAGCGGTCCTGCTGAGCGTGGTGTGGCCCGAGTGGCTGGACGAGCTGGAGCGCACCCGCTTCGACAACCCGATGTTCGTGCCGATCACCTTCACGGACTTCACGGCGGGCTACGACACCAACTCCGCCGTCCTCTTCCCCGAGACGGTCGCCGTGCGCAAGGCGCCGGAACGTTTCACCTGGGGCGGCATCTTCTGCGACCGCGAGGCCGCCCGCTTCCGCGCGGTCTCCACCAGCGCCATCGACCAGCTCGGCCTGGAGATCCCGGCCGACGCCGAGGGCCTGCTCAAGGACCAGCACCGCGCGCAGGAGACCTTCGTCCTGTGGGACCTCGTCCACGACCGCACCCACAGCCACGGCGACCTGCCGTTCGACCCCTTCATGATCAAGCAGCGCAGCCCGTTCTGGATGTACGGCCTGGAGGAGCTCCGCTGCGACCTCACCACCTTCAAGGAGGCGGTGAAGCTGGAGGCCGAGGGCAACCCGCACGCCCGCGACGTCCAGTACGCGATCCTCTTCGACCGCCTGTTCCGGTTCCCGGTCAGCGGCGACCGCGTCCGCAACTACGACGGCCTCGGCGGCCAGCTGCTCTTCGCGTACCTGCACAAGCACGACGCCCTGCGCTGGCGCGACAACCGCCTGACCATCGACTGGGACCGCGCCCCGCAGGTCACCAACGCGCTCTGCGGCGAGATCGAGACCCTGTACCGCGACGGCATCGACCGGCCCAAGCCGGCTCACTGGATCGCCGCCTACGAGCTGGTCTCCCGCTACCTCACCCCGCATCCGGCCTCCACCTGGGCCAAGGGCCCGGAGGCACTCCCGCTCGACATCACCGACGGCAAGGCCCTGAACAAGGCGCTGTGCGACGCCGTGCTCCCGGACGAGTTCCCGCTGAGCATGTTCTACGAGGCCCTGTCCAAGAAGCTCCGCGGCGTCATCGCCGCCACCGCCGGCATCACCGGCGCCGGTATCCAGGGAGTCGCCGCGTGACCACCACCACCCCCTCCACCAAGCTGGCCGGCAAGGTCATCGCCGTCGCCGGAGCCAGCGGCCCGGCCGGCCAGGCGGTGCTGCGCCGCCTCACCGCCGACGGCGCGACCGTGATCGGCGCCGACATCGACGCCCAGCGCCTGGAGTCCGCCCTGGACGCCACCCGCGTCGCGGTGCGCGGAGCCAAGGTGAGCGGCCAGGTGATCGACCTGCTCGACCCGCAGGAGGTCCACGACTGGGCCGACCACCTGGAGGCGGAGCACGGCCACGTCGACGGCCTGTTCCACCTGGTCGGCGGCTGGCGCGGCAGCAAGACCTTCTTCGACACCCGCCTGGACGACTGGGACTTCCTGCACGACACCGTCGTGCGCACCCTCCAGCACACCTCGCTGGCCTTCCAGCCCGCGCTGGTCCGCAGCCTGGCCGGCCGCTACGCCATGGTCTCCGCCTCGGCCGCGCACAAGCCCACCGCCGGCGGCGCCGCCTACGCGGCCGCCAAGGCCGCCACCGAGGCCTGGACCCTCGCCATGGCCGACTCCTTCAAGAAGGAGACCACCTCCCCGGACGGCGAGCCCACGGCGGCGGCTGCGATCCTGGTCATCAAGGCGCTGGTCAGCCCCGAGATGCGGGCCGAGAAGCCGGAGGCGAAGTTCGCCGGCTTCACCGACACCGCCGACCTCGCCGGACACCTGGCGGACCTCTGGGACCGCCCCGCAGCAGAACTGAACGGACAGCACCTGTGGCTGACAGCCCGATGACCGACCTCACCCGTACGGACGCGGTACGGCGGCACGACCCCGCCGTCCGCGGCTTCGCCAGCGACAACTACGCCGGCGTGCACCCCGAGGTCCTCGCCGCGATCACCCTGGCCAACGGAGGCCACCAGATCTCCTACGGCGAGGACGACTACACGGCGCACCTCCAGGACGTCTTCCGCCGCCACTTCGGCGACAAGGCCGAGGCCTACCCGGTGTTCAACGGCACCGGCGCCAACGTGGTCGCCCTCCAGGCGCTGCTGCCCCGCTGGGGCGCCGTGGTCTGCGCCGACACCGCCCACATCCACGTGGACGAGGGCGGCGCCCCGGAGAAGATGGGCGGCATCAAGCTGCACACCGTCTCCACCCCGGACGGCAAGCTCACCCCCGAGCTGCTCGACCGCCAGGCCTTCGGCTTCGGTGACGAGCACCGCGCGCAGCCGCTCGCGGTCTCCATCACCCAGAGCACCGAGCTCGGCACCCTCTACACGATCGACGAGATCCGCGCGGTCGTCGATCACGCTCACCAGCTCGGCATGCTGGTCCACATGGACGGCTCGCGACTGGCGAACGCGGCCGCCTCGCTCGGCCAGCCGATGCGGGCCTTCACGACGGACCTCGGCGTCGACGTGCTGTCCTTCGGCGGCACGAAGAACGGCCTGCTGCTCGGCGAGGTCGTGGTGGTGCTCAACCCGGAGCGGGTGCGCAACATCAAGTACCTGCGCAAGACCTCGATGCAGCTCGCGTCGAAGATGCGCTTCGTCTCCGTCCAGTTCGAGGCCCTGCTCGCGGGGGACCTCTACCTGCGCAACGCCGGCCACGCCAACGCGATGGCCAGCCGGCTGGAGGCGGCGGTCCGGAAGATCGACGGCGTCGAGGTCGTCCGCCCGGTCCAGGCCAACGCGGTGTTCGCGATCCTCCCGCGCGAGGTGAGCGAGCGGCTGCAGAAGCGTTACCGCTTCTACTTCTGGAACGAGCACACCGGTGAGGTGCGCTGGATGTGTTCGTACGACACCACGGAGGCCGACATCGACGCCTTCGCGGCGGCCATCGCCGAGGAGATGGGCCGCGCCTGACGCTGTTCCACCAGCCGATCGTCCCGTCCTGCGCCAGCAGGGCGGGACGATTTGCATGTGGCGGGTCGGTACCCGTACAGTTCCGGAGTCGCCGCGGGAGACCGGGGTGCCAAAGCGGAAAAGCGAATCCGATGAATGAAACTCCGGAAAACGGAGCGGAAAACATCTGGTAAGCTGGAAACACGAAAGAACGAAGCGCCCGGAGGGCTCGCTGGAAGGCGGCCTGAAGGAAGCGTCCGTTCCTTGAGAACTCAACAGCGTGCCAAAAGTCAACGCCAGATATGTTGACATCCCCGGCCTCGGTCATTGCGATTGGGGTTGGAGATTCCTTTTGAAACAAACACTAGCGAGGACGCAGTGCGCGGGATCACCCTATTCCGGTGGTTGCCGTGCCGCTCAACGCGGGTGTGGACCCGATTACGGGTAAACATTCACGGAGAGTTTGATCCTGGCTCAGGACGAACGCTGGCGGCGTGCTTAACACATGCAAGTCGAAC
>NZ_JPRF03000012.1 GCF_001188955.3 Kitasatospora aureofaciens | reverse complement strand
CGGGCGGGGCGCCAGTCGGGGGCCTGGCCGAGGCCGGCGCGGTAGTCGGCGGCGGCCTCGGAGTGCCGCTGGGCCCGCTCGTGGACCAGGGCGAGGCCGAACCGGGCCGGGGCGAAGGAGGGTCGGACGGTCAGGGCGGCGGTGAACTGCTCCCGGGCCTGGTCGTCGGCGCCGAGCAGCAGGGCGAGCCGGCCGAGGGCGTAGCGGGGGCGCGGGTCGCTCGGGCTCTCCCCGGCCGCCGCGGCGAGGTCGGCCCAGGCGGCGTCGGTGTCGCCGAGCCGCTGCCGGGCGAGGCCGCGGAAGAGCAGGCTGTCGGTGCGCAGCGCCGGTCCGCGGCCCCACGGGGAGGGTTCGCCGGGGCCGCGGCGCAGGGCCTCGTCGAAGGCGGCGACGGCGGGTTCGTCCCGGTGCAGGGTGAACAGCTGGGCGCCCCAGCGGAACCAGAGTTCGCCGCTGCCGTGGGGGGCGGCCGCGGCGAGCAGCGGTTCGGTCTCGGCGGCCCGGTCGGTGGCGCTCAGCAGGGCGGCGCGGGCGAGCACGGGCCAGTCCTGGCCGGGGAGGGCGGCGAGGGCCCGGGCGGTGGCGTGGTCGCGCTGTTCGGGGCGGGCGTCGCGGCACAGCTGTTGCAGCCACTGGCGGGCGCGGGCGGCGGTCTCGGCCTCCTCGCCGGGTTCGGCGCCGGTGGCGGTGGCCTGGAGGAGGGCGAGGACCGGTCCGAGGTCGCCGTCCGGGGCCTGTGTCCGCTCCTCGGCGAGGCGGAGCAGGCTCCAGCGGGGCAGTTGGCGGGCCGGGTCGGTGAGCAGCGGGAAGGCCTCGCGGTGCAGGGCGAGGGTGGCCTGCTGGTCTCCGGTGGGGATGGTGGCCTCGGCCTGGCCGAGCAGGGCGAGGCCGCGCTGGGTGCGCAGTTCCTCGGGCCCGCCGGCGAGTTGGCGGGCCAGTCGGGCGTAGCGGCGGCGGGCCTGCGGGGCCTTGCCGGCCGCGAGTTGCTCGGCGGCCGCGCCGAGGGCCTTGGCGACTCCGGCCGCGTCCAGGGTGGTTCGCCTGCGGGCGAGCACCACTGCGGCGACACCGGCCAGTGCCACCACGATGATCAGCAGCACCGCGAGCTGCGCCATGCACCGTCCCCCTGCGCTTCGAGAGCGTCCTACTCCATGATCAACATTCCCCGTGCGACCATGAGTTGACGTTGTTTCGTGATGTTGCTCGGGCGCCCATCAGAATAGGCCCTCCTCCGGGCCGACGAACAGAAATGAGCACTATCCTGGGCGGGCGCAGGCTGCTGGACTGCTGCGCGTCCACAGCGGTGAGAAGCGTCGGGGGTCGTGTGTCCGAGTCTCGTTGGGTTCCCGGGCTCCGCTTCGGGCCGGAGTTCGACCCCGAACAGTACGAGCTGATGGAGTTCCACCACCGGGGCGGCGAGGCCGAGGTGTGGCGGGCCGTGCGCACCGGGCACAACGGGATCAAGGAGCTCGTCGCCGCGAAGATCATGCTGGAGCGGGACCCGTCCGAGGTCCGGCGCTGGCTCGGCCGCTGGGACGACGTCTCGCACAACGCCCACCGGCTCGGCGTCACCGACCTGGTGGTGCCCAGCTTCCTGCTCGGCCCCTCCCCGCACCGGCCCGGCACGGCGCCCTCCGGCGGGCTGCTCGGCTACCAGATCTCGCCGTGGGTCGAGGGCGTCCCGCTGCACACCTGGGCCCGTGCCCAGCGCGGCGGGCCGGCCGCGGTGGCCGAAGTGCTGGCCCGGCTCTGCCGGATCGTCGACGAGCTGCACCGCAAGCGCTGGGTGCACCGCGACATCTCCCCCGCCAACGTCCTGGTCGACGCCCAGGGCCTGGTCAAGCTGATCGACCTGACGTTCCTCGCGCCGCTCGACCACACCCTCACCGTCGCGGTGTTCACCCCCGGCCACGTCCCGCCCGAAGCCGAACAGGTCGGCGGCTTCCCGACCACCGCCAAGGACCTGTTCGCGGTCGGCACCCTCGCCCGCACCCTGCTGCTGCCCGACCACGGCCGGCTCGACCACCGGCTCGCCGCCGAACAGGCCCGCGCCGAACTGCTGGCCGCCGGGTACGGCGAGGAACTCGCCCGCTGGGCCTGCGAACCGCTCGCCCGCGAACCCGAGCGCCGCCCCTTCCCGCTCGGCCCCTGGGCCGCCCGGGGCCGCGAACTCCTGCGCACCCACCGCCCGGTGGCGCGCACCGCGGGCCTGGCCGTCCTGCCCGACCGGGCCGGACGGCCGCTGGTGGTCACCGGCGGCGCCGACGGCACCGCCCTCGCCGGGCCCGGACGCACCGACCACCGCCTGCCCGCCGGCCGGGGCCTCGGCGCCGTACGGGAGTTGGCGGCGGGCTGGGCCGGACGCCAGGGCGAACTGGTGGTCTGCGCCGAGGACCGCTCCGGCACCCTCTGGGTCGGCACCGCGGCCGGCTGGTGGGAGGCGGCCCGCGGGGTCAGCGGCCTGGCCGGGGCCGTCGGCGCGGCCGGAGAACTCACCGTGTGGACCGCCGCGGCGGGCGCCCTGCGCTCCTACCGCTGGGCCCCCGGCCTCACCCTCACCGGCCAGGAACACCCCGGCTGCCCCGCCGACCGGGTCCTCGCCGCAGAGGAGGAACGTCCCGGCGCCTGGCTGCTCCTGGTCGAGCACCGCGAACGGGTGCTCAGCTGGCGGCCCGGCTCCGGCGAACCACCCGTTCCCCTCGGCCCGCCCGGCCCCCTGCGCGCCGGGGCACTCGCCCGCGCCTCCGCCGGACCCCAGGCCGCCACCCTGCGCACGGACGGCTCCGTCCAGCTCCACACCCTCGGCGCCCCCGGCACCGCCACGGAGATCGGCGACGGCGAACCCGCCCTCGGCATCGCCATGGTCGGCCACCGCGGCGGCCCCACCATCGCCCTGGCCGGCGCGGGCGGCGTACGGCTGCGGCTCCCCGCCGGCGGCGCCTCCCGGCGCCCGCGCTGGTGGCGGCCCACCCTGCGACCCGCCACCCGGGTCGCGCTCACCATGGGCGACGACTGGCGGCTGTGCCTGGCGGCGGTCGTGGAGGGCGAGCTGCAGGTGTGGCAGGAGGACGCGGCCTACCGCTGGCAGGCGGTGGAGCTGCCGGAGGAGGCGTAGGCCCCGGGCGGGCCGCGAAAACCTCTCGCCTCCGTACGTCCCGCCCGGTACGGTCGCTCGCGGCCGCACCCCCGACCGAGAGCAGGTTCCGTCCCATGGCATGTCGCATCAGCGAACTCGTCCTCGGCTGCCGCGAACCCGAGGTGCTGGCGCGGTTCTGGTGCGAGGTCCTGGACTTCGTGGTGCTCGGCCGCGAGGACGACGGCAGCATCGAGATCGGGCCGCGCGAGGGCTTCGGCGGCGCCCAGCCGACGCTCTTCCTCAGCCGCCGGGAAGCACCGGAGCCGGGCAAGCCCCGCCTGCACATCGACGTCAACGCCACCGACCGGGACCAGGAGGCCGAACTCGAACGCCTGCTGGCCCTCGGCGCGCGCCCGGCCGACATCGGCCAGACCGGCGAGGAGTCCTGGCACGTGCTCGCCGACCCCGAGGGCAACGAGTTCTGCCTGCTCAAGGCCCGTCTCAACCCGCTCTGACGGAGTCCACGGCCATCGGGGCACCAGGCCCGTCAGCTGATGCACTCTGCCGCACCCTCGTCCGCCCTGTTCGGACGGGCGGCCCGGGCACCAGGAGGAGGACGCGGGGGCTCCTGTCGGCCCCGGGGCGGGCGGGTACGACGCCGCGACCGGTAGCCGACGGGCCCCGCCCCGTCGCGCCAACGGTGCGGCCCCGCTCAGGACTCCGGCAGCAGGTGCACCGGGCCGGTCGCGCTCACGTAGGTCTCGCTGCCGACCGGCCAGGGGCGGTCCGAGGAGGCGATCAGGACGTCGGGCAGTCCGGGGGCTTCCGGGCGGAGTTCGACGCGGTGGTCGTGGCCGCGGAAGTCGCTGCCGATGACCTTGGCCGGGGCCGCGCCGTCCACCGGGTCGGCGGTGAGGCGGAGCTGGCCGGGGCGGAGCAGGGCGAGCGCGGCCGTAGGAGTCGCGCCGGGGGTGACGAGTGGGAGTGGGCCGAAGGCGGTCAGGGCCTCAACTCCCTTGGCTTCGGCGGGAATCAGGTTGGCCTCGCCGAGGACGGTGGCGACGGCGGCGTCCGTCGGGCGGTGGTAGAGCTCGTGCGGGGTGCCGGCTTGGGCGATCCGGCCGTCCCGCAGGACGGCGACGGTGTCGGCGAAGGAGAGGGCCTCGTCCTGGTCGTGGGTGACGAGGACCGCCGTGGTGCCGGACTGCCGCAGCGTGGCGGCGACTTCGCGGCGCAGTTCGGCGCGGAGGGTGGCGTCCAGGGCGGCGAAGGGTTCGTCGAGCAGCAGGAGCCGGGGCCGGGGCGCGAGCGCCCGGGCGAGGGCGACGCGTTGCTGCTGGCCGCCGGAGAGCTGGTGCGGGCGGCGTTCGCCGAGGCCGGGCAGGCCGACCAGGTCGAGCAGTTCGCCGACGCGGGCGCGGCGCCGGGAGCGCGGCAGGCCGAAGCCGATGTTGGCGGCGACGCTCAGGTGGGGGAAGAGCGCGCCGTCCTGGGGGACGAGGCCGATGCCCCGGTGTTCGGGGGCGAGCCGGCTGCGCCCGTCGTCCAGGACGCGGCCGTGCAGCAGGACCTGTCCGGCGGCTGCCGGGTGGAAGCCGGCCAGTACCCGCAGCAGGGTGGACTTCCCGCAGCCGGACGGCCCGAGGACGCAGGCGAGGGCGCCGTCGGGCACGGTCAGGTCGATGCCGTGCAGGACCGGGCTGCGCCCGTGGGCGGCGTGGAGGTCGACGACGGACAGTCCGGTCACTGGTTCTCCCCAGGACGGCCGAGGTTTCGGCGGGTCAGCAGCAGGACGGAGGGCACGGACAGCGCGACCATCAGCGCGGCGTAGGGCGCGGCCGCCCCGTAGGCGAGACCGCTGGTGTAGACCCAGAACTGGGTGGCCAGGGTCTGGGTACCGGTGGGGCGCAGCAGCAGGGTGGCGGTGAGTTCGGTGGAGGCGGTGAGGCCGACCATGGCGACGGCCGCGCCCAGGCCGGGCAGCACCAGCGGGAGGGTGATCCGGCCGAGGACGGCGAGCGGGCGGGTGCCGAGCGAGCGGGCGGCCTCCTCGACGCCGGGCGGCACCTGGGCGAGGGCGGCACGGACGGCGGTCAGCGCCAGCGGGAAGAACAGCAGGACGTACCCGAGGATGAGCATCGGCGGCTGCTGGTAGAGGGGTTGGGCCCAGCGGACGGCGAAGAAGACCACCGACAGGGCGACCGCGATGCCGGGCAGTGCCCGGGTGAGGTAGGCGACGCGTTCGACGGCGCGGGCCGGCCGGGTGCCGTGCCGCCAGCCGTACAGGGCGACCGGGACGGCCGCGGCGGTGGCGACCAGCGCCGCGCCGAGCGCGTACCCGAGGGTGGCCAGGGTGGCGCCGAGGACGGAGGCGGAGGGCAGGGTGGTGGAGCTGCCCTTGATCAGCCAGTACGTGAGCGCGTACAGCGGCACCCCGAGCGAGACGCCGACCAGCGCGGCGAGCGCGAGGAGTGCGGGCGCCGTCCAGCCGCCGAGCCGGGCGGGCGGTGCCGGGCGGGCGAGGGCGCCGTGCCGGGTGACGCGCGTCCGGCGGCCGGCCCAGGCCTCCAGGGCGACCAGCAGCAGGGCGAGGGCGACCAGCACCAGGGTGAGCAGGGAGGCGGAGGCCGCGTCGAAGCCGAGCTTGTACTGGGTGAACACGGCGGTGGCGAAGGTGGTGTAGCGCAGCATCGCGAAGGCGCCGTACTCGCCGAGGAGGTAGAGCGAGACGAGCAGTACGCCGCCGGCGAGTGCGGGCCGGGTGAGCGGGAGGGTGACCCGCCACAGGGTGGCGAGCCGGCCGCGGCCCAGGGAGCGGGAGACCTCCTCGGCGGCGGCGTCGCCGTGCCGCAGGGCGGCCGCGACCGGGAGGAACACGAGGGGGTAGAGCGAGCAGGTCATCACCAGCACCGCGCCCCAGTAGCCGTGGACGGAGCGGAACAGCGAGACCCAGGAGTAGCCGCGGACGAACTCCGGTACGGCGAGCGGCAGAGCGAGCGCGACGGTCCAGGCGCGGCGGCCGGGCAGGGTGGTGCGTTCGACCAGGTAGGCGGCGCCGAAGCCGAGGACGGCGGTGGCGAGGGTGACGGCGGCGGCCAGGCTCAGGGTGTGCCAGAGGAGGGTGGCGATCAGCGGGCGGCCGAGCAGGCGCCGGGTCTGGTCCCAACCGGCCTGCGCGGCCTGGGCAATGACGAAGCCGAGCGGCGAGGCGACCACCGCGACGACGGCGACGGCGACGGGGGCGAGCAGGCCGGTGGCCCGCCACCGCCGCCGCAGCCTCGGCCCGACGACCGGGGTCGTCCCCACGGAAGTCGTCTGCGCGGGGGTCGTCACTGGAGCAGGCCGGCGTCCTGGAGCAGGCCCAGGGCCTGCTTGCCGTCGCCCAGCTGTGCCGGGTCGGCGACGGTGCCGATGGTGTCCAGGGCGGGCAGTTCGGGCTTGCCCTGCACGCCGCTGACCAGCGGGTACTCGTAGCTGGCCGAGCCGGCGATGACGGTCTGGGCGGGGGCGGAGGCGAGGTAGCCGAGGAAGGCCTGGGCGGCGGCCTGGTGCTTGCCGTGCTTGAGGACGGCGGCGCCGGAGACGTCGACCAGCGAGCCCGGGTCGCCCTTGGGGAAGTAGTGCAGGGTCGCGCGGGTCTCGGCGGCGCCCTTCTCGTCGCGCATCCGGTAGAAGTAGTAGTGGTCGATGACGCCGCCCTCGACCTCGCCGCTGTTGACGGCGGCGGAGAGGGTCTCGTTGCTGTCGTAGACCTTGGCGTTGTCCTTGAGGCCCTTGAGCCACTGCTTGGTGGCGTCCTCGCCCTTGGCCTTGAGCACCTGGGTGACGACCGGGGCGAAGTCGGTCTCGCTGGGGGCGATGCCCAGGCGGCCCTTCCACTCGGGCTTGGCGAGGTCGAGCACGGAGGCGGGCGGCGCGGAGTCGGCGGCCTTGCCGGTGGCCGCGAGGAAGGCGGAGGTCCGGGCGGAGACGCCGACCCAGTCCCCGCGCCCCGAACTGTCGTTGGCCGGTACGGACTTGAGGGTATCGGGGGCGACCTTGGCGAGCAGGCCCTTGTCGCCGAGGACGGTGAGCGCGGGCGGGTTCTCGGCGTAGAAGACGTCGGCCGGGGAGGCGTCGCCCTCCTGGAGGATCTGGTTGGCCAGTTCGGCCTCGTCCCCGGAGCGCAGCTCGACCTTGATGCCGGTGCGCTTGGTGAAGTCCTCGGTCAGGGCCTTGACGGTCTGCTCGTGCTGGCCGCTGTAGACGGTGACGGTCTGGCCGGCGAGCGCCGTACCGGAGGCCGCGGGGGCCGCGCTGTCCGTGCTGCCGCCCGAGCTGCCGCAGGCGGTGAGGGCGAGCGCGCAGGCGGCGAGGAGGGACAGGGCGGCGAGGGGCCGGGCGGTTCCGGGCATGCTGAGGGTCCTCCGAGGGTGGCGGGGGTCGGCCGTACGGGCCTGCCGGATGAGCAGGGCACCGGCCCGACGGCACGAAAACCTAAGGCAGGGAAGCCTTGCCTAACAAGTTTCGGAGCGTCACATCTCGGTCCGGTCGCGACAGGGTAGGACTTCGGTGAGTGCTACCCCAAGTACAGGCAAAACGACGCCTGATTACGGGCACAAGGGGAGGAAATGGCATGTTCCGGTCTGACTACGGCCGCTACTGTGCGTGACACTCACAGGTTGAGCCGGGCACACCGAGGCCCCGGAACCGGGCGGCGGTTCCGGGGCCTCGGGGCCGTTGGCGGCGAGCGGTGGCGGTGGCGGTGGCGGTGGCGGTGGGCCGCTCAGCGGAAGCGGCGCAGCCGCAGGCTGTTGCCGACCACGAAGACCGAGGAGAAGGCCATGGCCGCCCCCGCGATCATCGGGTTGAGCATCCCGGCCGCCGCCAGCGGCAGGGCGGCGACGTTGTAGCCGAACGCCCAGAACAGGTTGCTCTTGATGGTGCCGAGGGTGCGGCGGGAGAGCCGGATGGCGTCCGCCGCGGCCAGCAGGTCGCCGCGGACCAGGGTCAGGTCACCCGCCTCGATCGCGGCGTCGGTGCCGGTGCCCATCGCCAGGCCCAGGTCGGCCTGGGCGAGCGCGGCGGCGTCGTTGACGCCGTCGCCGACCATCGCCACGACCTTGCCCTCGGCCTGCAACCGTTTGACGGTGTCGACCTTGTCCTGCGGCATGACCTCGGCGATCACGTGCTCCGGCTCGATGCCGACCTCGGCCGCGACCGCCTCGGCGACCAGCCTGTTGTCACCGGTGAGCAGCACCGGGGTCAGGCCCAGGGCGCGCAGCGCGGCGATGGCCTCGGCGCTGGTCGGTTTAACCGCGTCGGCGACCTCCAGCACGGCCCGCGCCTCGCCGTCCCAGCCGACCGCGATCGCGGTGCGGCCGGCCGACTCGGCCCTGCGCTTGGCCCCGGCCAGGGACTCCGGCAGGTACTGCGACCACTCGTTGAGCAGCGCCTCCCGCCCGGCCACCACCGCGTGGCCGTCCACCACGCCCTGGACGCCCAGGCCCGGGACGTTCTCGAAGCCCTCGACGGCGGGAAGTTCGCCGGCCTTGGCGGCGGCGGTGGCGATCGCCCGGGCGATCGGGTGCTCGGAGGCGTGCTCCAGGGCGCCGGCGAGCCGGAGCACCTCGGCTTCGGCGACGCCCTCGACGGTGTGCACGCCGAGCAGGGTCATCTGCCCGGTGGTGACGGTGCCGGTCTTGTCCAGGACGATGGTGTCGACCTTGCGGGTGGACTCGAGCACCTCGGGGCCCTTGATCAGCACGCCCAGCTGGGCGCCGCGGCCGGTGCCGACCAGCAGGGCGGTCGGGGTGGCCAGGCCGAGGGCGCACGGGCAGGCGATGATCAGTACGGCGACGGCTGCCGTGAAGGCGGCGGTCCAGCCCTCGCCGGTGCCCAGCCAGTAGCCGAGGGTGGCGACGGCGAGGGTGATGACGATCGGCACGAAGACGGCGGAGATCCGGTCGGCGAGGCGCTGGGCGGCGGCCTTGCCGTTCTGCGCGTCCTCGACCAGCTTGGCCATCCGGGACAGCTGGGTGTCCGCGCCGACCCGGGTCGTCTCGACGACCAGCCGGCCGCCCGCGTTGACGGTGGCGCCGGTGACGCTGTCGCCGACCCCCACCTCGACCGGCACCGACTCGCCGGTCAGCATCGAGGCGTCGACGGCCGAGGCACCCTCGACCACGGTGCCGTCGGTGGCGATCTTCTCGCCCGGCCGCACCACGAAGCGGTCGCCCACGGCGAGTTCGGCGATCGGGATCCGCACCTCGGCTCCGCCGCGCAGCACCGTCACGTCCTTGGCGCCCAGTTCCAGCAGCGCCTTGAGCGCGGCTCCGGCGGTGCGCTTGGAGCGGGCCTCGAAGTAGCGCCCGGCCAGGATGAAGGCGGTGACGCCGGCCGCCGCCTCCAGGTAGATGTTGGAGGCGCCGTCGCTGCGGCCGATGGTGAACTCGAAACCGTGCCGCATGCCGGGCATCCCGGCGTCGCCGAAGAACAGCGCCCACAGGGACCACAGGAACGCGGCGCCCGTACCGAGCGAGACCAGGGTGTCCATCGTCGCGGCGCCGTGCCGGGCGTTGGTGAACGCGGCCCGGTGGAACGGCCAGGCGGCGTAGGTGACGACCGGGGCGGCGAGGGTCAGCGAGAGCCACTGCCAGTTGTCGAACTGCAGGGCCGGCACCATCGCCATCGCGATCACCGGGACGGCCAGGGCCAGCGCGGTGAACAGCCGCTGGCGCAGCGGGGCCAGCTCGTCGGCGGACTCGCCCTGCCCGGCGTCCGGGACGCCGGCGGTGGCCGGGGGCTCGGGCAGGGCGGCGGTGTAACCGGTGGCCTCGACGGTGGCGATCAGGTCGGCGACCTCCACCTCGCCCTCGAAGGTGACCTTCGCCTTCTCGGTGGCGTAGTTGACGCTGGCCGAGACGCCGCCCATCCGGTTGAGCTTCTTCTCGATGCGGGCCGCGCACGAGGCGCACGTCATTCCGCCGATCGAGAGTTCCACCTCCGTGGAGGCGGGTGCCTGCGTGGTCATCGTTGCTCCTCGTGACAGTCGGTACTTCGAGGTCGTGCGAAGGTGCGTCCGCGGCCGGGCCCATCATACCCACTGGGGGTATCGGGCGTCGGATTCCTTTATACCCCCCGGGGGTACTGCCCGCAAGCTCCGCCCGCTACCCCTCCGCCCACACCGCCGCCTTCACCGTCACCGCCGACGGCGCCACTGCTCCAGCGACCGAGGACCAGCACTGATCACGCCCGTACGGAAGGTGCCGGGCGATCCCCAGCGGATCGCCCGGCACCTCGCTGCGCCCACCCGTCCGGTCAGCGGAACGCGGCGACGTTGCGCACGGCCCAGTCGGCGAACGGACGCGGAGCCCGGCCGAGGACCCGCTCGACGTCCGGGCTGACGCGCAGCTCGGCCGGGCTCGGGGAACCGAGGATGTCCAGGGTGTCGTCCGCGAGTTCCGCCGGCATGCTCCGGCTCATGGCGGCCCTGGCCTCGTCGCGGGTGAGCTCGTGGAAGCGCACCGGCGAGCCCAGCGCGGCGGCGAGGGCCTCCGTCTGCTGCCGCGGAGTGACCACCTCCGGCCCGGTCAGCTCGTACTCACCGCCGATGTGTCGGTCGTCCAGCAGAGCGGCCGCCGCGACCTCGGCGATGTCCGCCGGGTCGATGACCGGCACACCGACGTCGCCGAAGGGCGCGGCCACGAGCCGCTGGGCACGGACGGACTCGGCCCACCACAGGGCGTTGGAGGCGAAGCCGCCCGGCCGCAGGATCGCCCACTCCAGGCCGGAGTCCCGCAGCACGTCCTCCAGCCCGCGCATCGCGATCCGCGTCGGGCCGAAGGGCCTGGTCACCACTCCCTGGGTGGAGAGCAGCACCACCCGGCGGACCCCGGCGGCCACGGCTTCGCCGATGAGGTCGGCCGGGCGGGCCGCCTGGGCGTGCAGGTCCCCGGACAGCAGCAGGAACAGCGCCTCCGCGCCGGGCAGGACGGCCGTGAGTTCGCCCGGCCGGGCCAGATCGGCCACCACGTGGCGCACGCCGTCCGGCACCGCCGCCCGGTGCCGCGACACCGCCACCACCTCCCGACCCGCCTCGGCCAGCGCCCGCGTCAACGGCCGGCCGATGTTCCCGGTCGCCCCGGTCACCACGATCATGATCAGCTCCTTGTCGAATGTCGTCCGTGGTCCCGACGCTAGGACTCGGGCTAACTTTTCGTAAGGACATACCTTTAAGTAAGCTCATGGCATGAAGGAAGGCATGCAGCACACGCAGGTCGAGCCGGGGCGCCGGTATGACGTGTTTCACACCGACTGCCCCGCCCGCGACATGGTCGACCACGTGACCAGCAGGTGGGGCATCTGGGTGCTGATCTCCCTACGCGGCGGCGACCTCCGGTTCTACGAACTGCGCGAGAGCATCCAGGGCGTCAGCGAGAAGATGCTCTCCCAGACCCTGCGGACCCTCGTCCGGGACGGCCTGGTCCGGCGCGAGGTCGAGCCGACGACGCCGCCCCAGGTCACCTACGGGCTCACCGAGTTCGGTCGGGACGTCGCCGAACCGCTGACGGACCTGTTCGACCGGATCACCCGGTGGCTCCCGCCACGCACAGCGGCAGCCACCGGGTGAGGCCGACGGTCACGGACGGAGAACCCGCGCCGCCGCGTCCCGGATGCTGTCGGCCAGGGCCCCGGGAGCGGTGATGTGGGCGGCGTGCCCCTGGCCGGCGAGCGTGACGACCCGCGCATCCGGCAGGACCGCCGCCAGGTCGGCCAGGCGTTCGCGCAGATGGGCAGGGCTGAGCTCGCCCTCGATCAGCGTCGTCGGCGTCCCGAGCGTCGCGAAGCGGTCGATCCCGACGCCGAGCGCGTCGATCGCCTCGTCCTCCGCGATCTGCGCCGCCGCGCACGGGGACAGCGCCGCCCGCATCTGCGGGTCGGCGAACATGGCGTCGACCAGGCCCCCGGGCACGCGGACGATGTCCCGCATGTGGATCCGCATCGCCTCCATCGGATCGCCCCCGTCGAGCGCGGCACGGGCCCGGACGCCTGCCGCCCCCGCGATCAACTCCCGGGTGGGCAGCGGAGGTTCGTAGAGCCACAGCCCGGCGAACGCCGACGGGCGCAGCAGGGCGGCCTCCAGCGCGGCGACGGCGCCGGAGGAGTGACCCACAAGCAGCACGGGCGGCTCCAGGAGATCCGCGACGGCGGTGACGTCGGCGGCCTCGGCAGCCATCGAGTGCGACAGGGCGATGCCGGCCGGGGAAGCGTAGATCCGGCGGCGGATCCTGACGACCCGGAAGTCGTCGACGAGGTGGCGGACGACGCCGCCCCAGGTCGTCGCATCGCCACCCCCGGGGTGCACCACCAGCAGGGTCGGTCCGGATCCGTCGACGAACGCGCTGATGGCGTGGCCGCAGTCGGACTGCGCGAGAATCTCGGTCATGCGCACCAGCTTGGCGCCGGCCGCTCACACCGCACCGGCAGACCACTCACACCCCACCGGCAGCCGTAGGCTCCGGGCATGCGCCACACCCTGACCGACCTCGCCCGCTGCCTCTGGGGCGACGAGTACGGACCGACACCCGCGTGCGACGCGCCGTGGCAGCACGAGGAGTCCTACTTCACCGAACTGCTGACCTTCGCCGGCCCGGACGAGATCCTGGCCATGCTACGGACCCTCTGCCCCCACGTGGTCGACGGCTACCTCCCGGTCTGGGTCCGCAACCTCGCCCACCGGCTGCTCCTCCTCCAGTGCCCCGACGACCCGGCCCTGCTGCGCGAGGCCGCGAACAGCCTCTACTCCCACGGCCCCGACTGGGACGACATCGCGGAGGAGCTGACCGGACGCGCCGACGCCCTCGAAGCGTAGGGATGTCGGCGTCGGGTGAGACGATCCCGCCCATGCCCTTGCCCCAGCCTGATGATGATCTGACTTCACTGGTCCTGCGCACCGACTTCGGTGACGACGAAGCCTGGGACGCACTACGCACCGCGCTCGACGCTGCCGACGAGTACACCCATGCCACATATGTCAGCGACCTCCGCTTCGCCGGCGTGAGCGTCCGAACACTCCTCGACGAAGAAGCCGCCGCGGACGAGGACGACCGGGTCATCCACCTGTTCCTGGCGGACCCGACCGCGATGGAGGGCCCCGAGCACCCACTGCTGGCCGTCGACCTCGCGGACGAACCCGGGCGAACGTTCAGGGTCCCGGCGCGGTGGTTTCCGGATGTGTCAGCCAACCTCAGCATCGCCAACATGGACTTCGCGGAGTTCGCCGACGCTGCTGACCGATCGGGCACCTTCCGTGGCTTCGAGGGGACTGACGCCTCCTGAGGAGAGTCCGAGGCCTGCCGGGAGGCCCGGTTTCCGAATCCGGTTGCCGCTCCGCGGCCGGCTGCGCATCCTGCTGGGATGCGCTTCTCCGTCAACATCCCGAACTTCGGTGACTTCGCCGACCCCCGTAACGTCGCGACCGTTGCGGCTGCCGCCGAACAGGCGGGCTGGGACGGGCTCTTCGTCTGGGACCACGTACTGCACCGGCAGCACCAGGGGCGCCCCTTCGGAGACCCTTGGATGCTGCTGACCGCGGCCGCGCTGGCGACCTCCCGGATCCGACTGGGCACACTACTGACGCCGGTCCCCCGCTATCGTCCACAGCAACTGGCCCGCCAGGTGGCCACCCTGGACCACCTCAGCGGCGGCCGGGTGATCTTCGCCGCCGGCCTGGGCGGTCCGGTCGAGGACGAATACCGCAGCTTCGGCGACGCCGCCGAACCACGACTTCTCGCCGAGCGGCTGGACGAGGGACTGGAGCTGTTGCGGCACTTCTGGTCCGGCGAGCCGGTGAACCACCACGGCGGGCACTACGAGGTCCGGGACGTGACGTTGCTGCCCGCCACCGTGCAACGACCCGGTCCGCCGGTGTGGATCGGGGGGTTCTGGCCGCGCCGCGCGCCGATGCGGCGGGCAGCGCGGTGGGACGGCGCGGTGCCGCTCTTCGAGACGGCCCGGCACGGGCACGTGCCGGACGTGGCGGAAGTACGCGAACTGGTCGGCTATGTGCGTAAGCACCGTACGGCCGACGCCGAGCGCCCCTTCGAGTTCGTGCTCGGCGGTGCCACACCTCCGGACGCGGCGAAGGCCAAGGACGTGATCGGTCCCCTGCACGACGCCGGCGCGACCTGGTGGGACGAGCGACAGATCCAGACCGGCCCGGACCTGGACCGTCTCCTCCCGGTACTGCGCCGCATCGAGGCGGGGCCGCCCGTGGTCTGATCGGCCGTTCGAGGTCGTGCCGGGCGTGCACGTCACCCCTTGAGGAGAGGCCGGGCGATCCGCGTCGGATCGCCCGGCGTCTTGGCTCATCCGGACGGGTGGCGGGCGGCTTGCCGGAGCACGGCGCGGAGGAGGGCCTCGGCGTTGCCCGGGGTGGCCGCCCAGAACTGCATCTCGGTGTGGGCGGATCGGCGTCGTGGGCTCAGGGCGCGGACCGGGCGGGAGAACTGGGCGCTGAGGCACCACCACATCTCGATGCGGGCCCAGGTGAGACGCCCGCTCACTCGGGGTCCGTCACGCGCAGGTGGATCGGGTGGGCGGACTCGACGCCGATGTAGGCGATCGCGCGCACCGCACCGAACTCGACCAGCTGGTGGGCGATCCGGCTGGCGGAGGCGTCGCTGAACAGGCCGGCGAGGTAGGCGGCCTGGTCGGCGTCCAGCGGGAGCCGGGCGAGGCTGGTGCGGACGGCGTCGAGGGCGTCGGTGAGCCTGGTGAAGGTGGCGGGTTCGGTGATGCCCTTGATCTCGACCGAGACGGGGAAGGGGAGTTCGGCACTCACTGCGCGTCGCCCCCTTCGAGTAGCGCCCACATCACCTTGCCGATGCCACCGGGACGCGGCCGGCAGCCCCAGCTCGCGGCGAGCTGGGAGACGAGCCAGAGGCCACGGCCCGTCTCGGCCTCCTCGGTGGCGGGGTGCGCTGCGGGCTGGTTGGCGTCGGCGTCGTGCACCTCGATGCGGAGCGAGTCGGGGCACAGCGAGAGGCGGATGAAGACGAGCCGCCCCGGCGGGGTCTTGGCGTGGAGGACGGAGTTGGCGACGAGTTCGCCGAGCACCAACTGGCCGTCGTCCAGGAAGCGTTCGGCGCCCGGCTCTTCGGCGAGGAAGGTGCGGAGCAGCCGCCGGGCGAAGCCGGCGGACTTGTGGTGCCTGGGCAACCACCACGAGAAGTCGAGCGGAGGGGCGGGCGGCTTCTCCAACATTCCGGGCATGGCGGGGCCTCCGGGGGTGCGGTGGGAGAGATCGCGATCCCGAGGGCGGCGAGAGGCATGGGAATGCCCGAGCGAAGATCCGCCAGGATCACGCTGTGTGGCTATATGCAGCACACTCCGTCAGTGTGCCGTCGGCAGATGGCTTTGTGCAACCGAATCCAGCAAAGTGCATATGTTCTTTGGGATCTGATGTGACGAAACCACTTCCGTCACGCCAGACTGGGGACCGACGACACAGCGCAACGAGGGGAGGTCGGAGCGTGGCCGCAACACCGACGGTGCGCCGCCGAATGCTGGGCGCGGAACTTCGGAGGATCAGAGAGGGGCTCAACCTCAGAGTGGATGACGTGGCAGCCCGACTCGGCTGGCACCAGTCCAAGGTCAGCCGACTGGAGAACGGCCGCCACGGCGTGAAGGCGAACGAGGTCGGGATACTGCTCGACGTCTACGAAATCAGCGACCCGGAAACCCGGGAGGCCCTCGCCACGCTGGCACGCGAGGGCAAGCGCAGGGTGTGGTGGCAGCCCTACTCCGACGTGATCTCGCAGCGCTACGCTTCGTTCATCAGCTTCGAGGCGGAGGCTGTGGCGATCCGCAACTTCGAATCGTCCCTGATCCCTGGCCTGCTTCAGACCGCCGACTACGCACGGGCGGTGACGCGGAAACTCCAGCCAGAGGGCACAACCGAGGAGGTCAACGCCCTCGTCGACGTGCGCCTGGCGCGACAGAACGCCGCACTGCGGCGGGAGGAGCCACTCAAGCTCTGGGCGATCGTGGACGAAGCCGCGCTCCGACGGGTCGTCGGCAACAAGGCCATCATGGCGAAGCAGTTGCAACAGCTCATCGCGGCTTCGAGAGAACCGAACGTGACCTTGCAGGTTGTGCCGTTCGATGCTGGCGCGCATCCCGGGGTGCTGGGCTCCTTCGTGATTATGGAGTTCCCCGTTCGGAACGATCTCGATGTGGTGTACACCGAGGCTCTGACGAGTAGCCTCTACCTCGAACGAGATGACGACGTAACAGCCTACGACCAGGCCTTTGACCGGCTTCGGGCAGCAGCCCTCGACGTAGGGCCATCGCGGCGGCTTGTCACGCAGATTGCAAAGGAACTCGAATGATCAACCCTGGTCGGGACAGCCTGAAGCACGCGACTTGGCGCAAGAGCAGGTTCAGCGGCAACCAGGGCAACTGCGTCGAGGTCGCTGACGGCTTCACCGGCATCGTCCCAGTCCGCGACTCCAAGGACCCCAACGGTCCGGCACTCGCCTTTCCCGCCGAGGCATGGACCGCCTTCGTCGCCGCCATCAAGACCGGCGAACTCCCGAACACCTGAACATGCCTGCGCGAGAAGTCGAGCTGGCCGACTTCTCGCGCAACTACTCCCCGGGCAGCGAACGGCAGGTAGCGCTCGATGTACACAACTGATCCCACCGAAGCCCGCATCCACGATGCGAGCAACATCCTGGTGGCGCCTCCGATCCCGCCGCTCAGGGACTTCTTCGGGTCTGTGATCACGCCGGAGGACCTTGCATCCTCCTCGCCCGACCTTGCGCAGAAGACCGTCTACCTGTGCGGCGACATATCCCGGATCAACGCCCGCCAACTACACGCACCCGACCGTGTGTTCGTCATCCGCGATCTGTCCCACAACCACGCCGGCACCCCCTGGCCCCTCGTCGACCTCGGTCAAGTACCCATCCGTGTCCACGGCGCCGGCGTCTACTACCGCCGCTTCTTCGAACGCGACGCCGATCACTTCCACCGGATCCGTGCTGAGCACGCCTTCCAGTCCCTCACCGAGTCCACCAAACCCGGCTCGGCCCATCGCAGCGGCATCTACCTCACCCCCGTCACCCGCACCGGGGACGACGAACTGCACTTCCGCCTGCTCCGCTGCTCCACCAACCTCTCGGGCCCGACCGAGAACTTCGGTCCGACCGACACCGACATCGTCGACGCCCTGAACCGCGAGGCCGCCACCGTCTTCCGGGACCACGCCCCGCTGAACCACGTCCTCGCGCAGACCTACCACAACACCCACGCCACGCCCGAGCGCAAGCAGTCCAAGGCCAAGATCTCCTCCCACGCCGACAAGACCAAGGACATGCCAGCCAACGGCATCATGGCCTTCTGCACCTTCTACGACCGCCTCGACGGCCTCCAGCCTCTGGCCGAAGACCCCTTCGACTACGGCACGAAGAACTCCAGCGCGCTGACCAGGCTCCACTTCCGCCTCAAGGACTCGGCCGCGGAACTCCATGGGGACACGCTCCCCTCCCACTTCTCCCTGACCCTCTATCCCGGGTCCGTGTTCTTCGTGCCGCTGTCCACCAACCGCCTCTACACCCACGAGATCCGGCCCTCGGCCCTGGACGCCGAGCTGCTCCCGACCCGCCTCGGATACGTCGTGCGCTGCTCGAACACGGAAGCCGTCCACAAGGACGGCCGGACGTTCCTCAAATCGGCCGGTGACCTCGTCGAGCTGGAGCCCCCCACTCAGGCCGGCATGGACGCGCTGCGCGGGCTGTACGCCGAGGAGAACCGCAGCTCGTCCTTCGTCGACTACGGCAACCGGTTTCTCTTCAGCATGAACACGGGAGACTACCTTGCCCCCCGCGCCTAGCTTCCCGGCCGAGATCCGCTCCTACACCCTGCCCGCCGAGGAGAACCTCTTCCCGGAGCTGTCCACGTCGGCCCACTTGGAGGACCTGGGAAAGGGCCGCCGAGGCGCCACCCTCACCAGGGTCGACGGGACGGGCGGCGTGCCCCTCGTCCGTACCACCACCCGGTACGCCACCGCGACCCAACGCTTCCGTGCGGTGCACGAACGGCTGGCGGTCCGGATCCAGCAGCACGCGGCGCTGCCCCTGAGCTTCAACAACGCCCTCATCGAGAGCTACACGAACGCCTACGCGACCATGGGCAGCCATTCCGACCAGGCGCTCGATCTGGCCGACGACTCGTTCATCGCCGTCTTCTCCTGCTACCAGCACCCGGAAGCGACCCCGCCCAGGAAGCTGATCGTCGAACCGAAGGAGCCCGGCGGCGAGAAGTTCGAGATTCCCCTCACCCACCACAGCTTCATCGCGTTCTCCGTCGACGCGAACCGGCTGCTCCGCCACAGGATCGTCCTCGACAAGCCCGTCCCGACCACCGACAACACCTGGCTGGGCCTGACCTTCCGCACCTCGAAGACCGTGATCCGCTTCCGCGACGGACACCCGCACCTCCCGCAGGGCAGCCGCCTCACCTCGGCCGACGACGACCAGCGGCGCGAGTTCTACCGACTGCGGCGCCGTGAGAACCAGGAAACGGACTTCAGCTATCCCCCGCTGACGTACACCGTCAGCGAGAGCGATCTGCTGCCGCCCACCTGACCCCACGCAATGAGCACGGCGCGCGAGAAGTCGGCCGAGCCGACTTCTCGCGCACGCCCCGGATTTCTAAGCAAGCCCTTGGCCGCCTCCGCTCAGAGCGTCCCGGTGATGCTGGCGGCGTAGTGGTTGCCGTAGACGCCGGTCAGGTTGACGGCGGTGGCGTTCTGCCAGCTGCCGTCGGTGTGGCGGATCGCGTGCAGGACGCGGTTGTCCGTCGTGACGAAGGTGGCCTGGAGCTCGCCCGCAACCGATGCGACGCTCACCGACGTCGTGGTGAACGAGCCCGCGACCGGCGCCAGGTCGCTCAGCGGCATCCACTGACCGCTGGCGAGGCGGGCACCGTGGTACTGCTTCGCGCCCCCGTTCGACGCGATGACGATCTGCATGTCGGCACCGGTTCCGGCCATGGCGACGTCGGTCGCGGCACCCGCGTCTCCGGCCATCGAGTACACGTCGCCCCAGGCGCTCCAGGTGCCGTCGGCAGCGCGGATCGAGTGGTACACCCGGCCGCCGGCCACGGCCACCACCTGCAGCTGGCCGTTCACAGAAGCCTCGGATGCGCTGGTCACCGCCGCCGGGAGCAGGCCCGCCTGCGACTGGACGTCACCGAATGCCGTCCACGTACCGTCCGCGTGACGCACCGTGTGGAACAGCCGGCCGCTCGCGACCGCCAGCACGTTCAGCTCCGAACCGACCGATACGGCCGACACCTTGGTCACCGAGCTCAGGGACCCGGCCTGCGAGCTGACGTCGCCGAAGGCACCCCACTGGCCGTCGGCGAACCGGACGGCGTGGTAGATGTCGCCGTTGCCGCCGACCGCCACCACGTGCGTGTCGCCGTTGATCCCGGCATCGGCCAGCGAGCCGACGGGGCCGATGTCCCCGGTCTGGGCGGCGACGTTGGCGAAGCCCGACCAGTTGCCGGACGCGTCGCGGATCGCGTGGTAGATCCCGCCGCCACCGTTCACCAGTACCTGCGACTTCCAAGTCGGTGCCGGAGCAGGGGTGGGAGCGGGGTACGGGTCCGTGCGGTCGGTGGCGAGGCCGGTGCCCGGCGCGCACGACCAGGCGCCAGCGCCCTGGTCGGCGAGGAGCTTCTCGGCGATGAGGATCTGCTGCTGCTTGGTGGCCAGGTCCGGACGGGCGGCGTAGTTCAAGCCGCCGTAGTAGCGCCAGTTGTGGAGGTTGATCTGCAGACCGCCGTAGTAGCCGTTCCCGGTGTTGATGCTCCAGTTGCCGGTGCTCTCGCACTGGGCGACCCGGTCCCACGTGGCGACCGAGGCCGCGTGGGCGGAGCCCGCCGCGGCGGTGACGACACCGAGGGCTGCGAGCGAGGCGGTGGCGAGGGCGGTAAGGCGCGAGGTCCGGGCGGGGCGGGGCATCGGGAGTCCCTTTCTGGGGGCGTGGGCGGCAGGGGGTGGGGGCGACGGCTCGTGCGTGTGCCGGGGCCGGCGGGCGTGCGCGTGGTGGCGGCGCCCGCCGTGCCCCTCGTCGCGGTTCAGCCGGCAGTGCCGGTGATCGAGACGGCGTAGTGGTTTCCGCTGACGCCGCTCAGGTTGACCGCGGCCGCCGGGTCCCAGCTGCCGGAACCGTCGCGGATGGTGTGCATGATGCGGTCGTCGTTGGTGATGAACGCGGCCTGGAGCTCGCCGTCCACGGTGGCCACGCTGACCCGGTTGGCCGTGAAGGAGCCGATCACCGGAGCGAGCGCGTTGAACTGCTGCCAGGAGCCGGATGCGTAGCGGGCGGCGTGGTACTGCTGGCCGTTGCCGGTCACCACGATGATCTGCATGTCGCCGCCGGTGCCCGCGATCGCGACGTCCTGGGCACTGCCGATGTCGCCCGCAGCCCCGTACACGTCGCCCCACGCGCTCCAGGCCCCGGACACGTCGCGGATGGTGTGGCTCACGCGGCCCCCGGAGACCGCGACAACCTGCAGCTGGCCGTTGACGTTGGCGGCCGACGCACTGGTGACCGTGCCGATGGCGCCTGCCTGCCCGGAGATGTCGGCGAACCGCATCCAGGTGCCGTTGGCGAGACGGGCGGTGTGGAAGACCTTCCCGTCGGCCACCGCCACGACGTGCAGGTCGCCGCCGATGGAGACAGCGGAGATCTTCGAGATGTTGGTCAGCGTGCCGGCCTCCGAGCCGACGTTCGCGAACCGGTCCCAGCTGCCGTCGGAGTGGCGGACGGCGTGGTAGAGGCCGCCGTCCCCGCCGACCGCCAGCACATGGGTGTTGCCGTCGATGCCGGCGTCGGCGATCGACTGGACACCGCCGATGTCGCCGGCCTGCGACTCGACGTTTCCGAAGGCCGTCCAGTTGCCGTCCGACAGCCGGGTGGTGTGGAACACGTCGCCGCCGCCGTTCACCAGGAGCTGGGCGCGCCAGGGCGCCACCGCGGGCTTGGGCGGCAGCGGGACGCTGTCGATCGTCCGGTCGTAGCGGTAGGGCTTGTAGCCGTTGTTGAGCAGGTAGCTGCGCGAGTAGGTGTTCCGGCGGGCGGTCAGGCCGGGCTTCGGTTCCTCGATGATGTTGGCGGTGGTGTGGCTGCCGTCCGTCCAGCCGGTGAAGAGGACGACGTGAGTCGTGATGTTGTCGATCATGTCGCCGGGGCGCAGGTCGTCCAGGCTGCCGAGCGGGGTCGACACGTCGTCCAGGGTGGAGGTCACACGGCTGCTGCCGAGGTGCCAGGCCATGGAGACCAGCCCCGAGCAGTCCTGGCGGTAGGAACCGTTGCTGTCGGAGTGCCAGGAGGTCTGGCTGTACGGGACGGCCTGGTCGACCCAGTTCTGGGCGCGGGCGATGATCTCGTCGCGGGAGATGTCACCGCCGACCGAGGATGTGCCGACCGCCTGTGCGGTGGTGGTGACCGAGAGGGCTGAGATAGCGGCAGCTGCGGCGAGGGAGGTGGCGACAGCGGTACGAACGATCTTGGACTGGCCGAAAGGCACGAGTGGACTCCGGTTGTGAGTGCAGGAGGCGTCGCGGACACGGCGGATCCGCGCAACAGCAGGACGACGAGAAGCGCCGGGCACGGCGGGCATGGTCCGGCGTGGCGAGACACCGAACGGCAGGCGTGGTGCGGGCGGATGATGGGCGGCTGCCCTGCAGGAGCAGCCGCGTTGGTTCCGCGCCGGACCGGGTGGGGCTGCGGGTCAGCCCCAGATCATGTTGTCGGCCTGGGCGGTGATGACCGGCTGAGCGGGCGCGGCCTGGGCGGCGGCGACGGCGGGAGCCAGGACGGCGAGGGCGAGGGTGGCGACCGCGGTGGCCTTGGCGGTGACGGTGCGGAGCATGACGGTGTCCTCTTCGGGTGCGACGGAGTGGAGCGGGGATCCGGCGTGGGCGTCCCGCGGTGACGCCTCCTCCGGTCCTCCGGTTGTCGTCCGGGCGGTGTCCCCTTCCGACGTCCACTAGCTTCGCCGCTGGTCAGAGTGGGTGGAAGGGTTCTCAGCTGGACGGAAACGTCCCTGGACCGTTCCGGCCAGGACCGGCCGGGGCGGACAGCAGGCGCTCGTAGAACGGCGTGACGAGCGGTGCGGCGACCTTCGTCGCCGTCCACCCCGCGAACTCGGGCACGGTCGCCAGCGCGCGACGGCAGAACCCGGCGGTCCGGCTCTCGGCGGCGGCGAGGGAGTCGGCGAGCAGGTAGACACCGAGCACCGGATCCGGGAAGGCCTCCGGGTGGACGACGACGTGCTCGACCCGGTCCTCCGGGCGCACGGCGGACCGCAGGAGCTCGCGGGCGTCAGCGGGGAGCGGACGCCCGGGCGGGACCGGCTGCAAGGCGGCGTGAACGAGGTACATGGACCGAGCGTGCCGAAGTGGGCAAATGGCGTGAAGAGGATGGCCCGGGACGGTTGGGGCCTTGGCCGGAACCGTCCACCCGGCCCGTGACACAGTGCGCCGCGGATGTGGAATGATCGCGTGCGTTCGAACGCGGGTTCTTCACGGGGGTGGGGCGGGGAATGCTCACGGCACTGGGCCTGGACAAGGTCTCGGAGGCGGTCTACCGGGCGATGCTCGCCCATCCACAGGAGGGCGTCCGCGCTCTCGGCGCACGCCTGTCCCTGCCCGAGCAGCAGATCAGGCAGGCTCTGGACACTCTCAGCGAACTGGCCCTGCTGCGCCCCTCCGCGGACCGCGAGGGTGAACTGCGGGCCGTCTCCCCCGAGATCGGGATGGAGATCCTGATGGCCCGCCAGCAGGCCGAGCTCGCCGCACAGCAGCTGCGGATCGAAGCCTCCCGCGCCGCGGCGGCGCAGCTCATCTCCGAGTACGCCGACCTCCGGCCGGCCGGGAACCACCCCGGCGTCGAGCAGCTCACCGGCCTCGACCAGATCCGCGACCGGCTCACCCTGCTCACCCGGGAGGTGCGCGAGGAAGTCATGACCTTCGCGCCCGACGGCGGACAGAAGCCGGAGAACATCGAGGCCGCCAAGCCCCTGGACCTTGACCTGCTGGGGCGCGGCATCCGGATGCGGACCGTCTACCTGGACAGTGTCCGCAACAGTCCGCACACCGTCGAGTACGTCAACTGGCTCGCCACCCACGGCGGCCAGGTCCGCACCGCGCCCGCGCTCCCGACCCGCATGATCGTGGTCGACCGGACCACCGCCGTCATCCCGGTCCACAGCGACGACACCGCCGCAGGAGCCGTCGTGCTCACCGGCCAGGGGATGCTGACCGCGCTGTGCGCCCTGTTCGAGACCGTTTGGGCGGGCGCCCAGCCGCTCGGCGCCGCCGCCCGGCCCGACGAACACGGCCTCACCGCCCAGGAGCGGACCACGCTGGCCCTGTTGGCCGACGGACACACCGACGACGCCATCGCCAAGCGCCTGAGCGTCTCGCCCCGCACCGCCCGCCGCATCGCCACCGACCTCATGGAGCGCCTCGACGCCCGCAGCCGCTTCCAGGCCGGCGTGCGCGCGGTCCGGGCCGGCTGGCTCGCGCTCTGAACCACGCCCCCATCCGGGCCGGAGGTGTGCGTGCACGGCACGGGGCGCGGGTGCGCGCGAGCCCGGGCGGGACGTCGACCGCCGAGGTCGGCTGCGTGGGCCGGACTCCGCTCAGTGGTCGCCCTGGTGCTCGTGGCCCGCGTGTTCGTCCGCGTCCGGGGCGCCGCCCATCATGCGCAGCATCGCGGCGCCGCCGGTGCGGAAGAAGCGGACGACCAGCCCCAGCGCCAGCAGTAGGAATGCGATGTTGAGCCAGGTGGTGTAGTTCCACTCGACGCCCGCCATCGGGATCTCCGCCTCCCTCTGGTTCGGCACCAGCCCCAGCCCGCCGAAGACGAACTCGACCACGTACCCGGCGGCCACCATCGCCGCGTAGAACGTGCCCAGCAGGAAGAGGGCCATCCGAGTCCCGTAGTACTTCCGGTAGATGTTGAGGATCGGCAGGATCAGCAGGTCCGCGAAGATGAACGCGACCACCCCGCCGAAGCTGATCCCGCCCTTCCACAGCACCACCGCCAGCGGTACGTTGCCGATCGAGCAGACGAACGACGCGATCGCGACCAGCGGCCCGACCAGCGGCCCCCAGAGCTTGGCCGCCAGCGGGTGGTCGACGAAGAAGAACGCCTGCCAGAACGAGTCCGGGACCCACGCCGCGATCGCGCCCGCGATCAGCAGGCCGATCACCAGGTCCTTGAGGATCGCCGCCCACTCCATCACGAACACGTGCGACACCGAGGTGACGCCCTGGCGGGAGAGCAGGCGGCGGGCGAAGGAGCCGGGCCCGGCCACCGACATGTCCATCGCCGCGTGCCCCTCCATCGACCCGGCCCGGCCGAACTCGGCCTGCTCCCGGGCCTCCTGGAGCAGCCGGTCCCGCAGCAGCGACCGGAACAGCAGTGCCAGCAGCAGGATCATCACCGGTCCGCCGACGAACTCGGCCGCCGTGAACTGCCAGCCCAGCAAGAGGGCGAGGATGACGCCGAGTTCGACCACCAGGTTCGTGGAGGCGATCTCGAAGGCCATCGCCGCCGTGAAGTTCGCACCCTTGCGGAACAGCGAGCGGGCCAGCGCGACGGCCGCGTAGGAGCAGGAGGACGAGGCCGCGCCCAGCGCCGAGGCGACGGCCAGGGTGCGCGGCCGGTCGTCGCCGAGCAGCCGCACCACCGTGGACTTGTGGACCACCGCCTGGACGACGGCGGAGAGCAGGAAGCCGAGGATCAGCGCCCAGGTGATCTCCCAGGTCATCGATCCGGCGATGGACAGCGCGTGCAGGATCGCGTGCATGTGGTCGTCCGCCTTCCTCGGGCACCGGCCGGCAACCCGACCATATACCCGTACGGGGTATTCACGAACCGTAACGCGCCGAGCAGGCAGAGCAGGGTCGCGGCCGACACGTTGTGGCGGGCTCCGACCGCGGCCTCAGAACCCTCAGCCGCCTGCTGTCCGGGGTGATGCAGGAACTCGGCGCCTCAGGCCGCTTCGAGGCCGGCGTGCGGGCGGCGAAGCCCGGCCGGCTGGACCGAACCGCAACCGCGGTCCCTCCGGCAGCGTCTATGCTCGTCGATCGCGCTCGCTCGATCACGGCGAGCGAGGGGACTACAGGGGGATCGATCGATGGGGGACAACCCGACCGGGTACACGGTCAAGCCCGACGCACTGGACGGCGTGACGACGGCACTCGGCAACGTCGCGACCGACCTCACGAATGCCAACCAGGCCTACACCGCGCAAAAACCCTCCCAGTCCGCCGACTTCGGCGAGTTCGGGGTGGACCAGGCGTGGTCGGGGTTCGACACCAACTGGGGGCAGGAACTGCACGTCACCCAGCGAGCGGTGGGTGAACTGGTCCAGAAGATGTCGGCCACCAGCGCCAACTACCGCGCCGCGGAGACCAAGGTCACCGCCTCGCTCTCCCCGAAGCAGGCCCGATGAGCAAGGTCGCGGACCTGCAGAAGGCGCAGCAGGCCATCACCCACCCCAGCGTCGGCCCCTTCGTCGGGGTGGAACTGCTCGGCGCCATCGACAAGGCCCTGGCCGTGGCCGGGCCGGCTGGCAACCCCGGCGCGATACGCGAGCGGGCGAAGGCCTACTCGGAAACCGCCAAGGCCTACGCCCAGGCGTCCGCCGATCTCGAATCGGTCGCCACGGCCAAGCTCCCCAACGCCTGGACCGGCTCGGTCGCCGAGAACGCCACCCAGGCCGTCCTGGCGCTGGCCAGCGAACTGACCGTCTCCCGGAAGACCCTGGAGCAGGCCGCTACCCAGCTGAACGCCTGGGCGGACGACCTCGAAGGTGCCCAGAACACCGACGCCCAGGGCATCACCGCCCTGCAGAACGTTCAGAAGACACTCGGCCAGGACGCCTTCGACACCGAGAAGGCCGTCGCCGCCATCGGACCGGCCGACATCGCCGTGGGAACCAGGATCTCGGCCGCCCAGCGGGCGGAGAGCAGCGGCACCCGCACCGCGAGCCTGATCAACCAGCTCGCCGCCAAGGCCCGCACCGAGCGCGCCGGACAAGGGACGATCGATCCGCTCGCGGCCCTGGTCCTGGCGAACGAGAAGGGCCCGGGCGGAGGTGCGGACGGCGACTACATCCTTACGGACAACCAGCTCGACCGTGCCAAGGAGTTCATGTCCGTGATGAACGGCGCCGACCAGGCCGCCTTCCAGAGCCTGCTGTCCGGCGCCAAGTCGCCGGAGGAGGCCGCATACCTCTGGAAGGCGCTGGCCGCGGGCCACTCGGTCGCCGACGTCCAGCAGTTCGCCGCGCTGATCCACCCCCACGGCGACGACCCCGCCTGGCTGTCCCAACACCTGGTCCCGGGCCTCAGTACGGACCCCCTCCAGGAGGAGTCCACCACCCACAAGACCCTGCTCACCTACAAGGGCGCCCAGATCCTCGACGGCTACGACGTCTACAGCCAGCGCAACGTCGGCGACTGCGTCGCGGCCTCCACGGTGGTCGCGAGCCTCAAGCTCGACCCGGTGTCGATGCTCCAGGTCACCACCGGCAACATGCCCGACGTCCCGGGAGCGGACGCGCCGGAGTACTTCAAGCAGCGGCTCCAGCAGCTCTTCATCAATCAGTACCAGCAGGGCCAGCTGGCCAACGGTGACCAGAAGATCTACCCGGAGAACGGCGGCGGGATCGGCCCCAAGGGCAACACCTTCCTCGCCAACCAGAACCTCGGCAAGGCCACCGGCTCGACCTACGAGTACGTCGACCTCAACACCGACGACGACCGGCGCGCGGCCGTCAACCGGATCGAGAAGGCCCTGGACGAGGGCAAACCGGTGCCGTTCTGCGCCTACGACGAGGCCAGCAAGAACGCCGGCAAGGACGGCAGCTACCACCAGATGGTGATCGTGGCCCGTGACGGCGACCGGCTGCAGGTCTACAACCCGTGGGGCCAGTCGGTATGGGTGACCGAGGACCAGTTCATCCACAACCACCTGAACGACGGGGGCCTCACCGACACCGTGAACATCAACCGGCCCTACGGCGTGGAGCTGCCGAAATGACCAACGTCCTCCCGGACGCCGAACTGATGCACGGCTACGACGTGGAGGCCGCCATCACCCGCGGCCTGCTGATCGACGGCGTCACGCGCCAGGTGCTCTTCGGCGAGGCCGCGATCGCCGCCTCCTACCAGGCCGAGGCCCTGCGCATCGGCCCCTATCCGCTGGGCTTCCTCGCCCAGTACGTCCGCACCGGCGGCTTCAGCGCCGCGCTCGACCTGCCCGAGCCGGTCATCGGCCGGGAGGCGGGCGAACTCGTCCGCGGCTGGCTGCGCGCGGCGGCGGGCGCCGGGGCGAACCTCCAGCGCGAAGTCGTCTTCGCACGCTGGCTGGCCGAGGTCGCGCTGCTCATCACCATGCGTCGCGACGTCCGGGGTGAGGGCGAGTGATGCGCCGCATCGTCTCCGGTGCGGTGGTGCTCCTGGCCGCCGCCGTACTGCTCGTCTCCTACCTCAACGGATGGTGGTCCGACCCGACGACCAGCACGACCGCCACCGACTCCCCCGCCCGGCCGCAGACCGAGGTCTCCCTCCCTGCCGAGTCCGAAGCCGGGTACGCCACCTCCGCCTACCCGAACAGCACGGTGGACCTGGCCGTCGGGCAGCAGCTCGGCGTCAGGATGACCGGGGGTGCCCGGCCCAAGAACTGGTACCTCACCTCACCGGCCGACGGCGCCGTGTTGCGGAACGGTCCGGACGTCGTCATCAGCTCCTGCTCGTCGAACCCGCCCGCGCCCGGCTGCGCCTCGGAGTTCGACCGGACGTTCACCGCCCTGGCGCCCGGAACCACCACCCTGACCTGGGCGTTCGGCAACGAGGTCGACTGCGCCCCCGACGCGCCGAACCGTGTGGCGTTGAGGTGCGACGTCACCAAGTCCATCCAGGTCACCGTCCGCTGAGGCCCGGCGCCATCCGCTACCCGGCCGGGGTGCGGTGGACGACGGAGCGTGCGGTCGTCGAACTCCCCTGCCGCCACTGTGGCCACGCGTCCGGCGACCGGCGACCGGCGAGGCAGCTGAGGCGGCGGCTGCTGCGACCGGCTCCCCGGCTGCGGTTCGCGGTGCGGCTGGCCACACCGGCGCTCATCGCGCTGGGGTCGCCGGCGCCGTACCGGCCCCACCTGCGGACCGGCTCCGGACTGAACACCGAAGCGCTGGAGCAGGGTTCGCCGCGACCTTTCCACTTACCCTAGGGGGGTATGGTATGTTCCAAGCGAAGTAGCCGCCCGGGACCACTCCGGAAGGCGCCGCACGCACCGACGACAGGAGCACAACCATGAGCGAGACCACCGTCACCGTCGAGTCGTCCTCCACCGGGGGCTCCTGCTGCGGCTCGTGCGGGACCGGCGCCGGCAAGGCCCCCGCCACCGCCGCCGCCGAGCGCGCCGTCTTCCAGGTGAAGGGCATGACCTGCGGCCACTGCGTCAGCTCGGTGACCGCCGAGCTGGAGAAGGTCGCCGGTGTCACCGAGGTCGCGGTCGACCTCGCCACCGGCCAGGTCACCGTCGACAGCACCGCGCCGCTGGCCGACACCGACGTCGCCGCCGCCATCGACGAGGCCGGCTACGCCCTGATCGGCCGGATCGGCGCCTGACCGCCCGTCGGCCCGGACGGCGCCCCCGGACGTCCGGGCCGGCTCCCCTCCCACCGCGCCCCGGTAGAGTGAGCGAACTCCTCACCGCGCAGGAACCGGAGACGGCCATGGCCAGCTACAGCCCCCACAAGGACGACTTCCTCAAGCGGCTCCGCCGCATCGAGGGCCAGATCCGCGGCCTGCAGCGCATGGTCGAGCAGGACACCTACTGCATCGACGTCCTCACCCAGGTATCGGCCGCCAGCCGCGCCCTCCAGTCCTTCGCCCTGCAACTCCTGGACGAGCACATCGAATGCTGCGTCCGCGACGCCATCGCCGAGGGCGGCCAGGAGGCCAACGCCAAGATCCGGGAGGCCAACCAGGCCATCGCCCGGCTGGTCCGCTCCTGAACCACGGCGGCGGCGCACGCACGAAGAGGCCCTCCGGTCATGGCCGGAGGGCCTCTTCCATGTACGGGGTGGGGGTATCGGCCCACAGGCATCAGACCCGGTCGAGCGCCCGGTGCGGCCCCTCCGGCAGTACCACGGTGATCGCGTCCCCGGGCCGCACCGGCCCGCCCGCGCGCACCACGCCCATGATCCCGGCCCGCCGCACCAGCGTGCCGTCCTCGGCCCGGCCGACGACCTGCTTCAGCAGCCCCGCCCGGTAGTTCTCGATCTGCACGCACGGATTGCGCAGACCGGTGACCTCCACCTCCGCCTCCGGCCCGATCCGCAGCACCGCGCCGACCGGCAGCCCGAGCAGGTCCACGCCCTCGGTGGTGATGTTCTCGCCGAGCGCCCCCGGCGCCACGTCGAAGCCGGACTCGGCGAGCTCGGCGAGCAGTTCGCGGTGGATCAGGTGCACCTGGCGCAGGTTGGGCACGGTCGGGTCCTGGGCGACGCGCGAGCGGTGCCTGACCGTCACCCCGGCGTGCACGTCGCCCTCCACCCCGAGCCCGGCGAGCAGCGTGATGCCTGTCCGGTTCGGCTTGCTGAACGAGTACTCGGCGTTGCTGCTGACTGCCACCACGGTGCCACTCACGCGCTTCGGACCCTTCTCGCGGACGTACGTTCGACCGGTACCGGAGCCTAGCCGTTCGAAGGCGCCCGCAGCAGCGGCAGGACGATCTCGTCCAGCACCTCGGCGATGACCTGGTCCGACGCCACCTCGCCGCCGACCATGAAGGTGTCGCGCAGCAGGTCCAGCGGCAGCGCCACCACCCGCGGAGTGAGCCGCGCCGGGTTGATCTCGCCCCGCTCGGCGGCCCGGTGCATCATCACGGACAGGGTCTCGACCGGCCCCCCGTCGGTGAGCGCGGCGCGGAAGACGCGGCGCAGTTCGGGGTCGCGCATCAGGTCGACCAGGAAGCCGTGGACGGCGTCGACCGGAAGGTCGTCGAAGCGGTGCAGCAGGCCGCGCAGGAAAACCAGCAGGTCGGTGCGCAACTCCCCGGTGTCCGGCGGGTCCTGGTAGTCGGGGGCGTTGCGGCCGAGGGCGGCCATCACGAGTTCCACCCGGTTCGGCCAGCGGCGGTAGAGCACCGGCTTGCTGGTGCGGGCGCGGGCGGCGATGCCGTCCATGGTGAGCCGGCCGTAGCCGTGCTCGACGAGTTCGGCCCAGACGGCGTCGAGGATCGCCGCCTCCAGCTCATCCCCGCGCCGCCGCGGGATGCCCGTTCTTCCGCTCGTCACCGGTTTTCGCACCCGCTTCTCGTAGATACGTTGCGTTTCTTAAAGAGGCCAGCCTACAGTCGAAGCCAGGAAACGTGCCGTATCTTATGGCCGTCCGAGCAGGGGGAGTTCACCATGTCCAACGCACCCGCGACCGACGTCCTGGTGGTCGGAGCCGGCCCGGTGGGCCTCGCGCTCGCCATCGGGCTGGCCCGCGCCGGGGTCGACTGCCGGATCATCGAGCGGGACCCGGAGTTCCGCACCGCAGGCGTCCGCGGCAAGGGCGTCAACCCGCGCACCCTGGAGGTCTTCGACGACCTCGGCGTGGTCGAGCAGATCCTCGACCGCGGGGTGCTCAACCTCAAGGTCCGCGCCTACGAGGGCGATCGGCTGCTCCAGGAGGTCGACCCCGCGGTCGGCAACCCCGCCGCCCCCGACCGCCCGTACGCCGGCATGCTGCTGCTCGCCCAGCACCAGACCGAGGACGTGCTGCGCGGCCAGCTCTCCGAGCACGGCGCCGAGGTCGAGACCGGCACCGAACTGGTCGGCTACACCCAGGACGCGGACGGCGTGCTCGCCACCCTCCGGCAGGAGGGCCGCACCCTCCAGCTGCGCGCCCGCTACCTGGTCGGCTGCGACGGCGGCCGCAGTACCGTCCGCAAGCTGGCCGGCATTCCCTTCCTCGGCGAGACCTGGGAGGAGGAGCGGTTCATCATGGCCTCGATGGACCTGGACGGCCTGTCCCCCGACCACATGCACATCTGGAACCACCCCAGGTTCGGCGCCGGCGCCATGACCATCGTCCCGATGCGCCAGGACGACAAGTGGGCCCTGCACGCCGCGGTCGAGCCGGACGAGCACGGCGAACTGCCCGCGCCCACCCTGGACACCTTCCGCCGGCTCTTCGCCGAACGGGCCGGCCTGCCCGGGGTCCGGCTGCACGAGCCGATCTGGTCCACCGTCTGGCGCCCCACCGTCCGGCTGGTCGAACGCTACCGCGACGGCCGGGTCCTGCTCGCCGGGGACGCCGCGCACTGCCAGTCCGCGGCGGGCGGACAGGGCATGAACACCGGCATCCAGGACGCCCACAACCTCGCCTGGAAGCTGGCCGCCCTGCTGCGCGGCGCGCCCTCCGCACTGCTCGACAGCTACCAGGAGGAGCGGATGCCGATCGCCCGGGCGAGCCTGGCCGCCACCTCCGCCCACCACAAGGCGGCGTTCAGCGGCGGCGGCGACGCCGCCGGCCTGCTCGCCGAGCAGTTCCGCACCATGGCCGTCCAGGGCACCGACCTCACCGGGCTCTCCCTCGGCTACCGCGGCGGGCCGCTCGGCCGCGACCTCGACGGGGCCACCGGCATCCGGGCCGGCGACCGGGCGCCCGACGCACCCTGCACCACCGCGGACGGCACGCCGGTCCGGCTGTTCGACCTGTTCCGCGGCCCGCACTTCACCCTGCTGCTCTTCGGCGACCGCCCGGCCCCCGCCGAGCTCACCGGCCTCCCCGGCATACGGACAGCCGCCGTCCGCGACCCCGACGGCCACGCCGCCCGCGGGTACGGGCTGCGCGGCGACGCCGTGGTGCTGGTCCGGCCGGACGGCTACGTCTCGCTCACCGGGGCCGCCGCCGACCGGGCCGTGATCGCCGAACACCTGCGGGCGTACGGGCTCTGACCGGCGCACCCCACCGGCCAACGCCCGACCGGCGCGGGCGGCCCGGGCCTCTCAGGCCCGGGCCGCCCGCTCGCCCGTCCGCCCCGCCCGCCCAGCTGAACTCCCGTGCGCCCGCTGGTCCGCGGCGGCGAGCCGGAAGTACACCGGCGGCAGCCCGAGTTCGATGCCCATCAGCACCAGCTGGAACCAGTGCGGCCGCCCGCCCACCGCGATCGCCAGCACCCGCCCGAGGCCGCCCAGCAGGAACACCGCCGTCAGCCACCGCACCGCCCACGCGGGCACCGGCCGCTGCCGGACGGCCCAGATCCAGGCCGCGCCGTACCCGGCGAAGATCGCGCCCATGAAGCGGCCGAAGCTGTCGACCGTCGGCCCGGGGTCCGCGGTCCCGGGAAGCGCGGCGTTCCCGCCGAGCAGGTGGAAGAGGCCGATCGCCACGCAGGCGACCCCCATCGTCCACCCGAGTACCCGCAGCGCCTTCGCCATGACCGACCACCCCGCCCGTCGTCCGATTGCCCGTCAGATCCCATCGAGCGCCCCCGCGGCGTGCCGGGCACGCCTAGTTGACACACGTCTACCAAGCTGCCCCCACCGGTAGACACGTGTCAAGTAACCTGACCGGCATGCCAGTCCACGAACGCCGCCGACGCCTCTCCCCCGACGAGCGCCGCGCCCAGCTGCTCGCCGTCGGCGCCAGGGCCTTCGCCGCCCGGCCGTACGAGGAGGTGCTGATGGAGGAGGTCGCCGAGCAGGCCGGGGTCTCCCGCGCCCTGCTCTACCGGCACTTCGCCAGCAAGCACGAGCTGTTCGCGGCGGTCCACCGACAGGCCTCGGACGACCTGTTGGCCAGGACGCGGTTCGACCCGGCGGTCAGCCTGGTCGAGCAGTTGGTCGAGGGCATGGACGCCCACCTCGACTACTTCCTCGCCAACCGGCACACCGTGCTGGCCGCCAACCGCGTCCTCGCCGGGGACCCGGTGATCCAGACCATCATCACCGAGGAACTGGACGCCCTGCGCGGACGGCTGCTCACCGTGCTCCCGCTCTCCGACGAGGGCGCCCGGCTCGCGGTGTCCCAAGTGCTGCGCAGCTGGCTGGTGTTCGTCCGGGTGCTGGTCGTGGACTGGCTGACCGAGCCCAGCTGCACCCGCACCGAGCTGCGCGACGCCTGCATCGGCGCCGTGCTGGGCGCGCTACGGCCGCTGCTGCCGGTCGACCCGGCACCGGAGTGGGGGCGCTGAGAGGCGGCACGAAGCGTTCGGGGGCGTACCATCGGGCCCAAACGGGAAAAGCACCTAAAAGAGTCCAATTCCCTCAGAAAATATGACAGTTGGATGCCCGTGCCCCGCAGAGCCACCGACCCCGAAGGGTTCCATGTCCTCCGCCGCACCCGTCACCGACACCGACACCCCGCCGCCCCCGCTCCCCCCGCTCCACCGGCTCCCCGTCACCCCCGCCCAGCCGCCGCACCCGACCACCCTCCCGGACGGCACCCCGGCCTGGCTCGTCACCCGCTACCACGACGTCCGGCAGGTCCTCGGCGACCCCCGCCTCACCCGGACAGACCTGCACGAAGTCGGCACCGCGGGCAGCACCGCCGACGTCGCCGCCAACCCGGCCTCGCTGTTCAACCAGGACGGCCCCGCCCACCGCCGGCTGCGCGGCACCGTCCAGAAGGCCTTCACCCCACGGGCGATCGCCGGCTGGCAGCCCTGGGTCGCGGCCGCCGTCCAGCAGGCCGTGGACGCGCTGGTCGCCACCGGGCCGCCCGCCGACCTGGTCAGCGCCTTCACCCGCCCGGTGCCCTTCGCCGTCACCACCCGGCTGATGGGGCTCGACGGTGACGGCCCCGACCACCTGGACGAGCGGCGGCTGCGGCGCTGGACCCTCGCCCTGCTCGCCCAGGGCGGCGAACCGGCCGCGGACCACGGCGAGACGCTCGCCGAATTCACCGCGTTCACCGAGGAGTTGATCGAACGCCGGCGCCGCGCGCCCGGCCCGGACCTGGTCAGCCGACTGGTCCGGGCCGCCGACCAGGACGGCGGCATCCCGCCGGACGCGCTCGCCTTCCTCGTCCTCGGGCTCACCGCCAGCGGCAACGAGAGCGTCACCGGCGCCCTCGGCAACGCCCTGGCCTACCTGCTCGGCGAGCGCCCCGAGCACTGGCCCCGCCTCGCCGACCCCGGCGTCACCGAGCACACCGCCGAACGCCTGCTGCACTTCATCCCGCTCGGCGACGACGAGGCCACCGTCCGCCGCGCCGCAGCCGCGGTCGAGCTCGGCGGCGTCACCATCCCGGCCGGCGCCGTCGTCGCCGCGAGCATCGGCAGCGCCAACCGCGACCCCGCCGTCCACCCCGAAGGGCTCGACGCCGACCTCGCCCGCCCGCTCGACGCCCCCACCCTGGCCTTCAGCGCCGGGCCGCACTACTGCATCGGCGCCTGGCGGGTCCGTCTCGAAATGCGCGAAGCGCTCCACCGCCTGGCCACCGCCCTGCCCGGCCTGCGCCTGACCGTCCCGATCGACCGGCTCGACTGGCAGTTGGGCAGCACCACCCGCAGTCCGGCCGCACTACCGGTCAGCTGGTAGCCCCCCGCGCCACGCCCACGGCAGCCGCGTCACGCCCACGGCACCGCGTCACGCCCACAGCCCCTCGCCGAGCACCCCGCCCTCCCGGGCCCCCGGCAGCACGTACGCCACCGCCGAGGCCGTGTGCACCAGGAACGGGTTGAGCGCGTCCTTGGCCGCCAGCCGGTTCTGCACCCGGGTGAACTGTTCCGGGTCCCGGACGAAGGCGCAGAACAGCAGACCCCGGTCGTCGGGGGCGTCGTCGTAGCTGTAGCCCCGCCGCAGCATCCGGGCCCCGGAGTCGAGGCGGGGGCTGGAGAGGCGGACGTGGGCGGTGTTGGGGATGACGTACGAGCCGTCCGGGTTCTTGGCGTAGATGTCCGGGTCGTCGTGCTCGGCCGTGCCGGTCAGCGGGGCGCCGTCGGTCAGCCGGCGACCCATGGCCAGGTCGCGGCGGTCCTCGGGCAGGGCGGCGAAGGCCGCGGTGTCCATCCGGATCCGGCGGTAGACCAGCACGGTGCCGTGCTCGTACGGGCCGGGCGGGCCCCAGACCCACTGCTTCGCCTCGGTGGCGTCCGGGTTGGCGGTGCCGTCCTTGTAGCCGAAGAGGTTGCGCGGGGTGGTGCCCGCCGGGGTGCGCGGCAGGAAGCCGGGCTGGGTCCAGCGCACCGTCCCGCCCGCCGATCGGGCGGCGGCGGCGAGGAGTTCGGCGACCACGGTCAGCGGCCAGCGGTCGGCGGCGCACAGCTGCACCACCAGGTCCCCGCCCCCGCGCGCCGGATCGAGCCGGTCGCCGGGGAAGGCCGGAAGGTCCGCCAGGGCCGGCGGAACGTTCAGCCCCAGCCGGGCCGCGAGGCCCGGCCCGACCCCGACCAGGCTGCTCAACTGCGCCGGCTCCCCGCCCCGGAGGCGCGGATCGGCTGCGGCCCCGCCTGCCGCGTCGGCGAGCACCCGGGTCAACTCCCCCAGCAGGGAACGCAGTGCGGCCCGACCGTCCGAGGTGGCGGCGGGCGCCAGGTCGAGGGCCAGCAGCAGTGTGGCCGGCTGCTGGAGGGCCGTCACCCCGGCCTGCCGCTCGCCGTGGAACGCCACCGCGGGCGCGGACGGAGGCGGCGGTGAGGAGGCCGCGGGCCGGCCGCGCCCCAGCGCCACGACCCCCGCGCCGACCCCGGCGGCCAGCACCGCGCCGCCGCCCGCGATCAGTGCCCTCCGGTCCACACCGCTCCTGACGGCCCCCGGCTGTTCCTGCGCCTTTCCGGTTTCGGCATGCATGACCGACATTGGAGACGATAGAACACCCCGTATGCAACTTTTGACCGTCCGTCAACTCGAACGCGAAGCACCGGCGCGCCGCCGCAGGACCGCGGCCCGCACCCTCCCCGCCCTGCTGACCGCCGCTGCCCTCGCCCTGACCGGCTGTTCCTCCGCCACCGCCCCCTCCTCCGACGCCCACCACCCGGACGGCACGGTCGTCCGCGTCCCGCAGGACTTCCCGTCCGTCCAGAAGGCCGTGGACGTGGCCCGCGAAGGCGACACCGTGCTGGTCTCCCCCGGGACGTACCGGGAGAGCGTGCGGATCACCAAGCCCCGGATCGTGCTGCGCGGCACCGACCGCAACACCGTGGTCCTGGACGGCGGCGTCCGGCTGGTCAACGGCGTCACCGTGACCGGCCCGGGCTCGGTGGTGGAGAACCTCACCGTTCACGGCTACCTCGCCAACGGCGTGCTGTTCACCGGCGTCACCGACGAGAAGCTCCAGCAGCGCGGTGCCGGCGGCTCCGCCTACAACCCGCTCGACACCACCCGCTTCCCCGCCCTCCAGGGCTTCCGGGCGACCAGGGTCACCGCCTACGACAACGGGCTCTACGGCATCTACGCCTTCGACGCCCGGGCCGGGATCGTCGAGGACTCCTACGCCTCCGGCGGCGCCGACTCCGGCATCTACGTCGGCCAGTGCAAGCCCTGCGACACCCTGGTCCGCGGCAACACCGTCGAACGCAACGCGGTCGGCATCGAGATCACCAACGCCTCGGACAACCTGCACTTCCTCGGGAACCGGGTGGTCGGCAACCGGGTCGGCGTCACGGTCAACTCCAACGACCTGGAGGCCCTCGCCCCCCAGCACGGCGCCGTGATCGCCGGGAACAGCGTCACCGACAACAACGCCTCCGACACCCCCGAACAGGCCGACGGCGGCTTCGGCATCGGGATCGGGATCGGCGGCGGCACCGCGAACCGGGTGGAACGCAACCTGGTCAGGGGCAACCGCTCGGCCGGCGTGATCATCACCGACCCGCCCGGCCACCCGGCGGGCGCCAACCGGATCCAGGGCAACCGCACCGAGGGCAACGGCGCCGACCTGGTCCTCGCCTCGGCCGACACCGGCAACTGCTTCAGCGGCAACCAGCCCGCCACCCAGAGCCCCGACGGCCTGGAGTCCCTGGCCGCGTGCGACGCCCAGAGCCGCAGCCCGCTCACCGCGGGCCGTGCGGCCCCGGTCCAGGCCCCGCCCGGGATCCCCTTCAACCAGGTGCAGGCCCCGCCGGCCCAGCCGTCCCTGCCCGACCCCGACGCCCCCGGCCGTCCGGCCACCGACCTGCCCGGCCCGGTCGACCCGGACGCCTACCCGCTCCCCGCGACGGCCGACGCGGTACCCACCGGGCACTGAGCCGCCGGGCACTGAGCCGCCGACGGCCGCGACGCACCCCGGGAACGGGCGGGTCACCGTACGTCGAGCACTGCGGGCCCGCCCGGCTCCCACCGCCTCCCGGCCGGCGCCGCGTCCCGGCGGGCGCCGCTCAGCCGCGCCGGAGCAGTGCGGGCGGGTTGACCGCCTTCACGGCCGTGACCAGCGGGGCCAGCTCGGGGTTGCGGGCGGCCTCGTCGAGGGCCTCGCGCAGAGCGGCGTCGTTGGTCGGCCGGGCCTGCTCCAGGAGCCTCAGGCCGTCCTCGCTGACGTCCGTGTAGATGCCGCGGCGGTCGGTCGGGCAGAGGTAGCGGGAGAGCAGGCCGCGGTCCTCCAGCCGGGAGACCAGCCGGGTGGTGGCGCTCTGGCTGAGCACGACCGCGTCGGCCACCTGCTTCATCTGGAGGTGGCCGCCCTCCCCGTCGTGCTGGCGGCTGAGCACGTCGAGCAGCGAGTACTCGCGCACGCTCAGTTCGTGCTTGGACTGCAGGGCTCGCTCGATGTGCGCCTCGATCCTGCCGTAGAGGACGTAGAGAGCGGCCCATCCGTTGGCGAGGGCGGTCAGCGCGGGATCTGTGGCGGTCATCGGCCCGGGTCTCCTTCCAGGTGCGAGCAGGACTCCAGGATAGGGCTTGCCCTGAAATATTTTCGAGGGCAGATATAACGCGAATGCAAGCACGTTCCCGCGCAGGTCCACCGCGCCAGGCGAATGCCCGCACTTGCGCTTATGGCGCGCTTGCAACTATTGTCGAGGCGCGTAAGGCGCACTAGCAATCGCACGGAGGTCGCGCCATGCCCCTCGCACTTCTCGCCCTGGCCATCGGGGCCTTCGGGATCGGGACCACCGAGTTCGTGATCATGGGCCTGCTGCCCCAGATCGCGGGCGACTACGGCGTGTCCGTCCCCACCGCCGGCCTGCTGGTCACCGGGTACGCGCTCGGCGTGGTGATCGGCGCCCCGCTGATGACCGTTCTGGGCACCCGGATCAGCCGCAAGACCATGCTCATGCTGCTGATGGCCCTCTTCACGGTCGGCAACCTGCTCTCCGCCGTCGCCCCCAGCTTCCCGCTGATGCTCGCCGGGCGGATCGTCACCTCGCTCGCCCACGGCGCGTTCTTCGGCATCGGGTCGGTCGTCGCCGCCGAACTCGTCGCCCCGCAGAAGAAGGCCGGCGCCATCGCCACCATGTTCACCGGACTGACCGTCGCCAACATCGTCGGCGTCCCGCTCGGCACCTTCATCGGCCAGGCCGTCGGCTGGCGCACCACCTTCACCGCCGTCGCCGCGCTCGGGCTGGTCGGCCTGCTCGGCATCGCCAGGCTCGTGCCCGCCGTACCCCGCCCCGAGGGCGCCCACCTGCGCCGCGAGCTGACCGCCTTCCGCAACCCCCAGGTCCTGCTCGCCATGGCGATGACCGTCCTCGGCTTCGGCGGGGTCTTCGCCGCGATCACCTACATCGCCCCGATGATGACCCACGTCACCGGCTACTCCGACGGCGCCGTCACCTGGCTGCTCGTCCTGTTCGGCGTCGGCATGTTCCTCGGCAACCTGCTCGGCGGCAGGTTCGCCGACCGCCACCTGATGCCGATGCTCTACGGCACCCTCGGCGGGCTCGCCCTCGTCCTGGCCCTGTTCACCCTCACCGCCCACAACGAGATCACCGCCGCCGCCACCATCCTGCTCGTCGGCGCCCTCGGCTTCGCCACCGTCCCCCCGCTGCAGAAGCGCGTCCTCGACCAGGCCCACGGCGCCCCCACCCTCGCCTCGGCCGTCAACATCGGCGCCTTCAACCTCGGCAACGCCCTGGCGGCCTGGCTCGGCGGGATCGTCATCAGCGCCGGCCTCGGCTACACCGCCCCCAACTGGGTCGGCGCCCTGCTCGCCGCGGCCGCGCTCGTCCTCGCCCTCTGGTCCGCCGCACTGGAGCGCCGCGAGCGCACCCCCGCCCCGGACCCGGCCGCCGCACCGCGGATCCCCGCCCACCACTGAGCCCGACTCCCCAGCAGAAGCACCGCCATGAGCAGCAAGGAAGCAGACACCATGAGCACCCCCGACGTCCCGACCGTCCCGAGCGTGAAGCTGAACAACGGCGTCGAGATCCCCCAGCTCGGCTTCGGCGTCTTCCAGGTCCCCGACGACGAGACCACCGCCGCGGTCGGCTCCGCCCTCGAGGCCGGCTACCGCAGCATCGACACGGCCGCCGTCTACGGCAACGAGACCGGCGTCGGCCGCGCCCTGGCCGCCTCCGGCCTCGCACGCCAGGACCTGTTCGTCACCACCAAGCTGTGGAACGCCGACCAGGGCTACGACGCCACCCTGCGCGCCTTCGACGCCAGCCTCACCAAGCTCGGCCTCGACCACGTCGACCTCTACCTGATCCACTGGCCCGCCCCGGCCCGCGACCTCTACCTCGACACCTGGCGTGCCCTGGAGCGCCTGGCCGCCGAGGGCCGCATCCGCGCCGCCGGCGTCTCCAACTTCCAGCCCGCCCACCTCCAGCGCCTGCTGGACACCAGCGAACTCGTCCCCGCCGTCAACCAGGTCGAGCTGCACCCCGGCCTCCAGCAGGCCGAGCTGCGCGCCTTCCACGCCCGGCACGGCATCGCCACCGAGGCATGGAGCCCGCTCGCCCAGGGCGCCGTCCTCGACGACCCGGCCGTCACCGCCGTCGCCGGGCGCACCGGCAGGTCCCCGGCCCAGGTCGTCCTGCGCTGGCACCTCCAGCTCGGCAACATCGTGATCCCCAAGTCCGTCACCCCGGCCCGGATCCGCCAGAACCTCGACGTCTTCGACTTCGAACTCACCGAACAGGACATGGCCGCCATCGCCGCCACCGACCGCGGCCTGCGCACCGGCCCGCACCCGGACCAGTTCAACTGATCCACCCCGACGGCCTGCCGACGGCGTCACCAAGGCCCACGCCGACGCCGAGGAGCTCTTCAGGGCCTCCCCGTGACGGCCTCGACACCCCGCACCGGACGCCGACGGCCTGGCAGCCCGTAGAACGGCCGTGGCCGGGTGGGCGGTTCACCCTCCCCGTGAACCGCCCACCTGGCCACAGTCCTTTCCCCTTCCTTTGCCCGACCACAACTCGGCCGTGCGGCATGATCGGTAGGAATCGCCCGCCGACCGAGGAGCCCGGATGAACCGCACCGCGCGCACCGCCGCCCTGGCCGCACTGGCCCTGCTCGCCACCGCCGGCTGCGCGGCCACCCCGGCCCGGGCCACGGACCACCCGACCGCCGGTTCCGCCGCCGCGCCCGTACCGGGCCGAGCGGCGGCCTGGACCGGCGGATTCCGGGACTACGGCACTCCGCAGTGGCGCCGGGCCTGGGGCGTGGCCGACCAGGGCGCCTGGGGCGCGGCCGACTTCGGCGCCGTCGCCAACCCGGCCGCCCCCGGCGGCGGCCCGGTGCTGCGGGTGACGTACGGCGCGGGCTCCTCCGCCAACTCCTGCACGGACTGCCCCAACCCGGGCGGCGGGCAGTTCTACACCGACCTGAACGCCCTCGGCCTGTCCGCGCTCGCCCAGGGCCGAACCCTGGACCTCAAGTACTCCGTCCGGTTCCCCGCCGGCCGCGACTGGGGCAAGGCCGGCAAGCTGCCCGGCCTGTACGGCGGGAAGATCGGCGAGGAGTCCGGCGGCAACCACGGCGCCGGCTGGTCCACCCGCTACATGTGGCGGGCCGCCAAGGGCAGCCCCGACAACGGCGAGGTCTACCTCTACACCCCGAGCAACTCCGGCCCCACCGGCTACGGCGTGGACGAGGGCTTGGGCGACTGGCACTTCCAGGCCGACGACCGCTGGCACACCGTCGAACAGCTGGTGGACCGCGGCACCGGCGACATCACCGTCTGGTACGACGGCCGCCAGGTGCACGCCGCCAAGGGCACCGCCTCCGGCATCGGCTCCATCCCCTTCGGCGGGGTGCTGTTCTCCACCTTCTACGGCGGCCACGACACCAGTTGGGGCCCGGCGAGCACCCAGCAGGCGTACTTCGCCGACTTCTCGCTCTCCGCCGGCGTCCAGCACTGATGAGCGGCTGGAGCGGCCAACTGCTGCTGGGGCTGGTGGTCCTGCTCGGCGCCACCGTCCAGCGGCTGGCCGGGCTCGGCTTCGCCCTGGTCGCGGCGCCCGTCCTGGTGCTGCTGCTCGGTCCGAACAGCGGGGTGACGCTGGCGAACTTCGCCGCGCTGGCGATCAGTGCGGTCGGGCTGGCCGGGAGCTGGCGGCAGGTCCGGCCCGGAGCGATGCTGCCGCTGATGGCCGCGGCCGTCTGCACGGTACCCGCGGGGGCTTGGGTGGCGGCGACGGTGCCCACGCCGGAACTGCTGGTCGGCATCGGCGTGCTGGTCACCGCGGCCGCCCTGCTGGTGATCCGCGGGGTGCGGGCGGCCGCCCTGCGCGGGGTCGGCGGGGCGGTCGTCGCGGGCGCCACCAGCGGGCTGATGAACTCCGCGGCCGGGGTCGGCGGCCCGGCGGTCTCGCTCTACGCGGTGAACTCCGGCTGGACGGCCCGGGAGTTCGTGCCGAACGCCCAGCTGTACGGTGTGGTCGTGAACGCCTTCTCGCTGGCGGTCAAGGGCGTTCCCCAACTGAACCCTCCCGCCTGGGGATTGGTGACCGTGGCGCTGGCCGGCGGGGCGGTGGCCGGCCGGCTGCTGACCACCCGGGTGCCGGAGCCGCGGGCCCGGACGGTGGTGCTGGGGCTGGCCCTCGCGGGCGGAGTGAGCACCCTCGTCAAGGGGGTTTCCGGACTCTGAGACTTCCGGCTGGGGATGCTCTGTGAAGGGGCGGCCAAATCTGTAGCGGCCATGCCATACTGCGTCGGTGACCTCAGCCAGCCTTGCGACACCCCCGCACCGCACCAGGCCCCAACTGGGCCGGAAATTCGCCATGCTGTGGTCGGCCTCGTCGATCTCAGCGGTCGGCGACGGCATGCGGGACTCGTCGCTGCCGCTGCTCGCACTGGCCATTTCGGACTCCCCGTCCTCGGTGTCCGTGGTCGCGGTGGCCGGATCACTGCCCTGGCTGCTGATGGCTCTGTTCGGCGGGGTCATCGCCGACCGCTTCGACCGCCGCCGGCTGATGTGGACCATCGACTTCGGACGTGCCGCCATCGTGCTCGGCTTCGCGGCCTGCGTCTTCTCCGGCACCCCGCCGCTCGCCCTGCTCGCGGCCCTGGCCTTCGTCCTGGGCTGCGGTGAGACGGTGTTCGTCAACGCCGCCACCTCCACCATCCCGGACGTGGTCAGCTCCGACCGGCTGGACGTCGCCAACGGCCGCCTCCAGGGCGGCCTGCTGGTCGGCCGGATGATCGGCCCGATGGTCGGCACCACGCTGTTCGCCGTCGCCGCCGGCTACCCGTTCACCGTGGACGGCGCCTCCTTCGCGGTCGCCGCCCTCCTGGTCGCCGCGACCGGCCGCTCCGGCGCCCCCCGCGCGAAGTCCGACCGCCGGGTGATGGCCGAGGTCCGCGAGGGCGTCCGCTGGCTCTACCGGCACAAGCAACTGCGCCTGGTCGCCTCGCTCTCCGCCCTGGCGGGAGGCGCCTCCGCGCTCGGCATCACCATGATGGCGCTGCTGGTCACCCGCACCCTGGGCGAACCCACCTGGGCGTACGGCGCCGTCCTCGCCACCGGCGTGGCCGGCGGCACCGCGGCCAGCATGCTGGCCGGCCGGATCAGCGAGCGGATGGGCCGCCGGGCCCGCATCGCCCTCTCCTTCGTCCTGATGGGCTCCTCGCTGCTGCTGATGGGCCTGAGCCCCTCGGTGTTCGTGGTGGCGCCGCTGTTCGCCCTCGGCAACTTCGGGGTGGTGACCTGGAACGTCCAGGCGATCTCGCTGCGCCAGCAGACCGTGCCGAAGGAACTGCTCGGCCGGGTCAACAGCTGCTACCTGATGCTGACCCGGATCGGGATGCTGATCGGCGCCGGCCTCAGCGGCTGGATCGGGGCCACCGTCAGCGTCCGCACCCCGATCGTCATCGCCGGAGCCCTGATCCTCGCCGCCCTGATCGTGATCCCGCGGCTGGGCGACCTCGAACCCGCCCCGGCGCCGGCCGCCGAGGAGCTGGCGGTCGAGCCGTCCGCGGGCTGACCGCAGCGCCGGTTCCGTCCGTCGTCATGAGCGCACATGCGCACGGGCCGTACGATGACGCCATGAGTTCCGGCACAGATCCGGCAGATGCACACCGCTCGCAGCAGCGGGCCGAGGCGCGGCTCGACGTGGCCGCGTCCGTGCTCGCCCTGCTGGCCGACCGCACCCGCCTGGCACTGCTGGAGCGGCTCGGCCGGGGCGAGGCGGACGTGACCACGCTGACCGGGGCGACCGGCGCCGCCCGGCCGTCGGTCAGCCAGCACCTGGCCAAGCTGCGCCTCGCCGGGCTGGTCACCACCCGCAAGGACGGGCGACGGGTGGTCTACTCACTGCGCCACGGGCACCTGCGCCGGCTCGTCGACGAGGCACTGAACGTCGCCGACCACCAGATCGCCCACCTGCCGCCGCACGACTGAGCCCGAGTGCCCCTCCCACGGGGGTCGTTCGACCCGGCCGACAGGTGCACAGGTACGCACGCATTAACTATGATGAGCCCGTACCCCTCCGACGCCGCCCCGGGACGGGCCCATGCTGACCGTGCTGCGCAACCGGACCTACCGCCACCTGTTCACCGCCCAGGTCGTGGCCCTCATCGGCACCGGCCTGGCCACCGTGGCGCTCTCGCTGCTGGCCTACTCGATCGCCGGGAACAACGCCTCGGCCGTACTCGGCACCGCCCTGGCCATCAAGATGATCGCGTACGTGACCGTCGCGCCCGTCGCCGGAGTCCTCGCCGGGCGGGTCCCCCCGCGCACCCTGATGGTCGGCATGGACCTCACCCGGGCCGCCGTCGCCCTCGCCCTGCCGTTCGTCGACCAGGTGTGGCAGATCTACGTCCTGATCTTCCTGCTCCAGGCCGCCTCCGCCGCCTTCACCCCGACCTTCCAGGCCACCATCCCGGACGTGCTGCCCGCCGAACGCGACTACACCCAGGCGCTGTCGATGTCCCGGATGGCCTACGACTTCGAGTCGCTGTTCAGCCCGGCGCTCGCCGCACTGCTGCTCTCGGTGGTCTCCTACAACTGGCTGTTCGCCGGGACGACGGCCGGCTTCCTCGCCTCCGCCACCCTGGTCGTCTCCGCCGTCCTCCCCGGTCCGAAACCGGTCGAACGCGGCGGCGGCCTCTACCGCAAGGCCGCCTTCGGCACCCGGCTGTTCCGCGCCACCCCGCGGCTGCGGGCCCTGCTCGCCCTGGACCTCGCCGTCGCGGCCACGGGCGCGATCGTCTTCGTCGACACCGTCAACGTGGTCCGTGACCACTTCCACCGCCCGGCCGGAGCCGTCTCCCTGGCCCTCGGCGCGTACGGCGTCGGCTCGATGCTCGCCGCCGTACTGCTGCCCCGGCTGCTGGCCCGGGTCAGCGACCGGTCCGTGATGCTGCCCGCCGCCTTCGCCCTGCCCTGCGTGCTCGCCGCCGCCGCCGCGATCACCGCCGCCCCGGCCGGCACCGGCACCTGGTTCGCCCTGCTCGCCTCCTGGGCGCTGGTCGGCGCCGCCGGCTCCGCCGTCCTCACGCCCGGCGGCCGGGTCATCCGCCGCTCCGCCGCCGACCCCGACCTGCCCGCCGCCTTCGCCGCCCAGTTCTCGCTGTCCCACGGCTGCTGGCTGCTCACCTACCCGCTGGCCGGCTGGCTCGCCGCCGGCGCCGGCCTCCCGGCCACCGCCGTCGTCCTGGGCGCGCTCGCCCTCGTCGCCGCCGTGACCGCCACCACCCTCTGGCCCGCCCGGGACCCGGACACCCTCAGCCACCTCCACACCGACCTGCCCGTCGGCCACCCCCACCTCGCCGACGCCCACCCGGCCGGCGGCGGCGCCTGGCAGCACGGCCACCACTACGTCATCGACCAGCACCACCCCACCTGGCCCCGCCACCGCCCGGCCCTCGGCTGAGCCCCGCCCGGCCGCCCTGCGCACGACTGGAGGGGGCGGCTACCCCCGGGTCACCTCGATGCGGTGCTCCGCCAGCGCCGCGACCAGCCGGTCCGGCTCGTCAGGGGTGATGACCGGCTTCACCCGCGCCCCGAGGTCGAGGACGAAGGCGACGCTCTTGTCCACCCGCCCCGGGTCGAGGTTGAAGTAGTGGACGAAGTCCCCCGAACCCCAGATCCGCCACCGCCCACCGAGCCGGCTCAGCGGCACCTGCTGCAGGCCGCGGATCCGCTCGTACGGGATCCGCTTGGCGGAGGCCAGCGGGAAGTAGTACCGGCGAATCACGAGCTCGCGCGCGGTGCACGTCACCAGACCGTCGTTGTACATGCGGGCCAGGCTAACCGCGGGCCCTGCGCCGCGCCCGGCCATCGGAGGCCTGTCCGGGCAGGTCCGCCCGTACGCCGCAACGGGACCGCTCCCGCCCCCGTCACGTCCCCGGTCAGCCGCCGGCCCGCAGGTAGTGCCCCCAGTAGCCCTGCCAGGGGCCGTAGTGCTCGGCGAGCCGGCGGAACTCCGCCTCGTCGACCGGCCGCCGGTAGACCCGCTGGAGGGCCCGGCCCATCTCCTTGTCCAGCTCGATCCGCTCCATCCGCCCGAGCCCGCGGATCAGCAGGAAGGAGGCCGACCAGTCGCCGATCCCGGGCAGCGTCAGCAACTGCTCGCGGACCTCCTGGTACGGGCCGGTGCGCAGGAAGTGCTCGTCCAGTCCGGCCCACAGCCGCACCGAGCGGTACAGGTAGCCCGCCTTGCGCGGATTGCCGATCAGGGCGAGCAGCTCGCCCTCGTCGAACCGGGTGAGCTGTTCGACGTCCGGGAACGCCCACAGCCGCTCGGCACCCACGTCGATCCGGTTGCCGACCGCCTCGACCAGCGCCCGCTTCGCCTCCCGGGCCACCGGCATCGGCGTGCGCTGGCACAGGATCGCCCAGCAGAGCAGCTCGAACGGCGACGGGAACTTGACCTGGTGGTAGCCGTGCAGCCGCTCCACCACCCGGGCGAAGGGCTCGTCCTGCCGGGCCAGCCGGTAGAACTCGGTCAGGTCGTCGGACAGGCCCAGGTAGCAGTCGAGCCGCTCGGTGACGGCCCGCAGCACCTCCTCGGTGACCGGCCGCTCCGCGGCGAGCCGCCCGACCAGCCCGGGCGCCCCGGGCGCGGCGGTGAGCCGCACGCCCACGGTCGCCCCGGCCTCCCGGACGGCCAGGGTGAGCGCGGCCTGCCCGGTGCCCTGCTGCCCGGCCATCGCCGGGAAGGAGCCGATGAACCCGAGCGAGGCCCGGAAGTCGAACGGCTCCCGGGCGGGCAGCCGGATGTCGGTCAGGTACAGGCGCGATGCGTCCGTCGTCATGCCCCAGCCCCCCTCCGGGTTGCCCTGGCGGCCACGGGCGCGAGCGACCCGGAGAGCGCGTTCAGCACGGCCAGCGCGTCACCGCGCGGCACGGGCGCGAAGAACCCGGCATCGGCCTCCTCCACCGCGTACATCGCCCGCTCCCGCAGCGCCTCCCCGGCCTCCGTCACCCGCACCCGCTTGGCCCGGCTGTCGGCCGGATCCGGAACCCGCTCCACCAGCCCCTTGCCCTCCAGCGTGCGCAGCACCTGGCTGGTCATCATCGGGTCCGTCCCGGAGTGCTCCGCCAACCGCCGCTGGGTCGGCGCCCCCTCGTCCATCCCGAGCCACCACGCTCCCGCCAACAGCACGAACTGCACGTGCGTCAGGTCGTACGGCCTGAGCGCGGCCGCCAGCGCCCGCTGCCACGCCAAGGTCACGCGCCACAGCAGGAACCCCGGACTCTCCGTCGGCCTCCCCGCCCGCTCGAACCCGCCCTCCGGCACCGCTTCCCCCACGGGGCACCCCCTCGTCCGATTTACTATGCGCATTTACTATATCGCCTCGCCGACGAGCTGCCCCGGCCGTGAGATGTGCCCCCGCGTGAAGGCACGCCCGGTGATCCACGACGGGGTCGGTCCGACACACCGGACGTGGCTCGGGCCCCACGACCGGTCAGAGGGTGAGGAGCTCCGTGGAGGTGGTGGCGGCTTGCAGGGCATCGGGGTCGGGGAGGACGCCGATCCCCGGGCGGGTGGGGACGGTCAGTCGGCCGTCGTGGAGGACGAAGGGGGCGGTGATGTCGCGGGTGTAGTAGCGGGCCGAGGCCGAGATGTCGCCGGGCAGGGTGAAGCCCGGGAGCGCGGCCAGCGCCAGGTTGGCCGCCCGTCCCAGCCCGGTCTCCAGCATGCCGCCGCACCACACCGGTACGCCGTTCGCCAGGCACAGGTCGTGTATCCGGCGGGCTTCCAGATACCCGCCGACCCGGCCGGGCTTGATGTTCACGATCGAGCACGCCTCCTGCCGGATGGCGGTGGCCGCGTCCCGGGCCGAGGTGATCGACTCGTCCAGGCAGATCGGGGTGTCCATGCGAGCCGCCAGCCGGGTGTGAGAGAGCAGGTCGTCCGGGGCGAAAGGCTGCTCGATCAGCGTCAGCCCGTAGGCGTCGAGCCGGCGCAGGTGGGGCTGGTCCGCCGGACCGTAGGCGGTGTTGGCGTCCACCTGCAGGGCGATGTCCGGGCCGAACGTCTCCCGGATCGCTCGCAGCGGCTCGATGTCCCAGCCCGGTTCGATCTTCAGCTTGATCCGGGCGTAGCCCGCGCGGAGATAGCCGTCGACGGCGCTGATCAGCTCATCGACGGTGTCCGTGATGCCGACCGACACGCCGACCGCGAGCTCGGTCCGCGTCGCCCCGAAGTACTGGGCGAGGCTGATGCCCGCGGTGCGCAGTTCGGCGTCCAGTACCGCCATCTCGATGGCCGTCTTGGCCATCGGATTCCCCCTGACCGGCCGGAGCAGCTCGGGCACCAGCGCCGCGGTCAGCTCGGGAGCCCGGGACAACCGGGGCAGCAGGAACTGACGTACCACTTCCCGGGCCCCGGCCAGGTACTCGGCGCTGTACGTCGGATCGTCGTCGGCCACGCACTCGCCCCAGCCGACGGCGCCGTCGGCCGTGGTCACCTTGACCAGCAGCGAGTTCCGGTGTTCCTGGGTTCCCAGCGCGGTCCGGAACGGCGCGACCAGGGGCAGGGCCACCTCACGCAACTCCGCCTGCTGCAGCTTCATTCCGATGCTTCCTTCCGTCGCAGGACGTACCAGCCGGACCGGTCGAACCCGTCGATCCGGTAACCGTTCTCCAGGGCGCCACCGAGCGCCTCGCGCATCGCGGACCGCCAGCGCCGGGCGGCGGCCGGATCCCTTCGCCGCAGGGACTCCGCGTCCACCGGGGTGGCACAACGCAGTACGCCGCCGGTCGCGGCGCGCGGTAGGGGCTCGCCGTTGCCGTCCTCCTCGAGCACGGGTTCCGCCGCGGCCGGGTCCGGCAACGGTGGCGGTGCCGGTGCGTGCGGCGTCGCGTGCACCGGCCACCTGACGAACAGCCGGTCGGAGTCGTCGCCGTCGTTGATGCCGTCGTCCAACGGCCCGTAGAAGTCGGGCAGGTACGCCTCAGCGACCGCCCCGAGCCGGTGCAGGTTGAAGTAGGCGTTGCGGCGGATCAGCGGGTCGTACGTCCACGAGATCGACGACAGGCCCACCTCGGCGGCCCACTCCCGCTGGTGCGACTTCATCGCCGCGCCGATCCCGCGCCCGTGCATTCCCGGCAGCACGCCGGCCACGTGCGAGTGCAGACTGTCCCCGATGGTCCGGAACCCGGCGGTCACGCCGACCATCGCCGTCCCGAGATACGCCGCCGCGACGTAGCCGCCGGTGTGCGCGAGCGCGCACATGACGTCCAGGGCCAAGGGTGGCTCGGCGAGGTCCGGGGTGTTCCACACGGTACGCAACACCGCCTCGGCCTGCTGGAGTTCGGGCACGGTCCGAAGCAACTGAATTCGGACGTCCGCCCGTTCCGCGACAGCGGAAGGGAATTCGACCATGTGACGAGTCTGCTCGGCGGACCGCCGCGGGCCGTTGGCGTCCAGGCCCGAGTTCACCTGGCCTCCTTTGTGCCGATGTCCGGCAGCCGTAGCCGCAGTTGCAGCGCCAGCGCCAACCGCAGGTCCGGATCATCGATGTCGATCAGCTCGGCCAGCCGGCGCAACCGGTGCCGCAACGTGTTGGGGTGCAGCGTCATGGCTTCCGCAGCCCGTGGCACGTCGTAGTGCCCGGCGATCCAGCAGCGCAGCGTCTTCTCGTACTCCGTTCCGTGCCGGGCGTCATGGTCGAGCACCGTCGACAGCGGCTCCGCGTCCAGGGCCGGACGGTACCGGAGCGCCTCGTACACGTCCCGCAGGAACATCGGGGCGGCCAGCTCTTCATGCCGTCCGATCTCCGCCTTGCCGAACGGTCCGCACACCACCTTGAGCGCCTGCCTGGCCTGGCTCAGCCCTGTCGAGATGTCGGCGAGGCCGGGAACGGTGCGACTGATCCCCGCCCGCCAGCCGCTGTCCAGGGTGTCCCTCGCCCGAGCCAGCACCGTCGCGATGATCAGTTGGATCACGGGCGCGTCGGACGCCGTGTCGACCACCGCCACGGCCTGACCGTCCAGCGCTCCCGCGGCGGCTCCCAGCCGGTAGGCGGAGAGCCCCATCCGCAGCAGGTCGCCGACGTACTCGGCGGCGGAATCCGGCGACACGCCTCGCGCGTGACCGGCCGGGTCACCGAAGCGGCCGATCACCAGCACGGTCGCCGGGGCGTCGAAGCGTATCCCGAACGAGTCGGCGAGCTCCCGGGTCACTCCCAGACCGCGGAACAACCAGCCCAGCCGCTCGGCCCGTTGCCGGCGCTCGGCGTCCGCCGCGAGGCTGACCCGGGCAAGGTGGGGCGCGGCCAGCCGCGCGCCCTCGGCGAGGACGTCTGCCGCCTCCTCCGCCAGGGACTCGTCGCCTTGGAGCACCCAGATGGTGCCCAGCGCCTCGCCACCGTCCCGGATGGCGACGGCGAGGCGCGGCCGGTACTCCTTCGGCTCGTAGCTCCACACCGCGGTGTCGGACCGCAGGACAGCGGCGTACTCCTCGGCGTGGGTCGGGTGGTCCGGCACCCGGCGGCCGAGGATCCCGTCCCGACGCGCGTCGTCGACCAGCTGGCCCGGGACCGTGGAGTAGGCCAGCACGCGCATGGACAGATCCTCGATCGCCACCGCGCCGCCGGCGCGCACGGCGATGTCGTTGGCCAGGGCGAACAGGTCGGTGGACCGGTGCCTGTTCGGCTCGAACACCGGGCTCGTGATCGCACGCAGCGCGTCGATCAGGGTGTAGAGCTGCCCCCAGGAGATCTCGGCACTGCGCTCCAGGAGCGCCACGCCGGTCCGTTCGGCCGCCTGTGTCAGCGCTGCCGTGTCCGTGGCTCCGGCTCGCATGACCACCGCCTTGGCGTGGTGTTCGGCAGCCCACTCCAGGACGTCGGCGGTAAGCCGGCCGGGCACCAGGACGATCGCGTCGGTCAGCCCTGCCCCAGCGGCCTCGGTGTCATGGATCGTGGGCGCCCCGACGGCGACCTCCCGGCCCCGTGGCAGCGCGAGCGGCCGTAGGAGATCGGTTCCCAGGCTGTCGAGCACGACCCCGAGGGTGATCCCGGCGGGGGCTGTCACCGCCGCTCCGATCGCAGTATCCGGCCCCGGCGCTCGCCGGTGAACTCACCGTCGGCGATCACTCGCTCACCGGCCAGGTGGTGGCGAGGTTGAGGCCGGGGGGAAGTCCCAGGGGGGCGGCGTCGTCGGGCTGTCTGACGAAGCGCATCCGGTGGACGCCGTGCGTGCTGATCAGGAGGTCGTCGCCGCTGGGGCGCAGGCTGATCAGGCCGCCCGCACGGAACGCGCCGTCCGGTGCCGGTTCGATCGTCCCGACGAACTCCAGGCCGAGTTCGAGCGTGCCGTCCCGGGTGACCGTCGCCAGGATGCCGAGCTCCGGACTGCGGTAGACGGCCGGTGGCAGCGTGGCACCGGCATCCGTGGGGGGACAGCGCCAGTACTCCGCGGCGCGGCCGGGGCGGTACACCGATCCGATCCTGATCGTGCCGGACGACACCCGCAGCCAGGAGCCCGCGCTGTCCTCCAAGCCCTGCCAGCTGCCGTCGACGGCCGGTGCGAACTCGCCGGCGGGCGGCGCGCCGTGGACGCGGATCCGACCGTTGCCCACGGCGTCGATCCGCAGGGTGAGGCCGGATCGCGGATCCAGCCAGTCCCCCGTCAGCCGGGCAGCGGGCTCGGCGGCCACCGGGTCCGCCATCAGCTCGACGGCATCGTCCTCGGGCAGCCCGGCGGCCAGCCGCAGCACCTGGGTGGCCAGCTCCGCGGCGTGGATCGAGGAGTTGTTGCTCAGCAGCGCCACGCCGAGGCCGGCGTCCGGCATGAACAGCAGTTGGGACCGGTACCCGGGGACACCGCCGGCGTGGCCGAACGCCGGGTGGCCCACGATCGTCGTGTGGTAGAGACCCAGCGCGTACGGCTGCTCCTCGCCGTCCCCGGAGTCGACCCGCCGCAACAGCCCGTCGCGGATGTCGGCGCCCAGGACCCGGCCGTCCTGCAGGAACCCGAACCACGGCGCCAGGTCGGCGACGCTGGTGGCCAGGCCGCCGTCGCCGACTGCGGACTCCTCGGTGTCGGCGCGCCGGACGGCACCGCGGGTGACGTCGTACCCGTAGGCGAATCGCGGCAACGGCTCCCGACTGTCCTCGCGGAACACGGTCTCGTTCATGCCCAACGGTGTGAACATGCGCTCCGTGGTGAACTCCCCCAGGGTGCGACCGGTGAGCCGCCGCACCAGCGAGGCGACCAGGACGTACCCCGTGTTGGAGTAGGAGAACGCGGTCCCCGGTTCGAAGTCGACCTCGGTCAGCGCTGCCACGAAGGCCAGCGTCTGATCCTGGGTGATCCTCGTCAGCGGGCGGCCGGCGATCGTCGTCAGGGCCAGCCAGTCCCGCAGACCGCCCGTGTGCCGCAGACATTGACCGACGGTCACCGGCATCGCCAACTTCAGCTCGGGCAGGTGCGTCCGGATGTCGTCGTCCAGCGACAGCAGCCCGTCCCGGCACAGCAGCAACGCCGCCGCGGCGGTGAACTGCTTGCTCATGGAGGCGATGTCGAACCGGGTCCGGGTGTCGACCGGCGCCTCGAACTCCACGCACGCCAGCCCCGCCGATGCCTGGTGGATCAGCTTCCCCTCGGTGTAGATCCCGACGGACAGTCCCGGGTCCCCCGGGCGTACCGCCAAGCCCACGACCTCGGACAGTGTTGTTGAGATGCCCATGCGCCACAGGCTCTCAGCCACGACTGCCCGGAAGGTGAGGTTCCCCCGACGTGCGGAAGGTTGCCGGAGATGGCCTGATTGGCCATGAGAAGGGAGCCTCTGCCATGGCCGCACCGATGAAGTACCCGCCCGAGTTGCGACGGCGTGCGGTGGAGATGTACCGCACCGCCGACCCGAAGCCCGTGATCCGCAAGATGGCCCGCGACCTGGGCGTGCACCACGAAGCGCTGCGCAACTGGATCCGCCAGGACGAGGCGGACCGGGGCGAGCGGGACGACCGGCTGACCACCGCGGAGAAGGAGGAGCTGGCCGCTCTGCGGAAGGAGAACGCCGAGCTCCGCCGGTCCTGCGAGATCCTCAAGGCCGCCTCGGCTTTTTTCGCCCAGGAGCTCGACCCGACCCGGCGACGGTACTGAAGCTCATCGACGAGCACCAGGACCGCTTCGGGGCCGAGCCCGTCCTCCGGGAACTGCACATCCCCGCCTCCACCTACTACCGCTGGCGCCGCGACGTGGCGGAGCCGTGCGAGCGCAAGCGCCACGACGCCGAGCTCACCGAGCACATCCGCCGCATCCACGCCGACTCCGACGAGACGTACGGCTCCCCGCGCGTCCACGCCGTCCTGCGGCGCGAGGGCACCCGGGTCGGCCGAAAGCGGGTCGAACGCCTCATGCGCCAGGCCGGCATCCAGGGCGTCAGCCCGCGCCGGCCCCGCTCCTTCACCCGCCGCGACCCGGCGGCGGATCTCGCCCCGGACCTGGTCCAGCGCGACTTCACCGCCGTCGCGCCGAACCGGCTGTGGGTCGCCGACATCTCGCTGATCCCCACCGGCGAGGGACCGTGGTGGCTGGCCACGATCCGCGACGCCTTCTCCCGCCGGATCGTGGGCTGGCACACCTCCGAGCGGGCGGACGCCGACCTCGTGCTCACCGCGCTGGAGTACGCCCTGCACGGCCGCCCCGTCGAACCCGGCCAACTGGTCCATCACAGCGACCATGGGTGTCAATACACGTCCATCAAGCTCACAACTCGACTGCTGAAGGCGGGAATCGAGCCGAGCATGGGAAGCGTGGGGGACTCGTTCGACAACGCCCTCGCCGAGAACTTCTGGAGCGTGCTGAAGACCGAGTGCGTGCGTCGCACGACCTTCGAGACCCGCACTGACGCCGACCTGGCCCTGTTCGCCTACATCGACGGCTGGTACAACACCCGCCGCATCCAGAAGCGCCTGGGCTGGCTCAGCCCCGACGAGTACGAGGCGAAGTTCTACGCCGACCAGGCGACGGCCGAACCGGTGACCGTCGAACCACCCACACCCGTCCTGACCAGGTAATCAACGCCTCCCGTGCAGCGGGGGAAGCTCAAGGTTTGTCCTGACCGGCAAAGTCCGCTCGCCCAACGTTGGCCGGAAGGACATGCCCTCACGCCTCCTGACGTCAGGAGTTCGGTCAGTACCCATCCAATCCTCGCGGGCCTGTGCCATACCGGCCGTTGAGCGCCCGATGCAGTTCCACCACATGTCACTCGATCCACGGTTCTTCCCAGGCCAGGGGCGCGGTGGGCCATCTGCGGTCAGCAAATCGTCAGCCTCGGACGGGAGGAGACCGACTGCAGCCGACCTCCATCACACTCCCGGCACCGCGCGATGGATTGCGGTGATCGTCGCCGCAGCATCGAAGCCGAGCACCGGGTCCGGTCGACCGGAGAGCAGGCTGGCGTAGAGCGGGCGATAATGGGCGATCTTCCGCGCGGTCCGGCCGTCGTTGCCGAACGAGCCCAGCAACTCCCCCTGCCGTGCCGCGAATCCGGTCATGGCAGTGTGGTCGATCCAGACTTCCACGCCGGAGCGGCCGAACACCAAGCTGCTCTCCTTGCTACTGGAACCGGTCAGCCAGCTACTGCGCAGCCGGGCTGTACCCACCTCGCCATAGGAACGGAAGTCCACGGTGCACCAGGCACTTGCACCGCCGTCCGTCTGCCGGGCGGACGTGATTTCGGTGAGGTCGACGAATCGGGTGAGCATGCTGAGCTGGTTCACCCCTGAATCCGTCCAACTGGAGACGTACGAAGCGAAGGCTTCAGGCCCCCGCAGGACGTAGGGGTCGTAAAAGGCCGAGGTCACGGCTGTGATCGGCCCCCAGCCCGAGTTCACGCCGATCAGCTCCGACGCCCAGTCGACCTCAGGGGAGAAGGCGAAGTGATGGGCAGTGAACACGCGGCCCCGTACATCGACCTTGCCGTCCAGCTCGCACAGTTCCATGAGGGAGGCGAGGTCGTGTACGAGCGGCTTCTCCACGAGCACGCGCGCCGTGGAACGGAGAAGGGCCAGGACCGCCAGCTCGGCGTGGGTCTCCGTCGGGGTGGCGAGGACCACCAGGTCCGGCTGGTGCGCTTCGAGCGCCTGGGCGAGGCTGCTGTAGTGGGGCGGTGTGGCGCCCCGGAACTCCACCGGTTCGACCGGCCGTGAGTCGACCGTGAACTCCATGACGACGTCGTCTCGTTCGGCCAGGACGGCAAGGTGAGTCTCGGCGATGATGCCGACCCCGACCAGGCCGACACGTACCGGATCGACATGTGCAGGACCGGTCATGAGCTCTCTTCCTCCTGTCCGGCCTCGGGCCCAGAGCCTTCGCGTCTCATCGTCGCGTGGCCACCTCCGCCCACCGGCCCAATGACACGGCCGCGCCGTCGATCCATTCGACCCGGGGATCGTGCTCCGTGGCCTGCGGAACGCCCTCGATCCAGCTGGTCACGATCGGAACCCAGTAGGTGTTGCCGCCCGACCTGCGGGTTCGCGCGTCGAGCTCGGCCCGCGTGCTGCGGACGCCGTCGTGGTCGCCACCGAGGACACCGATCAGAATCTGGGCCACATCGGCCAGGTTGTGGCCGCCACGGTAGCCGATGCCGTCCGCCAACCGACGGGTTCCGCCGACCGCCTCCACGGCGGCCCCGGCGTCGCCCGCCACCGCGTACGCGACCGCCTCGGCGGAGCGGATCTTGACCAGCTCCACCGGGTTGGGCACCAGATCGAGCAGGTCCCTCGCACGGGTCGCCGCATCCGCCACCGCATCGACTTCGCCGGACCAACAGGCGGTCTGCGCCAGGTTGGCCAGCGCCTTCGCCTCCGCGGCGGCGAGGCCCTCGTGCCGGGCCAGGTCGATCGCCTCCGCGTACGCGGCCCTCGCCTCGTCGAAACGGGCGTTCACCCGCCAGATGTGCCCGATCAGCCTCAACCGCTCGCCCTCGTCCTCCGGCCCCCGGCTGCGCTGGTCCCGGAGCGAACCCAGCGCCGTGCGGAACCGTCCGTTGAGGTAGTCGTAGTCGCAGAGCCAGTACCTGGCCACCGCGTCGAACTCACCGCCCACCAGTGCCCGGTAGATCTCCGCTGCCTTGGTGTAGTCACCGTGGTTGCGCAGTGCGTGGGCGAGGTGGATCTGCACCAGCTGCGCCGTCGGGCTGCCCTGCGGCAGGCCCTGCCCCACGCCGTCGAGCAGTCCGACCGCCTCGGCGGCGTGTCCAGTGCGACGCAGTCGGACACCTCGTACGGCGGCGAGGACTGCCCGGTACTCCGGCGTCCCCACCCGTTCGGCGGGAAGTCCAGCACCCAACTCGGACCACTGTCCGGCCTCGACGAGGCGCTGCGTGGCCCGGGCCATCCAGTCCGCGAAGACCCCGTGTTCGGCTGAGAGTTTGAGGCCCGACTCCAGGACCTGGGCAGTGGTCACCCGGTCGGCAGACGATCCGAGCCGATCGCCCAACCAGGCGAGCAACCGGACCGCGACCTCGCTGCGGTCGCGGTCGGACCAGCCGTCCGGCAGGCTGCGGTCCGCCTCGCGGATGGCGTGGCGCAGCGCCGCGTGCAGCGCGTACGGCAGGGCATAGGCGTCGTCGTGCGTCAGGAACGGCCGGCGAAGGAATCGGGCCACGCTGCCGTCGGAGACGTTGGGCTGTCCGGCCCGCAGGAGATCAGCACCGACCCGGTCGGTGAGCGCCGCTGTACGGACGAGGTCGCGCTCCTCCCGGGGCAGGTCCCGGATCGACCGGGTGGCCACCGCCGTGAACGTGCCACCGAAGTCGGCCGCCGACGGCTGCCCTCCGCGGGCGAGCAGCGCCACGAAGTGGGACACCGACAGGTCCAGGTACAGCGGCAGGCCCTGGCCGCCCGCGATGATGCGTCGGCGGACTTCGACAGGCATCACGGGCTCACCGTCCCGGGTGAGTGCCTCGCTGAGGTAGCTGTCGGCGTCGGAATCCGAGAGGTAGCCGACGAGGTGCTGGCGGGGTTCGACCGTGTCGTTGCTGAAGTGCAGGTTCGGCCAGCACTCGGGGCCGGTGAAGTCCAGTTCGCCGCCTGCGCCCGAGTCGGCCCAGTCGATCCGGTTGCGGCCGGTGATCACGAACAGCACGTTGGGCATCAGGTAGACGCAACGCTGGACCAGTCGCTCCACCGTGCGGTCGGCGCCCCCGTTGAGCACCTCGAAGGTGTCGAGGAACACGCACACCGTGGGCCGCCGGTCCGACCGGCTCCGGTGGGAAATACGGTCCAGGTCCCAGGCCAACAGGTACGGGAAGTACGACAGCGTCTCGTAGTCGGCGTCGGCCTCGATCAGTTCGGCGAACAGCTCACAGTCCGCCAGCAGCCGTCCTTCGCGCACCCGGTCCCGGACGGCGCGATAGGTGGCCAGGGCTGCACGGTGCGCCAGTCCGGTCAGCCCGCCGAGACCCGCGGGGTCGACCTCCCGCACGGTCTCCGCGATCTGCTCGCCCAGACCGATGCTGCGGGAGGCCCTACGGAGGGCCGGTGAGGCGTCGAGGAAGTCCTGGAGGGCCTCCCCGGGGTGGGCACGGGCCCAGTACGAGGCGAGCGCCAGGTCGAAGGCTGGCCAGCGACTGCCCAACTGCCCCAACCCGGAACGCAGACGCAGCAGCAAGCCCTCCAGGTCCCGGGCGCCGTCCTCGGAGAGGTCCACCCGGACGGTGACGACGTCGTCCCGCCCCTCGGCCGCAGCCCCGGCGAGCAGCTGGCGCTCCAGCTCGTGCGAGAGCGTCGTCTTCCCTATGCCGCCGACCCCGTAGAGCGTCAGGACGTTGCGGCGCCCCTGCGCCCGGTCCACGACCGGCGAGACATCGGCCCCGTCCAGGGTTCGGCTCAACCCCTCGACCGACCGGTTGAAGGCAGCCACCTCGTTGACCCGGTCGGTGAAGACCTGTTGTGCCGTGACAGTGGACGACAGCCCGCTCATGAACGCGGCCCGCAGGTTCACCCGTGCCATCCCGTCCCCTCTCCGCGCCTCCCCGACGACGTCCTGTCCGCGATGCGGGGATGCATATCTGAGATCGTGTCAGCTCTCAATAACGCGCCACAAGTCGCCCCGGCAGGACAGGAACGCCCAGTTGCGCATGCCTTGTCCTCACGGCAGCCAGCGGGCTGCCTGCTCCCGGGTGACCCGCGCGGCGTCGACGTGCCAGAGCTTGTTCGGCCCGTCCCACTGGGCCTTGAGGAGCGACTTGGCCTCGTCCTTCTCCCCGAAAGGGACCATGAGGTAGAGCCGTCCGTTGACGGTGTCACCGGGCCTGATGCCCGCCGCACCGGTCGCGCCGGGCGGAGTGGGCGCGGACGAAGCCGGTCCCGCGCTGTTGGTGCTTCCCCCGGCAGCCCTCGGGTTCCACGCAGCCCGCTCCTTGCGAGCCCGGTCCATCACCCAGCTGACGCGTTCGCAGGACGCCGGGTCGGTGAAGCGCATCATCAGATCGGTCGGCCCGCTGCCCGCGAGCAGGTTGAGCGAGCCGTGCCAGAGCACGGTGCTGTCGAGAATGAGGACCTTCTCGTGCATCCGCTCACGGAAGTCCACCTGACACCCGGCCTCCTCGAGGACGTCGATCTGCTTCTGATGTCGGGCTGCTCCGGCCGCTTCCCGCTGTTCCTCGGGTGATCGAGTGTGGACGACGACCCGCACGCCCTCAGCCGCTCGGGCACCGAGCAGAGCCGACCAACGGCGCACCGGCTGCGGGTCGAGGAAGGCGCAGTAGACCTCGATGCTGGTCCGGGCCCGGGCGATGTCCCACTCCACGGCCTTCTGCACCTCGTCTGCGGGGAAGAAGGCGGGCCGTGCCAGTTCCTCCTCGGACAGGACCGAGAGCTGCGCCGCGTCACGCGTCGGGATCAGCTGGTCGGCCGAGATCACCTGGGCATGGCTCTCCAGGTGATCGAGCATGACCCGGGCTTCGCTGTGGACACTGAGGTGCTTCCGCAGATGCTCGACGTCAGCGACGACGACGAGGTGGTCCTGGGCCCGGCTGAGCGCGACGTTCAGCAGGCGGCAGGTCTGGGAGGAGAGGCCGGTCCCGGCGTAGAAGATGCCCGGGTCCTTTCCGGCGCCCACGGCGGTGTCGAAGACGACGATCGGGCGCTGGCTGCCCTGGAACCGGTGGATGGTGTCGACCAGGCCCTCGTAATCCTCGCCGAAGCGGTACTTCAGGCTTCCCTTCAGTGCTTTGACCTGCGCCTTGTACGGTGCGATCACGGCCAGCCGATCGGTTGCCCGCGACCCCGGTCCGACCTCGGCGCTCCCCCACTTCCGGCCGGGGAGCACCCCTTCGTATTGGAGGCCGCGGATCAGCTCGTGGACGACGGCCTCGTTCACGGTGTTGGCCCGGTGGTCCGGCCCCGGGATGCGCTGCCTGGAGGTGTCGATGAGGATCACGGGGACATCGACCAGCGGGTTGGACGGGATCCGGCTGCTGTCGGCGCGACCGGTGGCGAGCGGCGCGTCGGGGTAGGCGACCGCGTTGACGAGACGACAGATCGGCTCGCGCATCCGGTACTGGGTGTCCAGCGCCACCAGGCGCGGGTCCTGGCGAACGGAGCCGTGCTCGCTCACCAGACCGGCCGCATGGAAGGCGTCGCGGGCAGCCCAGTACCGCGCATGCGCGCGCTCGTCCTCCGTGGCCTTCCGGTCGCTGTCCCCCTTGGTAACGGCGGGCAGCTGCCTGAAGTCGCCTGCCACGACGATCCGCTTGCCTGCCAGGCCCGCCGCCAGCCATGCCGAGGGCAGGTTCACCATGCCCGCCTCGTCCACCACCACGACGTCCACCCGGTCGAGCAGCTTGCGCGACTGGACCGCCTTGGCCACCGTCGCCCCCATGACGCGGCACCGGGACCGTACGGTCTGCTGGATCCGAGCGAGCTGCCGCTCGAACTCCTGGATGCGCTCCTGCAAGGCGCCGACTTCGTGGACGAGTGCCGTGTACGCCGCAAGACCGACGAGCCGGGGCCGCAGGGTCTCAAGGCTTCCGCTGGTCGCACTGATCCGGGCAGTCAGTTCCTCCGCCTGCTTCCGGGCGGCCGCTCCGACGTACTGAGCAGTGAAGGAGGACTCGGTGGCCCGGGCGAGTTCCTCCCGCAGCGTCGTGAGCTGCTTCTCCTTCCGCCCGCCGAAGAGGCCCTTCGGTTCTCCCACCTCATTGATGGCCAGCCGCAGCCGGGCCACCTCGGCCTCTGCTCGCAGAGCGTCCCGTTCCGCGCCCCCAGCCGATTCGAGTACGCTCCGGTGGGCCTTGCGGTCCTCGGCGAGGCGCTGCTCCAGCTCCCGGACTTCGTCGTACAGGGCGACCCCGACCCGGGCCCTCTGCAGAGCCTCCCTCGCCGCCCGTACCGCCTCGTCCAACTGCGCCGAGACCCGACCCGCGATCCGGGCCGGATCGACGAAGTCTCCGTACCGCTCGCGCAACGACGGCAGTTCGATCTCCCCGGCCCGCTGGACGAGGCCCTCGGCGAAGCCCGGCTCGGCCTTCAAGAGGTCACAGATCCGCTCCAGGGCCTGGTCGACGGCGACCTTGGTCGGTGCCAGGAACAGGACGTTGTGCCCCTGACGGACGTTGCCCTCCACGATGTGGCCGACGACGTCGGTCTTCCCTGTTCCCGGTGGCCCCCAGAGGAACAGCACCTCACTCGCCAGGGCCTGGGCGACGGCGGTCCGCTGACGCGGGTTGAGCTTCAGCCCGTGCCAGTCGGCCACCCACCGCCCGGGGTCCGACACCCGGCCCACCGCCGGTGCCCCCTGTCCGACGATCCACCCGGCGCTTTCGACCCGGATGCCGCCGTCGTCCGAGCCCACCGCCTCCAGGCGTTCCGCGAGCACCACCAGGCCCGCCGAATCGTCCTTCCGCACCTGCACGTTGCGTGCCCCCGTCGGCAGGCCCTCGGCCAGCACGAGCCTGACCTTTCCGTCCGGCATCGGGGACGCCTCACCGGGGATCCAGGCACCGCGAGCCTGGGAGGGGCGCACCAGGACGGGGCTGCCGTCGAACGACGCCGGCCACCGGCGGCAGCCGAAGAGGTACTCGTACCGCCCCTCCGCCGCGGAGACCTGCTGCCCACCGGACAGCGCCGCCTTCTCCGCTTCTTTGGCCTCGTCGCGACGTTCCGCCCTGATCTCCGCCTGCACGGCGGCCAGGAGTTCGGTGACCGGGTAGGGCTGCTCGGCCTGTGTCATAGGTGTGCGTTCCCCCGTTGCGCGTGCACAGTGTTCCGACCACTGTACGGAGTGCGACCGACACCAGGGGCGGATTCCGTCAACCGCCGAGCCCGGCGGACTCACCGCGAGAACAGACCCGCGCGGGCCGGGTGGCCACGTCTCCCGATCCACCCGCTCGATCGAGCAGGGTCCACTACGGTGGCCGTAGTCAGGACTCCGATCACCACCACGACGAGGACGGGCGTGCAAACGACAACTCCCCTGAGCCCCGAGGACCCGCCCGAGATCGGTGGTTTCGAACTCCTCGCCCGGATCGGTCAGGGGGGCATGGGTCAGGTGTACCTCGGCGAATCCCCGGGCGGGGAACAGGCCGCGGTCAAGGTGATCAAGCCCTCCCTGGTCGACTCGGAGACCCGGCTGCGCTTCGCCCAGGAGATCGAAATCCTCAAGACCGTTTGGGGAAACCGGGTCGCGGCCTTCCTGGACGCGGATCCCGAGGCGGAGCCACCGTGGCTGGCCACGGAGTACGTCGAGGGTGCCGATCTCCGCAGGCATGTGGACGCGTACGGCCCGCTCCCGGCCGTCCTGGTGGCCTCGCTCGGCGCGACCCTCGCCGAGGCCCTCGCCCTGGTGCACAAGCAAGGACTGCTGCACCGGGACCTCAAGCCGGCGAACGTCCTGCTGGGACCCACCGGTCCCAAGATCATCGACTTCGGCCTCGCGGTGTTCGCCGAGTCGGGTTCCTCCCTCACCGCCCCGAACACGGTCGTCGGCACACCCATGTGCATGGCGCCGGAACAGGCCAACGGCGTGAAGCCGCTCACGGAGGCGGTCGACGCGTACGCACTGGGAGCGGTCCTCCTCTTCGCACTGACCGGCCGGTACCCCTACCAGGCCGCCAACATCAATGTGCTCTTCCACATGGTCACCGATCGGGACACGCCGCCGGACCTGGCTGGTGTCCCGGCCGAGCTGTCACCGATTCTGGCCTCGATGCTGGCCCACGAGGCCAGGGACCGACCGTCCCTTCCCTCCGTCGTCCAGGAGTTTCGCGCCGTCATCGAGACCCAGGGCCTCAAGGTCGCCCAGGCCCGCCGGCGCCTGACAGCTCTGACCGCAGCGCGTCCGGCTCCCGGGCCCGGCTCGACCACCCAAACCGTGCAACTCCTCCAACCTGCCCCGGCCGACGCAACCACGGTTCCTGCCCCAGCGCCGACCGTCGCCCCGCCGCCCGGTCCCGCACCGGACGAAAACCCCGGCTACACACCGACACTCAGGGACGTCCCCGCGGTGACAACCTCGCCCACCGACGCGCCCGGGCCGACGCCTGCCCCGCCCTCGGCATCGGCGCCCCGTACGCCCCGACGATCCCTGCAGGCCCGTCGCACAGCTCAACAGCTGCGCGAGGTCTACGCCGCCAAGGCCCCGTTCTGACCGAGGCCCGGTCCTCTCCTCGCACTCGCCGTAAGCTCTTCACCTGGTGCGCTGTCCCTGGAGGACGGCCGCCCCCACCGCACAGCACGATGAACACAGGAGGCAGCGGGTGACCCCCGAGCTGAGCAGCGCCGAACCGACCGGGGCCGTGGAGGACCCGTATCCGGCGGGCGCGCAGGTCTTCGTTCGGGACGAAGTGTGGCTCGTACGGAACAGCTCGCTCACCGAACACGACGGCGCCCGGGTCGAAGTGGTCGGCGTCTCGGACTTCGTCCGTGACCAGGAGGCGGTCTTCTTCACCGCCCTCGACCGGATCGAGCTGGTCGACCCCCGGAAGACGAAGCTCGTCGCCGACGACTCGCCGAACTTCCGCCGCTCCCGCCTCTTCCTGGAGGCCGTGCTGCGACGGACCGCCCTGCCCCAGTCGGAACGCGGCCTCGCCCTGGCCGACTCCTTCCTCCTGGATTCCCTCCCCTACCAGCAGCGTCCGGCCCAGCTCGCGCTCTCCGGCCGCAACCTGCGGCCCCGGATGCTGATCGCCGACGTGGTGGGCCTCGGCAAGACCCTGGAGATCGGGCTCACCCTCGCCGAGCTGATCCGGCGCGGACGCGGGGACCGCATCCTGGTCGTCACCCCGCAGCACGTGCTGGAGCAGTTCCAGCACGAGCTGTGGACACGCTTCGCGATCCCGCTGATCCGACTGGACTCGGTCGGCATCGAGCGGATCCAGCGCGAGATCCCGGCGGGCCGCAACCCCTTCACCTACTTCAAGCGCGTGATCGTCTCGATCGACACCCTGAAGAACACCGACCAGTACAAGCACCACCTGGAACGGATCAGCTGGGACGCGGTCGTCATCGACGAATCCCACAACCTGATCAACCGCGGCTCGCTCCGCAACCAGCTCGCCCAGATCCTGGCCCCGCGCACGGACGCCCTGATCCTAGCCTCCGCCACCCCGCACAACGGCGACGCGAAGTCCTTCGCCGAACTCATCGGCCTGCTCGACCCGGCGGCCATCCGCGACCCGGAGAACTACCGGGCCGAGGACATCGAGCACCTCTTCATCCGCCGCACCAAGATCAGCCAAGAGGTGCGCGAGCAGATGAAGGGGCAGTGGGCGGACCGCGGCCCCTCCCACTCGGTGCGCTGCGCGGCCACTCCGGCCGAGGAGAAGGTCTTCGAGGAGCTGGCCGAGGTCTGGCTGCCGTCCAACGGCCGGAAGTCGGTCAGCGATGTGCCGCTCTTCCCCTACACCCTGCTCAAGTCCTTCCTGTCCTCGCCGGCCGCGCTGAAGGCCACCGTCGAGACGCGGATCAAGACGCTGGAGAAGAAGGAAATCCAATCCGCCGTGGCGGCGGAGCGGGAGGCCCTGCTCCGGCTGCGCGACCTCGCGGGCGCCATGTCCGACACGGACTCGGCGAAGTTCTACGCGCTCGTCTCCGAGCTGCGGGCGATCGGGGTGGGGCCCGGCTCCGACACCCGCGTGGTCGTCTTCTCCGAGCGCGTGCAGACCTTGGAATGGCTGCACTCCGTCCTTCCCGCCGCCCTCGGCTTCAAGGGCCGGGCAGCCCAGGGCGCCGTCCGCCTCATGCACGGCGGCCTCAGTGACGAACAGCAGATGCAGTGCGTCGAGGACTTCGGCCTCGCCGACACCCCGGTGCGTGTGCTGCTCACCGGAGACGTCGCATCCGAAGGCGTCAACCTCCACCGCCAGTGCAACCAGCTGGTGCACTACGACGTGCCCTGGTCGCTGATCCGCATCGAGCAGCGCAACGGCCGCATCGACCGCTACGGCCAGGCCCGTTCCCCGGAGTTCCGCGCGCTGATCCTCACCAGCGAGGTCGAGGGCGCCAAGGACGACATCCTCGTCGCCGAGCGCCTGCTCGACCGCGAGCGCGAGGCCCACCAGAAGCTCGGCACGGCGGAGGCCGTCACCGGTCTCTACCGCGCGGAGGCCGAGGAGAAGTCGCTCATCCAGGACCTGCTGCGCGGCCGCACGGTGGAGGAGTCCCTGGAGGCGCACCGCCCGCAGGCCGACGGGCCCGACGGAGGCGGCGGCATGGACGACTTCCTCGCGGACTTCTTCGGCTCGGTCGGTGAAGAGCCCACTGGCGAGGACACCTCCGTGCCGCGCGCCGACGTGCCCCGCCTGTTCGCCTCCACCCGGGAGTTCCTCGACGAGGCCCTGCGGGAGGTCTTCCCGGATGCCCAGAGCACCCTGGAGATGGACCGCGACGAGACCTCCGGCCTGATCTCCTTCCGCCCGCCGGCCGACCTCGTCCACCGGCTCAAGGCGCTGCCCCTCGACTACGTGCGCGAACAGCGGCTTCGGGAAAGGCTGTTGGTCACCCTCAACCGGCGCCTCGCCGAGCACTCCCTGCAGCGCGCCCGCGAGTCCTCCACGTCCAGCTGGCCGGAGATCTCGCTGCTCACCGACCTCCACCCGGTGGTGGAGTGGCTCACCGACAAGGTGCTCGTGCGCCTCGGGCGCCAGGAGGCGCTGGTCATCACCGCGGACGTCGCCGAGCCCACGTACCTGATCCAGGGCGTCTACTCCAACGCCCTCGGCCGGCCCACGGTGGTCAAGTGGATGGCGGTCACCCGGGACGGTGCCGTCGACGACGACATGGTGGCGATACTCCGCCGCTCCGGTGTCGGGCCCACCATGGCCAACCCGCTGAAGCACTGGCCCGTCGACCGGCTGCAGGACGCCATCCCGGCCGCGCTGGAGCGGGCGGAGGCGTTCCTGGAGCACCACCGGGAGGCCTGGGACGAGCCGCTGCGCGAACCGATCGAGAACTACCGGCTCCGCCTCGGCGCCTGGGAGCAGCCGACCCTCGCGGGCGAACGCACCAAGGAGCGCCTAGCCGGCATCGCCGACTCGCTGCTCACCACCGGCCGCCCGCTGCTCCGCGTCCTCGCCGTGCTCGCCCCCACGCCGCCCCAGGCCGTCTGACCCCTGAGAGAAGCAGTTATGACGTACGACTCCCTGGTGAACCGCGGCGACTACTTCTCCGCCCACTACCTCGCCGAGGTGCTGCCCAAGGACCTCAAGTCCGGGCTGCTGGCCGTGTGGAAGGAGCGCGAGGAGGCGGCGAAGGCTGCCACTGTCGCTGACGACGCGGAGCAGGACCCGGACGCCCTGCCGGTCACCCCCCGGGCCGGCCTGCGCGCCCTGCGGCGGCCGTACTTCCGCTCGCGGGCCGGCTTCGCCCTGCCGGAGGCGGCGGAGGACGGTCGGACGTCGGCGGATGACGACACTGCCACCTACGGCTCCCCGGCCTGGTGCGAGCGGGTGCGGGCGCTCAACGCCCGGGTGCTGCTGGCCCTCGGCTACGACGCCAAGCCCGGCACCATCACGGTCGAGCGGGCCGACCAGGCGTACCAGGTGCGGGTCGCGCACAGCGAGAAGGGCCTGATCGCCCTGGACTGCGGCTGGGCCGCCGAGCCGGACGCCGCCCTGGACCCGGACGGCCCCGGGCGCCTGCTCGAACCGCTGGTGCTCGACGGGCAGCACTGTCTCGTGACCGGCTCCAAGCTCGCGTCGTTCCTCTTCGCGTGCGAGGACGCGCCCCGGTACGTCCTGCTGCTGGTGGGTGGCGTCGTCGTTCTCGCCGACCGGATGACCTGGGGCGAGGGCCGCTACCTCGCGGTGTCGCTGGACGGCGCGCTGGAGCGCAACGACACCAAGGTCGGCGGCGAACTCGACACGGTGGCGGCCCTGTTCGGCGCCGACTCGCTGCGCACGCCGGAGGCGGGCGGCGAGAACCCGCTCGCGGAACTCGTCGACAAGTCCACCAAGCACGCGGTCGGTGTGTCGAGCGACCTGCGCGACGGGCTGCGGCTGAGCGTCGAGCTGATCGCCAACGAGGTGCTGGACCGCATCCGCGAGAACGAAGGCGTCCGGCCCGAAGACATCATGGAACTCCCCGAGCTGGGAAAGCAGCTGACCCGGGAGTCGTTGCGGTATCTGTACCGGATCCTGTTCCTGTTGTACGCGGAGGCCCGGCCGGAGCTGGGCATCCTGCCCGCGGACTACCCCGAGTACCAGCAGGGGTACGGACTCGGACGGCTCGGTGAACTCGTCGCCGAGCGGGACCTGGTGGACGAGAAGTCGCGGCGTGGGTTCTACCTGTACGAGTCGCTGGACCTGCTGTTCGGCAAGGTCCAGGACGGCTACCGGCCGCGGCGAACGCATGGTGTGGTGGAGGAGAAGGCCTCGGAGGACGTGGGGCTGCGGTTCGAGCCGCTGCACTCCAAGCTGTTCGAGCCCGAGTCCATCAAGCTGATCGGCGCCTCTTCGGTACCCGATCCGCGCTTCGATGCGGACGAGACGGGCGAGGAGCGCTACCTCGACACCAGGCTTCGGAATGCGACGCTGTACAAGGTGCTGCGCCTGCTGATGCTCACCAAGGGGCGGAAGGGCGAGCGCGGTGGCTTCATCTCGTACGCGCAGCTGGGCATCAACCAGCTCGGTGCGGTGTACGAGGGGCTGATGTCGTACAGCGGCTTCGTGTCGGACAAGGAGCTGTGGGAGGTCGCCAAGGGTGGCGACCCGAAGGACGGCTCGTGGCTGATCCCGAAGTCGAAGGTCGACGAGTACCCGGACGACGTGTTCGTGCGGACCAGGGACGAGGACACCGGCGAGGAGGTGCCGGTCCGGCACAAGCCGGGCTCCTTCGTCTACCGGCTGTCGGGACGGGACCGGCAGACCTCGGCTTCCTACTACACCCCTGAGTCGCTGACCAAGGTCACCGTCCAGCTCACCCTCCAGCACCGCCTGGACCAGGACGGGACGGTGACGCCGGCCCGTGAACTGCTGGACTGGAAGATCTGCGAACCGGCCCTCGGGTCGGGCGCGTTCCTGAACGAGGCGATCAACCAGGTCGCGGCCGAGTACCTTCGGCGGCGGCAGGACGAGCTGGGCGTCGCTATCGACACCGAGAAGTACCCGGTCGAACTGCAGAAGGTGAAGGCGTACATCGCCCTGCACAACTCGTACGGGGTCGACCTCAACGAGACGGCGGTCGAACTGGCCGAGGTGTCGCTGTGGCTGAACACCATGCATCCGGGGATGGAAGCGCCCTGGTTCGGCCTGCACCTGCGGCGAGGGAACTCGCTGATCGGCGGACGGCGGGAGGTGTACCCCGCCGAGAAGCTGAAGAAGGGCGGATGGCTCGGGACGACGCCGGAACGGTTCCCCCTGGCAGACGCGGTGAACGGGGCTCCGCTGCCGGAGGGCGCGGTCCACCACTTCCTGCTGCCGGCGAAGGAGTGGGGCGCGGTCGCCGCCGAGAAGGAGGCCAAGGCGCTGGCGCCGGAGGAGGCGAAGGCGCTGGGCGCGTGGCGCCGGGCGCTCACCAAGTCCCCCGACGCCAAGCAGATCGCCCGTCTGCAAGGCCTTGCGCGGCGCGCCGAGTACCTGTGGAGCCTGGTCGTACGGCGCCTGGAGATCTCCGAGCGCGACATTTCACGTCGCATCGACGTGTGGGGCGCCGAGGAGGAATGGCTGCGCCGCCCCGAGGCCGCTGTGCAGCGAGAAGACGTTCTGGCGGATCTGCTCGCGGTCGACACCCCGTACTGGCGTCTCAAGACGCTGATGGACGCCTGGTGCGCGCTGTGGTTCTGGCCGGTCCAGGAGGCTGCGCTGCTGGACGGCAGCGCCGACCGGTACAAGCGCGTACAAGACAGTCCTGTCGCTGTGGCTGCCGAAGAGGACTCATCGCAGGTCCTCCTGTCCTGGCAGGCGGAAGACCTCTTCGGAGGCATCGGCGAGTCCGGCGAACTGACCAGGCAGGCGGTCGAGCGCCGCCGCAATACCGGCCGCCGCAAGGAGGCGATCCGCGAGGTACGGCGCTCGGTGATCGCCCTCACGTCTCTGGACGATTGGCTCGACTTCGCCGAGGCCCTGCTCGGCACCCACGAGGTGCCGGCCGAGTCCCTGGTGTCGGCCTTCGAGACCCTTGAGGAGCTGACCCCCTACGAGGACACCCTGCCCGACCTCATGGGCATGGACCGCGCCCACTGGCTGGAGTCCCGCTTCCCGTGGGCCTCGGTCGCACGGGATGTGGCGGAGGATCAGGGATTCTTCCACTGGGAGCTGGAATTCGCCCAGGTTTTTGCCCGAGCCGGCTACGACATCCAGGTGGGAAACCCGCCCTGGGTGCGCCCCCGCTGGCAGGAAGATACGGTTCTCGCGGAGAAGGATCCATGGTTCGTCCTTGACGACAAGCCGAGCCCTGCCGAATGGCAAATCCGAAAGAATGAGCTGTTCTCAAATCTCGGAACTTCCTATTACTTGGCCGAGCTTGCCTCGAACGTCGGCATAGTCTCCGTGTTGAGCAGCACAGCTGCTTATCCCATCCTTGTAGGCACTCAACCCGACCTATACAGGGCTTTCATGTGCCGCGCCTGGACAAACCAATCGTCACCAGCCGCAACGGGTCTCATTCATCCTGATACTCATTTCGGTGGATCCCGAGAAGCACAGCTTCGCGGCTCCGCATATCGCCATCTGCGAGTACACGCAAGCTTCATCAATGCTGCAAATTGGGCTTTTGAAGACCTCAGCCGAAACCAAGAGTTCGGCCTCCACATCTACGGTCCGCCGCGTGAAATTGAATTTCTACATCTGAGCGAGTTGTACGGGGCCGAGGTCGTCCCCGGCTCGCTTAAGCATGACGGAACAGGCGCCACTCCGGGGATCCGGCACGAGGGAGCCTGGGACATCAGACCTCATCGCGACCGAGTCATCCATGTTGACGCTCACCTGCTAACGAGCTGGCATCGTCTGTCAGGCGAATCTGGCGCGATCAGCCAGACGCCCCTCCTCTACCCAATCACTTCGCTTGAACAAGGAGCAATCGAGGCCATAGGGCGGGTCGGAACTCGGCTTGACGCTCAGGATCCACTAATCAGTGCAGGCTATCACGAGGCAAATGGAAAGAAGGACGGATACATCCGCTGGGAGAACCGTGAGGTCGACTCCCTAGATGAGGTGATCTTGCAGGGCCCCCACTTTGGAGGCGCAGTTCCGTTTGCCAAAGAGCCCAAGATTCCATGCCGCAACAATAACGACTGGATCCCGCTATCTCCATCCAATCTAGAGCAAGGTTTCATCCCTAAGACGAATTACGTCCGTGCATGCAGCATGGAGCGATATGAAGAGCGACAGGATTCATGGCGCGGGCGCAGGTACACCCGCTATTTCCGCCTAGCGTGGCGCGCAATGATTCCCTTCAATAGCGAGCGCAGCCTGTTTGCGTCGATCATCCCCCCGGGCCCAGCGCACATCCATGGCGTTCATTCGATGGCGCTCTCGGATAATTACCTCACTGTCCTAAACTCCGGATTTTGGTCAGCTCTCCCTCTCGACTATCTCCTACGCATTACAGGCCGCACCAACCTCATGGCAGGCGAAGCCCTGAAGATGCCTGCCGCCACAGCCGGGCACCCTCTCGCCACACCGCTCCTCATCCGCTCCCTGCGTCTGAATTGCCTTACTGACGCATATTCACCGCTCTGGGAGGAATTGTTCCACCCCGCCTGGCCAGAGTGCGAGAATTGGGCGTACGAGAAATGGCGGAACCTCCAGCCCCTCACCACACAACTCACGTCCACCTGGAAGTACGAGACCCCGCTCCGCAGCGAGGTCGAGCGCCGCGCCGCACTTGTCGAGCTTGACGCACTTGTTTCCGTCTGGCTGGGCATCACGGCTGACCAGCTCGTCGCAATCTACAAGTCCCGCTATCCGGTGCTCTCTGACTATGAAGCCAATATGTATTTCGATTCAGCCGGGCGCAAGATCGCCCGAAATCACAATACGTACGGCTATGGACAGACTAAGGATGCCTACCCGACCCTCCTTGATCATCTGGCTAGTCCCGCGACCGTCCCGCCATCGGAGGGCTACACCGCGCCGTTCTACAAGGCCGACCGCGAGACCGAGATGCGCGCTGCCCACGCGCACTTCCAGGCGCGCCTCGATGCGGAGATCGCTGCCGGCCGGTGGGCCCCACCGACGCCGACGTCCCCGCTGACGCCCGACGAGGATGGATCATGACCGACAGAAACAACCTCCCGGGCGGGAAGTCCAAGTACTCCGCGCCGGAGGCACTCTTCGCGCTCGATGAGCCCGGCACCCAACTTCCCGTCGAGTTCGACGACGGCGGCAAGAGTTCCGGCGTCGAGTCCGAGGACATCGGTGAGCGGATCGCCAGCCCCTTCGATCCCAGCAAGATCGAGGTGCAGACCCGGACCCCCACGGTCTCGCTCCTCATCAATCGCATCCGGCGCGACACCATCGACCTCGCCCCGGACTTTCAGCGCCGTGCCGGCATCTGGACGGCGCAGGCGCAGAGCCGGCTCATCGAGTCGCTGCTTCTGCGGATCACGCTTCCGACGCTCTATGCCGCCGAGGTGGACGAGGAGTCGTGGGCGATCGTGGACGGCGTTCAGCGCCTCACCACCATCGCGCGCTTCGTCGACGCCGCCGCCATCGGTGCCGAGCCCCTGGTCCTCACCGGCCTGGAATACCTCACCGAGTTCAACGGCTGCTCCTTCGCCGACCTCCCCGGACGCCTTCAGACCCGGATCGAGGAGACCGAACTCGTGGTCCTCCTCATCCGTCGCGGCACTCCGGAGGAGGTGAAGTTCAACATCTTCGCCCGCATCAACACGGGCGGCCGTCCCCTGACCCGTCAGGAACTCCGGCATGCACTCATCCCCGGCCGGGCCCGTACCTTCCTCTACGAGCTCGCCAATACCCGACCGTTCCTCAGTGCGACGTCCTACAGCGTCTCCCCCGAGCGGATGTCGGACCGCGAGATGTGCCTCCGCTTCCTGGCGTTCAGCCTCAACTCGCCGGATTCCTACGCCTCGCAGGACTTCGACGGCTTCCTCCGCTCGGCCATGCACACCATCAACACCTTGTCCCCCGAGGAGCTCTCCGATCTGGAGGGACGTTTCCTCCACGCCATGAGCGCAGCGGAACGCATCTTCGGTATCCACGCCTTCCGGAAGCGGTTCCCCGGCTACAACCGCCGTTCTCCCGTCAACAAGGCACTGTTCGAAACCGAATCGGCGTGCCTGGCCAACCGGACTCGCGCCGAGATCGACGCGCTCGCCGCCCGCCAGTCGGTCGTGGAGAAGAAGTTCATGGAGTTGATGGACGACCCCACCTTCGTCGGCGCGGTCTCGGCCGGCACCGGTGATGTCGGTAAGGTGAGGCTTCGTTTCCGCGAGATGGACCGGATCTTCCAGGAGACGCTTGATGCTTGAGCACATTGGCATCACCAACTTCAAGGCCTTCGCCCACCAGGACATTGCCCTGGCCCCGTTCACACTTCTCACCGGGCTGAACTCTTCCGGCAAGAGCACCGTTCTCCAGTCCCTCGCGCTCCTCCGCCAATCCCACGGGCTTCTCCATCTTTACGACGACAGCGGCGGTTTCCTCCTCAACGGTGAACTCGTCGAGCTCGGCACTGGTCAGGACGTGCGACACGACACGTACGTGCGACACGAGTCGGCCACCGGGGACGCTCGCAGCATCACGCTCGCCGTGACGTCCGACGGAACCCGCTACGCCTGGTCTGCCGCATACGGCCGTGAGGACGACCTACTGAGGATGACCGACTGCCCGATGGGTCCGGACGCCCACGACGCGGATGAGTGCTCGCTTTTCCAGCCCGGGTTCCAGTACCTCAAGGCCGACCGGATCGTCCCGGCCGTCAGTTACCCGCGTTCCCACCAGGCCGCCGTGGGCCGTGGATTCCTCGGCTCACGGGGCGAACACACCGTCAACTTCCTTCGGGCCCACCAGGACGACCTCGTCGCGGCCGGCCCGCTCCGGCTGGACGACACCCGTTCCGCTTCTCTCCTCTCCCAGACCGACGCGTGGATGCAGCGGCTCTGCCCGGGCGTCAACCTCCAAGCGGTGGGCATCGACGGCACGGACAGCGTGCGCCTCAGCTACGGTTTCGGCTCCGGGATCTCCGCCTCCAACCGCTACCGTCCGACCAACGTCGGCTTCGGGCTGACCTACGCCCTGCCGATCGTCGTCGCCTGCCTGTCGGCCCAGCCGGGTGCCCTGATCCTCCTGGAGAACCCGGAGGCGCACCTCCACCCGCAGGGGCAGACCTGGCTGGCGTACCTCGCGGTGGCCGCCGTCGCAGCCGGAGCCCAGGTGATCGTGGAGACCCACTCCGACCACGTCCTCAACGGGCTGCGCATCGCCGTGAAGGACGGGCGCATCCCGGCAGCGTCCACGGCCGTCCACTTCTTCCGGCGCCACGAGCAGACCGCCGAGGTGATCAGTCCTGTCATGGGCGAGGACGGCATGCTTTCGGAGTGGCCGACCGGGTTCTTCGACGAGTGGGAGAACTCCCTGGAGAAGCTTCTCGACTGACCTCCGGCACCCGCGCACGTCCTGACAGTCGATCCACAACAGAAACCCAGGGGTGGGAGTGTCACTGACACTGTTTCTCAACGAGCTGTCCTGCGAGTCCGAGTCCGGTCCGCGGGAGGTGGACACCGCGATGGCCGGCTTCGTGGACACGCTCCGCCACCTCAAGAGCTGGCAGAGCATCGCATTGGTCACCAAGAGCCCTCTGCCAGCCGCCGAGCTGGCTCGCGGGTACCTCTACCAGCAGTGGGTGAACGCGAGCGGGCAGAACCGCGACCGGCACCGCTACCTCCTCGCGCTGCGCAGCCGCTCGCCCTTCCGGGACGCCGTCCAGTTGACGCTCGACCCGGACGAGGTGGAGTACCAGCACGACGGCCGCACCGTCGAAGGCGTCGCCTTCGCGCACCTCACCGATGGCCTGGCCGTCAGTCTTCCGGTATCGGCGAAGTGGGCTACCGCGTGGCTGGACGTCGACATCCAGCACCTCACCGAGGACGGCATCGAAAGCAGCCGCGACCGTGCGCGGCACTGCTCAAGCCCGGACGAGGCCGACGCGCACAAGGCCTGGGCCCACGAGGCCGGTACGACCTCACTCACCACCCCTGCCGAAATCCTCGACGCCTGGGACGAGTTCTTCCCGCACCTCCAGAAGATCCCCCGTTTCGAGCGCTGCCTCCGCCGCCTCGACATGAAGTGGCACCGGCCGGTCCGCAAACTGCTGATCGACCTGGAGGCGACGGCCGCCGGCTGGGACCCGGCAACCTCGCCCGAGCCGAAATGGCAGCACCCGCACATCACCCCGGAGTCCCAGAGCCGGCAGCACCTGTGCACCTTCACCGACCTCGACGGCGAGAACCGCTGCTTCTCGTGGCACGGCCGCTTCACCCCGGGGAAGGGACGGCTGCACTTCCGTCTCGTCCCCGAGGAGCGGGCGATCCGTCTCGGCTACGTCGGCGACAAGCTCGGTAGTGACGCAGAGTCCTGAAAGGAGGCCGTCCGGTCAGATCCGACGCGCGGAGGCGAACCGGACGAACGCCGCCCAGTCAGCCGGCTCGATGCGCAGGACCGGCCCCTCCGGGTCCTTGGAATCACGGACGTGAACAACAGCTCCCGTCAGGGCCACTTCCACGCATTGACCGCCTTCCGCGCCACTGTGACTGCTCTTGAACCAGGCCAAGGCCTGCGATACTCCGGTGCTCTCGTCGGCGTTCATAGCTCTCCCAGCAACTTCTCGACGTACGCCAGCGACTCACGAGGGGTCAGCGCCTGTGCGCGGATGATCCCATGACGTGAGGCGAGGGCGCGGACTTCTTCGCGATCAGTGACCAGTGTGCTATGGCCCTGCGTCTCCATGTAACCGACCTGCTCACCACCCTTGCGGGTGAACAAGGTGAAGCCGCCGTCGATGCCCGCATTGTCCTCACGATCGAGGGGCATGACCTGCGCCTCCACGTTGCGACGTTGCCCAACGAGGAGGATCTGCTCCAACTGGCCACGCATCACCGCAGCACCGCCAAGCCGCCGCAGGAGCACGGACTCCTCCATGACGAAGCTCATCAGGGGGGAGATCCGGGCTGCGAACAACTCCTGTCGAGCCAATCGAGCAGCCACTCGTTGCTCAATGACGCTTTCTTCCAGCAGAGGTCTGCGCATCGCGAGCAGCGCCCGCATGTATTCCTCGGTCTGAAGCAGGCCGTTGACGACATGGGTGTCGTAGGACTGCAATTCGACCGCCTCCGCCTCCAGCTTGGCGGCATCCCGGAAGAACGCGGGGTACCGGGCCCGCGCGACTTCGTCCTTCATCGCGATCAGCACGCCGGCTGCGTTCAGCTCGTGATCCGCCCTGTCGATCAGTTCCGGCCGGGGGATTCGCCGCCCGAGCTCCACCGAGGCGATCAGGTCCTCGCCGTACCCCAATCGTGCGCCCAACTGGGCCCGGGACAGCCCGGCCCGCTCCCGCAGGAGCTTCAACTGCCGCCCGAAGGCACGCAGGAGGCCTACCCCGTCGTCCTGTTCCGCCATATCGACCACCTCCGGCCCACCACACCCACCTGGGGACACCCGCACACGATCAGCTGGCGGAACGATACGGAACGCGACCAGCCCGAGTGTCCGGAATCCAGCGAATTCACCCGCGCTACGCCGCCGCTGTAACCATCGCGCCACGCAGCAGGCTGCGTGCGCGTTCCGCGCCGCGACGATTGCGTTCGACGGCGGCCGTGTCAGGCCCGCCCTCAAGAGGTGCAACTCCCGTGCAGCGTCGGCAGACCACGCCGCCCCCCTCCACCGGATCCGCGCAACTCGCGCACTCCCGCATGCCACCGGCGGCTGCACCAGGCCCGGCGACGGCCTCCGGCATCCGCCGCTCCAGACGTGCCCGTACGAAGCCAGCCGGGGCCAGCACATGCGAGGGCAGGCCACCCAACAGTGCTTCCCGCAGCCGCCCCATGTCCGGATCCCGGGCGAGCCAGTCCGCCACCAGCGGTGCGAGATCCAGGACTTCGGCCGCCCCCAGCCGCAGGCGACGGTCCCGGGCGGTCAACCGGCCGAGCAGTCCGGCCGCCTCGCCCTCCGCTGCCCCCGCCACCGTCACCGTCGCCGCGCGGGAGGAGGTCTTTCCCTCGTTCTTCTCCCCCTTGGGGGAAGTGCCGGCCTCCCGACCCTCCCCCTCACCGAGTGCCGGGTTTCGGACCGAACCGCGCCAGGCCGTCTCGATCTCGTCCGGCTCTGTCAGCGGCACGCTGCTGACCAAGACGCGAGTCGTCCACGTCCCCTTCGTCGGGTGCTGGGACCGCCGGACGTGCAGGTAGCCCTCCTCGATCAGCTGGGCCCGCGCACGGGCGACCGCCGTGCGCCCTTCGGGCATCCGCTTGCCGATGGTGAGGATGGTGTCCCGGCTGCCGGGCGGCAGCGAGAGCGCCCACAACAGCAGCGTCTTCGCCGTGGCCCGCAGACGCGGGTGGCGGACGATCTCGTGTGACGCCCGTACGTAGCGTGCGGGCGCGATAAAGTGCACGTGCATGAGGAGGCCTTACTCCTTGTGCCTGACCCCGGGGTGTTCCAGCACCGCCGGGGTCACCTATTGATCTGTAGCCGGACGGTAGCACGCGGTGACCACTCCCCGCCTCCGAATCCGCGAAGCGCCCGCCTCAGCCCCCTGCACCACAGACGGCACCGGACTCCGCCGGTACCAGCCGCACCTGGCGCGCCGTCAGCTTGAGAGGCTCGCCCGCCGCCCGGTCCCAGAGCACGGCCATGCCCTGCGCGACGCCGAAGGAGAGGTACGGCCGCTTGGGGTCGAACCGGGGGCCCTCTCCCGAGAGCCGCTCCACCGGCTCAGCCGGTTCGACGCAGACCCACTTGGGCTCGACACCGAAGTAGGACGGAGTCTCCTCACCACGCGCCGCAGCGGCAATCGTGCGCTCGGCCGCGCGCCCCGCCGAGTGCAGCGCCAAGGTTGCGACACCGGCCAGGATCGCGATCAGCAGCAGGGCATAGATCGCCACGTTGAACCCCTCTCCCGTGCCCGCATAGCTGTGATGCCGGTGCCTGGCGAAGCCCCACCAGGCGGGGAGCACCAGCGCCAAGCTCAGGAAGGTCAGCAGTTTGACCGCCGAGACGACCTGCCAGATCGGTGGCACGTCCAGGTCCCCGGGGCTGAGCGACAGCCTGTCGGCGTACAAGGAGTGCAGCACCGAACCCGACGCCAGAAGCGTGGCACCGGCCAGCGACGCGACCAGCGGTACCACCCATGCCGCCCACTCCGCCCAGCTCCACTGCCGCATCAGGAGCCACAGCCCCGCGACCACCGCCATGATGCCTGTGGACACGAGCACCGGCTGCCCGCTCCAGCTCTGGTCCGCCGACTGCAAGGGGCCGAGCCCCAGCAGCAGCATCGCCCCGGCCGCAGCCGCAGCCATGCCGGCCCCGGCCGCCCGGCCCTCCCGGAACAGACGTGCCCCGGAGAGCACCGCGGCGACACCGGCCAGCGCTGCGAGCACGACCCAGAAGCCCCGAACGCCTCCGGTGGCCCCGGCCGCGAACACCGCGGCCATACCTACTGCCATGCTCCAGCCGATCACCCGGTCCTTGCGTCGTTCCGTCTCCTCCTCCGGCCAGTAGCGCACGGTGCCGCGCCACCGCCCGTCGAGCGGTCGAACCGAAACGGCGGTGGATGCAACGCCCCCTCCCGAGGTCGAGGGCATGCGCGCGAGGCCCGGCGCCTCCCCCCGCGTTCCGATGACGCGCACCCGGATGTCATGACGGCCCAGGCGGGACGCGAACCGCCGCACAGCGTGGCGCAGTCGGGGGAAGCGGGTGATCGACGGCGAGGACGCGTCGTACGCCTGCCATTCGGTCAGCATCTCGCGGTCCCGTACCAACGGCTCGGCCCGGCGCACATAGGTTTCCAGGCGCGCCCTCCGCAGCACCTTCTGCACTCTCCGGCTCGCCCCCCGCTCGCAGTTGTGGAGAGCGCCCGGCAGCCGCACCTCCACCTCGTACACGCGCGAGGACGGATCTGGATCCAGTACCCCCTGCAATGGCCCTTCCCCGCACACATGATGGCCGATCACCGGCCAGCCGTGCCCTTCGAAGACCTGCTCGGCCTCCGCCCAGTCCCGCGCACCACCGCGCACCTCGATCAGCGTCAGAACCCGCTGGTCGTACACCTTCGTTCCCATGCCGGCGGCCTACCCGCAAGGATCTTCTCGACACCCGTGTACACCGCCGCCCAACCGCCGTACACGGCTCGGCCGTACGCGCGTCGCCGCTGGTCACGGCCTCTCCGGGCCCGGCACGCTCCTGCCCATGACATCCCTGCGCAACCCGAACACTCCTGAAGCGATCGCTCCCCTCCGGGAGTTCGCCATGCGGTTCAGCTCCACCCCGCGCGGCGCCCGGCTCGCGCGCCGGCTCGTCTGCCACCGCCTCGACGAGTGGGGGTACGGCTACGACTCCCCGCTCAACGAGACCCTGACGCTGATCACCGCCGAGCTCGCCTCCAACGCCGTCCGCCACGGCCGCGTCCCCGGCCGGGACTTCGCCGTCCGGCTCGCCGAGTACCCCGACGCCCTGCGCATCGAGGTGTCCGACACCCGCACCGAACGGATGCCGCCGGCCGCCCTCCCCCGCCCTGCGGCCGATGCGGCGTCCGGCCGCGGCCTGCTCCTGGTCGCCGCCCTGGCCGACGGCTGGGGCACCTCCCCACACTCGGCGGCCCCGGGCAAGACCGTCTGGGCGGAGTGCCGCCCTCGGTGACGCTTCCTGCTGACCAGTCGGATTGCCTCGTGACGGATCGCACGCTCCCGCAAGGCCAAGGCACCGTCGATGAGTCCTTCCACCCTCCCGACCCAACCAACCAACCAGTAAGATGACCGTACGTACGCCGGTCGTCACGGGCGTATCAAGGGGGTAGGGGGACACATGAACGACATCCACATCCGTACGGACGTACTACGGCAGTCCGCAGCCGGCCTCCAGGCGGCCGCCGCGGCCGTCGGACCCGCCGGGCACTGGCTCGACACCAGCTTCACCGCTGCGGCCACCATGACCGCCTGGGAGTCCGGACCGGCGCTCAAGGACTGCGCGACCGCGTGGCAGACCCACATGAAGTCGGCGCTCGACCAGCTCCACGTCTATGCGGAACAGCTACGCAACTCGGCGCACTCGTACGACAAGGCCGAACAGGAGGCCGCCCGTCGCCTCACCGCTGCCGTCACCGATCTCCAGGGGACCGGGCAGTGAGCATGAACATCGCGGCACTGCGGGCCGCCCGCAGCATCGATGTGGACGCCGCCGCCAACTCCTGGCTCGCTCTCTCCAAGCAGGCCTGGCAGGCCGTCAACGACATCCATGCGAACGGAGTCGACCCGCTCAAGGAGAACTGGAAGGACCGCGTCGGCGAGGCCGCCGGCCGCAAACTCGAGGAGCACGCCCGGATCCTGGAGGCCGGCGCGGACATCATGCGCGGCGTCGTCATGGTCCTCGACGCCCTCAGCGCCACGATCACCCGGGCGAAGCTGACCATGAACTCGGCCCTCGACCTGGCCAAGCAGTACGGCCTGACCGTCGACGAGACCACCGGCACGGTCCGCTCCGCCTCCGGTGGCGCGGACGCCTCCACGGACAACGCGGTCCAGGAGATCAACGCGATGCTCCAGGAAGCCCTGCGCGAAGCGGCCCAGGCGGACAAGCTGGCAGCGGCGGAGCTCCGCAAGCTCGCTGCCGCCACCTGCGAGACCGACCCGCGCAAGGCGCTCGACGCCCTCCAGCGCGAGGCCTCCCAGACCGAACTGGCCATGTACACCGGCGGCATCCCCAGCGGTGAGGATCCGCGCCTGGTCGCCGACTGGTGGAAGGCGCTGACCGACAACCAGCGCAAGCAGCTGATGCTCTCCGACCCGGTCACGCTGGCCAACCTGCCCGGCATCCCCGACGACGTGAAGGTCGGCCTCCGCGGAGGCCCCAACGCCAAGTACGACCGCGTCAAGACGGTGCAGTGGGCACTGGACCACTGGGACGACACGAGCATCGACGTCTTCGGGGACAACTGCACCAACTTCGCCTCGGAGGCGCTGCGCCAAGGTGGCCTCCGTGCCAAGGGGGACGGGCTCTGGGGCTGGCGGGGAGACGACACCTGGGGGCGCAGCGAGGACGCCGGCGGTGACTGGCTGTCCCAGCGCGTCGACTACTCGAAGAGCTGGGCCGGCGCGCAGAACATGCACGACTTCCTGATGCGCCACGGCAGTGAGGAAGTTCCGCCGGATCAGGTCAAGCCCGGGGACATCGTCTACTACGAGGAGGACTCCGACCAGGACGACCAGGACAAGAAGGGGGCCGTGCACCACACCGCCGTCGTCACGGCCGTGACCCCGGACGGGGACATCCGGTACACCCAGCACAGCGGCGGCCAGAAGAACGCCAGCGTCGGCGGGCGGATCGACGCCTTTCAGGAACAGCGCGGCCACCAGAAGCTGCACTTCGTCCGCGTCAACCCGGACTGGTACTAGATCGATGTCGGACGAACAGCGCTCCCCCCACCGGTTCCGGGCCCGCGGCCCACTGCTTCTCGCCTGCGCGAGCTGGCTGTGCACCGTGCCCACGGTCATCGCGGACGGCGACGTCCATGCGCTCGTCAGCCGGTGCCACGACAGTCCCGGTGCCCCGGCCTACGTCCTGCCGCTGGCCTGGGCCGGCCTGGCGTTGGGAGTCGGCGCGCTCTGCTGGGGTGGTTGGCAGGTCTTCACTGCCGTGCGGCGGAAGGCACTGCGGCTCACCCTCGGGCACGGCCTGCTCTGCGTCCTCCTCCCGGCGGCGGCCATCGGCCTCCCGTTCCAGTACGCCCTTGCGCAGACCGCCGCCCACGACACCGGCCCGCAACGGAGCAGCTGCTTCGGGAGCGGTCCACTGACCGTCACGCTCTCCGACGAACCGCTCCGGCCGGTGGTCACGCTTGGGCAACCGGCTGGTGGGAACGGGCTCCGATAGGTCGGTGCCGCACTATACGGTGTGATCAAGTGATCCACGCTCCGTCAAAGCGCACGTCGAAGGAGTCCGCCGTGAGGCCCACCCTGGCCGCCGCGCAGCTGCGCGGCAGTCTCACGCAGTACCTCACGACGACCTACGCCCTCGCGGACGAGGACACCCGCGGCGCGCTCGAACGCTTCCTCGGCCACCCGGAGTCCGGCATCTTCCGCGGGCCCTACCTGCGCATCAGGACGCCGTTCCACCTCGCGGACGAGGGCTGGCAGCGGCACCTCGAGTGGCAGCCCGGCTTTCCGCCGTACCGGCACCAGGCCAAGGCGTGGGAGCGGCTGAGCACCCTGCACGGCCCGGCCCGTCCGACGCTGGTGACGACGGGCACCGGCTCGGGGAAGACCGAGTCGTTCCTCGTCCCCGTGCTCGACCACTGCCGGCGGGAGAAGGCCCGCGGTCGGCGCGGGGTCAAGGCCGTGCTGCTGTACCCGATGAACGCCCTGGCGACCGACCAGGCCGGACGCATCGGGGACTACCTGGCGCAGCCGGAGCTGGCGGAGGTCACGGCCGGGCTCTACATCGGCGACCGGCCGGACACCGACTTCCGGCGGGTGATGACGCGCCGTGAGGAGATGCGGGTCTCGCCGCCGGACGTGCTGATCACCAACTACAAGATGCTCGACCTGCTCCTCCAACGCGGCGAGGACCGCGCCCTGTGGGAGGGCGCCGAGATCACCCACGTGGTCCTGGACGAGTTCCACACCTACGACGGGGCACAGGGCACCGATGTCGCGATGCTGCTGCGCCGACTGGCCGCGGTCGTCGGCGCCACCCGCCCGGGCAGCCCGCTCGGGTCCATCTGCCCGGTGGCCACCTCGGCGACCCTCGGCGAAGGCCGCCCCGGTGCGCAGGCCGGCGGGATCCTGGACGTCGCCGCCCAGGTGTTCGGGATGCCCTTCACGCCGGACACCCTGGTCGGCGAGGAGCGGATGACCGCCGACGAGTTCACCGGCGCGGTGGACTACGAGCTCCCCGAGCCTCCGACTCCGCAGGAGGTCATCACGGCCTCCGGCGGTCCAGGCGTGGAGTCCAACCCCAAGTTGCTGGACCTGAACGGGCTCGCCTCCCGCATGCTGGGACGCTCGGGGCTGGACGCCTTCCAGATCGGACGGATGCTCCGGCGCCACGACTTCACCCACGGCGTCCTGACCCTGCTCAACGGCGAGCCGCTCGACGAGTGGGGCCTGCGGGACCGCCTGGCGCGCTTCGGCTACACGTGGGGCCGTACCGCGCGGGAGAACCCCCGGCTCGTGCTGCAGGCGCTCTCCCGCTTCGTCGCCCTGCTGTCCGCCGCACGGGACCCGGACTCCGACGAGCGACGACCACGCCCCCTGCTCCACGTGGAGGCCCACCTGTGGGTCCGGCCGGTGACCAGGGTGCTGCGCGGCCTCGGCGGCGCACCGGAGTTCCGCTGGTACGAGGACGACCGGACGGCCGCCCGCCGGAGTGCGGCCGCGGCCCTGCCGGTGGACAGCGAGGACGGCGAATCCCCGTCCGGCGGCTGGCCGTCGAGCGGATCGCAGCGGCCCGCAGCGCTGCCCGGCTCGGACACCGCCGTCCGCCCGGCCCAGGTGCACCTTCCGGCCGTCTACTGCCGCAACTGCGGGCGTTCAGGGTGGGCCGCGCTCTCCCCGGAAGCCGATCCGCAGCGGTTGGTGATGGCCCACGACAAGATCTGGCGGGCGGGCCTCGGGCGGGATAAGCGGCGCATCCGCTACTTCATCTCCGCCACCCGGGCGGAGAAGCAGGAAGCACTCGCCGCGCTCACCGGCTCCCGGCCTGCGAGCGGCGGGGTCGACCCGCTCTCCGTCGTCGTGCTCGACGGGGCGCAGGGCACCTACCGCATGCCGGTCGCCGCCGACGACGGCGACCTGCTGGACGCCTGGTTCGCCCTGGCCGTCCTGGACAAGAAGACCGCTGACAAGGCGGCCGTGGACGACCGTTGCCCTGCGTGCAACACCGACAACGGCATCCGCTTCCTCGGCACGGCTCTGGCAGCCCTCGCCTCGGCGACCGTCACCCAGCTGTTCACCGGCGGAGACATCGCCCTCGTCCCCGAAGAGCGCAAGACCCTGGTCTTCAACGACTCCACCCAGGACGCGGCCCACCGAGCCGGGTACATCGCCAACGCCTCCTACAAGTTCTCCCTCCGGTCGCTGCTGGCGCACAACCTGGAGGACTCCGGAGCACCGCTGCCGCTCAACGACCTGATCGGGAACGTCCTGGACTCGGTGGACGACCCCGGCACGCTCGTCGCCGTCGTCCCGCCCGACCTGCACGACGAGGCCGGCGTGGACCGGCTGCTGTCCGGACGCGGCACCGGTGACGCCCGCACCTGGAAGCTGATCGGCGAGCGGCTGGCGTTCGCCACCGTCATGGAGTTCGGCCTCCGCTCCAGGCTGGGGCGCACCCTGGAGCTCACCCGCACGGCCGCCGCCGAGGTCGTTCTTGAGGACCCCGAACGCGTCGCCGCTCTCGCCCGTGACCTGCACCTCGCCCTGCCCGGACAGCTGATCGCCGCCGACTCGATGCCGACCTCGGAGCGCTACGTCGCCTACGTGCGCGGCCTGCTGGAACGCCTGCGACAGCGCGGCGGGGTGCGGCACCGCTGGCTGGAGCCGTGGATGAAGGACGCGGGCGTCACCCGGTTCAAGATCTGGGGCGGCCGTCCCGACGGCATGCCGGCCTTCCCCGACGGGATGGCACCGCCCCGGTTCCTGCTCGACGGGCAGAAGGACAAGTCCCACTTCGACACGGTGTCGGGCCGCGGAGGCTGGTACCAGGACTGGACCAGGCGGTGCCTCGGGCTGGACTCCGCCGGTGCCACCGAGTACCTGCACCGCCTGCTTCCCGTGCTCGCCGACGAACAGGTCCTGGCCGTCCGCACGGCACAGGACCGCAGCACGCGTGTCTACGGACTGCAGCCGGGACACATCGAAGTCCGGCTGCTCAGCGACTCGATCGTCAACAAGGCCTTCGTCAGCTGCGATGACTGCGGCTGGCAGCAGGTCGTGCCGCCCGAGCGGCGCACCCGCTGGTACGGGCACCCGTGCCCGCGCTACCGCTGCAAGGGATTCCTGACCCCGCCCCGGTACGGCGCCTCCCGCACCGGTGGCACCACGTCCGGCTTCGGCGGCGTCCAGGAACGCGACTACACCGACGACTACTACCGGCGTCTGTACCTGACCGGCGGCACCTTCCGCGTGGTCACCGCCGAACACACCGGCATGCTCACCCGCCCCGAGCGGGAGCGGGTCGAGCGGGCGTTCCGCTCCGGCACGCACTACACCGACCCCAACGTGCTGTCCTGCACGCCGACACTCGAACTCGGCATCGACATCGGTGACCTGTCCGCCGTCCTGCTCGGCTCCCTGCCCGCCGGGCCGGCGAACTACGTCCAGCGGGCGGGCCGCGCGGGCAGGAAGACCGGCAACGCGCTCGTCGTCGCGTTCGGCGGCCGCAGGGCCCGCGACCTGTACTACCTCGACGATCCGCGCGAGATGATCGCCGGCGACATCGTGCCGCCGGGCTGCTACCTGTCGGCCGTCGAAATCCTCCGCCGCCAGTACACGGCACGGCTGCTCGACCTGGCCGCCGCCGGGAAGCTGACCACGGCCGACGGTGAGCAACTGCCGCCCGTGCCCAGGCTGGTGTCGGCACTGTTCGGCACCACCGGCTGGTGCCAGGACCTGGCCGACGCGGCGCTCACCCACGGAAAGGCCCTGGTGGAGGAGTTCCTGGCACTCTTCCCGCGCGGCACCGGCCGGGACGACGACGCCGGCGTATCCGACCATGCTGCCGATGAGTTGCGGTCCTACGCCACCGGTGGCATCGCCCGCTGCCTACAGGAGGCCGAGGAAGCCTGGGTCCTCCGCCGCGAGGAGCTGAAGCGACGCCTCGCGGCCATCAACACGGCCGTCGACGCCCTGGTACCGACCGACCCGGAACAGGACCGCGAACGGCGGGAACTGCGCGCCGAACTGCGCAGCACCGCCGATCTCCTGGGCACGCTGAACCGGGCGAGCGCCCACGGCACGCTGGTCGAGCTCGGACTCCTGCCGAACTACAGCCTCGCCGACACGACCACCAAGCTCGAAGCCACCCTCTACTGGCGGGAGGACCCGTCCGAGCCGGACGGGTCCACCGCGACCCCGGGGGACTCGGCGAACGGGACTCCCCGGGTCTACCGCAGCGAGGTCCGCAGCTACGACCGCTCCCGTCGGCTCGCCCTCACCGAACTCGCGCCCGGCAGCAGCTTCTACGTCAACGGCTACCGACACGTGGTGCGCGCCCTGGACATCGGCAGCCCCGAGCGACGGGCCTGGTCCGTCTGGCGGCTCTGCCCGTCCTGCGGATTCGTCCGCACCGAGAACGCGCTCACCGACACCGACCCGTGCCCGCGCTGCGGCAGCCGTGCGATCGCGGACGCCGGGTGCGTGCAGTACGTGCTGCAGCCGCGGCAGGTGGTGGCCCGCGACAAGCGGGACGACGCCCGGGTCCGCGACGACAGGGACGAGCGGGAGCGTCGACGCTACTCGGTCCTCACCGCCGTCGACATCGACCCGGACCAGCTCGCCCCCGGTTCGTGGCGCCACGACAAGGCGACCTTCGGGGTGGACTTCGCCCGCCGTGCCGTCGTGCGGACGCTCAACCTGGGCGTCGACCGCCAGGACGGCAGCAGCACCGTACCCGTCGCCGGTGAGGACGTCCGTCTCAACCCGTTCTTCGTCTGCACGAGTTGCGGAGGTGCGACGGCCGACGGCCGTCCCGTCGTCGACGCCCCGGCCGACGCCCTCACCCAGTCCCTGAGCGCTCCCTCCAGGGCCGGCGCCCATCACCTGCTCTGGTGCCCCCGCCGCAGGGCGCAGCAGCCCGCCGGATCCGGCCGGGCCGAGCCGCAGGACGTACCCCTGCTGCTCACCCACGAGTTGACCACCGAGGCCGTGCGGATCCTGCTGCCCGCGTCCGTGGCGCGTGCGAAGGAGCGCTTGGCGTCCTTCACCGCGGCGCTGTTCGTCGGCATAGCCGCACGCTACGGCGGCGATCCGGACCACATCGACATCGCGCCCGCCTCGATGCCCGACGGCAGTGACTCCGACTGGCCCCAGCGCTTCCTGGTCGTCTACGACCGCCTTCCGGGCGGTACCGGCTACCTGCACCGGCTGGCCTCGGCGGAAGGCTTCAAGGAGGTCCTGCTCAGGGCACGCGACGTCATCGAAAGCTGCCCCTGCCGGGAGAAGGGCCAGGACGGCTGTCACCGCTGCCTACTGCGCCGCGTGCCGGCCACGGACTACGACAAGGTCAGCCGGAGCGAGGTCCGACAGATGCTCGACGACCTGCTCGGTGCGGACGGGGAACGCTGGCAGACGTCGCCGGTCGCGACCACGCGCCACATCTCCCTGGAGCAGCAGGCCGAGAGCGATCTCGAGATCATGTTCGTCGACACCCTCAGGGACTGGGCACGGTTGCCCGAGTCACGAGCGAGCGCGGACGCCTACACGACCTCTGCCGGGACGTACTCCCTCGAACTCCGCCTGACCGGCGACGACGGCTCCACCGTGAGCTGGCGGGTCTCCCAGCAAAGGGCTCTGGACGGCACCCGCCCGGACGTCCTCTTCGAACGGCTCGACGCCCCGGGTCCACGCCTCGCGGTCTACCTCGACGGCTACGAGTACCACGCCGGCCCGCGGCACAACCGACTGGCGGACGACGCCGTGAAGCGCGCCCGGCTCCGGGCGGACGGCCTGCGCGTGTTCCAGCTCACCTACTTCGACGTCAAGGACTGGCGTCGCCGCGTCACCGACCACGGCCACGCCGGCGGCGGCCCGACCGCTCCGGTCCGGCGGCTCTACGGGTCGGGCGGTGACGGGGAGGAGAGGGCACGGAAGTACTACGCCAACGTTCGCGGCGGCCTCCCCGGTGAACTCTCCGAGACCGTGTGGATCAACCCGGCGAACCTGCTGCTCGCCTACCTGCGATCGCCGGATGCCACCCGGTGGCAGTGGCGCGCGGAGGCCGCCGCAGCAGGGCTTACCGGAGTCAAGGGGGCCCGCGCCGCAGCTCTGGCGGCCGATGCGGTCGGACCGCAGGTCCGTGCGGCCCTCGACGGCGGAGCACCTGCCGGTCCCCGGGGACCGGTGCAGGTCATCACCGTTCCGGACGGCTCGGGCCTCCGGCTGGTCCTGGTGGCCGACGGACGCCACAAGCCACCGGTCTGGAGCGCCCTCGCCGTCCTCGACGACGGCGCACGTGCGCACGATGACGAGGTGTCGCACAAGCAACGCTGGCGCTCCTGGCTGTTCTGGACCAACCTGCTGCAGTTCCTGGAGCACGGCGGCGGCGACAGCGTCCAGCTCACGACGAGCCTCCTCGGCGGTTTCTCCGTCGAAGTCCTCGCACCGGGCGGCGGCCAGGGATGGCTGGCGGCCACCCGACAGGCAGCCACAAAACAGGCACCGGGTACGGAGGTCGTCCCTGAGGGTCCGATTTCTGCGCCTCCAGCTCCCGTCCCGGCTGCCGAGCCCGATGCGGCATGGACCCGGGTGATCGAGTTCCTCGACCCGGACGAGGCCGGAATCGCCGAGCTCGCACACCTCCTCGCCGAGGCCGGCGCCCCTGCCCCGAAGGACGGCTACGAGCTCGACAGCAACGGCTGGCAGGCCGAACTCGCTTGGCCCGAACAGCGGATCGGCGTCGTCCTCGCCCCGCGCTCGGCTGGCGGAGAGCCGGACTACGAAGCCCAGGACCGCGACAAGGCCTTCCGCGCCGCAGGATGGGACGTCCGCCCCGCCGTGAGCTGGGATTCCCGGGATCTCGTCGAGCGGCTCGGCCCGCAGGGCGGCACCCTCACCGAGCCACAACACCGACGAGACGGAACGACCAACGACGGAGAGTCAGAACGATGAAGACGCCGGGAATCACCCTTCGCCTGCTGGACAAGGCGGACAAGGAGATCCTCAAACTCCCCCGCTCGGTCAAGGGCGCCCTCTACGACTTCCAGCACAAGTTCAAGGCGAACCCACACGCCACCGGCCTCAAACTCCAGCAGCTCAAGGGCGACAGCAGGCTCTGGTCCGCCCGGGTCAACGACGATCACCGTGCCCTGCTGCTACGCCTGGCCGACGACGACTGGCTGATCGTCGCTGTCAAGCACCGCAAGGACGTCTACGAGAACCTCGACCGGCTCGCCTACGGGATCAACCACATCACCGGTGGCATCGAGTACGTCGACCTCCAGGTAGTGGAGGAGAGCATCCTTCGCGGCTTGGCTCCGGGCCGGCCCCCGGCGGTTCCGCACACGGGCGAACCGACCGCGCCCCGGGGGCTCTTCGCGGAGTGGTCCGATGAACAGCTGAGCGACCTCGGGGTCGCCGCGCCGCTCCTCCCCGTCATCCGGACGCTCACGACCGAGGACCAGCTCCTCGGTCTCGTCGAATACGCCCCGCAGCTCACCGGTGAAGTGCTGCTGGCCATCATCGACGGCAAGGACTTCGACAGCATCCTCGACCAGGTCACGACGCCGGTCGCGGCTCCCGAACCGGTCGACCCGGAGGACTTCCAGGCCGCCGCCGAACGGCCGGCAACCATGGTCACCACCTCCGACGCGGCCCTGGAGGAGGTCCTCAGGGGCGGCGACTTCGGGCGGTGGAAGGTGTTCCTCCACCCGACCCAGTCCAAGCTGGTGGAACGCACCTACTCCGGGCCCGCCCGGGTGAGCGGCGGCCCTGGAACGGGAAAGACGATCGTCGCCCTCCACCGCGTCAAGCACCTGGTCGACCGGCTTCCTCCGGGCCACACCAAGCCCGTCCTCCTCACCACCTACAACAAGAACCTCGCCGCGGACCTGCGTTCGCGACTGCTCGAACTCGGTGGAGAGGATCTGCTGGCCAGGGTGGACATCAGCCACGTCGACCAGCTCGCCCTCCGGATCGTCCGGGAGGCCGAGCCCGGCAACTCCAAGCAGACGATCGACGACAACCAGGCCGTGCGGGAGTGGCAGGCGCTGCTGGACGAACTCGGAGAGACCGCGTGGGACGCCGAGTTCCTCCACGACGAGTGGACGCAGGTGATCCTCGGGCAGGTGATCGGATCGCGCGCGGACTACTTCAGGGCCCGCCGGGCCGGTCGGGGCAACATCGGCCGTGTCGAGCGCGCCGAAATCTGGCAGCTCGCCGAGCGGTTCACCCAGCGTTTGGACCGCTCCCGACGACAGACGTGGGACCAGGTGACCGAGCGGGCGGCGCGCCTGGAGGTGGAGCGCGAACAGCGGATCGCCGCGATCGAGGCTCATCGCACCGAGGTCGGCGGTCTGGACAACATCCATCTCCAGGACGGCTCCGCCGGCTGGTTGCGGCACCGATACCAGCACATCGTGGTCGACGAGGCACAGGACCTGCGACCGGCTCATTGGAAGATGCTCCGGGCGATGGTTCCGAGCGGCCAGGACGACATCTTCCTGGTCGGTGACACCCACCAGCGCATCTACCGGAACCAGGTGACCCTCGGAAGTCTGGGAATCCACATCCGAGGGCGCTCGTCGAAGCTCACTCTCAGCTACCGCACCACTCGCCAGATCCTGCGCTCGGCACTGGACGTCCTCACCGGGGAGTCCTTCGACGATCTCAACGGTGGTGAGGAGACCCTGGCCGGTTTCCGGTCCGTCCTCAACGGTGCCGCTCCGCGGCTGCACCCCTACGCCGACTGGAATGCGGAGCGGGTGGGCATCGCCGAGCACATCGCGGCCTGGAGCGCCCGCCCTGACGAACGGATCCCCCTCGAACAGATCGCCGTCTGCGTCCCCACCAACCAAATGGCGGGAGAGGTCGCCTACACCCTGGCGCAACACGGAATTGCCGCTGTGGAGATCGGCCCCGACGGCCCCAGGAACGGCAGCGGTGTCCACATCGGCACGATGTTCAGGTTCAAGGGCCTGGAGTACCAGCGGATGATCATCGCTGGCGTCCGCGACGGGTTGGTGCCGCGCGACAACGTGAACCGCCTCAAGGGGGCGGACCTCGCCAGGTACCGTCGGGAGATGCAGCGTGCCCGCTCGCTGCTCTTCGTCGCGGTGACCCGTGCCAGGGACAGCGTCGACATCTTCTGGCACGGCGAGCCGAGTCCCTTCCTGAAGCCCGTTCTCGCGTCCTGAGCCACCTCACGACGCCGGGCCGGTCGGCGGCTTCGCCCTCGGGGCCGCCGACCGGCCCGTCCGCCACCCAGGCACCCGGCCCCGCCACACGGCCGCGATCGGGAAGGCGCCCGGGACTGCCACTGTCAGGCGAAGGCGCAGAGCCCCTTGCCCCCCACGGTCAGGAACGCCGAGGGGTGACGCAAACGGACTGATGCGCCGTCGGGGCGGTTCGGTCCGGTGGGGGCGGCGCCGCCGGCCTCACCGTGAACAGGAGTGACCCGGTCAGCAGGCCCGCGCAGGCCAGGCCACAGGCGGTGTTCAACCTGTGCCGGCGGATCCGGAGCGGGCGAGGCGGCGCATGGAGTGCGGTGGCCGTCATGTGCGTGGGTTACCTTTCGGGCCCGGGCGTTCCGGCATCGGACCGGCTCGGGCGATGGAATTCGACGGGGATGGACGTCAGGAAGCGCGTACGGGCTGCCGCACCCCTCAGCGAACCGGCGCCGGATCAGAAGGCGAACGTCTCGGAGTGGATCCGGCTCTTCGGCACCCCGGCCTTCTGCAGAGCCGTGACTGCGGCCGTGGTCATGCCCGGTGGTCCGCAGAGGAAGACGTCACGTTCGGCCAGATCGGGCACGAGCCTGCTCAGCAGGGCGGGCGCGAGCGGGTTGTGTTCACCGAGCGAGGAGCCCAGCAGGTAGTGCAGGCCGGCCTGCCGCCCGACGGCGATCGCTTCGAGTTCGTGACGTAGCACCAGTTCGTCCGGGCTGTTGGCGCGGTAGAGGAGAACGATGTCACCCGGCCCGCCGGGCAGCGTCTCGAAGAGCGCTCGCATCGGGGTGATTCCGACCCCTCCCGCCAGGAGCAGCACCTTGCGACGGGTGCGCCGGTGAGCGGTCATCGCCCCGAACGGTCCGGTGGCGACGACACGTACCCCAGGGCGCAGCCGCCGCACGCGGCGGGTGTGGTCCCCCAACGCCTTGACCGTGATGCGCAGTGTGTCGGCCTGTGGGGAGGCGGACAGTGAGAACGGGAGTGCCGTGGCCCACAGTCGGCGGGTGAGGAAGCGCCATCGGAAGAACTGTCCTGCCTGCGCGTGGAGTTCGTTCACGCGGTCACCGGCGATCACCACCGAGACGACCCCGGGCCCCTCGGTGCGGATGTCCACCACTCGCAGGCGGTGCCGCAGCGTCTGGCGGATCGGCACCACGCAGCGGTACCACAGCAGCAGTACCACGACCTGGGCGTGGATCGACGACCAGAGCCAGGCGAGGATCGGCAAACCCGAGACGTCCGGACCGACCACCTCGTGAGCGAAGGCGAGGCTGGTCGCCAGGTAGGTCAGCAGGTGGACGGTCCGCCAGGTCTCGTGGCGGACCCGGTGGCGGACGATCCTGGCGGAGACCACGCCGACCAGGAGGAGCAGAAGGGTGCCCGCGGTGGCCGCGGCCAGTGCGGGGTAGCCGAGGACGGCTCTGCCGGCGGACACCACGTCGGTGCCGGTGTAGACCGTGAATCCCAGCAGGGCGAGCAGGACGTGCGCCCCGACGAGTGTGAGGACGTAACGGCCGCCGAGGGCGTGCCAACGGGCCAGCACGTCCGCGCCGACGCCGTGCTCGATGGCGGGCACCCGCGCCATCAGCAGCAACATCACCACCATGCCGTATCCCGCGAGCAGCCCGCTCAGGTGGGCGCCGGTGGCCAGCAGGGCGTCGAGCCGGGTGGACGGCATCGCCTGGACGGCCCACGCACCGGTCACGACGCAGGCACCGGTCAGGATGCCGCGGCCCAGTGCCCGTGGACTGAGACGTGGTGGAGCGGTCGCGCTCAGGGCCCGAGCGCGGTGCCGGGCCGCGTGATGGGCCGCGTGATGGGCTGCGCCCGTCGCGGGCGGCCGGGCAGGCGCGAGTGACGTGACGGGACCGGAAGTGCTCATCGGTGGGGCGCCTTTGGTGCGATGGGAGGGGTGGACGGTCGCCGGACCGCGGTGACGGGGGTGTGTTCTCGCCGCGCTGCGGCGCGCGGTCCTTCCAGGCGTCGGGTCGCGCCCGTGTCGGCGGCCGCAGCGAAGTCGGCCTTCGGGCCGTTCGAGGATGCTCACCCCCGGACGCCACCGGGGTCCACGCGACGGCGGCCGGACGGGTACGGTGCGCGGCGGTGCGCTACCGGAGGTGATCCGGGACGGCGGGCAGCCGGGAGTCGTGCGGGCGCGCAACCGCGAGGATCTCCAGGGCGTGCGAGGTCCAGCGGTCGACCTGTCCGAGCGCCTGTTGCGCCTCGGTGCGCGCCGCGTCGCGTTCAGCGGACAGCAGGGTCACGACGCCGCGCAGTTCCGCGACCATGACCTCCAACGCGGCAGCCTCCTGCTGGCACCTGGCGGCGTCGGCGCATGCTGCGTCCCGGGCGATATGGGTCTGGTGGGCCCACGCGAGAGCCGCCTGGGCGGCCTGTTCCGCTTGCTCTCGGTGTGCGAACAGCCGCGCCGCGCGAAGCTCCGCGTCGTCCCGGGCGCGTTCTGCCGCAGCCCGCAGGGCGTCCGCCCGCTCGGCCAGGTCCAGCGCCCGTTGCCGTTCGGCTTCGCTCGACCGCAGGTCCCGGCCGAGTTCGTCGTTCCGCTGTACGGCACGGGCCGTCTCCTGTCGCGACGCGTCCAGATCCGCCTGCACCCCGGCGAGACAGTCGCGCAGCCGGAATGCTTCCGACCGTGCCGTGCCGAGAGCGCGCCGGAGTTCGCCGATCTCGCCCGGGCCCGAGCCGGGCTGCTCCGGGGCGGCCCGGTGGCCCACCGGCTCCTGCTCGAGGCGATGCGGCCGGGTGGGGTGACCCGCCGGGACGGCGGGTACGGCGCGTTCCGGCTGGGGGCGCGCGTGGCCGAGATGACGTTCCGTCAGATCCGCCCCTGTCGGGGCGGCGTGCGGGGCCGGCGCCTGTCGATCCGTCTGGGCCTCGCGCAGGCGCAGTCGGGCCTCCCGCGCGGTGATCGTGACCGTGTTCACAGCCACCCGCTCAAGCAGGTGCGCCGGCGGTGTGGAGGCCTCGGTGCCGTGTTCGACGTACAACGCTGCTCCTGTCCTGAGTTCGTACGGCGCTTTCCGGGCAACGCCGGTGGCCGTATCGGCCCGGCGGACGCGGGGTCTCGCCGCGAAGCCCTGCGGCAGGCCGGCTGCCGTTCCCGCTCGTGGCATCGGAGTTCGACTCCGGGAAGTCGGAGCCGGCCGCACCGGCCGACACGACTCTAATCAGGCGGCTTTTCCGAGGGAAACCACGGAGATTAAGGAAGAACTAAGGAACGGTTATTCTTTCCGGGCCACCGGCCGGCACGCTCCGCGGCATCCGCGTTCGACGAAGGAACCTGTCGGCCGTCCCGCGGAGCGGGGGCCCGCGGTCAGGACTCGTAGGTCTGCACCATGGGCGGGTGCCCGTTCCAGGTCGCGAAGACCGACGAGGTGCTCCCGTCCTTGGTGAAGTCCACCCGCAGCCACCCCTGGGCCCGCCAGACCTTCACCGCGTAGCCGGACGCGGGCGTGGCCGACACGAGCGAGGCCGAGTCCGCGCCGAGTGCCAGTGCGACCTGTCCGCCGTGAACCGTGTAACCGCGGACGTCCGACGCGGCCGCGGCCGGAGAAGCCGCAGGTGGAGAAGGTGCGGATGTCGGAGCCGACGTCGTGGGCGCGGGCGTCGACGCCGATGCCGCGGGCGCGGGCGCGGCGGCGGTCCTCGGATTGGCCGGGGGGCTCGGGGGCCGAGTCGCCGTCGGCGGGTCGGCAGGCGGCGAGGGCGCAGGGTGAGCCCCGCCGCGGTCGGGCATCGCCATCGCCTGCGGCGGGCCGAAGATCGCCTCGCGCATCACCGTGCTGACGCCGAGCCAGCCCACGGCGGCGGCGGCCACGGTGGCGACGAGCCACGCTATTGCCAAGGTCCAGTTGCGCACGGCTCCATAATTGCCCGGCTTCGCGCATTGTCCCAACAGTGGCGGCTTGGCCCACGGGTGGCGTACGGTGACGGGCATTATGGCAAGCGTGCTCCTGGTCGAGGACGATCCGTTCGTCAAATGGGCCGTCATCCGCGATCTCACCAACTCCTCCCACACGGTCCGCAGTGTCGGCACGGCGCTGGAGGCCCTGCGCGAGGTCTCCCGGAACCCCCCGGACATCGTCGTCCTCGACCTGGGCCTGCCCGATCTGGACGGCGCCGAGGCGCTCAAGATGATGCGGAGCGTGTCCGACGTACCGGTCCTCATCGCCACCGCCCGCGACCAGGAGGCGGAAATCATCCAGCTGCTGCACGAGGGCGCCGACGACTACGTGACCAAGCCGTTCTCCGGCGAGTACCTCAACGCCCGGCTTGCCGCGCTGCTGCGCCGCACGAGTGGCGGCAAGCGCTCCGAGACGCTGGTGGTGGGTGGTCTCAGGGTCGACGTCCGACGCCGGGAGGCGAGCCTAAACGGCAGGCAACTGGAGCTTGCCCGCAGGGAGTTCGACATGCTCGCCTGCCTTGCGGCTCGGCCGGGAGAGGTCGTGACGCGTCGCGAGCTGCTGGCGCAGGTGTGGCAGCAGCCCTACGGCGAGGACCAGACCATCGACGTGCACCTGTCGTGGCTGCGGCGCAAGTTCGGTGAACGTGCCGCCTCGCCGCGCTACCTCCACACGGTGCGCGGCGTCGGGGTCATGCTGGAGGCACCGCCGGACCACTCCCCCGTCTCCCTGTCGTGAGAGGGGCGTTGGCGCGGTTCGCGTTCGCCGTCGCCACGATGGTCGCGCTCGCGTTCCTGATCCCGCTGGCCCTGACGGTTCGGGAGTTCGCCAGGGACCGGGCGTTCGCCGAGGCCGAGCGCCAGGCAGCCGCGATCGAGCCGGTCCTCGTGGTGACCACCGACCAGGTGGCACTGACCCGAGCCCTGGCCAGCACCCCGGTCGGCGCCGCCGGCCGGATCGCGGTGCACCTGCCGTCCGGAGCGGTGATCGGAACCGCTCACGCCGGCGGCGAACAGTTCGACACCGCCGTCCGGCAGGGCCGCGCCTTCACCGCTCGGGTGGCGGGCGGCTATGCGGTACTCCAGCCCGTGGTGCTCGACCCGGGGAGCGTCGCGGTGGTCGAGGTCTATCTGCTGGACGGCGACCTGCGCCGGGGGCTGGGTACCGTCTGGTCGGTACTGGGCGGAGTGGCCGTGGTCCTGATCACGCTCTCCTCCCTGGTGGCCGACCGGCTGGCGGCGCGGCTGGTCGGCGCGACCCGTCACCTGGCGGGGGCGGCACGCACGCTCGGCGCCGGGAACCTCGACGTGCGGGTCGACGCCCAAGGCCCCTACGAGTTGCGCGAGGTGGGCCTGGCCTTCAACGCCATGGCCGGGCGAATGGTGCAGATGATCACCGCCGAACGGGAGTTCGCGGCGGACCTGTCACACCGGCTGCGCACCCCGGTCACCGCGTTGCGGCTCAACGCCGCGGCGCTGGACGGCGGACCGGTCGCGGACCAGACCCGACAGGTGGTGGCCTGGCTGGAGCGGGAGGTGGATCTGGTCATCAACACGGCCCGGGCGGGAGGCGCGGGCCGGGAGGCGGCGGAGTGCGACGCCGCCGACGTGCTCGCCGAGCGCATGGCCTTCTGGTCCGCGCTCGCCGAGGACCAGGAGCGGCGCTGGCACTTCTCCGGGCCGGGCGAGCCCGTGCCGGTCCCCGTGGCACAGTCCGAGTTCGCCGCTGCGGTGGACGCCGCGCTCGGGAACGTCTTCCGTCACACCGGGGAGGGGACGGAGTTCTCGGTGACACTGCACGCGGGTAACGGCACCGCGGTCATTCTGGTGGCCGATGCCGGCCCCGGGATCTCGGCGCCGGAGGTCGCCCTGCGGCGCGGCCAGGGCACCAGGCGGGAGGGCTCCACCGGACTGGGCCTGGACATCGTGCGCCGGATGGCCGAGGGGGCCGGCGGCGGAATGCGGATCGAGCGCTCCGCGCTCGGCGGGGCGCAGGTTCACATCTGGCTTCCCAGTGGAGCGGGAGCCGCGCGGACGACCGGGACGAGCAGCGACGCGGCACCGGCCGCGCGGCGGCGCGGCGGCCGCCGCGCGGCACGGGGACGATGAGGCGGTCGCGACGACGGACCGAGCGCCCGACCGTCGCGCCCGGCGCGACGGCGCTGTTCCAGCACTGCGCGCATTGCGGGGTCGGGCGCCGACTGCGTTCGTAGCGGGGGCGGGCGCCGCTCGACCCCGCAACGGACGGGCTTCCGATGCCTCACCGCGGTGTCCGCGCGGTACGGCTCATCCCCGGCGGTGGCTCCGGCGGCGCCGGGCCAGGAACAACGTCGCACCACCCGCGCCGAGCACCGCGGTCGCGCCGACGGTCAGCGGCACGATGTTCGAGCCACCGGTGTGCGCCAGCTGGGTGCTGGAGTCGGTCGGGGTGGACCCGGCGGCAACTCCGGTCTGGCTGTCGGCCTGTGAGGTGTCCCCCGACTGGGCGGAGCCGCCGGCGGGCGAGGAGGTCGACCCGTGATCCATGCTCATGTCCATGTCGCTGTTCGAGCCGGCGGCCGACGGCTTCGCCGCACCGGCCCCCGCCCCCGTACCCGAGGTGCCGCCCGAGCCGGAGGCGGCACCGGCGGTGGAACCGGCCCCCTGGCCCGACCCCTTGCCCGGCGCCGTGCCGGCGCCCGGCGCGGTACCCGGATTCGACGCCGTACCCGGGGCGGTGCTCGAACCGGCCCCGCCGAAGACGACGTCGGAACAGGAGTAGAACGCCTCCGGACTGTCGGACCGCTGCCAGATCGCGTAGATCAGGTGCCGGCCCTGCTTCTTCGGCAGCTGCGCGGTCATCTGGTACGAACCGTCCACCAGGGACGGGTCCGTGGCCTTGTAGAACGGAGTCGGTTCCAGGTCGGACCACTTCAGCGGCTTCGTCGGGTCGTAGCCGTCCTTGGTGACGTAGAGCTCGAAGCTTCCCCGGTGCGGGGCGGTCCCGCGGTACCTGAAGGTGAAACTGCCGCTGGCCGGCAGGGACGTCGCGGCCCAGTCCGCGCGAGGCAGGTCGAGGCCCTTGTACTCGTCGTTGCCCGCGCTGCACAGCTTGCCGTCCGGAATGAGCTCGCGATGGCGGCCCGCCGCGTCGCCGATCCTCACCCCCATCCAGTCGTAGAACGCCTGGGTCCCGCTGGCCGCCACGGCGGCCTGGCAGGCGGCCGACTTGGGATGCTCCGGACCTTCCAGGTTGCAGCCGTAGACCCGGCTGATCGGGTTCTGCATGGAACCGTGGGCTTGGGCCTTGCCGGCCATGCCGAGAAGCAGCAGCGGCAGGGTGCCGCAGGCGACCGCCAGGACCCTGTTGCGTCGTGAATTGATGACAGTTCTCCTTCTGGAGTGGAGTTCGAAACCGCCGGACCCGGCGCGTCGCACATACGGATCCGAACCCGTTCCGGACCGCGAAACGGATATCCGGGAGAGGAATTCGGTGCGACGTTTCTGCCGCAGGAGCAGGTCGCGCCCGCTCGCCGCCGGCTCATGCTATCCGGGACTGCGGGGCCGAAACCGCCGAACAGGCGAGGATTTCGGCTTCTTGCGACATTCTTAAACATGACTTCAAGGTGTTTTATGGGGTGAGGGCGGAGTAGCCCCGGCCCTGGTTTCCGGGCTGCGCGCGGCGCGGGCGGCGGAGGCCCTGGGACGCGCTGCACAGGATCAGACCGGCGGTAACGCCCCGGCTGCCCACACCGGGCATCAAGGCCGCGAGCCGCAATCTCAGTGGCGGCCGGCCGGCTTCCCGGATCTGCGGATTTTCATGTCCGCACCGGCGTCCGGACCGTTGGTGTCCGGCTCGGGCTTGACCTTCCCGCCGGGGTGCCGTGTTCGGAGGAAACGAACGGGATTAAGGAAGGACTAAGGAACGGTTATTATTCGCCGCACCCTCAAGTGTGGCCTTGACTGTTCACCCGCCCGGCCGAAAGAATGCAGATTGGTCCATACTTTTTCCGGGCCGCTCCCACTCCTCACCCGCACGTAAGCGGAGATCCTGCACATGCGCATATTCACTTCCGCCGCCGCGCTCGCGGTCGGTGGCTCGCTCGCACTCGCCGGGCTGATCGCCCCGGCCGCCCAGGCCGTCGGTGCCGTCGGTGCCGATCAGGAGTGCCGCAGCCTCGGGGTCGCGAACCTCTACGGCGAGTTCATCGAGGGCGACGACACCCACACCCCCGACGCAGAGGGTGCCGTCGCCGTCGGCGGCAACGCGAACTTCACCGGCGGCTTCTCGGTCGGCCAGGAGCTCACCGCCGCCGAGGTCGACGCCCTGCCCGGCAAGAACGCGCTGGTCGTCGCCGGGAAGATCACCGGCAACAACACCCAGGTGATGAAGGGCAACGGCATCTACGGCTCCAAGGCCGACGGCGCGGTCGTCCAGGCCCACGCCGGCGCCGTCTCCCAGGGCGCCTCGCCGATCGACTTCGAGGCCGAGTTCGCGAAGCTGCGCTCCGCCGCCGCCGAGCTTGCCGCCGTGCCGCAGACCGCGGGCGCCACCGTCCAGGCGGACGGTCCCAAGCTGGCCTTCACCGGCGGCGACGCCAAGTACAACAGTTTCACCGTCGACGCGGTCACGCTCCAAGGTGCCAAGGAGATCTACCTCAAGGTGCCGGCCGGCGCGGTGACCGTCGTCAACGTGACCGGCGGCGCGTACGACATGGCCGCGGCCGGAACCACCGACTTCCACCTGTGGGACGAGGAGAAGTCGGCCTTCGTGCTGGACGACAAGCTGCGGAGCGCGGCGGGCGGCGCGATCCGGGCCAAGCTGCTCTGGAACTTCCCCAGCGCGACCAAGGTGGTCAAGAACAGCGCGGCCGCCTGGGCCGGGACGGTGCTCGCGCCCAACGCCGCCTTCGACCTCGGCAGCGGCGGTCCGGTCAACGGCTCGGTGATCGCCGCCTCGCTGACCGGCAAGGGCAGCGCGGAGACCCACCACTACCCGTTCACCGGCTGCCTGCCCGGCACCACGGTGCCGACCCCGACCGGTACGCCGACCGTCCCGCCGGTGACGCCGAGCGGCTCGCCCACCGCCCCGGTGACGCCGTCCGCCACGACCGGCCCGTCCGGTACCCCGGGCGTTCCGGGCACCGGCAAGCCGAGCACGAGTGCGAGTGCCTCGCCGGGTCCGTCGTCGTCCCGCTCCTCCGCCGCGCCGGCCGCGCCATCCGCGTCGGCCGGCCCGTCGGCGCCGTCGAGCACGGGCGACAGCCTGGCACACACCGGTTCCGGCCCGGTGCTGCCGCTGGCGATCGGCGGCGGCGTGGCCCTCGCGGCCGGCGGCGGGATCGTGCTGGCCGCCCGGCGGAGGGCGGCCAGGAAGGCCTGAGCGGCCGAACCGGCCCGCACGGCCCGAGTGTTCTCGGCTGCTCGCCGCGTCAGCCTCCGGTGATCGAACCCGGTCGCCGGAGGCTGACGCGGCTTCCGGGCTCCCCGCGCCCGACGCTCAGCAGTCCGGGACTGCTTGTCCGCGCTGCCGGTGAGGACGGTGCTAGCCGGGCCAGCTGAGCCCTCATCTCGAAGACCCGCCTCTTCACACGCCCCGAGTGGCCTTGTCGCAACCACCCCATGAGGGTGCGCGGAGCCGGCGGTCGCAGGTACTCGTCGGGAGCGCCCTACGCCCCGGCTCGGGCGAACAGCCGTACCACGTCATGGAAGCGGTAGCGGCCATGGACCGGGGGGTCGAGCATCCCCGCGTCAACGAGCCCTTCCAGGATTCCGCCGACGGAGTCCTCCGCCAGGCCGAGCACGGCGGCCGCCGCCGGGATCGAGCAGTCGGGCAGGACGGCGAGCCGCAGGAAGGCGTCGGCGAGCTCGGCCGGCAACTGCTGACAGGCGAGACGGAGCTCCGTCTCGACGGCGAGATCGCCGACGCGCAACTCGCTCAGCCGGCGGTTCTCGTCCCGCAGCCGGGCGGCGAAGGCGGCGATGCTCCAAGCGGGCCGGGCCACGATCCTGGTGGCCGCGATGCGCAGCGCGAGCGGGAGACAACCGCACGCCGCCGCGACGTCGTCGGCTGCGGCCGGCTCGGCGGCGATCCGGGAGCGGCCCGCGACGGCGGACAGGAACTCCACCGCCTCCTGCGGGGCCAAGCGGCCGAGGTGAACCGCGAGCGACGGGCCGAGCCCGGTCAGGCGGGCGCGGCTGGTGACGAGTACGGCGCAGGAGGAGCCACCCGGCAGGAGGGGGCGCACCTGCTCCTCGTCCCGGGCGCCGTCGAGCACGACCAGGATGCGCCGCCCGGCGAGGACGGCGCGGTAGAGCTCCGCACGTTCCACCGACTGCTCCGGGATCGCCTGCGCGGGCACGCCGAGCGCGCGCAGGAAGCCTGCCAGCACGTCGGCGGGCTCACCCGCCTCGCTCCGCGTGCCGTGTAGATCCGCGTAGAGCTGGCCGTCGGCGAAGGCGGCGCGAACGGTCCGGGCGGCCCGCACGGCCAGGGTGGTCTTGCCGACACCCACGAGGCCCGAGACCGCCACCACCGCCGCGCCTGACGGGATGTCGCCGGTGAGACCGCTCACGATCAGCTCGACCTCGGCGCCGCGACCGGTGAAGTCCCCAGCCCCAGCGGGAAGTTGGGCCGGCACCGCCATCGCCCCGGCCCTCGGCAACGGCTCGTGCGCGGTCCCGGTGGCAGGCGGCCCGGCGGCAGTGGAAAGCGGGGCGAGTTCGGGATCGGCGCACAGGATGCGCCGCTGCAACCGCCGCAGATCGGGGCCTGGCTGGACACCCAGCTCGTCGGCCAGGACACGGCGGGCGTCGGCGAAGGCCTCAAGCGCCTCCGCCTGCCGGCCGGTGCGGTACAGGGCGGTCATCAGCAGCCCCCGCAGGCTCTCGCGCAACGGGTACTCGGCGCACAGCGCGGTCAGCTCCTCCACCACCCGCGCGTGCCCGCCCAGGCCGAGTTCGAGTTCCAGGCAGCTTTCGAGAACGGTCAGACGTCGCCCGGTGAGACGCTCGCGTTGCCGCTCCGCGTTCGGGCCCGGAACGCCGGAAAGGGCGGTGCCCGTCCACAGCGCCAGCGCCTCGCGGTACCGCCCGACGGCGGCGGCCGCCTCCCCGCGGCCCCGGTGACGAGCCGCCGCGTCCGCCAGCAGGTCGAACTCCGCGGCGTCCAGATCCAGGTCCGCGAGCTCCAGGGCGTAGCCGCCGGCCCGGGACACCAGGACCCCGTCGGCTCCGATCGCGGCCCGCAGGCGTGAGATGTGGTTGCGCACCACCGCGCCGACGGAGGGCGGCGCGCTCTCCCCCCAGACCAGTCGGGCCAGTTCATCGCCCGTGACGACCTGCCGCGCCCGCAGGGCCAGGACCGCCAGTACGGCCTGTCGCTGCGGGGATCCGGCGGCGACTTCCTGATCACCGCACCGGATCCGCACCGGACCGAGCAGCGAGATCCGCAGCCCTTCCACGCCCCGCCCTCCGACCGGCACCGCCTCCTGCCGGCCCCGTCCGGTGCCGGTTACGGGGATCAGCGCCACGCCGCCGTGGTGCGTCACCGCGGCCGTCCGCGCCCGCCCCTCCTCCTCGGTCCGGGCGTGCCCCGTGCGGGCGGCTTCGGATGGATTGTCCCATGCCGGACGGGTGCACTGTTCGGAGTCGGGACCCGCCAGCGGCTAGGTTGGGCCGTCCCGCCGCGGCAGGCCCGTCCGGCGCGACGACCCGGAAGGATGAACGGAAGACAGTGACGGACGTACGAATAGCGCTGCTGGGCCCCGTGCGGGCGTGGCGGGACGGCGAGGAACTCGCGCTCGGCCCTGCCCAGCGGCGCGCGGTGCTGGCCATTCTCGCGGCGGCCGTTGGATGTGCGGTCACCACGGAGGAACTGGTCGACGGACTGTGGGGCGACGCGCCACCGAACCAGGCCGTCGCCGCGATCCGCAACCACATCTCGAACTTGCGCGCGGTGTTGGAGCGGGACCGTGCCGCGCCGCAGGTGCTGGTCTCGGCCGGCGGCGGGTACGCCCTCCGGCTGCCCCCCGACGCGACGGATCTCGCCGTCTTCCAGAACCTGACACAGGAGGCGGCCCGGCTGCGGGCCGAGGGAGACCTCGCGGAAGCGGCCGAGAGACTGCGGCGGGCGCTGGAACTTCAGACGGGTGTGCCGTTGGAGGGCGTTCCCGGTGCCCACGCCGAGCGGCAGCGCGAGCGGCTCGCCCAGCGCCGGTTCGCCGTCGTGCACGAGCGGCTCGACGTCGACCTGGCGCTGGGGCGGCACGTCGAGGTGATGGAGGAACTCTCCTCACTGGTACGCGAGTTCCCACTACACGAAGGGCTCGCGGCCCTTCTGATGACCGCGCTGTACCGCAGCGGTCGACGGTCCGAGGCCCTGGCGGCGTTTGCCGACACCTGCCGGACTCTGGACGCCGAGCTGGGGGTCGAGCCGACCCTTCCGCTGCGCGACCTGCACCAGCGCATCCTGCGACGCGACCCCGGCCTGTCCGCACCGACCGCACCCGGCGCCGGCCAGGAGCGGCCGAGCCGTCCGCGCCCGGCGCAACTGCCCGCCGATGCGTCGGAGTTCACGGGGCGCCGGGAGCTGGTCGAATCCCTGGTGCTGCTGGTGGAGGAGCCGTCGGCGGTCGCCCCCACGGTCATCGCGGTGGCCGGCATGGGAGGCGTCGGCAAGACGGCGCTGGCCGTCCATGTCGCCCAGCGGGCGCGCAGCCGTTTCACCGACGGGCAGCTGTACGTCAACCTGCGCGGTGGCCGCCCCGATCCGATGGAGCCGGGCGCGGTGCTGGTCCACTTCCTGCGCTCGCTGGGCGTGGCCGAGAGCGCCATCCCCGAGCAGATCGACGAGCGTTCGGCGATGTACCGGTCACTGCTCGCCGAACGCCGGGTCCTGGTCGTGCTGGACGACGCCCGCGACCTCGCCCAGCTGCGCCCGCTGCTGCCGGGGTCCGAGCGCGGTGCCGTCCTGGTCACCAGCCGGACCAGCCTGCTCGGTCTGGCTCCCACCCGGCACGTGGACCTGGACGTCCTGGAACCGGACGAGGCGCTCGAACTGTTCGCCCGGATCGCCGGGCCGCGACGGGTCCACGCCGAACCCGACGCCGCCCGCGAGCTGCTTGACGCCTGCTGCCACCTCCCGCTGGCCATCCGGATCATCGCCGCCCGTAGCGCCGCCCGCCAGGACTGGTCGCTCGCCGCGGTCCGCGACCGCCTGGCCGACCGGCGGCAGCGGCTGGCGGAGCTGAGCCTGCACGATCTGGCCGTCGAGGCGTGCTTCCAGCTCAGCTATGACCAACTGCCTCCGCTCGCCGCGCGCGCCTTCCGGCTGCTCGCCGTCCCGCAGACGGCCGACCTGTCGCTGCCGGCCGCCGCCGCGGCCCTGGAACTGGCGGAACAGCCAGCCCTCGACGTCCTGGACGCCCTGGTCCACGCCGGTCTCCTGGAATCCCCGGCCCCCGACCGGTACCGGTACCACGATCTGCTGCGGCTGTTCGCCCAGGGCCGGGCCGAGCAGCTCGACCCGGAGGAGGAGCGGGCCGCGCTCGTCCTCAGGATGGTCGACCAGGCCGTGGCAACGGCGGCCAACGCGTACCGCGCGGTACGGCCGGGCCACGCCGTGCCGGACGTCCTCACCCGAGTGACGGTGCCCGGGCTGCCGGTGGCCGACCGAGCCGACGGCCGCCACTGGCTGGACGAGGAGGGCGGCAACCTGCTGGCCCTGGCCGGACAGGCACTCGACCTCACCGGCGCCCATGTCATGGTCGCCGACCTGCTGCTCGCGCTCGACCCCTACCTGGAGAGCGGCTTCCTGTGGCGCGAACTCATCGGCGTCTGCCGCCGCACCGTGCAACTGGCCGCCGCTCACGGGGACACGCGCGCCGAGGGCCGGGCCGGCTACATGCTCGGCGGCGGCCTCTTGCAACTGGCGGAGTTGGACGAGGCCGAGACCGTCTCCGGCCGGGCTGCCGAACAGGCCGGCGTCTGCCGGGACCTTCCGGTGCTGGCCGAGATCACCAACGTCCGCGCCATGATCGCCAACCGGCAGCAGCGCCCCCGGGAGGCACTCGCCCTCCACGACGAGACGATCCGCCTCGCGGACGACTGCGGCAGCGCGTGGACCAAGGCCAACGCCCTGGCCACCAGCGTCATCTGGCATCTCGTCTGCGGCGAAACCGAGGCCGCGGGACGCGCCGCCGAGCAGAGCCTGACGCTGTTCCGAGCCCTCGGGGATCCGCTCGGCGAGCTCTACGCGCTGCACTCGGTCGGCCGAACGGCACGCGGCATGGGCGACCCCGAGCGCGCGCTCCCCCTGCACGAGCAGGTGCTGACGCTGGCCCGAGCCCAGGGCTTGCCCGCGTTCGAGCCCGGGGCCCTGATCCACATCGCCGAGTGCCATCTCGACAGCGGCCGCCCGGCCGAGGCCGTGCACTGGGCCGAGCAGGCCGTGGCCGCGAGCCGGCGGCTTCACGACCCGGGCGCGGAGCCCGTCGCTCTCGGCACCCTCGCCCGCAGCCGCGCCGCACTGAACGGGGACTGAATCCCGGTTGCCGACAGCGCCTCGGCCAGGCCCCGGCGCCCGTCGATGCCGAGCTTGCCGTAGGCGTTCGTCAGGTGCACCTCGACGGTGCGCAGGCCGACGAACAGGTGCTGGGCGATCTCCCGGTTGGTCATCCCCTTCGCGGCCAGGCCCGCCACCCGGTGCTCGGTAGGAGTGAGGGCGCCCACCCCCTGGAACGTGCGCGTACGGGGGCGGTCTCCGGCGGCCCGGAGTTCATCCAGGGCGCGATCGGCCACCAGTGCGGCGCCGTGCGGGTGGGCCGCGGTGACCGCCTCCTTCAGGCACTCGCGGGCCTCCGCCGTCCGGCCGGCCCGGCGCAGCTGGGCGCCCAGGTCGCCCAGGGCCTGCGCATGCCGGAACCGGGCGGGCGTGCCCGCCAGCGTCCGGGCGGCCTCGCGCAGCAGGTCGAGCCCCTGCGAGCCGCCGGTGGCGAGGGCCAGCGCGCGCAGGGCCGCGCCGACGGCCTCGGGGACGCCCCAGCGCCGGGCGAGCGCCAGCTCCTCCGCCGCCAGCACCCGGGCCTCCCCGTGCTCGCCGAGCGCCGCCCGGGCGAGGGCGGCCTCGGAGCGCCAGGGGTAGATCCACGGGCAGCGCATGCCACGGGCCTCGGTGCGCCGGCCACACTCCTGGAAGTCCGTGAGTGCCTCCGCCAGCCGTCCCTGTGCCGCCCGCAGCTGACCTCGGACCAGATGGACGTAGTCGTTGACCCAGTGTCCGTCCAGGTCGGCGGTCAGGGCGACGCGTTCCAGGAGCGACTGCGCCTCGTCGAGTCGACCCTGCTTGACGAGCGCGTCCGTCAGCGCGGCCGTTGCCAGGACGCTGTGGCTGTGGTGCGGGTCGACACCGATCTCCCCGAGCTTCACCAGGGCGGCCTCCGCGTCCGCCTGGCAGTCCAGCACCCGGCCAAGCTGGCCGTACACGTGGGCTCGGATGATCCGGCTGTGCGCAAGAGTGAAGGCGGAGCCACGGGTTCGGGCCTCTTCGACCGCCGCGTCAGCGTAGCCGAGTGCCTGGTCGGTCTCGCCTGCGGTACCGAGGAAGAGCACGGTGCCCGAGTAGACGAAGGACTCGTCGTCCGCCGGATTCATCCCGTGGGTGAGGGCCTGCCGCGCGAGGGCCACGGCCGCGGCCGGCGACTCGCCGAGCACGATCGCGCGCAGGGCGAGCAGGGCCGCCAGCGGGCGTTCGGCCGGGGTGCCGACGGCGTCGGAGATCCGCAGGTCCATCAGGCGGGGCAACACGCCGGGTGCCGACGCCGCGTCGTGCAGACCGGCGTAGACCAGGTCGATCTCCAAGCGCAGCGCGAGGGCGGCGTCGCTCTCGCGCAGGGAGTCGGCGGTGCGCTCGAGCACGTCCAGCCCCTCCGGGTAGCGGTCGAGGGCGAACAGCGCACCGGCCAGGCGGCGCGCCGCGCAGGCCCGCTCCCCCGGCTCGCGGGACAGGTCGAGTCCCCGCCGCAGGTCGAGGGCAGCCTCCGCCACGCTGGTGGCGAGGCCGGCCTCGCCCAGTCCGATCAGCAGGGTGGCGCGGACATCGTCCGCGAGCGGTTCGCGTAGCGCGCGGCGCAGCAGCACGACCGCGCGGTCGGCGGCGCCCTTGCGCACCGTCTCTGCGGCGGCCCGGCGCAGCACGTCGGGCACCCACACGAGGCCCAGCGGCGCATGGAGGGCGTGCACCGCCACCTGTTCCGCGGGCATGCCGTGGCCGAGCATCAGCTCTGCCGCACGGACGTGCACCTCCTGCCGCACGCTGGGCAGGACGTCGTTGGCGAGCGCGACCCTGATCACCGGACAGACGAAGGCCGCAGTGTGCCCGGTCCGGCGCATCAGCCCGGCTCGCTCCAGCGCGTGCACCGCGTCCTGGACGGCCGGCTCCGGCAGGCCGGTCGCGCCGGCGACCAGGTCGAGGGCCGGTGTGCCGCCGAGGACGGCGACCGCCTGGGCCACGGACTGCGCGTGCGGACCGGCGGCCTGGACGTGCAGGTGGAGGGCCCGACCCACGTCGGCCGGCACGAACCGGGTGATCCGCGCGGCGGCCTCGGTGTCGGGCCCGTTCCCGGACGCCTTGATCGTACGAAGGAGAGCGTGCAGGAGGAACGGGTTGCCGCCTGTCGCGGTGTGGACGGCGTCGCGGAAGTGCACGTCCCCGGGCGCGCCGAGGACCTCCTCGGTGACTGCGGTGACGGCCGCGCCGTCGAGGGCGGTCAGGGCGATCCGGTGCCGGAACAGCGGCGCCAGCTGACCCAGGACGTCCCGGTCAGCCGGGGCCTGTGCGGGACCGACGGTGGCGACGACGGTCACCGGCAGGTCTCCGGCCCGGCGCAGGAGGCACCGGAGCCAGAGCAGAGAGGCCCGGTCGGCCCACTGCAGGTCGTCGATGCCGATGACGAGGCGCCTGCGGGCGGCGAGTTGGGCTGCCAGCCAGTACAGCCCGGTCAGCGTCGCGGTGGTGGGGCCCTCGGCGGACTCGGACAGCGACGCGGACACGGACGCGTCGGAGCACAACACCTCCGTGGCTCGCGCCGCGGGCCCGGCCAGCAGGGATTCGGCTCCGTCCGTGGCACCGAGGACCAACGGCTGGAAGAGCTGGCACACGACGCCGAACTCCGCGCCGGTCTCCGACGGGTCCGCCCAGGCGGACACGACGGTGTCCCCGTTCTGCCGGGCCCACCCGAGCACTTCCCGGAGGAGCGCGGTCTTGCCGGTGCGGAACTCGCCTTGGATCAGGACGAAGGCCCCCTGCGCAGCGTCCTGCCGCAACAGCTCGGCCAGCGCGTCGAGTTCGCGATCCCGTCCGATCAGCATGGGGTCGTCGGACCGGCGGCGGTGGACGGAACCGGGGCCGCCGGCTCGGCGCGTGCGCGGAGTGGACTTCAGGGCAGAGAGATCAGACATCGGTGCTCAAGGGTGCTGGTCGGTGATCCGGCCCGAACCGGGGCCGGCTGGCGAGCCGGGTACCCGGGCTGGTCAGCGACCACCCGATCCGGCCGGACCCGATCCTGCCGACCGCGTGTAACCGTCCGCTAAGTTTCCCCGTGAGCCGCCTACGGGCAGCCGGACGACCAGCGACGCCACCTCGGGCAGGCCATGGAGGAGCGGGCGGCCCGAGGTGTCGCCTGGCGTGCTGCCGGCGAGCCGCTGGTGAGGCGGTTCCACCGCGCCTGCGCGCGGGCCCGCATCCCGGGGCGTACCCGTGCCCGTGCCCGCTCCACCGAACGGCACCGGCTGAACGACGGGCCGAAACACCGTCAACCCGGCAAATCCTTCGGTTCCGACCGGCATCCCCGAGGCCACCGCCGCCGCCTACGGTGACGAAGGGCCGGGACCGATACCTGCGGTCCCGCCGGGCGGCCACTGCCCGGGCCGAAGACACAGCCGCCCCACCGGGGGCGGCACGGCAAGGAGCTACGACAGATGGTGCCGCGCACGAACCAGACCGATCGGGTGACGGAACCCGGCGATCCGGGCGGCCGCACGCTCGCCACCCTACGGGTGGCGCCGGGCTGGAACCCATGGCTCAGCCGGCTGGTCATCGACGTCTTCGGCACCGTCGACGAGTATGAGATGACCCTGACCGAACACGTGCTGCGCGTTCACGAGCTGACCCCGGTGTTCGGCGATCCCGGACGGCAGGTCTACGCGATACCCCGGAAGGAGGCGGCGCAGCGGTTGGTCAGGGTGAAGCATGACACGCGGATGAGCGTCTTCTGGTTCCTGGAGCCGGGCCGTGGCAAGCCGACCCGGATGAGCGTCCGGCACCAGTGGCGGCACGGATTCGACGCCTTCACGGCCGCGTTGGGCGCTCAGGCCGGTCCGCGGTGACCGCCACCCACCGCCCGCTGCCGCGCGCAGCGGGCATCGCAGCCGTTCTCAGCCTGCTACCGGGCGCCTTGCTGGTCACCGGGTGCACCGTCGACCACGGGATTTCGGCGGTCCCGGACCCGTCGAGCACCCTCACCGCCGCCCGGGTGCCGAGTTCCCCGCCCGGCGCCTCGAAGCCGGCCGACGGCCGCGTGCCTCCGGGCAGCCTCGGCGACCCGGCCGACGCGCCGAGCGATCCACCGGTGTTCGGCACGACCGGGCCGCGCACCGCCTCGTACTCGGGGCTGGGGACGCTGTCCTCCTGCGCCTCGGGGCGGCGCATCGCCGCTCTGAACGCTCCGCTCTCCGACGTGCCGGACGGCACCCGGGTCGGTGCGACGGCCGCCACCGGCGCCAACAGCGAGGAGTGGCTCGTCTGGGCCGAGCCCGACGGCGGCCTGGCGCTGCAGGCCCTGCTCTCCAGCGGCGCGCCCGTGCCGCAGCTGATCACCGCGGACCGGGCCGGCGCTGTGTACCTGAGGGCTGACGTCACCGCGGGCGACGACGTCACGGCGGGCACCGTCGACGTCTCCGCGCAGCGCTGGCAGCTCACCGACCGCCGGCCGTTTCCGGGGTCCGCCGCGACCGACTCCACCACGGACGGTTGTCTGCGGATCAGGACCCAGGACGGCGGCGGCTGTCTGCTCGACAACGGCTCCGATGTGCCCCTGGTGGTCGGCGACTGCTCGTCGCGCGCCGCCTGGTGGGGCGCCCAGGGGCTGAGCGGTCACACCGATGACTGACCGGCCCGACCGGTTCCGAACCCGACCGAGCGGAGACGCCGTGCTACGGACCACACTTGCCACCTGCCCGACGCCCACCGTCCCGGACGACCAGGTGGCGCTCTACGCCGTCGACAGCGCGGGCGCCGCACGGACCGTCACCCGCCATCAGCTGGCCGAGCAGGTGGACCGGGCCGCCGCGGTGATGCGCAGGCTCGGTGTGCAGGCGGGCGACCAGGTCGCTTTGCACCTGCCGGTGATCCCGGAGGCGGCGGTTGCCCTGCTGGCGTGCACCCGGATCGGCGCCGTTCCCACGACCCTCGACACATGGCCGACGCCGCGCCCGCACCCGCACCCGCACCCGCACCCGCACCCGCACCCGCACCCGCACCCGCACCCGGGCGACGAACTCGCACGGCGCCGCCGCCGACACGTCCGCCTGGTGGTGACAGCTGACGGCGGCTGCCACCAGGGCGCACCGCAGGACTGGCTGGCGACCGTCGACCAGGCCTTCGACCGGGCAGGAGCGGCCACACCGACGGCTCCGCCGATCCTGGTGGTGCAGTACGGCAGCCGACCGACACAGCGGCGGGCGGACCATCACCGCTGGTGGCACCGGGCACTGGCGGGGGCGGCGATCGGCACCGACCTGACCGGACCAACCGGCGGTGAACTGGCCGCCGGCCTCCGGCTCGGCCTGCACAGCACCGACGTGTACTGGTGCGCCGCCAGCCTCGAATGGCTGGTGCGCCACCCGACGGCGGTGTCCGGGCCGTTGGCGGTCGGTGCCGCCCAGGTGCTGTGCGAGGACGGCGACTGGTGGGCGCGGACCGGGCGGCTGTGGGAGACCGTCCACGACCGTGGGGTGAGCGTGCTGCACGCCGGCCCCGATGCGCTGCGCGATGTCCTGAGCAGGTCCGGCACGGACGGCCGGCAGGGTCAGGACGCACTCGACCTGCGTCGGGTCGCCGTGATCGGCGGCGCCGACGAGTCCGAACTCTGGTACTGGCAGCGCGAACGCAGCTCCGCCACCACCGCCACGCCCTGGGAACTGCGCGTCGGCAGCAGCCCCTGGGCCGGCCCATGAGGGCGGGCCGCAACCCTCAACGGTCCCCCACCGCATCGTGCGGCGGGGGACCGTCGATGTCTTCCGACCCGCCCTCATGGGGTGGATTGCCGTAGGAGCATGGATAACTGCTGATACGGCGGCGAAAGACTCCGCCGCCCCGCAAGTCGACATCCTGTCTGAGCCGCTCCGGACAGGAGAACGCGCCGGCCTCCTTCCTCGGGTGGAAGGAGGCCGACGCGGTTCGGGGGTCGGTCAGTCCCGGCTGCCGGTGTTCGACAGCTGGATGAGGTTCATCACGGAGGAGTCGGCGAGGGTGGTGGTGTCACCGACCTCGCGGCCCTCGGCGATGTCGCGCAGCAGGCGACGCATGATCTTGCCGGAGCGGGTCTTCGGCAGCTCGCCGACCACCTTGATCTGCTTCGGCTTGGCGATCGGGCCGAGCGTGCGGCCGACGTGCGCCCGCAGCTCCTCGACCAGCTCGGGGCTCTCGGTGACGCCGCCGCGCAGGATCACGAAGGCGACGATGGCCTGGCCGGTGGTGACGTCAGCGGCGCCGACCACGGCGGACTCGGCCACGGACGGGTGGCCGACCAGGGCCGACTCGACCTCGGTGGTGGAGATGTTGTGGCCCGAGACCAGCATGACGTCGTCCACCCGGCCGAGCAGCCAGATGTCGCCGTCCTCGTCCTTCTTGGCGCCGTCACCGGCGAAGTAACGGCCCTGGAAGCGCGACCAGTAGGTGTCGATGTAGCGCTGGTCGTCGCCCCAGATGGTGCGGAGCATGGACGGCCACGGCTCGGTGAGCACGAGGTAGCCGCCGGAGCCGTTGGGGACCTCGTTGGCCTCGTCGTCCACCACGGTGGCCGCGATGCCCGGCAGGGCGCGCTGGGCCGAGCCCGGCTTGGTCTCGGTGACGCCCGGAAGCGGGCTGATCATGACGGCGCCGGTCTCGGTCTGCCACCAGGTGTCCACGATCGGGCACTTGCCGCCGCCGATGTGCTCGCGGTACCAGATCCACGCCTCGGGGTTGATCGGCTCGCCGACGCTGCCCAGCACCCGCAGCGAGGACAGGTCGAACTTCGCGGGGATGTCGTCACCCCACTTCATGAAGGTACGGATCGCGGTCGGTGCGGTGTAGAGGATCGTCACTCCGTACTTCTGGACGATCTCCCAGAACCGGCCCTGGTGCGGGGTGTCCGGGGTGCCCTCGTAGATGACCTGGGTGGCGCCGTTGGAGAGCGGGCCGTAGACGATGTACGAGTGGCCGGTGACCCAGCCGATGTCGGCGGTGCACCAGTAGACGTCGGTCTCCGGCTTGAGGTCGAAGACCGCGTGGTGGGTGTAGCTGGTCTGGGTGAGGTAGCCGCCCGAGGTGTGCAGGATGCCCTTGGGCTTACCGGTGGTGCCCGAGGTGTAGAGGATGAACAGCGGGTGCTCGGCCTCGTGCGCCTCGGGGGTGTGCTCGGTGGACTGGCGCGCGGTGATCTCGTGCCACCAGACGTCGCGGCCCTCGGTCCAGGGGATCTCCTGCTCGGTGCGGCGGATCACCAGGACGTGGTCGACGCCCTCGACCTTGGTGAGCGCCTCGTCGATGGCCGGCTTGAGGGCGGAGGGCTTGCCGCGCCGGTAGCCGCCGTCGGCGGTGATGACGAGCTTGGCCTGGGCGTCCTGGATGCGGGAGGCGACGGCGTCGGAGGAGAAGCCGCCGAAGACCACCGAGTGGGTGGCGCCGATCCGGGCGCAGGCGAGCATCGCGACGACCGCCTCGGCGATCATCGGCAGGTAGACCGCCACCCGGTCGCCCTTGCGGACGCCGAGCTCCAGCAGCGCGTTGGCGGCCTGCGAGACCTCGTCCTTGAGCTGGGCGTAGGTGATCGAGCGGCTGTCGCCGGGCTCGCCCTCGAAGTGGATGGCGACCCGGTCGCCGAGGCCGTTCTCGACGTGGCGGTCCACGCAGTTGTAGGCCACGTTGAGCTTGCCGTCGGCGAACCACTTGGCGAAGGGCGGGTTGGACCAGTCGAGCGTCTCGGTCGGCTCGACAGCCCAGCTGAGGCGGCGGGCCTGCTCGGCCCAGAAGCCCAGCCGGTCGGCGGCCGCCCGCTCGTGGTCGGCAGTTGTGGCGTTGGCGTTCGCGGCCAGTACGGCCGGCGGCTCGAAGCGCCGCTCCTCCCTGAGGAGGTTCGCCAGGGTCTCACTACTCAAGACATGCTCCTTGGTGTGTGCCTGTCCGGTCTCGGCCGGACACGGTTCAGCGTGGGCACCGCAGTGCCCGCAGGGGGTGTCAGTGGGCTCCGGCGCCGGTGAGTGAACGGACCTCCAGCTCCGCGTACTTGGCCGGATCCACCGTCTCGCGTGACACGCGGCTTCCCAGCCAGCCGAGCAGGAAGCCGATCGGGATGGAGACGAGGCCGGGGTTCTCCAGCGGGAACCAGTGGAAGTCGCTATGGGGCAGCAGGGATGCCGGAGTGCCCGAGACGACCGGGGAGAAGACCACCAGCAGTACGGAGGAGAGCAGGCCGCCGTACATGCTGCACAGGGCGCCGGTGGTGTTGAACCGCTTCCAGAAGAGGCTGTACAGGATCGTCGGCAGGTTGGCCGAGGCCGCGATGGCGAAGGCCAGCGCCACCAGCGCCGCGGTATTGAGCTTGTCCGCGAACATGCTCAGTACGACGGCCAGTGCGCCGATCCCGATGGCGGCGAGCCGTGCCACCCTGACCTCCTGCACCTCGCTCACCCTGCCCTTGCGCATGGCCTGGGCGAAGAGGTCATGAGCGAACGAGGCCGACGACGTGAGGGTGAGCCCGGCCACCACCGCGAGGATCGTGGCGAAGGCCACCGCCGAGATCAGCGCCAGCAACGTGGCGCCCATGGTCGAACCGGGGCCGCCGCCGAGCATCTCGGCCAGCATGGGAACGGCAGTGGTGCCCGCCGGGTTGGCCGCCTTGATCGCCGTGTGGCCCACCAGCGCCGCGGCGCCGAAGCCCAGCGCGAGCGTCATCAGGTAGAAGACACCGATGATGCCGATCGCCCAGTTGACCGAGGTCCGCGCGGCCTTGGCGGTCCGCACCGTGTAGAAGCGGACCAGGATGTGCGGCAGGCCGGCGGTCCCGAGCACCAGCGCGACGCCGAGGCTGATGAAGTCCAGCCGGGTGGTGGAGCTGGCTCCGTACTTCAGGCCGGGTTCGAGGAACGCCTGCCCCTTGCCGCTGGCCTGGGCGGCCGCGCCCAGCAGGGCCGAGAGGTTCCAACCGAACCTGCTCATCACCAGGACGGTCAGCACAAGCGTTCCGGCCATCAGAAGACCGGCCTTGATGATCTGCACCCAGGTCGTGCCCTTCATGCCGCCGATGACGACGTAGAGGATCATCAGCACGCCCACGCCGAAGACGATCCACTTCTTGGCGGTGTCGCCGGAGACGCCGAGCAACAGGGCCACCAGCGAGCCCGCGCCGACCATCTGGGCCAGGAGGTAGACGACGGAGACGACGATGGTCGAGATGCCCGCGGCGATGCGCACCGGCCCCTGGCGCAGGCGGAACGCCAGCACGTCGGCCATGGTGAAGCGCCCCGTGTTGCGCAGCGGTTCGGCCACCAGCACGAGTGCCAGGACCCATGCGACCAGGAATCCCACGGAGTACAGGAAACCGTCGTACCCGAAGAGGGCGATGGTGCCGGTGACTCCCAGGAACGAGGCGGCCGACATGTAGTCGCCGGAGATGGCGAGACCGTTCTGGAATCCCGAGAACGACCGCCCGCCGGTGTAGAAGTCGGTGGTTCCCTTGCCCTGCCTGCTGGCCCAGAGCGTGACGCCCAGCGTGGCCGCCACCACCACGAGGAAGAGGCCGACTGTCAGCGAACGGTCCCCGTGGCTTCCGGCACCCGCCGCCAGCGCCACCTGTCCGGTACGAGCGGTCACGCGGACACCCCCGTGGTCTGGCCGGACCCGTACGAGCCGGCCACCAGCACCCGCTCGATGTCCTGCCGGACCTGTTCCGCGACGGGGTCGCGCCGCCTGTCGGCGTGGCGCGTGTACAGCCACGCGGTCAGGAAGGTGGCGCCGAACTGTGCCAGACCGAGGAAGAACGCGACGTTCAGCCGGCCGACGACCCTGGCGTCCATGAGGTCCCGCGCGTAGCTGGACAGCAAGACGTACAGAAGGTACAGGCTGAGGACGGCGATCGTCGCCAGGGTGGCGAACGTGCGCTGAGAACGCCGGAGCCGGCCGAAGGACGGGCTGCTCTGCGCCTCCTCGAAGACCGCGGAGGCCGTGTCCCGGCGGACCGCGTCTGTTCCGGCTCTGCCGGACTGGTCGGCCGGGGAGCTGCCGTTGGGAGAAGTGGGACTGTTCATGAGTCTTTCCGTGGAGGGGACCGGCGCCGCCCGCCCACGGTCGATCTGACCTGGAGGCGGGCGGGGCACCGGAGCGAGGTGGTGGCGGAGCGGCCTCCCCGGCCGGTGGGCGGGGAGGCGGAAGGCGGACGCGGGCCAACTCGGAGCGCGGGACCTTGACGTCTCACCACGTCCACCGCACGGCCCTGTCGCGCCGAATCTACGCGCGTTCCGGCCAGCGGACATGACGGTGGGGACCGAAGAGTCAGCCGTGCGCCACCGAAGGCGAAAGGTGGCGCAGAAGCCCATTACCGGATACTTGCGCGCAAGTTACGCAGGTAGCGAAGAATGCGGACCGAGGCGGCCCGCGCCCTACCGCGGACTCCGCCGGTTGCCGCCCCCGGCCGCACCTGCCGCCGGCTCCCCACCGCGGTCCCGCCCCCCCCGGGGGGTGAGGTCGCCCGTCGACAGCAGTGGTGTGACATGCCAGCCAACCCAGCCGTGACCGCTTCCCACGGCGCGGGAACCGGTCCCGTCCTGAGCGGACGCCACCGCGAGTCGAAAGCCCTCGAACGGGTGCTGGCCACTCCAGGAGGCGGCTGCGTCTCCGGGCTCGTCCAGGGCGGCTGGGGCAGCGGGAAGACCTCGGTGCTGCGGGCCGCCCGGGCCGGGGCCCGCGAGAACGCGGCCACCCGCGTCGTGTCCGCGTCGGCGGACCCACTCGAATGCGGCCTCCGCCACGCGGTGGTCCGGCAGCTCTTCGAACGCCTGCTTGCGGATGGTGCGGACTCGCCGTACGGCGGGCGGACCCCGGGCAGCGCCCGGCGTCCCGCTCCCTGGGCGCCCCAGCCGAGCGGCCCGTCGGACCCGATGGCCGGACAGGATGCGGCCGCGCTCCGCGACCTGTATCAGCTGGCCACACAACTCACGGCGCAGGGAAGCCTGTTGGTGGCCGTCGACGACCTCCAGTGGTCGGACACCACCTCCCTGCGCTGGCTGCGCCACCTGCTGCACCGGGCTGACGACCTGCCTCTGGCCGACATCGCCACTCTCGGCCCCGAGGACGCGCGCTCGAACTCGGCGGGCATCGCCGCCGCCGTTCCGCTGTTCCAGCACCGCCTGACGCTGGGAGGCCTCTCCGACGAAGCCGTCGGTTCCCTGGCGGAGGAGGTGCTGGGCGAGGTCGGCGCCGACCAGCGGGGTGTGGTTGGTGCCGGGTGAGGTGGCGGTGTCCAGGGTGCCGAGGATGACGGTGGCGCGCAGGCCCCCGGCGGTGACCACGGGCAGGTCGGGGTGGTGCTCGAAGGCGGGCTCGGTGTGCCGGTGGGCGCCCGGGAGGGCGACCCAGAGCTGGGCGCCATGCAGGTAGCGGGCGTGCGGGCGGGGGACTCCTCGGAGTGGGAGATCGCCCGGCCGGAGGTCATCAGGCCCAGTTCGTACGGGCGCACGGTCTGCAGGCTGCCGAGGCTGTCGCGGTGCAGCACCTCGCCCTGGTGGAGCCAGCTGACCGTCTGAAGGCCCATGTGGGGGTGCGGCGGGACCTGTATGCCGGGCTCGTCGGCGATGTCGTCCGGGCCGTAGTGGTCCACGAAGCAAAGGCCCCGACCATCCGGCGGCCCAGGTTGGGGAGCAGTCGGCGCACCACCGTGCTTTCGCCGAGCGTGACTTGACGGACCGTCAGCAACTCCTTCACCGGGCCGCCGCTGGCCTCGCGGCCGCAGCTGGTCGGGGCGGGCCTGAGGTCGAGGTTGCTCATCGCGCTTCCACCACGGAGGGAGAGGGCCGGGCGGAGGCCCGGAGGACGACGTCGTCACCGATCATCCGCCACGGTGCGACGTTCCCCCGCCCGTGCCCGGCCATCCGAACGGACCGCGCGAGCGGGCGCCTCAGTGCTCGCAGGCCCACCAGGCGTCCGCCGAGGCCTTGTCGGCGAGCTCGCGCAGGTTGCGGACGGCCTGGGCCCGGTCCTCGGCGCCGTACACGGCCGAACCGGCCACGAACACGTCCGCGCCGGCCTCGGCGCAGCGCTCGATGGTGGCCGCGGAGACGCCGCCGTCGACCTGCAGCCAGAGCTCCAGGTCGTGCTTGGCGATCAGCTCCCGGGTGCGGCGGATCTTCGGCAGCATGATGTCCAGGAAGGCCTGGCCGCCGAAGCCGGGCTCGACCGTCATGATCAGCAGCATGTCGAGCTCGGGCAGCAGGTCCTCGTACGGCTCGATCGGGGTGCCCGGCTTGAGCGCCATCGAGGCGCGGGCGCCCTTGGCACGGATCTCGCGGGCCAGCCGCACGGGCGCGGCGGCGGCCTCGACGTGGAAGGTGATCGAGCCGGCCCCGGCCTCGACGTACTGCGGGGCCCAGCGGTCCGGGTCCTCGATCATCAGGTGGCAGTCGAGCGGGATGTCGGTGGCCCGGGCGAGCGACTCGACCACCGGGATGCCCAGGGTCAGGTTCGGCACGAAGTGGTTGTCCATGACGTCCACGTGCAGCCAGTCGGAACCCCGGACGGCCTCGGCCTCGTCGGCGAGCCGGGCGAAGTCCGCGGACAGGATGCTGGGGTTGATCTGGGCCATGACCGACTACCTTCGTAGGGGGGCTTGCGAGGGCTGGGCACCCGGAGGCGGGCACCTCGTCCCATCATCTCGCGCCGCGCCACCGGCGGTCGCACCCCGGGAGCCCCGCGTGACCGTGATCACACCCCGCCCGGGGTTGCCGGGGCCGCCGTCGTGGCCATCAGCAGACGAGCGGCCCGCACTGCCCGTCGGGCCGCCCCGTCCAGCCCGGCCGGCTGCCCCGAGGAGGGTCTTCCCGATGTCCGATCCCGCTCCCGTTCACCCCGCCCGCGCGCTGTGGCGGCTCTTCGAGCCGGTGTACGCCGTCACCTTCCTCCAGCCCGAGAGCCGGGCGGCCTTCGAGGCGGCCGGGCTGGACGGCGGCTGGCGCGGCTACTTCGCCGGCCGCTCGGCCCCGCTGGGCGCGGTGGACGCCCCGCCGGTGATCGCCGCGTTCTTCAGCTTCGCCCCGGCGACGGTCGAGCGCGCCCTGCCTCAGGTGTGGACGCATGCGAGCCCCGAGCGGGTGCTGACCGCCCGGACGGAGGGCTCGTCGGCGGCGCTGGCCCGACTGCTGGCAGCGGTGGAGCCCGGGCGGATCGAGGCGGCGGCGGACGCGCTGGAGGGGGCGGTGGACCGGCTGGACTGTGCCGGCCGGGTGCTGGCCGCCGCCAACGCCGCGCTCCCCCGACCCGCGGACGTGCACGGGCGGCTCTGGCAGGCCGCGGCCGTGCTGCGCGAGCACCGCGGGGACGGCCACGTGGCCGCACTGGTCGCGGCCGGGCTCGACGGCTGCGAGGCGCCGGTGCTCCACTGCGCGCTGGACGCCGACCGGGAGGTGCTCCAGCCGATGCGCGGCTGGACGGACGAGGAGTGGGAGGCCGCCGCGGCGCGGCTGGTCGAGCGGGGCTGGCTCACGGCGCGGGGAGCGGTCACCGAGCTCGGCCGGAGCCGGCACCGGTCCGTCGAGGCCGCCACCGACCTGGCCGCGGGCCGGGCCTGGGAGGGCCTGCCGGACGGCGAACTCGACCGCCTGACGGCCGCCTTGAGGCCGATCGCGGCGATCTGCCGCGAGCGGATGCCGGTCAACCCGCTGGCGATGCCGCTGGTCAGCCCTCTGTCGGTTCCACCGGTGGAGCCGGTGGCGGTGCCGCCGGTCAGCCCGCCGGCGATGGCACCGGCAGATCCGCGAAACCAGCGCTGATGTGGCCTCCGTCACACGCCGCCGAGGATTACCGGGGCCGCCCCCGTGGTCATCAGCACTTGAACGGCCCGCGCGCCCGCCCGGGCGGCCCCGGTACCCCGCCGCCCCCGCGACCGTCGTGAGCCGTGCCGACCAGTCGAGCTCCCCGCGCCCGCCCGGAGCCCCGTCCGAGGAAGGTCTCCCGATGGCCGATCTCGTCCATCCCGCCCGCGCGCTCTGGTGGCTCTTCGAGCCCGTGCACGCGGTCACCTACTTCCAGCCCGAGTGTCGCGACGCCTTCGAGGAGGCCGGGCTGCGCGGTTTCTGGCGCGGTTACTTCGGTGGCCGCTCCGCCCCGCTGGGCGCGGTGGACGCCCCGCCGGTGATCGCCGCGTTCTTCAACTTCGCCCCGGCGATGGTCGAACGGGCCCTGCCCGCACTGTGGTCGCTGGCCAGTCCGGAGGAGGCACTGGCCGCCCGCGGCAAGGGGGCGGGCGCGGCGCTGGCCCGGCTGCTGGAACACGTGGACCGGGAGCAGGTCGAGCAGGCCGTCGAGACGCTGGAGCAGGCCGCCGCCCGGCTGGACTGCGCCGGCCGGGTGCTGGCCGCCGCCAACGCCGCGCTCCCGACGCCGACCGGACTGTACGAGCGGCTCTGGCGGGCCGCCACCGTGATGCGCGAGCACCGCGGGGACGGGCATGTGGCCACGCTGGTGGCCTCCGGGCTGGACGGCTGCGAGGCCCTGGTGATCCGCTGCGCGATGGACATGCGGCGCGAGCAGCTCCAGCCGGTGCGCGGCTGGACGGACGAGCAGTGGGACGCGGCCGCGGAGCGGCTGGTCGAGCGCGGCTGGCTGACCGCGGCCGGCACGGTGACCGAACTCGGCCGGATCCGCCACCAGGGCCTGGAGGCGGCCACCGACCTGGCGGCCGCCCGGGTCTGGGAGGACTACCCGCGGGCCGAACTCGACCGGCTGGCCGCAGCGTTGAAGCCGATCTCGGCGCTCTGCCGCAGCAGTCTGCCGTTCTACCCGGTGGGGCTGCCGGACAACTCCTGAGTGTCGTTCCGGGCGGGGCAGCCGTGCGGGCCGGTCCGGCCGGGCAGCCGAGCCACCGTTCGGGGCCGTTCCAGGCGGGCGGGCGGCCAGGCGGGCGGGCGGCCAGGCGGGCCGGCCCCGCTACTGCTCGCCGCCGGGCGGGCCGAGTACGATCCCCCGCCCGGCGTAGAACGGCCCGAACGAACGCCGCGGGACGCGCGCGAAGGCCTGTGACTCCCCCGGGAAGCCGGAGGGGTTGTGGATCAGCAGCGCCGTCTCCGTGGCGCCCACCGCCAGCACCAGGTGCCCCCCGCGCCGGACCGGCTCCGGCCCGTTCGGCTCCCGGATCGACGGGTGCACCGACACCATCACCAGCCGCCCGTCCGCCACCTCGGCCGCCACCTCTGCGGGCGTCAGCTCCGCGGCGCGGGCGGTCAGTCCCCAGCGCCGCCGGACGTACTCCGCGAACGGCGTGTGGACCAGCCCGCGCAGGCTCTCGCCGTCCCGGACGTACGCGCCGGCCGCCACGCACTCGCCCGCCAGCGCCATCGCCGTCGGGGTCACGCCCCACCAGTGCTCCAGCGCCATCCGCAGGCAGGCCACCCCGCACAGCCGCCAGGACCACCAGGAGTACTCCTCCGGGGTGGCCGCCCCGGACTGGCCCCAGCGCGGGTCCCGCGCCGCGTCCAGTCGCCCGTCCACGATGTCCCGCACCAGCTCCGGGGACTCCCACTGCGCCCGGTACGGCACCTCGTGCACCACCCGCGCCGGCCGCGCGGCGCCGCCCTGATCGACCATCCCCCGACGCTCCCACACCCGGGCGGTCCGACGACTCACGACACTCCTGGAGTGTCCGCCCGGGCGTCGACGCCGTCCGCCGTGCCCTCCGTCGTGCCCGCGCTCTCCCCCGCGCTCTCCCCCGTGCTCGCCCCCACGGATTCCCCCACGCTCTCCCTCGCGCTCTCCCCCGACCCCGCCCCCGAGCGGAAGGCCAGCCGCTGGGCGGCGTGCCGGCCGCGCTCCTCCACCGGCACCTGACCGGTGGCGCCGGCCAGGCCGAAGGCCGGCATGTCGAAGTAGATCGACTCGTAGCCGCCCTCGGGGACGACGTACGTCTCGTGCCAGAGTCCGACGTGCCCCCGGGTCCGGCCCTCCCGCACCTTCCGGTTGGCGATGCCCCACACGGTGTGGTGGAAGCCGTCCGGTGCGGTGGAGTAGCGGTACAGCGCCTCCTTCGACTCCCAGTACTGGACGACGTAGTAGGTGCGCGGCGAGGCGGTGAGCAGGATGCGCCCGCGCAGGCCGCGTTCGGGGCTGCGGCGCAGCTCGTGCAGCATCCGGAACATCGCGTACATCACCGGGCCCCAGTGGTGGACGGCCCAGAAGCGGTTGATCCGCATGCCGATCAGCAGCACCACGGTGTCGCCGGTCGCGGCGGCGGTGGTGTACCCCGGCCGCGGCCTGGCGAACACCGATCGGACGAACGTGCTCCCCTTGGACATTCCCGGCCTCCCCGGAACCGACCCGCACCCCATGTAATCGGTGATTACATCAAGGCCCCTGAGGGCGGTCAAGGCTCGCGGCGGCCACAATCCGCCTACTGCCCGGGCCCGTTGGCGATTCCGCGGCGGAAGGTGTCCAGTACCTGGACGGCCAGCTGCTCCGCCCGGTCCGCGGGCAGGAAGCCGTCCACGATCATCTGCGCCAGCCCGTAGACCAGCGCCTGCCCGGCCAGCAGCACCTGTCCCGGATCGCCGGGTCCCAGGCGCCCGGCCCGCTGGTCCGCCAGGATCAGTTCGGTGAACGCCCGGTCGATGTGGTCCAGTTGCTCCCGCAGCTCCGGATCCCGGGCGGCCGTGAACACCCGCGAGCGCACCAGCTCGAACCGCCGCGGGTGGCGCAGCGCGTACCGGACGAACCCCAGCCCCAGCGCCCGCATCGCCGACCCGCCGACCGCCTCGGCGGCAGCCACCTCCGCCTCCTGCCAGTGGTAGAAGTCCGTCAGCACCCGGTCCGCCACCGCCGTCAACAGCGCCCGCCGGTCGGCGAAGTGGCGGAACGGCGCCCCCGCCGACACCCCCGCCCGGCGCGCCACCTCCCGCACGCTCACCTTCTCCTGGCCCTGCTCGTCCAGCACCTCGAACGCCGCCGCCACCAGCGCCTCCGGCAGCGCCCCGTGGTGGTAGGCCCCGCGCTCTCCGATCCGCTCCGTCATGCCTGCCTTGCTACCACAGCGGCCCGGGCCGCCGGGGAAGGCTCCTCGCCTCGGCCGGGTGGCCGGGGCGAGGAGTGGGCGGGCCGGTCCTACCAGGCGTAGTCCTCCGGGGCGGGCCGGTGGCCGGGGAAGAGCTCGTCGAGGCGGTCCAGCGCCTTCTGGTCGAGCGTGACGTCGAGCGCCGCGAGGGCGCCGTCGAGGTGGGCGGGGGTGCGGGGGCCGATGATCGGGGCGGTGACGGCCGGGCGGGAGAGCAGCCAGGCGAGGGCAAGGTCGGCCGGGTCGGTGCCGAGTTCGGCGGCGAAGTCCTCGTAGGCCTGGAGTCGCTCGCGGTGCTTCTCCAGCACCGCGTCCGCGTAGCCCAGGGCGCCGCGCACCCGGGTGCCCTCCCGCTCCTTGCGCAGGACGCCGCCGAGCAGGCCGCTGCGCAGCGGGGACCACGGCAGCAGGCCGAGGCCGTAGTGCTGGAGGGCGGGAACGACCTCCAGTTCGACGGTGCGGTCGAGCAGGTTGTAGAGCGACTGCTCGCTGACCAGGCCGAGGAAGTGCCGGGAGCGGGCGGACTCCTGGGCCTGGGCGATGTGCCACCCCGCGAAGTTGCTGGAGCCGACGTAGATGATCTTGCCCTGGGCGACCAGGACCTCCATCGCCTGCCAGATCTCCTCCCAGGGCGTGTCCCGGTCGATGTGGTGCATCTGGTAGAGGTCGATGTGGTCGGTCTGCAGCCGCCGCAGGCTGGCCTCGACGGCCTTGCGGATGGCCAGCGCGGACAGCCGGCCCTCGTTGGGCCAGTCGCCCATGGGGGCGTAGGCCTTGGTGGCGAGCACGGTGCGCTCGCGGCGGCCGCCGCCCCGGGCGAACCAGCGGCCGATGATCTCCTCGGTGCGGCCCTTGAGGTTGCCCTCCGGGTCGCGGCCGTAGGAGTTGGCGGTGTCGAAGAAGTTGATGCCGCGCTCGTGGGCGGTGTCCATGAGGCGGTGGGCCTCGGCCTCCTCGGTGTGGGGGCCGAAGTTCATGGTGCCGAGGCAGAGTCGGGAGACGGTCAGGCCGGTGCGGCCGAGGTGGGTGTACTCCATGGCGCCCCACCTAAAGCCACACCGGCCACGGTGTCCAGCACATTCACCGGACCAGGCGGTTCACCGCCCGTGGGTGGCGAACTTCCGCACGGCCAGCGGCCCGCAGAACAGGAGCAGTACGGCGCTCCAGAGCAGCGTGGCCGTGACGGCGTGCTGCATCGGCCAGGCGGTGCCGGGCGCCGCCGGGTTGCCGAAGAGCTCACGGGCGGCCTCGACCACGGAGCTGATCGGGTTCCAGTCGGCGACCACCCGCAGCCAGCCGGGCATCCCGCCGGTGGGCACGTACGCGTTGGTCACCATCGCCAACGGGAAGACCACGACGGAGAGTTGGCCGGCGGCCTCCTCCTTGCCGACGAGCAGGCCGAGCAGGGTGCCGACCCAGGTCATCACGAACCGGAAGAGCAGCAGCAGCGCGAACGCCTCCAGCGCGCCGGCCGCGCCGTGCCGGGCGCGCCAGCCGGCGGCCAGCCCGACCAGTGCCAGCAGCGCCAGCACGACGAGGCTGACCAGCAGGTCGGCGAGGGTCTGTCCGAGCAGCAGTCCGGTGCGGGAGACGGGCATCGAGCGCAGCCGGTCGGTGACACCGCGGCCGATGTCGCGGGCGGCGCCGACCATGGTGGGCATGATGCCGTTGGTGGCGACCATGGCGAACAGCCCCGGCATCAGGAACTCCCGGTAGTCCCCGCCGCCGGGCACCTGGATGGCGCTGCCGAAGACGTACCCGAAGACCACCACCATGACCACCGGCACGCCCAGCGAGGCGGCCAACAGCCCCGGTGAGTGACGGTAGTTGAGCAGGATGCGGAGCATCGAGGTCCCGGTGTCGGAGACCAGCCGGGCCCCGGCGGACGGACGTGGAGCGGTGTGGGCGACGGCGGACATCAGGCGGCCCTCCCCAGGGTGGCGGCGGCCTCGCCGGTGAGCGTGAGGAACACGTCGTCGAGCGAGGGCGTGCGGACCGCGACGTCCTCGGCGACGACGCCGACCGCGTCCAACTCCCTCACCAGCGAGGGCAACAGGACGTCGCGTCCGGGCCGGGTCAGCACCGTGACCACCCGCTCGGCCACGTCCACCTGGGCGTCGCCCCCGGACAGGCTCGACAACACCACTGCCGCGGAGCCGAGTTGCCCCGGGTCGGCCAGGGTGACGGAGACCTGGCTGCCGATCGCGGCCTTGAGCCGGGAGGGCGGTCCGGTGGCGATCGCGGCGCCGTGGTCGACCACCACGATGTCGTCGGCGAGGCGGTCGGCCTCCTCCAGGTACTGGGTGGTGAGCAGCACGGTGGTACCGCCGTCGGCCAGCTCCTTGACGGTGGCCCAGATCTCCTGGCGGCTGCGCGGGTCGAGCCCGGTGGTGGGCTCGTCCAGGAAGAGCACCGGCGGGCTGGTGACCAGGCTGGCGATCAGGTCGAGACGCCGGCGCATGCCGCCGGAGTAGGTGCGGACCAGCCGGTCGCCGGCCTCGGCGAGGTCGAAGCGGGTCAGCAGTTCGTCGGCGCGCGCCCGGGCCCGGCGGGCACCGAGGCGGTGCAGCCGGCCGAACAGGTGGAGGTTGTCGCGGCCGGTGATGCCCTCGTCCAGCGCGGCGTGCTGTCCGGCGAGTCCGATCGCCCGCCGGACCTCCTCGGCGTTGCGGACGGCGTCGTGCCCGGCGACCCGGACGGTGCCCCGGTCGGGGGCGACCAGGGTGGCGAGAACACGTACGGCGGTGGTCTTGCCGGCGCCGTTGGGGCCGAGGAGGCCGCAGACGGTGCCGACCGGGACGGTCAGGTCGAGGCCGCGCAGGGCCTCGGTGGCCCCGAATCGTTTCTCCACGCCCGCCATCTCGATGGCGGGCCGGGTGGCGTCGGACATGGCTCTGCCTTTCTCTAGGTACAGCGTACGTAGAAGTGCGCGCGGCCGCAATCGTACTACGTACGCCGTACGTATCTAAGATGGGTGAGCGAGGTGATCTTCCAGTGCCGTCCAGCAACACCCCCAGCAGTCCAGCGGGCCCCACCGGCCCCCGGAGCACGGAGCAGCCCGGCAGGCCGATGCCCCCCGAGGCCCCCGAACTGATCTGGCTGCGACCCGAACGCACCGGGCGCGGCCCCCGGCCGGCCCACAGCCGCGACTCGATCGCTGCGGCCGCCATCGTCATCGCCGACGCCGAGGGCCTGGAAGCCGTCTCGATGCGGCGGGTCGCGGCCGCGCTCGGCGCGGGCACCATGTCGCTCTACAACTACGTGCCGAAGAAGGAGCACCTGCTCGACCTGATGCTCGACGCGGCCTGCGCCGAGTACCGGCTGGCGCCCGGGCCGAGCGGCGACGTCCGGGCCGACCTGACCCGGCTCGGGCACGAGCAGCTCACCATCTTCCGCCGCCACCCCTGGCTGCCCGCCCTGGTCGTCGCCCGCCCGGGCATCGGCCCGAACGCGCTGCGCTACACCGACCACTTCCTCGCCGTCACCGCCCCCACCGGCCTGCCGGGCGGCGCGCGGATGGAGGCGATGGCGATGTTCAACGGCTTCATCTGCCAGTTCGCCCAGTACGAGCAGACGGCGGCCGCAGGCGCCAAGTGGCAGGCGGAGATGGTCGGTTACCTCACCCAGGCGGCGATGAGCGGCGACTATCCCCACCTGGCCCAGGCCTTCGCCACCTCGGGGCCCCCGGCCGACCCGGACCAGGCCTTCGACCGCGCCCTGGACCGGGTCATCCTCGCCGTCCTGGCGTCCGTGGCGGGATAGGGCTCGTCCGGCGGATCTCTGCCGGCAGGCCCCATCGGCTACCGGAGGAGCGCGGCCCGGGTCAGCACCCCGGCCGCCCTCCCGTCCACCAGCACCACCACCCCCGCCTGCCCGCCCGCCATCAGCGCCGCCCGCGCCTCGGCGGCCGGCTGCCCGACCCCGAACGTCGGCAGGGCCGGCCCGAGCAGCGGGCGCACCGGATCGTCGCGCTTGACGTCGCCGTTCGCGATCGCCACCTGCAGGACCTTCCGGGACACCGAGCCGAGCACCTCCGCGGCGGCCACCCCGTACGGCCGCGCCGCCCGCGGCAGTACGACCGGAGCGACCGCGCCGGGCGCGCCCCGCAGCGCCTCCAGTGCCTCGCCGACGGTCGCGTCCGCGTCGACCGTCACCAGCGGGCCGGCTGTCGCCAGTGCGGCGCGCAGTTCCGTCTCCCCCGGCTCCTCCAGGAAGCCCCACTCCCGCATCCACACGTCGCTGTGCACTTTGGACAGGTACGAGCGGCCGGAGTCCGGCAGCAGCACCACGACCAGGTCGCCCGGCCCCAGCCGGCGCGCCACCCGCAGCGCCGCCGCCACCGCCGTGCCGGAGGACGGGCCGGCCAGGATGCCCTCCTCGCGGGCGAGCCGGCGGGCCGTCAGCAGTGACTCGCGGTCCGGGATGCGTTCGAAGGAGTCGATCACCTCCGAGCGGTAGGCCTGGGGCCACCGGTCCTCGACGGTCTCCGGGTGGAGGAAGTGCCCGATGCTCTCGACGAACCACGGGCTGCCGTCCCCGCCGCCGTAGGAGGAGGACTCCGGGTCCGCGCCGACCACGGTCACCGCCCCGCCGGACACCTGCTTCAGGTATCCGCCGGTGCCGGTGACGGTGCCTCCGGTGCCGACGCCCGCGACGAAGTGGGTCACCCTGCCGCCGGTCTGCTCCCAGACCTCCGGGCCGGTGGTCCGGACATGGGCGTCGGGATTGGCCAGGTTGTCGTACTGGTTGGCGAGCCAGGCCCCGGGGATCTCCTCCGTCAGCCGCCGGACCACGTTGAACAGGTGCCGCGGGTCCTCCTGCGGGACCGAGGTCGTCGCGAGCACCACCTCGGCGCCGTACGCCCGCAGGATGTCCGCCTTCTCGGCCGAGGCCTTGTCCGACACCCCGGCGATCACCCGGTACCCACGCTGCCGCCCGACGATGGCCAGCCCGATCCCCGTGTTGCCCGAGGTCGCCTCGATGATCGTCCCGCCCGGCGCCAGCAGGCCCTCCCGCTCGGCGGCCAGCACCATGGACAGCGCGGCGCGGTCCTTGACGCTGCCGCCGATGTTGAGGAACTCGGCCTTGGCGTAGATCGGCGCGGCGATCCCGGCGCCCAGCCTGGCCAGGCGGAACAGCGGCGTCCCGCCGATCGCGTCGAGGACGGATTCGTGCACCGCGGTCATCAACAGCTCCTCACTGCCTGCGTTGCGTGTCCGACCGAGCCTGCCCAGACCGGCGGCCCGTCAGACCCCGGGCATTCGCCACCGGGTGCTCGACAACCGGAGCGGCGGCACCGGGGCCGAGCCGTGCGACGGCTGCAACGGCACCGGCAACTGCCACGACCACATGCCGGCCCGGAACGGCGTGTACGCCAACCTGACGCCGGTCAACCCCATCGCGCTCCTCCGTCCGTGACATGACGGCGGCGGGCGCGGGCCGACGGGTCCGCACCCGCTTCAGCGCTACCGGGCCGGCAGGGGCGCGCAGCCATCTGCGTGCGCCCCGCAGCCCCCACCCCGCCTCCTCCTCCCGATCCCCCGCCCGGGGGAGCCCACCCCTCCCCGCGCAGGACGCCCGCCGAGGCCCGCTCCCCGAGTCTGGGACCACCGACGAAGAGGAGTGCGCACCATGACCCGCCGCCACCGACACCTGGTCGCCCTGGCCTCCGGCCTCGCCCTGCCCTACATCGCGCTGAAGGCCTACTGGGCGGCGGGCGGCCGGGCCGGGATGGCCGACGGCTTCGACATGGCGGACGAGTTCCGGCGCAACGGCGCCCCCGCCGCCCTGGTCTGGCTGGAACGGCACGGCATCGACTTCACCTCCGTGCTGGCACTGACGGGCGTGGCCCTCGCCCTGGTGCTCACCCACCGCCCGCCGACCCGCCCGCCGGCCCGCCGCCTGCTGCTCGCCCCCGCCTGGGCGGGCACCCTGCTGATCCCGTACGGCCTGCTCACCGGCCTGGTCGGGGCGCTCGGCAGCGGCGCCGCCGACGCTCCGCTGACCGGCTGGGTGGGCCCGGCCGGCGCGGCGGCCTTCGTCGGCATCGGCACCGCGCTCGGTCTCAGCGCCTGGCCGCACCGGCGTCGGCACGGCGGGTGAGGTGCAGCGGGACGCCGCCGTACGAGCCGCCGCCCGGCCCCCGGGTCCGACCTCGTGTGCGACCCGGCCGTCGGCTGAACCCGGGGCCGGCTCCGTCACATCCGTCCCACCCGTCGCGGGCCGGCCAAAACCGCTCGTCACGGACTCCCGGGCCCCGTACCGTGGTCCGGTCGACGATCTTGGCGGACGCCGTGCGCGGACGCCGCGCGAACAGAACGGGGCACCACGCATGCAGCAGTACCAGGGCTGGGCCGACGAACGCTACGGCGCCGTCGCGGACGCCTTCGCCGCCAACTTCGCCGACTTCCCCGAACTCGGCGCCGCCGTTACCGTGTTCGTCGACGGCCGCAAGGTGGTCGAGCTCTGGGGCGGCACCGCCGACCAGAACACCGGCCGGGCCTGGACCGAGGACACCCTGGTCCCGGTGTTCTCCTGCGCCAAGGGCGCGGTCGGCATCAGCGCCCTGCTGCTCGCCCAGCGCGGCCTGCTCGACCTGGACGCCCCGATCGCCCGCTACTGGCCCGGGTTCGCCCGCCACGGCAAGCAGTCCGTCACCACCCGGATGATCCTCGGCCACCGGGCCGGCATCCCGGCCCTGGACGCGGCGCTCTCCTTCGAGCAGATCGCCGCCTGGCAGCCGGTGGTCCGCGCGATCGAGGAGCAGCAGCCGCTCTGGGAGCCCGGAACGACCTACGAGTACCACGGCCATGTGCTCGGCTTCGCGGTCGGCGAGGTGATCCGCCGGATCACCGGCCTGACCCCGGGTGCCTTCCTGCGCAAGGAGATCGCCGAGCCGCTCGGCCTGCCGCTGTGGATCGGCCTGCCGGAGAGCGAACTCCCGCACCTGGCCCGGCTGGTGGAGGCCGAGGGCCGTCGCCCGATGCCCGGCCCGGAGCACCTGCTCACCCGGATCGTCACCATGAACGGCGCCCTGGTCTTCCCCGGCCTGGACGTGCCGCACGGCTGGAACGACCCGGCCCTGCACGCGATCGAGCTGCCCGGCGCGGGCGCCGTCGCCTCCGCCACCGGACTGGCCGGCCTCTACGCGGCCGCGGCCACCGGCCTGGACGGCGCCCCCCGGCTGCTCTCGCACGACACCGTGACCGACGCGGTCCGCGAACTCTCCTCCGGCCAGGGCTTCCTGGGCTTCGACATGGGCGCCCGCTGGGGCTCCGGCCTGCTGCTGGACTCCCCCGCGTTCCGTCCGCTGCTCGGCGCGCGCAGCTTCGGCAACGACGGCGCGGGCGGCCAGTTCGCCTTCGGCGACGACGAGTTCGGCGTCGGCTTCGGGTACGTGGCGAACCGGATGATCGGCCACGGCGACGCCCGCGCCAACCGGCTGATCGAGGCGGTGCGCTCGTGCCTGGGGTGACCTCGCAGGCGCCCTCCGACGCGGCCGACTTCCTGGCCCTGCTGACCGGACTCGCCGCCACCGCCGACCTCGGCGGCCTGCGGTACGACGCGTCGCTTCCGCTGCTCGCCACCCGCTTCGGCGACCCGTACGACTCCGGCCGCGTCCACAGGCAGACCCGCTGGCCGCACGCCTTCGGCTGGGGCGACGCCTGGACGGTCTTCTGCCGCTGCCGCCGGTTGCGCTCCTTCTCCCTGCCGACCTGGCACGGCGAGCTGGAACTCCCGGTGGACGGCGGCGGGTTGCGGACGTACGGCACCCGCGTCACCGAGTCCGCGCTGACCGCAGCGCTGGCCGCCGCCGGGTGCTCCTGGGAGTCCGTGACCTACCAGAACATCCCCGACCAGCGGACCCTGGAGGTCGCACCGGCCGAGGAGGTCCGGGTCGGCTTCGTCCTGGTCGACCGGCTCGACCAGGACCAACCGCCCTTGGCGGACTGGCTGCTGCACAAGGTGAGCCTCTGGGGCTACGACCACCCCGACTGCCCCGAGCCGGACCGCACCCTGCCCGACGACGGCTGGGGCGCGGCCGAACTGTGATCCGGCGGCGGCCCGTTCCGACCCCTGTACGGAACGGACCACCGCCGAACGGCCGCCTGCGCGGCAACGGGCTGGTCGGATCCGCAGACCGGCTACTTGAGCAGGAAGTCGTAGACCGCCTGCCGCCCGGCCGGATCGGCGGCCCGGGTCTGCACCGAGTGCGCCGCCCCCGGGACGATCACGATCTGGGGGTCGTGGGTCAGCGCCGCCTGCTGGTACAGCCACTCGTACGGCGTGGAGAGGTCCCGGTCCCCGCCGAGCAGCAGCACCGGCACGTTGGGCAGCTTGCGGTGCGCCGGCGGCAGCGGCGGCACCTGCTCGCGCGGCCAGTCCTGGCAGACCAGCAGGCTGCCCAGCCCGGTCGCGGTCGCCGCGTCGTACGGCCAGGTCTGCTCGGCGGTCAGGTCCTGCCGGGTCCGCGCCAGTGCGTCCGCCCGGCCGTCGACCGGGGTGTCCGAGGAGCCCCACGGGTAGCGCCCGTCGGCGCACAGGGTGGCGGCGTGCAGACCCTGGCTGAGCGCCTCGGCCGGCGCGGCATCGCCCTTGTGCACCTGGTCGATGAAGGCCTGGAGCTTCTCCGGGTGCCCGCCGGCGGCTTCGTGCAGGGCTTCCGGCACCCCGCCGTAGTTGGGGTCGGCGAACTCGTAGCTGGTGAGCGCGTCCAGGATCTGCGTCCCGTTGCCGTACGTGCGGACGGTGGCGGCCAGATCCTCGGCCGGGTCGGTGGTGCAGCCGGTGGCCCGGCAGGCGGTGCGCAGCACCCGGGCGGTGGCGGGCAGCGCGACCAGGTCCATCGGGTCGTAACCGCCCTGCGGCACCACGGAGTCGAGCACCAGCCGGGCCACGTGCGCGGGGTGGGCGAGGGCGTAGCGCTCGGCGACGAAGGTGCCGTACGAGACGCCGTCGAGGGTCAGCCGGTGATCGCCGAGGGCCTGGCGCAGCAGATCGATGTCGCCGACGGTGTCCGCGGTGCTGTAGAAGCGGGCGTTCGGGCCGAGCGCGGTGGCGCAGTCGGCGATGGACTGCTTGCGCGGCACGGCGAGGTCGGAGGAGCCCATGTCCTCCTGGAGGCCGGGGCACCGGAGGGCGCGCTCGCCGGTGCCGCGCTGGTCGTACATCACCAGTCGGTAGTCCTTCAGCACCGGCGCGATCTTGCTCGCGATCCGGCGCATCAGCGGCACGCCGGGCTGGCCGGGGCCGCCGGTGAGGAACAGCAGGTCGCCCTTGGGGGCGTCGGCGTTGCCGGTCACCGCCACGTCGAGCTGGAGGTTTCCCGGGGTCCGTCCGCTGTGGTCCAGCGGCACGGTGACGGTCCCGCAGGTGAATTCGGGCGCTCCCTGGCAGGGGGCCTGGCCGGTGATCCCGCCGCCCTGCCGGTGCGCGTCGACCGACCGGTCCGGCGCCGCGGCGGCGGGGGTGGCCAGCGTGGTGCCGGCGACCACCGCCACGGCGCCCAGCAGGGCGGCGATGCGGCCGCGCGTGCTCGTCATGTTCGTCCTTCCGCTCGCGCCGCGTCCGAACTGACGCGGTCACGGAAGTAGCTTGTGCCCGGTGCGACTTCGAACGCGAGCATTCGTGCCAGGATTCGACCAGGGTCGAAGAGTCGCGGTCCGAAAGGGTGACGAATCCGCCTGTTCCGGCACCTGGATCTGCAGCTTTCGAACAGTCCGACAGGGGGAGGACGGCATGATCCGGCTCACCATCGACTCGGCCGGGCTCGCCCGCACCCGTTTCGTGGTCTCACCGCTGCACGAGGCGGTCAACAAGCTGGGACACTACTGGGAGCTGGCCCTCGCGCCGTACTGGCCGGACGCCCGGGCGGTGCTGGACGCCGAGATCGACCCCGCGGCTTTCACGCCCCTCGGGTCCGTCTCACGCCAATGCGCGCGGGAGCACCACCCGCACCCACTCCTCCGGCTGCGACAGGTGCGGAGCGTGACCGGCACCGGTGTACAGGTGCCGCTCCGCCTTCGGCAGGGCGAGGTCGATCAGGTCCAGCACCTCGCCGAACATCGGCGCGCTGTCGTCGCTCTGGGTGAGCAGCGCGGGCTCGGTGAACCGGGCCAGCCCGGCGAGGTCGAGGTCCAGCGCGTCCGGGTCGCGCAGCTCGTCCAGGTAGGTCGGCGCATTGCGGATGTAGGCGTGCCGGACCGGCGCCGGCAGCTGCTCCCAGGCGCCCGGCCCGAAGGCCAGGCTGTCCACGTACAGCTCGGCGGCCGCGGCGGACTCGGCCTGGCTCAGCAGCTCCCGGACGGCGGCGATCCGGTCCGCGAAGGCGGTGCCGATCGGTCGCAGGTCCGGATCGGTGAGCAGGATGCCGCTGCCGGGCGGCTCGTGCACCGCGATGCCGCGCAACAGGTCGGGGCGGGCGGCGGCGAGCCGCAGGGTGATCAGGGCGCCGTACGAGTCCCCATAGACGAAGGCGGGCGCCAGGCCGAGCCCCTGGACCAGCCCGGCGAGGTCGGCCGCGTCCTCGTGCACCGAACCCTGGGTGAGCAGGTCCTCACTGCGGCTGTGGCCCCGGCGGTCGTACGCGACGGCGGTGGTGGACTCGGCCAGTCCCGGCAGCACCCGCTCCCAGGTGTCCGCGTCGCTCCACGAACCGTGCACCAGGACGACGCCGGGCCCCTCGCCACGGGCCTCGTAGTGCAGTGAGATCCCGTTCACCCTGATTTCGGCCATTACGAGCCTCCCGACGCTCGGCGGTGCTCCCCCACCAGCCTGACACACCCACCTGGAACGCTCAGCCCGCGCCGTGCGCCGCCCCCGAAGACCCGCTCAGCTCATCCCCCGGACCGGCGGCTCGTCCCCGGTCCCGTCCTCCGCGACGACCGTGAACCGCTCCCGGCCCGCCATCGTCAGGTCCACCGGGTACAGCGAGGCGGTGTCGTTGACGTCCAGCTCGCGGCTGCGGCGGCCGGTCGCCGCGTCGACCCGGGTCAGCTTGTCGCGGGTCATCGCCCAGACCGAGCCGCCGTCCACCAGCACGCCCGTCACCTGGTCGTCCAGCCCGGCCGTCCACCGCTTGCCGCCGTCCGCCAGCGAGTACGCGACCAGCCGTCCGGTGGCCGTGCGGCCCGGGTGGGTGCCACCGCTGATGCCGACGTCGCCGGGCTTCTCACCCGGGACGATGAACAGGTCGCCGACGACCACGCCGCCGAACAGCGGCCGGGCGGTGAACTCGTCGAAGGCGTGCACCCCGCCGAGCATCACGTCCAGGTCGTACTCGTCGCCGGAGACCGGTATCGAGGCGCGCTGCTTCCCGGACCGGTCGTAGCTGAGCACCGCGTGGGTGCCGCGGTCGGCCTGGGCGTCGACCCAGACCGCGAGCGGCTCGACCGACACCACCATGAGGTTCTTGACCCCGCCGTCCACCGGCAGGTCCACCCGCGTCCGCCCCGTTCCGTCCCCGGGTGCCAGCGAGCGGAGGACCGCCGCGCCGTCGCCGCACTGTGCGGCCGTCACCACGTCCTGCTCCCCGCCCGCGACCTCCAGCGGCGTGCACCCGGCGTCGGGTGCGCTGCGCCACAGCTCCCGGCCGTCCGCCAGCCGTACCGCCCGCCAGCCGTCGGTGCCCTGCAGCACGGCCCGGGTGCCCACCACCGCGACGAGGTCCGAGTCCGCGCTGTCCCCGTCCCGGGCCGGCGCCTCCACGGTGTCGGTCCAACTCTCCTTGCCGTCCGCGAGGTTGAGCGCCGTCACGGCGGAACAGGGCTTGCCGTGCGGCGAGTGGCCGACCAGGCCGACGCCGCCCGCTCCGATCCCCCGGCTCATCGTGCACACGGAGTCCTCGCCGGGCGGCGTCCACCGCCAGGCCACCGACCCGCCGCCGCTGCGGTAGGCCACCACCTGGTCGGGGCGGACCCGCACCACCAGGTCTCCGCTGGTCCAGCTGCCGACCGCGCGGACGGTCGCCGGGTGGTCCGGCGGGGCCTTCCAGGAGTCGTTGAGACCGTCGCCCGCGAAGCAGAGGAAGATCGCCAGCCCCAGCACGGTGCCGACGGCCGCCGCGGGGAGCCCGCGCCGGGGGTGGATCAGCGCCCAGACGAAGCCCGCGCCGCAGGGCAGCAGCCCGAGGATGCTGATGGCGCCCATGTAGCCGAGGCTGTCGCCGCCGAAACCGTTCGCGGGGCCGAGGAGCACCGCCAGCCCCATGCTCGCGAACACGGCCCCCAGGACGCCGCCTGAGACGACCATCCAGGCCTCCCGGTGCATGACGAACCTGGCGCGCCACTCCATCCGTGCCCGGACGACACTGTCCTCGGGCCACTCGGCCATGCCGGTCTCTCCCCTGCGAAGCGCCGCCCCCGCAGTAGGGCGACGATCATCGGATCGTCGCAGAGCAGGGCAAGATCCTAAACAAAGAGCAGGGAAAACCCCGTCCTACCCTGGACATAGGAGGCCCTGACCGGCCGGAACGTTAGGAAACGCGGCCCTGCCCGTCCCTGGCGGCAGCCGCCGCCCACACCTGCCCGGCCAGCGCCTCCGGAGCCAGCGCGCCGTCGACCACCAGATCGCACCGCGCCCGCAGCGGCTCGACATGGCGCTCGTGAGCGGCCCGCCGGTGGCCGACGTAGTTCCGCAGCAGCACCGCCAGCGGGAAGCCGCCGGCGACGCACTTGCGCTCGATCTTGCGCGCCAGCCGAAGGTCGGCCGGCAGGTCGACGAAGACGTCGAGACGGGCGCAGGGGCGGCGCGGGGCGACGGTACGGGCGAACAGTCCGTCCACGACCACCACCCGGGCCTCCCCGAGCGCGGCGTCGATGTCGTCCGCGAGCCGCCCGGCGTCCACCGAGCGCGGATCCCCCACGTCAAGCCGCGGCACCCCGGCCTCGTCCGGCGCCCAGACGCCGCCACGCCCGGGCTCGGCGTAGTAGTAGTCGTCGCCGTGCAGCACCCGCACCCGGCCGCCCGGCCCGGCGGCTGCCGCCAGGGCGGCGGCCAGTGTCGTCTTGCCCGCGCCGGCGCCACCGGTCAGCGTCACCAGCACGTGCGCCCCCTCGCCCTGTCGGTCAGCCCGTCGTCGGGCGGCCCGTCGGGCTTCCGGCCGTCGGGCTTCCGGCCGTCGGACTTCCGCCCGTCGGAGTTCCGCCCACCGTTTCGCCCGCCCAGCCCTGCAGACCCGGCAGCACCGCCTCGGCCACCCGGTAGAGGGTCGCGTCGTCGATCGGCCCGGAGTCCTTGCGCCAGATGCTGACCTCGAAGGTACCGCCGGTCCCGTCCTGGTTCTTCGCCACGGCCAGGGAGTGGGCCGCGGAGCCGGTGCCGGTGGTGGACTTCCCGCCGCCGAGCGGGATCGAGAACGAGATCGTGGGCGAGCGGTAGACCAGCGCCTGGTGCCCGAGCACCGGCGTGCGCGCGATCGTCGGGTCGCCGGGTGAAGGGAAGTCCGCCACGTCGACGTCCCCGTGGTCGGCGAGCTCGACGTACAGCTCCCTGAACTGCACCTCCGCCGAGCCGTAGTCCTCCTTGGTCAGACCCGGACCGAGGGCCGCCGACAGCCCGGGCTGGGCCACCAGCACCCGCTCCTCCGGCACCCCCACGAGCACCGGCTGGTCGGGCCGGTTGAGCGCGGCGCACAGCGCCGGGTACTTCGGCGAGTCCTTCTCCGTCGCCGCAGTGCACTTCGCCGGTGCGACGCCGTCGCGCTCCCTCCCGGCCAGGACCCAGAGCCCCGCGAACAGCACCCCCACCGGTACGACCGCCGCGCCCACCTGGAGCCCCACCCGCGGTGTGGCCCCGCCACCGTCGGGCTCGGCGGCCGTCTCCGTGCCCGCGGCGGTTCCGGCCCCCTCGGCGCCGGTCTCCACCGTTCCCCCACGATCATCAGTCACCGGCGGACCCTATCCCGGCTCACGCCCCACCCGCGTCCCAATTCCCCGGGCGCCCGAGGCCGGCTCCCGAGCCTCCTCCGGACATGGCTAACCGTCACTTCGCGAACGCAGGACGGTCCTTCGCGAACTCGACGTACTCGAACACCGCCCCGCCCGGATGGCGGGCGGTGGCATTGCGCCCGGTCGGCACCTGGTTGGGGCCGTCCAGCAGCTCCCCACCCTGAGCCCGCAACAGCTCCCCGAGGCCGTCCAGGTCGTCGACCAGCAGGGTGGCCTGCACCCTGCGGAAGGGCGCCACCGCCTTCTCCGTACCCGCGACGACCAGCAGGCCGCCGATCCGCGCGACCTCCACTCCGGCGTACGGGAAGCGCAACCCCGACTCCTCACCGGTGAGTTCGCGCAGCGTGGGCAGGGCGGCGTCCAGATCGTCCACGTACACCCGGGCCAGCGCCGTCAGCACCTTCATCGTTCCCCTCGCCTCCATCGCACGGTCCGCGCTCCCGGAACGGCCCGGCGCACCTGCGGTCGCGCAGCCACTCCAGATCATTTCGACTTTCCCGAACTATCGAAATGAGATACTAGACTGCTGCCAGGCCCGCCACCAGAGCCCGCCACCGCCCAGCCGAGGAACCCGATGCGGACCCTGCCCCAGCCCCACCCCGAGGACTTCGACCTCGCCGCCGTCCTGCACGCCCTCGGCGACCCGGTCCGCCTCGAACTCGTCCGCCGCCTCGCCGAGGAGGGTGAGACCACCTGCAGCCCCGAGGGCCTCACCGTTCCGCGCTCGACCCTCTCCAACCACTGGCGGATCCTCCGCGAGGCCGGTGTCGTCGCCGTCCGCACCAGCGGCAAGACCCGCCTGGTCACCCTGCGCCGGAACGACCTCGACACCCGCCTCCCCGGCCTGCTCGCCGCCGTCCTGGAAGAGCTGACCGGCGGCCTCGACGGGTGACCGAGGGGCGGCGGACGCGGCCCGGGCCGGATACTCGAAGCCACTCCCTGCGACCGGAACTCGGCTCGCCCGCCCGTCAGTTGGCGACGTAGCAACCTTGGACCGTCGCTGTACCACCCGCCGCGCGCTCAGCCGAACGGGTGAGCATCGGCGCGCGACGGTACGTGCACGACGGGAGGCTCGTTCTGCTGTACATGACCCCCGCGCTCCCGCTGTCCACAGCTCCCGCACGCCCCGGGCGCAGCGCCGGCCCGAGGGCCCGGCTCCGGGCACCGTGGCGGTGATCGGCCGGGCGGCGGCGGGGGTGGTCTCCCTCGCCATCCTGCTGGCACCGGTGGCCGTCACCGCCGGTGACCAGCAGGCTCCCCCGGTCGGGACCGGGCGGTGGGAGGTCTCCGCGAGCGCCGCCAACGTCCGGGTCGACCACTTCGGCGACGGCACCGTGATCGGGCAGGCCCAGGCCGGAGACCGGGTCGAGGTCGTGGACACCTGGACCTCGCCGCTCGGCACCCGCTGGGCGAAGGTCCTGGTCAGCCGCACCGGGGTCACCGGCTGGGTCCTGTGGGTGCTCCTGACACACAGTGACCCGCCGCCGGAACCGTAGAATCCGCCTGTCCACCCCCAGGCACCACCGTCCCCCCGGAAGGACCGGCGTGTTCCGAGCGCAGCCTCCGCGCACCGCACAACTCACCCCGTGGGAGGGCGACGGCCCGGTCTCCGGCGTCGCCCTGCTGCTGCCCGGCGGATTCATCCGCAGCCGGCGCGGACCGTTGCGGATCGCCGAACTCGGCCTGCGGGGGCTCGCCGCCGAACTCACCGGCCGCGGCCGCCCGCACGGCCTCGCGGTGCACCTGCTGCGCTACCGCTACAGCGGCTGGAACGGCGCCGACGCCGACACCGCCGTCGACACCCGGTGGGCGCTCGACGAACTCGAACGCCACTACCCCGGCGCACCGGTGGTGCTCATCGGCAACTCGCTCGGCGGGCGGGCCGCGTTCTGGTGCGCGGGGCACCCGAACGTCGCCGCGGTCGCCGGAATCGCCCCCTGGCTGCCCAGCGGCGACAAGGTGGAACACCTCGCCGGCCGCCGGGTGCTGATCGTGCACGGCACGGCCGACCGCAGCGCGGCGAGCGCCACCCAGTCCCTGGAGTACGCACTGCGCGCCCGGCAGGTCACACCGGAGCTCGCGCGCTACGAGGTGCCCGGCGGCAGCCACTACCTGGTCCGGCAGAGCGCCGCCGTCAACGCGCTGACCACGGACTTCACGCTCGCCGCGCTGGGTGCCGGCACGGCGCCGACCGCGACGGGTGCGGTCTGCACCCGGCTCCCGGCGCGGGCGTAGCGCCCCGGTGCGGCGGGGACGCGCCTCACCCACTCGCTTCCGGGAACCGACCCTGCCGATCGGCAGGGCCACCCAGCGAACCCCGTGATCGCTTTATGCCGATCGGCACATGTGCGGAGGGGGTGTCAGCGACCAGCCTTGGAGTCACCGAGACGGCGGCCACCGGGGCCGCCGGAGAAGGGAGTCTCCACCATGTTCCGCACCACCCGCACCGCCCGTAGCACCCGCACCGCCGTGGCCGCCGCCCTCGGGGCCCTCGCCCTCACGGCACTCACCGCCGCTGCCCCAGCTGGCGCGACCCCCTCCACCGAGACCACCGCGGCCGCCCGGGTCAACGGATCCGCCCGGATCCACTACGCGCCCAGCCCCAACGACGACATCCGGTTCACCATCGACGCCGAGGGCGTGCCCTACACCCACCCCGTCCCCGGCTTGCCCACGGGCCTCCCCACCGATGCCCGGGGCACCGTCCACTTCTCCCACCGCACGGCTTCCGGGGACTTCCGCGAGGCCGACGCGACGGTCGACTGCCTCGCCACCGGCGGGCCCGTAGCCACCCTGTCCGCCGTGATCACCAAGTCGAACGGCATACCGGTCGGCGAGCGCATAGGCCTGAGCATCTACGACGCCCACGGCCACGGCAGGGACCGCCTGGGCTTCTCCTGGGGCGTGGCGAACATGGACCTGGACAAGGACGGCAACCCCTACCAGCCCGTCGTCGGCACCTGCATGGCGCCGGCCCCCTTCGCCCCGGTCACCCGCGGCACCTTCACCGTCCACTCCGTCGAGCTGACCGACGCCCCTAGCTGAAGTCCCCTGACCGGGGCCCGAGCACAGCAACCGGCCCGGAAACACGAGGCGAACCATGACCCCCACACATCGGCCCAGCACTCATCAGGCCCTCACCCCCGAGGTCGGCTCCTCCACCGTCGACACCTGCTGGAACCGGCTCTCCCCACGGAGTCGCGGAACTGATTCGACGTCACACCGGTGTTCTCCCCCGAGGCCCCTTCCGCACGCGTCCGAGCCTCCGCCCTCGGAGACCACACGCCCATCACCAAGACCGCCGCCCTCGACCTTGGGCGCGCCCCGCCCACGAAATCGCATTGGCGGTCCGCCGCTCCTCCTGCCTATCGTCTGGGCATGACCACCCGAACCTTCCGCATCATGGTGCGCGGCGTCTTCGACGGCCTCACCGACGAGCAGCGCGCCGAGCTCCTCGCGGCCGCGCCCGAACACGACGTACTGCACGCCACCTTCACCCGCGAGGGCCACCTCAGCTACGACCTCAACGCCCGCGCGGCCTTCACCTTCCGCTTCCTCGACGAAGGCGAGGCGGAGGAGGACATCCTGGAGGCCGCCGAGCGGGCCGAACAGGCGGCGCAGTCCTGGCTGACCGACCGCGGCTACGGCTACAAGAACCTCCGCTCCCAAACCGAGGACCTCTCCCAGGCCCCCCTCGGCAAGCGGCAGCGCCGCGCCGCCAACGGCACCCGCTGACCGACCCCCCCTCCGCCACCTCCTTGACGGCTCCGCACGTGCATATACTTGAGCAGTCAAGGAGGTGGCAATGACAAGCCCAGCAGACGCAGCGGACCCGACGGCCCCCACGAGCCCGATGACCGGCCCCGGCCCCGACCCCGCAACCGGCCCCAATCCCATGACCGACTCCCGCCCCGACCCACTCGACACCGCCCTGCGCCTCGTCCGGGCCCAGACGGCCGTGGTCAAGCGCTTCGACTCGAGCCTCAGCGGCCTGCACGGCGTGAGCCTGTCCGACTTCACCCTGCTGCTGCACCTCGCCCAGGCCCCCGGCGGCCGGATGCGCCGGGTCGACCTCGCGGAGGCCCTCGGCCTCACCGCCTCCGGCGTCACCCGAGGCCTCGCTCCGCTGGAGCGGATCGGCCTGGTGACCCGCGAGGCGGCTGCCCGTGACGCCCGGGTCGCCTATGCCGCTCTCACCCCGACCGGTCGCGAACGGCTGGCCGAGATGCTGCACACCGCCCGACAGGTCGCCGCCGAGCACTTCGCCCCCGAGCAGTGGAGCGCCGAGGGCCTGACCCAGCTGTCCGCCCTGCTCACCCGACTCGGCGGCACCGCCCCCGAACACCGCCACATCCCGAGGCCGTGACCGGGCCCCACCCCACCCGACCCCCCGTCCTGCCCCCGCCCTAGGCTGAACCGGTACCAGCACTACCACCCGCACCACCCGCACCACGGCACATCCCGCGAAGGCAGCACCATGACCCGCACCCCCGGCACGTCGCTCCGCCGGGAGCCCACCCTCGCGGACGCCCGACACAGGCACCGGCGGCAGACCCACCGGGCCGGCCCCGGCAGGTACGGCGCGCAGCCGTCCGACCCCGCACCGTACGCCGCCCGTGCCTTCGCCGCCGCCGGCACTGGCACCGACACCGGCCACGGGGACGACCGCTGGGAACACGGCGGCTTCGCCGTCCGCTTCTTCCCCACGAGCTGGTGGACCGGCTGGCCGAGGGCTGGCACCTCGCCGACGTCCGCCCGTTCGAGGAGAGCGAACCGCCTCGCCGCCTCCGGCGCACCACCCCAGGAGACCCCCCGATGACCGCCCCCAACAGCGTCACCCCCGACCTCACCGTCGACGGCACCGGTCTGCTCTGCGTCCAGCTCCTGCTCCGCCTGCGCGCACAGATCGCCGACCTCCCGGCCGGCGCGGTGGTCCACATCCACACCACCGACCCCGCCGCCCCGCTCGACCTGCCCGCCTGGTGCCACCTGACCGGCCACGAGTACCTCGGCCCGGTCCCTTCCCCGGCGCCGGACCGCGAGGTGTACGCCCTCCGCCTCACCTCCGCCCCCGTCCGGACCCGCCCCGGCCGCCCCTGGCACCCGGACCCCACCCCCACCCCCACCCCCGCGCCCACCACGACGCCGCCCACCCCCACGCCCACCGAAGACGCCAACTGAGCCCGCCCACCGGGAAATCCCCGCGCGCCCGCCGCCTCCCCGGTGAAGACTGCCCCCATGCCCACCGCAGGCCCCGCCCCGGAAGGCCCCCGCGCCAACCACCTCCTCGGCCACCCGCCCGACGCCCGCCTCCTGCTCCTCAACTGCGACGACCTCGGCCTGGACGAGTCCGTCAACCTGGCCGTCATCGAGTCGGTCCAGCAGGGCATCGCCGCCTCCTGCAGTCTGATGACCCCCTGCCACGCCGCCCCGCACGCGCTCCGGCTCCTGCGCCGCCACCCGGAGATCCCCTTCGGCATCCACCTCACCCTGGTCTGTGAGACGCCGCACCTGCGCTGGGGCCCGCTCACCGCGCTCGACCGGGTGGCCTCCCTCCTCGACCCCACCGGCGAGCTCTACGCCCCCACCCCCGCCGGCCGCGCCGCGCTGGCCACCCGCGCCCGACTCGACCACGTGGAGCGCGAGTTCCGCGCCCAGATCGAAGCGGTCACGGCGAGCGGCCTCAGCCCGACCCACCTCGACTTCCACTGCCTCGCCGACGGCGGCCGCGAGGACATCCTCGACCTCGCCCTCGCCCTCGGTGCCGAGTACGGCCTCGCCGTCCGGGTCTGGCTGCCGCCCGCCCTGGCCCGGCTGCGCGAGCGCGGACTGCCCGTCGTCGACCACGGCTTCCTCGACAGCTTCGCCGTCCCGCTGGAGGACAAGCCGGCCCACTACGCCCGCCTGCTCGCCGCCCTCCCGCCGGGCCTGACCGAGTGGGCCGTCCACCCCGGCCTGGCCACCGGCCCGCACCCTCGCATCCCGAGGAGCAGCCCGACCGACGACGGCTGGCGCGTCCGCCGCACCGACTACGAGTTCCTCGTCTCCCCCGAGGCCCGCCGCCTGCTCGCCGAACACGGCGTCACCGTGCTCGGCTACCGTCCGCTGCAGGAAGCCTGGCGAGCCGCCCGAGGCCGGGTCACGCCGGGCTCCCCGCACCCGCCGGTTGTGCCACGATGAGGAGAAAGCGTAACGGCCGGACTACGCAGGGAGGTTGACCACCATGGATCCGATGCTCAGTTGCCGCTGGCGCGATCAGGACGGCGAGTGGGAACTGTCCGTCCGCCACAACGGTTCCGACTGGGAGTTGTTCGCCGCCGCACCGCTCTGGTCGGAGTCGCTCCCCTTCGCCGGGCCGGACGAGGTCCGCCGACTGGCTCAGGCACTGCTCGACCTGCCCGCCGATCCGGAGCCGTACGAGTTCGAATGGGAGCTCTCCCGGACGGAGTTCGCGCGCACCGAGAAGGAGCGCACCCACTTCGCGACCTTCGCCGTCGGGCTGGATCCGACCGACGACCACCGTCCGTACCTCGCCTACCAGTCGTACCACCAGCTGGGGCAGGCCACCGGGCTCGGTCTGGAGGTGATCTGCGAGGACCCTCCGGTCGACCACCTCCGCGCCCAGGCCCACGCCTTCCTCACCAACTGCCCCGGCCCGCCGCCCCTCCGGCAGTGAACCCCCGGCAGCGGGCCGGACCACCGGACGCCCTCAGCCGAGGGCCCGCACGGCCCAGTCCATCACCTCGGCCGAACTCTCCGGCGCCGCCCATCCGTTGACCACCGCCAGCAGCTCGAGGTAGCGCTCCCGTCGCGGGTCCGCCATGGCCCTCAACCGCTCCACCAACCGCTCCCTCAACCGGGCCCGCAGCACCGGCCCGTCCAGCCCGTCCGCACCCACCAGCCGGGCGTACCGCTCCAGCAGCAGGTCGCCCACCCGCGCCGCCTCCGCCGCATCGGGCGCCACCCCGCCCGCAACCGCCGGACCGGCCAACTCCCTCACCAGCACCGCCAGTCCAGGTCGAGGAACGGCTCCCGCACCGACCGCCGCCGCTTCCGCGGCCTCCTCCGCCGCCAATCCGCGCAGCAGCTCACGGAATCCGGCGTCCTCGGCCAGCAGCGCCAGCTCCACCCAGGCCTCGACCTGTTCGGCCGACGCCTCCTCCGGCAGCTCCGGAGTCAACGACCGCGCGGCCCCTTCGAAACGACCGTCCCGGGAAGCACCTGCGCCGAACACCTCGGCCAGGAACTCCCCGACCAGGCGCCCCCGTTCGTCCTGCGTCAACCGGGCCAAGCGGTGCACGAGCGTCAACTCCTCTGCGGTGGCCCCGCGCGCGGCCACCGTCCGCAACACCGCCTGCCGCAGCCGCAGCACCCGGATCCGGACGTCGAGCGCCGCCGCGTGCGCCGCCGCGACCTCGGGCAGCCCGTGCTCGCGCTCCATCACCTGCCGGACCTCGGGCAGTCCGAGCCCGAGTTCGCGCAGGGTGCGCACCAGATCCAGGCGCGCGACGGCGTCCGCGCCGTACCGCCGGTGGCCGGCCGGGTTGCGGTCGGCCGGCGACACGATTCCCTGGTCCGAGTAGAACCGGACGGTCTTCACCGTCAGCCCGGTCCGCCGGGCCAGCTCGCCAATGGTGAGGAGCGGGCCGGTCGTTGGAAGCGGGCCAGTGGTCGGAAGCGGGCCAGTGGTGAGGAGCGCATCGCCGTTCATGCCCACCACCCTGCCGCCTCCCCCTACAGGAGCCGCAAGCCCGCCCTCAGGAAGTACGCCGCAGCAGCGCCAGGTACATCGCGTCCGTCCCGTGCAGGTGCGGCCACAGCTGCACGTCCGGCCCGTCCCCGAGCGCTGGCACGCCGGGCAGCAGCGGCCGCGCGTCGACCCACTCGACCCGGCCGCCCTCCCCTCGCAGCACGTCGTCGACGACCGCCCGGGTCTCCGCGAGGTGCGGCGAACAGGTCGCGTAGCCGACCACGCCGCCGACCCGGGTGGCCTCGATCGCCGAACGCAGCAGGTCCCGCTGGAGCGGTCCGAAGGCCGCCACATCGGCCGGCCGACGCCGCCAGCGCGCCTCCGGACGACGCCGCAGCGCGCCCAGGCCGGAGCACGGCACGTCGACCAGCACCCGGTCGAAGCCGCCGGAGCGCCAGGCCGGGCGCGTCCCGTCGGCGGCGATCACCGTGTACGGGCCGGGGTTGCCCTCCAGTGCCCGCGCCACCAGCCGGGCCCGGTGCGGCTGCTTCTCGCTCGCGACCAGCGCCGCGCCCCGCTCGGCGGCCAGCGCGCCGAGCAGCGCGGCCTTGCCGCCCGGTCCGGCGCAGCCGTCCAGCCAGAGCCGGTCCGGTCCCTCCAGCGGCGCCGCGGCCAGCGCCAGCGCGACCAGCTGGCTGCCCTCGTCCTGCACGCCCGCCCGGTTCTCCCGCACGGCGGTCAGCGTGCCCGGGTCGCCGCCCTCGGCGAGCCGCAGCGCGAACGGGGACCAGCGCCCCGGCGTGGCCTCCGGCAGGGCGTCGGCCAGCTCGCCGACGGTGGCCCGGCCGGGCCGGGCGACCAGGGTGACCTCGGGCCGCTCGTTGTCGGCCCGCAGCAGTTCCTCCACCGCGGTGCGCCCGGAGGCGTCCGGCTGCCAGCGGCCGAGCGAGTCCCAGAGCGCGGAGACCACCCAGCGCGGGTGGGAGTGCACGACTGCGAGGTGGTCCTCGGCGTCCTTGTCGTACGGCGGGGCGACCTGCTCGATCCAGCCGTCCAGGTCGTGGGCACTGATCCGGCGCAGCACGGCGTTGACGAACTTGGCCTTGCCGTCGCCGAGCACCACCCGGGCCAGCTCGACGGTCGCCGAGACGGCCGCGTGGCTGGGGATGCGGGTAGTGAGCAGCTGGTGGGCGCCGAGCGAGAGGACGTCCAGCACCGGCGGGTCGACCTTGCTCAGCGGCCGGTCGATGCAGGCCGCGATGATCGCGTCGTAGGTGCCCTGCAGGCGCAGGGTGCCGTACACGAGCTCGGTGGCGAGGGCGGCGTCGCGCCGGTCCATGCCCTTCTGCTCGGCCTCGCGCAGCAGGGACGGCAGGATCAGGTTGGCGTACGCGTCGCGCTCGTCGACGGCGCGAAGGGCGCGGAACGCGACGATCCGGGCCGGGTCCTTCTTCGGCCGGCGGTGCGGCCGGGGCGCGCGCCCGGCGCCGGAGTTGCCGGGCCGACCGGAGCTGCCGGGGGTGCCGGAGTTGCCGCGGGAACTGGGGGTGCTCACAAGTGCCTCAAAGTGCTGCGATGGTTATCAGAAGATCTCGAACGAACAGTAACGCCAAACCCGGCGGTCAGCCCCATGGGGCGCCCCGGGGCCCGCGAACGGCGCTCAGGCCCCGAAGCGCTCCCCCGCCTCCAGCCGCGCCCCGCGCGCCCAGTCGGCCGCCCGCATCTCCTTCTTCCCCTGCGGACGCACCTCCCCCAGCTCGATGTCGTGGCTCCCGGTGCCGACCCGCACGCTGTTCTTGCCGACCATCGCGACCTCGCCCGGCGCCAGCTCGGCGGTGTCCGGCAGCAGCTTGACCGGCCCGGTGACCTTCAGCCGCTCGCCCCGGAACTCCGTCCACGCGCCCGGCGCCGGCGCGCAGCCGCGCACCACCCGGTCGATCCGCAGGGCCGGGTGGTTCCACTCGATCCGCGCATCCTCGACGCTGATCTTCGGCGCGAGGGTGACGCCTTCGGCCGGCTGCGGCACGGCGTACAGCGAGCCGTCCTCGATCCCGTCCATGGTGGCGGCCAGCAGCCGGGCGCCCGAGTGCGAGAGCCGGGTGAGCAGTTCGCCGCTGGTGTCGCTCGGGCGGATCTCCTCGGTGATCACACCGTAGACCGGGCCGGAGTCCAGGCCCTGCTCGATCAGGAAGGTGGACGCACCGGTGACCTCGTCGCCGGCCAGCACCGCGTGCTGGACCGGGGCCGCGCCGCGCCAGGCGGGCAGCAGCGAGAAGTGCAGGTTGACCCAGCCGTGGACGGGGATCTCCAGGGTGCCGGGGCGCAACAGCGCGCCGTAGGCGACCACCGGGCAGCAGTCGGGGGCGAGTTCGGTGAGGCGGGCGACGAAGTCGGGGTCGCTGGGCTTCGCCGGCTTGAGGACCTCGATCCCGGCCTCCTCGGCGCGCTGGGCGACGGGGCTGGCGACCAGCTTGCGCCCGCGCCCGGCGGGGGCGTCGGGGCGGGTGACCACCGCGACGACCTCGTGCCGGTCGGAGGCGAGCAGCGCGTCCAGGGCGGGAACGGCGACCTCGGGGGTGCCGGCGAAGACGAGACGCATCAAGTGCCTTTCTGGAAAAGGAGATTGGAGGACGAACTCAGCGCGCCGAGCCGAAGGTGCTGTGCGGCGATATCTTGACGACCGGCGCCGGACCGGCGCCCCAGTCGCTCTCCCGGATCGCCTTGAGCGCGGCCTTTCGCTGCTCCCGGTCGAGTCGGTCGATGAAGATGATGCCGTCCAGGTGGTCGGTCTCGTGCTGGATGCACCGGGCGAGCAGCTGGGTGCCCTCCACCGTGACCGGGTCGCCGTACATGTTGAAGCCCCTGGCGACCACGCCGTGGGCGCGCCTGGTGTCGTAGCGCAGTCCGGGCAGCGAGAGGCAGCCCTCCGGGCCCTCCTGCTCCTCCTCGCTGAGCGACAGGTCCGGGTTGATCAGGTGCCCGGTGACACCGTCCACGTGGTACGTGAACACCCGCAGCGAGACGCCGAGTTGGGGCGCGGCGAGGCCTGCGCCGGGGGCGTCGAGCATGGTGTCGGTGAGGTCGCTGACCAGGTTGCGCAGTTCCTTGTCGAAGGTGGTCACCGGCTGGGCGGTGGCCCGCAGGACGGGGTCTCCGAAGAGACGGATCGGCTGGATCGCCACGGGGTACGGGCTCCTGTCCGCGAGGGCACGGGCTTTCGGGCAACGGCTGGTTCACCGCAAGTCTATGCAACTCCCCCGGCCGCTCCGACGGGCCGTCCTCGGACGCCCGCACCCTCCTGCCCACAACACCCGCACCCTCCTTCCCACGACGCCCGCACCCGCTTCTGGCATATCCCGAGTCGCCGAGCGGCGTTACCCCGGCCCCCGCTTCGGCGTTGGTCAAGAGAGATTGACCGGGGCCGGGCGCACGGGACACCGAGCCCCGGCCGAGCTGAACCGTACGGAAGGTGGCACGTAGGCCATGGCCGAGCAGATCAACCACGACGCCCGGGCGCGGGCGAGCCTGCACCTGCTGGTGCGGGACATCGAGCGGGTGAGGCGCCAGGTCGACGCGCTGCGGACGCTCACCGCCCAGCTGGGCAACGTGTACCGACCGCGCCGACCGAGCACCTCGGCCGGCTTCGTGGTGTACGGACGGGCGCCCGCGCCGACCGTGCGCCTGGCGCAGGAGCTGCGGGAGAGCGTGGAGACCCTGGTGGCGGCGGCGGTCGAGTTCGACCGCGCGCTGGGCTTCTCCTGGGACTCGGTGGGCTCCGCCCTCGGGGTCACCAAGCAGGCCGTGCACCGCCGCTACGGTATGCGCCGCCCCACCAGCGAACTCCTCGCCGCCAGCGGCGCGGTCCCGGGCCCCGGCCGCCCGGACCGCTCCGAGGAGCTCCCCGCCGCACCCACCGAGCGCGGCGGCCTGGCCGCCACGGTCCCCGCCGCCCGCCAGGGCGGTCTGGACCGCACCGCCCTGGAGCGCAACGCCCTCGACCGCACCCCGATCGACCGCGCCCCGATCGACCGAAGCACCATCGACCGAAGCACCATCGACCGATCCGGCATCGAGCGCCCGCAGCCCGACCGCACCAACATCCCCCTCCGCGGCTGACCGACGCCGTCACGACAACCGGGCCGTCCGGGGCGGGGTGGCCCACTCACCCCGCCCCCAGCGACCTCAGCCGATGTCCGTCGGATCCACCCGCACCCGCACCGCCTCCGCCGTCCGCAGCGCGATCCGGGCGATCTGCGCCGCCTTGAGCGCCGCCGCCAGGGCGGCCCCCTGCCCGGGCGCCACCCGCAGCAGCGCCCGTTCCTGCTCCTCCCCGCGCAGCGCGGGCACCGGCACCGGCCCGAGCACGTCCGCGCCCTCCGGCAGCCGGATCAGGTTCAGCAGGTCGGCGACGGCCGCCGGGCTGCCGCTCACCGAGGCCATCCGCGACACCGGCGGGAAGTGCAGCTGCGCCCGCTCGTCCCGTTCCAGTCCGGCGTGCCCGAGCGGGTCCCAGCGCACCAGCGCCTGCACCGGTCGGGCCGACGGCTCGGCGACCACCACCACCGTCCCGCCCTCCCCGGACGGCCGAGCGAGCGCGGCCGCCGCCAGCCAGAGCCGCAGCGCCTCCTCCCCGGCCCGCAGGTCGGGCCGGCTGAGCAGCGCCCAGCCGTCCAGCAGCAGTACGGCTCCGTACCCGCCGCCGCCCTCGACCACCGGCTCGGCGCCCGGGGTGGAGATCACCAGCGAGGGCTCGTCGGGCACGGTGTCCAGCACCGCGTCGCGCCCCGAGGTCCGCACCGGGATCCGCGGAAAGGCCTTGCCGAGTTCCTCCGCCGTGCGGCGGGCGCCGACCACCTGCGCCCGCAGCCGGAAGGAGCCGCACTCGGGGCAGTGCCAGTCGTTCTCCGCCTCCCCGCACCAGCCGCACCGCAGCGGGGCATCCGCCGAGGGCGCCTCCAGCGGGCCCTCGCAGCGCCGGCAGCGGGCGGGGGTGCGGCAGCGCCCGCAGGCCAGCCGGGGGACGTAGCCGCGCCGGGGCACCTGGATGAGCACCGGATGCCCGGCCGCCAGCGATTCCCGGGCGGCCTCCCAGGCCACCGAGGGCAGCCGGGCCGCCTGGGCGGCGGCGTCCCGGTGCTGGTCCTGGTCGGTGACGGTGCGCACCCTGGGGGCGACCTGCCGGACGGTCTCCCGGTCGGCGACCAGCGGCCGCGCCCAGCCGGTGCTGACCAGTTGCGCGCCCTCCACGGTCACCGCATGCCCGCCGAGCAGCACCGCCGCGCCCTCGTCGGCGGCGCGCAGCAGCGCGACCTCGCGCACGTGCGGGTGCGGGGCGCGCGGGTCGCTGTGGCTGCCGTCGCCGTCGGACCAGACCACGACCAGACCGAGGTCGCACACCGGCGCGAACATGGTGGCCCTGGTGCCGATTGCGGCGTGCACCGAGCCGCGGCTGACCGCGAGCCAGCGCCGGTAGCGCTCGCGCGGGCCGAGTTCGGCCTCCAGCGCCACGTGCAGCCCCGGTCCGAGCAGTTCGGTCAGCGCCTGGTCGACCCGGGCCACCGACCGCCGGTCGGGCAGCACGACCAGCGCGCCGCGCCCGCCCGCGAGCGTCGCCGCCACGGCCCGGGCGATCTCGTACGGCCAGCCGGGCCCGGGCAGCGCCGCCCACACCGCGCGCGGCGAGCCGCCGCCGGCCAGCGCGGCGAGGAAGTCCGGTCCGGCCGGGTAGCGCTGCCACCCGCCGGCTGCCGGGGGCTGGGGGCGAGGCAGCGGTGGCGGCGAGGGCTCCGCCTCGGCCTTGGCGTGCCGGGGCGGGACGGCCAGTTGCAGCACGTCGGCGAGGGTCCCGGCGTACCGGTCGGCGACGGTGCGGCACAGTCGCAGCAGCTCCGGGGAGAGCACCGGCTCGGGCGAGAGCACCTGGGCGAGCGGGGCGAGCGGGCCCGCGAAATCGCTCTTCTCCAGCCGGGCGACGATGAACCCGTCGTGCAGTTCCCCGCCCTCGCGCTGGCCCTTCACCACCCGCGCCCCGAAGCGCACCCGCACCCGGGCGCCCGGTCGGGCCTCCTCGGCCATGGCGGCGGGCACCTCGTAGTCGAAGAACTTGTCGATGGTGAGCACGCCCTTGTCCACCACGACCCGGGCCACCGGCAGGTGCTCCGCCCGCTTTGCACCCTTCCACGTCCGGGGTTTGGCCCGTTTGACCGTCTCCCGGATGAACGCCAGCTGCTCCGGCTCGGCGGCCCCGTTCTCCCCTGTGCTGCTCATCGCTCCCAAGTACTACCAGGTCACACCGACACCGCGCACAGAACCGACACCGCGCACACAGCGGAGCGGCGCCCACCCCCGAAAGGGTGGGCGCCGCTCACACACCAGGTCAGTCCCGGACGGCAGCCTTCAGCTGCTCGACCCGGTCGGTGCGCTCCCAGGTGAAGTCCGGCAGCTCACGGCCGAAGTGGCCGTAGGCGGCGGTCTGGGAGTAGATGGGGCGCAGCAGGTCCAGGTCGCGGATGATCGCGGCCGGACGCAGGTCGAAGACCTCGGAGACGGCCTTCTGGATGGTGAGGACCGGCACGGTCTCGGTGCCGAAGGTCTCCACGAACAGGCCGACCGGCTCGGCCTTGCCGATCGCGTACGCGACCTGCACCTCGGCGCGGCTGGCGAGGCCGGCGGCGACGATGTTCTTCGCCACCCAGCGCATCGCGTACGCGGCCGAGCGGTCCACCTTGGACGGGTCCTTGCCCGAGAAGGCGCCGCCACCGTGGCGGGCCATGCCGCCGTAGGTGTCGATGATGATCTTGCGGCCGGTGAGGCCGGCGTCGCCCATCGGGCCGCCGATCTCGAAGCGGCCGGTCGGGTTGACCAGCAGGCGGTAGCCGTCGGTGTTCAGCTTGATGCCCTGCTCGGCCAGCGCCTTCAGCTCCGGCTCCACGACGAACTCGCGGATGTCCGGGGTCAGCAGCGACTCCAGGTCGATGTCACTGGCGTGCTGGGTGGAGACGACCACCGTGTCGAGGCGGACGGCCTTGTCGCCGTCGTACTCGATGGTGACCTGGGTCTTGCCGTCGGGGCGCAGGTACGGGATGGTCCCGTTCTTGCGGACCTCGGTGAGGCGGCGGGAGAGGCGGTGCGCCAGGGTGATCGGCAGCGGCATCAGCTCGGGCGTCTCGTCGGACGCGTAGCCGAACATCAGGCCCTGGTCGCCGGCACCCTGCTTGTCCAGGTCGTCCTCGTCACCCTCGACCCGGGCCTCGTACGCGGTGTCGACACCCTGCGCGATGTCGGGCGACTGGGCACCGATGGACACCGAGACACCACAGGAGGCGCCGTCGAAGCCCTTCTTGGAGCTGTCATAACCGATCTCCAGGATCTTGTCCCGGACGAGCTGGGCGATCGGCGCGTACGCCTTGGTGGTCACCTCGCCGGCCACGTGCACCTGGCCGGTCGTGATGAGCGTCTCCACGGCGACCCGGGACGTCGGGTCCTCCCGCAGGAGAGCGTCAAGGATGGTGTCGCTGATCTGGTCAGCGATCTTGTCGGGGTGTCCCTCGGTCACGGACTCCGAGGTGAACAGGCGGCGAGACACAGCGCTCCCTGGGGTTGCAGCGGCTGCTGACTGAAGGCCCCCGGCGAACCGGGGACATCCGGAAAGACTTGATTCCTGGAGTCTAACCGGCTGGTTCCGTCGAACGTCACCTGCTTCCGGAAATCAAGAGCGTTCTCGATCGGGACTCGATCAGTTCCGACCCGGTTCCCACCGCTTTGCGACCAGATCCCAGACGACGTCCGCGAGCGCCTCCTTCGGCCCCACCGGTACGGGGGTCTCACTGCCGTCCGAGCCGAGCACCACGGCCTCGTTGACGTCCTGACCGAAGGCCTTGCCGTTGCCGACCTCGTTGACCACCAGCAGGTCGCAGCCCTTGCGCGCGAGCTTGGCGCGGCCGTTGGCGAGCACGTCGTCGGTCTCCGCCGCGAAACCCACCACGAGTTGACCCGAACGGGGGCGGTGCGCCGACAGCTCGGCCAGCACGTCGGGATTGCGGACCAGCGCGACGGGCGCCGGCTCGACCCCCTCGACCTTCTTGATCTTGCCGGTCGCGTACTCGGCGGGCCGGAAGTCCGCCACCGCCGCGGCCATCACCACGGCGTCCGCGTCCTCGGCCGCCTTCAGCGCCGCCTCGCGCAGCTCCAGCGCGGTCGAGACGTGCACCACGTCCACCCCGGCCGGATCGGGCAGCTCCGCGTTGGCCGAGAGCAGGGTCACCCGCGCCCCGCGCGCCGCGGCGGTCACGGCGAGCGCGTACCCCTGCTTGCCGGAGGAGCGGTTGCCGAGGAAGCGGACCGGGTCCAGCGGCTCCCGGGTGCCGCCGGCCGAGATCACCACGTGCCGCCCGGCCAGGTCGGTGGGCACCGGCCCGCCGCGGCGCAGCACGGCCCGGCAGGCGTCGAAGATCGCGGCGGGCTCGGGCAGCCGCCCCTTGCCGGTGTCCTTGCCGGTGAGCCGCCCGACGGCCGGCTCCAGCACGATCACGCCCCGGCGGCGCAGCGTGGCGACGTTCTCCCGGGTGGCCGGGTGCTCCCACATCTCGGTGTGCATCGCGGGCGCCAGGACGACCGGGCAGCCGGCGGTGAGCAGGGTGTTGGTCAGCAGGTCGTCGGCGAGCCCGTGGGCGGCCTTGGCCATCAGGTCGGCGGTGGCGGGGGCGACCACCACCAGGTCGGCCTGCCGCCCGATCCGCACGTGCGGCACCTCGTGCACGTCCTCCCAGGTCTCGGTGGCGGCCGGGCGGCCGGACAGCGCGGCCCAGGTGGCCTCGCCGACGAAGTGCAGCGCGGCCGCGGTGGGCACCACGGTGACCTCGTGGCCGGACTCGGTGAACCGGCGCAGCAGCTCGCACGCCTTGTAGGCGGCGATCCCGCCGCTGACGCCGAGGACCACGCGGGGGGCGTCCGCACTCGCGCTCATCTACCGACCTTTCTCCGCAGCTCGAACCCGCCCACCCTACGACCCCTCAGCTGCCACCCGCACCGTGCCCCACAGCACACCACCGGAGGGCCCGGCGACCCCGGCCCGGAACACCGCAGGCCCGGCAGCTCGGACACAGAACACCGGAGGGCCCGGCGGAATGATTCCGCCGGGCCCTCCGGTGAAGGTACGGGCCTGCCTCAGGCAGCCTCGATCGCCTCGGCCGTCAGCATGCCCGCGTTGATCTCGCGCAGCGCGATCGACAGCGGCTTCTCGTGCACGTGGGTGTCGACCAGCGGGCCGACGTACTCCAGCAGGCCCTCGCCGAGCTGGGAGTAGTACGCGTTGATCTGGCGCGCGCGCTTGGCGGCGTAGATCACGAGGCTGTACTTCGAGTCGGTGGCCTCAAGCAGCTCGTCGATCGGCGGGTTGATGATGCCCTCGGGCGCGGTCATGGAAGAGGACACGCGAAAACCTTCCGAAAGGGTGGAAAAGACTGGCAGGTCAGGCTACACCGAGCAAGGCTAGCAGTTCGGCCGCTACCTGCTCGACGGAGGTGTTGACAAGGGTCGTGTCGAACTCGCGCTCGGCCGCGAGCTCGACCTTGGCCGCCTCCAGCCGCCGCTTGATCACGTCCTGCGGCTCGGTGCCGCGGCCGGTCAGCCGGCGGACCAGCTCGTCCCAGCTCGGCGGGGCCAGGAAGACCAGCTGGGCCTCCGGCATCGACTCGCGCACCTGGCGGGCGCCCTGCAGGTCGATCTCCAGCAGGACGGGCTCGCCGCGCTCCAGCTTCTCCAGCACGGCCGCGCGCGGGGTGCCGTAGCGGTTCCCGGCGAACTCGGCCCACTCCAGCAGCTCGCCGTTGGCGACCAGCTTGTCGAACTCGTCGTTGTCGACGAAGTGGTACTGAACCCCGTTCTTCTCGCCCGGCCTCGGGTGCCGGGTGGTGGCCGACACCGAGAGCCAGACCTCGGGGTGCATCTTCCTCATATGAGCGACGACCGTGCTCTTGCCGACCCCCGAGGGGCCGGAGAGCACGGTCAGCCGCGGACGCTCACTCATGCACCGATTATCCCGGATCGCGGACGATCCCGGGACCACGGGGGCACGGTCAGGCGGCGCCACCGCCGAACTCCCGCTCCAGGGAGGCGATCTGGTTCGTGCCGAGACCGCGGACACGGCGGCTCTCGCTGATGCCGAGGCGCTCCATGATCTGCTTGGCACGGACCTTGCCGACGCCCGGAAGGGACTCCAGCAGGGCCGACACCTTCATCTTGCCGATGACGTCGTTGTCGTTCTTGCCGGCCTTGATCACCTCGTGCAGGGAGGCGCCGGAGTGCTTGAGCCGGTTCTTGACCTCGGCGCGCTCCCGGCGAGCCTCGGCGGCCTTGGCGAGCGCGGCGGTGCGCTGTTCAGGGGTAAGGGGCGGAAGAGCCACGCCGTTCACCTCAGGGTATGGAAGGAAGGGATTGAGCTATGACTGGTTCGGTACCTAGGACACCGTCCGCAAGAGGAGCCCAATGGGGAACCACAGGGCCCTGACCTGCGGGAGCTACGGGTTCGCGGCTCGCCGATGACCTATCGCCGGACACTACCCGCATTGCGGCGCCACGTCAGGAAAAGAACACGAAAAGTCCTGGTCAGCCACGGCCGACCAGGACTTTCCGGGGCAAAATGACCGCGATTGCGAAACTTTGACGGCGTCGATGTGACGGCGCTCACGTCAACTCCGGTGCCGCGCCGCCGTCCTGCGGACACTGCGCACGGTCACCGGGCGGCTACCGGCCGGATGCCTTCCGCTACTTGACGGCTTCCGCGAACTCCCCGACGAAGCGCTCCGCCGCCTCCCGCAGGGCCGGCACGGACGGACCGTGCCTGAGCACGTCCCGGCTGACGCTCGGCACCACGTTGATGACCGAGGCGCCGAACACCCGCGGCAGGTCCGCCATGGTCGCACCCTGGGCGCCGATCCCGGGGGCCAGCAGCGGGCCGTTGATGGCCAGGTCCACGCCCGCGTCGGCCAGCGTCGCGCCGACCACCGCGCCGAAGGAGCCCAGCGGCGCCGCGCCCGCGTTCTCGGCCGCCAACTGCCGCAGCACCGAGGCCGCGACCGGCTCGCCGTCCGCGCCGACGGCGCGCTGCACCTCGGCGCCCTCCGGGTTGGAGGTGAGCGCCAGGGCGAACACCCCGCAGCCCTGCTCGCGGGCCAGGTCCAGCGCCGGGCGCAGCGAGCCGAAGCCCAGGTACGGGCTGACCGTGACGGCGTCCGAGAACAGCGGACCGGCGGGCGACAGGAAGGCCTCCGCGTAGGCGGCCATGGTGGAGCCGATGTCACCGCGCTTGGCGTCCATCAGGACGAGCGCGCCGGCCGCCCGGGCCTCCTCGACGCTCTTCTCCAGCACCGCGACGCCCTTGCTGCCGAAGCGCTCGAAGAAGGCGGCCTGCGGCTTGAGCACGGCCACCCGGTCGGCCAGGGCCTCCACCACGGTGCGGCTGAAGGTCTCCAGCCCGGCGAGGTCGTCGCCGAGGCCCCAGGCGGAGAGCAGGGAGGCGTGCGGGTCGATGCCGACGCAGAGCTGGCCGCGGGTGTCGAGGGCCTGGCGCAACCGGGCGCCGAACGGGGCGAGGGTCATGTCGTCCTTCCGAGGGTCGTGCGGGCGTGCCGCAGGTCGTGCGGGCGGTGCGGGCGGTTCAGGGGCTAGGAGCCGCGGACGGCGCTGCCGACGGCCGCCGCGAGGTCGCGGAAGCCCCCGGCGCGGACCCGGGCGGACAGGCCCCGGTGGATCCGGCGGCACCAGAACGGGCCCTCGTAGATGAAGGCGCTGTAGCCCTGCACGAGGTCGGCGCCGTGGATGATCCGCTGCCAGGCGTCCTCGGCGGTCTCCACGCCGCCGACCGAGACCAGCGTCAGCCGGCCCCCGGTGCGGGCGCGCAGCCGCTGCAGCACCTCCAGGGCCCGGGCCTTGAGCGGGGCGCCGGACAGGCCGCCCATGCCGATCTCCTCGACCCGCTTCGCGTCGGCCCGCAGGCCCTCGCGGCCGATCGTGGTGTTGGTGGCGATGATGCCGTCCAGGCCCAGCTCCAGGGCGAGGTCGGCGACCGCGTCGACGTCCTCGTCGGCCAGGTCGGGGGCGATCTTGACCAGCAGCGGCACGTGGTGCGCGGTGGTGCGGTCGGCGGCCTCGCGGACGGCGGCGAGCAGCGGGCGCAGGTGGTCGACGGCCTGGAGGTTGCGCAGCCCGGGGGTGTTCGGCGAGCTGACGTTGACCACCAGGTAGTCGGCGTACTTGGCCAGCCGCTCGGTCGACTTGACGTAGTCGGCGACGGCGTCGGCCTCCTCGACCACCTTGGTCTTGCCGATGTTGACACCGATCACCGGGGTGGAGCTGGTGTGCGGGCGGGCGGCCAGCCGGGCCGCGACCCGGGCCGAGCCCTGGTTGTTGAAGCCCATCCGGTTGATCAGCGCGCGGTCCTCGACCAGGCGGAACAGCCGGGGCGCCGGGTTGCCGGGCTGGGGCTCCCCGGTGACGGTGCCGATCTCGACGTAGTCGAAGCCGAGCATCGCCAGGCCGTCGATGCCGACGCCGTTCTTGTCGAAGCCGGCGGCGAGGCCGAACGGGCCGGGCAGGTCCAGGCCGAGGGCCCGGGTCCGCAGCGCCCGGTCGCGCGGGACGAGGACCAGCCGCACCAGGGTGCGCAGGCCGGGGACGGAGGAGGCGAGCCGGATCCAGAAGAAGGCGAGGTGGTGGGCCTTCTCCGGGTCCATCCTCTTGAAGACGAGATCGAACAGAAGCTTGTACAAAGTGGGGTCAACTCCCGCAGCGAGAACCGTAATTAAGGGCCCGGGCGCAGCCCGTCGACAGAAGGGTGGTGGTGGGCGACGGGCGGGCATACGAGTGGGGGGCACCAAATTCGACTCCGGTGCCCCCCACTGCGGTGGTGCTACTTGCGGCCGGCGTTGATCAGCTCGGCGTGCTCCTGGAGCGACATCACTCCGACCTCGTCGCGCAGCAGCGCGTCCATGCCCTGGACGGCCGCGCCCATCGCCTGGACGGTGGTCAGGCACGGCACCCCGCGGGAGACCGCGGCGGTGCGGATCTCGTAGCCGTCGAGGCGACCGCCGGTGCCGTACGGCGTGTTGATGATCAGGTCGACCTCGCCGTCGTGGATCAGCTGGACGATCGTCTTCTCGCCGTTCGGGCCCTCGCCCTCGCTGTGCTTGCGCACCAGCGTGGACGGGATGCCGCCGCGGTGCAGCACCTCGGCGGTGCCGGCGGTGGCGAGCACCTCGAAGCCGAGGCCGACCAGCGCCCGGGCCGGGAAGACCAGGTTGCGCTTGTCCCGGTTGGCGACCGAGACGAAGACCTTGCCCCGGGTCGGCAGCGCGCCGTACGCGCCGGCCTGCGCCTTGGCGTACGCCGTGCCGAAGACCTTGTCGATGCCCATGACCTCGCCGGTCGAGCGCATCTCCGGGCCGAGCACGGTGTCCACGCCGCGGCCGTGGATGTCGCGGAAGCGGCTCCACGGCATCACGGCCTCCTTGACCGCGATCGGGGCGTCGGCCGGCAGCGTGCCGCCGTCGCCCTCGGCCGGGAGCAGGCCCTCGGCGCGCAGCTCGGCGATGGTGGCGCCGAGCGAGATCCGGGCGGCGGCCTTGGCCAGCGGCACCGCGGTCGCCTTGGAGGTGAACGGGACGGTGCGGGAGGCGCGCGGGTTGGCCTCCAGCACGTAGAGGATGTCCCCGGCCAGCGCGAACTGGATGTTGATCAGACCGCGGACGCCGACACCGCGCGCGATGGCCTCGGTGGAGGTGCGCAGGCGCTTGATGTCGTAGCCGCCGAGGGTGATCGGGGGCAGCGCGCAGGCGGAGTCGCCGGAGTGGATGCCGGCCTCCTCGATGTGCTCCATGACGCCGCCGAGGTAGAGCTCGGTGCCGTCGTAGAGCGCGTCGACGTCGATCTCCACCGCGTCGTCCAGGAAGCGGTCGATCAGCACCGGGTGCTCGGAGATCAGACCGGCGTGCCGCTCCAGGTAGGAGGCGAGCGAGACCTCGTCGTAGACGATCTCCATGCCGCGGCCGCCGAGCACGTAGGACGGGCGGGCGAGCACCGGGTAGCCGATCTCGTCGGCGATCGCCTTGGCCTCCTCGAAGGAGAAGGCGGTGCCGTGCTTGGGGGCGGGCAGGCCGGCGTCGCGCAGCACGCGGCCGAAGGCGCCGCGCTCCTCGGCGAGGTCGATCGCCTCGGGCTGGGTGCCGACGATCGGCACGCCGTTGTCCTTGAGCGCCTGGGCCAGGCCCAGCGGGGTCTGGCCGCCGAGCTGGACGATCACGCCCGCCAGCGGACCGGCCTGCTGCTCGGCGTGGACGATCTCCAGCACGTCCTCCAGGGTGAGCGGCTCGAAGTAGAGCCGGTCGGAGGTGTCGTAGTCGGTGGAGACGGTCTCCGGGTTGCAGTTGACCATGACGGTCTCGTACCCGGCGTCGGCCAGCGCGAAGGAGGCGTGCACGCAGGAGTAGTCGAACTCGATGCCCTGGCCGATGCGGTTCGGGCCCGAGCCGAGGATGACCACGGCCGGCTTGGTGCGCGGGGCGACCTCGCTCTCCTCGTCGTACGAGGAGTAGAAGTACGGGGTCTTGGCGGCGAACTCGGCGGCGCAGGTGTCGACGGTCTTGAAGACCGGGCGGATGCCGAGCGCGTGGCGCACCTCGCGGACGACGTCCGGCTTCAGGCCGCGGATCTCGCCGATCTGCTGGTCGGAGAAGCCGTGCCGCTTGGCGTGGCGCAGCAGCTCGGGGGTGAGCTCGTCGGCCTCGGCCAGCTCGCCGGCGATCTCGTCCAGCAGGAAGAGCTGGTCGACGAACCACGGGTCGATCTTGGTGGCCTCGAACACCTCCTCCGGGGTGGCGCCGGCCCGGATGGCGTCCATCACGGTGTTGATCCGGCCGTCGGTCGGCACGACAGCCTTGGCCAGCAGCTCGGCCTTGTCACCGAGCGGGCCGGTCCAGCTGAACTGGGAGCCCTTCTTCTCCAGCGAGCGCAGCGCCTTCTGCAGCGCCTCGGGGAAGTTGCGGCCGAGCGCCATGGCCTCACCGACGGACTTCATGGTGGTGGTCAGCGTCGCGTCGGCGCTCGGGAACTTCTCGAACGCGAACCGCGGCACCTTGACCACGACGTAGTCGAGGGTCGGCTCGAAGGAGGCCGGGGTCTCCTCGGTGATGTCGTTGGGGATCTCGTCCAGGGTGTAGCCGACGGCCAGCTTGGCGGCGATCTTGGCGATCGGGAAGCCGGTGGCCTTGGAGGCGAGCGCCGAGGAGCGGGAGACGCGCGGGTTCATCTCGATGACGATGACCCGGCCGTCGTCGGGGTTGACGGCGAACTGGATGTTGCAGCCGCCGGTGTCGACGCCGACCTCGCGGATGACGGCGATGCCGATGTCGCGCAGGATCTGGTACTCGCGGTCGGTGAGCGTCATCGCCGGGGCGACGGTGATCGAGTCACCGGTGTGCACGCCCATCGGGTCGAAGTTCTCGATCGAGCAGACGACCACGACGTTGTCGTTCTTGTCGCGCATCAGCTCCAGCTCGTACTCCTTCCAGCCGAGGATGGACTCCTCCAGGAGCACCTCGGTGGTCGGCGAGAGGGCCAGGCCCTGACCGGCGATGCGGCGCAGGTCCTCCTCGTTGTGCGCGAAGCCGGAGCCGGCGCCGCCCATGGTGAAGGAGGGGCGCACCACGACCGGGTAGCCGCCGAGCTCGTCGACGCCGGCCAGCACGTCGTCCATGGTGTGGCAGATGACCGAGCGGGCGGACTCGCCGTACCCGATCTTCGCCTTGACGGCCTCGACGACGCCCTTGAACAGGTCGCGGTCCTCGCCCTTGTTGATCGCCACGACGTCGGCGCCGATCAGCTCGACGCCGTACTTCTCCAGCGTGCCCGCCTCGTGCAGCGAGATCGCGGTGTTGAGCGCGGTCTGGCCGCCCAGGGTCGGCAGCAGCGCGTCGGGGCGCTCCTTGGCGATGATCCTCTCGACGAACTCGGGGGTGATCGGCTCGACGTAGGTGGCGTCGGCGATCTCCGGGTCGGTCATGATCGTGGCCGGGTTGGAGTTGACCAGCACGACCCGCAGGCCCTCGGCCTTGAGAACGCGGCAGGCCTGGGTGCCGGAGTAGTCGAACTCGGCGGCCTGGCCGATGACGATCGGGCCGGACCCGATCACCAGGACGGACTTGATGTCAGTGCGCTTAGGCACGCTGGCCCTCCATGAGCTTCACGAAGCGGTCGAACAGGTAGGCGGCGTCGTGCGGGCCGGCGGCCGCTTCGGGGTGGTACTGCACGCTGAAGGCGGGCACGTCGAGTGCCTGGAGGCCCTCGACCACGTCGTCGTTGAGGCAGACGTGGGAGACCTCGACCCGCCCGTAGGGGGTGTCGCTCACCTGGTCCAGCGGCGCGTTCACGGCGAAGCCGTGGTTGTGGGCGGTCACCTCGACCTTGCCGGTGGTGCGGTCCTGCACCGGCTGGTTGATGCCGCGGTGGCCGTACTTGAGCTTGTAGGTGCCGAAGCCCAGGGCCCGGCCGAGGATCTGGTTGCCGAAGCAGATCCCGAAGAACGGGGTGCGGCGCTCCAGCACGCCCTGCGCGACGGCGACCTGGTGGTCGGCGGTGGCCGGGTCGCCCGGCCCGTTGGAGAAGAACACGCCGTCGGGGTTGACCGCGTAGACGTCCTCCAGGGTGGAGTTGGCCGGCAGCACGTGCACCTCGATGCCGCGCTCGGCCATCCGCTGCGGGGTCATCGCCTTGATGCCGAGGTCCAGCGCGGCGACGGTGAACTTCTTCTCACCGACGGCGGGGACGACGTAAGGCTCGGTGGTGGCCACCTCGGCGCACAGGTCGGCGCCCTTCATCTCGGGCGACTGCTGCACCCGGGCGAGCAGGGCGGCCGGGTCGGCCAGCGCCTCGCCGGAGAAGATGCCGCAGCGCATCGCGCCGCGCTCGCGCAGGTGGCGGGTCAGCGCGCGGGTGTCGATGCCGCTGATGCCGACGATGCCCTGGCGGGCGAGCTCCTCGTCCAGCGAGCGGCGGGAGCGCCAGTTGGACGCCACCCGGGCGGGGTCGCGCACGACGTAGCCGGCGACCCAGATCTGCTTGGACTCGTCGTCCTCGTCGTTCCAGCCGGTGTTGCCGATCTGCGGGGCGGTCATCACGACCACCTGGCGGTGGTACGACGGGTCGGTCAGGGTCTCCTGGTAGCCGGACATGCCGGTGTTGAAGACCGCCTCGCCGAAGGTCTCGCCGGTCGCGCCGTAGGCCTGGCCGCCGAAGGTCCGGCCGTCCTCCAGGACGAGCACGGCCGGGATGCGCTCCCGCCGTTGGCGCTGCGTGGTGGGGGCAGGTGCGGTCATTGCGCGGCCTCTTCCGTCTTCTTCGTCTTCGTACGTGTTGCGAGCTGGGTGATCGCCTCGACCCAGGCGGTGTGCTCGTCGGGGTGGTCGGCGCGGAAGCCGGAGTCCAGTTCGGTGCCCTCGTGCGTCCAGGTGACGACGAGCAGACCGGCGGGGACGACCTTGCCGGCGATCCCGGAGTCCGTGCGGGCACCGGTCAGGTGCTCGGCCGGGATCCAGAGGTCGACGTCGCCGGGGCGCTGCACCAGCAGGCCGTCCTCGCCCAGGGTCAGGTCGGCCCGGCTGCGGGTCCCCAGGCCGTGCGCGACGACCCGGTCGAGCCAGTTCCCGGCGGTGGTGGTGCCGTGGTAACGCCCGCTGGTCTCCAGGATGGTCCGGCCGGCGCGGGCCGGCACGGCGGGCAGCGGGGGGATCCCGGACTGCAGGGTGCGCCGCCAGTTCCAGCCCTGGCGCATCAGCCAGTAGACCAGGCCGATGATGATCAGCAGCCCGATCGACCAGCCGATGTAGGCCGGCCAGTCGGTGACCTTCGCCTGCTCCCTGGCGAGCGTGGCGTAGTCCATCACTCCGGGCCGCCCTGCTCGGCCAGCTCGCCGGCCAACACGGTGGCGCGCCCGCGCAGGAACGTGGCGTGCACCCGTCCGGGCAGGTCCATGCCCTTGTAGGGGGTGTTGCGGCTGCGGGTGGCGAAGCTGTCGGGGTTCACGGCACCACGGTACGCGGGATCGAAGAGCACCAGGTTGGCGGGCTCACCCACCGAGACCGGCCGGCCGTGGCCGCTGAGACGGCCGATCCGGGCCGGGCGGTGGGACATCCGGTCCGCGACGCCCTCCCAGTTCAGCAGGCCGGTGTCGACCATGGTCTGCTGCACGACCGACAGCGCGGTCTCCAGGCCGACCATGCCCATCGCGGCCACGGCCCACTCACAGTCCTTGTCCTCGGCCGGGTGCGGCGCGTGGTCGGTGGCGACGGCGTCGATGGTGCCGTCGGCCAGCGCCTTGCGCAGCGCCTGGACGTCCTCGGCGGTGCGCAGCGGCGGGTTCACCTTGTACACCGGGTCGTAGGAGCGGACCATCTCGTCGGTGAGCAGCAGGTGGTGCGGGGTGACCTCGGCGGTGACGTCCCAGCCCTTGGACTTGGCCCAGCGGACGATCTCGACCGAGCCGGCCGTGGAGAGGTGGCAGACGTGCAGCCGCGAGCCGACGTGCGCGGCGAGCAGCACGTCGCGGGCGATGATCGACTCCTCGGCGACGGCCGGCCAACCGCCGAGCCCGAGCTCGCCGGAGACCTGGCCCTCGTTCATCTGGGCGCCCTCGGTCAGCCGCGGCTCCTGGGCGTGCTGGGCGACGACGCCGTCGAAGGCCTTCACGTACTCCAGGGCGCGGCGCATCAGCACCGCGTCGTCCACGCACTTGCCGTCGTCGGAGAAGACCCGGACGTTCGCGGCGGACTCGTGCATCGCGCCGAGCTCGGCGAGCTTCTTGCCCTCCAGGCCGACGGTGACGGCGCCGACCGGCTGCACGTCGCAGTAGCCGGCCTCCTGGCCGAGCCGCCAGACCTGCTCGACCACGCCGGCGGTGTCGGCCACCGGGGTGGTGTTGGCCATCGCGTGCACGGCGGTGAAGCCGCCCATCGCCGCGGCCTGGGTGCCGGTGAGCACGGTCTCGGCGTCCTCGCGGCCGGGTTCGCGCAGGTGGGTGTGCAGGTCGACCAGGCCGGGCAGGACGATCATGCCGGTGGCGTCGATCTCGATGTCGGCCTCGACCGCCAGGCCGGTGCCGATCGCCCGGATGACGCCGTCGGCGAGGTGGAGGTCCTGCGGGGCGCCGCCCAGGATCTTGGCGTTGCGGATCAGGTAGCTGACCGTGTCGCTGGTTCGCTCACTGCGCTCGTTCACTGGGCGTTCTCCACGGAGTCGGTGCGGGGGGCGGTGTCGGCGGGGCCGTCGGCGAACACGGCTCCCCCGAGCAGCAGGTACAGGACGGCCATCCGGACGGAGACGCCGTTGGCGACCTGCTCGACCACGGTGCAGCGCGGCGAGTCGGCGACCTCGGCGGTGATCTCCATGCCGCGGACCATCGGGCCGGGGTGCATCACGATGGCGTGCTCGGGCAGCTGGGCCATCCGGATGCCGTTCATCCCGTAGCGGCGGCTGTACTCGCGCTCGGTCGGGAAGAACGCGGCGTTCATCCGCTCGCGCTGCACCCGCAGCATCATCAGGGCGTCGGTCTTGGGCAGGACGCTGTCCAGGTCGTAGCTGACCTCGCAGGGCCAGTTCTCGATGCCGATGGGCAGCAGGGTCGGCGGGGCGACGAAGGTCACCTGGGCGCCGAGGGTGGTCAGCAGGTGCACGTTGGAGCGGGCGACCCGACTGTGCAGGACGTCACCGACGATCGTCACCCGGCGACCGGCCAGGTCGTTGCCGGCCCCGGCGTTGAGGTGGCGGCGCATGGTGAAGGCGTCGAGCAGCGCCTGGGTGGGGTGCTCGTGGGTGCCGTCACCGGCGTTGATCACACTGCCGTGCAGCCAGTCGGACTGGGCCAGCCGGGCCGGCGCGCCCGAGGCGTGGTGGCGGATGACGACCGCGTCGGCCCCCATCGCCTGCAGGGTCAGCGCGGTGTCCTTGAGGCTCTCGCCCTTGGAGACCGACGAGCCCTTGGCGGAGAAGTTGATGACGTCCGCGGACAGCCGCTTCTCGGCGACCTCGAAGGAGGTCTTGGTGCGGGTGGAGTCCTCGAAGAACAGGTTGACGACGGTGCGGCCGCGCAGCGTGGGCAGCTTCTTGACGGCCCGCCCGGAGAGCTGGGCCAGCTCCTCGGCGGTGTCCAGGATCAGCAGCGCGTCGTCGCGGCTGAGATCGGCGGCGGAGACGAGGTGGCGCTTCACGCGGGTTACTCCGGGAGGTGCGGTTCGGTGGGCTGGGAGGCCAGGGCCTGCGAGCTGCGGGCGGTGTAGTCGCGGTCACCGACCAGGACGGCGTCAACGCCGTCGGTGTCGGAGAGGCGGACCTGCACGGCCTCGCGCAGCGAGGTGGGGAGGTTCTTGCCCACGTAGTCGGCCCGGATCGGCAGCTCCCGGTGGCCGCGGTCGACCAGGACGGCGAGCTGCACGGCGCGCGGCCGGCCGATGTCGTTCAGCGCGTCGAGCGCGGCGCGGATGGTGCGGCCGGAGAAGAGCACGTCGTCGACGAGGATGACGAGCTTGCCGTCGATGCCGCCGGGCGGGATCTCGGTGTGCTCCAGGGCCCGGGCGGGCTTCAGCCGCAGGTCGTCCCGGTACATGGTGATGTCCAGGGTGCCCAGCGGGATCTCGCTCCCGGTGATCTGGGCCAGCCGGCCGTGCAGGCGGCGGGCGAGGTGGACGCCCCTGGTGTGGATGCCGAGCAGCACGACGTCCTCCGCGCCCTTGGCGCGCTCGACGATCTCGTGCGCTATCCGGGTGACGACCCGGGCGATGTCCGTGCCGTCCAGCACCTGGTGCGGCGGCCGCGGCGTCGTTTCGTGGTGTGTGGTCATGCCGAAGCGGACCTCCTTCCCCGCCTCACGGGACGGGCCTTAAAGGATGTCTGGGAATCTGCCCCCGCCGACCGGGCGTGGGCTTCGGGTCATCCTACCAGCGCCCCGGAGTGGCAAACGGGCCTCCATCATTCCGCTTCGCCGGGTTAACGCCCCGGACGCGCCGACGATGCGGGCCATTCGCACGACTGCCCCATTCGGCTTGACGCAACTACCTTACTCTACGTAACCTCACAGTGAGTTACGAGACGGGTGTCGAACCCACCGGTAGCGACGTCGACAATCGCCCGTGACCCACCACTGAACGCGTTAGCAATCTCGTCCGGGGAGATCAATGTCCAGCGACTACGCGAAGCAGCTCGGAGGCAAGCTCCGAGCGATCCGCACTCAGCAGGGGCTCTCCCTGCACGGTGTCGAGGAGAAGTCCCAGGGGCGCTGGAAGGCAGTCGTCGTCGGCTCGTACGAGCGCGGCGACCGTGCGGTCACCGTGCAGCGGCTGGCCGAGCTCGCCGAGTTCTACGGCGTTCCGGTGCAGGAACTCCTGCCCGGCGGCACCCCGGGCGGCGCGGCCGAGCCGCCGCCGCGCCTGGTCCTCGACCTGGAGAGACTGACCCAGGTCCCCTCCGAGAAGGCCGGCCCGCTGCAGCGCTACGCGGCCACCATCCAGAGCCAGCGCGGTGACTACAACGGCAAGGTCCTCTCGATCCGCCAGGACGACCTTCGCACTCTGGCCGTGATCTACGACCAGTCGCCGTCGATCCTCACCGAGCAGCTGATCTCCTGGGGCGTGCTCAACCCCGACGCGCGCCGTGCGGTGCGCGAGGAGGACGCGAGCTGAGGCTCGCCGACCAGCGACAGCAGGCAGAAACGTCACGGCGCGGTCCCGGCCTCCGGGGCCGCGCCGCGGCGTTTCCGAAGCTGGGCGCACGTTCAGCAGACCGTGCCCAGGCTGTAGCCCGGCTGCGCCGCCACCCCGTCCAGCCGCACCGGCCGGGCGGCCGGCGCCCAGTCCGGGCCGCCGCTCGACCAGGCCCAGGCGGCCGGCAGGTACTCCCCGCAGGAAGCCGCCGAGCCCTGGGAGCCGTGCAGCACCGCGACGGCCGGCAGCTCCAGCGCCAGCCCGGCGCACAGCACCGCGCAGACCAGTTCCAGCTCCTCGTCGTTGATCCGCACCACGCCGTCCTCCCACTGGAGTACCCGGGCCGCCGCGGTCAGCCGCCCGCCCGGCGCGTCCACCCGCAGCCGCAGCTCGTACACCCCGGCGCCCGCGCCGACCAGCATCCGCCGGAACACCTCGCTCCCGCGCTGGTGGGCGGCGCGCACCCAGCACGCGTGCTCCTCGTCCGCCTCCGCCGGGCCGGCGCTCCCGAGCAGCGCGCCGTCCAGCAGCAGGTCGGCGTGGCGGAGCGTCAGCCCGTTCTCCCGGGCCCGGACCAGCCGCGGCACGAAGTCCCCGGCCAGCTCCTCGCCCTGATAGACCAGCAGCTGGGTCCGCAGGGGCGGGTTGACCAGGTAGCGGTCCCGGGCGGCGGGCTCGGCCGGGTCCAGGCCGTGCAGCACGCAGAACTCCTCGAAGTCCTGCGGGTGGAACATCCGAGCCCGGACGGTCTCGAAGCGCTCCAGCGCGTCGGCCAGCAGCTCGGCGGTGTCGGCGAGGTAGCGCTCGTGGTCGGGGGCATCGCTGACCCCCCAGGCGCGGGCCCGCGCGAAGTCCGCGGCGCTGGTGAGCACCCCGATGACGAACGCCTGCTCGACCCCTTCGTGCCGCCGCGACCGGTGCGGTGCCCGCAGCGCGGGGCGCAGGCCACCGGCGGTGCAGTCGGAGTTGCGGCGGGAACGGCCCTTGCGGCTGGTCATCGGAGGCTCCTGGCGTCGGCGGGCGGCCGTCGGGCGGTGACGGTCAGCGGCGGGGCTCGCCGCTGACCGTGTTACTCCCCAGTTCCGCGCGCCACACACGTACGGCGTGTCACAGGAATGTAACCACCGGTAATAGGGCTCGGCCGCCACCGCACCTCGGGGCGCTCCCGGCAGCGAACTCAGGCCGGGCGCGGCGCCCGGGCCAGCTGGCGGGACTGGGCGACCAGGCGGCCGGCCGAGTCCCAGACCTCGGCGTCCTCCTCGAAGTAGCCGCCGGCCAGGTTGCGGGTGGAGTGGACGACCCGGAGCCACCCGGGGGCCGGCTTGGCCCGCAGGTGGACGGTCAGCTCGACGGTCGGGGCCCAGCCGGGCAGCCCGAGGTCGAAGGTGACCGGCGGCAGCGCGTCGGCGACCAGCAGGAGCAGCAGCGGGTCGGGCTCGCGGCCGTCGGCGAGCCGGAACCAGCCCTGGATCCGGCCCTGGCCGGAGGGCTGCCCGAGCGCCCAGCCGACGGTGGCCGGGTCGAGCCGCAGGTCGAAGCGCTCCAGCAGGGCGGCCTGCTCGATCAGCTCCTTCGGCGCGTGCTCGACGCCGATGCACTGGTCCGGCGGCGGCAGCTGCGGCGGGGTGGCACTGGTGCGCACCTCGCCGTCGACCGTGCCGAGGTCGCCGTGGCTGGCCACCACCCGCAGGCGTTCGACGCCGTCCTGGCTGAGCGAGGCGGTGCCGGTGGAGAGGCCGCGGCCGGTGCGCAGCACCTCGGTGCGGACGGTGGCCGGACCGGGGGTGGAGGCGGACAGGTAGTAACCGCTGATCGACACCGGGTCCGGGTGCTGCCCGTGCTCCAGCGACAGCGCGTGTCCGGCGACGGCAAGCAGCAGCCCGCCGTTGACCCCGCCGCCGATCTGCCAGCCGGCGCCGAGCTCGGCCTCGTAGCGGCCGGCCTCCTCCGGATGTCCGGTCAGGGCGATGCCCAGGTCGAACTCGCTGCGGATCGCGGTGGTCATGGAGGTGCCTGCCCTTCAAGTTACTGGCGAGTAGGACCCCACACTACGCCTGCCCGACGGAACGCGGAATGGCCGTCGGATCCGAGATCTCGGATCCGACGGCCATTGCGCAGGGCGTCGCCGCTACCGGCGGATGCTCGGCTTCAGCTCCAGGAAACGGGCGAGCATACCGTTGACGAAGGCCGGGGAGTCGTCCGTGGAGAACTCCTTGGCGATCTCGACGGCCTCGTCCAGGACGACCGCGTCCGGGACGCCGTCCTCCCAGATCAGCTCGTAGGCGCCGAGCCGCAGGACGTTGCGGTCCACGATCGGCATCCGGTCGAGGGTCCAGCCCACCGCGTACTGCTCGATGAGGTCGTCGATGCGACGGGCGTGCTGGACGTACCCCTCGATCAGCTCCATCGTGTACTCGCCGACCTGCGGGGTGCCCTCGTCGGGCTTCGGCTCGCGGGCGCGGGCCACCCAGTCGGCGAGGACCTGCTGCGGGTCGACCCCGCGGTGGTCGGCCTCGAAGAGGATCTGGAAGGCCCGGGTACGGGCCTTGCTACGTGCGGCCGACACGGACTTACTTCACCCGGCCGAGGTAGCTGCCGTCGCGGGTGTCGACCTTGACCTTCTCACCGGTGGTGATGAAGAGCGGCACCTGGATCTCCGCGCCGGTCTCCAGGGTGGCCGGCTTGGTGCCACCGGTGGAGCGGTCGCCCTGCACGCCCGGCTCGGTCTCGGCGATCAGCAGCTCGACGGAGGTCGGGAGCTCGATGTAGAGCACCACGCCCTCGTTGGTGGCGACCAGGGCCTCGAAGCCCTCGAGCAGGTAGTTGGCGGCGTCACCGACGACGGCCGGCTCGATCGTGATCTGGTCGTAGGTGTCCATGTCCATGAACACGAAGTTCTCGCCGTCCTTGTACGAGAACTGCATGCCGCGCTTGTCGACGTTGGCGGTCTCGACCTTGGTGCCGGCGTTGAACGTCTTGTCGACGACCTTGCCCGTCAGGACCTCCTTGAGCTTCGTACGCACGAAGGCCGGGCCCTTGCCGGGCTTGACGTGCTGGAACTCGACGACGGACCAGAGCTTGCCGCCCTCCAGCTTGAGGACCATGCCGTTCTTGAGATCGTTCGTGGAAGCCACGGGCGCACTTACTCCTGGATATAGCTGTCAAGGAACCAAGGTTTTCGCGTCCTGCCGCCGTCGGCCTCCGGGGCCGCCGTCACAGGGCGAGGAGCTCCTTGGTGGTGATGGTGAGCAGCTCGGGCCCGCCCTCTGCGAGGGGGCGCACGACGAGCGTGTCCTCGATCCGGACCCCGCCCTTGCCCGGGAGGTGGACCCCAGGACCGACGGTGACCGGCACGCGGCTGTCCAGTTTACCCATGTCCGACGGACCGAGGCGCGGCGCCTCCCGGATCTCCAGCCCGATGCCGTGGCCCACCGGGCGCGGCGAGGCCTCGGTGTGGCCGGCCGCCTCCAGGACCTGCCGGGCCACCCGGTCGGGCACGCACTGCTCGACGCCCGGACCGAGCGCCTCCCGGCCGGCCCGCTGCGCGCGGAAGACCAGCCGGTGCAGCTCGACCTGCCAGGGCGCGGGAGGGGCACCGATCACGAAGGTCCGGGCGGTCGAGACCCGGTAGCCGCGGTACTGGGCGCCCATCACCACGGTGAGGAAGTCGCCCTCCTCCACCCGGCGGTCGGTCGGCTGGTGGGCGGGCCGGCCGGAGTGGCTGCCGGTGCCGACCGAGACCGGGAAGGCCGCCCGGTCGGCGCCGTGGTCGATCATCCGGCGCTCCAGCTCCATCGCCAGGTGCCGTTCGGTGCGGCCGACCAGGATCGACTCCAGCAGCTCGCCGAGCGCCTGGTCGGCGATCTCGGCGGCGATCCGCAGGTCGGCGATCTCGTGCTCGTCCTTCACCACCCGCAGCCGCTCCACCACCTGGCCGAGGTCCGCCAACCGGGCCCCCTCCACCAGGTCCGCGACCGCCCGGTGCCGGGTGACGGTCAGATCGTGCTCCTCCACCGCGAGGTCCCGCACCCCCAGCCGCCCGACCGCGGCCGCCGCGGCCAGCGCGGTGTCCGCCCCGGCGGGCACCGGCACCTGGGTGACCTCCCCGTCGATCAGGTGCTCCCCGGAGTCGTCCGGCGGCAGATCGTCCGGCAGCGACAGCAGCGCCCGCTCCCGGGTCAGCAGCAGAGCCGCCCCGCACGGCGCGCAGCCCGTCAGGTACCGCACGTTCGCCGCCCGGGTGACCAGCGCGGCATCGGCTCCGGCCGCGCTGCAGTGCTCCCTCACCCGCTCCCGCCGACCCGCGTACGCATCCACCATGCGTCGAGCCTACGAACCCCCGGCCCGAACCGCCCGCCGAGCGCCCCCCGCCCGATGCCCCGCGTCCTCACGGAGCCTGGCGAACCCCGCCGGACCAGGAGAAGTTCCCCGCACAGCCGTAGCCGCCCGCCTGAGCGGCTGGAGCGGCTACGGCCATCCCGATGGTCGTGAGTCCGAGGACCGTGAGGGATGAGACGACTCGCTTCGCACGCGCAGAAAGGATCCCGTATCGGTCGTCAGAAGGGGGTTCAGCGCGGCGGCGGGACCGACACCACCATGGTCAGCCGCAGCTCCCGCTCCCCCGCGTTGCGGTAGACGTGCGCGTGGGAGGCATCGAAGGAGACCGTGCTGCCGGCCGGCACCGCGTGCACCCTCCCCCCGTGCACCAGGGCCAGTTCGCCCTCGACGACCCGCAGGATCTCCACCGTTCCGGCCGGGTGCGGCTCGGCCGAGTACTCCTCCCCCGGCGCCATCCGCCAGTCCCACAGCTCCAGCGGACCGGGCGCCTCGATTCCGTGCAGCAGGGTGCCGGTGCCGCCCTTCGGCCCCGTCCAGAGCGGGACGGCCTGGTCGCCGGGCACGACCCGGACGTCCGGGCCCTCCTCGTAGTCGAGCAGCGTGGCGATCGAGACGCCGAGAGCGTCGCCGATCCGCACCACCGTGGCCACGCTCGGATTGGTGCGGCCCTGTTCGATCTGGACGATCATGCCGCGGCTCACCCCGGAACGGGCGGCGAGGGCGTCCAGGGTGTGGCCGCGCTCAGTGCGCAGCCGCTTGACGTTCCGGGCGAGTGCCCGGGAGACGAGGTCGGGGTCCGGCACGCGGGCAGTCCTCCGGTGTCCACCGTACGAGACGTACAGAATATTGTTCGGCCGAGTTCAGTTCAGTGCACTACGCTGCGGTTCCGGCAACGAGTCCATCCGACTGTACTTCGGAGTGCATTGTGCTGTCCTCCACCCCGTCCCCGCTCCCCGGGGCCCCGATCTTCGGGCTCCTCCCGTGACCGTCCTGCTCGCCCTGTCCGCCAGCCTGCTCACCGGCCTGGGCGACTTCGGCGGCGGCGTCCTCACCCGCCGACTGCCCGCGCTCGCCGTCGTGGTCGTCTCCCAGGCCGCAGCCACCGTCGCCCTCCTCCTCGCGGCACTGGCCACGGGCGGCTGGGCCGACGCCTCCCCCGCGCTCTGGTACGCCGTCGCCGCCGGGGTGATCGGCCCGTTCGCGATGCTCGCCTTCTACCGGGCGCTCGCACTCGGGCCGATGGGCGTGGTGTCCCCGCTGGCCACCGTCGGCGTCGTGGTGCCGGTCGGCGTCGGGCTCGCGCTCGGCGAGCGGCCGGGCTTCGGTCAGCTGGCCGGGATCGCGGTGGCGGTCGCCGGCGTGGTGCTGGCCGGCGGCCCGGAACGCGGCGGGCCGTCCGCCGCCCGCACGGCACTGCTGCTCACCCTGGCCGCCGCGTTCGGCTTCGGCGCCAACATGTCCCTGCTCTCGCAGGCCTCAGCCGGCGGGGGGCTGCTGCTCGTGCTGTGCGTCCAGCGGCTCGTCAACGTCCTCGTCGGCGGTGCCGCGCTGCTGACCGGCCCGCGCGGCACCGACACCCGCGGACTGCTGCCGGAGCTGCGCTCCCGGCTGCCCCTGCTCACCGGCGTCGGGCTGGTCGACGTGGCCGGCAACGCCACCTACGCCCTGGCCTCGCACAGCGGCCCGGCGGCGGTGGCCGCCGTGCTCGCCTCGCTCTACCCCGTGGTCACCGCACTGCTGGCGCGCGGGGTGCTCAAGGAGCGGCTGCGCCCGGTCCAGGTGGTCGGCGCCGGGCTCGCCGTCGCGGGCACGCTGCTGCTCGCCGCGGCGTGACCGCCGCCCGTCACCCCTGCTTCGTCGGCGTCCAGCGCTTCTCGACGCCCGCCAGCTTCCAGTAGGCGATGGCGATCGCCCAGACCACCACGAACAGCCCCGCGATCGCGTAGCCGACGTTGTCCAGCGAGATGTCCGCGATGAACCCGGTCACCGGGTCGGTCAGGTCGAGCTTCTCGTGCAGCACGCCGACCAGCTCGATGGTGCCGATGATGAAGGCCACTGCGATGGACAGCCCGGTGATGGTCAGGTTGTAGTACACCTTGCGCACCGGGTTGGAGAAGGCCCACTGGTACGCGAAGTTCATGAACGTCCCGTCCAGGGTGTCGAACAGGCTCATCCCCGCCGCGAACAGCAGCGGCAGGCAGACGATCGCGTACCAGGGCAGCCCGGCCGCCGCGCCCGAACCGGCCATCACCATGAGCGTCACCTCGGTCGCGGTGTCGAAGCCCAGGCCCAGCACCATGCCGACCGGGAACATCTGCCCGGGCCGGGTGATCGAACGGGTCGCCCGGTTCAGGATCCGGGCCATGAAGCCGCGCGAGTCGAGGTGTTCCTCCAGCTCGGCCTCGTCGAACTCCCCGGCCCGCATCGAGCGGAACACCTTGAGGATGCCGAGCAGCGCCGCCAGGTTGAGCGCGCCGATCAGGTAGAGGAAGGCGCCGGAGGCCGTGGTGCCGACCAGCCCGAGCCACTTGTGGGTGGCCGAGTCGTCGTCCATCAGCGTGTTCGCCAGCTGGGCGCCGCCCGCCACCAGGGCGGCCATCAGGACCACCATCGAGGAGTGGCCGAGCGCGAACCAGAAGCCTACCGAGACCGGCCGCTTGCCGTCCGCCATCAGCTTGCGGGTGGTGTTGTCGATCACCGCGATGTGGTCGGCGTCGAAGGCGTGCCGCATGCCCAGGGTGTACGCGGTGATGCCGAGGCCGACCCCGAACACCTGGGTGCCGACCGCGTAGTTGTGCGGGGCGACCAGGAAGACGAGCGTCCCGAACGCCACCACGTGCATGGCCAGGATCACCCCCATCAGCCCGGCGGTACGGATGGTGTCCTGGCGCTTCCACCGGAAGGTGGGCAGGACGGAGGGGGCCGCCTCGGCGGGAGTGGCGGTTTCGGGCAGGGTCATCTGCGGATCACGCTCCAGCACCTCGTGGAATGACTTCGTGAGATGCCGTGGCCGGTCTCCTGGCTTACGGGGCTTCCGGACCCGCCTTCCCAGGCGCACTAGGCGCCCAGTGGCACGTGGGTCCGGACAACTCTCCCCCGATCACAGTGGCGAGGGCCGCTCCGGACTGGGACCTGTTGATGGTCCGTCACCGGTCTTCCCGAACACCACGGCGGGGAACACCGTAGGGGCAGGACACCACCCTCGCAAGGTTGCGCACCTGTGCAGGTGTCCAGGATCACAGGTCGTGAGCTGCCAGAATGTCCGCATGCATCTCGTACCGGCCGACCGCGCGGGCCACCGCACCATCGACGGACACCGGGTCTGCGAAGCCATCGCCGCCATCGGTGACACCGAGCACGTCCGCTCCTGGGCCGAACGGTTCTCCCTGCTCGCCGACCCCGGACGGCTCGCCCTGCTGCTCGCCCTCCACCGGGCCGGCCCGCTCGCCGTCAGCGACCTGGCAGTGGCCACCGGCATGCGCGACCCCGCCGTCTCCCAGGCCCTGCGCCTGCTCCGCACCGCGGGCGTGGTCACCGGCGACAAGGACGGACGCGTGGTGCGCTACCGGCTCGTCGACGACGGCATGCGCCCCCTCCTCGACGAGTGCGCCGCCGCCGACCACGAGGAGCCCACCGCGGCCGCGGGCTGACCCGTCGCCTGCGCCCTCCACGCCTCCCTGCACAGACTGGACGCCCGCCTGGTCGTCCTGCCGCACGCCGCCGGCTAAAACCGCCTGGTCACCGACTCCACCGGCGACACGGTCAGCGCCGCCGGCCTCTCCCGCCACGCACACCACGATCGCCGTGCCGCCGCCGCCGGACCGGGCCAACGCGGCCGTGAGCGCGGCGAGTTCGCGCTCCCGGTTGACGAAACTCGCCCGGGGCGGACGCACCTGGTGCGGGCTCCGGTGCTTCGGCGGCAGATGGACCGTGACGTTCCGCCCCTGGAGCCCGTGCCCGTGCACCGCGCCCGACACGCTGTCGGACATCTCGTCGCCGTCCACCCGTCCGCTTCCCCCGACCGGCCCGGGCCCCGGCCCACGGCGTGGCTCGGGTGCCGGGGCCGAATCCGCCTCAGGCCGCCTGGCAGGTCGGGCACCAGAACAGGTTGCGCGCGGCGTGCTCCTCCGTCCGCACCTCGGTGCCGCAGACCAGGCAGGGCATCGCGGCGCGGCGGTAGACGTACACCTCGCCGCCGTGGTCGTCGACGCGGGGCGGGCGGCCCATCGCCTCGGGGGTGTGCTCGGGGCGGACGGTGTCGATCCGGCCGGCGGCGACGCCCTCGTGCATCAGGGCGACCAGATCGGCCCAGATCGCGTCCCACTCGCGGCGGGTCAGGTCGCGGCCGGCCCGGTGCGGATCGACATTGTGGCGGAACAGCACCTCGGCGCGGTAGACGTTGCCCACCCCGGCCAGCACCTTCTGGTCCATCAGCAGCGCGGCGACCGTCGTCCGGCTGCCGGATATCCGGCGCCAGGCGGTCTCCGGGTCGGCGTCGGTGCGCAGCGGGTCGGGGCCGAGCCGGGCCGCGACGGCGGCCTTCTCGGCGTCGGTGACCAGGGCGCAGGTGTTGGGGCCGCGCAGGTCGGCGTAGCCGTCGTCGTTGGCCAGCCGCAGCCGGACCAGGCCGACGGGCTCGGGCGCGGGGCCGGTGCCGAAGCTGAAGCCGCCGTAGAGGCCGAGGTGGACGTGCACCCAGGCGCCCTCCTCGAAGCCGAGGAAGAGGTGCTTGCCGGTGGCCTCCGCGCCCGTGAGCAGCTGCCCGTCGATCGTCCTGGCCTCGTCGGCGAAGCGGCCCTGCGGGCTGGAGACCTGCACCGGGCGGCCGCCGAAGGCCGCGCGGTTCTGGCCGGCGAGGCGGTGGATGATGTGGCCTTCCGGCACGGGCGTCAGCTCCCCGAGTGGTTCTGGCGGGACCGGTCCATCATCGCAGCCGCCACTGACAGGTCGAAGAGCCGCAGGTCAGCGGACCGGCATCCCCATCAGCCGGGCCAGGATGACCCGGTCCAGCTCGGCGGCCGTACCGGCGACGTCCAGGTACGAGTTGTCGATGATCGGCAGCCCGGAGTTGTACCAGCCGGCCATCCGGCCGTGGATGCGCGCCACCTCCTCGTCTCCGAGCCGCCGGGTGCCGCTGCGGCGGGCGTTGCGGCGCAGCACCGAGTCCAGGCTGGGCAGCAGCACGACCGGGATCATGCCCGGGCCGATGTGCCGCTTCCAGCCGCCGAGGCCGATCGCCGGGCGGTCCGGGAAGACGGCGTCGTCGATGATGCAGGAGATGCCGTTGGCCAGGTAGTTGCGGCAGGCGAAGCCGCAGGTGCGGCGGGCCAGCCGGTACTGGGCCTCGGAGGCGTTGTTCCAGCCGGACTGCGGGTTGGCGAAGCCGGACTGCACCCACTCCCGGACGTCGTCCAGGCTGATGTGGGCGGTCGGGGTGGCCCGCCGCTCGGCCCAGTACCGGGCGACGGTGGTCTTGCCCGCCCCGGCCGGGCCGATCAGCAGGACGGCGATCGGCCCGGCGGGCGCGTGCCGCTGCGGCGGGTGGGCGGGGAGCTGGACGGGCGTGCCGGCGGGCAGCACGAAGTGCCCGGTGCCGCCGGCCGGTACGGGCGCGGTGGGCGCGGTGGGCGCGGGCGGCTGCGGGACGGCACGGGCGGGCACGGGCGCCGGAGCCGAAGCGGGTGCAGGTGCCGCAGCAGGTGCAGGTGCCGGAGCGGGCGCCGGAGGAGCAGCGGGTGCCGATGCCGGCACGGACGCCGGAGCGGGCGGCACAACGGCGGGTGTGCCCGCCGGCCGGACCGTCGGCGGCGGCGAGGGCGGCGGAACCGGCGCCCCCCGACGGGGCCACCCCTGTACCGCCCCCCGGCGGCACCGGCGGGGCGGCGGGACGCGGCGGGACCTGCCCACCTGCGGCGTACTGCGTCACGGCACCTCCCGACCACGCTCTCACCGGGGACACTACACGGCGGCCCGGCAGCGGGCACAGTCCGCCGCCGGGCCGCTGACCAGCAGTCAGCGCGAGGTGAGCTGCTCCGCCAGCGCCCGCAGCGCCAGCTCGTACGACCCGATCCCGAAGCCCGCGATGGTCCCGGAGGCCACCGCGGCGATGACCGAGGTGTGCCGGAAGGTCTCCCGTGCGTACGGGTTGGAGATGTGCACCTCGATCAGCGGCGCCGTGCGCTGGGCCGCGGCGTCCCGCATCGCGTACGAGTAGTGGGTGAACGCGCCCGGGTTGATCACCACGGGCACCTTCCCGTCGGCCGCCTCGTGCAGCCACTCCACCATCTGCTGCTCGGAGTTGGTCTCGTGCACCTCGACCTCGAAGCCGAACTCCTTGCCCAGCGCGGTGCAGCGCTCGACCAGTCCGGTGTACGAGGTGGCGCCGTAGACGTCCGGCTCCCGGCTGCCCAGCCGGCCGAGGTTGGGGCCGTTGAGCACCATCACCCGGGTCACGCCGAGACCTCCGCGTAGGCGGCGACCAGCAGGGACGGGTCCGGGCCCTCCAGCACGGAGGTCTTGCCGAGGCCGTCCAGGACGATGAAGCGGATCAGGTCGCCGCGCGACTTCTTGTCGATCTTCATCGCGTCCAGCAGCTTCGGCCAGGCGTCCGCCCGGTAGCTCAGCGGCAGGCCGACCGACGCCAGCACGGTGCGGTGCCGGTCGGCCGTCTCGTCGTCCAACCGCCCCGCCAGGCGGCCGAGTTCGGCCGCGAAGACCATGCCGATGGAGATCGCCGCGCCGTGCCGCCACTTGTAGCGCTCGTTGCGCTCGATGGCGTGGCCCAAGGTGTGGCCGTAGTTGAGGATCTCGCGCCGGCCGGACTCCTTGAGGTCCCCGGAGACGACGTCGGCCTTGACCTGGATGGCCCGGCGGATCAGCTCGACGGTGTGCGGGCCGGCCGGCGACTTGGCGCCCTCCGGGTCCGCCTCGATCAGGTCGAGGATGGCCGGGTCGGCGATGAAGCCGCACTTGATGACCTCGGCGAGGCCGGAGACGTAGTCGTGCCTGGGCACGGTCTCCAGGGTGCCCAGGTCGGCGAGCACGCCCACCGGCGGGTGGAAGGCGCCGACCATGTTCTTGCCCTCGGCGATGTTGATGCCGGTCTTGCCGCCGACGGCCGCGTCGACCATGCCGAGCAGCGTGGTGGGCATGGAGATCCAGCGCACCCCGCGCAGCCAGGTGGCCGCCACGAAGCCCGCCAGGTCGGTGGTGGCGCCGCCGCCGAGACCGACCACGACGTCGCTGCGGGTGAACCCGGTCTGCCCGAGCACCGACCAGCAGTACGCGGCGACCTCGGCGCTCTTCGCCTCCTCGGCGTTGGGCACCTGGAGGGCGATCGCCTCGTACCCCTCGCCGGCCAGGTCCTCGCGGATGGCGTCGGCGGTGGCGGCCAGCGCCTCCGGGTGGATGATCGCGACCCGCTTGGCCCGCGTCCCGATCAGCGGCGCCAGCTCGCCGAGCAACTGGTGCCCGATCAGCACGTCGTACGGGTCGTGGCCGGCGCTGCCGCCGACGTGGATCCTGACGGTGGTGTCAGTCATGGGGGGTCTTCAGCTCCAGTGCTTCCAGTACGGCGTCCGCGACCTGCCCGGGGGTGCGGTCGGCGGTGTCGACGACGGCGGTGGCCACCTCCAGGTAGAGGGGGCGGCGGGCCTCCATCAGCTCGCGCCAGCGGGCCCGCGGGTTGACGGCCAGCAGCGGGCGCGGGGCGTCCAGGCCGACCCGCTTGACCGCGTCGCCGAGCGGGACCTCCAGGAAGACCACCGGCAGCTCGCGCAGCAGCTCACGGGTGGCCTCGGCCATCACCGCGCCGCCGCCGAGCGCCAGCACTCCGCCGTGTCCCTCGGCGGCCGCGCGCACGGCGCGGACCTCCAGCTCGCGGAAGTGCGGCTCGCCCTCGTCGATGAAGATCTCCGGGATGGGCTTGCCGGCCAGCGCCTCGATGTCGGCGTCGGTGTCCCGGAAGCCGACGCCCAGGCGCTCGGCCAGGGCCCGCCCGACGGTGGACTTGCCACTGCCGGGCGGGCCGACCAGCACCACGATCGGCGATGTCATCGGATGATCAGGTTGTCGAGGTAGCCCTGCACGTTGCGCCGGGTCTCGGAGACGTGGTCGCCACCGAACTTCTCGCTCACCGCGTCGGCCAGCACCAGCGCGACCATCGCCTCGGCGACGATGCCGGCGGCCGGCACCGCGCAGACGTCCGAGCGCTGGTGGTGCGCCTTGGCCGGCTCGCCGGTGCGCACGTCCAGGGTCTGCAGCGCCCGCGGCACGGTGGCGATCGGCTTCATCGCGGCGCGCACCCGCAGCACCTCGCCGGTGGTCAGGCCGCCCTCGGTGCCGCCGGAGCGGCCGGAGGTGCGCTTGACGCCCTCGGGGGTCGGGACGATCTCGTCGTGCGCCTTCGACCCCGGCACCCGGGCCAGCTCGAAGCCGTCGCCGACCTCGACGCCCTTGATCGCCTGGATGCCCATCAGCGCGGCGGCCAGCCGGGCGTCCAGCCGGCGGTCCCAGTGCACGTGCGAGCCGAGGCCCACCGGCACGCCGTACGCGAGCACCTCGACCACGCCGCCGAGGGTGTCGCCGTCCTTGTGGGCCTGGTCGATCTCGGCGACCATCGCCTTCGAGGCGTCCGCGTCCAGGCAGCGCACCGGGTCGGCGTCCAGCCGGGCCTCGTCCGAGGGCAGCGGCACGACGCCTGCCGGCGCCTTGGCGGCGGCCAGCTCGACCACGTGGCTGACGATCTCGATCCCGGCCACCTCACGGAGGTACGCGCGGGCGACGGCGCCCAGCGCGACCCGGGCGGCCGTCTCGCGGGCGCTGGCGCGCTCCAGGATCGGCCGGGCCTCGTCGATCGAGTACTTCTGCATGCCGGCCAGGTCGGCGTGGCCGGGCCGGGGGCGGGTCAGCGCCTCGTTGCGGGCCAGGCCCGCCAGCACCTCGGGGTCGACCGGGTCGGCCGACATGACCTGCTCCCACTTCGGCCACTCGGTGTTGCCGACCATGACCGCGACCGGGCTGCCCATCGTCAGACCGTGCCGGACGCCACCGAGGAAGGTCACCTCGTCCTGTTCGAACTTCATCCGCGCCCCGCGGCCGTAACCGAGCCGGCGGCGCGCCAGCGCGTCGGCCACCACGTCGGTGGTGACCGGTACACCGGCGGGCAGGCCTTCCAGCGTCGCGACGAGTGCGGGGCCGTGCGACTCTCCCGCCGTCAGCCAGCGCAACGTACCCAACGGAGCTCCTTCATCAGCGGACCGGCCCACGGCACCGCCGCGGCCCGCCCGAGCGTGCCTTCTGTCCGAATCCTTTCACGACCCGGCGGCACCCGGGGGCACAGTCCGCGTGACGGACGGCAACCGGTCACCCAACGAAACGATCTAGCCGCGGCGAGATCCGCCGGACCGGCCCCAACGGTCGGCGAGCGCCTTCTCTCCCGCCTCGCGCATCGCCGCCAGCGGCCCGGGCACGCACCCGGTGAAGGCCTCGCTCTGCAGCACCGCCTGGTGCACCAGCAGGTCCAGGCCCCCCAGGACGGTCGCCCCGCGCTCGGCACAGGCGGCGGCCAGCGCCGTCGGCCACGGGTGGTACAGCACGTCGAACAGCGCGCCCGGGGCCGCCGGCAGCGAGTCGGCGAAGGCGTCGGTCGCCCCGACCGGCGTGGTGGAGACGGTCAGCGGACGCTCCAGCGCCTCGGCGCCGTGCTCCCAGTCGGCGGTGCGCACCGCGACGCCGAGCCGCTCGCCCAGCTCGGCCATCTCCCGCGCCCGCTCGGCGCTGCGCACGTAGACCGTCACCTCGCCGGTGCAGACCTGGGCCAGCGCCGCCAGCGCCGAGGAGGCGGTGGCCCCGGCGCCCAGCACCGCGGCGGCGGACACCTCGGTGATGCCGCGCTCGCGCAGCGCGTTGACCAGCCCGGGGACGTCGGTGTTGTCCCCGGTGCGCCGCCCGTCGGCGGTGAACACCACGGTGTTCACCGCGTCCACCGAGCGGGCCGTCGCGCTGACCTCGTCCAGCAGCGGGATGACCGCCCGCTTCAGCGGCATGGTCAGCGACAGCCCCGCCCACTCGGCCCCGTCCAGGCCGGCGAGGAAGCCGGGCAGGCCGGCCTCGTCGACCTCGAAGCGGTCGTAGCGCCAGCCGTCCAGACCGAGCGCCGCGAAGGCGGCCCGGTGCAGGTCCGGCGAGAGCGAGTGGGCGATCGGCGAGCCGAGGACGGCCGCCCGGTGCTTGCTGGTCAACGTTGCCTCTCCGTGAACGACGGTGCGGTAACGGCTACTTGGTGGTGCAGTGCAGACCGACCTTGTCGAAGCCCTGACCCGCCGCCTTGCAGTACGCCTCGACGTTGGCCGCGTGCTCCTTGTCGGTCTCGGCGAAGAGGGTGTTGGTCGGGGACATCGCGATGAAGTACAGCCACTTGCCGTCCGCCGGGTTGAGCACCGCGTTGAGCGCCTCGTCGCCGGGGTTGGAGATCGGCGTCGGCGGCAGGCCCGGGTTGATGTAGGTGTTGAACTTGTTGGACCCGTCGTTGATGTCCTTCGACGTGAGTTCCTTACGGCCCAGCGAGTACTGCAGCGTGGTGTCCATGCCGAGGGTGTGGTGCACGGTGTCGCTCGCCAGACGGTTCTGGATGGTCCTGGCCATCTTGGCGAAGTCGCCCGGGTTGTTGCCCTCGCGCTGCAGGATGCTCGCCTCGATGACCACCTCGTAGGCGCTCTTGAGGCCCGCCTTGGAGGCCTGGCCGTCCAGGTTGGCGGCCGCGTACTTGTCGGTGGCGTTCTTCACCATCTGCTTGAGCAGGTCCTCGGGCTTCATGCCGTCGGCGATGTTGTAGCGGGTCGGCCAGAGGAAGCCCTCGATGTTGCCGTTCGCGTACGCCGGCAGGCCGAGCTGGTTGACCTGAGCCTTGGCCACGCCCGCCGTGGTGCCCTTCTGGAGCTTCAGCTTGTCGTCGATCTTGGCGTAGATCTCGGAGGAGTTCATGCCCTCCGGGAACACGATCGCCGCGCCGCCCGCCTGATCCAGCAGCTCCTTGAGCGCGGCCGCGGCCGGCATCTCCTTCTTCATCCCGTAGAAGCCCGGCTGGATGGTGCCGCACTTGGGCTCGGCGTCACAGGCCTTGGCGAACGCGTCGACGCTCTTGACCACGCCGGCGTTCTTCAGCGCGAGGCCGATCTGGCCGCCGACCGCGCCCGGCTTGACCTCGACCTGGACGGAGCCGGTGCCGTCACCGGTGAAGTCCGGCGGCGGGCCGAAGTGGCTCTGGTAGAAGCCGTAGCCCCACCAGCCGGCGCCGCCGAGCAGGCCGACCAGCACCAGCGCCACCACCAGGCAGGCGCCGCCGTTGCGGCGGCCCGCCTTCTTGCCCTTCTCCTTGCGCTTCTTCTGCGCCTCGCGGGACTCGTCCTGCTCGCCGAGGAAGCCGGTCTGCTCGGCTTCGGCGTGCTCCTCGACGTACCCCTCGTCGCCGTGGTGCTCGTCCTCGTGGTGACCGTCCCACGCCTCGGCCTCGGGCTCGGCCGCCCCGCCGACCGGGTCGGCGCCGGACTCCAGCGCGGCGGCCTCGGCCTCCCAGTCGATCCCGTCCGGTCCCGGACCGGAGGCGGGCTCGGGCGCCGGGGCCTGCGGCCGGGCCTGCTGCGGAACCGGCTGGGGCTGGACCTGCTGCGGCATCCCCTGCTGGGGCACGCCCTGCTGCTGCATCGGCATCTGCTGCTGCGGATAGCCCTGGGGCATTCCCTGCTGCATCGGCACCTGCTGCTGGGGGTAGCCGTGCTGCGGCATGCCCTGCTGCTGATAGCCCTGGTCGAAGCCCTGCTGCGGATACCCCTGCTGCGGCATCCCCTGTTGCTGGTACCCCTGCTGGTACCCCTCCTGCGGCATGCCGTGCTGCGTCTGCACCGGCTGCTGCTGCCCGTACCCCTGCTGCACGTCCCCGTACGGCTGCTGACCCTGCTGGATCTGCTGACCGTGCTGGCCCTGCTGCGCGTACTGCTGCCACTGGCCGTCCTGCTGGCCGGGGACCGGCTGCTGGCCGCCGTACCCGGGATCTCCGGGGTGCCACGGCTGCTCGCCCTGGGGGCCGTAGCCCCGACCCAGATCGGTCATTGATCCCCTTAACCGACGGTGACGACCGGAGGATCGGACCGGCCGTCCGGGACGACGCCGTCCCGGCTGATTCTCGAACCGGCGTGCTAGCGCAGCGCCTGGGAGGAGACGTTACCGTACCGCAGCCGTACCCCCGCCCGGGCGGACGCACGGTCAGTGAGCGACCTCACCCTCGGCGCACGGGGCCGTCACGGCGTGCCCGCGCCCGGCGTCGAGGGCGTCGCGGCGGCCGCGCCGGAGCCCGGAGAGCTCGGTTTCGCAGCCCGCGCCGCGTTGAACTCCGCCACGTTGCGCTGGTGCACCTCGAAGCTGTCGGTGAAGCGCGTGTCGCCCGGCTTCACGGTCACGAAGTACAGCCAGTCACCGGGCGTCGGGTCCAGCGCCGCCGTGATCGCCTGGCGCCCCGGGTTGGAGATCGGCGACGGCGGCAGCCCCGGGTGCAGGTAGGTGTTGTACGGAGAGTCCAGCTTGGTGTCGGTGACGGTGGTGTTCAGGGTCGAACGGCCGAGCGCGTAGTTGATGGTCGAGTCCAGCTGCAGCGGCATCCCCTTGGCCAGCCGGTTGTAGATGACCCGGGCCACCTTGCCCATGTCCTCGGTGTTGTCGGCCTCGCCCTGGACCATGCTGGCGACGGTGACCAGTCCGTACAGGCTCTGTCCGAGGTTCTGCGCGACGACGTTGGCGTCGTCCCGGCTGAACTCCTTGCCGGCCCGGTCGACCATCTGCTTCAGCAGGTCCAGCGGGGTGGTCCCGTCGGTGACGGCGTAGGTGGCGGGGAACAGGTAACCCTCCGGGCTGCCGTGGGCGAAGTCCGGCAGGCCGAGCTCGGCGCCCTGCTCCTTGGCGGCCTTCTGGGTGGTGCCCTCGGGGAGGTTCAGCTTCCTGTCGATCGCCGCGTAGATCTGCTCTCCACGCCAACCCTCGGGGATGGTGAGGCCGTTGGCGTTGGCCGGGTCGATCAGGATGGACAGCGCGGCGGCGGCCGACATCTTCAGCTTGAGGGTGTACGTCCCGGGCTGGATCCGCCCGGCTGCCGCCGCGCTCCCCTTCGCTGCCCGGGTGAAGGCGAGCGAGCTGGCCACCACCCCGTTGCGGACCAGCGCGGAGGCGATCTGGGACAGGCCCGCGCCCTCGGGCACCGAGACCTGGACGCTGCCGGTGCCCTGCCCTGCGTAGTCGGCGGCCGCGGGGGGTTTGCGCTGCTGCTGGACCCAGGTGTAGCCGGTGAGACCGATCCCGCCGAAGACCGCGACCAGCGCGAGGGCGGTGAGCAGGCAGGCCAGTCCGCTACGCCGTCGGTGCGGATCGGGCGCATCGGGGCGCGGCCGGGGCGCACCCGGCGGACGGCCCTCCGGTTCCAGCACCGGCGCACCGAGGTGGCCCGGTGTGAGCCCCGGGTGGAAGTCCTGATCGATCATGGCTCTCGGCCCCCTCGGCGGTCCCGAATGGCTGCCAATCACTCCGAACCGCCCCGCACCGATCCAGATCGATACGAAACGGACACGGAACCGAACGAAAAAGGGGTCCGTGCGGACGCGTCCGCACGGACCCCTCTTCGGGACGTTAGAGCAGGCCGGTCAGCCGACCGCCTCGACGCTCTCACCGGGCGGGCGTCCGCTCACCCGTTCGGACTCAAGGGCGGTCTGCAGGATCACCACCGCGGCGGCCTGGTCGACCACCGAGCGGCCCTTCTTCGCCTTGACCCCCGAGGCGCGCAGCCCGTGGGTCGCGGTGACGGTCGACATCCGCTCGTCCACCAGCCGCACCGGCACCGGGTAGAGCCGGTTGGCCAGCCGTGCCGCGTACGCCCGGACCTTCTCCGCCGCCGGGCCCTCCTTGCCGCTGAGCGAGCGCGGCAGCCCGACGATCACCTCGATCGCGTCGTACTCCTCGACGATCGCGGCGATCCTGGCCTGCGACTTCACCCCGGCCGGGACGGTCTCCACCGGCGTGGCGAGCACCCCGTCGGGGTCGCAGGACGCGACCCCGATCCGGGCGTCCCCGACGTCGACGGCGATCCGCCGTCCACGTCTGAAGGGCCTCTCCTCGAACTCCATCAGCTGGCGCGCTCCGCGACCAGGCCGCGCACCGCGGCGATGGCCTCGCCGACCGCGGCCGGGTTGGAGCCACCGCCCTGGGCGACGTCATCCTTGCCGCCACCGCCGCCGCCGAGGGTCTTGGCCGCGGTGCGGACCAGCTCGCCGGCCTTGATGCCGCGGCCGCGGGCGTCCTCGTTGGTGGCGATCACGGTCAGCGGGCGGTCGTTCGCGACGGTGAACGCGGCGACCACGGCCGGGCGCGAGCCCAGGCGGCCGCGCACGTCCAGGACCAGCTTGCGCAGCTCGTCCGCGCCCACGCCGTCGGCGACCTGCGCGGCGACCACGGCGATGCCGTGCACGTCCTCGGCCGAGTCGGCCAGGCCCGCCGCGGCGGCCAGCACCTTCTCGGCGCGGAAGCGCTCGATCTCCTTCTCGGCGTCCTTGAGCTTGGTGAGCATGCCCGAGATCTTCTCCGGCAGCTCCTCCGGGCGGCCCTTGACCAGCTCGGTGAGCTGGGAGACCACGGTGTGCTCACGGGCCAGGAACCTGTACGCGTCGACGCCGACCAGCGCCTCCACCCGGCGCACGCCGGAGCCGATCGAGGACTCCCCGAGCAGCTTCACCAGGCCCAGCTGAGCGGTGTTGCCGACGTGGGTGCCGCCGCACAGCTCCTTGGAGAAGTCGCCGATGGTGACGACCCGCACCTCGTCGCCGTACTTCTCGCCGAACATCGCGATGGCGCCGGCCTTGCGGGCCTGGTCCATCGTCATGACCTCGGCGGTGACGTCGAGTTCGCGGCCCAGCACGTCGTTGATCTTCTGCTCGACGTCCACCAGCACGCTGCCCGGAACGGCGGCGGGCGAGCCGAAGTCGAAGCGGAAGCGGCCCGGGGCGTTCTCGGAGCCGGCCTGGGCGGCCGTCGGGCCGAGCGCGTCGCGCAGCGCCTGGTGGGTCAGGTGGGTCGCCGAGTGGGCGCGGGCGATCGCCCGGCGGCGCTCGGTGTCGATCGTGGCGTACGCCGAGGCGCCGAGCACGACCTCGCCGAACAGCACGCCGCCGGAGTGCACGATGACGCCCGGGACGGGCTGCTGCACGTCGCGGATCTCCACCACCGCGCCGGACTCCAGCCGGATCCGGCCGTGGTCGGCGAGCTGGCCGCCGCCCTCGGCGTAGAACGGGGTGCGGTCGAGGATGAGCTCGACCTCGTCGCCCTCGGAGGCGGCCGGCGACGGAACGCCGTCCACCAGCAGGCCGACCACGGTCGCCTCGCCCTCGGTGAGGGAGTAGCCGGTGAAGACGCTGGCGCCGGACTTGTCGGCGACCTCGCGGTACGCGGCGACGTCGGCGTGGCCCATCTTCTTCGCCTTGGCGTCCGCCTTGGCTCGGTCCCGCTGCTCCTGCATCAGGCGGCGGAAGCCGGCCTCGTCCACCTGGAGGCCCTGCTCCTCGGCCATCTCCAGGGTGAGGTCGATCGGGAAGCCGTAGGTGTCGTGCAGCTTGAACGCCTGCTCGCCGGAGAGCACCGCGCCGCCGGCCTGCTTGGTCTCGGTGACCGCGACGTCCAGCAGGTTGGTGCCGGCCTTCAGGGTCTGCAGGAAGGCCGCCTCCTCGCCGATGACGACCGTCTCGATGCGCTTGCGGTCGATCTCCAGCTCGGGGTACTGCGGGGCCATCGCCTTGACGGCGACGTCGATGAGCTCCTTGGCCACCGGCTCGGTGGCGCCCAGCAGCCGCATGTTGCGGATGGCGCGGCGCAGGATGCGGCGCAGCACGTAGCCGCGGCCCTCGTTGCCGGGGGTGACGCCGTCGCCGACCAGCATCAGCGCGGTGCGGATGTGGTCGGTGACCACGCGCAGCGAGACGTCCGACTTGTGGTCGGCGCCGTAGGTGTGGCCGGTGAGCTCGGCGGCGCGGTCGAGGATCATCCGGCTGGTGTCGATCTCGAAGAGGTTGTCGACGCCCTGGAGGATGGCGGCGAGGCGCTCCAGGCCGAGGCCGGTGTCGATGTTCTTGCTCGGCAGGTCGCCGAGGATCTCGAAGCCGTCCTTGCCGTCGCCGTGGCCGCGCTCGTACTGCATGAAGACCAGGTTCCAGATCTCCAGGTAGCGCTCGCCGTTGACCGCCGGGCCGCCCTCCTCGCCGTACGCGGGGCCGCGGTCGTAGTTGATCTCCGAGCACGGGCCGCACGGGCCGGGCACGCCCATCGACCAGAAGTTGTCCTTCATGCCCAGGCGCTGGATGCGCTCGGAGGGCACGCCGATGACGTCGCGCCAGATCTGCTCGGCCTCGTCGTCGTCCTTGTAGACGGTGATCCAGAGCTTCTCCTTCTCCAGGCCGTAGCCACCCTCCGCGACGGGAGTGGTGAGCAGCTCCCAGGCGAACTTGATGGCTCCTTCCTTGAAGTAGTCACCGAAGGAGAAGTTGCCGCACATCTGGAAGAAGGAGCCGTGCCGGGTGGTCTTCCCGACCTCCTCGATGTCCAGGGTGCGCACGCACTTCTGGACGCTGGTGGCGCGCGAGAACTGCGGCTTGACCTCGCCCAGGAAGTAGGGCTTGAACGGCACCATGCCGGCGTTGACGAGCAGCAGGGTGGGGTCGTCGGCGACCAGGGACGCCGACGGAACGACGGTGTGGCCGCGCTCCTCGAAGAAGCGCAGCCAGCGGCGGCGGATCTCAGCCGACTCCATTAGTGGTCCTTCCGGTTCGTTCCGCCCCGCGGCAGGGCTCGGCGGGGCGTTTCTTCCATGGTCTGTGGGGTGGTGCGGCGCCCGCCGTCGGGCAGGGCGCGGGCGGGGGGCAGGGCGGCGGCCGGGTGACCGGGCGCCGCCGAGATAGCTCGGTACTGCGGCTCGCGTGAGAGGGGCAACGCGGAGCGTTTCCCAGGAAGGGTGGTGGCGGGCGACGGGCGGGGCCGGCGGGTGCTCCGGGGCTCGACCACGGCGGTGCCGTGCAGTCCGAGGTCTTCCTTCAGCTGCTCCTCGCGCTCGGCCATGCCGGAACGCACGTCCTGGGCGAACTGCTTGGCGAGGTCGCCCAGGTGCAACGCGCCGCGGGCGGCGGTGCCGGAGAGGCTGTCCGGGGTGAGCCGCTGGACCGCGTCGTTGGCCTTGTTCATGGCCCACACGGCGGCGCCGGCGCCGACGGCCATCCAGAAGATCCTTGCCATGCCGTCAGCCCCTCACCGCGCGCCGGACCCGGGAGAGCAGCCCGCCCCTGGGCGCGGTCGCGGCGCGCACCTCGGCCCGGATCAGCCGCGCCAGCTCGTCGCGCTCCCCGGCCTGGAGCGGCACGTTCGGCAGGGCGCCCTGCTGCTTGGCGACGGCCTTGCGGACGCCGTAGCTGAAGGCGGCGACCTTCATCAGCGGTCCGCCCAGCGTGGCGGCGGCGGTGGAGGACAGCGCCTTGGCGTTGGCGGCGGCGTCCTGCACGTTGGCGGTGATCTCGTCCACCCGGTCCAGCTGCTCGTTGGCGCTGCGCACGGCGGCGCCCGCCTCGGTCAGCAGGGGCACGGCCTGTTCGGTGACGGCGGAGACCAGGACGGTGGCCTCCTTCAGCACCCGGGAGAGCCGGACCAGCACCACCGCGAGCAGGGTGACCAGGACCGCCCAGAACACGGCGACGAGCAAGCCGGCCAGCTCTCCCACGGTCACTCTGCGCGCTCCTCGCCTTGTTGCTCTTCAGGGGAACCCTATCGCGCCGACACCCGCATTCCGGACCGGGTCACGGCCGTGGCCTCGTCCGGGTGTGCGAACCGCGCGCGTAACCTACCGGCCGGTCACCTCGTTCTGCCAGGCGGGCCGTCGGCCGTACGGCCCGACGCACGTCCGGGCCCGCCGCGGTCCGGGCACGGAACAACGGGGAGCAGGGCTTGGCCGGCGACTGGACAGCACAGCCCGCGGCGTGGCCGCGCGAGCCGGAGCCCGGCCGGCTGCCGGCCGAGGTGACCGGCTTCGTCGGGCGGCAGCGGGAACTGGCCGAGCTGGCGGGCCTGCTCGCCCGCGCCCGGCTGGTGACGGTGACCGGGCCCGGTGGGGTCGGCAAGAGCCGGCTCGCGCTGCGGGCGGCGGCCCGGGCGGCCGGGGCCTTCCCGGACGGCACCTGGCTGGTGGACGTGGCCCCGGTGCAGGACCCGCTGCTGCTCGGCCATGCCGTCCTGGAGGCGCTGCGGCTGACCGACGGCACCGCCCGCCCGCCGCTGGACGTGCTGGGCGAGCACCTGGCGGGGCGCCGCCTGCTGCTGGTGCTGGACGGCTGCGAGCACCTGGTGGAGGCCTGCGCCGAGCTGTCCGACGCGCTGCTGCGCGCGCTGCCCGGCCTGCGGGTGCTGGCCACCAGCCGCGCCGCCCTGCGGGCCTCGGGCGAGCACCTGCTGACGCTCGCCCCGCTGCCGGTCGGTCCGCTGCCGGTCGGCCCGCTGCCGGCCCAGCGGGTGGGCCCGGGCCCACTGCCGGACGCGGTGCGGCTGTTCGCCGACCGGGCCAGGGCGGTGGTGCCGTCCTTCGAGGTGACCGAGGCGAACGCGGAGGCGGTCGGCCTGCTCTGCCGCCGGCTGGACGGCATCCCGCTGGCCGTCGAGCTGGCCGCCGGACGGCTGCGGGCGCTGTCGGTGGAGCAGATCACGGCCCGGCTGGACGACCGCTTCCGGCTGCTCACCGGCGGCTCCCGGACGGCCCTGCCGAGGCACCAGACGCTACGCACCACGATCGGCTGGAGCCACGAGCTGTGCACAGTGCAGGAACGTTTACTCTGGGCTCGCCTGTCGGTCTTCGCCGGCGGTTTCGACCTGGAGGCCGCCGAGTACGTCTGCGCCGGCGAGGGCATCGAGGCCGAGGAAGTCCTCGACCTGCTCGACGAACTCGTCGCCAAGTCCGTGGTGCTGCGCGAGGAGAGCGACGTCGGCATCGGCTTCCGGCTGCTGGACACCCTCCGCGAGTACGGCGCCCACTGGCTGCGCGCCACCGGCGAGGAGCAGCGGCTGCTGCGCCGCCACCGCGACTGGTACCTGGGCGTCGCCACCTGGGGCGAGGTCGAGTGGTTCGGCCCCCGGCAACCCGAGACCGCCCGGCGCACCCGGCTCGCCCACACCAACCTCCGCGCCGCGCTGGAGTTCTGCCTCGCCGAGCCCGGCGAGGAGCAGATCGCCCTGCTGCTGGCCGGCACCCTCTGGTTCTACTGGGTCGGCTGCGGCCACCTCGGCGAGGGCCGGCACTGGCTGGACCGCGCGCTCGCCCTGGACCGCGAACCCACCGAGGCCCGGGCCAAGGCCCTGTGGGTGACCGGCTACATGGCCACCCTCCAGGGCGACCTCGGCACCGCCCGGCCCGCCCTGGAGGAGTGCCGCCGCCAGGCCCTGGACACCGGCGACGACCGGGCCCTCGCCTACGCCGTGCACCGCCAGGGCTGCGCCGCGCTGATCGGCGACGACCCGCAGCGCGCCGCCGAGCTGTTCGAGGAGGCGCTCTGGCACTACCGGACCATCGGCGAGCTCAACAGCAACGTGGTGATGGCCATGATCGAGCTGGGCCTCGCCTACCTGTTCCAGGGCGAACCGGACAGCGGCGAGCTCTGGTTCGGGCAGGCCCGCGAGGTCTGCGAGGAGCACGGCGAGCAGTGGGCGTACGCCTACGTGCTGTACGCGACGGCGTACTCGCACTACCTGAACGGGGCGGTCCGGCCGGCCCGCGCCCTGGCCCGCGAGTGCGTCCGGCTGAACCACCACTTCCACGACCTGCTCGGCATCGTGCTGGGGATCGACCTGCTGGCGCTGCTGGAGACCGAACCGGCCGGCCCGGGCGAGCCGGCCGACCTGTGCGAGGCCCGGGTGCTCCAGGGCGCGGCGCACCGGATCTGGCGCGCGGTCGGCAACCCCTTCCTGGGCTCGCGCTCCTTCTTCGGCACCCACGAGGAGTGCGCCGAGCGGGCCCGGGCCGGGCTCAGCGAGCAGGAGTACGAGGAGTGCTACCGGGCGGGCGGGCGGCTGGACCTGGACGCCGCCGTCTGCCGGGCGCTCGGCGGCGGGGGCCCGTGGGACGGCCCGGAGGCCGGCCCCGGCCCGTGCTCGGCACCGCCCGCACCGGCGCCGGCCCCGGCGCGGAATAGCTGAAGCTTGCGGATTGCTTGAGGAGGCAAGGATCTGCCCGGAAGGAGCACCATGGCCGTCCACGACGAGTACCGCCTCGCGAACTTCTACTTCGACTCCAAGGCGTACACCGACGCCGCCCGCATGCTGGAAGGCGTGCTGGCCGAGGAGCCGGCCAACCTCTCGGTCCGGCTGCTGCTGGCCCGCAGCTACTTCCACTCCGCCCAGCTCGGGCGCGCCGAGGCGGAGCTGCGCCGGATCCTCGACCTCGACCCGGCCGAGGACTACGCCCGGCTGATGCTCGGCCGCACCCTGGAGCGCCAGGGCCGCGCCGCGGAGGCCCGCCCGCACCTGCGGCTGGCCGCCGCGATGACCGGCGAGACCGTCTGACCGCCGGCACGGCACAAGCAGCGAACCCCCGCCGCCTCGAAGGGCGACGGGGGTTCGCTGCGGTTTCGCGGTCGGCGGAACCGAGCGCGGGTCAGCGCGAGTAGTACTCGACGACCAGCTGCTCGTCACAGATCACCGGGACCTCCTTGCGCTGCGGCGCACGGTCCAGGCGGAAGGCCAGGGCCTTCAGGTTGACCTCGAGGTACTTCGGGGTCTGGCCCTCACCCGCGTAGCCACCCTCACGGGCGACCTGGAAGGGGACCTTCTCCTTGGAGCGCTCGCGGACGGTGACCACGTAGCCCGGCTTCATCTGGAACGACGGCTTGTTGACCTTGCCACCGTTGACCTCGATGTGGCCGTGGACGACCATCTGGCGGGCCTGGTAGATGGTGCGGGCGATGCCCGAACGCAGGACCAGGGAGTCCAGACGGGTCTCCAGGTCGGCGACGAGCGCCTCACCGGTCTTGCCCTCGGCCTTCTTCGCGCGGTCGAACGCGCGCGCCATCTGCTTCTCGCTCAGGTCGTACTGGGCGCGCAGACGCTGCTTCTCGAGCAGACGGACCTTGTAGTCCGAGTTCTGCTTGCGGCCACGGCCGTGCTGGCCGGGCGGGTACGGGCGGGCCTCGAAGTACTTGACGGACTTCGGGGTCAGCGGCACGCCGAGCGCACGCGCGATCTTGACCTTGGGACGCTTCTGGTTCGCCATGAACCAAACCTTCCTTGCTTACGAATACGGCTTTCACCAGGTGTTGACGGAGGTCGCATGTCGCGGCCCGGAGAAAACCCCGCCGCCTGCGCGAAGGGATCAGCCGCTCTCCGGAGCCGGGCACGAGAAGTGCTGGTCACACGAAGGACCCGGAAGCCGGGCCGTCCGCGACACCGAAACGGTGCGCGACGCTCCTGGTGCGGGCCTCCCTGGGGAGGCCTACGGCCGGTGTCCCGCTGGTGCGGCCGGTCGGTGGGGTCTCCCCCGCCGCCGTCCCGGGACATGGCACTCCGACCCAGTATACCCGCTGCTACTCGCCGTTCTCCCCCGGCTGCTGCTCGGCCTTCTCGGCGGGCTTCTCGGTCTTCTTGTCCACCCTGCGCTCCCCCCGCAGCCGCCCACGCGTCCACTCCACGGTGTCCGCGTACCGGACCTCGCCGCCGCGCCGGTTCGGCCGGTAGTACTCCCGCCCGTGCACCGAGTCCGGCGCGTACTGCTGGGCCGCGATGCCCTCCGGCAGGTCGTGCGGGTACTGGTAGCCCTTGCCGTGGCCGAGCTTGCCCGCCCCGCCGTAGTGGGCGTCCCGCAGGTGCGGCGGGACGGCACCGGCCAACCCCTGCCGGACGTCCGCCAGCGCCGCGTCGATCGCCAGGTAGGCCGAGTTGGACTTGGGTGCCAGGGCCAGCGCGATCGCGGCCTGGGAGAGGATGATCCGGGCCTCCGGGAAGCCGATCAGCGCCACCGCCTGGGCCGCCGCCACCGCCGTCTGCAGCGCCGTCGGGTCGGCCAGGCCGACGTCCTCGCTGGCCGAGATCATCAGCCGCCGGGCGATGAACCGCGGGTCCTCCCCCGCCTCGATCATCCGGGCCAGGTAGTGCAGGGTGGCGTCCACGTCGCTGCCGCGGATCGACTTGATCAGCGCGCTGGCCACGTCGTAGTGCTGGTCGCCGTCCTTGTCGTAGCGCACCGCCGCCTGGTTGACGGCCGTCTCGGTGGTGGCCAGCGTGATGCTCGCCTCGCCCTTCTCCAGCGCCGCCCCGGCCGCCGCCTCCAGTGTGGTGAGCGCGCGCCGGGCGTCCCCGCCGGCGAGGCGCACCAGGTGGTCCTCGGCCTCCGCGGTCAGCTCCAGCGCGCCCTCCAGACCGCGCTCGTCGGCCACCGCGCGGCGCAGCAGCGCCCGGATGTCGTCGTCGGTCAGCGACTCCAGGGTGAGCAGCAGCGAGCGGGACAGCAGCGGGGAGATCACCGAGAAGTACGGGTTCTCGGTGGTCGCCGCGATCAGGGTGACCCAGCGGTTCTCCACGGCCGGCAGCAGCGAGTCCTGCTGGGCCTTGGAGAAGCGGTGGATCTCGTCCAGGAAGAGCACCGTCTCCCGGCCGGACATGCCAACCGCCCGCCGGGCGCCGTCGATCACCGCCCGGACCTCCTTGACCCCGGCGGTGATCGCGGACAGCTCGACGAAGCGGCCCTCCACGGCCTGGCTGATCACGTGCGCGAGGGTGGTCTTGCCGGTGCCGGGCGGCCCCCAGAGGATCACCGAGCTGGTGGCCGCCGGGCCGCGCGAGTTCGCCACCAGGCGCCGCAGCGGCGAGCCGGGCTTCAGCAGCTGCCGCTGCCCGGCCACCTCGTCCAGGGTGCGCGGGCGCATCCGTACGGCCAGCGGCGCCCGGCCGGGCTCCCTGGTCTGGCGTTCCTCGGCAGCGGCGGTGAAGAGGTCCGGTTCGTCCACACCGGAAGCCTAGTTGAGGCGACTGACACGTCGGCCTGGTCCGATGGTGCGGGGCCGGTCCAGCAGCACCACCTCGAACCCCTCCGGCGACCGCAGGGTGCCACCAAGCGCGGCCGGCGCCTGCGCCCGGGAGTCGGCCGTCGGGCCCCGCGAGGCCTCGAGGCCCTCCTGGCCGGCGAAGATCGCGCCCGCGGCCGGCCGGTCGTGCGGTCGGCCGGCATCGCGGCCGTCACGAACCCCGAGCTCTTCTCCAGCACCGGAAGCACCCGGTCCCGGAAGACCTCGGTGGCCTCGCCCGTCCTGGCCGGGTCAGGAGCAGCGCCCGGCGGGGCCCCGTCTACTCCAGTCCGGCAGCGTGGTCCGGAACGTACTTCTGCAGATCGCGCGGGGGCCGCTGGTAGCCGCGCGAGGAGGGCCGGGGCGGCAGTTCGATCCGGGGCGGGGCGACCTCGCGGTACGGCACGGAGGAGAGCAGGTGGGCGATCATGTTGATCCGGGCCCGCCGCTTGTCGTCGCTCTCCACCACGTGCCAGGGCGACTGCGGGACGTCGGTGTGGACGAACATCTCGTCCTTGGCCCGTGAGTAGTCCTCCCAGTGGGTGATCGACTCCACGTCCATCGGGGAGAGCTTCCAGCGCTTCATCGGGTCCTCCAGCCGGTCCCGGAACCGCCGCTCCTGCTCGGTGTCGCTCACCGAGAACCAGTACTTGCGCAGCAGGATGCCCGCCTCGATCAGCATCTGCTCGAAGGTCGGGCACTGGTGCAGGAACTGCCAGTACTCGTCGGCGGTGCAGAAGCCCATCACCCGCTCGACCCCGGCCCGGTTGTACCAGCTGCGGTCGAACAGCACGATCTCCCCGGCCGCCGGCAGGTGTTCGACGTACCGCTGGAAGTACCACTGGGTCTTCTGCCGCTCGGTCGGGGTGGGAAGCGCCGCGACCCGGGCGATGCGCGGGTTCAGGTACTCCGTCACCCGCTTGATCGCTCCGCCCTTGCCGGCCGCGTCCCGCCCCTCGAAGACCACCACCAGACGGGCACCCTCGACCCGCACCCACTCCTGGAGCTTCACCAGCTCCTGCTGCAGCCGCAGCAGCTCCCGCTCGTAGGGCTTGCTCGCCAGTCGTGCCGGCTGCTCGGTCCGCCGCTCCTTGGCCACCCTCGGGTCCTCCGTTCGACTCCTGCCGATGACCCTTCACCGTAGGCGCAGGACGGTGACCCCGCAGGTCCGTACGGAGGGCGCGGAGCGAACGGACGGGCTACACGGCGACGAAGGGCTCCGGGTAACGGCACAGCCCGCGCGGGCCGCCGTCGTAGGCCGCCAACGGCAGCACCTGGAAGTACGCGTCCGGCACCTCGAAGGGGCCGGTGACCTCGTGCCGCCCGGCCGGGATGAAGCCGAACCGCCCGTAGTACCCCGGGTCGCCGAGCACCACGACCAGCTTCTCCCCCGCCTCCTCGGCGGCCGACAGCGCGGCCCGGACGACGAGTTCGCCGACGCCCTGGCGCTGCCACTCGGGCGCGACCGCGACCGGCGCGAGCGCCAGCGCGTCACCGGTCCCGCCGCCGTCGCCGACCTGCAGCCGGGTCAGCAGGGCGTGCCCCACCACCAGCCCCGCGTCGTCCACGGCGACCAGCGACAGTCCGGGCAGCCAGGAGGGGTCGCGCCGCAGCGCGTCCACCAGGTCCGCCTCGTCCGGCCCGGGGAACGCGGCCATGTGGACGCGTCTGGTCGCCGGGGCGTCCTCCGGACACTCGACTCTCGTGGTGATCTGCATGAGTCAACCCTCCCTGTGTCACACGACGTTGTGGACCGGCCCCGGACGGTGGACCGTCCGGGGCCGTTGCAGGTTAGCGCGGATGACGCGTCATCAGCTCTTGGGCTGCGCCTCGGACTTGGCGTCCTCACGGACCTTCGGCTGGGCGTCCACGCCGGCCTCGCGGCGCTGCGCCGGAGTGATCGGGGTCGGGGCGCCGGTCAGCGGGTCGCCACCGGTGGACGTCTTCGGGAAGGCGATGACGTCGCGGATGGTGTCGTACCCGCCGAGCAGCGTGACGATCCGGTCGAGGCCGAAGGCGACCCCGCCGTGCGGCGGCGGGCCGTAGTTGAAGGCGTCCAGCAGGAAGCCGAACTGGGAGGCCGCCTCCTCCTCGGAGAGGCCGATCGCGTCGAACGCCCGCTTCTGCACGTCCCGCTGGTGGATACGGATCGAACCGCCGCCCAGCTCCGAGCCGTTGAGGACCAGGTCGTAGGCGTTGGACAGGGCCGAGCCCGGGTCGGTGTCGAAGCTGTCCAGCGACTCCGCGGTCGGGGCGGTGAACGGGTGGTGCACCGCGTGCCAGCCCTGGAACTGGCCCTTGTCGTCCTCGATCGGCTCGAACATCGGGAAGTCGACGACCCAGAGGAAGGCCCACTTGGACTCGTCGATCAGCCCGCAGCGGCGGCCGATCTCCAGACGCGCGGCGCCCAGCAGCTCCTGCGAGGCGCGCTCCTTGCCGGCCGCGAAGAAGACCGCGTCGCCGTTCTTGGCGCCGGCCGCGGCGGCGAGGCCGGCCAGGTGCTCCTCGGAGAGGTTCTTGGCGACCGGGCCGCGCAGCTCGCCGGTCTCGGCGTCGATCAGCACGTAGGCCAGGCCCTTGGCGCCGCGCGCCTTGGCCCAGTCCTGCCAGGCGTCCAGCTGCTTGCGCGGCTGCGAGGCGCCGCCCGGCATGACCACGGCGCCGACGTACGGGGCCTGGAAGACCCGGAACTCGGTGCCCTTGAAGTACTCGGTGAGGTCGGTGAGTTCCTGGCCGAAGCGGACGTCCGGCTTGTCGGAGCCGTAGCGGCCCATGGCGTCCGCGTAGGTCATCCGCGGCAGCGGGTTGGGGATCTCGTAGCCGTGGACCTCGCGCCAGATGGCGCCGACGATCTTCTCGCCGAGGGCCAGGATGTCCTCCTGGTCGACGAAGGAGGCCTCGATGTCCAGCTGGGTGAACTCCGGCTGCCGGTCGGCGCGGAAGTCCTCGTCGCGGAAGCAGCGGGCGATCTGGTAGTAGCGCTCCATGCCGGCCACCATCAGCAGCTGCTTGAACAGCTGGGGCGACTGCGGCAGCGCGTACCAGTGGCCGGGCTGCAGGCGGACCGGGACGAGGAAGTCGCGGGCGCCCTCGGGGGTGGAGCGGGTGAGGTACGGCGTCTCGATGTCGAGGAAGTCGTTCTCCTCCATCACCCGGCGGATGATGTTGTTGACCTTCGAGCGCAGCCGCAGACCCTTGGCCGGGCCCTCGCGGCGCAGGTCCAGGTAGCGGTAGCGCAGCCGGACCTCCTCGTTGACCGTGCCGGGCTCGTACTCGGCGACCGGGAACGGCAGCGGGGCGGCCTCGGAGAGCACCTCGATGTCGCTGACGACGACCTCGACGGCGCCGGTCGGGATGTCCGGGTTCTCGTTGCCCTCGGGGCGCACCCGGACGTCACCGACGACCTTGACGCAGTACTCGGCGCGCAGGCCGTGCACCGAGTCGAGGTCGCGGACCACGATCTGCACGGTGCCGGAGGCGTCGCGCAGGTCGATGAAGGCGACGCCGCCGTGGTCGCGGCGGCGGGCGACCCAGCCGGCCAGGGTGACGGTGGTGCCTGCGTGCTCCGGGCGGAGCGTGCCCGCGTCGTGCGTGCGGATCACAGCTGCTTCTCCTTCAGGGTGGTGACGAGTGCGTCGAGGGCGACGGGGGTCTGCTCGCCGGTGCTCATGTCCTTGAGCTGGACGACGCCCTCGGCGAGGTCCCGGTCACCGGCGATCAGGGCGAAGCGGGCGCCGGACCGGTCGGCGGACTTCATGGCGTTCTTGATGCTCTTGACGCCGAAGGCGAGGTCGGTGGCCACGCCGGCCCGGCGCAGCTCGACCACCTTGGCGAACAGGACGTTCTTGGCCTCCTCGCCGAGCGCGACGGCGTAGACGGCGGTGGCGGCCGGCAGGTCGAGGTCGACGCCCTCGGCCTCCAGCGCCAGGTACGTGCGGTCCACGCCGAGCGCCCAGCCGACGGACGGCAGCGCCGGGCCGCCGATCATCTCGGACAGGCCGTCGTAGCGGCCGCCGCCGCCGATCGCGGACTGGGCGCCGAGGCCGTTGTGGACGAACTCGAAGGTGGTGCGGGTGTAGTAGTCCAGGCCGCGGACCAGCTTCGGGTCGTCGACGAAGGCCACGCCGTTGGCGGTGAGCAGCTCGCGCACCTTCTCGTCGTACGCCTTGCACTCCTCGCACAGGAAGTCGCGCAGCATCGGGGCGCCGACCAGCTGCTCCTGCACCGACTCGCGCTTGTCGTCCAGCACGCGCAGCGGGTTGATCTCGGCGCGGCGGCGGGTGTCCTCGTCCAGGTCCAGACCGGCGAGGAACTCGATCAGGGCGGCGCGGTAGACCGGGCGGCACTGCTTGTCGCCGAGGCTGTTGAGCAGCAGCGAGTAGTTGCTCAGGCCCAGCGAGCGGAAGGCGTCGTCGGCCAGGATGATCAGCTCGGCGTCCAGCGCCGGGTCCTCGGCGCCGATCGCCTCGGCACCGACCTGGGAGAACTGGCGGTAGCGGCCCTTCTGGGCGCGCTCGTAGCGGTAGTACGAGCCCGAGTACCAGAGCTTGACCGGCAGGTTGCCCTGCTTGTGCAGGTTGGCCTGGAGCGCGGCGCGCAGCACCGAGGCGGTGCCCTCCGGGCGCAGCGCGAGCTCGTCGCCGCCCTTGGTGGTGAGGGTGTACATCTCCTTGGAGACGATGTCGGTGGACTCGCCGACGCCGCGCGAGAACAGCTTCACGTCCTCGAAGACCGGGGTCTCGACGTAGCCGTAACCGGCCCGGCGGGCGGGCGCGGCGATGCGCTCGCGGATCGCCAGGAAGGTCGCGGAGCTGGGGGGCAGCAGGTCGTAGGTGCCCTTGGGGGCGGTGAAGGTGCTCAACTTCTCTTCCGTCACATTCCTCGTCGCGGGAAAGCCGGGGCGCCGGCCGCCCCCGCTGCCTGTCGGAGGTAGGGGTTGGTGGCGCGCTCGCGGCCGATGGTGGTCTGACCGCCGTGGCCGGAGAGGACCACGGTGGAGTCGTCGAGGGGCAGGCACACCCGGGCCAGCGAGCGCATGATCGCTTCGCCGTCCCCGCCCGGGAGGTCGGTACGCCCGATGGAGCCGGCGAACAGCAGGTCGCCCGAGAACAGCACCGGGGGGAGGTCCTCGGCACCGGGCGTCCGGAAGGTCACCGACCCCCCGGTATGGCCCGGGGCGTGGTCCACGGTGAGCTGCAGGCCGGCCAGCTCCAGCACGCTGCCGTCGGTGAGCTCGCGCACGTCGTCGGGCTCGCCGACGGTGATCTCGCCCATCAGCTGGGTGCCCAGGGAGCGGCCGAGCGACCTCTCCGGGTCGGACATCATGTACCGGTCCTCGGGGTGGATCCAGGCCGGGACACCGCGGGCTCCGCAGACCGGGACGACCGAGGCGACGTGGTCGATGTGGCCGTGGGTGAGCAGCACGGCGACGGGCTTGAGCCGGTGCTCACGGACGAGCTCCTCGACGCCGCGGGCGGCCTGGTGACCGGGATCGACGATGACGCACTCCTCGCCCGCCGCCGGCGCGACCAGGTAGCAGTTGGTGCCCCAGGCTCCAGCGGGGAATCCGGCGATGAACACGCGCGTCCTTCGGGTCTGTGCGGCGGGGGGCTGCGGTGGCTACCAGTAGTGATGACGTAAGGGAAGCCTACCGGCGGTACGGGTCCGGTTGCGAACCAGATACGCGGTGACCGGTCCGGCCGCCGGAGGCGTTCACGGTGTTCTTAGGGCCCGGTCCCTACACTTGGCCGCCGATGGATGCGATGATCCGCTCCGGAACCATCCACTTTTCCCGCACATGCTCAGGAGACACGGCCGGTGGTCAGCAGCGAACAGCGGCGGCGGCAGCTCGCCCGCGAGAAGTACGAGCGCCAGATGCAGCGCCGCGCCGAGGCGGCGGCCGCCCGCAGGCGCCGCAACACGATCCTGGGCGCCTCGCTCGCGGTCGTGGTGCTGGCCGGCGGCGGCACCCTGTTCGCCACCGGCGCGTTCAGTTCGGACGACAAGGACAAGAGCGCCTCGGCCGCCGCCTCCCCCCAGGCCGCGCCGACACGCAAGCCGGTCGAGGGCTGCGCCGCCCCCGCGCCGGGCTCGCCCAACGGCAAGCAGTTCAAGGCCGAGCCGGCCATGTCGATCGACCAGAACGCCTCGTACACCATGGCGCTGGACACCAACTGCGGCAAGGTCACCGTCGCGCTGGACGCGGCCAAGGCCCCGCACACCGTGAACTCGTTCAACTTCCTGGCCGGTGAGCAGTACTTCGACCACACCAAGTGCCACCGCCTGACCACCGACGGCATCTTCGTGCTCCAGTGCGGCGACCCGACCGCCAGCGCGACCGTGCCGGGCGGCACGGGCAACCCCGGCTACAAGTTCGCGGACGAGAACCTGACCGGCGCGACCTACCCGGCGGGCACCGTGGCGATGGCCAACTCCGGCCCGGGCACCAACGGCAGCCAGTTCTTCCTGGTCTACAAGGACACCCAGCTGCCGCCGAACTACACCCCCTTCGGCAAGATCACCGGCGGCCTGGACGTGGTCCAGAAGATCGCCGCCGCGGGCACCCTCGAGGGCGGCTCGGACGGCCACCCGATGGCCGACGTCACCTTCAACTCGGTTACGGTGTCCAAGGGTTGACCGATCCCGGGGCCGTCGGCGGCGGGCGCGTGAAGCGCTCCCGCCGGGCCCCGGACCGAAATCGCCCGGCCCGGATGCGGACAGCACCGGGCCTGGTCGCCTATGTTGGCGTTGTATAGGGTGCCCGCACCCGCCTGGCCGTCACCCTCGGCAGCAGGACGCGGCGGACGGGGACGGCGGGCTCATCGGTCCGCCGCACATCAACTGTGGACGACGGTCGCGCGCCGCCCCGGCGCGGGCGCGACGTCATGTGGAGGACGCGCTATGAGCAGCGACCCGTGGGGCCGTGTGGACGAGCAGGGCACGGTGTACGTCAGGACGGCCGACGGCGAACGCGTGGTCGGTTCCTGGCAGGCCGGCTCGCCCGAGGAGGCCCTCGCCTACTTCGAGCGCAAGTACCAGGGCATCGAGGTGGAGATCGGCCTGCTGGAGAAGCGGGTGCGCACCACCGACCTGGCCGCCAAGGACGCCCAGACCGCGCTGGAGCACCTCCGCGCGCAGGTGACCGAGGGGCACGCGGTGGGCGACCTGGACGCGCTGGCCAAGCGGCTGGACACGCTCGCCGGTGAGATCGAGAGCCGGCGGGAGGAGCGCAAGGCCGCCCGCGCCAAGGCCCAGGACGAGACCCGCGCCGCCAAGGAGGCCCTGGTCTCCGAGGCCGAGCAGCTCGCCGGGTCCACCCAGTGGCGGGAGGCCGGGGACCGGCTGCGCGCCCTGGTGGACACCTGGAAGGGCCTGCCGCGGCTGGACCGCAAGAGCGACGACGAGCTGTGGCACCGCTTCTCGCACGCCCGCTCGGTCTTCTCCAAGCACCGCAAGGCGCACTTCGCGACGCTGGACGCCGAACGCGAGCAGGCCCGGCAGACCAAGGAGGCGCTGGTCGCCGAGGCCGAGGCGCTCTCCTCGTCCACCGACTGGGGCGCCACCGCGGCCGCCTACCGCGACCTGATGGCGCGCTGGAAGGCCGCCGGCCGGGCGCAGCGGGACGTCGAGGACGAGCTGTGGGCACGGTTCCGCGGCGCGCAGGACGTCTTCTTCCAGGCCCGTTCCGCTGTGTTCAGCGAGCGGGACGCCGAGCAGGTGGAGAACCAGAAGCTCAAGGAGGCGCTGGCCGCCGAGGCCGAGGCGATCCTGCCGATCACCGACCTGAAGGCCGCCAAGGCCGCGCTGCGCGAGGTCAACGAGCGCTGGGAGGCCATCGGCCACGTGCCGCGCGACGTCCGTCCGAAGCTGGACGGCCGGCTGAACGCGGTCGAGCGGGCCATCCGCGAGGCCGAGGACGCCGAGTGGAAGCGCTCCAACCCGGAGGCCAAGGCCCGCGCGGCCGGCATGGTGGGCCTGTTCGAGGCGAAGGCCGACAAGCTGCGGGCCGACCTGGACAAGGCCCGCGCGGCGGGCAACGCCGGCAAGGCGGCCAAGCTGGAGTCCGAGCTGGCGGGCGTGCAGACCCTGCTGGAGCAGGCGCACAGGAGCCAGGAGGAGTTCAGCGGCTGATCTTGGCTGCTTGGCCGTAGAAACGCCGAAGGCCCCCGGGGCGCTCCCCCGGGGGCCTTCCTCATGCCGTCACTTGCGGGCCGAGGTGACCCGGTAGACGTCGTAGACGCCCTCGACGCCACGCACCGCCTTGAGCACGTGGCCCAGGTGCTTGGGGTCGCCCATCTCGAAGGTGAAGCGGCTCATCGCCACCCGGTCCCGGGAGGTCTGGACCGCCGCCGACAGGATGTTGACGTGCTGGTCGGAGAGCACCCGGGTGACGTCCGAGAGCAGCCGGGAGCGGTCCAGCGCCTCGACCTGGATCGCCACCAGGAACACCGAGGACTGGGTGGCCGCCCACTCGACGTCGATCATGCGCTCGGGCTGCTGGCTCAGCGACTCGACGTTGACGCAGTCGGCGCGGTGCACCGAGACGCCGTTGCCGCGGGTGACGAAGCCGACGATCGGGTCGCCCGGCACCGGGGTGCAGCAGCGGGACAGCTTGACCCAGACGTCCTCGACGCCCTTGACGATCACGCCCGGGTCGCCCTTGGCCCGGCGGCGCACCGCCCGGCGGTTGTCGTGGGTCGGGGTGGCCGTCTCGGCGAGGTCCTCGGTGGCACCCTCCTCGCCGCCGAGCGCCTGGACCAGCTTCTGGACGATGTTCTGCGCGGCGACATGGCCCTCGCCGATGGCGGCGTAGAGCGAGGAGATGTCCGGGTAGCGCATCTCGTGGGCCAGGGTGACCAGCGAGTCGCCGGTCAGGATCCGCTGGATCGGCAGGCCCTGCTTGCGCATCGCCCGGACGATCGCCTCCTTGCCGTGCTCGATCGCCTCCTCGCGGCGCTCCTTGGAGAACCAGGCGCGGATCTTGTTGCGGGCGCGCGGGGACTTGACGAAGCCCAGCCAGTCCCGGGAGGGGCCGGCGTTCTCCGCCTTGGAGGTGAACACCTCGACGGTGTCGCCGTTCTCCAGGGTCGACTCCAGCGGCACCAGCCGCCCGTTGACCCGGGCCCCTATGGTCCGGTAGCCGACCTCGGTGTGCACCGCGAAGGCGAAGTCGACCGGGGTGGCACCGGCCGGCAGCGCTATCACGTCGCCCTTGGGGGTGAAGACGAAGACCTCGTTGCTGGCCAGGTCGAAGCGCAGCGACTCCAGGAACTCACCCGGGTCGGCGGTCTCCTTCTGCCAGTCCAGCAGCTGCCGCAGCCAGGCCATCTCGTTGACGGCGCCGGCCTTGTCGTCCTTGCGGACCTGGGTCGGGGTGTCGGTGCGGACCTTGGAGGCCCCGGCGACCGCGCGCTGCTTGTACTTCCAGTGCGCGGCGATGCCGTACTCGGCCCGCCGGTGCATGTCGAAGGTGCGGATCTGGAGTTCGACGGGCTTGCCGCCGGGGCCGATCACCGTGGTGTGCAGCGACTGGTACATGTTGAACTTGGGCATCGCGATGTAGTCCTTGAACCGCCCCGGCACCGGGTTCCACCGCGCGTGGATGGTGCCCAGCGCCGCGTAGCAGTCGCGGACGGTGTCGACCAGGACCCGGATGCCCACCAGGTCGTAGATCTCGGCGAAGTCCCGGCCCCGGACGATCATCTTCTGGTAGACCGAGTAGTAGTGCTTCGGCCGGCCGGTGACGGAGGCGGTGATCCGGGCGCCGCGCAGGTCCACCTGGACCTGGTCGATGACGGTCGCCAGGTACTCGTCCCGCTTGGGGGCGCGCTCGGCGACCAGCCGGACGATCTCGTCGTACATCTTGGGGTAGAGGATCGCGAAGGCGAGGTCCTCCAGCTCCCACTTGATGGTGTTCATGCCCAGCCGGTGCGCCAGCGGGGCGTAGATCTCCAGCGTCTCGCGGGCCTTCTTCTCCTGCTTCTCCCGCTTGAGGTAGCGCATGGTGCGCATGTTGTGCAGGCGGTCGGCCAGCTTGATCACCAGGACCCGCGGGTCCTTGGCCATCGCCACGACCATCTTGCGGACGGTCTCGGCCTGCGCGGCCTCGCCGAACTTGACCCGGTCCAGCTTGGTGACGCCGTCGACCAGCAGGGCCACCGAGTCGCCGAAGTCCTTGCGCAGGGTCTCCAGGCCGTAGTCGGTGTCCTCGACGGTGTCGTGCAGCAGCCCGGCCATCAGCGTCGGCGCGTCCATGCCGAGTTCGGCGAGGATGGTGGCGACGGCCAGCGGGTGGGTGATGTACGGGTCGCCGCTCTTGCGCTTCTGTCCGCGGTGCCACTTCTCGGCGACGGCGTAGGCGCGCTCGATGTCGCGCAGCAGCGCCGGGTCGGCCTTGGGGTCGTTCGCCCGGATCGAGCGGAACAGCGGCTCCAGGACGGGGTTCAGGACGCTGGAACGCTGGCCGCCCAGGCGGGCCAGCCGGGCGCGCATGCCGCCGCCGCTGCCGGAACCGCGGCCGAGCGGGGCGGAGGGGCGCGAGGAGGTCGGTGTGGGGCGTGCCGGGGTGGCCTCCGAGGGCGTGGGGCGGTTCTCGGCGGCGGCCGCTGCGGCCGTGGGCACAACCTCGTCGGGCAAGGACACTCCTCGGGGCACCGTGGCCGATCCCTGCCGGGCCCGTGACGTCCGGGCACAACCGGGAGGGGATGAATCTTCATGGTACCGAGCCGGGCGGCCCGGTGTTCATCCGGCCGGGCCCGGAAACGGAGGGACGGCGGTCGGATGATCCGACCGCCGTCCCTCCGTCATGATCCTCAGACCGTGACCAGCGTCTCCAGCGGGGCGCCGTCCAGGTGCCCGGCCAGCCGCTCGCGGCCGTCCAGGAAGCCCAGCTCCATCAGCACCACGACGCCCACCAGCTCGGCGCCGGCCTCCTTCACCAGGTCCAGCGAGGCACCTATGGTGCCGCCGGTGGCCAGCACGTCGTCCACCACCAGCACCCGCTCGCCGGGCGCGAAGGCGTCGCGCTGCACCTCCAGCGTCGCCGAGCCGTACTCCAGCTCGTACGAGCGCCGGAACACCTCGCCGGGCAGCTTGCCCTGCTTGCGGATCGGCACGAAGCCGAGCCCGGCCGCGACCGCGGCCGGGGCCGCCAGCACGAAGCCGCGCGCCTCCAGGCCCACCACCTTGGTCGCCCCGAGCTCCTTCGCCCGGTCCGCGAGCGCCCGGGTGAGGGCGCCGAAGGCCTCGGCGTCGGCGAGCAGCGGCGCGATGTCCTTGAACAGCACACCCGGCTTCGGGTAGTCCGGGACGTCCCGGATCCGGCTGTTCAGCAACTCGGCCAGTGCGGTGTCGGCGGTGATCACGGTGGTGGGTTCCTTCGGTTCGGGTTCAGCGCTTGGTGGACGGACGGCCCTTGGCACGCGTGGTGCCGGCCGACCGGCCGCGCTGACCGACCATACCCGCAGGCTGGTCCTCGTCCGCGCCCCCGTCCGTCGCCACCGCGTCCGTGACCTCCGCCCTGGCGGCCGCGGCCCGGTGCTGCAGGACGCGCTTGCGCAGCGCCTTCATCTCCGGCTGCTCCTCCTTGAGCTGCGCCAGCAGCGGGGTGGCGACGCAGATCGAGGAGTAGGCACCGGCCGCGAGGCCGATGAACAGCGCGAGCGAGATGTCGTTCAGGGTGCCGGCGCCCAGGAGGCCGCCGCCGATGAACAGCAGCGCCGCGACCGGCAGCAGCGCCACCACGGTGGTGTTGAGCGAGCGCACCAGGGTCTGGTTGAGGCCGGCGTTGGCCGCCTCGCTGTAGGTGAGCTTGTTCTGCTTGGTGAGGCCCTTGGTGTTCTCCTTCACGGTGTCGAAGACGACGACCGTGTCGTAGAGCGAGTACCCGAGGATGGTCAGGAAGCCGATCACCGTACCGGGGGTGACCTCGAAGCCCACCAGGGCGTAGACGCCGATGGTGATCAGGAGGTCGTGGATCAGGGCGACCAGGGCGGCCACCGCCATCCGCCACTCGAAGGCGATCGCCAGGTAGACCGTCACCAGGACCATGAAGATGATCAGGCCGGTGATCGCCTTGTTGGAGATCTGCTTGCCCCAGCTGGGGCCGATGACCTGGGCCTCGACGGTGTCCAGCGGCACGCCGATCTTCTCGGCGAGCTGGGAGCGGACCTCGTCGGAGCTCTTCGGCTCGTCGGTGCTGACCTGGATGCGGATCTTGTTGTTGTCGGTCGACTGCACCAGCGGGTGCGAGGAGGTGACCTGGTCGGCCTTCTCCTGCGCCTGCGAGACCGTCAGGCCCGGCTTGGTCACGGTGTAGACCGAGCCGCCCTTGAACTCGATGCCCAGGTGCAGGCCCATGGCCAGGCCGATCGCCGCGACCAGCACGATCACGCCGGAGATGGAGTACCAGAGCTTGCGGCGCCCGACGAAGTCGAAGCTGACCTCGCCCTGGTAGAGCCGGTGGCCCAGATTGGAGAAGCGCGACACGGTGTCAGGCCTCCTTCACGGCGGCAGAGGAGGGGCTACGACGACGGCTGCTGCGCAGCGGCGGGCGGGCGCCCAGCCGCTTGGGGTCCAGGCCGGACCACGGGTGGCCGTCGGAGAAGAACTTGCGCCGGGCCAGCAGCGTGATCAGCGGCTTGGTGAAGAGGAAGATCACCACGACGTCGAGCGCGGTGGTCAGACCCAGGGTGAACGCGAAGCCCTGGACCTTGCCGACCGACACCACGTAGAGCACGGCGGCACAGAGGAAGGACACGAAGTCCGAGACCAGGATGGTGCGCCGGGCGCGCGGCCAGGCCCGCTGGACCGCCGGGCGCAGCGGGGCGCCCTCGCGGACCTCGTCGCGGATGCGCTCGAAGTACACGATGAAGGAGTCGGCGGTGATACCGATCGCGACGATCGCGCCGCAGACCGCCGGCAGGTTCAGCGCGAAGCCGATCCCGCCGCCGAGCAGGCTCATGATCGAGTAGGTCAGGGCCGCCGAGACGACCAGACCGGCGATCGAGACCAGGCCGAGGCCGCGGTAGTAGACCAGCGAGTAGGCGACGACCAGCAGCATGCCGATCGCGCCCGCCACCAGACCGGCCTTGAGCTGGTCACTGCCCAGCGCCGGGGAGACGGTGGTGATGTCGCTCTTGGCGAACTCCAGCGGCAGGGCGCCGTAGCTCAGCACGTTGGACAGGTCCTGCGCCTCCGCCTGGCTGAAGCGACCGGTGATGACCGCGCTGCCGCCCGGGATCGGACCGTTGACCTGCGGGTGCGAGACGACCTGGTTGTCCAGCACGATGGCGAACTGGTTGGTCGGCGGGGTCTGGGTGGCCAGCTGGCCGGTGACCTTGGCGAAGGCGTCGGTGCCGGTGCCGTTGAACTGCAGCTGCACCTGCCAGCCGGCACCGGTCTGGGTGTCCAGGCTCGGCTGGGCCTTCGAGACGTCCGAGCCCTTCACGGCCGCGGGGCCGAGCGCCAGCTTCTCGTAGTAGCCGTTCTCGGGCTTCTGCGAGCAGGCGACCATGGCCTTGTCGTCGGCGCCGGTCTGCGCCGCGCGGACCTCGGGCTTGGAGCAGTCGAGGTTCGCGAAGGCGGCCTGCAGCTCCGGCGGGACGGTGCCCTGGGTCATCGCGGCGCTCAGGTCGGCGGCGCTCGGCTGGGTGGCCTGGGCGCTCGGGGCGCCGGAGGCGGACGGGGCGGCCGAGCCGGAGGCGGCGGCGGACGGAGCGGTGCTCGCGCCCGTGGCGGCGGCCGACGGGCTGGCGGCCTCGGCGGCCAGCGCCTCACCGACGGAGCGGCCCTGCTTGGTGGCGCTCGCGGAGGCGGTCGGCGCGTGGCTCGCGGAGGAACCCGCGCTGGCGGAGGCCGACGGGGTGGCGCTGCCCGAGGGGGCGGCGCTCGGGCTGCCGGAGGCGCCGGCGGACGGGGTGCCGGTGGGCGCCGGCGCGGTGATGCCGCTGGGCGCCACGGCCAGGACCGGACGGAAGAACAGCTTCGCGGTGGTACCGACCTGGTCCGCCGCGTTCTGCCGGTCGCCGCCCTTGGGGATGTTCACGATGATCGTGTCCGAGCCCTGGGTCTGGACCTCCGCCTCGGAGACACCCATTCCGTTGACCCGGCGCTCGATGATCCCGGTGGCGATGTCCATGTTGGACTTGTTGACCGCCTTGGGATCGGTCGACTTCGCGGTCAGCGTGATGCTGGTGCCGCCGGCGAGGTCGATACCGAGCCGGGGCTTGGTGTTGCCCGTCCCGAACATGAGGGCGACCAGTCCGACGGTGACGACCAGGATGAGGGCCAGCGCCCGCCCTGGGTAGCCGTCGCGCGGGCGCGACTTGGGTGTTGCCACCTTGCTCGTTTCTCCCTGTCCATGCCACCTCCCCGACCGGACCCCCGTCCGGCTCGTGGCGGGACGGGGGCATGACGGTTCTGCGGCCCTGAGGTCCTGTGGGCTCGCGGCACTGCGCCGCGCGGACGGGCGGGTTGCCCGTCCGTACTACTTGCTCGCGGGAGCCCCGCCCTCGGCGTCGCCCTTCTCGGCGCTGTCCTTGGTCAGCGACAGCGGCTTGTCCTCGGCCGGCGCGGCGTCGGTGACGTCCTCGGCCTCCGACTCGGACAGCTCGTCCTCCTCGGGGCGACCGTTGATGATCGCGTCGTACTCCTGGGGGTCCAGGACGGCCGCGACGGCGCTCTTCGTGAAGTGGGTGATCACGCCGGGAGCGATCTCCAGCTCGACGGTCTCGTCGTTGACCGCCTTCACCTGGGCGTACAGGCCGCCGATGGTGCGCACTCCCGCCCCGGGCTCCAGCGCCGTCTGCATCTGCTGCATCTGCGACTGGCGCTTCTTCTGCGACCGGAACATGAGCACGATCGCGATGATCGGGAGGAGAAGGATGATGAGGTTCACTGCAGCCAGGGTCCTTTACGGGCCGCCGGCCGGCGGCCTGTGTGGTATGGGTCGGCCCGTCAGGTGAGAGGGGCGGTCCGGCGGAGTCTAGGCGACCCCGAACTGATCGGACAACGCCAAGCATCGCATCCTGCCGCCGAAAGTGGCGACCCTCCGCCTGCACGGTTTCCCCGGACTTCCGCCCCGGGACCTCCAAGGGGCGCGGCACCGGGCCGGGCCGGGAACCGGACGCCACCTCTCACCCGTTCAGCCCAGGCCCGTCAACTTCCGTCCGCCGGGAACAGCTCCGGCTGGGGCGGCACGCTGCCGCGCGTGGTCTGGACCGGCGGAGTCATCCCGAGGTGCTGCCAGGCGGCGGCGGTGGCGATCCGCCCGCGCGGAGTGCGGGCGAGCAGGCCCTCGCGGACCAGGAAGGGCTCGGCCACCTCCTCGACCGTCTCGGCCTCCTCCCCCACGGCGACCGCGAGTGTCGACAAACCGACCGGTCCGCCGCCGAACAGCCGCAGCAGGGCGTCCAGCACCGCGCGGTCCAGCCGGTCCAGGCCGCGGGCGTCCACCTCGTAGACGTCCAGCGCCTGGCCGGCGATCTCGGCGGTGACCACACCGTCGTGCCGGACCTGCGCGTAGTCGCGAACCCGGCGCAGCAGCCGGTTGGCGATGCGCGGGGTGCCGCGCGAGCGCCCGGCGATCTCGGCCGCGCCCGCCGGGTCTATCTCCACGTCCAGCAGCGTGGCCGAGCGGTGCACCACCCGCTGCAACTCGGTCGGGGCGTAGAACTCCATGTGCCCGGTGAAGCCGAAGCGGTCGCGCAGCGGCGGCGGCAGCAGGCCGGCCCGGGTGGTGGCGCCGACCAGGGTGAAGGGCGGCAGCTCCAGCGGGATGGCGGTGGCGCCCGGGCCCTTGCCGACGATCACGTCGACCCGGAAGTCCTCCATCGCCATGTAGAGCATCTCCTCGGCGGGCCGGGACATCCGGTGGATCTCGTCGAGGAAGAGCACCTCGCCCTCGGTGAGCGAGGAGAGGATCGCCGCGAGGTCCCCGGCGTGCTGGATGGCCGGGCCGGAGGTGATCCGGATCGGGGCGCCCAGCTCGGCGGCGATGATCATCGACAGGGTGGTCTTGCCCAGCCCGGGCGGGCCGCTCAGCAGCACGTGGTCGGGCGCACTGCCGCGCTTGCGCGCCGCCTGGAGGACCAGGGACAGCTGCTCGCGCACCCGCTCCTGGCCGATGAACTCGTCCAGCAGCTTGGGGCGCAGCGCGGCCTCCACCGCCTGGTCCTCGCCATCGGCGGCGGCCGTGACCAGCCGGTCAGCGGGTTCCTCGTACATCCTCGCGGGCTCCAGGTGGTGTCAGCGGTGTCGACGGTCTCGACCGTACAGACGGTGTCGACAAACGGACAGATCGTCAGGTGGGTTCAGCGGGCGCGGTTCAGGCCGCGCAGGGCGAGCCTGAGCAGCGCGCCGACGTCCGGCGTCTGCTGGGCCTCCGCCTCCGGGGTGAGAGCCGCGACCGCCTCGTCCGCCTCGCGCGGGGCGTAGCCGAGGCCGGTCAGCGCGGAGTGCAGCTGCTCGCTCCACGGCGCCGGGCCGCTGGCGACCGGCTTCTGCGCGGGCACCGCGCCGTGCGGGGCGCCCAGCTTGTCCTTGTACTCCAGCAGCAGCTTGGCCGCCTTCGCCTTACCGATGCCCGGCACCGCGACCAGCGCCTTCTCGTCCCCGTTCGCCACCGCGGAGCGCAGCGCGTCGGGGCTGTGCACGCCGAGGATCGCCTGGGCCAGCTTGGGGCCGACGCCCGGCGCGGCCTGGAGGATCTCGAACACGGCGCGCTCGTCGTCGTCGGAGAAGCCGAACAGGGTCAGCGAGTCCTCCCGGACCACCAGCGAGGTCGCCAGCCGGGCGGGCTCGCCCAGCCGCAGGCCGGCCAGGGTGGTCGGGGTGCACTGGACGGCCATGCCGACCCCGCCCACCTCGACCACCGCGACTCCGGCGGCGATGGCCGCCACAGGTCCTTGCACGAAGGCGATCACCGGACAGTGCCTTTCACGGGAGCGGTGCCTTTCAGCGAATCGGCTTTCAGGGGGGAGGTGCGGGCCGCCTGGACGGCGGCCTGCAGCCGGTTGGTCGCCCCGCCGCGCCAGATGTGGCAGATCGCCAGCGCCAGCGCGTCGGCGGCGTCGGCGGGCTTGGGCGGGGCGTCCAGCCGCAGCAGGCGCTGCACCATGGCCGTGACCTGGGCCTTGTCCGCCCGACCGGAGCCGGTGACGGCGGCCTTGACCTCACTGGGGGTGTGCAGGGTGACGGGGATGCCGCGCCGGGTGGCGCAGAGCATCGCGACCGCGCTCGCCTGGGCCGTCCCCATCACCGTCCGCACGTTGTGCTGCGCGAAGACCCGCTCGACCGCGACCAGGTCCGGCCGGTGCTCGTCCAGCCAGCTCTCCAGGCCCTGCTCGACCAGCAGCAGCCGCTGTCCGACGTCCGCCTCGGCCGGCGTGCGCACCACGCCCACCCCGGCCATCCGCAGCGGCCTGCCGGGCGCGCCCTCGACCACGCCGACCCCGCACCTGGTCAGCCCCGGGTCCACGCCCAGCACCCGCACGTCGCGCCCCGCCTCTCTCTGTGACCCGCCCCTCGCCCCGAGGCGAACGACCTGCGAAGGCTACCGACCGGGTACGACAACCCCGCGGACGACACCGGCCCGGCGGTCCTGGGACCACCGGGCCGGGCAGTGAGAACGGTCACTCGCCGTCGATCGACCGATGCCGCGCCTACTCGGCGTCGAGCTGCGCGCCGACCTCGTCGGGGATGTCGAAGTTGGCGAAGACGTTCTGCACGTCGTCGCTGTCCTCCAGGGCGTCGATCAGCTTGAGGATCTTGCGGGCGCCGTCGACGTCCAGCTCGACCTGCATGCTCGGGAGGAAGTTGGCCTCGGCCGAGTCGTAGTCGACGCCGGCGTCGACCAGCGCGGTGCGCACGTCGACCATCTTGGAGGCCTCGGAGACGATCTCGAAGGAGTCGCCGAGGTCGTTGATCTCCTCGGGGTCCTGGTCGAGGACGATCTCGAACAGCTTGTCCTCGTCGACACCGTCCGCCTTGGGGACGATCACGACGCCCTTGCGGGTGAACAGGTAGGACACCGAGCCCGGGTCGGCCATCGAGCCGCCGTTTCGGGTCATCGCGACGCGCACGTCGGAGGCCGCGCGGTTGCGGTTGTCGGTGAGGCACTCGATCAGGACGGCGACGCCGTTCGGGCCGTAGCCCTCGTACATGATGGTCTGGTAGTCGGCGCCGCCGGCCTCCAGACCGCCACCGCGCTTGACGGCGCGGTTGATGTTGTCGATCGGGACCGAGCTCTTCTTCGCCTTCTGGATGGCGTCGTAGAGGGTGGGGTTGCCCGCCGGGTCGGGACCGCCGGTGCGCGCCGCCACCTCGATGTTCTTGATCATCTTGGCGAAGAGCTTGCCGCGCTTGGCGTCGATCACGGCCTTCTTGTGCTTGGTGGTAGCCCACTTAGAGTGGCCGGACATCGCCAGCTCCTTTACGTCGCCAAAGGGAAATGAACAGATGAGATCTTACCGGTGTCGTCACCGGTGAGGCACACACGGCCACCGGGCCCTACTCGGCGGCGAGGTGCTCCTCGACCATCTTCACGAAGTAGGCGTGCACCCGGTGGTCGCCGGTGAGCTCCGGGTGGAACGAGGTGGCCAGCAGGTTCCCCTGGCGCACGGCCACGATCCGGCTCTCCGGCCCGTCCGCGCCGGGCAGCTCGGCCAGCACCTCGACGCCCGCGCCGACCGCCTCGACCCAGGGGGCGCGGATGAAGACGCCGTGCACCGGCGCGTCGTCCAGGCCCTTGAAGGCGATCCCCGACTCGAAGGACTCGTTCTGGCGGCCGAAGGCGTTGCGGCGCACCGTCATGTCGATGCCGCCGACGCTCTCCTGGTCCTCCCGGCCGTCGAGGATCTTGTCGGCCAGCATGATCATGCCCGCGCAGGTGCCGTACACCGGCATGCCGGCGGCGACCCGCTCGCGCAGCGGGTCCATCACGCCGAACAGCAGTGCCAGCTTGGACATGGTGGTGGACTCCCCACCGGGGATCACCAGCGCGTCGACCTCGGCCAGCTCCTCGGCGCGGCGCACCGGACGGGCGAGCGCGTCGGCCTCGGCCAGCGCCACCAGGTGCTCGCGGACGTCGCCCTGCAGGGCGAGGACGCCGATGACGGGAGTGCTCACGGTCTTCAACCTCAATCGATCGTTACTACGGGCGTACGCGGCGCGGCCCGCCGCACACCGAGGCGCTGCGGCGGGCCGGCGAAGGGGAGGAAGCGATTACCAGCCGCGGTTGGCGTAGCGCTCGGTCTCCGGCAGGGTGTCGCAGTTGATGCCGACCATGGCCTCGCCCAGGTTGCGGGAGGCATCGGCGATGATCTTCGGGTCGTCGAAGAAGGTGGTGGCCTTCACGATGGCGGCGGCACGCTTGGCCGGGTCGCCCGACTTGAAGATGCCGGAGCCGACGAAGACGCCCTCGGCGCCCAGCTGGCGCATCAGCGCGGCGTCGGCCGGGGTGGCCACGCCACCGGCGGAGAACAGCACGACCGGCAGCTTGCCGAGCTCGGCGACCTCCTTGACCAGCTCGTACGGGGCGCGCAGCTCCTTGGCGGCGGCGTACAGCTCGTTGTGGTCCAGCGCGCGCAGGTGGCCGATCTCGTTCTTGATCTGGCGCAGGTGGCGGACGGCCTCGACGACGTTGCCGGTGCCGGCCTCGCCCTTCGAGCGGATCATGGCCGCGCCCTCGGCGATACGGCGCAGGGCCTCGCCCAGGTTGGTGGCACCGCAGACGAAGGGGGTGGTGAAGGCCCACTTGTCGGAGTGGTTGACCTCGTCGGCCGGGGTCAGCACCTCGGACTCGTCGATGTAGTCGACCCCGAGGGACTGCAGGACCTGGGCCTCGACGAAGTGACCGATGCGGGACTTGGCCATCACCGGGATGGAGACCGCCTCGATGATCTCCTCGATCATGTTCGGGTCGGACATGCGGGCCACGCCGCCGTCCTTGCGGATGTCGGCCGGAACCCGCTCCAGCGCCATGACGGCCACCGCGCCGGCGTCCTCGGCGATCTTCGCCTGCTCGGCGTTGACCACGTCCATGATCACACCGCCCTTGAGCTGCTCGGCCATGCCGCGCTTGACCCGGGCGGTACCGATCTGCGGCTGGTCTGCGGTGGTGGGGGTGGTGGACACGTGAGACCTCACTCGAAGATGAACCAGTGCTATCGCCCTATGGTAGGCGGAACGGGTGGCCCAACGATGTGCCACCAAGTCCAGCCCGGGCGACGGGATGCGACAAACGGGCCGTATCCGGGGACAGACCCTACGCGGGCGCCCCTTCCGGCGTGAGGGCGGGCGGTGCGGCGTCGTCCATCTCGAAGGCCATCGGGAACGGCGCCTTGCCCGCCAGCCGGAAGTACCGCACCAGCCGGTGCTCCCGCACCGCCCGCGCCGCCCGCACCGCGTCGTTGTGGAACCGGCGGGCCATCGGGACCCGGCGCACCGCGGCCGTCAGGTCCCGAACCGCCTCCTCGCCACCCGGCTCGGCCACCAGCGCCGCCACCTGCTCCGGCTCGTCCAGCACCGCCCGCAGTGCCAGGCTCAGCTGGCTCTCCGCCACCTCGCGCTGCTCGTCCTCGGCCTGCCGGGCCGCGTGCGCCGCGTCCAGCAGCAGCAGCGAGGCCGCCGGATCCAGCAGCGAGGACGTCGCCAGCTCCATCGCCACCGAGGCCCGGCGGACCAACTGCGCGTCCAGCGCCGCGCGCGCCGCGTCGATCCGGGCGTGCAGCCGGTCCAGGCGCCCGGCCGTCCAACTCAGGTACATGCCGAACAGCACCACGGCCACGCCGGCCCAGATCCAGGTAGTCACGGACCGCTACGTTACCGGGTGTCACCGGCCGCCCCGCCCGGCGTCAGCCACGGCGGCGCACTCAGGCGGTCGCGTTGCGGTAGCTCTCCCGGTCGATGTCCTCGATGCTGACCGCCGTGAACAGCCGGCCTCCCGGCAGCGGGGCGACGTGCTCGGCCAGCAGGGCCATGACGCCCTCGCTCAGCGCCGCCTTCGCCTCCGGCGTACGGCCCGGGAAGATCTGGAACTCGACGTACACCTGGGCGTCGCCCCCCAGCCCGGTGCTGCCGACCACCAGTTCCTCGCTCTGCCGGAACAGCGTCTTGCAGGACTCCGGCTTGGCGTCGATGGTCTCCTCGGCCAGCCGGTTGATGGCCAGGCCCAGCGCCCGGCGGTCGAAGGTCCCGGCCAGGCCGGACGAGTAGTCGACGGAGATCTGCGGCATCGTTTCCCCCATGGGTCACAGTGGTGCGTTCGGCCCGACCCTAACGCCGCTGACATCCGGGCCCTCGGAAGCCCCGGGCGCTCGGTCCCGGCACCCGGTCCCGGCGCTCAGTCCCTCGCCAGCCCGAACCGCCCCCGCCGCCCGCTGCGGACGTCCTCCTCGACCACCGCCGCGGCCCCCGCCGTCACGGTCTCGTACACCGCCAGGATGTCCGCGCCGACCGTCGACCAGTCGAACCGCCGCACGTGCCGCGAGGCCGCCTTGCTCAGCTCCTCCAGCCGCGCCGGATCCCCCAGCAGCCGCAGCGCCGTACGGGCCAGCGCGTCCGCGTCCTCCACCGGGAACAGCTCCCCGGCGTCGCCGCCGTCCAGCACCTGCTTGAACGCGTCGAGGTCGCTCGCCAGTACCGGGGCACCCGCCGACATCGCCTCCACCAGGATGATCCCGAAGCTCTCGCCCCCGGTGTTCGGCGCCACGTACAGGTCCACGCTGCGCAGCAGCCGCGCCTTCTCCCGGTCCGAGACCATGCCCAGGAACTCCACCTGCCCGCGGACCTCGGGCGGCAGGCCGGCCACGGCCTCCTCCTCGTCGCCCTTGCCCGCCACCAGCAGCCGCACCCCCGGCCGCTCGGCCAGGATCCTGGGCAGCGCCGCCAGCAGCGTCGGCAGGCCCTTGCGCGGCTCGTTGATCCGGCCGATGAAGCCGATCGTGCCCGGCTCCCCCGCCGCCGCGCGGCCGGTCCACCGCTCGTCCGGCTCGGCCCCCGCGAAGAACCCGACGTCCACCCCGTTCGGGATCACCACCGCGTCCCCGCCCAGGTGCTCCACCAGGGTTCGCCGGGCGTACTCCGACACCGCGATCCGGGCCCGCATCTTCTCCAGCCCGGGCTGGAGTATCGGCGAGGCCGCGATCATCGCCCGCGACCGCGGGTTCGAGGTGTGGAAGGTGCCCACCATCGGCCCGGTGGCCGACCAGGCCGCCAGCATCGACAGGCTCGGCGAGGCCGGCTCGTGCACGTGCAGGATGTCGAAGTGCCCCTCGCGCAGCCACCTCCGCACCCGCGCCGCCGACAGGATGCCGAAGCTCAGCCGTGCCACCGACCCGTTGTACGGCACGGCCACCGCCCGCCCCGCCGAGACCACGTACGGCGGCAGCGCCTCCTCGTCCTCGGCCGGCGCCAGCACCGACACCTCGTGCCCCAGGCCGATCAGGTGCTCGGCGAGGTCCCGGATGTGGAACTGCACCCCGCCGGGGACGTCCCAGTCGTACGGGCAGACGATGCCGATCTTCACGGGTTCCTCAAGCTCCTTCGGGCAGGTCGTACGGGCCGGGCCAGGGCGCTCCCTAGGCCCCGGAGGCCCCGGCGGCGGGCTCCGCGGCGGACTCGGGACGCGCACCGGCGGACCCGCCCCCCGCCGCCGGCTCACGGGCCGGCAGGTCGGCCAGCCAGAACTTCTGCAGCATGTGCCAGTCCTGCGGGTGCTCGCCGATCCCGCGCTGCCACACGTCGGCCATCGCCTGGGTCATCGCCAGCGTCCGCGCCTTGCGGTCGCCCTCCTCGGGCACCGGCACCTCGGGGTGGATGGTCCCGCGCAGCACCGGGCCGTCGTACCACAGCGTCGCCGGCAGCAGCGCCGCCCCCGTGCGCTGGCACAGCGCCGCCGGCCCGGCCGGCATCCGGGTCGGCTCACCGAAGAACGACACCTCGATGCCCGCCTCCGAGAGGTCCCGGTCCCCCACCAGGCAGACCAGCTTGCCCTCGCGCAGCCGCCGCGCCAGCGTGCCGATCACGTTCACCCCGCCACCGGTCAACGCCAGGACCTCCATGCCCTGGCCCTCCCGGAACGCGACGAACCGGTCGAACAGCCGCTCCGGCTTCAGCCGCTCGGCGACCGTGGTGAACGGGTGGCCCAGCTGCGCTATCCAGGTGCCTGCCAAATCCCAGTTGCCCATGTGCGGCAGCGCCACCACCGCGCCCCGCCCGGACTCCAGCGCCTCCCGCAGGCGCTCCAGGCCGTCCACCTGGACGTCCCGCAGGACCCGCTCCCGGCTCCACACCGGCAGCCGGAAGGACTCCATCCAGTACCGCAGGTACGACCGCATCCCGGCCCGCGACAACCGCCGCAGCGCCGCCTCGTGCAGCCCCGGACGCACCCGCCGAAGGTTCGCCTCCAGCTGGAGCACCCGCGGTCCCCGGCGGCGCCACGCATAGTCCGCCAGCCGGTCGAACAGCCACCGCGCCACCGGCTCCGGCAGGTGCTTCAGCACCGCCCACCCCAGCGCGTACGCCCAGTACACCAGTCGGTCCGTCACCGCAGGACGCCCCCCGTCAACTCCCGGCCGCCGCTCGGTCGGCCTCGAACGCCTCCCGGCGCACGGTCAGCATCCGCTGGAACACCGTCACCAGGCTGCCCGCCGCCACCAGCCACAGCGCCACCGGCAGCAGCCACTCCACGTACGGCACCCCGAACTCGTGCAGACCCGCGACCCCGGCCGCCACCAGGCTGATCACCAGCCGCTCGGCCCGCTCAACCAGCCCCGACACGTCGCACGGCAGGCCCTGGCTCTCCGCCCGCGCCTTGGTGTACGACACCACCAGCCCACTGGCCAGACAGAAGATCGCCACCGCGCACAGCAGGTTGTTGTCACCCTTGCCCGCGTACCACATCGCCAGACCACCGAAGATCGCCGCATCCGCGACCCGGTCCAGCGTGGAGTCCAGGAACGCCCCCCACTTGCTGCTCCGACCCAGCTGACGGGCCATGTTCCCGTCCACCAGGTCCGAGAAGATGAACAGCGTGATCGTGATGGTGCCCCAGAAGAACTCCCCGCGCGGGAAGAACACCAGCGCACCGGCCACCGAACCGGCGGTACCGATCAGCGTCACGGCGTCCGGGCTCACGCCCAACCGGATCAGGAACGCGGCGAACGGGGTCAGAACACGTGTGAAGAAGGCACGCGCGTATTTGTTGAGCATGGCCTTCCCAGCCGCTCCGATCTCCCAGGTACCCGCCTGGCGCAGCGGACGCGGCAGACGGCCGGACGAATGAGCCCGCCCGGCGCACCCATCGTAGCCACGCCCGGGACACCCTCCGTCGCACGGCACCCCGGCCACCGCCCGCACCCGGACGGTCGCACGACACGCGCCTCGCCGGACCCGACCCTAGACTGCCAAAGACAGCCTCGGCGCCACGGGAGGAGACCCCGATGCCCGACCGCAGCACCGCACGAGCCGGCCAGGCGCCCGCCGTGACCAGCCCGCAGGACCTGCGCAACGTCGTCCTCATCGGCTCCAGCGGTGTGGGCAAGACCACCCTCGCCGAATCCCTCGCCCTCGCCGCCGGCGCCATCGGCCGCGCCGGACGCGTCACCGAGGGCACCACGGTCTCCGACCACGAGGACATCGAGCACCAGCAGCAGCGCTCCGTCCAGCTCTCGCTGCTCCCGCTCGAATGGAAGGGCGTCAAGATCAACCTGATCGATCCGCCCGGCCACCCCGACTTCGCCGCCGACCTGCGCGCCGCCCTGCACGCCGCCGACGCCGCCGTCTTCGTCGTCTCCGCCACCGACCCGGTCACCGCCCCCACCCGCGCCCTCTGGCGCGAGTGCGCCGCCGAAGGCATCCCCCGCGCCATCGCCGTCGCCAAACTCGACCTCGCCCGCACCGGCTTCGACGACATCCTCACCACCTGCCACGACGCCTTCGAACTGGGCCCCGACACCCTGCGCCCGCTCTTCCTGCCCGTTCTCCACGACGGACACCCCGACGGCAGCGTCGACCTCCTCACCGGCGACACCTACGGCGACGCCACCCCGCTGCCCGACACCGGCCCCGCCCACGACAGCCTCGTCGAAGCCATCTCCGGCCAGGACGACACCCTCATGGAGCGCTACCTCTCCGGCGACCCCCTCGACACCGACGCCCTCGAAGCCGGAATGCGCCGCGAAGTCCTCTCCTGCGCCCTCCACCCCGCCGTCCCCACCAGCGAGAACGGCCTCGGCGCCGCCGAACTCCTCGACCTGATCGCCCACACCTTCCCCAACCCCACCGAACGCACCCGCCCCGCCCCCGACTGCGACCCCGACGCCCCGCTCGCCGCCCAGGTCGTCCGCGTCACCGGCGACGCCTACGTCGGCCGGATCAGCCTGCTGCGCATCTACGCCGGCACCTTGCGCCCCGACACCAAGATCCATCTCGTCGGCCCCGCCCACACCGCCGACCAGAACGGCGACGAACGCGTCACCGGGCTCACCAGCCCCTTCGGCAAACTCCAGCGCCCCGTCCCGCACGCCGTCGCCGGCGACCTCGTCTGCGCCGCCAAACTCACCACCGCCCGCGCCGGCGACACCGTCCACGAGCCCGGCCACCCCGTCGAACTCGACAGCTGGACCCTCCCCGAACCCCTCCTGCCGATCGCCGTCGAAGCCCACAGCAAGGCCGACGACGACAAGCTCTCCCAAGCCCTCACCCGGCTCGGCGCCGAAGACCCGGCGCTTCGCCTCGAACAGAACCCCGACACCCACCAGCTCGTCCTCTGGTGCACCGGCGAGGCCCACGCCGAGGCCGTCCTCGACCGGCTGCGCACCCGCCACGGCGTCCACGTCGACACTGTCGAACCCAAGGTCGCCCTGCGCGAGACCTTCGGCACCGCCGCCGCCGGCCACGGTCGACTCGTCAAACAGTCCGGCGGCCACGGCCAGTACGCCATCTGCGACCTCGAAGTCGAACCCCTCCCGGCCGGCTCCGGCTTCGAGTTCCAGGAGCACGTCGTCGGCGGAGCCGTCCCCAAGCACTTCATCCCCTCCGTCGAGAAGGGGGTACGCGCCCAGCTCCCCAAGGGCGTCGCCACCGGGCACCCGCTCGTCGATGTCCGGGTCACCCTCACCGACGGCAAGGCCCACTCCGTCGACTCCTCCGACGCCTCCTTCCAGAACGCCGCCGCCCTCGCCCTGCGCGACGCCGCCGAGCACGCCGTCATCCGCCTGCTCGAACCCGTCGCCGCCGTCAGCATCCTGCTGCCCGACGAGTACCTCGGCGCCGTCCTCGGGGACCTCTCCGCCCGCCGCGGCCGAGTCCTCGGCACCGAGACCGGCGGGCAGGGACTCACCCTGCTGCGCGCCGAAGTCCCGGAACTCGAACTCGTCCGCTACCCGGTCGACCTGCGCTCGCTCACCCACGGCACCGCCGAGTTCTCCCGCGCCTACCTGCGCCACGAACCCATGCCCGCCGCCCTGGCCGACCGCTACACCGACTGAACGGGCCCCCGCCTCGGCAGCGCGCACGCCGCCGTACCCCCCGGCATCCGGTGCCGGTTGCGCGACACCCAGCGGTACACCACGCCCGCCACCGGACGCACCGGCCCCAGCGCCATCAGCGCCCCCAGGTACGCCCACGCGCCCCCGGAGCGCATCAGCAGCCGCGCCACCGCCTGCGCACCCCCGTACACCCGGCCCGCCGGCGTCACCCACAGCACCTCGCGCTCGGCCCGCTCGGGCGACACCTCAGCCCGGCCACCCGCCAGCGCGTCCAACTCCGCCAGCTCCGCGAACTGGAACGGCACCGCCTCCCAGCCCCCCGAGGCCAGCGTCTGCCGCAGGTACTTCTCCCCCCAGCGCACACAGGACGAGCAGAACGCGCAGTCCCCGTCGAAAACCAGCACCGGATCCTTCACGGCAACCCCCTTCATCGGCTTCACCGCCCATCCTCCTCCACCCCCACCCGACGGGCTCGGGCGGGTATCGACCGGCCCGAAAGCGGGCATCATGCCCCTCAGGCCGGGTGGGGCCGGAACGTGACGGCTCGTCACGGTACTTCGGACGATCATCCGCGCGGGGGTGCCACGGCACGGTAACCTGCCGCTGACAAGGGGAGGAGGGGACGCCACCGTGACCACACTCGACATGACCCCGGGTGCGCAGATACCCCGGACCGACGCCGGCCCGCAGACCGCCGTCACCCAGGCGCTCTCCTCGGCCGCCTACCGCGACGGCGAGATCGGCAAGTTCGTCGCCGAGGTCAGCGACGCCACGGAGAAGAAGGGCCGCTTCGCCCTCTTCCGTCCCAACCTCGGCGAGGCCTTCAGCAAGGCGCTGATCTCCCGCACCCTCGGCGGCGACCGCAAACCCCTCGTCCCGTCCTTCGGCGTCGACACCCGCCAGGTCGTCGAACACTGCCTGGCCGCCGAGGAACTGCGCCACGCCCGCGACCGGCAGCTCAGCACCGTCTCCGTCATCACCGGCGTGCTGTTCCTCCCCGGCACCCTGGTCTGGCTCGGCGCCTTCCAACTGCGCGCCTGGCTCAAGCGGGACAACGCCCGCGGCGCCGACACCTACGGCGCCTTCGCCCTCATCGCCGCCGCCGTCCTCGCCGGATACCTGGTGCTCCTCCCTCCGGCGGCCGGCGTCCTCGGCATCTACCTGCGGATCACCATGCTCGCCCCGGTGCTCGGCTGGTACCTCGCCCGCCGCATCGTCGAGCGCTCCGCCAAGGACCTCCGCGGCCGCTGGCAGGACCTGGTCGAGGGCAGCGTCGTCGCCGCCACCGTCGCCAAGGCCGTCCCCCGCGACGACCTGGACAAGAAGGCCAACGAACTGCGCGACAAGCTCGGCCGCCTGGACGCCGAGCAGGAGACCAACGTCCAGCACTACGCCGGCCCGAAGGGCATCCTCGGCGCCGGCCGCCGCTGGGGCGAGTGGCGCCTCGCCGACACCCTCCACCCCGCCGAGGGCCACGTCGACTTCCGCGCCTTCCACCCCTGGGACCTGGTCCGCCGGATCTCCGCCCACCTCAAGGGCCTCGGTGTCAGCCACGTCGCCAACAGCGGCATCCCCAACGTCGCCATCAAACAGTGGGTGGTCTTCGACGTCAGCGAGGGCGCCGACGAGATCAGCCGCCCCGGCGGCGCCGACATGGACGGCGAGCGGATGCGCGACTTCGCCGTGCAGAGCATCGCCGACAAGCAGACCTTCCCCGGAGGCCCCCGGCACTACCTGGCCACCCAGTTCATCACCCACGACGGCAAGCTGGTCATCACCTTCACCGTCACGGTGACCCTGCTCGCCAACGTACTGAGCATCTCGGTGGCCGGCTACGCGCTCGGCCCGGTCAAGGGCGTCTTCTTCGACAAGCCGAAGGACAAGGAGAAGACGATCGCCAAGACGGTGAAGTTCTGGGAGGAGCGCACCGTCAAACTCCCGTTGATCGACAACGACGAGGTGGTCCGCCAGGCCGTCCGCGCCCCCTTCCACAAGATGCCCGGCCTGCTCGGCTGGCTCGGCGGTGGCCTCGGCCTGCCCGAACCCTTCGGACTGCGGCACTCCTGGGTCGCCACCGCCTGGAACAACCGCTCCATGGTCGACAACGCGCTCAACGCCTCCGTCCCGGTGCTCAACGCGGTGCACACCGCCACCCTGGAGTTCCTCCAGGAGCACGACCTGGACGCCGACCGCTTCTTCAAGAACCGCACCTCGATCATCAAGTCCGAGGCGCAGGGCAGCCGCCCGTACAAGGTCGACCAGTTCGACGCCGGCTGACTCCGGCGCCGGACGCACGAGGAGGGGCCCGCCACCGGGGAATTCGGTGGCGGGCCCCTCCTCGTACTCCGCGGGCTCAGCCCTGCGGCCAGACCTCGGCCAGCATCTTGCGGGTGTCCGCCAGCAGCTGCGGCAGCACCTTGGTGTGGCCGACCACCGGCATGAAGTTGGTGTCGCCGCCCCAGCGCGGCACCACGTGCTGGTGCAGGTGCGCCGCGATCCCGGCCCCGGCCGCAGCGCCCTGGTTCATCCCGATGTTGAACCCGTGCGCCCCCGAGGCCGCGCGCAGCGCGGTCATCGCCCGCTTGGTGAAGTCCGCCAGCTCGACCGTCTCCGCCTCGTCGAGGTCGGTGTAGTCGGCCACGTGCCGGTACGGGACCACCATCAGGTGCCCGCCGTTGTAGGGGTACAGGTTCAGCACCGCGAAAACGGAGCTGCCCCGGGCGATGACCAGCCCGTCCTCGTCGCTCAGCGACGGGATCGAGCAGAACGGACAACCGTCGTCCGGAGCCGGGCCGGTGGGCTTGTTCTCACCCTGGATGTACGCCATCCGATGGGGGGTCCACAGGCGGCGGAAGCCGTCCGGCTCACCGACACCCCGCTGCAGTTCCGGCTCAGTCGTCATGCTGATCAGCATATTCGCCCAGCCGTGCTTGCAAAGCCGCGCGGGGCAGACTCTTGAAGAGCCTGCCCCGCGCGTGGTCGTCCGACTACGGCGTCACACCTGAACGCGGTTCTTCACCGCGTCCACGATCTCGGCGACGGCCTCGGCCACCGCAACGCCGTTCTTCTGCTCGCCGTTGCGGTAGCGGAACGACACGGCGCCCGCCTCGACGTCGTCGTTGCCCGCGATGAGCATGTACGGAACCTTGGACTTCTGAGCGTTGCGGATCTTCTTCTGCATGCGGTCGTCCGAGGTGTCCACCTCGACCCGGATCCCGTGCTTCTTGAGCTCGGCCGCGACCTCCAGCAGGTACGGCACGTGCTCGTCGGTGATCGGGATGCCGGTCACGGTGACCGGGGCCAGCCACGGCGGCATGGCACCGGCGTAGTGCTCCAGCAGCACCGCGAAGAAGCGCTCGATCGAGCCGAAGAGCGCACGGTGGATCATGACCGGCCGCTGACGCGAGCCGTCCGCCGCGGTGTACTCCAGGTCGAAACGCTCGGGCAGGTTGAAGTCCAGCTGGATGGTCGACATCTGCCAGGTGCGGCCGATGGCGTCCTTGGCCTGCACCGAGATCTTCGGGCCGTAGAAGGCCGCGCCGCCCGGGTCCGGCACCAGCGGGAGCCCCTGCTTCTCGGCGACCGAGGCGAGAACGCGGGTGGCCTCCTCCCAGGCCTCGTCCGTCCCGACGAACTTCTCCGGGTCCTTGGTCGACAGCTCCAGGTAGAAGTCGGTCAGACCGTAGTCACGGAGCAGGTTGAGCACGAAGGTCAGCGTGGAGTCGAGCTCCTGCGCCATCTGCTCGCGGGTGCAGTAGATGTGGGCGTCGTCCTGCGTGAAGCCGCGGGCACGGGTCAGGCCGTGCACGACGCCCGACTTCTCGTAGCGGTACACCGTCCCGAACTCGAAGAGGCGCAGCGGCAGTTCACGGTACGAGCGACCGCGCGCGTCGAAGATCAGGTTGTGCATCGGGCAGTTCATCGGCTTGAGGTAGTAGTCCACGCCCTCGTCGAGCTGCATGGGCGGGTACATACCGTCCGCGTACCAGTCGAGGTGGCCGCTCTTCTCGAAGAGCTTCCCCTTGGTGGCGTGCGGGGTGTAGACGAACTCGTAGCCCTCTTCCTCGTGCCGCTTGCGCGAGTAGTCCTCCATGGCGCGGCGGATGATGCCGCCCTTGGGGTGGAAGACGGCGAGGCCGGAGCCGATCTCCTCGGGGATGGAGAAGAGGTCGAGCTCGTTGCCGAGCTTGCGGTGGTCGCGCTTCTCGGCCTCGACCAGGAAGTCGAGGTGGGCCTTGAGCTCGTCCTTGGTCGGCCAGGCGGTCCCGTAGATGCGCTGCAGCATCGGGTTCTTCTCGCTGCCGCGCCAGTAGGCGGCCGCGTTGCGCATCAGCTTGAACGCCGGGATGTGGCGGGTGCTGGGCAGGTGCGGGCCGCGGCAGAGGTCGCCCCAGCACTGCTCGCCGCTCTTGGCGTCCAGGTTGTCGTAGATGGTGAGTTCGCCGGCGCCGACCTCGACGTCGGCGCCCTCGCCGGCGGTGGCGGCGGAGCCCTTGAGGCCGATCAGTTCCAGCTTGTACGGCTCGGCGGCCAGTTCCTCGCGGGCGGCCTCGTCGGTGACCACGCGGCGGGAGAACTTCTGCCCGCGCTTGATGATCTCCTGCATCTTCTTCTCGATGGCCTTGAGGTCATCGGGGTGGAAGGGCTTCTCAACGTCGAAGTCGTAGTAGAAGCCGTCCTTGACCGGCGGGCCGATGCCGAGCTTGGCCTCGGGGTAGAGCTGCTGCACGGCCTGGGCCATGACGTGCGCGGTGGAGTGGCGCAGGATGTCGAGGCCGTCCTTGCTGTCGATCGCGACCGGCTCGACCTCCTCGCCGTCCTGGAGGACGTGCGCGAGGTCCTTGAGCTGGCCGCCGACGCGGGCGGCGATGATCGAGCGGTCGTCGGCGAAGAGCTCGGCGGCCGTAGTGCCCGTGGTCACCACGCGCTCTTCCCGATCGGGTTCGCGGCTGATGATTACCCGGACGTCCGTCACCGGTCTCTCCTGACGTGCTGGATTTCAGAGGACGCAACACTGCGCTGCGCGTGACGATGGTACCGAGAGCGCCACCCGCGCCGCGCACTCAGGACCTCTCTCCCCTTTGCTGGAGGCCCTTGAGCAGCCGCTCGCGCTCGTCCTCCCCCCATCCGCACAGCTCCAGGCCGCGGGGCCGGGTCAGCCGACGGAATCCGTCGCGCCGCTCCAGGCGTCCGGAGACCCGGACCGGGACGCCGGAGAGGTGGGCCTCGGCGGCAAGCCGGTAGTCGGGGTCGGGCAGGCGCAGCTTGAGTTCGCGGACGTCGGCGCCGTCGAGCACCCGCAGTCGTACCGAGCCCGGTCCGGACGGGTCGGCGCGCTTGAGCCGGACCACCACGGCGAGGACGGTGACGTCGACGGCGGGTTCGAGCCGTTCCAGCAGTTCGGCGGCCTCGGTGAGAGCGGGGAGGTCGCCGGGTGAGAAGTCGAGGTCGATCCGGCGGTCGCCGAAGCCGCCCGGGGTTCCGGCAGCGGGCGACCAGGCGACGGTGAGCCGGGCGGCGGTGGCGCCGCGCACCAGGTCCTCGACGGACTGGACGAGTTCCCGGCTGACTCCGGAGCCGACGGCGTTCTCGAAGGCCTCGGGCCCGCTGCTGACCCGGCGGTAGTCGACGGCGTCGCGCAGTGCCTCAAGGGCGCGGACGAGGGTGGTGACGGCGGTGCGGCCCTCGGGGGCGGGAGTGTAGGCGGTGAGGGCCGCACCCTGGTCGACTGCGCCCTGTTCGACGAGCAGGACCCTGTCGAGGAAGTCCCCGGCGAGGCCGTCCAGCCGGGCGCCGTAGTAGGCGGCGGTGGCGCGGCCGGCCTTGGCTCCGGCGGCGAGCATCGCGCGGGCCGCCCGCTGGAGCCGTTCGGCGTCGTCCCAGGGGGTGGCGTCGGCGGGGCCGGGCAGTTCGCGGCGCCAGCTGAGTTCGTCGCCGGGGACGGCGAGGGCGCGCAGGATCGAGCGGGCGGAGGGGGTGCGGGAGCGGGAGAGGGCGGTGACGGCGTCGGTGAGGAGTTCGACGGCGTCGTCGAAGCCGTCCGCGGTGGGGACGAGGAGGCTGGTGCCGGGTTCGCCGTCGGGTGGGGTCCAGCGGCCGTACCGGGCGGCGGGACCGCCGCGGCGGGTCCAGCCGTGCCGGGCGAGCAGGGTGGCGAGCACCGCGGGGTCGACGGTGGCCGGGTCGGGCAGGGCCGGGGCGTGGCCGTCCGGTCCGTGCGGCAGTGTCATGGGCGTGGTTCCTCGCTGCCGGGGCCGGGTGGTCACGGGCTGTCGCCCGCGCCGACCCGGGCCATGATGTCGCAGAGGGCGCGGTCGTCGAAGACCTTGTCGGTGGGCACCCGGACGTTGGTGCGCCGCTGTCCGGTGACGGGGTGACCGGCCAGGTTCACCCAGTAGCAGCAGTGCCGCAGTTCGAGGGCGTCCGGGCGGGCCCGGAGCCAGTGGTCGACCCGGCGGGGCAGCAGCATCACGACCAGGATGCGCGGGACGGCGACCCGGGCGCGGGCGAGCTTGCGCAGGTGGTCGTTGTCCAGGGTGAAGCTGAAGAACGGTCCGGCGGGGTCAGGCGCGATCTGCTGGGTCGCCTTGAGCTGGATCTTGATGGTGACCTCGTCGTCCACCTCGTGCTCCCGGGAGCCGTGGCTGACCTGCCAGTCGATGCCGTTGTCCGGGAACGGCTGGGAGAGCGAGCAGCCGGCCGCGGCGGCGACCGCGTGCAGGTAGCCGACCTGCAGCGTCTCCATGCACGCGGTGACCGCGAGGTTCCCCCTGAGTGCGGCCGCCGCCTCGTCGGGCTGCGGCTGGGTCAGTGCCATCGCCCCGTGGCCTCCCCCGGCTCCGGGCCCGTCCGGATTCGGACGGGACTGTCGTGGGCAGGATCCCCGGTCGGGGCTGGGCCAAACGGGTTGAGCATGCGTCAGAAACGGGTATCACCCGGGCGCAGAACGCACGCCTGAGGGGCAGTCATGCAGCAGCACTGGTACACCGGCCCACTCGCTTCCTTCGACACCGAGACGACCGGCGTGGACGTGGAGACCGATCGGATCGTCTCGGCCGCCCTGGTCGTCCAACTCGCCCCGGGCGCCCCGGCGCAGACCACCACCTGGCTCGCCGATCCCGGTGTGCCGATCCCGGACGGCGCCCGGGCGGTGCACGGCATCACCGACGAGCAGGTCCGGGCGTACGGCCGGCCGGCCCGGGTGGTGGTGGCGGAGGTCACCCGCGCGCTGGCGGGCCAGGCCCGGGCCGGCCGCCCGGTGGTGGTGATGAACGCGCCCTACGACCTGACGCTGCTGGACCGGGAGTTGCGCCGCCACCACGGGCTGACGCTGAACGCCGGGCTGGGGGGAGCAGGGCTGGTGGTGCTGGATCCGCGGGTGCTGGACAAGCACGTGGACCGCTACCGCAAGGGCCGCCGGACGCTGACCGACCTGTGCGCCCACTACGGGGTGGACCTCACCGGGGCGCACGACGCGGCGGCGGACGCGACGGCGGCCATGTCGCTGATCCGGCGAATAGGCGCCCGCTATCCGGCGGCGCTGGGCGGGCTGTCGGCTGCGGAGCTGCACCTGCGGCAGGCGGTCTGGCACGCGGCGCAGGCGCGCGGGCTGCAGGCCTGGTTCGACCGGTCGGGGACGCCGGAGCGGGTGGACGTGTCCTGGCCGCTGCGGCCGGCCCGGTGCATGTGCGGCCGCCGGCTGGACCCCGAACACGGCTGCGAGGCGGCGGCGTAGGCCCCGGCAACGCCGCAGGCCCTGACCGGTTTCCTGGTCAGGGCCTGCGTGCTGTCCGGTGGGCGATACTGGGATCGAACCAGTGACCCCTTCGGTGTGAACGAAGTGCTCTCCCGCTGAGCTAATCGCCCGGGCAACGAGAAGAACTGTAGCACCATTCGGGGGCGGTCGTACAACTCGCTCTTCCGGGGGACGGCCGACGGACCCGCAGAACTCGCGCTCCGCACGGAAGGTGACTGATCCTCAGTCGGATTAGCGGCCGGTACTTCGGGCGGGATTCCGGAAATGCATGTGAGGCCCAGCCAATAATCGACTGGGCCTCACATATCACAATGCATTCCGGTGGGCGATACTGGGATCGAACCAGTGACCCCTTCGGTGTGAACGAAGTGCTCTCCCGCTGAGCTAATCGCCCGGGTGCAGGGAAAACATTACCGCATCCCGGAGGGTGCTCCGAACACCCCGCCCACCCGCAGCCCCCGCCCGGGGCCCCAGGGCGGCACCCGCCCGGCTCCGCCCCCGCACCCAGGGGCCCCGGCCCGTCCTCGGCCCGCCTCCCCCGCCCACGCCTCCCGCCCGCGCGCACGACTCGTCGGGTCCGGCCGCACCATCCGCTCCCCTGTTCCCGGCCTCCCCGGTGCTTCGTACGGGCCGGGTACGGACCGGCCCGGAATCCCGGCCGAGAAGAACCGCCGGTAATGCCCCGGGCGGGTACTCCGTGATGATTCCGCAATGCGCCGTAAGGGGTACGACTCGCGCCCGAATCGGGACAGAGGGGTTTACATCGGTCTTGGGGGTGGGATGGTCCGTTCGCCGACGTGCGATTCCCCGAGCGCACACTGAGCGAAAGGCCATGGCGCTTATGAACACCACGGTCAGCTGCGAGCTGCACCTGCGCCTCATCGTGTCCAGCGAGTCCTCACTGCCCGTCCCCGCGGGCCTTCGCTACGACACCGCCGACCCCTATGCCGTGCACGCCACGTTCCACACGGGCGCCGACGAGACCGTGGAGTGGGTGTTCGCCCGAGATCTCCTCGCGGAGGGGCTGCACCGACCCACCGGTACCGGCGACGTCCGGGTGTGGCCGTCGCGCAGCCACGGGCAAGGGGTGGTCTGCATCGCCCTGAGCTCTCCGGAAGGAGAAGCCCTGCTGGAGGCCCCGGCCCGGGCGCTTGAGTCTTTCCTCAAGCGGACGGACGCCGCGGTGCCCCCCGGCACCGAACACCGTCACTTCGACCTCGACCGGGAGCTGTCCCACATCCTCGCCGAAAGCTGACTCCGACCGTAGGCGGTCCAGCCCCGCTGTCGGCGGGGCCGTGCTTCCTGCTGTCATCGCGGCCGTCCTACTCGGGGGCACGGCAGCGGACTCAGCCGCGCACGACGCGGTCTCGGGGCCGGTGAACGGCCCGCTCCCGCCGGAGCGGGCCCACACCACGCAGGCGCCCGGCAACCAGGCCGGCCATCCGTACGGGTGGCCGGCCTCGCTGCCGGGCGCCTGCGTCCCCCCGCGGGGCCGTACGGCGGGGCTCGGCGTGGGATCCTGCGACCGCTTTGGGACACTCTGCCGGGATCCGCACACGGCTTCGAACAAACGCGCCGCCCTTACGCCCCAAGGGCCGGTATGGTCTGGGGTAACCGTGGACGCGGGGTACCGGAGTCCCCCTGCGCGAGGAGTCCCAACGTGCTGATCACCCATGACACCGAGTGCGCGCTGAGCATCCTCGTCGATCTGCTCAACACCGCGCCCGAGGTGTGCGGCGACGAGCGGTTGCCGGACATCGCCGCGCTGGACGCCTTCGTGCGCCGCCAGGAGATCAGCGAGATCGACTCGCTCACCGAAGACGACCTGCGCCAGGTGCAGGAGCTGCGCACCCGGCTGCGCGACGTGTTCGGGACGGAGTCCACCGAAGAGGCCGCCGACCTGGTCAACGCGATCGTCGCGGCCGCCGGGACGACGCCCCGCCTGGTCAACCACGACCACCACGACTGGCACATCCACTACTTCGCGCCGCACGCCGCGCTCGGTCCGCACCTCGCGGCCGAACTGGGCATGGCGCTCACCTTCATCCTGATGGCGGGCGAGCGGGAGCGGCTGCGCCGGTGCGGGGCGCCGGACTGCGCGCGGGTCTTCGTGGACCTCTCCCGGAACCGTTCGCGGCGCTACTGCGACAGCCGCACCTGCGGCAACCGGCTGCACGTGGCCGCCTACCGGGCACGGCAGCGGTCGGCGGAGGCCGTCGCCTCCGCCTGACGCCCTGCGGCCGGTCCCCGTGCGGGCGGGTGCGCCCGTCCGCCCGCGCGCCCTCGGCTCAGATACCGCGCTTGCGGAGGATCTCCTCGATGTCTGCGAAGTCGCCGAGGCCGTCGTCCCGCTTGCCCGGCTGCTGCTTCTCGGGTGCTTTCGGTGCCTTGGCGGCCCGGGCCACCGCCGGGCGCTCGGGAGCCGCTCCGGCGGCCGGACGCTCCGCCGGGGTCTCCACGGCGCCCCGGCGGCCCACCCAGCGGGTGGTGACCAGCAGCACGGCCGAGACGCCGAGCAGCACGATGCCGGCCCACACCCGGGGGTCGAAGACCAGCTTGGCCGCCCAGTCGGCGAACTCCCTGCCGATGGTGCTCGCCAGCGGGAACAGCCCGGTCAGGTAGAGGCCGGCGGGCAGCAGCGCCACCGCGAACCAGCGGGTGGCCGAGAGGAACCGACGCCGCCGGGCCCGCAGGCCCGCGACGGCCACTCCACCGGCCGTGAGGAGGAAAGTGATCGCGGCGGTCAGCACGAGTGGGCCCCTTCGCTTCCGATCGTCCTGGTCATCGGTGCCCCCTGTCGGTCCGCCCTCGGGCGCACCGCCGGGCGGGAGCGGGCACCCACTAGTGGAACACTGGGGGGATGATCGATGGTTCCCTCCCCCGCCTCGAGTTCTGGTGCGACCTCCAGTGCCCGGACTGCCGCACCGCGCTGGACGACGTACGGGCGCTGCGCGCGCAGTACGGCGACGCGCTCCCCGTGGAGCTGCGGCACTTCCCGCTGGAGAAGCACAAGCACGCCTACGCCGCGGCGGAGGCGGCGGAGGAGGCGTTCGACCAGGGACTGGGGTGGCCGTTCGTGGAGGCGCTGCTGGCCCGGGTCGAGGACTTGGACGCGCGGGGGCAGCAGGTGCTGCTGGAGGTGGCCCGGGAGGTCGGGGCGGACGTCGAGGAGATCGACACCGCGCTGATCGACGGCCGGCACATGCTGACCGTGGACGCCGACCAGGCCGAGGGCAAGGCGATCGGGGTCACCGGCACTCCGACGTACGTGATCGGCGGGCAGCTGCTGGACGGCGGGAAGAACCAGGAGGGGCTGCGCGAGCGGATCGTGGCCGTCATCGAGGCGGCGCGGGCTTCCTGACGCCGTCCGCTGGCGTTCCGTCAAATCCTCAGAGCTGCTTGCCGTAGCAGCGGTTGACCACCCGGTAGCCGAGCGAGGCGTAGAGCCGCAGGGCGACCTCGTTGCCGGAGAAGACGTTCAGGCCGAGTTCGCGCACTCCGGCGGCCAGGCACTCCCGTTCGGCGAGCAGCATCAGGGTGCGGCCGTGTCCCCGGCCCCGGTGGGCCGGGGACACCTCGACCACCATGACCCAGGCGAGCGGGGTGCCGTCCGGCAGGTCGCGCAGGTGGAGGTCCACCCAGAGCGAGCCGAGCGGCTCGGCGGCCGCCCGGTCGTCGCCGCCCGCCCGGTAGAGGCGGCGCAGGACGACGCCGGGGGTGTCGGCACCCTGCTGGAGGACGTTGTGGTGGTCCAGGCGCGATTTGGCCCGGGCCTGCTCCTCGGTGAGGCCGGAGTCCATCAGGGAGCGGACGTACGCCCGGGCCGCCCGGTCGAGCCAGGCCGGGAACTCTGCGGCGCCGATCGGGCGGGCGGTGACGCCGCCGGGCAGCGGCGGGGCGGCGGTCAGGCTCTTGCCCAGGTTCCGCATCCGCTCGGCGTAGCCGAGGGTGGCGGCGAGTCCGCGGGCGGCCTGGGCGGACTCGGGGACGACCACATCCACCCGGGCGCAGCCCCAGTTGCGCAGCACCTCCTCCGCGGCCAGCGCGCCGAAGGTGCCGCGCCCCCGGCCGCGGGCCTCGGTGATCTCCAACTCAGATATCTCGCCCCAGAGTTGAGTCCCATGGCGGGCGGAGGTGGTGCGCAGGGCGCCGACCTGGTGACCGTTGCTCAGGATCCGCCAGCGTCTGGTGCGGCCGCCGGCCGTGGTGGGTGTCTCCGGGCCCTCGGGGCGCAGCGTGGTGGTCATGTGGTGGTCCCTTCCCCTCGCCGGGAAGGTTATCCGCGCCGCCCGCACCGTCTGGCCGGGGCGCCGCCCCGGGGGTGGGATCAGGGGTCGAGGTCGTCGCCGCTGCGCTCGGCGAAGACGGTCATGGCCTTGGCGGTGACCGGGCCGGTGCCGGGCAGTTCGCGGTCGTCGACGCGGGTGACGGCCTGGACGTCACGGGTGGTGGAGGTCAGGAAGATCTCCTCGGCGTCCTGGAGGGCGCTGAGCGGCAGGTCGGCCTCCTCGGCGCCGCACCAGTCGATGACCAGCCGCCGGGTGATGCCGGCCAGGCAGCCGGAGGCGAGGGTGGGGGTGAGCAGGCGGCCGCCGATGACCACGAAGACGTTGGAGCCGGTGCCCTCGCAGAGCCGGCCGGCGGTGTTGGCGAACAGTGCTTCGGAGGCGCCGACGCGGTGGGCGGCGGCGAGGGCGACGACGTTCTCGGCGTAGGAGGTGGTCTTGAGGCCGGCGACGGCGCTGTGCTCGTTGCGGCGCCAGGGGACGACGGCGACGGCGGTCTCGTCGGGGCGGCGGTTGATGGCGCCGAGTGCGACGACCAGGGTGGGGCCGGTGGTGCCGCGCTCGGAGCCGAGCGGGGCGTTGCCGCCGGTGTAGGTGACGCGCAGGCGGCCGAGCGGGGCCGGATTGGCGGCGAGGACCTGGTCGCAGGCCTCGCGGACCAGGTCGTGGTCAGGGTCGGGCAGGCCGAGGCCGCGGGCGGAGCGCGTGAGCCGGTCGAGGTGGCGGGTGACCGCGAAGGCCCGGCCGTCGACGGCCTTCATGGTCTCGAAGACGCCGTCGCCGGTGGTGAGGCCGTGGTCGAGGACCGAAACGGCGGCGTCGGCGGAGTCGACGAGGGAGCCGTTGACCCAGCTCGTGGTGCGGTTGTGCATCGGGGGCTGCTCCTAGGCGCGGTGCGGCTCGTGGTCGGTGGCGGTTTCGGCGGCGCTGCCGGTGTCGGTGTCACTACCGGTGTAAGTGCCTCTGCCGGTGTTGGTGCCTTCGCCGGTTTCGCTGCCTCTGCCGGTGTCGCTGCCCGACGCTATCGCGACCAGTCGGGCGGCCTTCAGTTCGGTCTCCGCCCACTCCCGGTCCGGGTCGGAGCCCCAGGTGATGCCGGCGCCGGTGCCGAAGCGCAGGACGGGTGCCTCCGGGTCCTGCCGGTCGAGCCAGAAGGTGCGGATGCCGACGGCGAGTTCGCCCACGCCGCGGTCGGCGTCGACCCAGCCGACGGCGCCGCAGTAGGGGCCGCGAGGGGCGGTCTCCAGGGCGTCGATGATCCGGAGGGCACTGGACTTGGGGGCGCCGGTGACCGAGCCGGGCGGGAAGGTGGCGGTGAGCAGCTCGGGCCAGCCGGCGCCGTCGCGCAGGGTGCCCTCGACGGTGGAGACCAGGTGGACCAGGCCGGGATGCTTCTCGACGACGCACAGGTCGGGGACGGTGACGCTGCCGGTCTCGCAGACCCGGCCGAGGTCGTTGCGGACCAGGTCGACGATCATCACGTTCTCGGCGTGGTCCTTCTCGAGGAGGTCGTCCTCGGTGCGGCCGGTGCCCTTGATCGGGCCGGAGGAGACGGTGCGTCCGCTGCGGTGCAGGTAGAGCTCGGGGGAGGCGGTGGCGATCTCGACACCGTGCTCGGGCAGCCGGATGGTGCCCGCGTAGGGGGCGGGGTTGCCGTGGGCGAGGAGGCCGGTGAGGGCGTCGATGTCGCTGCGGTCGGGGTCGGGGAGCGGTGCGGACAGCACTCGGCAGAGGTTGGCCTGGTAGACCTCGCCGGCGGCTATGTGCTCGCGGATGCGGCGCACGCCCGCCGTGTAGGCGGCGCGGTCCAGGGAGCTGTGCCAGCTGCCGGCGTCCGGGCCGTGCCAGCCGGCGCCCGAGGGCGGGGCGGAGGCCGGGCGGACGTCGTCGAAGCGGGCGCAGATCAGCCGGCCCTCGAAGTCGTGGGCGACGGCCCAGTAGCCGGAGGATTCGAGCGCGGCCGGGTCCGAGGTGACGTCGCGCAGTCCGGTGGCCACGCGGCCTCCGAAGCGGGCGAGCGGGGTGCGGGGGTCGGGGTGGCCGGACACGGTTCTCCTGCTCGGTGGTACTGGGCAGCGGTGCCTGAAGTGTAGGTCCGGGGGCGCGGCCCCGGTCGGCCGCGGAACTCCCCGCGCCCCGCGTACGAGCAGCTGAGTGCGTCGGGCGGGTGTGCGCCCGGTGACCTGCGGATGATCGTCCGGGAGCGCCGCAGGTGGTGGCCGGTGACCGGTCGGAAGGGCTGACGGGACGGCACTCGGCGGGGCATCCCCTCGGCACGCTGCGGGAACGGATTTTTAGCTGGCCCGGGAATCCGCTAGAGTTCAACACGTCGCCGGGGAGCGCAGCCGAAGAAAAGCGGTGAAGATCCCGGGAGACAGGCGGACGTGGCTCAGTTGGTAGAGCATCACCTTGCCAAGGTGAGGGTCGCGAGTTCGAATCTCGTCGTCCGCTCGATGGAGAACAGTGTAAGATCGTTCTTCGTGTGTTGCCTGGTGGAGTGGCCGAGAGGCGAGGCAACGGCCTGCAAAGCCGTGTACACGGGTTCAAATCCCGTCTCCACCTCCAAGAGGCTCTCCCGGTTCTTCCGGGAGACCTCCCCGCGCGATTAGCTCAGCGGGAGAGCACTACCTTGACACGGTAGGGGTCACTGGTTCAATCCCAGTATCGCGCACGTCGGGCCCTACAGGGCCTGCTGCAGGAACGCCTCACCAGGCGCGATTAGCTCAGCGGGAGAGCACTACCTTGACACGGTAGGGGTCACTGGTTCAATCCCAGTATCGCGCACAGTAACGGGCCCTTCGAGGCCTGCTGCACAACCGCCACACCAGGCGCGATTAGCTCAGCGGGAGAGCACTACCTTGACACGGTAGGGGTCACTGGTTCAATCCCAGTATCGCGCACAGTAACGGGCCCCTCGGGGCCTGCTGCACAACCGCCACACCAGGCGCGATTAGCTCAGCGGGAGAGCACTACCTTGACACGGTAGGGGTCACTGGTTCAATCCCAGTATCGCGCACAGTAACGGCCGAGGCCGCGATCCGTCAGGGTCGCAGCCTCGGCCCTTTCGTCGTTCCGGCGGTGGATGCTCCCGGGGGACGGAAAGAGAAGAGCCGCGTACGGTCGCCCTCACCGACGTCCGTACGCGGCGTCTCCGCCTGCCGGGGCGCTCTGCGCACCGCTCTCGCCCGTCCGCGTGTCATCGCGGCCGCGGCCTCCCCGGCGGCACTGCTCCCCGTCCCCAGGGGAACAGTGCCCGTTCTGGTGTTCCTCTTTCAGTGGCTTCCTCGGCCTCGGCGGCCTGGGCGGCCTGGGTTGCCTCAGCGGCCGATCAGCTCGGCCAGGGCTTCGGCCTGCTTCGCCATCTGCTCCCACCCGCCGAACAGCAGTACCAGGAGCACGGCGCACGGCAGGGCCATGGCCAGCGCCACGGCGGGGTGCCGGGTGCGCTGCTCGGCGGACTGGGGCTGGGTGAAGGCCGGCCGACGGCGGCGGGTGGTGCCCGTCTGCTGCGTTGCCATGGCCTTGCTCCTGATCCGGTCGAGTGGGGCGGTGGACGGCTTACCTCGGGGGACGAGCTCCCCGTCCACCGCTGAGCACAACGCTATTGGTCAGGGGGCCGTTCGGACGTCATGCCGTCGTACTGTTCCTCGGGCATCCCGGAGGATGACGCTCCAACTCAAGGCGTACTACCGGAGGGGGAGGGCCGACTCCCCCCGCCCCCGAGGGAACCCTGAGGGGCAACCCCGAGAAACGATTCGGCGTCCCTGTGACCTGCAGCTCAGAGCACGATCCGACAATCGCACGGTGGCTTGAGGTGTTGCGTATCAGCACACCGCAGCAGGCAGTCCGTAAGCTGTGCCAGACAGGAACTGACGATGCCCCAACCGACGGGGCCTCACCCACAGGCTGACGGGGAACGAGACATGGCGATGATGCGGCTGAGGCGTGAGGACCCCCGCATCGTCGGGCCCTACCGCCTCCACCGGCGACTCGGAGCCGGCGGCATGGGCGTGGTCTACCTCGGCTCCGACCGCCGCGGACAGCGCGTCGCCCTCAAACTGATCCGCGCCGAACTCGCCGAGGACCAGGAGTTCCGCACCCGCTTCGCCCGCGAGATCGCCGCCGCCTCCCGGATCCGCGGCGGCTGCACCGCACGGGTCGTCGGCTCCGACATCGAAGCCGACCGCCCCTGGCTCGCCACCGCGTACGTCCCCGGGCCGTCCCTCTACAAGCAGGTCGGCGACGAGGGGCCGCTCAGCTGGCCGGACGCCGCCCGGATCGGGGCCGCGCTGGCCGACGGGCTGGTCAAGGTGCACGAGGCCGGGGTCGTCCACCGCGACCTCAAGCCCTCCAACATCCTGCTCTCGCCCCGCGGCCCGCGGATCATCGACTTCGGCATCGCGTGGTCGCGCGGCGCCAGCACCCTCACCCACGTCGGCACGGCGGTCGGCTCCCCCGGCTTCCTCGCACCCGAGCAGGTGCGCGGCGCCGCCGTCACCCCGGCCACCGACGTCTTCGCCTTCGGGGCCACCCTCGCGTACGCGCTCACGGGGGACACCCCGTTCGGCTCCGGGGCGTCCTCCGAAGTGATGCTGTACCGGGTCGTCCACGAGGAACCCGACCTGTCGGCCGTACCGCCGCAGCTCGCCCCGCTGATCCGTGCCTGCCTCGCCAAGGAGCCCGCCGAGCGGCCCGGCGCGGCCGCACTGCACGAGCGGCTCAGCGAGCTCGCGGCCCGCGGGGCGGCGGCCACCGGTGGCAACGGGCGGGCGACGCGGCGAGGCGCGGCCCCG